>CAVOYU010000001.1:0-708677 GCA_963700775.1 uncultured Pseudomonadota bacterium
CAAAGAGTTAATGCAAAACACTATGAACATTTCCCCCAAAATTTCCCCCACCCGGCCCAAGGCCTCCAAGGATTGGGCTGAGTCGCACACACCCTAGAGATCCTTCGGGGCCCTCACATCGGGCTGCGTCGATCACCCAGCTAGAGAAATGAATTTCGCAGACTTGGTGGTTGATCACCTTCGGGGTTGATGCATATCCGAGGTCAAGAGGCCGAGTGCTGACTTATACCTCTCAATGCGGTGACGATCTCGTTCGGTGGGGTTGGCAATTCTGGTCAGATCCATATTGTCCCGGATATCGGCCAGCTTCACCTCACGTGCGATCGAGTTCTGTGCCGCGCGGCTAACGAAGTCCTGATATTCTTCGCCGTCGCGCTTCGTGACCGCATCGAGTGCGGCCAGGATAGATTCATCGAAACCCTCCATGCGCAATCGAGCGATCGTCCAGTCTGTGTCCTCGATGACATCGTGCAAAACCGCGACGATCTGCGCCGGCCCGGTGCGGCATGCCTGCATCACGCGCAGCGGATGCAATATGTAGGCTCTCCGCCTTTGTCGATCTGGCCCATGTGGGCGTTTACGGCAATCTCAATCGCCCGCTCCAAATTCATGGTCAACCCTTCGCTTCCGGTAGATCCGCGATCTCCCGCGGAAGTTGCCTCCAGTTCACTTCCGCGACCAGGGCCAATGGATCGGTCGCACCCATTCTTACGGCGTAGATGGTGACCTGAGGGGGAACTTCGTTGAAGTGCCACTCGTAAGGCGATTCAGCGCTCTCGTCCCGCTGGATGCTTGGCCAGAGCCGCGCCCGGCAAGCCGATGGCAGCGTCTGATCACCCGTTGCAGGATTGGCCCTCCGGGCCAAAGCGCCATGACACGCGCCGGCTGTGCGCCAGCCGACGGGAAGGAGTGAGCGGCTTCCATCGCGGATCACTGTGTGAAGACTCTACTGCCCGTCCGTCGTCGGAGACGGCACAAATACGTCCCGTTCCTGACGGCTCGCTCGGATATGTGAAAAAGCGTATCGCCCCATGCTCTACATATTTCTTCTACCATCCAATGTATTCCGAGGCAATCTGTAAGCTTTACATAAGATTTGCGCCGCCACCAACGGCACAACAATCATCCCATGGCTTTTGCAGACGGATGAACTAATCGTGAGGCGCAAGGTGCGCGTAAGCTATGCATCAATGTTCCTGTTCGGACTTCACGGGCGCGATTATCTGGAATCCAGTCCACTGTGGCCCCTGGTCCTGCTCAGTTGACTGCTCGCCGTCGAACAACCGCCAAGCCAACCCCAATAGCTGCAGCGCTTTGAGTTTGTCGTGGAACGCAATCTCCGTGACAGCTCCGTCCTCGCGGAACTTCACCGACTTGATGGCCCGCGAGAGGTGCCGGGGAAGACTCGACAGGTCGCGCAATCGTGGCGGTCTCCGATCGTCTCTACTCTCAGATTTGAAGCTCTCGAAGAGTTCCGCAACATCGCTGAACGCGATAAACGCCAACTCCTGGATGATCGAGCTCCGGGATACATGGATCCGATGCGCCTCGCGCTTGATTAGAGCCGCACAGTATTTGCGCACGTCCTCGCGGTCACGCCAGCCGCGTCCGGTGCGCTCGTGGACGCCGGCTAGGCGTGACGCCTCGGCCGCGCTGTACCGGGCCGGACCGACATAGAATCTAGCCCAATCAACCTGCAATGGCTTCAATCCGAGCTTCGCCGCCTGAATTTCGCGGTCAATGCTTGCAGCCGATTCAAGCAGATCGACGTGGGTGTCCTGGGTCAGACTCGGATCGCGCATGGTCGGGTCATCCTTTCACGGCTTCTGGTGCACAGTTCGGAGTGCCTCGCATCGTCGCCCTTCGGAGCCCGAAGAGGGTGATGACTTCGGCAATCCCGTTCCGATCGGTCTCGGGCCTGCTGCCTTTGGCGAGCGCCCCTCGAGGCCTTGCCTGTGGTTCTCTGTGAGAGGGGTCGAATATCAGGATCACGGAGCGCGGCTCAAATAAATCCGGCCATTCCGGCGCATGGCCCTCGGGCTCTCCTGCCACTGGCGCCGGAATTCCCGGTTTCCGGCTCGGGGCACGTGCGACACGTGCGACATGTGCGACACGGGTAACGCCGTGGCCTTCCGCGGAAGGTTCGCCGGAGGCCGGCGGCCGATTCATCTCAGCGAGCGCCGCCTGCACGTCAAACCACATGGCAGGGCCTCACGATCCTCCAAGCGTCCTTCCGCGCCGCGCCGCGAACGACCGTGCCTTCCGGCAACCGGAAGAGCCATCCATGGCTTTCCAGGAGCGCGATTGCCGCCTTTGCCTTTGGGCTTTCCTGCAGTGCCCCTCGGGCCGGGCCTAACCGCATCACTTCACGCAGCAGGATCGTCTCTTCTGGCCAGCTCTTCAGCAGCCATTTCCGGAGCGCCTCCGCTCGTTCGATTTCCGCCGAGACGGTGGCGGCGTTGGCCAAGCGCACAGCCTCGCCGAGATAGAACTGCGCCAGGTCGATGCCCCATCCCATCGGCTCGGCCGTCACCACGGCGGCACCAGATTCTCGCCAGAGGGTTAGCACGCGCCGCGATCCGGCAGGCCTGCTCCGCCGCCTTGGAGGCATGAGCGGTAACATGGGCGAGATCGCCGCCCGGCGCCTGCTGCGCTCGATGGCATCGGAGAAGCCGATCAGAAGCCTTTGCGCCGCCGATCGAGAGCGGCAACCGGCGCGGCTCCAGTTCGCGCGTCTCGGGGTCCATCGGCATCGGGGTTTCAAGGATGGTCGGCAGCCGGACGCAGAAGGCTCGCAAGGCCGCGTCGTCGCGCCGGTCCGAGCATGCAGGCGGGTGCCGATGGTGCTCGGCGGTTCGCGATCAGGCAGCGCGGCAGGAAGCCGGTGCCGCTCGCCATCGGGTCGGCCAGCAGCGGACGCGCGACCTCGGGCTGCAGCATCAGGTGAATGGCCAAGCCGCCGGCCGAACAGCGTGACCGCCCCGTCCCCCGCCGGGTGCGCCGGATCGGATTGCCGCCCCAGAGGCCGTTCAGCGCCGGCCAGCGTCTTCTGCCGATTGTCGCGAGTTCATGCCATGCCCGCCGATGAACTGCCCGCCCTCGTCCGGCGAAAATGCCGAGCGAGGGCTGGCCCTCGACAAAGGGACGCGTCAGCCCCTCGAAGGTCGGTTCCGTCACCGTGCGCTGGTCAGCGAGGCGGCGCAGCCGGTTCGGCACCCAGCGCGTGCAGGTCGGCCGGCGCCGCAGCGCGCTTCTCGCCCTTGCCGGTCTTTGCCTCGCGCCAGGATGCGGTCGCGCTCGCCTTTCCAGAGCGCATGCCGGTTGTGCCAGGCAACCATTTCGTCGCGCCGGGCCTTGGCCTGTTGGCGTTCATGCGCGCGCAGTTCCGCCATCAGGGGCCGGTCGCAGGAAGACTTGCGCTCTCCGCTTTCGCGCGATGGTGAGGGCATAGAGCGAGCGGCGCCGAAGCTGCCGCCAGGGTCTCCACATCGGCGATGCCCCTGCACGGCGAGCGAGGCCACGGCCAGCGCCGACTGCGCCGGGATCGCGACCGGGGCAAGCGTCATGCCCTGCACCGCCTCCACTGCGCCGCGCAGCGGGCCGAGGGCCTCCACCGGATAGGGCGCACCCTCTGGCAACTCGCGCAGGAGCGGCTGCGGCCCCTCGGCCTTGAACGGGATCGGTTCCGGCCGGTTCATGCCGCGACCCTCCCCCGGATCACGTCGTTCCAGTCGCGCCCCTCGGGGGCGGGCAGGAGCGACACCTCCCAGCCGAGCGCCGTGGCACGCTCGGCCAGTGCATGCGCGGCCGCCCTGCCCGGCGCGTCGCCGTCGGCGGCGATCATCAGCCGCCCAGGCTGCCACGGGCAGGTTGAGCGCCTTCATGCCAGAGGTCGAGAGCGCGGCCCAGACCGTCGCAGGACCGCGCAGGAGCCCGCAGAGAAGCGAGAGGCCCGTCTCGACGCCCTCGGCCACCACGAGCGGGCCGCGAGCCTCCGAGAGCCGTACTGCGCCGCCTACACAGGGGCCGAGCATCGCCTTGGCGGGCTCTATCGTTGCCTTCTCGTGCGTCAGGACCGAGATATGTCCGGTGGACCGCGAAACCGTCGCCCCTCGACCAGCGCCACCAGCGCGGGCAGCCGGCGAGCGTGGCGCCGTGCCAGCACTCGGCTGGAACCGGAGTGTCTCCGGCAGCGGGCAGGTGATGCTGCGCTCTCGGAGATATTCGCTCGGCGAGCGTGCCCGCGATGAGCTGCCGCCGCCTGCCAGAGCCGGTGCGCCTGCGCCGACCGTTTCTCCGGCCTCGGCCTTCTCTTCCGCCGGGCGACGCAGCCGGTACGGCCCGGATGGGCGCGAGTGCGAGGCGGACCCTGCGACCAGTTCGCGCGCGCGGAGGGCCGCGACGGATGTTCGGGAAGCTGCAACCCGCGTGGCAGGTGGCGAGGAGCCGTCCGTCCTCGCCGTCGGCGAGCGAGAGCGCGGGCGTGCGCCGGTTGTCGTGCGCCGGGCAGAACGCGAGGCCGTAGGAGCCGTACCACCGGCCACCGAGCGTCCGGGTGAGGGTTGCGGCGTTCATCATGCGCGCACCATCCCGATGCACGCCGGGCGCGCGGCGAGTATGACAAGCACGGCGGGGTTCAGCGCCGCGCAGCGGGCCCGGCCGTATCTCTCACCGTCTCTCGGCTTCTGCGCTTTCTGGAAGCGGTCTTTGCAGAGGTTCGCCCGGTGCCGATCACAAAGGCGCGCGATCATGCCGCTGTCGTCGGCGGCGGACCCACAGCGCCGGGCCGGCACTGCGCGGCGCCGGCGCGATCGACGCCCGGACCGCTCTCACACCGCATCGGTTGCCTCCGGCTTTCCAGCCATCCGGTGATCGCGGTCACGGTCCAGCCTACGGCGCGCTTGCCGAGCCGCAAAGGCTTCGGGAAGGCGCCCTCGGCCATCTGAGCGTAAAGGGTCGAGCGTGAAAGCCCGGTGCGGACTTCCACCTCCGGTCGTCTCAAGATGCGCTCTGTCATTGCAGGTTGCTCCAAGGCTGCTTTGGCTCGCCTTGGATGATGCCCGACAAGGGCACCGATGGGAGGGGAGGATGAAACGTGGGGTGAGCCCCGTCAGCGGCGCTCGCCGATCGATCCCTCGGGCACCATCGGCAATGACCCGAAACGATCAGCGGATCGCTTGAGAAAATCCGCTCGATCACTGGGGGATAGAGCTTTGCATTCAGCCTCGAGCAGACACCACCAAGGTGCCCTCTCGTTTCCAAGCGGGAAAATCCCGTTCGAGTGTGCTCGCCTTCACCGTCGATTTTCCGGCATCAGTCTTGTCTAACCAGCGGGCCGCTTCCCTTGCTGCGGCGGCGACCGTGGCCTTGCCGATGGTGGCCTCGCCAAGGATATGGGCAGCCATTCGAAAGAATGCCACGTCCTTGAGTTTGCTGCGCTGGACATTCATGAACTCACGGGCTGGTTCCTGGCTCCTCGAATCGCCATCACGGCCGTGTGGGGCAGTTTCGAGCGTTTTGATCATTGGTAGTCCGCGCCGGAAACAGACTTGTAGAGCTTCGTCGACCCAGAACGGGTTCATTGTCTTTGCGAAGCGTGAGAGGTACAGAGCGACCTGTTGGCAATGCTCCGACACTACGGACAGCACCCAAAATCGTCTATCAGTGAATTCATGGGCTGCCTCTGGCCGCGTCGATTTCCAAGCATCCAGCGCCTTGCTGATTACGTCTGATTGCATCGTTGGACCTAGCATCAAATTCGACTCCCCATCATCGGTTCGGGAACCTTCGCTGCGCGGTTCCCGGTCGACCGGCGGGATTGCGGAGCCAACGTCCCTCATCTGAGGGTCATGACTTTCCGAGAGTAGTGGCGCTGCGCCTCCAGATACCCGGCCCAACTCTCCATCATCATGCGCCGTTTGTCGAACATGTCTGAGCGCGCATACCCGAACGGCGGTTTACCACCAAATAGCGTTGAAAAACTCGCTGAGATTTTGGCATTCGGCGGCGGATTTAGGTGACTGACTGACGGGCATGGCATTGGTCTTCTGTGCCCCTTGCCGCCTGTCTGGCGGCTTGGGGCTGCGTCTCCGGGGTTTTGTGGTCATCCAGGACATACTGCGCCCGTGATTGGTGGCCTCCAGATCATTTTTGCGAGCTTGCGCAAATTGAGTGCGGTCGCGGCGAGCAGGAGTTCGTCGCAGGCTCCGGTCATACCGCGGAGGCGGAAACGGCGCAGGCCGATGATCCGTTTCATGTGGGCGAAGACGATCTCGACCTTCTTGCGGTCGTTGCGGGACCGGGCATAGGCCTCGGTCTGCGCGAGCTGGCGGGTGTAGTCACGGGCGTCCTCGTGAACGGACCGGGCGATCCGGCGAGCCGGGGTGTTCGGGCAGCAGCGCGGCTTCAGCGGGCAGGTGTCGCAATCGAACTTGGAGGCGCGGTAGATGATGGTGTTGTCCACCGTCACCCGGCCTCGGGCGGTCAGGACATGGCCGGCCGGGCAGTGGTAGCAGTCGCCGGCCTCATCCCACTGGAACGCGGACCAACCGAAGGTCTCCGGCTTGCCGTCGGTCCTGTCCCAGACCGGGATGTGCGGCTCGATCCCCTTCTCCTCTACCAGCCAGGAGAGCGTCGGACCCGAACCATAGGCGGTGTCGGCTGCCAGGCGGTCCGGGGTGATCGCGTGCCTGGCCTCTACCCGGTCGATCATTTCCTGCGCCGCCCGCACCTCCTCGGTCCTGAGCGCGGTCGTGGCCTCTGTGTCCACCACGATCCCGGCTTCGAGATCGACCAGGCAGTTGCCCGAATAGGCGAAGACCGGCAGGCCGCCTTTGGCTGCGGTCCAGTGCGCCGAAGGATCGGTCAGAGAGATCTGCTTGGTCGGGACCTGGCCAGTTTCCGCGGCGCGATCAAGGGCAGCGAGATATTCGCGCACAGGCCGCGTATCGAGCGCCGGATCGGTCCAGTCGATCGCCTCCCCGGCAGCGACCCGCCGACGTTTGCGCACATCGGCCAGGACTTCGCTGGCATCGACTGCAAAACCCTCGCCGCCGACGAGCCCGGCCCGGATCGCCCGATCCACCACGGTCTCGAAAACATGCCGGAATGCATCGCTCTCCCGAAACCGGCCATGGCGGTTCTTCGAGAAGCTCGAGTGGTCGGGGACCCCATCTTCGATGCTGAGCCCGCAAAACCAGCGATAGGCCAGATTGAGCTTGACCTCCTCGCAAAGCCGCCGCTCAGAGCGGATGCCATAGGCATAGCCAATCACCAGCATCCGGATCATCAACTCGGGGTCAATCGAAGGACGGCCTGTGTGGCTGTAGAACGGCGCCAGGTGTCGGCGCAGCCCGCTCAGGTCTAGAAAATGGATGCTGTCCCTGAGCGTGGTGTAGGTTCTGGGTGAGGTGGTCACCGGCGATGTTCCGGTAGGGTCTGGTTGCTTAGGCCAACCCAGGACCGAGAGGACCACCGATGACCACCGACATGATGAGCTTCCGCGACCTCGTGGAGAAGGCCCCCGACGCTGATCTGCTGCGCGAGATGATCGGCTTTGCCGCCGAGCGCCTGATGGAGCTGGAGGTCGGCGCTGTAACGGGCGCGGCCTATGGCGAGAAGGACCCTGCACGGCGGGCGCAGCGCAACGGCTACCGCGACCGGGACTGGGAGACACGCGCCGGGACGGTCGAGTTGCGCATCCCGAAGCTCAGGAAGGGCAGCTACTTCCCGGGCTTCCTCGAACCGCGGCGGATGGCCGAGAAGGCGCTGACGGCGGTGATCCAGGAGGCCTATGTTCAAGGCATCTCGACGCGGTCGGTCGATGACCTCGTCAAGGCGATGGGCATGTCCGGGATCAGCAAGAGCCAGGTCAGCCGCCTGTGCGAGGAGATCGACGGCAAGGTGAAGGCCTTCCTCACCCGCCCGCTCGAGGGCGATTGGCCCTACCTCTGGATCGATGCGACCTACCTCAAGGTCCGGCGCGGCGGGCGGATCGTGTCGGTGGCCGTCATCATCGCCATCGGCGTGAACACCGACGGGCGGCGCGAGGTTCTGGGTCTGGAAATCGGCACCTCCGAGGCCGAACCGATCTGGACGGAGTTCCTGCGCAAGCTGACGCGGCGCGGCCTGCGGGGCGTGAAGCTGGTCATCAGCGACGCCCACGAGGGCATCAAGGCCGCCGTGTCGAAGGTTCTCAGCGCCACCTGGCAGCGCTGCCGCGTCCACTTCCAGCGCAATGCCCTCGCCCATGCCGGGAAGAGCGGGCGACGCGTGGTCTCGGCCTTCATCGCCACCGCCTTCGCCCAGGACACCGCCGAGGCCGCCAGCACCCAGTGGCGCGCGGTCGCCGACCAGATCCGGCCCAAGGTGCCGAAGCTCGCCACGCTGATGGACGACGCCGAGCACGACGTGCTGGCCTACATGTCCTTTCCCAAGGAACACCGCGCGAAGCTGCACTCGACCAATCCGATCGAGCGGCTCAACGGCGAGATCAAGCGCCGCACCGACGTCGTCGGCATCTTCCCCAACGATGACGCCATCGTCCGCCTCGTCGGCGCGCTGCTCCTCGAACAGAACGATGAGTGGGCCGTCCAGCGCGCCCGCTACATGACGCTGGAAACCATCGCGCCGATGGGCGATGATCCCGTCATCAGCCTGCCCGCCGTGGCATCCTGATCAAGCAGGCCCGCGCCGAACATCACGGTGACGATCAGCGCCAGCTACACCACTCGGAGGGACAGCATCAGAAAATGCGCGATCCGCGTAGCAGATGGTCCGCAGGGACCACCAACTGCAGGTCAAATTGATAGAAAAGATGGCCCTGCCGATGCTCCTGGCGCCCCATCATCCCGATCACCCTCGATTGCCGCCTCAATCGAGTAAATCAGGTCCCAAACCGCCATTCAAGCCGAGTTTTTCAACGCTATTTGGCGCATGGCCGACCTACAGGAACCAATGCGACATCGCCGAAATAATCTCATAGCGTGAGCCGGTGAAGGTCTTCTTCGGCCGGAACTGCGACATAGCCCGGCAGCATCACGAGCGCGTACTTGTGGCAGATTTTGTTGATTTAGTCAGCGAGGCTGACGGTGTGGGTGTCCGCTTCTGACAGAAGCCGACGTTAGGTGCCCGGCTGTTGGCCGGGTGTTGATGTCGTTTCGACTTGAAATCGGTGTCTGGCGGTCAATCCTCCTGCTTTGTCACGCGGGTTGGGCTGTGGGCGGCAGTTTCGGCCTGAGCTTGGCGAGCTTTCTGAGGTTCTGGGCGGTTGCAGCGAGCAGGAACTCGTCACGCGCGCCACAGGGACCGCGCAGGCGTAGCCGGCCGAGCTTCAGGATGCGCTTGAGATGCGCGAACAGCATCTCGACCTTCTTGCGATCACGGCGAGACTGATCGAAGGCCGACGTGTCGTAGAGCGCCCGGGCAACGTCGCGTGCATCTTCATGGAGGTGTCGCGGGATCGTTCGGGCAGGCCTGTTCGGGCAGCAGCGGGGTTTGAGATGGCACCTCTCGCAGTCCAGCTTGCTGGCCCGGTAGAGCCGGGCCCCGTCCTTGGTGATGCCTGAGCGGGGGTCGTGTAGTTGCGGCGATGCTGCGAGGAGCTTGCCGCCCGGGCAGGTGTACTGGTCGCGCTCGGGATCGAATGCGAAGTCGGTGCGGCGCAAGGCGCCCTCCACCCGCTTGGAGGTGTCGTAGACGGGGATATGCGGCGCGATCTGGCGCTCCTTGACCAGCCAGGCCAGCATCGGTGCCGAACCATAGGCACTATCGCCGGCGAGCCGCTGGGGCTTCAACCCGAAGCGCTCCTCGGTCCTGTCGATCATGGTCCGCGCCGCCCCGACCTCGGCCGTGCGGATCGCGCGGCTCGCCTCGACATCGACAATGATCGCGTTCTCGGTGTCGATCAGGTAGTTGGTGGCATAGGCGAAGAAGGCCGGGCCGCGCAGCGCCCCGGTCCATTGCGCCGCCGGGTCCGAGGGCGAGACGAACTTCGGCGTGACCTCGGTGGCGGCCCCGAAGGCCGCGTCGTCCAGGGTCGCCAGATAGTCCTTCACTGCCTGGGTGGCATCAGCCGGGATGTCCTCGATACGCCATTCATGTCCCGGCACCGAACGCTGCTTGTTGGCATCGGCCTGAATGAGGCTTGCATCGACCGCGAAGCCCTCCCCGCCCACCAGCCCCTCGGCAATTGAGCGCGCGACCGTCGCCTCGAACACATGGCGGAGCACGTCGCTCTGACGGAACCGGCCATTGCGGTTAAGCGAGAAGGTCGAGTGGTCCGGCACGCGGCCATCAAGGCCAAGGCCACAGAACCAGCGATAGGCAAGGTTCAGGTCGACCTCTTCGCAGAGCCGGCGCTCGGAGCGGATCGCGAAGCAGTAACCCACGATCAGCATCCGGATCATCAGCTCCGGATCGATCGAGGGCCGCCCGATCCTGCTGTAGAAAGGCCTGAGCGTCGCCGCAACTCAGACAGGTCAAGAAACCCATCGATCCGGCGCAACAGGTGACCGGCCGGAACCCGGTCCTCAAGGCAGAAATCGTAGAACAGCCGCTCCGGCGCTGCCTGCATCCCCATCATCATCCCGTCCCCCGAGCCATCCCTCGGAAAACGGGATCACGCGCCGCAGCCCAGATTCAACCCCGATTAAGAAAATCAACAAAATCGGCACGAAGTTGCCATTCCCCGGCCATCGGACGAACGCCCGGTCACGGCTGCATTGCCGCCGTACGGCCGCCGCCCAGCGGGACCATTTTCAGAGCAGCGCGGGTGGACCGGGAAACCGCCCGCGCCATCCTGCCGCAGGGGCGCGGATCGCCATTGAATCCAATTCATTCGCAACCAAGTCTTTAAGTGCCGAGCCACCCGAGTCCAGACTCCCCCCGTCGAACCTCGGGATCGGCTCGGCGTCACTGTACCTCGACTGTCCGTGGACCTCGGCCGCCCTTCTGGGCGGCCTCTCTTTCCACTGCCCGCGCTAGCCCGCCGGCGGCGCCGGGGCCGGGTGGGTCGCAGACCGGTTAACCGAGAGTTTCCCCGGCTGGCCTTGCCCTTTGGCGGGGCTCATTCTTGCGCTCATCCTATGCGCGAGTATCTGACCAATAACCCGCAATCGGCAACTAAATATTACCTTATTCTCGTACCTGATTTAGCCATTCTGCGGGACGATGTTTTAGTCGTCACCAAATATCAGCCATCTCCACGGTGACAATGTGTGTGTGCAAGTGCGTAAGAGTTTCAGGCCGCTCCGGGGTATCGGGGCGGCCTTTAATTTGCGCATTCACTCCGCTCGCCAGTATCCGCCCCCGCCATCCCGCCGCACCCGCCGGCGGGCGTGACAGGCGCACAAATTCCGCTGGCGCTCTTGCGGGCCGGTGATAACAATTGAGCTTCTTGTGATGTTATCTACCCAGACCTGCCCTCCGGTCTCGGCCGGGGGGCTTTTTTGTGCAACTCGCCCGATAGGCGAGAAAGGACTCCGGCACTCGCGTGTTATCTGAGTGTTACTGCGTAAAGTTGGTCAACGAGTCAGGCCCCCGACAGTCCCGGCCGGGGGCCTTTTCATCGCCCGCCGCGCCGTCCGCCGTCTCCCCCCACCATCCCCCCGGGGGCCGTCCGCCGGTACGGTGAAAGGAATCTGGTTCGCGCCGGGTGTTATTGGGTTCATCTTGCCCCAATCGCGACTTGGCAGCCCTCGGCTTCGGCCGGGGGCTGCTTTCTCGGGAACCAATCGTGCGGTCGGCACACGTTCCCATTGCACGAACCGTTCTGTAACTGTTGCCACCGTGCAAGTCGAGGTTAGGGAACTCGCGCTCCCAGTCGACCGGAACCTCGTCGGCATAGAACATGTAGCCGGCACAGGAGAGATCGGCGATGGTCATATCCTCGCCGACGATCCAGTCTCGCTTCGCCAGATGATCGTCAAGAATGCCCATCGCGGCGCGAGCTCGGGCACCTGTAGCCCGGCAGCACCCGCATTTTGCTGGTCGTTCCTCGCGAAGCTGGTGAGGAACCGCCAGGTGGCGGTGTAGGAGCTGAGCTTGTGGTTGTCCCAGAGAATCCACCGCCAAAGCTCGCGGCGCTCCGCAGCATCCCGCGGCCCGAAGCGCCCGAGCTGCTCTGCCAGATAGTCGAGGATTAAGCCTGACTGTGTCAGTCGGAACTGACCATGCTCCAGCACCGGGACTTCCGCCATTTCGTTGATCGCCCGGAATTCCTTCGTGCGATGGGCGCCGTGGTAGTAGCCTCGACGAACGCCGGCTCCCAGTCGGTGCCGCAGAGTTCCAGCATCAGCGCAACCTTGGCGCCGCCGATCGGGCGAGACAGTGAAGGCGATACTCGGCCATGTCGCGGCGGGTCAGCTGTAACCTTCGGTTGTCACCGCAGTTGCCGGAACGCCTCCGAGCCAGCGCTCATTCTCCCGGCGCCAGACCTGCAGGAAAACCAGGCTCATGTCCCGGCGGTCGGCCTTATTGAACACACCGCCGCCGGTCGGATCGTTGAAACCGGTGATGACCGCCCAGTCGCCAAAGAGGCGGGTCTTGACGTCCCGGAACTTGATCTGATAGAGCGCGCCCCGCCCGACGCGTGGCATAGGCGAGCCACTGCTCGCACGTGAGATGCTCGCCCGATGCGTCGTTGTGGGTGTAGCTTGGTGACAGTAGCGACCGAAGCGCTTCAGCATCGCCTTTCGCCCAAGCCTCTCCAAAGGCGCGAAGCGCCGCATCTAGCTCAAGATCGGGCGACATACCTGTCTGCTCCATCAGCCCATCGACCATCGGTTAAGTCCTCCCCAAGCCGGTCGGAGAACCAATCTATGATTTGCCGATGATTCGAGCGCAACAATCGACGCCCCTGAACATCCGGGCTAGGCCGTTCGTTGGCACCAAGTTGCCATTCGTTCTTCGCCCCCTGAACGTCGACTGACCGTCAGAATCCTGCCGTTCAGCATTGCTCGAACCTGACTGTTCTCTATCTCCGTCCTCTGCTTCAAGGGCCAACTGCAATGGCCGCATCGGTGTCTTGGGCCGACCATGGGGTACCGCATAGCAGCGGCTTTTAGATATCGATCATTTTTATCTATTTATAATTCATGATAAGACTAGCTGATGATAAAGCGCGCACCCATGAAGCTCCGTGCCGACTGAGATCCAGGTCAGGAAAGCACCATGAGGCCCCCCGGGGGAGGTAAATCTCTGGAGCCTTTCGCCGACAAACCGACCGCCCTTCACAAAATCTAACGCGCGCGAAATTGGATCCTATTTTTCGGAGTGTGAACCATGACAAAAGGCCGCCGACCGACACCGCCGAACATCGTCCGCCTGCGGGGCAATCCGGGCCGCAGGCCGATCCGTTCCGAGCATCATGTGGCACCCTTGGCTGAAGCGCCCGACATCGTGCAGTCCGACGCCGAGGCGAAACGCGAGTGGGATCGGATCACCGAGGCGATGCCGCTCGGTCACTTCGCAGCCTGCGACGTGGCAGTGATGTCGGTTCACTGCCTATCGTGGTCTTTGCTGGTCGCGGCCCGAAATCAGTTGAAAGCCGAAGGCACAACGTGCAGCGGCAGTCAGGGCCAAGTGCGCCCGCACCCGTGCATCGGGATCATGCAACAGCAGGCGAAGAGACTGGCACAGAC
Source organism: uncultured Pseudomonadota bacterium (assembly GCA_963700775.1). Lineage (GTDB taxonomy): Bacteria > Pseudomonadota > Alphaproteobacteria > Rhodobacterales > Rhodobacteraceae > Thermohalobaculum. Next base: position 13,641 of record CAVOYU010000001.1, read on the forward strand.
CGCCGACCGGCTCGGGCTCGACCCGGTTTCCCGCAACCGCTTCGCGCTGATCGCGGTGGTGCCGGGTGCAGATGGGGGCGAGAGCGAGCTCGATGCCTTGCTCAAAGGCTGACGTTGAAAACGCTTCGCAAGGGAGACCTTGGCTAAAGCGCAGAGGAGCGTTCGCTTTGAACCATTTTCCTAATCTTAAGTGACACCAAAGAATGCCTGCGGCACGCCGCCGCACTTAATCGAAGTCAAGGCTTCTTGGCACTCCGAGGAGCGCCCATTTTCCATAGGGGAGCTAGTAGGTTTATCGGCGTGTTCAACCTTTGGAGGATGTGACGATGGCTGGCCTCATTTACGAAATCGACGGCAAACTCACGGGAAATGCGATTGGGAACGACGACACGTTCACTCTAACGGCGGGAGAAGGTGGGACCGCGTTCGGGGATGCGACGGGATGGCAAACGGATCGCGCCCGAGGCGGCAACGATACCCTTTTTGGTGGCGCCTCCGCTCCGCTGAACTTACTTATTGGCGACTCCGACCTCCTGCTCGACCGCAGCATCGGTGGGGCTGACAAGCTTTATGGTGGCGACTGTGCAACCGAGAATAAGTTGGTCGGAGACGGCAATGTCTTGGCTGATCGTGCTGCGGGTGGCGGCGATCTCCTGATTGGAGGCAACGGCGAGACCGACAACTATCTCTGGGGCGACGCACAGTACACCATGTGGGATCGCGCTACGGGCGGTGACGACACCCTAATCGGCGGTGATTACGCTGAGCTTAACCAGCTCTTTGGCGACGCGAATGAAATGCGGGACCGCACTGTCGGTGGAAATGACGACCTGCGTGGCGGCGATAACAGCGAGAGCTGGCTCTACGGCGATGCCTACATCATGTTTGGTTATGCGGCGGGTGGCGATGACGTGCTACGCGGCGGCGATGACACCGTTTTCGGCGACAAATATACCATTATGTACGGCGATGCCCACTACATGTACGACAGCACATCGGGAGGGAATGATACGCTCTTATGTGGGAGTAATACTTTTGACAATGAAATCATCGGTGACGCGGAGGAGATGCACGACAGCGCGCGTGGCGGTGATGATGAGTTGTTTGGTGGTCTAAATGGGGGCAACTACAAGATGATTGGCGACGCCACCTTTATGTTCGACAATACTACCGGTGGCGACGACATGATTTTAGGTGGTAATGGCGGTCAAAGCGACCTCTATGGCGATGCGGCTAACATGTATGGAAACGCACGCGGTGGCAATGACCAATTGACCGGACTTGACGATAGTTATGTGAATGCCTGGGGAGACGCGGATTTTATGTCTGGTTACACTCAAGGCGGCGACGACCTGCTCACTGGAAGTAGTAATACAACCGGAAACATTTTTCTTTATGTCTCAAACGAACTCTTCGGCGACGGTAATAGTATGACCGAAAACGCATCGGGCGGCGACGACGTGCTTATCGGGGGAGAGGGCGCACATGTGAACCGCCTTATCGGTGACGCGAACGAGATGCTGGACCGCACTGTTGGCGGCAACGATTACCTTCGTGGCGGTGATCACCTCGGTACTAACAGCGAGAGCAATCTCTATGGCGATGCGGTGACGATGCGCGGGAGTGCGTTGGGTGGCAATGATTGTTTGATCGCTGGGGACGACGTTACCTTCAGCAGTTTGCATGGCGACGCCCGGTGGATGTACGGCAACGCCCAAGGCGGCGATGATCGATTGATCTCAGGCAATAGTTCAGATCGAATGTGGGGCGATGCCGAGGTCTTTTATGACGACGCAGTCGGTGGTGCCGATACATTCGTTTTCGCGCCGGTTGGAGGTGGACGAATTCTATCGGGCGATTTCCGTCAGAGTGACGGGGATCTGATTGACGTCAGCGCCTACGGATTTACAGACATCAGCGGAATGACTTCTGCTCGACGGTGGCGATTTTACCGTCATCGAGTTTGGCGCGCCCGGCGCCGCGGATAGCGTTACGCTTTTGGGCTTCGCTGATCCGAGTCAAACTGACCGATGCGGATTTCATTTTCGCTTGAGGTTATAGTGAGAGAAGCGGCGGGTCATCTAAAGCCCGCCGCTCCATCTATTTCTGCTGGGGTCATGAGTTGCCGTTCGCCCTGACCGTATGAGGCGTCGGGTTTCGCCGTGAATTAAGACATAGCGCCTCTACCGGGCATGCTCGCAACACCCGGTCCCCGTGCAGGCTCACGGGCAGCGCGTAGAGGCCCGACTAGGCTTCCGGGCACTCCAACCCACCACCAAGGGCGAGATGCGGCTCTAGGGGCGCTCGCTGCGCCTTCTCCGCATCCCGCACCTTGCGCGCCTTGTGAAGCTCGGGGCGGGTGATGCCAAGGTCGGAGATGGTGGCTGGGGCAACGTTACCATCTGGCAACGTTGCTCGGCGGTCGCCGCCATGCTTCGCCACCTCCCCCCGCTCCTGCGCGGCGTCTACCTCGTCGGCAAGGCGCCCGGCGGCATGGGGCGAGGGCATATCCGATACCCCTGCCGTGAGTTCTGCGCGCCGTTACCCCAAACGTTACCCGAACCGCTCTTTAGCTATTCTGCAAAACGCTATCATATTGTTTTTTATGCACTATTCATCGCAGAGCGCGGCAAAGCCCCATAGGCAAAGGCTTAAGGGGCGACCCGGATACTGCAGGCGAATCCGCACTGCGGAGGCCAGGTCCGGAACCCGGAGAGAGTTCGAGAAAGGTGGTACCATGAGTTTGTCGTCGATCGCTCAATGCCGGTGTTGCGGGTCTGTCGGTCAATGCGACCCGGCTTGCGGTGATCTCGGACAATATCGCCAACTCATCGACCCATGGCTACCGCCGCGCCGACGTGGACTTCGCGGCGCTGGTGACGCCCTCGTCGTCGAACGCCTATTCCGCCGGCGGCGTGACCGTCGCCACCTACCGCGACGTGGACTTCGGCGGGTTCGCTGATCTCGACCGGCAACTCGACCGACATCTCGATCTCCGGGCGCGGCATGCTGCCGGTCACCACTGCCGAGTTGGTCGGACTCAGCGTCATCGAGCGGCCGTTCCAGATGGCCCCGACCGGCGCCTTCTCCCGCGACGAGGAAGGCTATCTGATCACCCGCAGCGGCCTCGCGCTCCTTGGCTGGCCGACCGACGCCGATGGCGCGCTCCTCGGCCCGGTGGTGCGCGAGAGCCCGGCCAGCCTGGTGCCGGTGCAGATCTCGCCGTTCCTCACCGTCTCCGAGCCGACGACCGAGATCAACCTCGGCATCAACCTGCCGGCGGGCGCGACCGAAGCCGGTGGCACCGGAGACAGCTACGAGACCACGCTCGAGTATTTCGACAGCGTCGGCCGCAGTCACCAGATGCGGGTCGAGTTCACACCGGTCGTGCCGGCGACCGGCAGCAGCAACCAGTGGCGGGCCTCGTTCTACGACAGCGTCACCAGCACCACTGTGCCGGTGGCCGAGATCGACCTCGAATTCGACGCGACCCGCACCGGCCGCGGCGCTCTGCTGGCGGTGACCCCCATCGGCGCCGTGCCTGACGACGCCCTCACCGGCACCGCCCAGGTCACCGTTGCCGACGGGCCGATCGACGTCTTCATCGGCGCCCCGGGGGTCAATGGCGGGCTGATCCAGCTCGATTCGCCCTTTGCGCCGGTCAACGTCTCGAAGAACGGCGCCCCTGCCGGCAACCTGCAGACCCTCGAGTTCAGCGACGCCGGCGTCCTGCAGGCAATCTACGACACCGGCCAGGTCCGATCGCTTTTCCAGGTCCCGCTGGTCAACGTGCCCAACCTCAACGGCCTGACCGTGATGGACGGCCAGTCCTTCGCGCCATCGGCCGACTCCGGGGGGATCTATCTCTGGGATGCCAATACCGGGCCGGTCGGCGGGATCGTCGGCTTTGCGCTGCAGGAAAGCTCGGTCGACGTCGCCCGCGAACTCACCGACCTGATCCAGACCCAGCGCGCCTATTCCTCGAACGCAACCACCATCCGCACCGTCGACGAGATGCTGCAGGAGACCACAAACCTGAAGCGGTGACGGCTGACGCCGCAATGGCGCGGGCCGTCCCCGCAGCGAACACCAGGGTGACGCCATGTCGATCTCGAGTGCCCTCCAGAACGCCATCAGCGGCCTGACCGCCACCGGAGCGCGCGCCGGGATCACCTCGGGCAATCTCGCCAATGCGCTGACCGAGGGCTATGCCAGCCGCTCGGTGGCGCTGACCTCCACGGTCATTGGCGGCTACGGCACCGGCGTCGCGGTGGCCGGGATCGACCGGGCCGAAAGCCCGGAGCTGACCTCGGCGCGCCGGATCGCCGATGGCGACCTCGCCGGCGGCGAGGCGCAGCTCGGCGCCCTGACCCGGCTCGAGCGCAGCCTCGGCGCCACTGGCGACGCCGATTCGCTGACCGCCCATCTGGCAAGGTTCGAGGCGGCGCTGCGCAACCTGGCCGGGACGCCGGAGCTTGCGCCGCGCCAGACCGCCGCAGCCATGGCCGCCGGCGATGTGGCCGCGAAGTTCAACCGGATATCGACCGAAAGCACGCGCGTCCGCCAGACCGCCGACGACGAGGTCGCGCGGCTCGTTTCGGAGGTGAACTGAAGCCCTGACCACGATCGCGCGCCTGAACCGCCAGATCCAGATCTTCTCCGCCTTGGGCCGCGACACGTCCGGACTGGTTGATCAGCGCGAGATGCTGATCGACCGGGTGGCTGCGGTGGTGCCGATCCGCGAGCATCGCCGCGACGGTGGCGTGGTCGAACTCGACGACCGCCCAGGGGCTGAGCTGGTCGATACCCGCGCCCAGCGGATCGAGTTCACCCCGAGCCCGGTGATCACGCCCGCGATGCGTTATGACGGCGGCGCCGGCGCGCTTTCCGGCCTGACCCTGAACGGGGCCGACATCACTCCGGGCGGCCCCGGCAGCCAGGCCATCGCCGGCGGCGCGCTCGCCGGCCAGTTCGCGGTGCGCGACCGGCTCGCCCCCGCCCTGTCCGACCGCGCCGACGCGCTCGCAGGCCGAGCTCGCCGGACGGCTTCGCCGGCGGCGCCCCGCCTCGACCCCACCGTCGCTCCCGGCGAGCCCGGGCTGTTCACCGACGACGGCAACCCCATCGACCCACTGAACTGCCCGCCGGTCTGGCCGGCCGTCTTCGCGTCAACGCGCTTGCCGACCTCCGCCGGCGGCGACGCGGCGCGCCTGCGAGACGGCTCGGCGCCGCAAGCCCCGGCCCTGCCGCCAACGGCGCCTGCCGCGGCGCCATGCTCGATGCCCTGACCGCCCCCGCCGGCCGGAGCGATTCCGGGTGACCGGCGCTGCCCGGTCACCGGCGCCGCCGCGGCGATGACCGAGCTCGCCGCCTTCGACCGGGTCTCGGCCGAGGCCGACGTCGCCGCCTTCTCCGGCAGCCGCGCGACCCTGGCCGCCGCCGAGGCCGAGGCGCTGGCGTCGACAACGACGCCGAGCTGCAGGCGCTGATCCGGATCGAGCAGGCCTACGCGGCCAATGTGCAGGTGATCCAGGCCGCGTCGCGGATGATGGACCGTCTGATGGAGATCTGACCCCATGACCTTCCCGCTCACCGGCTTCCCGCCCCAACCGCGCCCCGACCTGATGGCGCGCCTGATCGCCGATCTGCGCGGCCGCGCCGATGCCGCGCGGACGGAGGCGGTGACCGGCCGCCGCGCCGACCCGGCCCATGCCCTTGGCGGCCGAATTGGCGAGGCGCTGGAGATCGAGCGGGCACTGGCCGAGGCCGGGCAGTTCCGCGAGATCATCGACCTCGCCGGGGCCCGCGCCGGGGTCACCCAGGCCGCACTCGAGGCGTTGCGCGGCCTGGCGGTCGATCTCGCCGCCAGCGGCCAGACCTCGCTGGACACCAGCCTCTCCCCGGCCCGCATGGCCGTTTCGGCCTCGGCACGGGTGGCGCTCGGCTCGGCGGTCTCGGCGCTCAATTCGAGCTTCGGCGGGCGCAGCCTGTTCGCCGGCGACGGCGGCGGCGGCGCCGTGGCCCCGGCCGAGCTGTTCCTCTCGGCCTCGGCCAACATCCTCGAAGCCGGACCGACCGCCGGCGCCGCCTATGCGAGCCTGACTGTCGCCTTCACCGCGGCAGGCGATCTGTTCGACACATCGCTCTACACCGGCGGCACCGGCGATGCGCCTGCCACCGAGGTGGCGAAAGGCGAGCGGATCGCGCTCTCGGCCCGGGCAGACGAGGCGCCGATGCGCCATCTCCTGCGCGATCTTGCGGCGCTGGCCGCCGCCTTCGACCCGGAAAACGCGATCCCCGCCGACGCGCGCGAGGGCATCGCCACTCGGGCAATCGCCGGGCTCCGCGACAATCTCGACGCGCTCAACGGTATCGCCGCGCGGATCGGCGCGGCCGAGGAGAGGATGGCTTCGGCAAAGGCCCGCCACATGGCCGCGGAAGTCACCTTGGCACTCGCCTATAACGGGCTCACCGGCCGCGACCAGTACGAGGCGGCGACCGAGCTCACGGCGCTCGAGGCCCAGCTCGAGACCAGCTACATCACCACCGCCCGTCTCGCCAACCTGTCGCTCGCCAGCTACCTGCGCTGAGCCCGATGGAAGCCTGCGGGAGCATGAGGCGCCGGATTGCCCGGAAAATGGCGCAGCGGGACATGGCGCAGCGGGACATGGCGCAGCGACCCGGCAGGGCGCGACCGGCCACCGTCTCCCCTGCCGGCCCGGCCTCCGCGTCGCGGCGGCCGGCGGCCAGCACCGCTGCGGCGCATGGCCGCCGCCCTGTTCGGCCTCGCCGTCGCCGTTGCCGCCTCCCTTGCCGTCCCGCCGCCCGTCGGTGCCGCACCCAGGATCAAGGATCTGGTCGAAGTCGAGGGCGTGCGCGGCAACGACCTGGTCGGCTACGGGCTGGTGGTCGGTCTCGACGGCTCCGGCGACAGCATCCGCAACAGCCCCTTCACCGAAGAGGCGCTCTCGAACCTGCTCGAGCGCCTCGGCATCAACATCGCCGGCGAGAGTGTCCGCACCAGGAACGTCGCCGCGGTGATCGTCACCGCGACGCTACCGCCCTTCGCCCGCGCCGGCGGCCGCATCGACGTCACCGTCTCGGCCATCGGCGACGCCAGGAGCCTGCTCGGCGGCACCCTGGTGATGACCCCGCTCAACGCCGCCGACGGCGAGATCTACGCCGTCGCCCAGGGGCCGATCATCGCCGGCGGGATCAGCGCCTCCGGCGAGGCCGCCACCACGCAAATCGGCGTGCCGACCGCCGGAGCGATCCCGGGCGGCGCCAGGGTCGAGCGCGAGATCGCCTTCGTCTTCGCCAACATGGCGCAGATCCGCCTGGCCCTGCGCGAGCCGGACTTCACCACCGCCCACCGGATCGAGGCGGCGATCAACGCCAGCCTCGGCCAGCAAGTGGCGCGGATGAGCGACGCCGGCACGGTGGCGCTCGATCTTGGACTCGCGGGCGAGAGCCCGGCGCGGCTGATCAGCCTGATCGAGAACATCGCAATCGCCCCGGCGACCAAGGCCCGGGTCGTGGTCGACCAGCGCTCCGGCACCATCGTGCTCGGCGCCGACGTGACAATCAGCCGGGTCGCCGTCGCCCAGGGCAGCCTGTCGATCCAAGTAACCGAATCGCCGATCCCCTCGCAGCCGAACCCGTTCTCCGACGGCGAAACCATCGTGGTGCCGCGCACCGCGATCGACATCAACCAGGGCGCCGAGAATCGGATGGCGCTGGTCGAGGGCAATGTGACCCTCGCCAACCTGGTCGACGGGCTGAACGCGCTCGGCGTCGGGCCGCGCGACATGATCGACATCCTGAAGGCGATCAAGGCCGCCGGCGCCCTGCACGCCGAACTGGTGGTCCAGTAGCACCGGATGCAAGGCGAAGGAAACACGGGCGAAGGTTAAAACAGGGCCAAGGGGCAAGAAAGGCACAGCGCAAGTCCGGTACGATGCAAAGAAAGCGGTGGCGACCGAGGCGCGGGCCCGCTTGGGGCGCGCGTCCGGGTCGGGGACCGGGTCCCCGATCAAGATCCGAGGGGCCCCACGTTCCGAGGCGCCTGCCGCGAAGGGCGGCAAGGGACGGCGCGAGACGCTGAGGGCGCATCCGACCCGCGGCGGCGCATCCCCTTCGCTGCCTTACCCCTCGCCGAACGGCGTCTCCGGCAGGTCGGCCAGATCCCAGCCCAGAAAGGCGAAGGTCCGGGCCATGTGCTCGGGCAGTGGCGCGGCGAAGGTCAGTTGCCGCCCGGTGACCGGATGCGGCAGCGTCAGCCGCGCCGCGTGCAGGTGCAGCTTGCGGCTGAGCGCGCCGCCGAGGCCGGCGCCCCAGCCGCTGCCCTCGTTCTCCTGGCTCCGGCCGCCATACTTGCCGTCACCGGCGATCGGGCAGCCGAGCGCCGCCATGTGGGCGCGCAGCTGGTGGGTGCGTCCGGTCACCGGCCGCAGCGCCACCCAGGCGGCGCGTCTGCCGGCGGCGGCGATCACCCGGTAATCCGTGGTCGCGTTCCGGGCGCCCTCGGTCGCGGCGACCTCGTCCGGGTGGACGGTCCGCATCCGCTCGCCCTCGCCGCGCCCGCCGGCCTTCACCAGGCCGTAGCGGATCGTTCCCCGGGCCGGTTCGGGCCGGCCGGCAACGACGGCGACATAGATCTTCTCGACCGCCCGCGAGCGGAACATCCGCCCGAGCTCGACCGCCGCCTTGCCGGTCCGCGCCAGCACCATGAGCCCGGAGGTGTCCCGATCGAGCCGGTGCACCAGGCGCGGGTCCTCGTCGCGGCCGAAGCGCAGCGCCGGCAGCATCGCGCCGAGATGACGCACCTGCTTGCTGCCTCCCTGCACCGCCAACCCGGGCGGCTTGTTGATCACGATCATGTGGTCGTCGCGCCAGATCACCGCGGCGCCCAGCGCTTCGGCCTCGGCCCGGTCCGGGCCGGCCGGCGCCGCAGGAACCGGCCGCTCCGGCAGGTCCCCGGGTTCCGGCAGCGGCGGCACCCGCACCACCTGGCCGGGCGCGACCCGGGTCGAGGCCCTGACCCGGCCGCCATCGACCCGGAGTTCGCCCTTGCGGCAGAGCTTCTCGAGCCGACCCTGGGAGATCTGCGGGAACAGGCGGCGGAACCAGCGGTCGAGCCGCTGTTCGGCCTCGTCCGGCCCGATGGTCAGGTGCTGCACCTCGCTCACTGGCCCCAGAGCCCCCGCGCCAGCGCCAACCCGGCCCAGAGCCCGCCGATCGACAGCACGACCGAACCGCCGATATAGCCCGCCGCCGCCAGGTTGCGGCCGCGCTCGATCAGGAACAGCGCATCCAGGGAATAGGCCGAGAAGGTGGTGAAGCCGCCCAGCACGCCGGTCATCAGGAACGGGCCGAACCGGCCCCAGCTGCCCGGAAAGCGGTCCATCATCGCGACCGCGGCAACCCCCATCGCGAAAGAGCCCGCCACGTTGACGATCACAGTTCCCCAGGGGAAGCCATGCCCCAGCGCCCGCCCGGCCCATGCCACCGTCGCGTAGCGCAGCGACGCCCCTAGCGCGCCCCCCAGCGCCACCATAAGGACCTTCTCCATCGCACCCCCCGATCAGTCGCCGCCGCGTTCGCGCCTGAGCTTTGCGAACCAGGCCATGCGCTTCATCATCTCGCGCTCGAAGCCGCGCTCGACCGGGCGATAGAGTGCCGGCCGCGCCATGCCTTCGGGGAAATAGTCCTGCCCCGAAAACCCGTCCTCGGCGTCATGATCATAGGCATAGCCGGCGCCGTAGCCCATCTCCTTCATCATCCGGGTCGGCGCGTTCAGGATATGGTCGGGCGGGGCCAGCGAGCCGGTGCGCGCCGCGATCTTCCGCGCCGCGCCATAGGCGGTGTAGGCGGCGTTCGATTTCGGGGCCAGCGCCATGTAGATCACCGCCTGCGCGATGGCGAGCTCGCCCTCGGGCGAGCCGAGCCGTTCGTAGGTCTCCCAGGCGGCCAGCGCCTGGCGCATCGCCTCCGGATCGGCCAGGCCGATGTCCTCGACCGCCATCCGGGTGACCCGGCGCGCAAGGAAGCGCGGGTCCTCGCCCGCCTCCAGCATCCGCGCCAGCCAGTAGAGCGCGGCATCCGGGTCCGAGCCGCGCACCGACTTGTGCAGGGCCGAGATCAGGTTGTAGTGCTCGTCCCCGGTCTTGTCGTAGACCGGCGCCCTGCGGTTCAGCCGGCGGCCGAGATCGGCAGGGCCGAACGGCGCCGGTCCCGAAGCCGCTGCACCTGCTCGGCGAGGTTCAGGAGCGCCCGCCCGTCGCCGTCGGCCATCTCGATCAGCGCCGCGCGCGCCTCGGCGGTCAGCGGCAGGCGCGGCCCGTCCTCGGTCTCGGCGCGCTGCGCCAGGATCAGCTCGAGGTCCTCAGCGTCGAGGCGCTCGCAGCACGCATCACCTGCGCCGCGACTGAGCAGCGCCGCGTTGAGCTCGAAGGAGGGGTTCTCGGTCGTCGCCCCGACCAGCACGATCACGTCCCGTCTTCCATGTGCGGCAGGAAGCCGTCCTGCTGGGCCTTGTTGAAACGGTGGATCTCGTCGACGAACAGCAGCGTGCCCCGGCCCTGGCCGTGGCGCAGCCTGCGCCGCCTCGAACACCTTCCGCAGGTCGGCGACGCCGGTGAAGATGGCGCTGATCTGCACGAAATGCAGATCGGTCTCGGCCGCCAGCAGCCGCGCGATGGTGGTCTTGCCGACGCCCGGCGGCCCCCAGAGGATCAGCGAGGACGAGCTTGCCCGCCGCCAGCATGTCGCCAAGCGGCGGCCCTCCGTGCAGCAGCTTGTCCTGCCCGACCACCTCCGCCAGCGGCGCGGGCGCAGCCGGTCGGCCAGCGGGTGCGGCGCGCTTCGGCCCTTGCCGCCCGGCGCGGCGGCGGGGCTGTCCGGCGGACGGTCGAAGAGGTCGGTCATCGGGCCCGTCTCCCCGCCTCACTCGCCGATCTTCAGCCGGCCGCGCCGGCCGTCGCGCTCGACTCCGAGCACCACGCCGCCGAGCCGCGGCAGGGCGCGCTCGAGCTCGTCCACGTTGCCTACAGCGCGCCCGTCCACCGCAAGGATCACATCGCCGGGCTTGAGGCCGCTGCGGCGCGCCGGCCCGCCGACCGCCTCGACCAGGATGCCGCCGCTGGAGACCGGCAGCGAGCGCTCCTCGATCACCGCCGGGTTGAGGTTGAGGACGGTCGCCCCGCGCAGGCCGCGCGGCGCCTCGAGCGTGGTGCGATCGCGTTCCGGCCGGTTCGGCGCGCCGGCGAGGGCGACTGTCGTTGCCCGCTCGACATTGTCGCGCAGGTAGCGCACCTGCACGTTCCGCCCGGTCCCCAGGGTCGCGGCGCGGAAGGCGAGCTCGGCGGGCGTATTGACCGCATCGCCGTCGATCGCCAGCAGCACGTCGCCGGTGCCGATCCCCGCCGCCACGAAGGGGCTTGCCGGGTGCACCTGGCCGACGAGAACTCCGACCGGCCGGTCGAAGCCCATCGCCTCGGCGAGCTCCGCCGTCAGCGGCTGCAGGTCGATACCGAGCCAGGGCCGGTCGAGGGCGCTCGCCCCGGCCTGCGCCGCCGTGATCATCCGCGAAACCAGATTGGCGGGCACCGCGAAGCCGATGCCGTTCGAGCCGCCCGAACGGCTGATGATCGCCGTGTTGACCCCGATCAGCCTCCCCTTGATATCGATCAGCGCACCGCCGGAATTGCCCGGATTGATCGGCGCGTCGGTCTGGATGAAGTAGCCCATCCCCTGCTCGCGCACTCCGCCCGACCGGGCGAGACCCGAGACGATGCCGCTGGTCACGGTCTGGCCGACGCCGAAGGGGTTGCCGATGGCAAGCACCAGTTCGCCGACCTCGAGCGAATCGGAATCCCGCAGCTCCAGCGCCGGCAGGTTCTTCGCATTCTCGACCTTGACCACCGCCAGGTCGGCCTCCCTGTCGGCCAGGATAACCTTGCCCTCGAACTCGCGCCTGTCGGAAAGCACCACGGTGATCTCGTCGGCGCCGCCGACAACGTGATAGTTCGAGACCACGATGCCGGAAGGATCGACGATCACCCCGGAGCCAAGCGAGTTCTCGATCCGCGGCCGGGTGGGGGCGCCGGAGAACAGGTCGCCGAACAGGCGCTCGAAGAACGGGTCGCCGGCGAAGGGGCTGGCGCTGCGCTCAACCACCTTGCGGGTGTAGATGTTGACCACCGCCGGAGCGGCCCGGCGCACCACGGGCGCGAAGCTGAGCGTGATCTCGACCTGGCTCTCGGGCACCCTGACGACCTGCGCGAGGGCGCCGGCCGGCACGCTCAGCGCGACGATGAGGGCGAGGCGGATTGCCTGCGGGATCACGGATCGGCCTCCTGACGCGGCGGTTTCCCTGCCGCATAGTTAGGGACTTGGCTGCCCGCCGCCAAGCTTGCGCCCGGCTTCGGAGATCAGAGCGAGCGCAGCAGCAGCGCCAGGCCGGCCGCGCCCGAGACCGACAGCATGGCATGGCGCGCCGCCCGGGGCGAGAGTCTCCCCGCGAGCCGGCGCCCGGCCAGATAGCCGAGGCCGACCCCCGGTAGCAGCAATGCGCCTCTGCGAAGCTCTTCGAGTCCGAGGAGGCCGGTCAGCCAGAGCGATCCGAGCGCCAGGAAGCAGCCGAACAGGAACACGCCCGCCATGGTGGCGCGCACCTTCTCCGGATCCTCCCGCTGATAGAGGATGATCAGCGGCGGGCCGTGCATGGCGGCGATGATCCCGACCGCGCCGCCGACGGAAGCCGCCGCCAGCAGCCGCAGCCGGGTGATGGCTATCGGCGGGGTGAACAGGCTGGCGCCGACCGCCACGATGATGATGGCGCCGATCAGCACGCCCAGGCCCTCGCCGCCGATCAGCGCCAGCACCCCGGCTCCGGCAAGGGTGCCGATCACCAGGCCGATGGCCAGCGGCGGCGCTTCGGCCGGCTCCAGGGCGGCGCGGCCGCGATGCATGATCGCGACCGAGAGCAGGATGTTGCAGACCAGCATCGGCGCCGGCACCCAGGCCAAGCTGATCAGCGCCAGAAGCGGCACCGCCACCATGGCGAAGCCGACCCCGGTCGAGGCCTGCAGCGCCGCGGCGGCGAAGATCACGACGTTGGCGGCGATGGCTTCCAGCATCGTCGCCGCGCCCTTTCAGCGGGAGATCACTCTTCCTCGGCGGCCTCGGCGGCCGCGATGCGGGCCCGGTCGCCGGCGCCCTTCGCTGCGGGGTCCCGGTCGACCAGCTCGACGATCCCCATCGGCGCCATGTCGCCGTAACGGAAGCCCGCCTTCAGCACCCGGGCATAGCCGCCCTGCCGGTCCTTGTAACGCGCTCCCAGGATCGCGAACAGCTTCTCGACCGCCGCCTCCTGGCCGATCCGCGAGGCCACCAGCCGGCGCGCATGCAGGTCGCCGCGCTTCGCCAGCGTGATCAGCTTCTCGACGTAGGGCTTCAGCTCCTTGGCCTTCGGCAGCGTGGTCTTGATCTGCTCATGCTCGATCAGCGAGCAAGCCATGTTGGCGAGCATCGCGCCGCGATGCTCGGAGGTGCGGTTCAGCTTGCGGTAGCCATGACCATGGCGCATGTCGTCGTCTCCTTTATACTTTGTCCGGCCGCATCTAGCGGCGGCCTCCTTGGGGCAAGTGCCCGGAGTGATGGGCTTGAAAACCCACCCTGCGAGTTGCCGCAGGGTGGGTCTTGGCCCGTCGTCCTAGAATGCGTCCTCGAACTTCTTGGCCAGGTCCTCGATGTTGTCGGGCGGCCAGTCCGGAACGTCCATGCCGAGGTGCAGGCCCATGGTGGCCAGCACTTCCTTGATCTCGTTCAGCGACTTGCGGCCGAAGTTCGGGGTGCGCAGCATCTCCGCCTCGGTCTTCTGGATCAGGTCGCCGATATAGACGATGTTGTCGTTCTTCAGGCAGTTGGCCGATCGGACGCTGAGCTCGAGCTCGTCGACCTTCTTCAGCAGCAGCGGGTTGAACTCCAGCCCCTCGTCCTCGGATGCGGCACCGGCCTCCTTCGGCTCCTCGAAGTTGATGAAGGTCTGGAGCTGATCCTGCAGGATGCGGGCCGCATAGGCCAGCGCGTCCTCCGGGCTCAGCGCGCCATTGGTCTCGACCGTCATCGCCAGCTTGTCGTAGTCCAGCACCTGGCCCTCGCGGGTCGGGCTGACCTTGTAGGAGACCCGCTTGACCGGCGAGTAGAGGGCGTCAACCGGAATGAAGCCGATCGGGGCATCCTCGGGCCGGTTCTTGTCGGCGGCCACATAGCCCTTGCCGGTGGCGACGGTCAGCTCCATGTGGACGCTGGCGCCGTCGTCGAGATGGCAGATCACGTGGCCCTTGTTGATGATCTCGACGCCCATCACCTCGGTGATGTCGGCGGCGGTCACGACGCCCGGGCCGGTGGCGTTGAGCTGAAGGCGCTTGCTGCCCTCGGCGTCCATCCGGACGGCGACGCCCTTCAGGTTCAGCACGATGTCTGTCACGTCCTCGCGGACGCCCGGCACCGAGGAGAACTCATGCAGCACGCCGTCGATCTGCACCGCGGTGATTGCGGCGCCCTGGAGCGACGACAGCAGCACGCGCCGGAGCGCGTTGCCGAGGGTCAGTCCGAAGCCGCGCTCCAGCGGCTCGGCAACAGCGGTAGCATGACGGCTCGGATCGAGTCCGGCCTCCACGTCGAGGCCTGCCGGCCTGATCAGTTCCTGCCAGTTCTTGTGGATCACTTCATGGTCCTCCATGCTCGCGCCGGGCCGGATCCCTCGGCCGGGCGCCCCCGAGGAACGGCAAACGGCCCGCCCGGATCGGACAGGCCGCGAGCCGCGAAAGAGTCGTCTCAGACGCGGCGGCGTTTCGGCGGCCGGCAGCCGTTATGTGCGATCGGCGTCACGTCCTTGATCGAACTGATCGTGAACCCCACCGCCTGCAGCGCCCGTAGCGCCGATTCGCGACCGCCGCCGGGGCCTTGTACCAGGACCTCGAGGTTGCGCACGCCATGCTCCTGCGCCTTGCGGCCCGCATCCTCGGCGGCCATCTGCGCCGCATAGGGAGTCGACTTGCGCGAGCCCTTGAAGCCGCAATGGCCTGCCGACGACCAGGAAATGGTGTTCCCCTGCGCGTCCGAGATGGTGATCATGGTGTTGTTGAACGACGAGTTCACATGGGCGACGCCCGCCGTGATGTTCTTGCGTTCCTTGCGCTTCGGCGCAACGCGTTTCTCGCGAGCCATTCTCCGGCCTCCTTACTTCTTCTTGCCGGCGATCGGCTTCGCCTTGCCCTTGCGGGTCCGGGCATTGGTGTGGGTACGCTGGCCGCGCACCGGCAGGCCGCGACGGTGGCGCAGCCCGCGGTAGCAACCGAGATCCATCAGCCGCTTGATGTTGACCGCGACCTCGCGCCGCAGGTCGCCCTCGACCTGGTAGTTCTGGTCGATGTGCTCGCGCAGCGCCAGCACCTCGGCGTCGGACAGCTCGTTGACCCGGCGGCCCACGTCCACGCCGGCGGCCTCGCAGATCTTGCGGGCCGAGGTGTCGCCGATGCCATGGATATAGGTGAGTGCCACATGCACCCGCTTGTTGGTCGGAATGTTAACGCCTGCGATGCGCGCCACTGCTCCAGCTCCGTCGTCCTGGCCCGCTGTCGCGGGCTGAAATCCAAAAGAAGCCGACGCAAGCGCCGGCCGTTCTCGCCTCCCAAGAGTTGGGACCGGTCTGGGTCCGGACCACATCCCGCATTCCGCCAAGAGGTGAACAGTGGCGGAGGCGACTCTCATGTCCTCAGGAAGCGCGCACTATAGCCGGGCGCACCTCCCCGTCAAGCCCCGGAGACGGCGGGGATTGACCTAATTCTCAGCCTTTCTCCAAGGCGGCGCGGATCGACCGCGTCACCTCGGCGATATCGGCCATGCCGTCGACGGTCCTGAGCTTGCCGGTGCCCCGGTAATACTCGATCAGCGGCGCCGTGTCCGCGTGGTAGGCGGTCAGCCGGGCGCGCACGGTTTCGGCATTGTCGTCGGCCCGGCGCTTGAACTCCGTCGACCCGCAGCCATCGCAGACTCCGTCGGTCCTCGGCCGCTTGTGGGTGTCGTGGTAGCCCTCGCCGCATTTCGCGCAGGTGAAGCGTCCCGAGACCCGGTCGACCAGCAGGTCGTCGTCCACATCCATCGAGACCACTGCGTCCAGCTTCAGCCCCTTCTCGGCCAGCAGCCGGTCCAGCGCCTCGGGCCTGCGGGGCGGTGCGCGGGAAGCCGTCGAAGATCACGCCAGCCTCCACGTCCGGCTGGTCGAGCCGGTCGGAGACGACACCGATGACGATCTCGTCGGACACCAGCTTGCCCGCCTCCATCACCGCCTTGGCCTTGCGGCCGACCTCGGACCCGGCGGCGACGGCGGCGCGCAGCATGTCGCCGGTCGAGAGCTGGATCAGCCCCATTCCGTCCATCAGGATCCGCGCCTGGGTTCCCTTTCCCGCGCCCGGCGGGCCGAGCAGAATGATGTTCATCGGTCCCCCTTCGCGCGGCGGCCCGGCCAGCTCAGCGGCCGCGGATCTTGGATTTCTTGATCAGGCCCTGGTACTGGTGGGCCAGGAGATGGCTCTGCACCTGGGTGATCGTGTCCATCGTCACCGACACCACGATCAGCAGCGAGGTGCCGCCGAAGTAGAAGGGCACGCCGACCTTGGCGATCAGGACCTCGGGCAGCAGGCAGACCGCGACCAGGTAGATGGCGCCGACCACCGAGAGCCGGGTCAGCACATAGTCGAGGTACTCCGCCGTCCGCTTGCCGGGCCGGATGCCAGGCACGAAGCCGCCATGCTTCTTCAGGTTCTCGGCCACGTCGTCCGGGTTGAAGACGACCGCGGTGTAGAAGAACACGAAGAACACGATCAGCCCGGCGAACAGCAACAGGAACAGCGGCTGGCCGCGGCCGAGCAGCGCCGCCACCGTGCCCATCCATCCCGCGTCGCCGTTGGCGATCGAGAAGGTGGCGATGGTTGTCGGCAGCAGCAGCAGCGACGAGGCGAAGATCGGCGGGATGACGCCCGCGGTGTTGATCTTCAGCGGCAGGTGCGAGTTCTCGCCGCCGAACATCTTGCTGCCGACCTGGCGTTTTGGATACTGGATCAGGATCCGGCGCTGGGCGCGCTCGATGAAGACCACCACATAGATCACCGCGACCGCCAGCATCAGCACGCCGATGATGACCAGCGTGTTGATCTGGCCGGTGCGTCCCAGCTCGAAGAACTGGGCGAGCGAGCCGGGCAGCTCGGCCACGATGCCCGAGAAGATGATCAGCGAGATGCCGTTGCCGATGCCGCGCGCGGTGATCTGCTCGCCGAGCCACATCAGGAACATGGTGCCGCCGACAAGCGTGATCACCGCGGCCGCCCGGAAGAAGGCTCCCGGATCGAGCGCCAGCCCCTGGCCTTCGAGGCCGACCGAGATGCCGTAGGCCTGCACGGTGGCCAGCAGCACGGTGCCGTAGCGGGTGTACTGGTTGATCTTCTTGCGGCCCTGCTCGCCCTCCTTCTTGAGCTGCTCGAGGGAGGGCACCATCGAGGAGGCGAGCTGCATGATGATCGAGGCCGAGATGTAGGGCATGATCCCGAGCGAGAAGATCGCCATCCGGCTGACCGCCCCGCCGGCGAACATGTTGAAGACGCCAAGGATGCCGCCTTGGGTCTGCTCAATGAAGATCTTGAGCTGTTCGGTATCGATGCCCGGCATCGGAATGAAAGTGCCGAGGCGGTAGACGATCAGCAGCCCGAGGGTGAAGAAGATCCGCCGCTGCAGGTCCTTCGCCTGGCCGATCGCGCTCCAGCTCAGATTGGCCGCCATCTGTTCGGCAACTGATGCCATGTCTCGCTCTCTCTCGCCGTCGAAAGCCGCAGCAGGGTTCCGCTGCGGCGCGCCTCAAGCCCGGATCCAGCCCCGCGAGGAGCCGGCGCGTCTCAGCCCTCGGCCGCCGCGTCCGCAGAGGCGGCGGTCACGGTCAGCGAGCCCCCGGCGGCCTCGACCGCGGCAACCGCGGACTTGCTGGCCCCGGTTACCTCGATCTTGACGCCCTTCGAGGTCAGGGCGCCCTTGCCAAGCACCCGGACCCCGTCGAGGCGGCGGCGGACCAAGCCGGAACTCACCAGCGCAGCCTCGTCGATGGTCGCCTTGGCGTCCAGCTTGCCAGCGTCGATGAACTTCTGGATGTTGCCCAGATTCACCACCGCGAAATCCTTGGCGAAGATATTTGTGAAGCCCCGCTTCGGCAAGCGCCGGTGGAGCGGCATCTGCCCGCCCTCGAAGCCCTTGATGGCGACGCCCGACCGCGAGGTCTGGCCCTTGATGCCCCGGCCGCCGGTCTTGCCGGTGCCCGAGCCCGGGCCGCGGCCGATGCGCTTGCGCTTCTTGGTCGCGCCCGGATTGTCTCTCAGCTCATGGATCTTCATGACGCATTCTCCTCTTGCCGGACCGGCAGGCCGATGCGTCCATGCCTGCCGCCACAGCCTCTCACATGATGGGGCGTGCGAGCACGCTCCCTACGGCTTCCGGGCACGGGTGCGTGCTGGCACGCACCGGCCCCCGACTACCCGCGCTCCTCGATGATCTGCACCAGGTGCGGGATCGAGTTCACCATACCGCGAACCGATGGCGTGTCCTCGAGTTCGCGGGTGCGGTGCATCCTGTTCAGCCCGAGGCCGATCAGCGTCGCGCGCTGCTCGGCCGGGCGGCGGATCGGGCTGCCAACCTGCTTGACGACGATCGTCTTGCCCGTTCCCTTGGTCTTTGCCTTGGCCATGTCGGTTCTCCCGCTCACTCGGCCGAGGCTTCGGCCGGCGCCTCGCCACCGCGGACGGGCAGGATGTCGGACACCTTCTTTCCGCGCCGCGCCGCGATCTGGCGGGGCGAAAGCTCTCGCTTCAACCCATCGAAGGTGGCCCGCACCATGTTGTAGGGATTCTGGCTGCCGGTCGACTTGGCGACCACGTCCTGAATTCCCAGCATCTCGAACACCGCGCGGCAGGGGCCGCCGGCGATGATGCCGGTGCCCTGCGGGGCGGTGCGCATCACCACCTTGCCGGCGCCCCAGCGGCCTTCCATGTCATGGTGCAGGGTCCGCCCCTCGCGGAGCGGCACCCGTACCAGGCTCCGCTTGGCCTCCTCGGTGGCCTTGCGGATCGCCTCCGGTACCTCCTTGGCCTTGCCCGAGCCGAAGCCCACGCGGCCCTTCTGGTCGCCGACGACCACAAGCGCCGCGAAGCCGAAGCGCTTGCCGCCCTTCACCGTCTTCGAGACGCGGTTGATCGCGACCAGGCGGTCCTGGAGTTCGCTGTCACGGTCGTCCTCGCGGCGGTCACGCCGCGGACCCCGGTCCCGTCTGCCTTCACGCTCTGCCATTCCCGTCTCCTCAGAACTTCAGGCCGCCCTCGCGGGCAGCGTCGGCCAGGGCCTTGATCTTGCCGTGGTAGAGATAGCCGCCGCGGTCGAAGAACACCTCGCCAACCCCGGCAGCCGTCGCCCGCGCGGCGATCTCGGCGCCGATCTTGGCCGCCGCCTCGCGGTTGTTCTTGCCGATCAGGCCGAGCTTCGGCTCCAGCGTCGAGGCGGCGGCCAGGGTCCGGCCCTGGGCGTCGTCGATCACCTGGACCGAGATGTTCTTCAGCGAGCGGTGGACGCTCAGCCGCGGACGGCCGTCCGCCAGCTTCTTGATCTTGTTCCGGACGCGCAGGCGGCGCCGCTGGAACAGGGTTCGCTTGCTGTTCGCCATGGATGCGCTCCTTACTTCTTCTTCCCTTCCTTGCGGAAGATGTACTCGCCCTTGTGCTTGATTCCCTTGCCCTTGTAGGGCTCGGGCCGGCGCCAGTCGCGGATCTCGGCGGCGACCTGGCCGACCTTTTGCTCGTCGATGCCGCTGATCTCGATCTCGGTCGGCTTCGGGCAGACGATCTGCACGCCCTCCGGGATCGCATAGTCGACGTCGTGGCTGTAGCCGAGGCTGAGCTTCAGGGTTTTGCCCTGGACCAGTGCGCGGTAGCCGACACCGGTGATCTCGAGCTCGCGCTTGAACCCGTCCGTGACGCCGGTCACCAAGTTGGCGACGCAGGTTCTGGTCATGCCCCACTGCTGGCGCGCGCGCTTCGAGCTGCCGCGCGGCACGACGCGGACGGTCTCGGCCTCGAGCTTGAGGTCGACATCGTCGGTCGCGGTGAAGCTGCGGGTGCCCTTCGGGCCCTTGACCTGGACGGTCTGGCCCGTGACGGACGCGGTCACTCCCTTCGGGAGCGGGACCGGACGCTTGCCGATACGTGACATTGCCGCTCCCTCCTCAGAATACGGTGCAGAGGACTTCGCCGCCCACATTCTCGGCCCGGGCGCGGGAGTCGGACATGACACCCTTCGAGGTCGAGACGATGGACACGCCGAGGCCGTTGCGCACCGAAGGCATCTCATTGACCGAGGCGTAGACGCGCCGGCCGGGGGTGGAGACGCGCTTCAGCTCGCGGATCACGGGCTGGCCGTCGAAGTACTTGAGCGAAATTTCATACTCCGGGCGGCCGCTGGCCGCCTCGACGCTCTCGTAGCCACGGATGTAGCCCTCGGCCGCAAGCACGTCGAGCACCCAGCCGCGCAGGCGCGACGCCGGGGTCTTGACGGTCGACTTCGACCGCATCTGCGCATTGCGGATGCGGGTCAGCATATCGCCGAGAGGATCGTTCACTGCCATCTTGCCCTCCTCACCAGCTCGACTTGACCATGCCCGGGATCTCGCCACGCGAGGCGAGATCGCGGAGCGCGATGCGGCTCATCTTGAGCTTGCGGTAGTAAGCCCGGGGCCGCCCGGTCACCTGGCAGCGGTTCTTCAGCCGGGTGGGGGACGAGTTGCGCGGCAGCTTGGCGAGCTTCAGGCGCGCCTTGAACCGCTCCTCCATCGGGAGGCTCTCGTCCTTCGCGATCTCCTTCAGCTTGGCGCGCTTCTCGGCATACTGAGCCGCCATCCGCGCCCGCTTCCGGTCCCGCTCGACCATGCTTGTCTTGGCCATGTCCGGTTCCTCCCGGTCAGTTCGCGAAGGGCATGTTGAAATGCTTCAACAGCGCCTTCGCTTCGGCGTCCGTGGACGCGGTGGTCGTGATGATGATGTCCATGCCGCGGATCTCCTCGACCTGGTCATAGTCGATCTCGGGGAACACGATGTGCTCCTTGATCCCCATGGCGAAGTTGCCGCGGCCATCGAAATGCTTGCCCCGGAGGCCACGGAAGTCGCGGATGCGGGGCATCGCGATCATTACCAGGCGGTCGAGAAAGTCGTACATCCGCTCGCGCCGCAGGGTCACCTTGACGCCGATGGGCATGCCTTCGCGCAGCTTGAAAGTCGCGATCGAGGTCCGCGCCTTGCGGATGATCGGCTTCTGGCCGGCGATCAGCATCAGGTCGTCATGGGCGGCCTTGATCTTCTTCGAGTCCGAGACGGCACCGCCGACCCCCATGTTCAGCACGATCTTGTCGAGCCGCGGGATCTGCATGTCGTTCTTGTAGCCGAACTCCTCCTTGAGCGCGGCGCGGATCTGCCCGTCATAGATCGCCTTCAGGCGCGGGACATATGTGGAGCCGTCAGCCATCGATGACCTCCCCGGACTTCTTGGCAAAGCGCACCTTGGTGCCGTCCTCGAGGAACTTGAAGCCGACCCGGGTCGGGCCGCCGTCCTTGGGATCGACCAGCGCGATATTCGACAGGTCCACCGCCGCTTCCTTCGAGATCCGGCCGCCCTGGGCGGTCTGGGTCTGGCGGGTGTGGCGGATCACCATGTTGATGCCCGAGACGACCGCCCGGCCGTCCTTCGGCATCACCCGCAGGATGTCGCCCTGCTTGCCCTTGTCGCGGCCCGTGAGCACGACGACGCGGTCGCCCTTCTTCAGCTTTGCGGCCATCACAGCACCTCCGGGGCGAGCGAGATGATCTTCATGAAGTTCTTCGCCCGCAGCTCGCGCACGACCGGGCCGAAGATGCGGGTGCCGATCGGCTCGAGGTTGTTCGAGAGCAGCACCGCCGCGTTGCGGTCGAAGCGGATCGAGGTGCCGTCGTCGCGGCGCACTTCCTTGGCAGTGCGCACGATCACGGCCTTGCGCACGTCGCCCTTCTTCACGCGGCCACGCGGGATCGCTTCCTTTACCGAAACGACGATGATGTCGCCGACGCCCGCGTATTTCCGCTTGGCGCCGCCGAGCACCTTGATGCACTGAACCCGACGCGCGCCGGAGTTGTCGGCGACGTCCAGATTGGACTGCATCTGGATCATGGAGGTTTCTCCCGACCTTGGCCCATCGCCGCTCTATTCCGTGCGGCTCGGGCCTGGTTTCGACAAAACCGGGTGTCGTGTCAGGTCACTCGGCCTGGGTCACGACCTCCCAGCGTTTGGACTTCGAGTGCGGCGGGCACTCCCGGATGCGCACCGAATCGCCAACCTTCGCGGCGTTGCCCTCGTCATGGGCGCGGTACTTCTTGTAGCTCTTCACGGTCTTCTTCATCACAGGGTGCGTGAAGCGGCGCTCGACCTGGACCGTGACGGTCTTGTCGTTCTTGTCGCTGACGACGGTGCCCTGAAGGATTCGCCTCGGCATGTCCGTTACCTCATTCCGACGTGGCGGCCGCGCGGGCCTTCTCGTTCAGGATCGTCTTTACCCGGGCGGCATCGCGCCGCACCGTGCGCATGCGCGCGGTGCTGGCCACCTCGCCGGTCGCCTGCTGGAAGCGGAGATTGAAGCTCTCCTTCTTCAGCGACTCGAGCTCCTCGCGGAGCTGATCCGGTGTCTTGTCGCGCAGCTCTGCAGCCTTCATGGCGACATTCCTTCCTTGACAGATATGCGGAGGGTCGGGCCCGCCGCATCATTCATCAAAACCGCATGCCGCGCCCCCTGCGGGGCGCAGGCGTTCCGGGTTACCAGTCCTCGCGGACAACCACCCTGCTTCTGACCGACATCTTCATGGCGGCGAGGCGGAGCGCCTCCCTTGCCACAGCTTCCGTCACGCCGTCAACCTCGAACATGATCCGGCCCGGCTTGACCTTGCACGCCCAGTATTCCGGCGTGCCCTTGCCCTTGCCCATGCGGACCTCGATCGGCTTCTTGCTGATCGGCACGTCCGGGAAGATGCGGATCCAGACGCGGCCCTGGCGCTTCATGTGACGCGTCATGGCACGTCGCGCCGCCTCGATCTGGCGGGCGCTGACCCGGTCCGGCTCGATGGCCTTGAGGCCGAAGGTGCCGAAGTTCAGCTCGGAACCGCCCTTGGCCTCGCCATGGATGCGGCCCTTGTGCTGCTTGCGGAATTTCGTTCGCTTTGGCGAAAGCATTGTCGTCTCTCCTCAGGCCGGCTCAGCGCTGCGGGCGCCCGGCGCCGCCTTCCTGCATCTCCTGCTGGCGCTTGTCGCGCGCCTGCGGGTCGTGCTCCATCACCTCGCCCTTGAAGATCCAGACCTTGACCCCGATTTTCCCGTAGGCGGTCTTGGACTCCGAGTGCGCATAGTCGATATCGGCGCGCAGCGTGTGCAGCGGAACTCGGCCCTCGCGGTACCACTCGGTGCGGGCGATCTCGGCTCCGCCGAGGCGGCCGGCGACATTGATCCGGATCCCCTGGGCGCCCATGCGCATGGCGTTCTGGACCGAGCGCTTCATGGCGCGGCGGAACGACACCCGGCGCTCGAGCTGCTGGGCGATGTTCTCGGCCACCAGCTGGGCGTCGAGCTCGGGGCGGCGGATCTCGACGATATTGAGGTGCAGCTCCGACTTGGTCAGGTTGGCCAGCTTCAGGCGCAGCTTCTCGATGTCGGCGCCCTTCTTGCCGATGATCACCCCCGGCCGCGCGGTGTGGATGGTCACCCGGCACTTCCGGTGCGGGCGCTCGATCACCACCCGGCTGATACCGGACTGGGCGCATTCCTTCTTGATGAAGGCGCGGATCTTCAGATCCTCGTGCAGCAGATCGCCGTAGTCCTTGGAGTCCGCGTACCAGCGGCTGTCCCATGTGCGGTTGATGCCCAGGCGCAGGCCGATCGGATTTACCTTATGTCCCATTAGGCCTGCTCCTCTACCTGGCGGACCTTGATCGTCAACTGGCTGAACGGCTTCTCGATCCGCCCGAAGCGCCCGCGGGCGCGCGGCCGGCCGCGCTTCAGCACCATGTTCTTGCCGACCGAAGCCTCGGCCACCACCAGGTCGTCGACGTCCAGACCGTGGTTGTTCTCCGCATTCGCCACCGCCGACTGCAGGGTCTTCTTGACGTCGGCGGCGATGCGCTTCTTCGAGAAGGTCAGCATCGTCAGCGCCTTGTCCACCGGCACGCCGCGGATCATCTGCGCCACCAGATTCAGCTTCTGCGGGCTGACCCGCAGCATCCGGTTCAGGGCCATTGCCTCGTTGTCGGCGCAGCGGCGGGGATTCTTTTCCTTGCTCATCCGCTTATCTCCGCTTCGCTTTCCGGTCGGCCGCGTGGCCGTAATAGGTCCGGGTCGGCGAGAACTCGCCGAACTTCATGCCGATCATGTCCTCGGTCACGTTGACCGGAATGTGCTTCTGGCCGTTGTAGACCCCGAAGGTGAGGCCCACGAACTGCGGCAGAATGGTCGAGCGCCGAGACCAGATCTTGATGACCTCGTTGCGTCCTGACTCGCGCACCTTCGCGGCCTTCTTGAGCACGAAGGAGTCGACGAACGGGCCCTTCCAGACGGATCTTGCCATGTGCCGTCCTCCTTACTTGCCCTTGCGCACGTGGCGCGAGCGCAGGATGTACTTCTGGGTTGCCTTGTTGCGCCGCGTCTTGCGGCCCTTCGTCGGCTTGCCCCAGGGGGTCACGGGATGCCGGCCGCCCGAGGTGCGGCCCTCGCCGCCGCCATGCGGATGGTCGATCGGGTTCATCGCCACGCCGCGCACGCTCGGGCGCTTGCCCTGGTAGCGCGTCCGGCCGGCCTTGCCGAAGTTCTGGTTCGAGTTGTCCGGATTCGACACCGCGCCGACCGTCGCCATGCACTCCTGGCGCACGATCCGCATCTCGCCCGAATTCAGGCGCAGCTGCGCATAGCCGCCATCGCGGCCGACGAACTGGGCATAGGTTCCGGCGGCGCGGGCGATCTGGCCGCCCTTGCCCGGCTTCATCTCCACATTGTGGACGATGGTGCCGACCGGCATGCCGCTGAACGGCATCGCGTTGCCGGGCTTGATGTCGACCTTGGCGCCCGAGACGACCTTGTCGCCCACGGCCAGGCGCTGGGGCGCCAGGATGTAGGCCACCTCGCCGCCCTCGTAGCGCACCAGCGCGATGAAAGCGGTCCGGTTCGGGTCGTACTCGATTCGCTCGACCGTCGCGGGCACGTCGAACTTGCGCCGCTTGAAGTCGACGATCCGGTAGAGCTTCTTCGCCCCGCCGCCACGCCGGCGCGCGGTGATCCGTCCGGTGTTGTTGCGTCCGCCCTTGCGGGTCAGACCCTCGGTCAGGGTCTTCTCCGGGCGGCCCTTCCACAGGCCCGAACGGTCGATCAGAACCAGCCCGCGCTGGCCCGGCGTCGTCGGTTTATAGGTTTTCAACGCCATCTTGCTGTCTTCCGTCTTTCTATCTCAGAGTCTTCCGGTCACGTCGATCGCGTGGCCCTCTTCGAGGGTCACATAGGCCTTCTTGGTGTGGTTGCGCCGGCCGAGCTGGCCGCGGAACCGCTTCACCTTGCCTTTGGTCAGGACCGTGTTGACCGCCTTGACCTTGACCCCGAAGACGGTCTCGACCGCTTCCTTGATCAAGGGCTTCGTGGCGCTCTTCGCTACCTCGAAGACGACCGCGTTGGCCTCGGAGGCCAGCGTCGACTTCTCGGTCACGATCGGGCGCCGGATCACTTCGTAGAGTTCTGCCTTGGCGGTCATTTCAGTCGGGCCTCCAGCGCTTCGACCCCCGCCTTGGTCACGACCAGCAGGTCGCGCCGCAGGATGTCGTAGACATTCGCTCCCTGGCTCGGCAGCACGTCTATGCCGGTCAGGTTGCGGGCGGCGCGGGCGAAGTTCTCGTCGACGCTCGCGCCGTCGATCACCAGCGCCTTCGACCAGCCGAGCTTGCCGAGCTTCTCGGCCAGCATCTTGGTCTTGGGCTCGGCCAGCTTGGCCTCGTCCAGCACGATCAGCTCTCCGGCCTTGGCCTTCGCGCTCAGCGCCAGCTTCAGGCCCAGCTTGCGGATCGCCTTCGGCAGGTCATGGGCGTGGCTGCGCGGGGTCGGCCCCTTGGTGGTGCCGCCGTGCCGCATCAGGTTCACGCCGCGCGAGCCGTGCCGGGCGCCGCCGGTGCCCTTCTGGCGGTAGATCTTCTTGGTCGAGTAGCTGGTCTCGCCCCGGGTCAGCGTGCTGTGCGTGCCGGCCTGGCGCTTCGCCAGTTGCCAGCGCACCACCCGGTGCAGGATGTCGGCGCGCGGCTCGAGCCCGAAGATCTCGTCCGACAGGTCGACCGACCCGGCGGCCTTGGCCTCGATGTTGATTGCCTTGATCTTCATGACTCACCGCCCTTGTCGGACTTCTCGCCCGACCCGTCAGCACCAGACTCGCCCGCGCCCTCTCCGGCGGCACCCGCCTCCGCCGCCTTCCGCTCGGCCGCGGCCTGGGCCGCTTCCTGCTCGGCGAGGCGGTTCGCCTCGGCCTCCGCCTCGGCGGCGGCGGCTTCCTGGGCCGCCTGCTCGGCCGCCGCAGCGGCCTCGCGCGCCTTCGAGCGGAGGGCCGCTGGAAGGACCACGTTGTCCGGCGCCGGCTTCTTGGCCGCATCCTTGATCGTGACCCAGCCGCCCTTCGAGCCCGGAACCGCGCCCTTGACCATGATCAGGCCGCGCTCGGCATCGGTCCGCACCACCTGCAGGTTCTGCACGGTCACCCGCGCCGAGCCCATGTGGCCGGCCATCTTCTTGCCCTTGAACACCCTGCCCGGATCCTGCCGGCCGCCGGTCGAACCGTGGCTGCGGTGGCTGACCGAGACGCCGTGCGAGGCGCGCAGGCCGCCAAAGTTATGCCGCTTCATCGAACCGGCGAAACCCTTGCCGATCGAGGTCCCGGCGATATCGACGAACTGACCGGCGAAATAGTGGTCGGCGGTGATCTCCTCGCCGACGCCGATCAGGTTCTCGGGCGACACCCGGAACTCGGCGATCTTCCGCTTCGGCGCCACCTCGGCCTTCGCGAAATGTCCGCGCATGGGCTGGGTGGTGTTCTTCGCCTTGGCCTCGCCGGCGCCGAGCTGGACGGCGCTGTAGCCGTCCCGGTCGGGCAGGCGCTGGGCGACGACCTGGACGTTCTCCATCTGGAGCACGGTGACAGGAACCTGCCGCCCGTCCTCCAGGAAGAGCCGGGTCATGCCCAACTTCTTTGCAATGACTCCAGAGCGCATCACGCCCTCCTCAGAGCTTGATCTCGACATCGACACCGGCGGCGAGGTCGAGCTTCATCAGCGCGTCCACCGTCTGCGGCGTCGGATCGACGATGTCCAGGAGACGCTTGTGCGTCCTGATTTCGAACTGTTCACGGCTCTTCTTGTCGACATGCGGCCCGCGCAGCACCGTGAACTTCTCGATCTTGTTCGGCAGCGGGATCGGGCCGCGCACCTGCGCTCCGGTCCGCTTGGCCGTGTTCACGATCTCCGCGGTGCTGGCGTCCAGCACCCGGTGATCGAAGGCCTTAAGCCTGATTCTGATATTCTGACCTTGCATCTCTCGCCTCTCAGGCTCGCAGGTTCTGGAACGTCACGCGGCCGGAGCCCCGCCCCGGCCGCGAAATCGGTAGGCCTCTACTCGAGGATCTTGGAGACGACGCCTGCGCCGACGGTGCGGCCGCCCTCGCGGATGGCGAAGCGCAGCTTCTCCTCCATGGCGATCGGGTTGATCAGGTTCACCGTCATCTTCACGTTGTCCCCCGGCATCACCATCTCCGTCCCCGACGGAAGGTCCACCGTCCCGGTCACGTCCGTGGTCCGGAAGTAGAACTGCGGACGGTAGTTGGTGAAGAACGGCGTGTGGCGGCCACCCTCCTCCTTGGTCAGGATATACGCCTCCGCCTCGAACTTCGTGTGCGGCGTCACCGAGCCCGGCTTGCACAGCACCTGGCCGCGCTCGACCTCCTCGCGGCCCACGCCACGCAAGAGCGCCCCGATGTTGTCCCCCGCCTCGCCCCGGTCCAGGAGCTTGCGGAACATCTCCACGCCCGTGCAGGTCGTCTTCTTCGTCGGCTTGATGCCCACGATCTCGACTTCCTCGCCCACCGTGATCACACCCCGCTCCACGCGACCCGTCACCACCGTGCCGCGCCCCGAGATCGAGAACACGTCCTCGATCGGCATCAGGAACGGCTGGTCGATCGCCCGCTCCGGCGTCGGGATGTAGCTGTCCACCGCCTCCAGCAGCGCCCGCACCGAGTTCTCCCCGATCTCAGGGTCACGCCCCTCCAGCGCCGCCAGCGCCGAGCCCTTCACGATCGGAATGTCGTCGCCCGGGAAGTCGTAGGACGAAAGCAGCTCGCGCACCTCCATCTCCACCAGCTCCAGAAGCTCCTCGTCGTCCACCATGTCGACCTTGTTCAGGTACACAACCAGCGCCGGAACGCCCACCTGCCGCGCCAGCAGGATGTGCTCGCGCGTCTGCGGCATCGGACCGTCCGCCGCCGAGCACACAAGGATGCCCCCGTCCATCTGCGCCGCGCCCGTGATCATGTTCTTCACGTAGTCCGCGTGACCCGGGCAATCCACATGCGCGTAGTGCCGGTTCGGCGTCTCGTACTCCACATGCGCCGTCGAGATCGTGATCCCGCGCGCCTTCTCCTCAGGCGCCGCGTCAATCGCGTCATAGGCCTTGAACTCGCCAAAATACTTGGTGATCGCCGCCGTCAGCGTCGTCTTCCCGTGGTCAACATGACCGATCGTCCCCACATTCACATGCGGCTTCGTGCGCTCAAACTTTGCCTTCGCCATGGTGGCCTCCTTCTTGTTCCTTGTGCCCGGCGGTCTGGCCGCGGGCGGATCCCCTGATCAGGCGCGCGCCGTTACGCGTACTTCGCCTGGATTTCCTCCGAAATGTTCGACGGCACCGGCTCGTAGTGGTCGAACTGCATGGTGAACTGTGCCCGGCCGGACGACATCGAGCGCAGCGTGCTGATGTAGCCGAACATGTTCGCCAGCGGCACGTAGGCGTTGATCACATTGGCGTTGCCGCGGCTCTCCTGGCCCTGCACCTGCCCCCGGCGCGAGGTCAGGTCGCCGATGATGCCGCCGGTGTATTCCTCCGGGGTCACCACCTCGACCTTCATGATCGGCTCGAGCAGCTTGGCGCCGGCCTTCTTCAGCCCCTCGCGCATCGCCGCCCGCGAGGCGATCTCGAACGCCAGCACCGACGAGTCCACATCGTGGTAGGCGCCGTCGATCAGCTGCACCTTGAAGTCGATCACCGGGAAGCCGGCCAGGGGCCCCGAGTCCATCACCGACTGGATGCCCTTCTCGACACCAGGAACGTATTCCTTCGGCACCGCCCCGCCCACGATCTTGCTCTCGAACGAGTAGCCCTCGCCCGCCTCGGTCGGCTCGATGACCAGCTTGACCCGGGCGAACTGGCCGGTACCGCCGGTCTGCTTCTTGTGGGTGTAGTCGATCTCGGCCTTGCGGCTGATGGTCTCGCGGTAGGCGACCTGCGGGGCGCCGATATTGGCCTCGACCTTGAACTCGCGCTTCAGCCGGTCGATCAGGATGTCGAGATGCAGCTCGCCCATGCCCTTCATGATCGTCTGGCCGGATTCGATGTCGGTCGAAACGCGGAACGACGGGTCCTCGGCCGCCAGCCGCGCCAGGCCGTGACCCATCTTCTCCTGGTCGGCCTTCGACTTCGGCTCGACCGCGATCTCGATCACCGGCTCCGGGAAGGTCATGGTCTCGAGCACGACCGGCTTCGCCATGTCGCAGAGCGTGTCGCCGGTGGTGGTCTCCTTCAGTCCGGCCAGCGCGATGATGTCGCCGGCGAAGGCCTCGGCGATCTCCTCCTGCTTGTTGGCGTGCATCATCACCATGCGGCCGATGCGCTCGCGCCGGCCCTTGGTGGAATTCAGCACCTGGTCGCCCTTCTTCAGCTGGCCGGAATAGATCCGGGTGAAGGTCAGCGTTCCCATGAACGGGTCGTTCATGATCTTGAAGGCGAGGCCCGCGAAGGGCTGGGCGTCGTCGGCCGATCGCTCGATGTTGCGCGTCTCGGTCTCGTCACCCGGCTTGAAGCCCAGATAGGCGGGCACGTCGAGCGGTCCCGGAAGATAATCGATCACCCCATTAAGGAGCGGCTGCACGCCCTTGTTCTTGAAGGCGGAACCGCAGAGCACAGGCACGAAGGTCAGGCTCAGCGTGCCCTTGCGGATCAGCGCGCGCAGTTCCTCGACCGAAGGCTCCTCGCCCTCGAGATAGCGCTCCATCGCGTCGTCGTCCTGCTCGACGGCGAGCTCGATCATCTCCGAGCGCATCTTCTCGGCCTGGTCCTTCAACTCCGGACGGATGTCACGGATCTCCCAGCTGGCGCCGAGGTCCTCGCCCTTCCAGACCCATTCCTGCATGGTGATCAGACTGACCACGCCCTCGAAGACATTCTCCGAGCCGATCGGGAGCTGGATCGGCAGCGGTGTCGCGCCGGTCCGGGTCTTGATCATCTTCACGCAGTTGAAGAAGTCGGCGCCGATCTTGTCCATCTTGTTGACGAACACGATCCGCGGAACCTTGTAACGGTCGGCCTGCCGCCAGACCGTCTCGGTCTGCGGCTCGACGCCGGCATTGGCATCCAGCAGGCACACCGCGCCGTCGAGCACGGCCAGCGAGCGCTCGACCTCGATGGTGAAGTCCACGTGGCCCGGCGTGTCGATGATGTTGAACCGGAACCGCGCGGCGTCCGGCGTATCGCCGTAGCCGCCGATCGGGGTTTTGCCGTCCTCGGTGCGGAACCAGAAGGTCGTGGTCGCTGCCGAGGTGATGGTGATGCCGCGCTCCTGCTCCTGCTCCATCCAGTCCATCGTCGCGGCGCCGTCATGGACCTCGCCGAGCTTGTGGGACTTTCCGGTGTAGTAAAGGATCCGCTCCGTGCAAGTGGTCTTGCCGGCATCGATATGGGCCATGATGCCGAAGTTTCGGTAGCGTCCGAGCGAATAGTCGCGGGGCATCGTCGTATCCTCTGAATCTGTCCGCCGCCGGGGTTACCAGCGGTAATGGCTGAAGGCCTTGTTGGCCTCGGCCATCTTGTGGGTGTCCTCGCGCTTCTTCACGGCCGTGCCGCGGTTGTTCACCGCGTCCATCAGCTCGCCGGCGAGGCGCTCCTCCATGGTGCTCTCGTTGCGGTTCCGGGCGGCGATGATCAGCCAGCGGATCGCCAGCGCCTCGCGGCGCTCCGGGCGCACCTCCACGGGAACCTGGTAGGTGGCGCCGCCGACCCGGCGCGAACGCACCTCGACCGAGGGCTTCACGTTGTCGAGGGCCTCGTGGAAAACCTCGACCGGCTCGCGCTTCAGCTTGCCCTCGACGCGGCCGAGCGCGCCGTAGACGATGCTCTCGGCGGCCGACTTCTTGCCGTCATGCATCAGATTGTTCATGAACTTGGTGACCACGCGGTCGCCATACTTGGCGTCCGGCAGGATCTCGCGTCTCTCGGCGCTGTGACGTCGCGACATCGCCTGTCTCCTTACTTCGGCCGCTTGGCGCCGTATTTCGAACGGCGCTGCCGGCGGTCCTTGACGCCCTGGGTGTCGAGAACGCCGCGCAGGATGTGGTAGCGCACGCCAGGCAGGTCCTTGACGCGGCCGCCGCGGATCAGCACCACCGAGTGCTCCTGCAGGTTATGGCCCTCGCCGGGGATGTAGCTGATGACCTCGAAGCCGTTGGTGAGGCGCACCTTCGCAACCTTGCGCAGCGCCGAGTTCGGCTTCTTCGGGGTCGTCGTGTAGACGCGCGTGCAGACGCCACGCTTCTGGGGGCAGGCCTCCAGATGCACGGCCTTCCTTCTCTTCACTTTCGGCTGCCGGGGCTTCCGGATCAGCTGCTGGATTGTCGGCATCGGTGCCTATCCTTGTTTTCGTCTCGCCGTCGTCGTCCCCGTCTCCGACAACGGCCCGGGGCCGGTGTCCAGAAACGGAGAACGCCGCAAAAAGGCGCGGGCCGCGCCCCCTGCGGCAGGAACTCAGAGGACCGGGCCGGAGCCGGGTCGTGCATGCCACTTATCAGGCAATCCTGTCACTCGCAGCCGGTATCCCGGCGCGAAGTGGGCGGAACATACTCACGCCCCCCCCGGCGGTCAAGGCGCAAAACGCGCATTTTTCAGGCGGAAGACAGGACGCCGCAGCGGCGGCCGTTACCCGCCCGGGATCCGGGCGCCCGTGCGGCGCCCGCAAGACCGGCGCACGCCGGGAAATTTCGATAAAGCCGCTGTTAAAACGCGAAAATCATCTGCGCAGGGCACTATGCGCCGGTGCGAGCCGCCAGCCGGACCGCAGCGTCTGGCAAACGAACGGACCCCGGCGCGGCTGCGCCGGGGTCCGATGTTTTGGCCGGGCCGGCGATTCTCAGAGGATCTCGTCGAACCCGGTGCCGGCCGGCGCGGCTTCCTGTGCCTCGCCCTCGTCCGGCATCTCGATCACTTCGAGCGCCGCCGCCGCGGCGGCCGCTGCCGCCTCGCGCTCGGCCAGCACCGCCTTGTCGCGGCCGGCGGCGATCTGCCGGAGCCGGGTGGTGGCGCCGCCGGTGCCCGCCGGGATCAGCCGGCCGACGATGACGTTCTCCTTCAGCCCGATCAGCCGGTCGCGCTTGCCCATAACCGCCGCCTCGGTCAGCACCCGCGTGGTCTCCTGGAACGACGCCGCCGAGATGAAGGACCGGGTCTGCAGGCTCGCCTTGGTGATGCCGAGCAGGATCGGCGCGCCCTGGGCGGGCCGCTTGCCCTGCTCCTCCATCTTGGCATTGATCTCGTCGAACTCGATCCGGTCGATCTGTTCGCCCGGCAGAAGCGTGGTGTCGCCCGACTCCGAGATCTCGATCTTCTGCAGCATCTGGCGCACGACAACCTCGATGTGCTTGTCGTTGATCTTCACGCCCTGCAGCCGGTAGACTTCCTGGATCTCGTTGATCAGATAGGCGGCCAGCGCCTCGACCCCGAGAATGGCGAGGATGTCATGGGGGGCGGGATTGCCGTCCATGATGAACTCGCCCTTCTGGATCACGTCGCCCTCCTGGACGGCGATGTGCTTGCCTTTCGGGATCAGGTACTCGCGCGTCTCCTCGGTCTCGTCGAGAGGCTCGATGGTGATCCGGCGCTTGTTCTTGTAGTCCTTGGCGAAGTGCACCGTGCCGTCGATCTCGGCGATGATGGCGTGGTCCTTCGGACGGCGCGCCTCGAACAGTTCCGCCACCCGCGGCAGACCGCCGGTGATGTCCTTGGTCCGGGCGCCCTCGCGCGGGATACGCGCGATCACCGAGCCGGCCTTGACGGTCTGGCCGTCCTCGACCGAGAGGATGGCGTCGACCGACATGAAGTAGTGGGCCGGGTTGCCGTTATCCAGTTTCACCATGTTGCCCTTGGCGTCGACGATCGTGATCGCCGGCTTCAGGTCGCCGCCCTTCGGCACCGAGCGCCAGTCCGAGACGATGCGCTGGGCGATGCCGGTGGCCTCGTCGATCTCCTCGCGGAGCGACAGGCCGAGGGCGAGGTCCACATACTTCGCAACGCCGCCCTTCTCGGCGATGATCGGCAGGGTGAACGGGTCCCACTCGGCCAGGCGCTGGCCGCGCTTGACCGCGTCGCCTTCCTTGACCAGCAGCTTGGCGCCATAGGCCAGCTTGTGGGTCGCACGCTCGCGGTCCTGCTCGTCCACCACGGCGATCTGCATGTTGCGCGACAGCACGATCATCTCGCCATCGGTGTTCTTCAGCAGGTTCGCGTTGCGGAAGGTCAGCTTGCCCTCCTGGGTCGAACTCGAGGAACGACTGGTCGGCCACGTTCGCCGCGCCGCCGATGTGGAAGGTCCGCATCGTCAGCTGGGTGCCGGGCTCGCCGATCGACTGCGCGGCGATGATGCCCACCGCCTCGCCCGAA
Source organism: uncultured Pseudomonadota bacterium (assembly GCA_963700775.1). Taxonomy (GTDB): domain Bacteria; phylum Pseudomonadota; class Alphaproteobacteria; order Rhodobacterales; family Rhodobacteraceae; genus Thermohalobaculum. The sequence continues at coordinate 47,739 of CAVOYU010000001.1, forward strand.
TTGACCATGGTGCCGCGGGCCAGGTCACGCCCGTAGCACTGGGCGCAGATGCCGTCCTGCAGTTCGCAGGTCAGCGGCGAGCGGATCTTGATCGACTGGACCTTCAGGTCGTCGATCCGCTGCGCCTCGGGCTCCTCGATCATCTGGCCGGCCGGGTGGATCAGCTCGTTGGTCGCCGGGTCGAGCACGTCCTCGACCGGGACCCGGCCCAGCACCTGCTCGCCGATGGTGGCGATCACGTTGCCGCCGTCGACCACCGCCTCGAGCGGTGATGCCCCGCTCGGTGCCGCAGTCATCGGTCTTGATGATGCAGTCCTGTGCCACGTCGACCAGGCGCCGGGTCAGGTAGCCCGAGTTCGCGGTCTTCAGCGCGGTGTCCGCCAGGCCCTTGCGGGCACCGTGGGTCGAGTTGAAGTACTCGAGCACGGTCAGGCCTTCCTTGAAGTTGGAGATGATCGGGGTCTCGATGATCTCACCCGATGGCTTGGCCATCAGGCCGCGCATGGCGGCGAGCTGGCGCATCTGCGTCGGCGATCCGCGGGCGCCGGAATGGCTCATCATGTAGACCGAGTTCGGCTCCTTCTCGCGCCCGGCCTCGACATCCATCTGGACCGCGGAGATCTCCTTCATCATCTCGTCGGCGACCCGATCGGTGCACTTCGACCAGGCGTCGACGACCTTGTTGTACTTCTCGCCGGAGGTGATCAGGCCGTCCTGATACTGCTGCTCGAACTCCTTCACCAGGTCGCGGGTCTGGTTTACGATGTCCCACTTCTTGGCCGGGATGACCATGTCGTCCTTGCCGAACGAGATGCCGGCCTTGAACGCCTCGGTGAAGCCGAGCGACATGATCCGGTCGCAGAAGATCACCGACTCCTTCTGACCGCAGTGGCGGTAGACGGTGTCGATCACCTCGCCGACCTCACGCTTGCGCAGCACGCGGTTGACGATCTCGTAGGGAACCTTCGGGTTTTTCGGCAGCAGGTTGGCCAGCATCATCCGGCCCGGGGTCGTCTCGACCCGGCGCACGATGTCGTTGCCGTCCTCGTCGACCGTCGCATAGCGGGTGACGATCTTGGTGTGCAGGTTGATCAGCCCGGCCTGGAGCGCGTGCTCGATCTCGGCCTGATCGGCCAACATCATGCCCTCGTTCGGCTCGCCCTTCTTCTCGAGGCTGAGATAGTAGAGCCCGAGGATCATGTCCTGCGAGGGAACGATGATCGGCTTGCCGTTGGCGGGCGAGAGTACGTTGTTGGTCGACATCATCAGCACGCGCGCCTCAAGCTGGGCTTCCAGCGAGAGGGGCACGTGGACGGCCATCTGGTCGCCGTCGAAGTCGGCGTTGAACGCGGCGCAGACCAGCGGGTGGAGCTGAATCGCCTTGCCTTCGATCAGCACCGGCTCGAAGGCCTGGATGCCGAGGCGGTGCAGCGTCGGCGCGCGGTTCAGGAGAACCGGGTGCTCGCGGATCACCTCGTCGAGGATGTCCCAGACTTCCGGGCGCTCCTTCTCGACCAGCTTCTTCGCCTGCTTCACCGTGGCGCTCAGGCCCTTGGCGTCGAGGCGCGAGTAGATGAACGGCTTGAACAGCTCCAGCGCCATCTTCTTCGGCAGGCCGCACTGGTGCAGCTTCAGTTCGGGGCCGGTCACGATCACCGAGCGGCCCGAGAAATCGACCCGCTTGCCGAGGAGGTTCTGACGGAACCGGCCCTGCTTGCCCTTCAGCATGTCGGAGAGCGACTTCAGCGGCCGCTTGTTGGCGCCGGTGATGATCCGGCCGCGGCGGCCGTTGTCGAAGAGCGCGTCGACCGCCTCCTGCAGCATCCGCTTCTCGTTCCGGATGATGATGTCCGGCGCGCGCAACTCGATCAGCCGCTTCAGGCGGTTGTTGCGGTTGATGACCCGACGGTAGAGGTCGTTCAGGTCCGAGGTCGCGAAGCGGCCGCCGTCCAGCGGCACCAGCGGGCGCAGCTCGGGTGGGATGACCGGCACGACGGTCAGAACCATCCACTCGGGCCGGTTGCCGGATTCGAGGAAGTTCTCGACCAGCTTCAGCCGCTTGATGATCTTCTTCGGCTTCAGTTCACCGGTTGCCTCGGCCAGATCGACGCGCAGCCGCTCGGCCTCGGCCTCGAGGTCGATCGCCGCCAGCATCTCGCGGATCGCCTCGGCGCCGATGCCGGCGCGGAAGGCGTCCTCGCCGTACTGGTCCTGGGCGTCGAGGAACTCCTCCTCGGTCAGCAGTTGGCCATGGCTGAGCTCGGTCATGCCCGGCTCGACGACCACATACTGCTCGAAATAGAGGATCCGCTCCAGGTCGCGGAGCGTCATGTCGAGCATCAGGCCGATGCGGGAGGGCAGCGACTTCAGGAACCAGATATGCGCCACCGGAGCGGCGAGTTGGATGTGGCCCATCCGCTCGCGCCGCACCTTCTGCAGGGTGACTTCCACACCGCACTTCTCGCAGGTGACCCCGCGGTACTTCATGCGCTTGTACTTACCGCAGAGGCACTCGTAGTCCTTGATCGGACCGAAGATCCGGGCGCAGAACAGGCCGTCGCGCTCGGGCTTGAAGGTCCGGTAGTTGATCGTCTCCGGCTTCTTGATCTCGCCGAACGACCACGACAGGATCCGCTCGGGGCTGGCGAGCGAGATGCGGATTTCGTCGAAGGTCTTCGGCGGCTCGGCCGGATTGAAGATGTTCGTCAGTTCCTGGTTCATGGAATCCTCTCCATCAACCCCCTGCTCGGGGACCGCCCCAGTAGCCGCGCGCGGGGGCGTGCGCGCAGCCCGGGGCGGGTGATCAGATCTCCTCGTCGCCGCTCATCAACTCGACGTTCAGGCCGAGCGAGCGCATCTCCTTGACGAGGACGTTGAACGACTCGGGGATGCCGGCCTCGAAGTCGTCCTCGCCCTTGACGATCGACTCGTAGACCTTGGTGCGCCCGGCGACGTCGTCGGACTTCACCGTCAGCATCTCCTGCAGCGTGTAGGCGGCGCCATAGGCCTCGAGGGCCCAGACCTCCATCTCGCCGAAGCGCTGGCCGCCGAACTGCGCCTTGCCGCCCAGCGGCTGCTGGGTGACGAGCGAGTACGGACCGGTCGAGCGGGCGTGGATCTTGTCGTCCACGAGATGGTGGAGCTTGAGGAGATACTTGTAGCCCACCGTCACCTTCCGGGCGAAGGAATTGCCGGTGCGCCCGTCATAGAGCGTCACCTGGCCGCTCTGGTCGAGACCGGCCATCTTCAGGTACTCGTTGACATCCGCCTCCTTGGCGCCATCGAAGACCGGGGTCGCGATCGGTACGCCGCCGCGGATGTTCTCGGCCGCCTCGATGAACTCCTCGTCGTTCATGTCCGAGGTCGCCTCCGTGAAGACGTTGTCCCCGTAGACGATCTTCATCGCGTCCTTGACCGGACGCATGTCGCCCGAGGCCCGGTAGGCGTCAAGCGACTGCGCGACGATCTTGCCGAGATTGGCACAGGCCCAGCCCATGTGAGTCTCGAGGATCTGGCCCACATTCATGCGGCTCGGCACGCCGAGCGGGTTCAGCACCAGATCGACGAAGGTGCCGTCCTCAAGGAACGGCATGTCCTCGATCGGCACCACCTTCGAGACCACGCCCTTGTTGCCGTGGCGGCCGGCCATCTTGTCGCCCGGCTGCAGCTTGCGCTTCACCGCGACGAAGACCTTGACCATCTTCATGCCGCCCGGCGGCAGGTCGTCGCCCCGGCGCACCTTCTCGACCTTGTCCTCGAAACGCGACTGCAGCACCTTCTTGGCCTGGTCGTACTGCGAGTTCAGGGCCTCGATCCGCGAGGCATCGGACTCCTCGGGCAGGGCGAGTTGCCACCACTGGCCGCGGCTCAGGCTCTCGAGCAGCGCATCGTCGATCTTGCTGCCGGCCTTGACGCCCTTCGGACCCTTCACACAGGTCTTGCCCAGGATCAGATCCTTGAGGCGCGCATAGATGTTGCGCTCGAGGATTTCGAGCTCGTCGTCCCTGTCGCGGGCCAGGCGCTCGATTTCCTCGCGCTCGATCTGCAGCGCACGCTCGTCCTTGTCGACGCCGTGGCGGTTGAACACCCGGACCTCGACCACGGTGCCGGCGTCACCCGGCGGCATCCGGAGCGAGGTGTCGCGCACGTCGCTGGCCTTCTCGCCGAAGATGGCGCGCAGCAGCTTCTCCTCCGGCGTCATCGGGCTCTCGCCCTTGGGTGTGATCTTGCCGACCAGGATGTCGCCCGGGCCGACCTCGGCGCCGATATAGACGATGCCGGCCTCGTCGAGGTTGCGGAGCGCCTCCTCGCCGACGTTCGGGATATCGCGCGTGATCTCCTCCGGCCCGAGCTTGGTGTCCCGCGCCATGACCTCGTACTCCTCGATATGAATCGAGGTGAACACGTCGTCGCGCGCGATGCGCTCGGAGATCAGGATGGAGTTCCTCGAAGTTGTAGCCGTTCCAGGGCATGAAGGCGACCAGCACGTTCTTGCCGAGCGCCAGCTCGCCGAGATCGGTCGACGGGCCGTCGGCGACCACGTCGCCGGCCTTCACCACGTCGCCCACCTTCACCAGCGGACGCTGATTGATGCAGGTGTTCTGGTTCGAGCGCTGGAACTTGCGCAGCCGGTAGATGTCGACGCCCGGGTCGCCCATCTCCATCTCGTCGGTGACCCGGATGACGATGCGGGTGGCGTCGACTTGGTCGATCGCGCCGCCGCGCCGCGCGGTGATCGCGGCGCCGGAGTCGCGGGCGACCCGGCCTTCCATCCCGGTGCCGATATAGGGCGCGTCGGCCTTCAGCAACGGCACCGCCTGGCGCTGCATGTTGGAGCCCATCAGCGCCCGGTTGGCGTCATCGTTCTCCAGGAACGGGATCAGCGCCGCGGCGACCGAAACCAGCTGCTTCGGGCTGACGTCGATCAGGTCCACGTTCTCGCGGGGCGAGAGCATGAACTCGCCGCCCTTGCGGGTGGACACGAGCTCGTTCTGGAACGTGCCCTTCGCGGTCAGCCGCGCATTGGCCTGGGCAACCGTGTGGCGCATCTCCTCGGTGGCCGAGAGATAGACCACCTCGTCCGTCACCTTGCCGTTCACCACCTTGCGGTAGGGGGTCTCGATGAAGCCGTACTTGTTCACCCGCGCGAAGGTGGCGAGCGAGTTGATCAGGCCGATATTCGGACCTTCCGGCGTCTCGATCGGGCACATGCGGCCGTAGTGGGTCGGGTGCACGTCGCGCACCTCGAAGCCCGCCCGCTCGCGGGTCAGGCCGCCCGGGCCAAGCGCCGAGAGGCGGCGCTTGTGGGTGACCTCGCTCAGCGGGTTGGTCTGGTCCATGAACTGGCTGAGCTGCGACGAGCCGAAGAACTCGCGCACCGCCGCGGCCGCCGGCTTGGCGTTGATCAGGTCCTGCGGCATCACCGTGTCGATCTCGACCGAGCTCATGCGCTCGCGGATCGCCCGCTCCATGCGCAGCAGGCCGATGCGGTACTGGTTCTCCATCAGTTCGCCGACCGAGCGCACGCGGCGGTTGCCCAGATGGTCGATGTCGTCGATGTCGCCACGGCCGTCGCGCAGGTCGACCAGCGCCTTGACCACCGCCAGGATGTCCTCCTTGCGGAGCGTCCGCTGGGTGTCGGGCGCGTCGAGTTCGAGGCGCATGTTCATTTTCACCCGGCCGACGGCCGAGAGGTCATAGCGCTCGGTGTCGAAGAACAGCGACTGGAACATCGCCTCGGCGGCCTCGAGGGTCGGCGGCTCGCCGGGGCGCATGACGCGGTAGATGTCCATCAGCGCGGTCTCGCGGCTGACATTCTTGTCGACCGCCAGGGTGTTGCGGATGTAGGCGCCGATGGTCACGTTGTCGATGTCGAGGGTATCGATCGTCTCGACGCCGGCTTCGACCAGGGCCTGCACGTTGTCGGCATCGAATTCGTCGCCGGCCTCGACATAGACCTCGCCGGTCTCCTCGTTGATGACATCGCACGCGGAGAAGCGGCCGTAGATCTCCTCGTGCGGCGCCAGCACGTCCTTCACGCCGGCCGCCGAGATGTCCTTCAGCTTGCGCGGGGTCAGCTTGGTGCCGGCGGGAGCGACGACCTTGCCCGAGGCCGCGTCGACAATGTCGTAGACCGGGCTCGAGCCCTTCAGCCGGTCGACATTCATCGGCACCGACCAGCCCTCGCCGTGGCGGACATAGGCGACGCGGTCGTAGAAGTAGTCGCAGATTGCCTCCTGATCCATGCCGAGGGCATAAAGCACCGTCGTCACCGGAAGCTTCCGGCGACGGTCGATGCGGGCATGGACGACGTCCTTGGCATCGAACTCGAAGTCGAGCCACGAGCCACGGTAGGGGATCACCCGGCCGGCGAACAACAGCTTGCCCGACGAGTGGGTCTTGCCCTTGTCGTGATCGAAGAAGACGCCCGGCGAGCGGTGCATCTGGCTCACGATCACCCGCTCGGTGCCGTTGACGACGAAGGTGCCGTTCGAGGTCATGAGCGGCATGTCGCCCATGTAGACATCCTGCTCCTTGATGTCCTTGACCGACCGGGCGCCGGTGTCGTCGTCCACATCGAACACGATCAGGCGCAGGGTGACCTTCAGCGGCGCCGAATAGGTCATGTCGCGCTGCTGGCACTCGTCCACATCGTACTTCGGCGGCTCGAGGTCGTAGCGCACGAACTCGAGCACCGCTGTCTCGTTGAAGTCCTTGATCGGGAACACCGACTGGAACACGCCCTGCAGGCCCTCGCCGTCCTGCGGGGTCCCGGCGTCGCCGCTCTCAAGGAACAGGTCGTAGGAACTCTTTTGGACCTCGATAAGGTTGGGCATGTCCGCCACTTCGCGGATCTTGCCAAAATGCTTCCGAATACGCTTGCGACCGGAATAGATCTCGCCCATCTGCTTCCTCGACTTGCCGTCTGCACGCCACGATCCGCCGGGGGCGGCGGCCCATGGGTTCATTGCGCCTTTCGCGGGTCCCATCCGTCCCGCCGGCGACCCCCGCCGACGTGTCCCGGACCCCAGAATTCCGCGTCCTCCGGGGCCCTGCACTGCGCATCAGGGCCCGAGACGACGCGGACCGGACCCGCCGCCACGGGCGGGTCCAGCCAATCTTCACCGATCCGGCACCGGCGCTCGCCGCGCCCTGCCCGACCACATCAGCCCAACTACTTGAGCTCGACCTCGGCGCCGGCCTCTTCCAGCTTCTTCTTGATCGCCTCGGCCTCTTCCTTCGAGACGCCTTCCTTCACGGCCTTGCCGCCGGCCTCGACCAGATCCTTCGCCTCCTTCAGGCCGAGCGAGGTGATCGCGCGGACTTCCTTGATGACGTTGATCTTCTTGTCGCCGGCCGACTTCAGGATGACGTCGAACTCGGTCTTCTCCTCTTCGGCGGCGGCGGCGGCGCCACCGGCGCCCGGCATGGCCATCATGGCCATCGGAGCCGCGGCGGCGGACACGCCCCACTTCTCCTCCAGCAGCTTCGACAGTTCGGCGGCCTCGAGAACGGTCAGGTTCGAGAGGTCGTCCACGATCTTGGAAAGATCAGCCATTTCTTCACTTCCTCATGTTTCAGTCGCGACAGATGCCGGTGCGTCCTTAGGTCCGCATACCCGGTCCTGCCCGGTTGCCCTTGTGTGGCGGCCTCAGGCCGCCTCGCCTTCCTTCTCGGCCCGTGCGGCCAGAACCCGTGCCACCTGCGTTCCCGGTGCGGCAAGCACGCGGGCGATCTTGGTGGCCGGGGCCTGGAGCAGGCCGACCAGCTTGCCGCGCAGCTCGTCCAGCGAGGGCAGCGTTGCCAGCGCCTTCACCCCATCCGCATCGAGGATGGTCGACCCCATGGCGCCGCCGAGCAGAACGAGCTTCTCGTTCTTCTTGGCGAACTCCGACGCGACCTTGGGAGCCGCGACGGGGTCGTCGGAATAGGCGATGGCAGTCTGGCCGCGGAGGAGTTTCGACATCCCCTCCGCCGCCTTGCCTTCGAGGGCGATCTTGGCGAGCCGGTTCTTGGCGACACGGACCTGGCCACCAGCTGCACGCATCTGGTTGCGAAGGTCCGTCATCTGGGCAACCGTCAGGCCCTGGTAGTGCATCGCAACGATGACACCAGCGTCGGAAAAGACCTGGCCGAGATCCTCGACCACCTTTTCTTTCTGGGCTCTATCCACGGTTTCACTCCAAGTTGTTGGCGGTGCCCGGACATCCCGGGGCAGCCGCCGGCTCAGTCTTGGCCCCGGCCGCAACTGCGCCCGGCACCCTGGTCCCCATCCGGGGACCGGCCAAGATCGCGCGTGCCCCGAAGGGCCGATCCCGTGCCTAATCCCCGTCTATGGCGGGATTTCCGCCCTTCGGCTCGCGCCTCCGGGCCACCCGCCGTCTCGGACAGGACGGAGGGGCGAGCCCCTCCGCTAGCACCCCGGCCGCGCGGCCGGGGATCTCGTCGTCAGCCCGCCAGGCTGTCCAGCGCCACGCTGACGCCGGGGCCCATGGTCGAGCTGAGCGAAACCTTCTTCAGGTAGGTGCCCTTGGCACCCGTCGGCTTCGAGCGATTGACCGCATCGACCATCGCCCGGATGTTCTCCACCAGCTTGGCGGCGTCGAAGCTCGCCTTGCCGACGCCCGCATGCACGATCCCGGCCTTCTCGACCCGGAACTGCACCTGGCCGCCCTTGGCGTCCTGCACCGCCTGCGCCACGTCCATGGTCACCGTGCCGACCTTCGGGTTCGGCATCAGGCCACGAGGGCCCAGAACCTTCCCCAGCCGGCCGACGATCGGCATCATGTCCGGGGTCGCGATGCAGCGGTCGAAGTCGATCTTGCCGCCCTGCACCTGCTCCATCAGGTCCTCGGCGCCGACGATGTCGGCACCGGCCTTCTTCGCCTCGTCGGCCTTAGGCCCCTTCGCGAACACCGCGACGCGCATCGACTTGCCGGTGCCGTTCGGCAGGTTGACCGAGCCGCGGACCAGCTGGTCCGCATGGCGCGGATCGACGCCCAGGTTCATGGCGATCTCGACGGTCTCGTCGAACTTGGCGCTGGCATTGGCCTTGATCAGCTCGACCGCCTCGTTCAGCGGCAGCATCGACTTGCCCTTGACGGCCTCGCGAATTGCCGCGACGCGTTTTCCGTGCTTGGCCATGGCTTACCCCTTGACCTCGATGCCCATCGAACGAGCCGAGCCGGCGATGATCTGCATCGCAGCCTCGACCGAGTTCGCGTTCAGGTCCTTCATCTTCGCCTCGGCAATCTCGCGCACCTGCTTGGTGGTCACCGAGCCGGCCACGTCGCGACCGGGCGCCTTGGAGCCCGAGTTCACCTTGGCCGCCTTCTTGATCAGGTAGGACGCCGGCGGCGTCTTGATCTCGAAGGTGAAGGACTTGTCCTGGTAGTAGGTGATGATCGTCGGGCATGGAGCGCCCGGCTCGATCTCCTGGCTCTTGGCGTTGAACGCCTTGCAGAACTCCATGATGTTGATGCCACGCTGGCCGAGCGCGGGGCCGATCGGCGGCGATGGATTCGCCTTGCCGGCCGGCACCTGCAGCTTCAACGTGCCAATGACTTTCTTGGCCATCTGAAAGCCTTTCCTCTTTCCGCTGCCCGCCGGCGCGCCGGAGGGCGTTCATGGGACGTGGTCCGGTCCGGACGGCGCGCCGCCCTCGCCTCCCACGCGGTCGACTCTCAGCTCGCTTTCGCGACCTGCGAGTACTCCAGCTCGACCGGAGTCGCCCGGCCGAAAATCGAAACCGCCACCTTCAGGCGGGCATTGTCCTCGTCGACTTCCTCGACCATGCCGGTGAAGCTCTCGAACGGTCCGTCGGTGACGTTGACCTGCTCGCCGACCTGGAAAGTGATCGACGGCCGCGGGCGCTCGAGCCCCTCTTCGACCTGGTTCAGGATCCGCCCCACCTCCGTGTCGCGCAACGGCGTCGGCTTGCCCTGTGGGCCAAGGAAGCCGGTCACCCGCGGAATGTCGTTGATCAGGTGGTAGGCGCGGTCGGTCATCTCCATCTTCACCAGCACGTAGCCCGGCATGAAGCGGCGCTCGACATTGACCTTCTGGCCGCGGCGGATCTCGACCACTTCCTCGGTCGGGACCATCACGTCCTCGATCACGTCCTCGAGGCCGTGGACACGCACGGCATCCCGGATCGCCTCTGCGACCTTCTTTTCGAAGTTCGACAGAACGTGTACCGAATACCAGCGTTTTGCCATGCGCCGCGCCCCTTGCCTCTGCCCCGGCACATCCCGATCGGAACGCCCGGCTTTCCGCGCCTAACCCCTTGTGAGTACAGTGGTTTCGGAACGGGCCCCAACCATAAGGGCGCGCCCGCCGAATCGCTGCGCGCCTTGTTTTCCGGTGAAGTGGTGTGCGGTTACCCCGGATAGACCGCCAAATCAACCCTCAAATTGAGAGCAGGAGCTCGACGCCGTGACGCAGGATCAGGTCGACGAAGAAGAAGAAGATCGCCGCCAGCAGCGCCATCACGAACACCATCATCGTGGTGATGCCGGCTTCCTTGCGGCTGGGCCAGACAACCTTGTTGGCCTCGGAGCGCACCTGCGCAATGAACTGTGCGGGATTCATCATTTTCCGGGCTTCTCCTCAGTCTTGCCGCCTGGCAGGGGCGGAGGGTCTCGAACCCCCGACCTGCGGTTTTGGAGACCGCCGCTCTACCAACTGAGCTACACCCCTAATCGCACGGCAAGGGGCATTTACGGTGAAAAGAACGAAAGCGCAAGGGGGCCGAGCGGGCCGGAGCGACCGCCCGCTGGCGGGCAGGAGTCACCTGCCGACGAGTTCGGAGCCGAGGCTGCCGAGGTGCCCGCCGTTGCGGCCGCCGCCGCGTGCGCCGGCCGGCATCTCTGCCGCATTCGCGCTCAGGGAGGACGCACGCCGGCTCAAGGCAAGATCTGCATGGCGGTCGCCGGGCGTGGCCCCCTCCACCGGGGCGAGGGAAACCGTGCCCGGGACAACGCGCGCCATCCGATCAGGCGCTTCGGAACAGGCGATCCGGATCAGGAACTGTGGATCGCGCTCACCGCGCCCGCCAGGACCAGGGCGATCGAACAGGTGAAAAAGATCATACCGCCGCCGGCCACGTAGAACAGGAACAGCACGCTCGCAGGCAGCCAGCGGTAGAACTCGGTCGTCAACCGGCTGAAGCCGCTGCTGACTGGCTCATTCAACATCTCGCTCATGTTGGACTCCACGCAGTAAGAACGTTGCTCGCTTGCAGGTTCGATACTGGCAGCCGAATTGAGCAGAAATTTGTTTCAAATCGGGACATATCCATTTTTTCTGCTTCATTTCAGTATCTTGGCTTGAATTCCGGCGCGGCCCCTCACCCTATGATTGCATCGGCCGTTCGCCGGGGCCGTCAACAGGCGGCCATCGCGGCGCGGAACCAACCCAGCCCGTCCTCGGTGCGGCCGGCCGGGCGGTACTCGCAGCCGACAAAGCCCCGGTAGCCAAGCGCATCGAGCGTCCGGAAGAGATGCGGGAAGTTCACCTCCCCGCCGTCGGGCTCGTGCCGGTCCGGGACGCCGGCGATCTGGATATGGGCGATCCGCGGCAGCAGCCGCTCGATCCGCCGGGTCAGATCCCCCTCCATGATCTGGGCATGGTAGAGATCGAATTGCAGCCCCAGGTTCCCGGCCCCTACCGCGTCCAGCACCGTCAGCGCGTCGTCCGACCTGCTCAGGTGGTATCCCGGCATGTCGCGGCTGTTGATCGGCTCGATGCACATCCGTAGGCCGGGCGCCGCGGCGGCCGCATGGGCGAGATTGGCGACATAGGCCGCGCGCGCCGCCGGCCCCTGGGCGAGCCCGGCCATCACATGCAGCCGCGCCGGCTTCAGCGCCGCGGCATAGTCGATCGCCAGTCGGAACAGGTCCCGGAACTGGGCCTCCCGGCCCGGCACCGCGGTCTGCCCGCGCTCGCCTGCTTCCCAGTCGCCGGGCGGCGCATTGAACAGCGCCAGCGTTAGCCGGTTGCGGTGCAGCGCGTCCCGGATCTCGGCCGCCGGATGGTCGTAGGGGAACAGGAACTCCACGGCCTCGAACCCGGCTGCCGCGGCCGCGTCGAAACGCTCGAGGAACGGACGCTCGGTGAACATCATCGACAGGTTGGCCGCGAAGCGGGGCATCGGATCAGGTCTCCAGCCGGTGAGCGTAGAGGCGCTCGTAATGCGGGCGGCACTCGGCGACGATCTCCTCCAGTCCGGCCGGCACCGGCCCGGGTTGCCGGTAAGGCGCAAAGCCGGTCGAGGCGTTGACCCGCTCGTACCAGTGCGCCGCCTCTGGCCGTTCAAGCACGTCCCGCGCCACCGCATCCCATTCCGCGGACTGGGCCGCCGGCACCCTGTCCCGCATCGGGTGTGCGGGGCCGGTCTCGGCGAGACAGCCGGCGTAGAACGGCTCGTCGGTCACCGCCGTGTCCGCAAGGCTGCCCCAGGCGCGCATCATCGCGGTCGAGATGTTGCGCGGCCCCGACCACATGGCGATGCGGATCGTTCCGGTCACGGTACTTGGGTCTGCTGCGTCTGGCTCCGGCTCACGGATGCGAGGCAAGCGAGAAACCGGGCCCCGTGTCAAGCCAGACCTCGAGGGCGGAGACGACACCCAGCCGGTGCGCGATCAGGAACTCGCCGGTCGCGGTCACTGGAACGCTGCCACTGCGCGCCCGCTCGGCATTCATCTGGGCTACCGTCTCGTGCAGGTTGGCGATCCGCCGCAGCAGCCGCGCTGCAGCCCGGCGCCGCGCGGGCGAGCCGCCATCGAGTTCCGGGCCGGCGTTGTCGCAAGCGGCCGCGAGGGCGGCCTCGAAGCCGGCATCCCGGCCCTCGCCGACAGTCCCGGCTCGCAGATGATATTGCCGGCAGGCATCGGCGACCCGCGCGCGCTCGGCCTCGGACACCTTCGCATTGTGCCAGGCGCCGGATGCACCCAGAATCGCCGCGACAAACACAGCGCAGGCCGCCGCACGTATCATCCGCTCCTCGATCTCTCAATTCCACCCGATTCAATAGTGTCACGCCACATTCGGTTTGTCACTTAAAATATTGCAATTGAACATTTAAATATCGTTTCAACTTATCCGATAGCAGACGGACGACGCTTGCGCGGAATGGCATGGCTGGTATATCGCCGGCACCATGACCGATGCAGGCGCACGCCGCGATCCCGCCACGACCGAGACCGCCGCCGATGGTGTCGAGGCGATACGGCACTCCCGGCTTGACCGCTGGAGGCGACCGCTCGAGGGCCGCTGGGACCGGCTCCGGGCCTGGGCCGACATGCTGCTCGCCGACCACGGCCTGATCCGCCTCGCGCTACCGAACCTGCACCAGATCGCGCCGGGCGCCTGGCGCTCGGGCCAGCCGACGCCGGGCCAGATCCGCGCCTTCGCCCGGCAGGGCGGGCGCAGCGTCGTCTCGCTCCGCGCCGGGCGCAGCTTCGGCTCGCTGCCGCTCGAGATCGAGGCCTGCCGGGAGGCCGGGCTCTCGTTCCACAACGTGATCCTGCGCTCCCGCGGCCTACCGAGCCGCGAGGAGTTCCGCGTCTTCGCCGCTCTGGTCGAGGCCGTCGAGCGCCCGGTGCTGTTCCACTGCAAGTCCGGCGCCGACCGGGCCGGGTTCGCCGCGGCACTCTGGCTTATGCTGGCCGAAGGCCGGCCGGCGGCCGAGGCGCGGCGCCAGCTTTCGCCGCGCTACGGCCATGTGCGCCTCTCGCGCACTGGGGTGCTGGACGCCTTCTTCGAGACCTATGCGCGCGACGCCGCCAGCCAGCCGCGGCCGCTGGCCGAGTGGATCGAGACCGCCTACGACCCGGCGGAGATCCTGGCCCGGTTCCGGGCCACGCCGGTGCTCCGGCGCGCCGGCCCGCTGGCGCGAACCGGAGACTGAGCGACCGATCCATCAATCTCCGTGATTGCCCGCATCAGCATTTGGCGGCTTGCCTTTGCCGCTCCGCCCGGTAGCTTCGGCGTCCCGTTGACCCAACGTCCCGCAAGGTCCTCCCCATGACTCTCAGCCACGGCCGCCACCTCGTCTCGATTCCCGGTCCCTCGGTGATCCCCGACCGGGTGCTTGCCGCCATGGGCCGGGCGATGCCCAACATCTACGAGGGCGCGCTGGTCGAGACGTCGAAGGGCATCCTCGCCGAACTGCCCGGCGTCGCCCGCACCCGGGGCCACGGTTTCATCGCCATCGCCAACGGCCACGGCGCCTGGGACATGGCGCTGTCGAACACGCTCAGCCGCGGCGACAAGGTGCTCGTGCTGGAGTCCGGCCGCTTCGCCCCCGGCTGGGGCGACCAGGCAAGGATGATGGGCATCGAGGTCGAGACGCTCAACGCCCGCCCGAGGCGCGCCGTCGATCCGGCGGCGGTCGAGGAGCGGCTCCGCGCCGACAAGGCCCATGCGATCAAGGCGATCCTGGTGGTGCAGGTCGACACCGCGTCGTCGGTCTGGAATGACATCGCCGCGATCCGCAAGGCGATCGACGCCGCGGGGCACCCCGCTCTCTACATGGTCGACTGCATCGCCTCGCTGGCCTGCATGGAGTACGAGATGGACGCTTGGGGCGTCGACGTCACCGTCGGCGGCTCGCAGAAGGGGCTGATGGTGCCCCCCGGCCTCGGCTTCACCTGGGCCAACGAGAAGGCGATGGCGGCGCATGCAAAGGCAGGGCTCCGCACCGCCTACTGGGACTGGACCAAGCGCCTGTCGGGCGATTCCCACTACTGGCGCTATGCCGGCACGCCGCCGATCTCGCATCTCTACGCGCTGCGCGAGGCTATGAACATGATCGCCGAGGAGGGAATGGAGAATGTCTGGGCGCGCCACCGGGTGCTCGCCGACGCGGTCCGCGCCGCGGTCGCGGCCTGGAGCACCCCCGGCGGCCTCGACTTCAACGTCACCGAACCGGCCGAGCGTTCCGACTCGGTCACCACCGTCCGGACCGGCCCGGCCGACCCGGCGCAGCTGCGCAGGATCTGCGACCAGCAGGCCGGGCTGACCCTCGGCATCGGCCTCGGCGAGGAGCTCGAGAAGCACACCTTCCGGATCGGCCACATGGGCCACCTGAACCCGCCGATGGTGCTCGGCACGCTCGCCACCGCCGAAGCGGCGCTCACCGCCATGGGCGTGAAGCTCGGCGCCTCGGGAGCCGCCGCGGCCGCGGCCTCGGTCGCCGGCGCGCTCAGGGCCTGATGGCGCACACGAACAAGGTCACCCGCTCGATCGAGACCCCGGACGGCCTGCGCTGCGTCGACCTCTGGCGGGCGCCGGACGGCAGCCACGGCTTCGCCGAATACCGCCGCGACCCGGAAGACGGCCGCGGCTGGGCGCCGACCGGTTGCGAAGCAGGCGGATACAGCTCCGAAACAGCGGCGCTGGAGGCCGCGCGCGCGAGCGTCGGCTGGCTGGCCGAACGCTCATCGAGCGCCTGAAGCCCGCCCGGAGCGCGCGCTTATCGGCTGTGACGTTTGCTACAGACGATCCGCCCACCCGAGCGGATAGTCCCGCTCGCTCGGTCGTGGAAGCAGATGTGCATTATGAGCCGCTTCCCTGGCCACGCTTCCTTAGCCGTTGAACTTCCCGGCCGACCGGCCGCCGTACAGCTCTGGAGATCGCGCAATGAAGGACCATGAACCGCCCGCAATCGGCCGGCACAGCCGGTCCGCTGCTCTGTGCGAAGCATTCGAACTGGCGCAGATTTCCCGCGCCCGGGAAGCTCGCAACCGGACCACTCTCCCGCCCGCAGCGCGGGTGCGCCGATCGATGATTCCACCCGCCGCAGCGCTCTGGCGCTTGCTCTGCCGGGCCGAGGAATGGCTCGATACGCGCCCGGCTACCCGATCGGCGATCGCCGCCACCGGCGCTGTGCTTTTCATCGAGATCGTGCTCCACGTCTTCCGCTAGCGGCCTTGCGCGCGCCGGCCCGGAACCTGCTCAGTCCGCGTCACCCTCGGTCCGGCCGCGCAACCGCTTCACCGCCCCGCGCTGCGCCTTGGCCGCCAGCCGTCGCCGCTTCGAGCCCAGCGTCGGCCGCGTCGGCACCCGGCGCTTCGGTGCGACCGCCGCCCGGGCGATCAGGTCGATCAGACGCGCCAGCGCGTCCTCGCGGTTGCGGGCCTGGCTGCGGTGGCTGTCGGCCTGGATCACCATCGCGCCATCCACGGTCCAGCGCCGGCCGGCCAGGCGCCTGAGGCGCGTCTTCACCGGACCCGGCAGGTTCGGCGAGCGCTCCGCCTCGAAGCGCAGCGTCACCGCGGTCTCGACCTTGTTGACGTTCTGTCCGCCGGGGCCGGAGGCGCGCGAGAAGCTCTCGCTCAGCTCCCACTCGGCGATCGAGATCTCGTCGGTAACCCGGATCATCTGAGCTGGATCATTGCCGCGTTCCGGGCGCCTCGGCGATCTTGCGCGCGACCAGGGCGTGGAACGCCTCGTCGAGCCGGTCGAGGGGCTCGCGCGGCACCCGGATGTCCTGCGGCGCCGCGCGGTAGTTTGCATGGTAGATCATCGCCGCCGAGGCCTCGAAGAACACCACCCTGCCCTCGCGATCGACGTCGCAATCCACCCCGAACATGTCGAGCGGGATCCGCGGCCGCAGCGCCCGGAAGGTCTCCATCACCGTCGAACCGAGTTCGCCCTCGGGATCGAGCAGGATGGCGTTGCACTCCTCCAGCACCTCAGGATGCTCGCGATAGAACTTGATTCCGACCGGATTGGCGCGCCAGCCGCTGACCATCCACTGCCGGTTCATGCCGGTGACGTTCAGGATCATCTCGTCGCCGACATAGACAACCCGGATCTTGCGGAAGAACCCGTCGTCCCGGCGCAGGTTCACGTACTGGATGGCGTAGAACTCGCCCCAGTCGAACCGGGCCAGGTGGGCTTCCAGCTGTTGCGCATCGTCGATCAGCACCGCGACCTTGTCCTCGTCCCGTGCCAGCAGGGTGTCGGTGCTCTCGTGGGCCATGGTCTTGCGGAGGATTACCGGAAAGCCGAGACGCTGCGCGATGTCGGCGACGATGGCGCCCCGGGGCGTGGCATTGGTCCGGTAGCGCTCGATCCCGGGCACCAGCAGGTTCGGGATGCCCCGGAGAAGCAGGGCGTTCTTCTGGCGCGTCGTCCGGAACACCTGATCCGGCGGGTTGATCACCGGCAGGCCCAGCCGCCCCACCACCGAATGGATCTGCTCGAGCTGCCCGCGCACGTTCAGCGCCTCGGAGTTGACGATGTTGTTGAGCACGACATCGGCCGCCGGGAGCCGCTCCGGCAACCCGTCCTCGAGGTCGGCGAAGATCGAATGGAGCCGGTACTCGCCGGTCATCGACCGGGCGACCTCGCTGGCGTAATTGGTCGAGAAATGAAGGTCCTGCAGGCCGCCGTTCAGGTTGCGCACGGCAGCGGGCACCCCGTTCAGCACGACCATCTGCGCCCGCTGGCCCTGGATCAGCGGCGTCGAGTAGACCGGCCATCTGCGGCCGATCCGCTGCGCCGTCTCGCGGGCGTCGCTGCGGTTGCCGAGTTGGTCCTGAACCCAGCCGAGCGCGATCTGCGCCGGCCATTCGTCGGGCGCCAGCGCCGCCGCTCGCGCCAGCACGGCGGCACCGCCGGCGAGGTCGCCCTCCTGCAGCTTCAGCCGCCCGTCGAGGTTCAGGACCGCCGCATCGCCGTCCCGCTCCGGAAAGGCCCGGTCGAGGAACCTCCGCGCCGCTTGGGTCAGGTCATAGCCGGCCAGCGCCTCGGCCAGCGACAGTGCCATGTCGCGCTCGGCGGGGCCGGCGGGAGCATCCTCGGGCCAGTCCGGCTGGGCGCCTTCCAGCAGGTCGCGCGCCTCGGGTCCCCGCCCGGCGTCGCGCAGCAGGACCACCAGGTTGTTGAGGTTCCGCAGGCCCGTCTGCGGATCGGCCGATACCGCGTCAGGCCCGAGGCTCCGCAGCAACAGCCGCTCGGCCTCCGCCGGGTCGCCCTGCTGCAGGGCTACGACCCCGAGCAGCCCCAGAAGGTCGGCGTCTTCCGGCGCATCGGCGAGCAGCGCCTCATAGGCGCTCCGGGCATCGGCCAGGTTGCCGGCCCGGTGGAGGGAGCGTGCGCGCTCCCGGGGAATTGCGTTGTCCATGTCGGTTCGAAGCTCCCTGATGCGATGGCTGCATCCCACCCCCGATCGCGCCTCGCGGCACGATGACTGCAATGAACGCGGCCTTGATACGCCGGACTGCGGATCGCGGCAACGGCGCGATCCGCGGAAATTCGCGCGCGGGCCTGCGATCGCCCGCGCAATCGTCCGTGCCGTCAGCCGGTGCCGGCAATCCGGGCCGCGACCAGCCGGTCGAAGGCGGCGTGCAGGCGCTGGTAAGGCTCCTCGGGCAGCCAGAGGTCGCGCGCGATGCCTTCGGTCGGGTGCATGAAGATCGACGAGGCGGTCGCCTCGAAGAACACGACCCGGCCCTCGTCATCGACATCGAAGTCGAGCCCGAACAGGTCGAGCGGGATGCGCTCGCGGATTCCCTTCAGGGCGGCCATGACCCCGGTGCCGAGCTCCTGCTCCGGCCGCTCCAGGAACGCCCGGGCGCGGCGCAGGGCCTCCGGGTTGCGGCGGTAGAACTCGATCCCCGGCCCGCGCCCGCGCCAGCCAACGGTCAGCCAGTGGTCGAAGAAGCCGCCGCTTACCAGGATGATCTCGTCGCCGACGAACGCGCCCCGGATCTTGCGGTACCAACCCTCTTTCTTGCGCAGGTCGAAATACTCGATCGCATAGAACTCGGGCCAGCCAGAGGTGGCGAGCGCCTCGCGCACCTCCCGCTCATCGGCGGCGAGCCAGACGGTGCGCTCCTCGCCCGCGATCACCGAGTTCGAGCCCATATGGCCGCCGGTCGTGCGCAGGATGACAGGATAGCGGAAGCGATGGCCGATATCGGCCACGATCGCATCGACCGGGACGTTGGCGGGCTGGTAGCGGGCGATCCTCGGCACCAAGACGCCGGGCAGGCCGGCGAGCAGTCTCGGCGTTCATCTGCCGGGTCGTGCGGCGCGCCTGCTCGGGATGGTTGATGACCGGGAGCCCGGTCCGGTCTGCCAGGGCGCGCGCCGCCTCGTAGCGGCCCCGCACGTTCAGACCCTCGGCGTTCACCAGGTTGTTGATCGCGAGCACGGCCCCTGTGTCTCGCCATGGCGCGGCGTCGGCCGGCACTGTATCGAGCACCGAGACGAAACGGTAGCGCCGGGCAAGCTGAGTGACGAACTGCGCCGGGTAGTTCACCGAGAAGTGCAGTCCGCGCCGGGTCAGGGCCGGATCCGGGATCCGGTCCGGCGCCGGGTTCAGCACCAGGATCGTCGCCGCCTGTCCCGCCTGGCCGGGTTCGGCATGAAAGGGATAGCGACCGCCGATCTCCTGAGCCGCCGCCCGGCCCGCGCCCGGCTCGCCCTGTCTGGCCAGCACGGCCGCCCGCCCGGCGAGCGGGCGCAGGTCGTCGGGCGCCAGCGCCGCGGCCCGGTCGAAGTCGCTGAGCCCGCAACCGGCCGTCCCGGTCTCGAAATGCAGCCGGCCGCGCAGGATCAGCGCCTCGGAATCGTCGTTCAGGTCGGGCATCGCGTCGCCCAATAGCCGCAGCCCGGCCGCGGCCTGGCCGAGGCGCAGCAGCGCTTCCGCCAGCGACAGCAGGGTCCGGCGTTCGGCGGCGTCCGGAGCTATGCCCGCGGGCCAGGCAGGTATCGGCCGCGCTGCCAGGGCGCGCGAGTCGTCGCCCCGCGTCTGCTGGCCCAGCAGCACGAGGAAGTTGTTCAGGTTGCGCAGATGGACGCGGGGATCGCCCGGGGCCGCCATCGCCGCCGAGAACAGCTCCTCCGCACGGGAGCCGTGTCCCTGCTGCATGGCGAGGACGCCGAGGAGGCCCAGGAGATCGGAATCGCCCGGCCGGGCTTCCAGCAACCCCAGATAGGCCGCCTCGGCCTCGGCGAAATTGCCGGCGCGATGAAGGGCCAGCGCCGCTTCACGCTGCGCCGGTGCGGCGCGTGTCCCGACACTCTGCCCGTCGTTCATTGCGGCAGGCTATCCGCCGGCCCCGCCTTCTGGCCAGCGTGAAAATCAGCGCACGCGCCCGGTCAGTGCGACATCATCAGCGGGATCCGGGCCGCCTTCAGCATGTCGCGGGTGACGCCGCCGAACAGGGCCTCGCGCAGCCGCCAGTGGCCGTAGCCGCCCATCACGATCAGGTCGGCGCCACGATCGACCGCATGGGCGTGGATGCACTCGGCCACACTCTGGCCCGCACTCGGCACCTGGTCGACGGTGACCGCCACCCCCTGACGCGAAAGCGTCGCCGCCAGGTCGGCACCCGGCTCCTCGCCATGGGCGGTCTCGCCGACGTTCGGATCGACGACCACCACATGCACCGCGGCAGCCCCGGCAATCAGCGGCATCGCGTCGGAGACGGCACGCGCCGCCTCCCGCTGCGGCGACCAGGCGAGCGCGATGGTCTTGCCGAAGCTGCCCTTGTCCCAGCCCTGCGGCAGCACCACCAGCGGCCGGCCGGATTCCAGCAGCACGCCCTCGAAGGTCTTGCGCATGACCAGCTCGAAGTCGCCCTCCGCCGGCTGGCCGACCAGCGCCAGATCCGCGTAGCGGGCATGGCGTGCCGCCACGTCGCCGATCGCCGCGGCGGTGCCGGTCGCCCATCGCACGTCGCCACGGACCCCCGCCGCGGTGATCAGCGCGCCGGCGGCATCGGCCAACGCCTTCGCCGCCGCCTGGGCGCGCTCCACGTCCTGCATGTAGATATCGGCCGAGACCTCGCTACCGATGCCGTAGTAATAGGCCGGCTGCTCGGCGATGGCGACGGCGGTGAGATGCGCGTCCAGCCACCGGGCGATGGCAAGCGCGGCGTCCAGCCTCTGCTTCGAGGCATCCGACCCGTCCAGAAAGACGGCAAGGCTCTTGAATGGCATCTGCGGGCCCTTTCACTGGCAGGAGCGACAATCGATGTCCGATCTTGTGCCGCCGAATCAGTGAGCGCCTTGCGCCGGATCAAGAAATACACCGACGCTACGGCTGGCGGCCTGCCGCCACACTAACGCCTTCCGCGGTGAGGTGCATCCGCGTCCTGCTGCGTCCGGCATGTGTCATGCGATGGTCGAGCATCCTCCGCGCCAGCCGGTGGAGATCCGGGGCATGGGCCGGGACGCCCGCAAGATTGGCGAGTTCGTGCGGATCGGCGGCCAGGTCGAACAGCAGCGGCGGCAGACCGCCGTTGAAATGGACATACTTGAACCGCCGCTCGCGCAACGCCGCGAAGTTCGCCTGATCGAGCCCGAGCCCGAGCCGGCGCTGATAGCGGGTCGGCTCGACCGGATGGCCGAGGTCGTACTCGAAGAACACATGATCACGCCAGTCGGCCGGCGTATCGCCCTCCAGGAGCGGCATCAGCGAGCGTCCGTCGAAGGCCGGAGGCGGCTCCTGCCCCAGCCATTCCAGGATCGTCGGTGCCACGTCGATCGACTCGGTCAGCGCCTCGACCACCTTCCCGGCCGTGGCGCGCCACCGGGGATCGCGGATCACCAGCGGCACGTGGAAGGCGGCGTCGAACGGGCTCTCCTTGCCCCACATGAAATGATCGCCCAGCATCTCGCCATGGTCCGAGGTGACGACGATCAGCGTGTCCTCGTACTGCCCCGTCGCCTTCAGGTAGCCGGTCAGCCGCCCGATATGGTGGTCGACCTCCGCCGCCAGCCCGAGATAGACCGACCGCAGCGTCCGGGCATCCGCCTCGGGCATCCGGTCCATCCGCCCGTCGAAGCCGGTGTAGAGGCTGGTCACCGCGGGCTCGGCGAAGAAGGCGTCCAGGAAGGGATGCATCGCCCGCTCCTCGGCCGGGCCGGCGAGGCGGGCGGCGGGCGGCAGGTCGCCGGGCGCGTATCTCCGGTTCCAGGGCGCCGGCGCCGCCAGCGGCGGATGCGGGCGGATATAGGTGACATGGGCGAACCAGTCCTGGTCCTCGCGCACCGAGAGCGCCTTCAGCGTCTCGGTGGTGAGGAAGGCGGTGTCGCTGTCCTCGGCGCGGTAGAGCGTCGGGTTGTCGAGCCGCCCGCCCACCGCGGCAAACAGCCCGGCCAGCGTGGCGGGCACCGCATAGCCCTTGGCCTTTAGGTCGGCGACCCAGGCATAGCTGGTGTCGAGCCGGAGCTGCACCAGCTCGGTGAAGCCCGGCATCAGACCCTCATAGGTCTTCAGCTCCGGGTCCTCCGGGTCGCGCCCCGCCGGGTCGGCGCTGGTGTCGGTGTAGCCGAACAGCAGCGGCTCGTAGCCGGCCTTGCGCGCCTCCAACGCCAGGTTGGTGTGGTGGCGCGCCAGCGGTGTGCCGTTCCGGACCGAGCGATGGTTCATGGCGTAGAGCCCGGTCAGCAGGCTGGCGCGGGCAGGGCCGCAGGGGTTGGTGACGGTGAAATGCTGTGTGAAGGTCACGCCCTCGGCCATCAGCGCGCGGATGTTCGGCAACTCCAGCACTTGCCCCAGCGCGCCGGTCAGGCAATCCGCCCGCAGCTGGTCGATCACGATGAACAGGACCTTGCCCTTGCGGCCCCCGGATTGCGGACCCATTCCCGTCGGTCTCCGATCTGTGGCGATTGCGCTCAGGCCGAGGCAGGCGTTTCCGCCAGTTCCTTCCAGCGGTGGCAGGCGACGTCGTGTTCCAGCCCCATATGCTCGAGCTTCGGCTCCTCCTTGCGGCATCGGTCGATCGCGAAGGGGCAGCGGGTCTGGAACTTGCAGCCGGGCGGCGGGTTGGTCGGGCTCGGGATCTCGCCCTCGAGCTTCTGGGCCGAGCCGCGGTTGTCCGGGTCCAGCGACGGAATCGCCGACAGCAGCGCCTTGGTATAGGGATGGCGCGGCTTGGCGAAGAGCTGGCGGGTGGGCGCCGTCTCGACCAGCCGGCCGAGATACATCACCGCCACATGGTCGCAGATATGGGCGACAACGCTCAGGTCGTGGCTGATGAACAGGAAGGTCAGCCCGAGCTGCTTCTGCAGCGACTTCAGCAGGTTCAGCACGTCGGCCTGAATCGAAACGTCGAGCGCGGCGACGCTCTCGTCGGCCACCACGAAGCGCGGGTTGCAGACCAGCGCCCGGGCGATCGAGATCCGCTGGCGCTGGCCACCCGAGAAGGCGTGCGGGAAGCGGCGCAGATGCTCGAGGTTCAGCCGGCACTTGGCGGCGATCTCGCGCACCCGCTTGTCGGTCTCCTCGCGGGTCTTGGTGATGCCCATCACCTCGACCGGCTCGGCGATGATGTCGCGCACGGTCATGCGCGGGCTCAGCGCCGCATAGGGGTCCTGGAAGATCAGCTGGGCGCGCTTGCGGTAATCCCTGAGCTGGTCCGAGGTCATCTCGGCCAGGTCGTAGGCGACCTCGTCGTCCTGGAACTTCACGTGGCCGCGCGAGATCGGCACCGCCTTCAGCATCGCGCGCCCGAGCGTGGTCTTGCCCGAGCCGGACTTCGCCCACCAGCCCGAAGAACGAGCCCTGGGGGATGTCGAGGTTCACGCCCTCGACCGCCCGGACCACGGATTTGGGCACGAACAGCCCGCGCCCGATCGGGAAATGCACCGCGAGATCGCGGACCGAGATGACCGGCTTCGCGCTCATGCCTCGACCCTCCGGCTCTCGATGGCGAAGCAGGCCGCCCGGTGGCGCGGGTCGAGGTTGACCATCTCGGGAACCGAAGCCTGGCATATCCCTTTGATTACCGACGGGCAGCGGGTGTGGAAGACGCAGCCCTTCGGGCGCTCGAGCGGGCTCGGGATGTCGCCCGGCACCGGCTTCAGTGGCGCGTCGAGGTCCTGAAGGTTCGGCAGCGCATTCAGCAGCCCCTGGGTGTAGGGATGGGCGGGCTTGCGGATCACCTCGCGCACCGGCCCCTGCTCGATCAGCCGGCCGAGATACATGACCGAGACCTTGTCGGCGGTCTGGGCGATCACGCCGAGATCGTGGGTGATGAAGATGATCGCCATGCCGAAATCGGCGACCAGGTCCTTCATCAGGTCGATCACCTGGGCCTGGATGGTCACATCCAGCGCCGTGGTCGGCTCGTCGGCGATCAGGAGCTTCGGGCTGGTCGACAGCGCCATGGCGATCATCGCCCGCTGCCGCATGCCGCCGGAAAGCTCGAAGGCGTACTGATCGAAGCGCTTGGCCGCTTCGGCGATGCCGACCCTCTCCAGCATCTCGACCGAAAGCGTCTTGGCGTCGCGCCTCGACATCTTCTTGTGCAGCTGGAGCTGCTCGACCATCTGGTCGCCGATGGTGATGGCCGGGGCGAAGCTCGCCATCGGCTCCTGGAAGATCATCGAGACCGCGCCGCCGCGCACCACCTGCATCTCGCGGGCGGTCTTCAGCGACAGCACGTCGACCGGCCCGTCCTCCAGCATAAGCGTGATCTTGCTCCGCGGCCCGTAATGAGCGTTGTCCGGATTGAGCTGCATCAGCGCCTTGGCCGTGACCGACTTGCCAGAGCCGGATTCGCCCACCAGCCCCATCACCTCGCCAGCCTCGAGCTCGAACGAAACGTCGTCGACGGCGACGATCCGCCCCTCGTCGGTGTCGAACTCGAGCGTGAGGTTCTCGACCTTCAGCAGCGTCATTTCTTGGTGCTCGAATAGGGGTCGGCGGCGTCGCGCAGCCCGTCGCCGACGAAGACGAAGGCCAGCACCAGCGCGATGAAGAACAGGACCGGGATGAAGTACCACTGGTAGTTCAGCAGCACGTCGGCCTTGGAGACGTTCTGCAGCAGCGCCCCCAGCGAGTTGACCGGGTCCTTCAGGCCCAGGCCGATGAAGCTCAGCGCCGTCTCCGAGCAGCACCATGTAGGGAAACGAGATCATCAGGTCGACGATGATGTAGCTGGTGAAGCTCGGCAGCAGGTGGCGGCGGATGATGTGGCTGGACGACGCGCCGCAGAGCTGCGCCGCCAGCACGTATTCCTGGCTGCGCTCGGTCAGCAGATGGGTGCGTATTCGTCGTGCCAGCGTCGGCCAGCCGATCAGCCCCAGGATGCAGGAGATGAAGAAGAACCGCATCTCCGAGCTCCAGGTCTGCGGAATGAAGGCGGCGATCGCCATGAAAAGCGGGATCGCCGGCACCGTGCGTATGGCGTCGGTGATCATCTGGATCACCGAGTCGATCCAGCCGCCGAAATAGCCGGCCACACCGCCGATCACCAGCGCCAGCACGAAGGCGATCAGGACGCCGATGGTGCCGACCGCGAGCGAGGTCCAGATCGCGTGCAGGGTCCGCCCGAAGATGTCCTTGCCGCTCTGGTCGGTGCCGAACAGGTGGATCATTCCCTTGTCGACCCCGAACAGGTGGGTCTTGAAGTTCAGCGCCTTGAAGTCGACGTCGAAGCTGTCACCCGGAAAATCGATTGCCAGGTCGACCAGGTTGTACTCCCAGCCCTCGACGAAGAACTCGACGTAGCGCCGCTCGTCCTTGTTGATCGTGGTGACCCAGCGGAAGTTCGTGGCGATCGACCGCTCCCGAGAGGTGCCGTAGACGAACGGCCGGAGCGAGAAGCCGTTGTGGTCCCAGAACAGCGGGATCTGCGGCGCGCCGTTCTCGTAGTCCTTGTCGCGGCCGGAGATCGTCGGGTCGTAGGGCGACAGGAAGGGCGCGAACAGGCCCATCAGGATCATCGCGATCAGCGCCCAGCTGGCGATCATCGCCGTGCGGTTGCGGCGGAACCGGGCCCAGATGAGCTGCGCCTGCGAGGCCGTGAAATAGGCCTCCTTCTTGCGCTGCTCGGCATCGCTGCTGGCGGGTGTCGTCACGGCATCCGTCATCGGCTATCCCATTATCCCGCGCCTGACCCGCGGGTCCATCACGGCCAGGAGCACGTCGGTCACGAAGTTGATGAAAACGATGCTGGCGGTCAGCATGAAGATGATGGCGCCGGCAAGCTGCTGGTCGTTCGACCGCGCCAGCGCCTCGATCAGCAGCGCGCCGGCTTCGGTCAGCGTCATGATCAGCGCCACGATCGGCAACTCGTTGAAGATGCGGTTCAGGTCGAAGCCGAGCGAGTTGATCACCGGCCCCAGCGCGTGCCGGGCCGGGTAGCGCCATAGGAGCTTGTTGCCCGAGATGCCGCGCGCCGCCGCGGCGGTGACGTAGAGCTTGCCGATCTCGTCGGCCATGAGAGCGCGCACGGTCTGGAGCGCGAAGGCGGTCGCCGACCAGCCGAGGATGAAGACCGGCAGCCACGCCCGGCTCAGGAAGTCCTGCAGCCGCGCCCAGGACCAGGCGGCGTCGCGGTACTCCTTCGAGAACAGGCCGGTCAGGCTGTCGCCGAACATCACTGTCGAGAACAGCATGATGATCAGCGCCAGCAGGAAGTTCGGCAGCGCCAGGCCCAGATAGCTGACCAGCCGCAGGATGTTGTTGGTGACCGGGCTCTTCGAGCTGGCTGCATAGATGCCGACCGGAACCGCGATCAGATAGGCCAGGATCAGCGCGGTCAGGCAGATGCCGAGCGAGATCCAGAACTTGTCGCCGAGCAGCTGGTTGATGTTGACGCGCAGGATGCAGCTGTCGCCGAACTCGCCGTGGACGAAGGCGCTGTAGACCCAGCTGCTCCAGCGCGTGAGGAAGGGCTTGTCGAGGCCGAGGCGCACCCGCTCGGCCTGGATGTCGGCGACCGAGATGCCCGAGCCCTGGGTGTTCTTGAACGCGAGATAGCGCTCGGCGCAGTCGCCCGGCACCAGCTCCATCAGGGTGAACACGATCAGCGAGACCATGAACAGCGTGAACAGCGCCATGGCGGCGCGCATGATCACGAAGTTCAGGAATTGCAGCATCGGCCGTGTCCTGTCTCCCCCGCCTTCCCCTTGCCGGGACTATCGCCCGAATTCTCGCGGTAAGGCAAATGCTGGACCGGGCGCGCGGGGCGCGCCCGGCCCGGTTTCATGTCAACCGGTCACTTGCCGTCGGCGAAGAACCACTGCGACGGCCGGTACGGGTAGGTCCGGTAGTACTCGTAGGACTCGGTCTTGAACTCCGGGAAGTTCTTCAGCGCGTTCCGGTGGTAGATCGGTCCGGGGGACAGGATCGTGCCGATGAACAGCAGATTGCCGGTCATGTTCTCGACCATCCGCGCGCCGATCGCATCGGACTCCGGCGTGCCGACCGGGGTCGACTGGAAGGCGTTGATGTCGGCCATCAGCTGCTTCACGTAGTCCGGCGGCTCGACGCCCTTGGTTCCGCCCGAGTTCGACCCACTCGGCCCACAGCATGCCGACGCGGTGGGCGAAGTAGTTCTCGAAGGGCGGCACCCAGAGCTCGTTGTTGCCAAGCACGATCGCCAGCGGCTGGGACTTCTCCCACATGCCGACATCGAGCTGGTTCGAGGACTGGGCCGAGCGGTACTCGTCCGGCGTGACTTCCTTGACGGTCGTCTGCACGCCAACGGCGGCCCAGTACTGCGCTACCAGCTCGACCACCTGGCCCGGAAGGCCTTGGGTCGCGAACTGCATGTTCAGCACGACCTTCTCGCCGTTCGGCAGTTCACGGAAGCCGTCGCCGTCGGTGTCCTTCATGCCGACCTCGTCCAGCAACGCCTTGGCCGCGTCCGGGTCATACTCGGTGGCATAGCTCTTCCATTTCGGATCGACGAACTCCGGCGCCGGCGAGAAGCCGATATACTGCTGCGGCGTGCCCTGGCCGAAGTAGGCAACCTCGTTCAACTCGTCGCGGTTGATCGCCACGGACATTGCCTTGCGGAACCGGACGTCGCCGAACACCTTGCGCTTCTCCGGATCCTCGGAGGTCACGTTGAACGAGAACGCGGGGAGCGAGATCTTGGGTTTCAGCTGAACCGTGTAGTCGGCCTTCTCCTGCCCTTCGAGCAGGATCGGAGCATCCGGCAGTCCCAGCGACTGGCTCTTGTAGTCGACCTCGCCGTTGACCAGCTTCAGCAGCCGGACCTCGTGCTCGTTGATGAACACCTCGTCCTGCTCGTTGATATAGGGCAGCTGGTTGCCGGCGGTGTCGACCTGGAAGTAATAGGGGTTGGCGACGAAGTGCCGGCCTTCGGTCGATTCCTTGATCACGATGAAGCTTTCCAGCGTCGGCGAGGCGGCCTTCGGGAGGCTCGCCACCTTGTCCGGGCTGTTCAGCATCGGCGTCGCCGTGTCCATCCAGTCCGAGTTGCCGTAATAGGCCGAGATCGCCGCATAGCCGTTCTCGTAGCCCAGCGCCTGGGCATTCTTGTCCGCGTCGGCCGTGATCGCCGGGTGGAACTGGCCGAGGAAGTGCAGCGGCTGGAAGCCCTGGGCGAAGTGGGTGGCGAAGTGAGCCAGCAGGCCCGGCTTCGGCGCCGGCAGCTTGAACACCACCGTCTGCGGATCGGGGGTCTCGACCTCCATCCGCTCGCCGGCGACCAGAACGTAGTCCTTCGGCTTCTCGATCACCTTCGGGTCGAGGGCGAGGTTGTCGTACCAGAACTTCACGTCGGCCGAGGTGAAGGGCGCGCCATCGGACCATTTGTGGCCGGCGCGCAGATGGAACGTCAGCTGCGTGTAATCGTCGTTCCACTCCCAGCTCTTGGCGACGTTCGGAACAATCGTCTGCAGGTCGTCCGAATAGCGCACCAGATTGACGTGGCGCGTCGACATGAAGTCCGACGTGCCGGCCTCGGTGGCATTCGACAGCGCGTCGAAGGTGCCGCCATAGACGCCGATTGCCTCGTAGGGGACGACCACCAGCGGCTCGGAGGGCAGGCGGTCTGCCAGCGGCGGCAGTTCCGGATTGCCCTGGATCTGGTTGTTCAGCTCGGCGATCGCCGGGTTCTCCTGGTAGCTGAGCGTGCAGCCGGCGGCAGCCTGGAACTCGGACAGCTCGTACTGCGCGGGGAAGGCGCCTGGGGCCACGCCCTTCATGTCGGCGACGGTGATCTCTGGGCAGCCGCCGGCCTGCGCGGGTAGCGAAAGCGCGCAGACTGCCAGGCTGGCTAGCAAAAAGCGTTTCATGGTGGGTCGTTCCTCCGGATGTTTGATTAGCGGTCGTCTTTTTGATGCCAGCGGACGCCGCCGCGGGCGGTGCGAATCGCATTATAGGCCAGTTCAACGACAGTTATGATGGATTCTGCGGCGTCATTAGCCGGCGTCACCCGGCGCTCGGCCGGATGGCGGGAGCGGGGCCGGTCTGTGCTCGACACAGTCACATGCGCACCCATCCATACCGCCACGACTGGGCGGACTTCGCCCCGCCGAGACTGTCCCCTGCATGCCCGGTCCGATACAGCCAGTTATGTGAGATTGATGTGTCCAGTCGCCTCCCCCACTTGGCTTGCCCGTATCGGTCTTCAGGCTTGTGGCCCGCGGCAACCGCATGGCATGGCTGGTGCAGCCGCCGCCCGGCGGGAGCGATCCGGAGCACGACGAGGAGACCCGGCATATGACCCGCAGCCTGCCCGCGCCTGGCGAGGACTTCATCGGGCTCTCCGGCACGGTGAACCTCGCCACCGGCGGCGAGCCGCCGCTGCTCGTCGCCCACCGCGCCGCCTTCGAGCGTTTCGCCGCCGACAAGGCCGCAGGCTACGACGGCTATCACCGGCACTGGGAGGTTGTCGACGGGGTCCGCGCCCGCCTCGCGGCGATGATGCGACTGCCGCCCGACGGCATCGCGCTCCCGGCCAACGCCTCCGAGGCGATCATGCGCGTCGTCTCCTCGATCGACTGGCAGCCCGGCGACAACGCCGTGGCGCCCCGCCTGGACTACGCCTCCGGCCGCTTCGCCCTGGCGAGCCTGAAGCCGATCGGGGTCGATCTCAGGCTCGCCGAGCCCGAAGGCTGGTCCCAGCCCCTTCACCGCCTGCTCGCCGCCTGCGACCGCCGCACCCGCCTTGTCTATGTCAGCCAGGTCAACGCGCTGACCGGCGAGCACGCCGACATCGCTGCCCTCTCCGCCGCCCTCGCCGGCAGCGGCACCGCGCTGATGGTCGATGCCAGCCATGCGCTCGGTGCGGTGCCCGTGCGAGGCGATCTTGCCGATTTCACAGTCAGTTGCTGCTACAAGTTCGTCCTTGGAATCCACGAGGGAATCCTCGGCTGGAACCGCGAGCGCTGGCCGGATTTCCTGCCGTCCGGCGCCGGCTGGTTCTCCGGCATGGCCCCCGCCGGCCCGGCCAGCTACGCCCCGAAGGATGACGCGCGCCGTGCCGAATTCGGCAACGTCGGCCATCTCGGCGCCTATCTGCTCAGCGACTCCCTCGCCTATCTCGAAAGCTTCGGCATCGACGCCATCGCCGCCCATGTGCGCGGCCTAAGCGGCCGCATGGTCGAGGCAATGGCATCCCTCGGACTCGACGTGATGACCCCGGCCGAGCCGCATCGACGCGCGGGCAATGCCGCGTTCTCGCACCCGGACCCGGAAGCCGTCGTCGCCGCGGCGGCGCGCGAGGGGATCCTTGTCTGGGGCGATAACGGCCGGGTCCGCGCCTCAGCGCATCTCTTCGTCAGCGACCGGGATATCACCCGCTTCCTCGACCGCCTGCCCGCCCTGCTCAGCCGCTGACGGAGGCCCCCTGCCGCGCCGCCATCCGCCGCTCGGCGAAGGCAAGGTCCTCGGGCTTGTCCACGTCGTGGGCGGCGTCCGGGAACGGCAGCAGCACCAGCTTGGCCCGGCATCCCGCCACCCGCCCGACAGCGCGGGCCGCGCCCTCGGTGGTCAGGAGCCCGGTGACATAGGCGATCAGCGTGCCGAGCCCGATCGTCCAGGCGATCCGCCAGGGCCGCTTGCGCTCGGTCTCGATGGTCCGCCAGAAGGCCAGCGCGGCGCGGGCCTCCGGGGTCATCATCGCGAAGATGTTGCAGCCGCTCACCTGGGCATCGCTAAACTTCAGATAGGTCCGGCGCGCGGTCGATCCGGCCTGCTCGACCACCGGCCGGTCGGCCACCGCCGCCGCCACGTCGGCGCCCGAGGCGGAGGCTCCCGCTATCAGCGCCTCGACCATCGCCGCCGTCAGCAGCGGATGATCGGCGGTGGTCACCAGCACCGGCGGTCCCGCCTCCACGAAGCCCGAAAGCGCGCTCAGCGAGGGCGAGCGCGCCGCGTCGATCCGCTCGATACCGGGGCGCGGGATCTCCGGCGCATCGGGTTCGATCACCACGATCACCCGGCCGATCGAAGGCGCTTCCGCCAGCGCGTCCAGCACATGGCCGATCATCGGCTTGCCGGCGACCGGGGCGAAGGCCTTGTGCGACACGCCCGCCGCCTTGGCGACAGGGTCGGCCGAGCCGCGCGAGCCGGCCAGAACGACGGCAGTCCACTTCATGTCAGCAGCTTCTCATAGATGCGGTAGGTCTTGACGAGCCGCCCGCCGACTCCCTCGACCACATGGCGCACGTTCTGGTTGTCCTCCAGAAGCCAGCTCAGCTCAAGCTCCCTGATCCCCCGCTCCAGCGCCCGGTCCTCTAGCGCGTAGATCAGCCGCAGCGGCAGGGTCTTGCCGACCAGTGTCCGGGCATGCTCGCGCTTGACCCCCATCAGCGGCACCCGGCCGGTCCGCATCGGCGCTCGCTTTACCCGCCAGAGCAGCTTCAGCCAGCCGAACGGCAACAGCCTGCCACGCAGATCGGCGATGAAATCATTGATGTTGGGCAGCAGGATGATGAAGCCAACCGGCTCGCCCCGCACCTCGGCGATCTTCACCAGGCCGGGGTCGATGATCGGCTTCATCTCGGCCGCCATCGCATCAACCTCGGCGTCGGTCAGCG
Organism: uncultured Pseudomonadota bacterium; assembly: GCA_963700775.1. Lineage (GTDB taxonomy): Bacteria > Pseudomonadota > Alphaproteobacteria > Rhodobacterales > Rhodobacteraceae > Thermohalobaculum. The sequence continues at coordinate 79,506 of CAVOYU010000001.1, forward strand.
GAATGAACCCCCAGTTCTCGGCCCAGGCGTCATTGAAGATCGCCGTGACGCTGGCAATCTCCTCGCGGTATCGGCGCATGTCGAGCGACCGGATCGTCACCTCGCGCGAGCCGCGCTCCGCCAGCTTGCGCATCCGGTCGGACAGGCCTTCCGCGCAATGCATCCGGTAGGCGACCAGATCCTTCGCCTTGGCATAGCCCCGCCGTTCGACCGCGGGGCCGAGCCATGCAGGGTCGTGGCCCATCATCAGGAACGGCGGCGTGTCGAAACCCCCGACCAGCAGGCCGGAGGTCTGGTTGACCGAGAGGTCGAACGGTCCGCGCACCTGCCCTGCCCCTCCGGCCTTCAGCCAGCCCTCGGCCACCCCGAACAGGGCCGCCAGGGTCTCCTCGTTCTCCTCGCAGGCCAGCATTCCGAAGAAGCCCTGCTTCCGGCCCTCCACATCCGGTGCCAGCCGGTCGGTCTGCGCGCTGATCCGCCCCACCGGCCGGCCGTCGCGCCAGGCGAGCCAGAACCGGGCCTCGCCATGGCTGAAGAAGGCGTTGTGCTTCGGCGAGAGGAAATGCCGGCGCTCCAGCCACAGCGGCTCGACCCAGTTCGGGTCACCTTCCGCCAGCCGGCCGGGAAGCCGGATGAACGCCTCGGTCTGGCTGCGGCCCTCGACGGGCGTGACGGTCAGCATCTGGACGGCGATCCCCTCTCCCCGCAGTGGTCCGGCCGCCGGCGGCGCCGCAGCCTAGGCGATCCGGCAGGCGGTTCCAACCGCGGCGCGCGCGTCATTCCTCGGCGACCACGATCGACCACAGCCCGGCCATCAGGAACAGCCCGGGCGCCAGGAAGGCCGCCGGCACGGCGCCCATCGCGCCGGCCTGGCCGAGCGACGAAGCGATCCCGTCGAACACGATGAACCCCATCCCGCCGGCGAAGCCCCACGCCACGTTGCGGGCGAACCCGCCGCTTCGGGCAAGGCCGAAGCTTGCCAATGCCGCGAACAGGATCATCACCAACGGCACAGCGTAGGCGGCGTAGCTGCGCCAGAGCTTGACCGTATAGAACGGCGTTCCCCGCCCGCCCGGCAGGTCGCCGGCCAAGACCTGCCGGATCTCCGCCGTGTCGAGCAGTTCGGGCCGCCGCGCCGCCGCCAGGATGCCGCGCGGGCTGAGCCGGGTTTCCCAGACCATCTCGGCCAGAACCTGCTTCTTCTGGTTCCATGGCTGCACGGTGACCCCGGTCAGTCGCCATCCGCCCTCGGCCGGAACCGCGCGATCGGCGTCGATCCGGCGTTGCAGGGCACCCGACGGGCTGGTCTCGAATATGCTGACGGCGGCTAGTTCGGCGCCGCCTTCGCGGGCCTCGCCGATCCGGATGATCCCGGTCAGGTCGCGCAGCCAGATGTCGTTCACCGCCTTCGACGAGGCGAACATCTCCGGAAAGCGAATCTCCAGCTCGCGCTCAGCCGCCGGCCCGGCTGTCCCGGTGAGCCAACTCAGCAGCAGCCCGAGCAGCAGCGCCAGCGGCAGCATCCGCAGCACCATCCTGATCGTGTTGAAGCCGGCCGCGCGCAAGATAACCATCTCGCTTTTCAGCGCCAGCGCTGTGAATGCCAGCACGGCGCCGATCAGGATGCAGAGCGGCAAGATCGTCAGCAGCATGAGCGGCGCGCGCAGGGCGACATAGACGCCAACCGCGCCGCCGCCGTAGCGCTGGATGATCTCGGTCGAGTTCTCCAGCAGATCCAGCCCCAGCGCCAGGCCCAGGAAGGCCAGCGCGACAGCGAGGATCCGGAACCCGACCGTCCGCGAGAGGTAGAGCGCGATGGTCACTGCGAACCGCTCCAGCGCACGAAGAGCCGGCGCGCCGCCTCGGCAAAGTCCGTCGTGACCGTATCGAGCCACCGGAGCCCGGCACGCAGCGGCGAGGGCGCTCCCTGCCCCGGCGTCGTCACGTATAGCCAGATGCCGATCAGCATGAAGCCGGCGAAGACAGACCATGGCCCGATCACCGGATTGATACGGCCGAGTTCGGCCAGCGACTGCGCGGTCTGCAGTGCCTCGTTGTAGGCGACCATGAGCGCCAGCGCGAGCCCGATGCGCGGCCAGATCGCCGCGCGCTTTCGGGTCACGCCGAGCGGGACCGACAGCAGCGCCACACCGATCACCGAGACCGAGCGGACAAGACGGGCATGGAACTCGGCGAGGTATCCGGGGTCGCTCGGCAGCCCGTCGGAGCCCTTCGCCCGGTCCAGGAGTTCGCCGAAGGTCAGCTCGTTGTTGCCGGCGCCCCGTTCCCGGAACGGATTGCGGTCGATCTCGAACTCGCGCGCGAGCTTCAGGTCGTTGAAATCGAGCCAGCCGCCGGCGATCAGCCCGCGGCCGTTTTTCAGCAACAGATTGACCACCCGTCGCTCCTTGTCGGGCACGATCAGGCCATGCTCGGCGGTGAACACCGACTCGGTGCCGTCCTCCTCGCGCTGGATCACGAAGACCCGCGACAGCAGCCGGCCGGCCGGATCGACCTCGCCAGCCGAGATCACCAGCCCCTTGCCGGCATCGACGAACACACCCTCCTCCAGACGGCCGCTCCAGCCGACATTGCGGGCCGCATGCTTGATCGCCCGGAAGGCATAGCGGGTGTAGGGCTGCAACTCGCCGAACAGCGGCAGGCTGATCAGTGCCAGCACCACTGAGGCGGCGATGAAGGGCGCCCCGATGCGGCGCAGCGACCAGCCGGAATTCTCCAGCGCATCCAGCTCGTTATCCCGCGACAGCGCCGCCAGCGCGGTCAGGGTCGCGATGCAGAAGGTCGCCGGCAGCGCAATCCCCAGGTAATGCGGCAGCAGGCTCAGCACCATGCTCAGGACAAGCTGCAGCGGCGCGCCCTCGGTCGCCACCAGCTCGATCAGCCGCAGCAGGCGCTCGAGCAGCAGCACCAGGACGGTGACCAGCAGCACGATCCCCATCCGCGGCACCATCTGCCGCAGCAGGTAGCGATCGACCGCGGTGATCCGGAACTGGGAGGGAGTCATGGGCCGGTCAGCGCTCCGCCAGCGGCCAGTGTGCCCGCAGATGGGCGATCAGGGCGGCGCTGGCGGCGGGGTCCGGTGCGACGAAGGCGTCCAGCCGGGGCTGGGCGGGCCACCCGGCATCGGGGACGCTCAGCCCGCCATGGCTGCGGGTACCGGAATACCGGGGCAGCACATGGAAATGGACGTCAGGGTCGACCATCATCAGCATCAGATAGTTGATCTTCTCGTAGCCGACCGCCGCCTGCAGCATCGCCTCGACCGCCGTGACCGCCGAGCCGAGCTCGGCATGGCCGGCGGCGTCGACCGCACCGAAGGCCGTCACCGGCTGCTTGCAGGCAAGCACCAGGGCGCCGAGCGTGCATTGCTGGGGCCGCAGCATCACGGCCCAGTGGTCGAGCTCGGCGATGCGGGTGCCGGGCCAGCCGAATTTCTGCATCGTCGCATTGGTCATGGCAGCCTCCTGGCACCTGCTGCGGGCCGGCGCAGCGCCCATCTCTATGCCCTGGCCACGACCGGGGCAACCTCGGCACCGGCAACGTCGGCAGGTGGCAGCCGGAAGACCAGATGCGGGCCATCGCCAACCTCGCCGTCGCGGTCGATCCGCCGCTCCTGCAACGTCAGGCGCCAGCCGTTCCCGTCGCGGACGACGGTCAGCCGGCGCCACGCGCCCGGATCGTAGGCGGTGCCGGGCAACATTCCGCTCGCCGGGGTGCCGATCACCGGCACGCGCCCGGCCGGGGTGTCGATCCAGGAGAGGTCAGCCATGTGGGTGTGGCCGTGCAGTACCAGCTCGGCCCCCTCGGCGGCGATCGTCCGGCAGAGCGCCTCGCGGTCCATCAGCGACTTGCGCCAGACCGTGACCGGGGTCGGCGGATGATGCACCAGCACCACCCGGCAGAGCCCCTCCGACCGGGCCTCCGCCAGCATCCGCCGCAGCGCCGAGAGCTGCCCGCCGCCGATCCGGCCGCTGGCCATGCCCGGCGGCGTCGCCACCGCGCTCGAGAGCCCGATCACCGCCACGCCGCCGACGCGGCGGCACCAGGGAAACCCCGGCGTCCCGTCGTCGCCCGCGCAATAGGGCGCCCAATGGCGCATCATCGCCGCCTCGAAGCCTGACGCCATGGCCTCGTGGTTGCCGGGGACCACGCCCACCCGATCAGGTGAACCCAGCGACGCGAGCCATCCCGCGCCGGCTTCGAATTCGCGATCGAGACCGAAATTCACCAGATCGCCGGTCATGGCGATGAAATCCGGCCGGGCCGCCTGCAGGTCGGCGACGATCTTCGCCGTGATCTCGCTCCGATGCAGGCGTCGCCGCTTGCGCAGCCAGTTCAGATAGCTCAGCCCGCGCTTGCCCAGCGCCTCGGCCGGAGACGGCCGGCCGAGAAAGACATGGGGGTCCGTCAGATGCGCGAGGACAACAGGGCGGACGGCAGGTTCGCTCGGGGACATGCGGGGCACTTTTCAAGGGTCGTCTGAACGGTTAGCAACTGTGCCAGGAAAAATGAAGGCTGCGGGATGACGGCGAGCAGGGTTTTCATCGTGCGCGAAGGCGGACCGGAATCGTTCGGGCAGTCGCCCCGCGCCCGGATCGAGCGCCAGGCGGCGCGGCGCGGCCTCGCGATCACGGCGCGGGCGGGCGATGCCGACCTCGTGCTCCGCGGCGACCATGTCTACGGTACGGCGCTGTTCGATGCGCTGGCAGCGGCCGAGCCCGGCACCGTGCTGGTCGACGGGGAGGGCCGGGCACTGGCCGCACGCGTCGATGCCGATAGCCGCGAATGGGCCTCCGACCTGCTCGATTCCGATGCCCTGGGCCAGCCGCCCTCTGCCGCGTCGGCGGTCGGCGCGGCGGCGCTTGCGGGCGGACACAACGCCGCGCTCCGCAAGCGCAGGCCGCCGCTGCTGGTGGCGGCGACCGACCGGCGCCGGGTCGAGAAGGCGCTCTTCGACGACAGCTACAAGGGCGTCACCGATCTTGTCACCAAGTGGCTCTGGCCGCCTCTCGCCCTGCCGGTCACCCGCTGGTGCGCGCTCCGCGGCATCACGCCGAACCAGGTCACGCTGGCCAGCGCCGTGCTGGTGGGCGTCGCCTTCTGGCTGTTCTGGAACGGATTCTTCGCCCTTGGCCTCGTCGCCGCCTGGGTCATGACCTTCCTCGACACGGTCGACGGCAAGCTGGCGCGCGTCACGCTCACTGCCTCGCCTGTCGGCAACGTGGTCGATCACGGCATCGACCTGATCCACCCGCCCTTCTGGTACTGGGCCTGGGCGGTAGGCTGCGCCGCCGCCGGGGCGCCGCTGGACGACGGCGGCTGGACCCTGGGCGTGATCGTCGCCGGCTACGTGCTGCAACGGGTCGAGGAGGGGATCTTCCTCTGGCTCTTCCGCATGGACATGCATGTATGGCGGCGCTTCGACAGCCTGTTCCGGCAAGTCACCGCCCGTCGCAACCCGAATCTCCTGATCCTCACCGCCGCGGTATTGCTCGGCGCCCCGCGCGAGGGGCTGATCGTGGTCGCGGTCTGGACCGCGGTCTGCTTCCTCGTCCATCTGGCCCGGATCGTCCAGGCCCTCGCCGCCCGCCGCGCCGGCCCGCTGACCTCCTGGCTGGCGGAGGCATGAGCCGGATCGCCCTGGTCCGGAATCCGAAGAGCACGCGGAACCTAAATTCGGCGCCGGTGTCCGCTCCGGCGGCTGCGGACGATGTGCTGACGATCCAGGCCACCACCCTCGAAACGCTGTGGCAGGGATTGCACGGCGCACGCGAGGCCGGTGTGTCGCTGGTGCTGGTCGACGGCGGCGACGGCACCGTGCGCGAGGTGCTGAGCCGGTTGCCGGAGGTCTGGGGCGCGCCGCTTCCCGGCGTCGGCATCCTGCCCCGCGGCAACACCAACCTGATCGCCCGCGCGGTCGGCGGCCTCACCGGGTCCGATGCGGTCGAGCGGGTTCTGCAATGTCTCCGCGAAGGCCGGCGGCTGGGCCGGCGCAGCCATCCGATGCTGCGGGTCGACTACCCCGCGGGCGAACGCCCCCGGCTCCGTGGCTTCATGATGGGCTGGGGCGCCTATGCGGCCGGGACCCGGATCGCGCATGAGGAGATGACCACCCGCGGACCGGCACAGGTGGCGCTGACCATCGCCTCGGTGCTGCGCCGCGCCACGCTCGGGGCCGATGGCAAGGCGATCCGCCGCGGCGTCGCGGCGGCGATCGGCTTCGACGCGGCGCCGGGACAGGAGCGCGCTCGGCTGGTCGGCGCCGCCACGACCATCGAGGGGCCGCTGATCCAGATCCCGCTGATCGGCGGGCTGAACCCCTTCTGGGGCAGCGGCGCGGGCCGCATCCGCTGGCTCGACATCGACGCCCCGGCGCGGCGGCTGTTGCTGGCGGCCCCCTTCCTCGCCCGCGGTCGGCCGCAACGCTGGATGACCGCGTCGGGCTATGCCAGCGGCCGCGCCGAGCGGATCGAACTGGCGCTCGACACGCCCTTCGTGGTCGATGGCGACCTGTTCCCGGCAGGGGTCTCCGGCCCGGTCACCGTCTCGGTCGAAGACCGGGTGGAATTCGTCACCCTCTAGCCATTCAGGGCAGTGCCTCGAACTCGGGCCGTGCCCCCGGCTAATCAGGCGCGAGATGCGCGCCGACGGGAGATCATCGCCATGACCGGGCCCGACAACACCGGGACCGACAACACCGGGACCGACATTACCGGGGCCGACATTACCGGGGCCGAGGCAGGCGCTGCGGGAGACGAGGTTCCGGCCGACCTCGCGCGCCTGGTCGCCGCCGAGCTCGACCAGCCGGTCAGTGCCGAGGCCCGCGCCCTTGCGGAGAGCCTCGCGGCCCGGCCAGGGGTGGCGGCGATCCTGTTCTACGGTGCCCGCCTGCGCGATGGCCCCGGCGCCCCGGCGGGCGCCGGCCCGCTCGACTTCTACCTGCTGACCGACAGCGACGGCGCCTATCATGGCGCCGGGCTGGCGGCGCTCGCCAACCGTCTGCTGCCGCCCAATGTCTATTTCGAGGTCGCGGAAGGCCCGCCTCGGGTCGAGGCCAAGGTGGCGGTCGCGAGTTCTTGCCGCCTTCCGGGCAAGGATGGACCCGTCGGGAATGGACACCACCTTCTGGGCCCGCTTCGCCCAGCCGGTACGGCTGGTCTGGGCGCGTTCCGGGGCTGAGCGCAACAGCGCCGTCGAGGCCGTCGGCGCCGCCATCGCCGCCGCCGCCTGGTGGGCGGCGCGGCTGGCGCCCGATCCGACCGACCCGGAGGACTGCTGGCGGGCCCTCTTCCGCCACACCTACGGCTCCGAACTGCGGGTCGAGAGCGGCGGCCGGGCCGCCGACATCGTCGGTGCCGCGCCGGAGCGCTACCGCGCGCTGCACCGGCTGCTGATCGCCGGACGCCCGCCCGCCTCGCCCGTCGATCGCGCCGCCGCGGCGCGGGCGTGGCGGCGGCGCAGCTTCCTCGGCAAGCTGCGCAACCTCGCCCGCCTCACCAAGGCCGCCTTTACCTATCGCGGCGGCTTCGCCTATGCGCTCTCCAAGGTCGAGCGCCACTCCGGCCGGCCGGTCAAGCTGAAGGACTGGGAGCGCCGCTGGCCCTGGCTGGCGGCGCCCTTCGTGCTCTGGCGGCTCTGGCGCGAGAAGCGGCTGCGCTAGGATCCGGATCCATCAACCGGGACCGGACGACCCCGGCAGCCGCGCGCCCGGTCGCAGGGCAGGAGGCGTGGCCGATGCGGTTACTCGGTCTCCAGCCGGTACTTCAGGAATCTGGCACCATCGTGCTCGGTTTCGCCGACAAACGTCGCGCCGAGCCGCGCCAGCGCTCCCAGGTGCCTGCGCGATGGCGGCAGGAGGAATGTGACGAAGGGCATTCGCCCGTCGGCCACCGCGAAATCGATGGCCTTGCTCACGATGATCCTGCCAAGCCCGAAACGCTCGGGCCTCAGCACCAGTCCGAAGTCCCACTCATCGCCCTCCTTCTGGAACCCGCCCCAGCCGACATAGCGTCCGTCACAAAGTATCGCCCAGTGCCCGAGCCCGTCGCGGCGCCAGCGTTCCTCCTTTGCGGCGATGAACCCCGTGACGGCATCTCCGTCCCATTCGAATGTCAGGAGCGGCATGTGCTCGGCGACGCGAGGGTCCGACATGTGCGCAAGGATCTCACCGGGCGCGATCTCTGTCAGTCGCGCGAAGGTGATGCTGCGCTCAGGAGACCTGGCCATCGATACCCGTTCGCCCCTGAGCGCGCTCGATCCGCCGTCTGAACAACCATGCTTCCGGAAATAAAACGCTCGGATCGCCGCCGGAATCCGCTCCCGCGATCGGGCTCTCGCGCCGAACTGTCTGGATGCGGCCATGATGCATCGCCGGATTCACGGGACGCGAACCCGGATCAGCCCTCGAAGGCCCCGGCGAGGAACATGTCCCGGGCCTTCGACCGGCTGAGCTTGCCGGACGAGGTGCGCGGCAGCTCGCCCGCGGCGCAGAGCGCCACCCGGGGCTCGATGCCGCAGAGGTTGCGCACCGTGGTCCGCGCCTCGGCCCGCATCGCCTCGCGCTCGTCCGGGTCGCGACGGCGGCACTCGATCACCAGCGCCACGCGCTGGGCATCGGCGCCCTCATCGGCCTCGTCGGCGATCTGGAAGGCGGCAACGGTGCCGGCCTTCACCCCCTCGACGCTGGCCTCGACGGTCCACTCGATATCCTGAGGCCAGATGTTCCGGCCGTTGATGATGATCAGATCCTTGATCCGTCCGGTGACGATCAGGTTGCCGCCGCGCATGTATCCGAGGTCGCCGGTGTCCAGCCAGCCGTCGGGCGAAAGCACCCGGGCGGTCTCCACCGGATCACCGAAATAGCCGAGCATCAGGCTGGGGCCGCGGGCGAATATCTGACCGATCCGGCCGTCGGGCAGCACGGCGCCCGACTCGTCGCGGATCTCGATCCCGTGGCCCGGCAACGGCTTGCCGCAGATGGTGAATTCGCGCGAGCGCGCCCCCGCCTTTGGCGACACCGCCGCCCGCTGGTCGCGCAGCCGCGCCACGTCCACCCGCTCGGTCCGCGCCCCGGCGCCGCGTTCGGCGAATGTCAGGCCCAGCGCCGCCTCGGCCATGCCGTAGCTCGGCATGAAACTCTCGCGGCGGAAGCCATGCGGCGAGAAGGTCGAGATGAAGGCGTCCAAGCTGGAGACCTTGATCATGTCGCCGCCGATCCCGGCGATCCGCCAGGCCGACAGGTCAAGGTCCGGGCCGTGCCGCGCCCGCTTGGCCGCAAGGTCGTAGCCGAAGGAGGGCGAATAGCTCATGGTCGCGCGGTTGCGGCTGATCAGTTCGAGCCAGACGCCCGGGCGCAGGATGAAGTCGCGGGTGGCGATGCAATCGAGCGACATCTGGCAGGCGATCGGCAGCATCACGCAGCCGACCAGCCCCATGTCGTGGTAGTAGGGCAGCCAGTTCACGCCGCGGTCGCCCTCGATGATGCCGAGCCCGTGCACCGCCATCGCATGGATGTTGGCCATCATGGCGCCGTGGCTGACGGCGACGCCCTTCGGAAAGCTGGTGGTGCCGGAGGAGAACTGGAGATAGGCGATCTGGTCCGGCGCAGGTTCGCCGACCGGAAGCGTTTCGGGAGCGTTGTCGAGCTCGGAGAGGGTGCCGGCGAAGCGCAGCTCCCGCGCTTCCAGCGCCTCGACGACCCACTCGCGGAACATCGCCGGCGATACCGCCGCCGAGATGTCGGCCACCGCCGCGATCCGGCGCAACTGCTCGGCATAGGTCCCGCGTGAGCCGAAGGCGCTCGGCAGCGGCACGGGACAGGGCACCAGCCCGGCATAGAGGCAACCCATCAGGGCGCGCATGAAGTCGGCGTCGGTCTCGGCCACGATCGCCACTCGATCGCCCGGCACGAGGCCGCGCCCGAGCAGGCGCCCGCCGGCCGTGCGGGCCTGGTCGCGCATCTCGACCCAGTTGAGGACATCGGACAGTTCGCCCCGGGCGGTATAGAAATTCGCCCCTCCCGCGCCGGTCGCGGCGTAGTCGAGCGCCGCCGCCAGCGTGGGAAAGTCGCCGCAGCGTTTCGCGATTCCGGTCTCGGTGGGCGTCGGCGTAAGCGCCGGCATGCACATGTCCCTGGTGGCTGCCCGCGCCGGCGTTGCCGCCGGCATTGCTTGATTTGAGCTGGCGGATACCATTTGTGCGGCGCCAGATAAAGCCCCATCGGCGCACCCCGTGTGGCCTCAGGTGGCGCACGACGGGTCTGCGACGGATCGCCGCCCGCGGCATATGCGGGCCGCAATTATTCCTTGCCGGCGGCTGCCCGCTGCCGCATTAAGCGGCACCGGGGACGGGCTGAGGCACCGGCGGGAAAGCGGCAGTTTGCGAAAGATCCTGAAAATCTTCTTCGAGGCGCAGGGCACGCGGCCCGTCGCCGTGCTGGTCTGCCTGTTGCTCGGCGGGCTCGCGGAAGGCGTCGGAATCGCGAGCCTGCTGCCGGCGCTGAGCATCACCATCGAGGCCGGACAGGCGCCATCCAGCAACTCGGCATCGGTCATCATGGATGCCCTGAGCACGATCGGCCTGCCGGCGACGCTGCCGGTGCTGGTGGCGATGGCGGTGTCGGGCATCGTGCTCAGCAACATGCTGAACCTCGCCGCCATGACCTATGTGGGCTACGCAATGGCCCAGGTCGCCACCGGGCTGCGCCGCGATCTTGTCGACAACCTGCTGAACGTGCGCTGGGGCTATTTCACCCAACAGCCGCTCGGCCGGATCACCAACGCGCTGAGCGTCGACGCTACCCGGGCGGCACAGGCCTACCTGTCGGCGGCCACCTTCCTGGTGAATGCGATCCAGGCCTGCATCTACACCACCGTGGCGCTGTTCATCTCGTGGAAGGTGGCGATCATCGCGCTGGTGATTGGCGGCGGCATCGCCGCGTTGCTCAGCGGGCTGGTCCGCCGCGCCAAGGGCGCCGGCAAGCGCCAGACCGGCCACACCGCGGATTTCATCACCTACCTCTCGGATGCGCTCAACAACATCAAGCCGCTCAAGGCGATGGCCCGCCAGAGCGCCTTTGCCGGCCTGCTCGACCGCAACATCGTCGGTCTGCGTCGGGCGCTGCGCCGGCAGGTCATCGCCAAGCAGGCGCTGAACAACGCCTCAGAGAGCCTGTTCGCCATCGCCATCGGAGTCGGCTTCGTCGGCGCGGTGGTCTATGGCAACGTGCCAGCCGCCGAGCTGGCGATCATCGGCGTGCTGCTGGTGTCGCTGGTCAATTCGGTCAAGAAGATCCAGCGCGAGTACCAGAACGCCTCGATCCTCGAGAGCGCCTACTACAACGTCGTCGACCAGATCGCCGAGAGCGCCGCCGAGCGCGAGCCGGATGTGGGCACCGCCGAGCCCCGATTCGAACGGTCGATCAGCCTCGAGAATGTCAGTTTCTCGCATCCGCGCGTCCCGGTGCTGCGCGATGTGTCGATCACCTTCCCCAAGGGATCGATCACCGTGCTGACCGGCCCCTCCGGCGCCGGCAAGACCACAGTGACCGACCTGCTGATCGGCTTCCGGACTCCGGATTCCGGCCAGGTGCTGGTGGATGGCAGGCCGCTTTCCGAGATCTCGCTCCGCCAGTGGCGGGCGATGATCGGCTACGTGCCGCAGGAGCTGGTGCTGTTCCACGACACCATCTTCGCCAACATCGCCCTTGGCGACCCGCGGATCGGCGAGGCCGAGGTGCGCGAGGCGCTGCGCGCCGCCGGGGCGCTCGGCTTCGTCGACGACATGCCGGACGGGCTGCATACCGAGGTCGGCGAGAAGGGCGCCAAGATCTCGGGCGGCCAGCGCCAGCGCATCGCGCTCGCCCGCGCCCTGGTGAACCGGCCCGAGGTGGTGATCCTCGACGAGGTCACCAGCGCTCTGGATCCGGAGACCGAGCGCGACATCATCCGCAACATCGAGGCGCTGAAGGGCAGCGCAACGGTGATCTCGATCACCCACCGCCCGGCCTTCCTCGAGGTCGCCGACCAGATCTTCGAGCTGTCGGATGGCCGGGTTGCCGAAACCGGCAGGCTGCAGGCATTGCCGAACCGGGCGGCGGAGGTAAAGCCGGGGTGACCGCCGGGGAGGCGCGTCAGGCCGACGCCGTGGCGGGTTCGCCGCCACCATAACCGAACACCGGGTCCAGCTCGCGGGCGATGGTCTCCTCCACCCAGGCGGTCTGTTCGGGCGTCAGGTAGTCGCGGTAGCCACCGACCTTGCCGCGCCGGACCTTGAAGCTGTCCGGGTTTTCGGCATCACGCGCCTGCAGCTTCGTGTTGCCGAAGAAGTTCTCGCGCTCCTTCTCCTTAAGCCGGCTGAACGAGGCGAAGTCGCGGGCATCGGCGAACTGCTCCTCGGTGAAGCTCTCGCCCAGGAACCCCGCGATCCGCTTCAGCTCCGGTACCGGGTCGGCGCGCAGATCCTCGTAGCGCAGCAGCAGGTGGCGCGGGCAGTTCCCCAGCGCCTCCGCCCAGTCGTTCATGTAGCCGATCACGTGGCCCAGTCCGGCCGGGCTGTTCTGCAGGTGGTCGAAGATATCCCGGTCGTTCTTCTCGTCCGGCACCTGCTTCACGTCCTTGAGCTCCGGGTTCACCCGGTTCTTCAGGTGGAAGTAGAACGAGACCGCCGTGTCCGCCGGATGGCGGGCGAGAAAGATCACCTTCTTCGGCGCATAGGGCGACGGCACCGCGGTGATCGGGTGCCGGTCGGCGATGTAGTTCCCCATGGTGAACAGCAGCCTCGGCACGGCGGGGTTCAGCCGGTGCAGGTTGTCATCGTCGATCACCTGGTTCTCCGGCAGTCCGTATTTCTGCTGGAACAGCCGCGAGATCATCACCCGGGTCCAGGTGCGCCCGGCCTTGGCATAGGAGATGAAGACCACCTCCGCCCGGCCGAGCCGCGCTAGATCGCGGTGCGTCCGCCGCCAGCGCAACAGCCGCACGCGATGCCTGCCGATCAGGGCACGGGTGAGCCTGTGCCCCAGCGCATTGAGCTTGCGTATCGTGCCGTTCGCGGCGAATCCCATGTGGACGCCTCGTCCTTCAGTCAGCTCTCAGGGAGGGTGCGGCCTCGCCCGGGCCCGCATCCGGAGCCGCCACGGAATCGCTCGCGTATCCGAATGCCAGGTCGAGTTCCTCGTCGACGATCCGCTCCAGCACCTGAAGCTCGGACTGCGAGAAGTGATCGCGATACCCGAAGACCTTCCCCCGGCGCACCTTGAAGCTGTTCGGGTCCTTCGGATTGGCCGCCCGCAGCCTGGTCGTGTTGAACCGGTTCTCGAGCTCGGCCCTGCGGAGATTGTCGAATGACGCGAACGCCGTCGCTTCCTCGGCCTCCTCAACGCTCACCGGGGCGCCGGCGAGCTCGGCGATGGCCATGAGCGACTCGACCGGCTCGCCGCGCATCGCCTCGTAGCTCAGGATCATCGATCGGCCCATCGACCGGTGCTGGCGCATGCAGTCATTGTAGAAGCGGATCAGCGGGCGCAGCCCCCAGTTCGACTCCAGCATGAACTGCATCATCGACACATCGGTGAGATCGAGCGGCCAGTCATTGATGAGCTTCCGCTCATGCAGGGCATGTTTCTTGACGTGGAAGTAGAGCGAAACCAGGATGTCCAGCGGGTGCCGCGAGATAAACACGACTGCCTTGTCTGCGAGTTGCGGCGCCGGCGCGGGACCGGCGACGTCCAGCTTGACGTAGTTATAGGCCCCCATGAGGAGCCGCGGAATTTCCGGGTTCAGGCCGTGGAGCACCTCGACATTCGGGATGACGTCCTCGCTGAGGCCGTACTTCTTCTGGTAGACGCGGGAAAGCTGGAACCTCAGCCAGGTGCTTCCGGCCTTCGGATGGGCGATCACCACCAGATCCGCGAGCGCCAGCTTCCGGCGCTCCCTGATGCCGCGCAAATACCGCTTGAGCGCGATCCGCTGTCGATCCGGGAGCACGCCCATCGCGGTTTCTTCCAGATTCTTGAGCATTCCTGTCATGGCCACCGTTGCTTCCGTCTCGGCTCAGTCCGCATCCTATGTCGGCCCGGTCAGGGCCGCACCAATCGCTTTTTTCGCCAGACCCGCGCCCACCGATGCTGCAACGGACCGGCACGGGCGCTTGGTCGGAACCCCGGCCGCCGGCGAACAACGGCTCCGCGCGCGAACGGCACGGGAACGCCGGCACAGCGGCCGCGCATTGCCATACATGAGGGCTTTTGGCAACATGGTGGCCTCCTGCCGATTGTCGCAGGCCGGGCATGCGGCCCTGTCACCGTCCGCCCGTGGGCACCGCGCCAGGCGGTGATTTCCGCTCGGGAAACCGGCGTACGCAAGCCTTTGCAATGCGGCTTCAGGCCGAGACAAACTGTAGCGGAGGTCCCGCTTGTAACCCGAGGCTTAATGTGTAAGTAGTCCCACGAAACTCAGCCTTTTCAGGATAACGGCGGTGTCGGCCGAGCAGCACCACGACTACAGGCAAGACCGGAGCGAAGTGAAGGTCCCGACCGAGAAATCGTTCGGCGTCACCTTCGCCGTCGTGCTGGCACTGCTGACGGCGTGGCAGCTCTATCGCCACGGGTTCGTGGCCGGAGTGATCGTCACCGGCCTGCTTGCGCTCGGATTTCTGGCCGCGGCCTTCTTCGCCCCTGCATCGCTGCGCCCGTTGAATTTCGTCTGGCTGAAGTTCGGTCTGCTCCTGCACAGGATCGTCAACCCGGTGATCATGGGCGTGCTGTTCTACGGCGTCTTCACGCCCTTCGGATTTGTGATGCGGCTCTTCGGCGCCGATCTGCTGCGGTTGCGCAAGCCGGCAGAGAACGGCACTTACTGGATTCTGCGCGCGAGCGACCGGGCCGAGCCGAGTTCGATGAACAACCAGTTCTGAACCGCGAGGGTACCTCGATGTCCTTTCTCGCCGAGCTCTGGGCCTTCATGCGCGTGCGCAAGAAGTTCTGGCTGCTGCCGATCATCCTCGTGATGCTGCTGCTCGGCGGGCTGATCGTCCTGACCCAGGGCTCGGCGGTCGCGCCGTTCATCTACACGCTGTTCTGAGCGACGGCTGGCCATGCGCATCCTCGGCATCTCCGCCTTCTACCACGACAGCGCGGCGGCGCTGGTCGAGGACGGCGAGATCGTCGCCGCCGCGCAGGAGGAGCGCTTCACCCGCAAGAAGCACGACTCCGGCTTTCCCGCGCCACGCCATCGACTACTGCCTCGCCGAGGCCGGCATCGGCGCTCGGCGACGTCGACCACGTCGTCTTCTACGACAAGCCGTTCCTGAAGTTCGAGCGCCTGCTCGAGACCTACCTCGGCCTTCGCGCCGCGCGGCTTCACGTCGTTCCGGATGGCGATGCCGCTCTGGCTGAAGGAGAAGCTGTTCCAGAAGACGCCTGCTGCTCGAAGGAGCTCGAGCAGCTCGCGCCGCGACGTCGACTGGAAGACGAAGCTGCTCTTCACCGAGCACCACCAGAGCCACGCCGCCAGCGCCTTCTTCCCCTCGCCGTTCGAGCGAGGCGGTGGTCCTGACCATGGACGGCGTCGGCGAGTGGGCGACCACCTCGCGTCGGCATCGGCCGCGGCAACACGCTCGAGATCCTCCGGGAGATCCACTTCCCGCACTCGCTCGGGCCTGCTCTACTCGGCCTTCACCTACTACACCGGCTTCAAGGTCAACTCCGGCGAGTACAAGGTGATGGGCCTCGCCCCCTACGGCGAGCCGCGCTACGCGCAGACCGATCCTCGACCACCTGATCGACCTGAAGGACGACGGCTCGTTCCGGCTCGAACCTGCGACTACTTCGACTACTGCACCGGGCCTGACCATGACCAACGCGCGCTTCGACGCGCTGTTCGGCGGCCCGCCGCGCAAGCCCGAGGAGCCGCTGACCCAGCGCGACATGGACCTCGCCGCCTCGGTCCAGGCGGTGACCGAGGAGGTCGTGCTGCGCCTGGCACGCGCGCTCGCGCAAGGAGACCGGCGCAGAAGAACCTCTGCCTCGCCGGCGGCGTGGCGCTCAACTGCGTCGCCAACGGCAAGCTGCTGCGCGACGGCGCCTTCGAGCAACATCTGGATCCAGCCCGCGGCCGGCGACGCCGGCGGCGCGCTCGGCGCGGCGCTCGCCGCCCACCACCAGTCATCTGCGGCCAGCCGCGCCAGTCGGAACGGCGCGCTCGACGCGCATGCGCGGGCGCCTATCTCGGCCCGCGCTTCGCGCAGGCCGAGATCGAGACCGCGGCTCGACCGACGGCCGGCGCGCGTCTTCGACGACCCTGGCCGACGACCGAGCTGATCGAGCCGCACCGCCGACGCCCTGGCCGACGGCAAGGCGGTCGGCTGGTTCCAGGGCCGGATGGAGTTCGGCCCGCGCGCGCTCGGCGGCCGCTCGATCCTCGGCGACCCGCGCTCGCCGACCATGCAGAAGCTGCTGAACCTCAAGGTCAAGTACCGCGAGTCCTTCCGGCCCTTCGCGCCCTCGGTGCTGCGCGAGGACGTGGCGGACTGGTTCGAGCTCGACGGCGACAGCCCCTACATGCTGCTGGTCGCCGACGTGGTCGAGCGCCGCCGCCGCCAGATGAGCGCCGAGGAGCAGGCGCTGTTCGGCATCGACAAGCTGAACGTCGCCGCGCTCCGAGATCCCGGCCGTCACCCACGTGGACTACTCGGCGCGCGTCCAGACCGTGCACACGCGAGACCAATCCGCGCTATCACGCGCTGATCACGCGCCTTCAAGCAGCGCACCGGCTGCCCGGTTCTCGTCAACACCAGCTTCAACGTGCGCGGCGAGCCGATCGTCTGCACGCCCGAGGACGCCTTCCGCTGCTTCATGGGCACCGAGATCGAGATGCTGGTCTGTCGGCAACTGCGATCCTCCGCAAGGAGGATCAGGATCCGGCGCTGAAGCTCGACTACAAGAACGCCTTTGAACTCGACTGATCGTTCTGGAGACGACGCAGATGCTGAACTACAACATGGTCGAGATGCGCTACGAGCCCTACCCGCTCGCGGTCCTGAGACCGGCGCTCGATCCCGGACTTTACAATGAGCTGGCGGACAACTTCCCTGACGAGGCGCTGTTCGGCACGCTTCCCAAGTTCCCCTACAAGCTCAGCCTCTCGGAGAAATGGGCGCCGGGCAACTACCAGCAGTTCCTGCGCGACAACCGCCCGTGGCGCGAATTCCACGCCTGGATCAAGAGCGACGACTTCATCCGCCAGACCGTGAACTTCCTGAACGAGAACCATGTCGAACTGCCGCTGAACGAAGCTTTCGAGACCGGTTCGGAGCGCATCCGGCGGTTCTTCAAGTCGGTCAAGCGCGGCTACTTTCCAGCGCGCGGCACCCGTCTGCGCAGCCGCTTCGAGTTCTCGTCCCTGAGGGCCGATGGCGGGCGGGTCGAGCCGCACACCGACGCGGCCCGCAAGGTCATCACGCTCGTGCTCACGATGATCAAGGACGGCGAATGGGATCCCTCCTGGGGCGGCGGCCTCGATGTCAACCGCGCCACCGACGATCGCTATTCGTTCAACTGGCAGAACAAGATGGTGCCCTGGGACAAGCTCGAGATCGTCGAGACCGTTCCCTTCCTTCCCAACCAGTGCACCGTCTTCGTCAAGACCCACAACTCGCTGCACTCGGTGCGCGAGATGACTCAGAAGGGATCGAAGGCGCTCCGCAAGTCGGTGACCATCGTGATCGAGCGGGTGGAGTAGTGCTGCCGCTCCGGTAACCGCAGCGGCTCCCCTGTCGGCGGTCATTTGATTGGCCTTGTGGCGAGGCGGGCCCGTGCACAGACCGCCCAGCCTCGGATCGGGATCGGGCGCCTCAGAAGTCGAAGTAGATGAACTTCGCGGAACTGCCCTGGCTGACCGTGAGCGCGACGACCCAGCAGAACAGCAGCACCGGCACCACCAGCGCCCATGACAGCTTCCTCACGCCGAGCCTGATCCAGGCATGCCGGTCGAAGCGGTGGGTGGCAAAGAAGGCGGCGAGCAGGACGAGCGGGAAAGCGTTGATCACTGCGTCTGCTGGCAGGGACTGCCAGCTGGCGACGAACGGACCGGACGCGACCCGCATGGCCGTCGGAAAGTCCGGCGCTCGGAAGAAGATCCAGGCGAAGGTGACGAAATGGAAGGTCGCCAGAACCGCCAGCCAGCGCGGAACCGCAACTCGGAACCCGGCCAGACCGTGCTGCGCGACCAGCGCCATCCCGTGCAGGAGCCCCCAGACCAGAAATGTCCAGTTGGCGCCGTGCCACAACCCGCCAAGCCCCATCGTCACCAGCAGGTTGATATTTCGCCGGCTTGGCCCGCGCCTGCTCCCGCCCAGGGGAATATACAGATAATCTCGCAGCCAGTGGGACAGCGTGATGTGCCACCGCCGCCAGAATTCGACGATCGACCGCGCGCCGTAGGGCCGCAGGAAATTCGTCGGCAGTCGAACCCTCAGGATATAGGCAAGCCCTATCGCCATGTCGGTATAGCCGCTGAAATCACAATAGATCTGCGCCGAGAACCCGTAGATCGCCAGGGTATAGTCGAACGCCGAAAAATCCGAAGCCTGACCGAAGACCGGGTCGACGACGGTCGCGAGTTGGTCGGCGATCACCAGCTTCTTGAAAAGTCCCAGCGTGAAGATGCTCACGCCTATCAGGAAGCGGGCCCCCAGCGCGGGCCGCAATTGCTTCAATTGGGGGATCAGTTCGTGTGGTCTTAGAATGGGGCCGGCAATGAGGTGCGGGAAGAACAGCACATACGCCAGCAGCGTCGGCAGGCTCCTTTCCTGCTTGAACCGCCGCCGGAAGACATCGACTACATAGGCGATAACAGTGAAGGTGATGAACGAGATACCCAGCGGCAGACCGAAGCGGAGCTTCTCGGAGGTCTCCTCCCGCAGTTCGATTCCGATCGCCGGAAGCAGCCCGTTCGCCAGGAAATAAGCGTACTTTATCGTGACGAGCGGCGCGAGAAGCAGGGCGACGACAATCGCCGTCCGTCGCGAGCGGTCTTGATCGGCAGTGGCGGCCTCGATCCATGCGGTGCCAGCATAGGCCATGCCCGTCAGCATGAACGGAAGCCACACATAGTCGACCCGCCACCACGAGTAGAAAACCGTTCCGCCAACGATGACGAGATACGATCGGTGCTGCGCCGGAACGAGGAAATGAAGCGGCAGATAGGCTGCGAAAAAGAGAAAGAACTGCGGCTCGCTGAAGAGCATGTCGGTGCCCGTCTTCGGCGGCTACTGCCGGTCTTGGAGGACCGGAAAGAGCTGCTCTGCCATGATCCTGTGGCCCCGTGCATTCGGATGGGGGTCGCCGGGCATCGCCCAGATTTCCTCGGGCTCCAGGTTCAGGAAGCCTGGCAGCAGATCGACATAGGTATAGCCGAGCTCGCCGGCGATCTCGCGCATCTGTTCATGGATCGTCATGAAGGGATAGTCGACCAGATTGTGCACGTCTGGCATCATCGCGAGATAGATACGAATATTGTGCGATCTTGCCTCTTCGGCGAGCCTGCCAAGCTCGGCGCGCATCGTCTGGAAGCCTGGCGATGCCGGGTCGTAGACTGCGTTGTAGTGATCGATCAGCACATTCTCCCCATGTGGCGCCATGACATTCTGAAATGCGGCCCAAACGGTGACCGCAAGCTGGCTGTTCCGCAGAAGGAAGTTGCCGCCGCCGGGATCCAGCTCCTCGGCATCGCGCAGGAAATAAAGCACTATGATGTCGGTCGGCCCAGTCTCCTTCAGGTTCCGGAAATAATTCTCGGTGTAGCGTAGCGCATTATAGTTTCCGACACCTGCGTTGAGAACCTGGACCGCGTCCCCGGCGTCTCGGAACATCCTCTCCAGAACGCCGCTGACCGTGTCGTCTTCCGGGACGCCCCATCCGAGGGCAATCGACCCCCCCAGCACCAGAATCCGCCGCCCGCCCGGAGCAAGCGACTCCAGCGGGCCACCCCGCAGGCCAAATTCGTTCAGGCGAATCTCGACGGATTGAAGAATATCGGACTTGTTCCGAAGATGCTCGTGACCAAGTTCTGGTCGTTCGCTCCGCGTCTTTAGTTCCTTTGCATATCTCCACATCTCGATGTTATAATTTTTCATCGAACTGTTCTGGAGGCGGAGAATCAATTCACCGCCGAGCAGGCTAACCGCGAGGGCGCCCATGAACAGTACAGCCAAACCAAGGCTATTGCGGCGGGCCATTGCATCTCCTGTGGGTCGCCGGCACCTGCGATTGTCGGCTAGTGGTTCGCATATGTGCAAAGGCGTGTAAATATCCCGCCGACCGTGAAGCGGCCACGCTGCCCGGGCAGTTGGTCGCACAGCGCCGCAATGCCTTCGATGGACTTCAGTCGGGGGTCTTCAATTCGGCCGCCGGGCGCGGATTGGCCGCCGAGTTGCTAAGACGCAGCTTTTGTGGCAATGCGCCGGTGAATGCGGATACGGCCGATGGAAACGCAGATGCGGCAGACGCTGGTCAAAGTAACAGGAGTTGCACTTTTCGCGGTGTTGCTGCTCGGGATTCCCGAGTTGGTGCTGAGGCTTTTCCCCTCGCTGATCGCAGTATCCGTGATCGACCGCATGCATCCGGATCTGCGTTCGGAAATCGCATCCCGGCTCGATCTTCCGGTCGGCAGCGACTACCAGATAATCCCGTCGGCCGAGCGGTTGGACCAGGGTCCCGACCTCTACCTCACGAAGCCGAACCGACCGTACTTTCGCCCCGTCGACCCGATCGATGCAAAGGCAGGCGCGCGCGATACCATGCACACCGATGCGCGCGGATTTTGCAACCCGGAGCGCATCGAGAACCTGCCTCGCTACGACATCGCGACCCTAGGCGGGTCGGTGCCGAACTGCGCCTCCGTCGGCGGCGACGAGGTCTTCTCGACCCGCCTCGGCGACCTCCTGGGTGTGGGAAGTTACAACCTGACGGTCTATGCTGTCGGTCCCTACGAATACAACGAGATCATCGCCCGATACTACGATGAGCTCAAGCCGCGGGTCGTGATCTTCGCGATCGCCGAAGCAAATGACCTTCGCGACTCCCAGAGATATCTCGATCATCGGGCGGGCAAGGTCAGGGATAGGAAGGGAAAACTCGGCGGCCCGTTCAGGGTCAGCTATGCCCTGGCTTTCGTGAAGGCCTCGGTCGAGGCACTGGCCAAGCGGATATCCGCGGCGACCCGCCCCGACTTTCGGTACTCGGTCGAAGCCGTCGGCACCCGCGTCGGGATGAACGTGACCAACGGCGACAGCGACGAGTTGCAAGCGGCGAAGGATATGCTCGACGGGAAGCTCTCTCCCGACCTCTACGCCGCGCCGCTCGAAAGCTTCGTCGGCCTGGCGAAAGCGAAGGGCTTCCGCCCGGTCGTCCTGACCGTGCCCGCAGCCTACACCGTGTACCAGTCCAGCGTCATCTTCGAGGACCCCGGGATCGGCGGGGTGATGGCCAACTACAGCGAGACCCAGCGTCGCTGGCTGGCCGAGAATGCCGCCAGGATCGGTTACGAGTATCTCGATCCGACCGACTTCCTGCAAGAGCGGGCCGCCGACGGACCACTGCTCTATTTTCCGTCCGATGTGCACCTGACCGCGGCGGGCCACGATGCGCTCGCCCAGGCGGTCGCGCATTCAGTCCGGTCCGAGCTGTCACTCGCGACCGCGGTCGAGTAGGCTCGCGGGGAGCGGCAGCCGATGATGAAGACAGTTTGGGCAATTGTGGGATCGGTCCTGATCGCAGCACTGACGCTGTTCACGATCGAAGGTGTCGTGAGCGTCACGCGGTGGAAACACTCCAGCCCAAGTCTGGCCTATGGCATCTTTAATGGGCTGTTCCGTACCCCGGATCGCAGCGCAGGAGAGCCCGCTCAGCCGGGTCCGCCCTCGGCGACACGAGAGGAGATCGAAGCGCTGATCCCCGACATGATCGCGGCCGGCGTCGGCATGGGGAACGTCCCGTATCGCGAGCTGGTGACTGGGCGCGCCGCGATCAACGAGACAGGGCCCGACGGCTGCCGGTCTCCTAGACCTGGAGCCAGCAAGGTCACGACCTATATCCGCAGTGGCGACTACGACCGCTTCGACCCGCCCAGCCTGTTTTACGACGCCGCGGGAGAGATCGGCAGCAAGCTCCAGCAGTTCATCGACACCTACTCGGTGAAGAGATCACACTTCAATAGCAATTCCATGGGCGAGCGGGTGACGGTCCCTGCGGTGGACTCGGTCAGAAAGGTTCTGATTGCCGGCAACTCGGTCGCTGCGGGCTCGATGATTGACGACAGCGAAACGATCTCGTCGCAACTGCAGCGTACCGGTTCCACCGAGCAATATGTGAACCTCGGTGTCAATGGCGTGGCGGCGGCGGACATCATCTGCCGGCTCGAAAAGGCGGCGGAGCGATATCGGGGCAGTATCACGGGGCTGGTTTATGTCTATTGCGAGAACGACTTCGATTCCTCGCTCCCGTACGGCCGGCCCGAAGAGGTGATTGCCTGGTTGAAGTCGTTTGCCGATCGGGAGCGCATTCCCGAGGTGACGGTCGTGTTCGCGCCCTACATCTATAACATCGTGCCGGATCTTACACGCTTTGCCGGCACGCGTGGCGCGACCCATGGCTGGTTCGCCGAGGAAGCGGCGCGGTTAAAATTGGAAGCCGAGGCGGCCGGCTTCACCTATCTCAGCATCGCCGATGTCGCCCGCGACGAAGCGCAGCGGCGCGGCACCGATTTTGCCGTGTTGGCGCTCTTCGTCGACCACGTCCATCTGTCGGACTACGGCGTATCGCTGCTGGTCGAGGCGCTGAACGCGCGCTAACGCCGCCGTCCGGACGGACGGGAGCCCGCCATGCCCGGCCTCGATCCGGGCATCCGGCCGCGTCCCCCCTCGCAGGAAGCCAATGCCGGCGCCGCGGCGCCCCTAGCTGCTCTCGATGTTGATCGTCAGCGTCTTGCGCAGCACGTTGCGGTCGTTGCCGGTCATCGGGAACACCGAGTGCCAGGAGTTGTTGGTCTTGATGAAGACCAGGCACTGGTTCGGCTCGAACGGAAAGGTCTTCAGCTCGGTGACGTCGTCGAAATCAAGGTAGCTGTTCACCCGGTTGAAGATCTTCGTCTTGTCCTTCGGCCAGACCATCGCGGTGCCGCCGCCCCAGGAGTCGTTCCACTCGCCCTCCTTCAGCATCGGCATCACCATTGTGACGATCTTCTTCTTGTGGTCGGTGTGCGGCAGGATGTTGCCCCCGGTGATCGGCATCGCCGAGAACTCGAACCGCGCCTTCAGGCTCGGGAAGTGCGGGATCGGGTTGCCCCGCTTCAGCGCCCGGAGCTTCAGGTAGACCTGCTCGGCGAAGCCTGGCGACGGGAAGCCGAGGTCGAGCCCGCGCGACTTCAGCATCTCCAGCGTGTCGGAGATGAAACGCGGCGACTTGATATAGGCGTGGAAGCGGCTCCAGGGCGCCGACTTGCGGACATATCGGCGATACTTGGCGCCGTTGTTCATCTGCGCCAGCGAGTATTTCTCGCCCTTGGTCGGCTTGTACTCGAACAGTTCCATGGGCGGGAACGCATCCACCAGCTCGCGGTAGGTGCCCTCGTCCATGCAGGGCCGCGCCATGCCGATCGGAAACGGCTCGTAGTCGATCTCGATGTTGTCGAAGTTCAGCATCGGATCACGCGGCCTCCCCGAGCTTGCCGGCACCGCTGAAGGTCTCCCGCTTGCCCGGAGAGTCGTGCTCGGCGGTCGTGAGCACCCAGCGCACGCCCGGATTGCGCCGCGCCGCCATTTCCAGCTGCAGTTTCCACCACTCGGGCGACTGCAGCAGCAGCGGCAGGTCGTCGCCGACCCGGATCAGCTTGCCGTCCGGGTCGCAGGCGACCGCCACATGGACGAACTTGCCCGCGGCCGCGAACATCTCGTCCAGCACGAAGCCCACATCGTCGTCCGGCACGCCGTCCAGCACGCCGGCCGAGATCACGCCGTCGAAGCTGCCCTCGATCGGGCCGTCGAAGGGCGCGCCCGCGCCGCCCAGGCAGGTGACGCTGGCCCCCGGCCACTTCGGATGGCTGGCCGAACCGCTGGCCGAACCATAGTCGAGCACACTCTTCGCGCCGGTCTCCGAGATCAGCCGCGCGATCGCGTCCTCATGCCCGGCGAGCGCGTTGGTGCCGCTGGCCGCCGCACCCTCGTTGTGCGTCCGCCGGTGCATCTCGGCGAACTGCGGGAAGCGCTGGCTGGGCCGCTCGCGGGTGAACTGGGTGAAACGCGCCTTGTCGGCCGCCCGCTCCAGCGAGAACCAGACCTCGCCGTCCGGATGCGGCTGGTACTTGAGCTGGTCAGGGAAGGGCTGCCAGGGCTGGGTCTGCAGCGTGGTGAAGTGGAAGCACTTCGACTCCCCGGCCTCGAACTCCTCGTCCCGCGCGTTCCAGACGCCCGGCAGCTTGGCCCACAGCTTGTTGCCGTGGGTGATGTCGCGGAAGTCCGCGTGCTTCTTGCCGTGCTGGGCGTCCTCGAGCTTCCAGTATTTGATCATCTTCTCGCAATCGAGCAGCATGACCGAGGTCTCGCGCTCGGTGATGCCGAGCATGGCCGCGTCGCCCATATCCATGTCGAAGAGTTCGGCCGGATCGCCGAGATAGATCTGGTCGACATCGTTGAAGATCGCACGGCCCGTGCCGCCGGCCAGCGCCGGGATCGCGTAGCGGTAGTTGGTGAAGCCGGTCTTCCAGCCGCTGCGGTCGAAGCCCTTCAGGTCCTTCATCAGGTAGATCTCGTAGACCCGCGACGGGTCGCGCACCTGCTGGACCGCCCAGACGAAGACCCGCTCGGCGCGGTACTGGCGCGGCTCGGTGCCCATGAAGATGCGCACCGGCGCCTTCCCGCTCGGCGTCACCCCGGGGGCCACGTCGAAGCGGATCACCTCCGGCTTCTCGCGGAACCCGTCGGGCCGCTCGCGGTCCCTGCGGAACCAGTAGGCCATCCGTTTGTGGTGCCAAAGCGTCTTGAACTGGCGTTCTTTCTTATACTTCGTCGCCATGCCATCTCACGCCCGGTGAGGGCGCCCTCCTGCTCAATTCCCAGAGACGTTCTGCGCCGTAGGCCGAGACCTATGACATTCGGCGGAAAAATTCCAGATCACGGGCACGTCCGCCCTGCCTCCGGCGCGGCCTGCGCCTTCTCCCGCTCGATCCGCAGCGCCTCGCTGAGGATGACCAGTTCGCCCCGGTAATTCGACAGGACTTTCAACAGGAAAGCCAGCTCGGTGTCGCGGCTGTGGCCGGGCGAGTAGGCATTCGGAGTCGCGCTGTCGCCCGGATAGCTGCCGGCTTGATGCTGGAACAGATCAATTCCCGCGACGATCAGTCGCGCGGGTTGCAGGGCCACCGCGACCGCCATCATCGAGGCCCCGTTGGTGGGTCTCAGATGCCCCCAGGGGAAGGCGTCGATCTCGGGCGCCAGCTCGCGGGCGTTGAAGTAGCGTCCCCGATGCCGCGACAGGGCAAGGCTGCGGATCTTGGCGCAGTGCTCCTCCGCATAGCGGGTCATCACCCCGAAGATCGGTTGCGCCAGCGCCCGCAGGGTCGGCTTGCCGCCGGTGAAGACCACGTCCGGCACGGTGAACTTGCCCCTCTCAATCCAGGAATGGTTGACCCGGAACAGTGCGTCATGGGCGATCCCGTCCAGCGCCGGTTCCTCCGAGGACGGTCCGTTGCCGAGGCAGAGGATCGTCTCGGGCGCCCCGATCGCCGCACGCAGCTCCTCCAGCGTCGCGTAGCGCCAGAGCCGCCAGCCGATCAGCCGCCGCAGGCCGGCGTTGCGCGACAGCCAGACCAGCGCCGCACCGATACCGGGCACAGCCTTGGCCTCCTGGCGCAGGGGCTTGAGATCGCGGGCAATCAGGTTCCTCAGCATGTCAGCGAACTCGGCCGGCGCGAGCTGCCGCCTGCCCGCCTCGCCCGCCTCAGGCGTCATGCCGACGACCGTCTCGCAGGCCCCGGCAAGCGCCTGCCCCGGCGCCAGCATCCGGTTGCCGCCCGAGGTGGTCGCCACGATGGCGATCGCCATCCGGCCAAGGGTCCGCATCACCGCCGCCGGGGGCACTTCGCGTGGCTCGGCCAGCACCGCCGACCGGATGTTGCGGTTGCGGATGAATATCCGCACCAGCGGGCCGGCGGCAACGGGCGGCGGCAGCACCGCGCAGGACGGGAAGCGTTCCGCCAGCCGCCGGCGGAGTTCCGCGTCCCCGGGCGTGAGCAGGATCTCGGTGCGCGGATGCCGCTCGCGCATCGCGGCGATCACCGGCGCCAGCGCCTCGTAGGCCGCGAGGTCGCCGCCCATGACCCACAGCGTCCGCTCGGGCCTTGCCCCGGACAGGCCAAGCCGCTCGCGGATGCGGCGAAGCGGCGCCATCAGGCCGCCCCGGAGCCGAGCAGGGTCCGGATCCGCCCGGCCAGTTCCTCGGCTGCGGCGGGCGCGACGGGAGGCTCCGCATTGAGCCTGCCGGCGAATATCTCCGCCTGGCCCGCGCGGGCCATGAGCTCGTGCATCATGGCGATGTCGCGCGGCGGCGTGATCCAGCCGCCGCCGAGAACCGCCCGGCAGAACCGGGCCCACGGCCCGTGCCCGTCCGCGGCGCGCCGGAGCACCCCGGCGATGCGCTGCCCGAACGGCGCAGGCTTCGGTTGCAGCGGGTAGATCGTCACCGGCCGTTCGGTTGCCACCGCCTCGGCCAGCATGGACTCGCTCTCGCCGGTCACCGCGATCAGGTCGGCGGCGGCGAGATAGGCAAGATAGGGGTTGTGCTTGCGCTCCGCGCTCCACTCGTGCAAATGCGCCTCCGGCGCCGCCGCGCGCATGGCGGAAACCGACGCGGCGGGGCTCCGGCGGCTGGTGACGATGGCAAGCGAGCCGCCGAGCGCCCGCACCGCCTCCGCCACGTCGCCCGCCATCCGGCCCGCGAATCCGGGATCGAAGCGATGCTGCGCCGTCGGCCCGCCGGCGAGCAGCAACACGCGCGGCCGCGCCATGCCCTCCAGCGGGTCGCCATGCGCGTCCCGTGCCGCGTCCAGCGAAGCCCGGTCGATCTGGGTCGGGGGCACGGTCAGCTCCACCAGCCGGTCGTGCGGCAGAAGCTGGAAATGCGCGCAGGCGATCGAGATGTCCGCCGCCCCCGCATCCCCAGCCGCCTTGCGGCCGAGCAGCACGATGCGGCTCCGCCCGCCGCTCTGCCGCCGGATCCAGCGTGCCACCGGCACCACCCGCCGGCCCATGGCGAGGATCAGGTCGGGCCAGGGCGCGGCCAACGGGTCGCTGCCCGCCCGGTCGAGCGAGAACAGCGACGCACCGAGCACGGGGTTTGGCAACCGATTCAGCCAGTTGAAGGCCAGCCTCTTCTCGACGCCGGCGACGCCGGCGAGACGGGCGAGGCCGACCACCTGGGTGCGGTGACCGGGCCGGTCGTCGACCAGCAGCCAGACCAGCGGCGCCCGTTCGGGTCCGGAATCCATCGGCCTGCTCAGCCGGTCATGGCGTGACATTCGGAACCTTGCGAGACCCCTGGCGCTTTCCCGTGGCGGGCATGGCCCTGCGCGGCGCCGCGCCGCCCCTCGCCCCGAGGTTTGCATTTCCCCCGGGGCAGGCTAAAACCCGCGCCGTAACATCACAGAAACGGTCCCCCATGCCAACACTCGTTCTCATGCGTCATGGCGCCACTGTGGCCGGAGAGGAGAACCGTTTTGCCGGCTGGGACGACACCCCGCTCAGCCCCTCGGGCCTCGCCGACGCCGAGCGCGCCGCCGCAGCCCTGAAGGCGGCCGGGAGCGGCTTCGACCTCTGCTTCACATCGTGCCTGACCCGCGCCCGCCAGAGCCTCGAGCCCATCGCCCGGTCGCTCGGCATCCCGGACGACCGGATAACCGCCGACTGGCGGCTGAACGAGCGCCACTACGGGGCGCTGCAGGGGGAGACGCGGGCCGCCATGATCGAGCGCCACGGCAACGCCCGGGTCGTCGCCTGGCGGCGCTCCTACGACACCCGCCCGCCGTTGCTCGAGCCGGACGATCCGCGCTTTCTCGAACAGCTCGCCCGCCTGCCGCAGATTCCGGCCGACCAGCAGCCCCGCGGCGAGAGCCTGCGCGACGCGGTCGAGCGCGTGACCCCCGCCTGGACCGGCCTCATCGCCCCGGCGCTCCGGGACGGCAACTGCGTGCTGATCGTGGCCCATACCAGCTCGATCCGGGCGCTGGCGCGCACCATCGAAGGGCTGGACGACGAGGCGAGCGCGGCGTTCCGCATCGCCACCGCGATTCCGCGCTGCTACCAGCTCGATGACGACCTGCGCATGGTCGAGCGGGTCGACCTCACCACCGGCACGAAGTCGCAGATCCGCCACTGGGCGAACCGGGTGAAGCCGCGCTGGCTCGGACGGTTCTGAGGCCGCCTCAGGGGCAGCCCCGGATCAGGCGACCTGGGACTCGACCACGCCGTTTCCCTGCCCCGCAAGGCCCAGCTTCTCGCCCACATCGGCGAAGACGCCCAGCGCCTCCGTGATCTGCGCGTCGTCATGGGCCGCCGACACCGAGACCCTGAGCAGCGACAGCGCGTTCGGCGTCGCCGGCGGGATCGCGATGTTGGTGTAGATACCGGCGTCGATCAGGGCGTTCCACAGCATCACCGCCGACTGCGGGTCGGGCAGCTTGACCGCAACCACCGGGCTGATCTCCGGCCCGAGGTCGAAGCCCATCGCCTTCAGCCCGCGATAGAGCCGGGTGGCGTTGCGGATCAGCCGGTCGCGCAGCTCGGGCGACTCCGCCATGCGCTTGAACGCCGCCCGCGCGGTCGCCACCGTCGGCGGCGTCAGCGAGGCGGTGAACATGTAGGGCCGCGAGTAGGAGCGCAGCGTCTCGAAGCCCGGCACGTCCGAGACGCAGTAGCCGCCGGTCGTGCCGACGCTCTTCGAGAAGGTGCCGACGATGTAGTCGCAGTCCTTCTCGACCCCTTCCGCCTCGCACTTGCCGCGCCCATGGGCGCCGAGCACGCCCAGCGAATGGGCCTCGTCGACCAGCAGGTAGACGTCGTCGCCCGCCTCGCGCTTCACCGCGGCGATCTCGGCGAGCGGCGAGCTGTCGCCCAGCATCGAGTAGATGCCCTCGACCACGATCACCTTGTCGCCCGGCGTGCCCTTCAGCCGCGCCAGCCGCTTGGCCAGGTCTTCCGGGCTGTTGTGGCGGAACCGGATGGTCTCGGCGTCGCTCATCTTGCAGGCATCGTAGATCGAGGCGTGGCTGTCGGCGTCGATCAGCAGGTGGTCGCCCTTCTCCGCCAGGCCCGAGATCACGCCCAGATTGGCGAGGTATCCGGTCGAGTACAGGATCGTCGCCCGCTTGTCGTAGAACGCTGCGATCTCGCGCTCCAGCGCCCGGTGCCCTTCATAGGTGCCGTTGGCGATGCGCGAGCCGGTGGTGCCGGCGCCGTGGCTGCGCGCGGCCTCCGCGGCCGCGGCGATGCAGAACGGATCGAAGGTCAGCCCAAGATAGTTGTTGGTGCCGAACAGCATCACCGGCTTGCCGTCCAGGATGGCCCGGGTCGGCGTATTCAGCCGGTCGAATTTCAGCGAGGTCGGGTCGCGGCCGAGGGCCTGAAGGGCGCCATAGGCCGACTTCACCGCCTCCACTCGTCTCTTGATACCCATGAGATCAGTCAACCTCCCCCATATCACCCGCGATGGGTCGCCTCGGTTCCGTTCGACACCGCCACCACGGTATCCGCCAGGTCACGCACCGTGCGCACCTCGGCAAGCTGGTCGAGCGGGATGGTGACGTCGAATTCGTCCTCGAGTTCCATCACGAAGTCCATCACGCTGACCGAATCCAGGCCGGTGTCGTTGACGACGCTGCTGTCCAGCGTGATCGGACGCCCCGCGCCGATCTTGCTGCCGAGCAGCTCGAGCACCCGCCCCTGTATCTCTTCCGTCCGTTCCATGCCCACGTTCTTCGCCTGATCGGATCCCGCCGAGGCCAACCCTGGGCCAGCCCAGCGGGCACTGCCATCTCCGGGCAAGGAGAGCTTCCGATGTTCCTGCCTGCACGCGCTCGGGCCAAAATCTGCCGCCCGGTCACGCTTTATTCATTGAACGGCGACCAAACCGTCAAACCTCTGGTCTATCGTCGTATCAAGGACAGCCTGTCCTTCGGTCCGTTCCGGGTTGCCGGCCCGGGCTCGCTTAGGCGTTGCCCGGTGCAGACCGCCCTCCGCCGGGGCGGCCGTTGCCGCCCCGGCGGGGAATCCTTACATCGCGCTGCTCATCGCCGCAGTCTCGGCAGCGCCGAGGAAGCGCGCGACCTTGCGCTCGGCGATCGGCAGATCGCGCAGGAAGTCGACCTCGCTCCACGCCAGCCCCTCGATCGACACCACGCCGACGCCGCCTTCCTTGGCCAGCGCGTCGATGATCGACAGATACCAGCGCCGCAGCGTCGCCTGGTCGCGCAGCGCCCGGTCCATGGCACGGACGAAACGATCGCCTCCGTCGCCGCGGAACCGGATCATGCCGATCGACTCGCCGTCCACCGGATCCTCGAGCGTCTTGCCGATCGCGACCAGCCGGTCGCCGTCGCGCTGCACCTTCATGTCGTCGGAATCGTAGCTGTCCTTGCGGTCGACGGTCACCGTGATCGGCGCCAGCGCCTTTGCCAGCACGCGCTCGGCGATCGCCGACTTCGAACAGCGTGTCGCCGTTCAGCAGCAGCGTGTCCGAACCGATCAGATCCTTCGCCGCCCAGCACGAGCCGATGTTGTCGGCGACCGTGTAGAACGGATTGTAGACGGTGCGCACGTCGGCGCGGAAACTGGTGGTCTTCAGCATCGCCTCGACCGCGTCGCCGCAGAAGCCGGTGACGACCGCAATGTCCTCGACCCCCGCATCGGCGAGGGCACGAATTTGCCATTCCAGAATTGGACGGCCGCCGATCTGCACCAGGCATTTCGGCCGCGAGTCGGTCAGGGGAGACAAGCGCTTCCCTTGTCCCGCGCTCAGGATCACTGCGTTGGTCATTGTCCCTCGGCTTTTCGTTCTTCTGATTAAGTAACTCTTTCGCCGACAAACAAAGCTCTGAAAAGACAACTTTTGTTACAGTTCCTTGCGATGGTCGCTTCAGTTAAAGCCTCCGCAGCCGCGATCACCGCAGCCATCCGGCCTCGCGATACCATGCCACCGCGAGGGCAAATCCATCCGCGAGAGTGATTTTCGGGCGCCACAACCCAGGGTTGATTTGCCGGGACGGGTCCGACGACCAGTCGGCATGCAGCATTTCACGAACCTTCTGCGAGGTGACCATCCGCGTGCCGCCGACCAGCGCCGCGGCGTCGCCCAGAAGCCCGATCCCGTGCAGCAGCGCCGCCGGCACCCGGCGCGGCCGCGGGTTGCGGCCGAGGGCGGCCGCGGCGGCGCCGGAGAGTTCTTCCCAGGAATACCCGGCCGCCCGCGCATCGGTCACCTCGTGGATCGCCGGCGGCGGCGCGGCGGCGAGAACGGCCAGCACCGCATCGGCGAGATCGTCCACATGGACCACCGTCAGCCGCGCCTCCGGACCGTTCAGCATTGGCTGGACCGGGCCAGCCGCAGCCTTGAAAACATTGAGTGTTTCGCGGTCTCCGGGCCCATAGACCGCGGCCGGGCGCAGGATGGACCAGCGCCCCTCGCCGGCCGCCGCCAACAGCCGCTCCTCGGCCGCGCGCTTCGACGCGGCGTAGTGAGAAAGCCCCGGCTCGCGGGCCGCCATCGAGGACATGTGCAGGAACAGCGCCTCTGGCGCTTCCGCCCTCCAGGTGGCGGCCAGCGCCGCCGTCGCCGCCGCGTTGGCGCGGTCGAATTCGGCCCGGCTCCGGCCCTTGATCGCCCCGGCCAGATGCACGACCGCATCGGCGCCGCGAACCAGCTCGCGCAGCGTGCCCGGCTCCTCGAGCCTGCCGGGAACCACCTCGACCGGCCCGCCCGGCAACGCCGGCAGCCGCGGCATCGAGCGCGCCAGCGCCCGGATCCGCCAGCCGCGCTCGGCCAGGCGCGCGGCGAGGCGGCCACCGATGAAACCGGTGATCCCCGTGATCACGGCCAGCCTGCCGCGACCGTCCGCCGCATTTGTTTCGGAGCCCATTCGTCAGCGCCTCACCGGTCCGTGAACGGGTTTGCCCCGCGACCGTTACCCCGCGACCGTTACCCCGTGACCGTTACCTCGGGCTCGCGCCGGCGGCAACGGCGCGGATCGGCCTCAGCCGGCGAGCACCGCTTCCTCGACGATCGTCAGCGCCCGGTCCAGGTCCTCGCGCGCGATCACCAGCGGCGGCGAGAGTGTCAGCACCGCCCCCTGGCTGATCTTGAAGCTGAGCCCCGCTTCGAGGCAGCGGTAGTAGATCCGCTCGGCGATCTCGTCGCCCGGCGCCTTGGCGTCCCGGTCGGCGACGATCTCGACCCCGAACAGCAGCCCCCTGCCCCTGACATCGCCGACCAGCGCCGAGCGGTCCATCAGCGCCCGCATCCGGTCCATCGCATACTGCCCGAGCTCGGCCGCCCGTTCCGCCAGCCCCTCCTCCTCGATGATCCGGATGGTCGTCAGCGCCGCCCGCGCGGTCACCGGGTTCTTCTCGTGAGTGTAGTGGCCGATGGCGAAATCCCCGGCCACGTCCAGGTCGCTGCGCGCGATGGCGGCGGCGATCGGCAGGATGCCGCCGCCCAGCGACTTGCCCAGCACGATGATGTCCGGCGTCACGCCGTCGTGATCGGAGGCGAAGAACTTGCCGGTCTTGCCGAGCCCGGTGGGGATCTCGTCGAAGATCAGCAGCGTCCCGTGCCGGTCGCAGGCGTCGCGGACCCGCTGCCAGAAGCCCGGCGGCGGCACATAGGGAACGGCCCGCATCGGCTCGGCGATCACGGCGGCGACATCGCCCTCGCGGCCGAGGACGTAGTCCAGCATCCCCGCGCAGGCCAGGCCGCAGACATCCGGCCCCGCGTGGTTGTAGGGGCAGCGGTAGCAGGCGAAGGGCGCCACATGCTCGGCGCCCGGCAGCAGCGGCCCGGCGATCCCGGAGCGGAAGGTGTGTTCGCCCCCGACACTCGCCGCCCCGAAGCCGGCGCCGTGGAAGGCGTCCCAGAAGCTCACGGTCTTGAACCTACCCGTCGCGGCGCGGGCCACCTTCAGCGCCACCTCGACCGCGTCCGAGCCGCCGGTGGTGAAGAGGCACTTGCCGAGGTCGCCCGGCGCGATCTCCGCCAGCTTTTCGGCCAGCTCCACCGCCGGCTCGCAGGTGAAGCGCCGCGGCGCGAAGCTCAGCGCGTCGAGCTGCGCCTTGATCGCGGCGACGAGCTTAGGATGGCCATAGCCGATGTGGTGGACCGAGTTGCCATGGAAGTCCATGTAGCGCCGCCCGCCGGTATCCTCGATCCAGATCCCCTCCGCCCTGGCGATGCCGGAGAGCACCGGGCTGGACAGCGACTGGTGCAGGAACACCTTTGCGTCCCGCTCCACCAGCGCGCGGGTGGCCGGGTCGTCATTGCGCGCCCGCCACCGGGCGCGCGCGGCGGAGGTGTTGGATTCGCCCTCCGTATGGGCGGCAGAGGGTGCAGGCTTGTCCATCCGGTCCATTCCCCGCAGGGGGTGCGCTCACGCTTTGCTCACACCCCCGGATTCTTGATTTATAATTAAATCAATATCTTAGGTACCTGCTCAACATTGAGCACCCACCGAAAAGGGCGCATGCCCGGGCGGCGCCCGGGCATTCCGCTTCCGTCGTCACCCCGGCCAGGGCAGCGAATAGGTCTTCACGTTGGTGAAGAATTTCATCGCCTCGAGCACGCCTTCCTTGACCCCGTTGCCCGAATCCTTGATGCCCCCGAAGGGCGACATCTCGATCCGGTAGCCCGGCTGCTCCCAGATGTTGCAGGTGCCGACGTCCAGCCCGTTGATATAGGCGATGGCCCGGTTCAGGTCGTTGGTGCAGACGCCCGAGGAAAGCCCGAACGGCGTCCCGTTCGAGATCGCCATGACCTCCGCGTCATTGTCCGGCACGCGCACGATCGGGACGATGGGTCCGAAGGTCTCCTCCATCACCAGCTCGCTCCCGTGCGGCACATGGTCGACCACGATCGGCGGCAGCAGCGCACCGCTTCCGGCCCGGGATCGTAGAGCACCTTCGCCCCCTGCTCGGCAGCCATGTAGACGCGCTTCTCGAACAGCTCCGCCGCCTGGGCGTGGATCACGCAGCCAAGCTGGGTCTGCGGGTCCTGCGGGTCGCCGAAGCGGAGCGCCTTGGCGCGCTCCAGAACCATGGGGACGAACTCGTCGGCCACACTCTCCTGGACCAGGATCCGCTTGATCGCCGTGCAGCGCTGGCCCGAATTGCCGGTGGCGCCGGCGACGGCGATGGCGGCGGCCTTCTCCAGATCGGCGGTCCCGAGGTCGTTCAGCACGATGAAGGGGTCGTTGCCGCCGAGCTCCAGCGCCGTGCGCTTGTACCCCGCCTTGGCGGCGATCATCTTGCCCACCGGCACGCCCCCGGTGAAGGTGATGATGTCGATGTTCGGATTGACGATCATCTCCTCGCCGATGTCCTTCGGCCAACCGGTCACCACCTGGAACATCTCCGTCGGCAGCCCCGCCTCATAGAGGATATCCGCCAGCGCCAGCGCGGTCAGCGGCGTCAGCTCCGTCGGCTTGCACACCACGCAGTTGTTGGTGGCGATCGCCGGCGCGATCTTGTGACTGACCATGTTCAGCGGATGGTTGAACGGCGTGATCGCCGAGATCGCCCGCACCGGCTCACGCTTGGTGTAGATCTTCCGCGCCTTGCCCTGCGGGGTCAGGTCGCAGGAGAAGATCTGGCCGTCGTCGAGGATCGCCATCTGGCCGGCGAGCGTGAACACGTCATAGGCGCGCCCGGTCTCATAGAGCGCGTGCTGGTGGCAGATCCCCAGCTCCAGCGTCAGCCATTGCGCCAGCCATTCGCGCTTCTGCCGGATCAGCTCGGCAGCGCGGAACAGGATCTGCTGGCGCTCGTAGCGGGTGAAGCTGGGCTTGTAGGCGGCAGCAACCTCGAATGCCTCGCGGGCATGTTCGGCATTGCCCGCCGGCACGGTGCCGATCACCGCGTCCGTATACGGATACCGGACCTCGATGACGTCGTCGGCATCGACCTTGCGCCCGGCGATCCGCATCGGCTCGTGGCGGACCTTTACGCTGGCTGGCTTCTCGTTCATTTCACTCTCCCCGTCTCAGCGCGCCGCGGCCATGCAGGCGTAGTGGAAGGCGTCGAAGTTGCGCAGTTCCGGCGCCGTCGGCAATCCCGCGAGCTTGCGGTTGACGATGAACGGCACCTCCTGTTCGGTCAGTCCGCCATGGGAGCGCAACGGCTCCTTCAGCGCCGCGAGGTCGTGGCGGTGGGCCGAAGTGCCGATGGTCATGTTCTCGCCCGAGACCAGCACGATGTCGCCGATCCGGTCGGCTGGCAGTTCGAACCGCTTCACCGCCTCGGCCCGGTCGATGACGACAGTGATCCCGGCAATCGCCTTCAGCTTCGCCATCACTCCGGCCCGGTCGGCGCCCGCTGGCAGATATGCGGTCGCGAACGATCCCAGTGCGCCGTGATGGACCACATAGGGGTCGGTGATCGGCAGGATCACCCGCGCCTTATCTTTGCCGAGCCACTCGTCCAGCAGGTCCTGCACATAGACGACTGCCGGCGAGCCGTCGGCCAGGTGCTTCGGTTTCATGCCGTGGTCCGCCGTGATCACCACCGCCGCACCCGCCTCGTCGAGCTGAGCGAGATACCTGTCGAACATGGCGTAGAAGGCGTTCGCCTGCGCCTCGCCCGGCGCGTATTTGTGCTGAACATAGTCCGTCGTGGTCAGGTACATGACGTCCGGTCTGAACTCGGCCAGCAGCTTTACCCCGGCGGCAAAGACAAACTCGGAGAGCTCGGCGGAATAGACTTCCGGCACCGGCCGCCCGAGCCATTTCGAGGCGTTGTCGATCCCGTGCTCGGCAACGGTGGTGGTGTCCGACTTCTCGGAGGAGAAGCAGACCGCCCGGTCTTCGTCGAATTTCAGCCCGTGGCCCAGCAGCGCCCTCAGCTTGTCCTTCGCGGTCACCACAGCCACCCGGGCGCCGGCGTCGTAGAAGGCCTTGAACACCGTCGGCGCGCGCAGGAAGCGCGGATCGTTCATCATCACTTCCTCGCCGGTCTCCGGCTCGTAGAGGTAGTTGCCGCAGATGCCATGCACCGCGGGCGGGCGGCCGGTGGCGATCGAAAGGTTGTTGGGGTTGGTGAAGCTCGGGATCACCGAATGCGCCATGCGCACCGTCCCCTTTGCCTTCACGCGCTCGAGGGCCGGCATCAGCCCGGCGGCGATGGCCGCGTCCAGATAGGCGGGCTCGCAGCCGTCGAGGCAGATCGAGATGGCGGGCACCTTCGGAAAGGCGTAGTCGCGGCCGTTCGCCTCGACGGTGACGGGAGTGACTTTGTTCATCCTGGATTGGTATCCTCTGTTTCCGGTCTCGCCGGCTCCGATCTCGCCGTTCAGGCCGCCGACGCCCGGTCCGTCAGCCGCACACCCATGCCGGCCAATACCGCCTCGACCGCGGCCACCGCGTCGCGCATGTGCCCCTGGTCCAACCTTCCGATGCAGCCGATCCGGAAGGTGTCGGCCACCGTCAGCTTGCCCGGATAGATCACGTAGCCCAGCTCCTTCAGCCGATCGTAAAAGATCTGGAACACGAAGGCTGGTTCCTTGGGCATCAGGAAGGTGACGATGATCGGCGCCTGGAGTTCGGGTTTCAGCAGCACCTCGAAGCCCAGCCGCCGCATCCCCGAGATCAGTACCTCGGCGTTCTTCGAGTAGCGCCCGCCGCGGCCAGGCTGGCCACCCTCGGCCAGGAACTCCGTCAGCGCCTGGTGGAACGAGACGATGACATGGATCGGCGGAGTGAACCGGTACTGGCCGGTCTTCACGAAGTTCCGCCACTGGTCCTCAAGATCCAGCACCAGTGTCGTGGCATTGCCCTTGTTCTCGGCCAGCGCAGCCTCGCGGCAGATGACAAAGCCAAGGCCGGGAACACCCTCGATGCACTTGTTCGACGAGGCGGCGACCGCGTCGAACGTGGTCTTGGCAGCATCGAGCGGCAGGGCGCCGAAGGCGCTCATGGCGTCGACCAGATAGCGCCGGCCGTGGCGTGCAACGATGTCGCCGATCTCGTCGATGGGGTTGCGGATGCCGCTGGTGGTCTCGCACTGCACCGCGAACACATGGGTGATCCCCTTGTCGGCCGCCAGCATGGCGTCGACTGCGGCCAGATCCGGCGGCGTATCCTCGCCCGTTTCGTGCACGACGGTCTGGCGCCCGGCGATGTCCAGGATCTTCTTCGCCCGGTGACCATAGGCGCCGTTGATCAGCACCAGGCACCTGCCCGACCTCGGCACGAAGGTTGTCAGCATCGCCTCGACCGCGAAGGTGCCCGAGCCCTGCATCGGCACGGTGACATGGGTGCCGGCCGCGTTCACGATCTCCGGCAACCGCTCCAGAACCTCGCGGTTGATCTTTAGGAAAGCGGCATCGCGGGAGCCCCAGTCATGGACCATGACCTCCTTCACCGTCCGCGAGGTCGTCAGTGGCCCCGGCGTCAGCAGGAGCGGATCGCCGGTCTCCGAAGCACCGCGGCGCGGCTCTGCGTCGTTCGTCATCTGGTTATCTCCTCCAGGGCGCCGCCCGGGGCCGCCGGGCACTGCGCGGAAAGTGTCGTTCCGGCGGATCCGCCGCCGGCGTCTCGGATCGACGATCAGGATCGAAACCGGTCCATCCCTGCCCTCGGTCGTCTCGGGCCGGCATCTACCGGAAGGCGTCGGCAGCGATCCGGGCTATCGAGTTGGGCGCACTGTGCGGCTTCCGAACCTATCTGTAAAATCGTTATTTTGTATGAGATTTATAAGGAGGTTCGATGAACTTTCAGGCGCTTCCCACCCGCGCCAGCCGGCTTTCCAGCAGGTCGCCGGATTCCGCCAGAATCGGATAGGCGACCGCGGCAAACAGCGAGTTGATCTGCTTCAACGCCCGGATGGTCTCGAGATGGATCTCGCTGGTCTCCACGCTCTGGATCGAGCCTCCCTGCAGACGCTGCAGGTGGCGGGCCTGGCTCCGCAACTCGAGCTCGCGCATCTGGTCCTTCTCGCGCACCAACTCGCGGGCGGATTCGCGGTCACCGGAGATGAGCACGTTGAGTGCGAGCTGCATGTTGGCCATGACCTGGGCATGCAGGTCGGTCAGTTCCTGCCAGCCTTCGTCGGAGAAGGTCAGCCGCCGCTCGCGCCGCTCGGCGGCGAGCTTCAGCAGGTTCTTCGAGATGATGTCGCCCACCTGCTCGAGATTGATCGAAAAGTTGGCGAGATCCATCGCCCGCTGCGCCTCGTCCGAGGTCATCGAGCCGCGGTTGAGCTCGACAAGGTAGAGCTTGATCCCGGAATGGGCCTTGTTCACATCGGCGTCCAGGCGGCGCAGCTCCTTGACTTTTTCCTTGTCGCCGGTCTCGTAGAGTTCCATCACCGGACGCAGCATCAGCTCGATGATCTCGCTCATGCGCAGAAGCTCACGCGTCGCGCTGGCCAATGCCTGGCGCGGCTGGTCCAGCACCGAGCGGTCGAGGGTGGTCACCCGGTTCTTCAAGAGGTTCGCAGCCTCTGCGGCGGGCGCAACCTCCGGCAGGATGCGCAGTAGCAGCGGCTCGATCACGCCGGTGAGCGGAGTGCAGAGGACGGCAATCACCAGGTTGAATGCCACATGCAGCGCCACGATCTGGCCCGCCGGACTTGATCCGGCAAGGTGGACCGGAAAATCCACCGCCCGGAAGACAACCAGCGCAAGCACCGCACCTGCGCCCCTGAACACCAGGTTGCCCAACGGCACCCGCCGGGCCGCCGGCGGCGAGGCCTTTGTGAGCCCCACCCCGATCAGCGCGCCGCCGCAATTCGCACCCAGCACCAGGGCGATGCCGAGCTCGACCGGAACGAGACCCTGCGCCGCGAGGCTGGCAACCAGCAGGATCGAGGCAATGGAGGAATGTACGAACCAGCTGAACAACGCTCCGAGCAGGAACGAGGTGAAGTAGTCCCCGCGCAGATAGCCGACGATCACCGGCAAGGCGGTGCTCTCGCGAAGCGGCACGGTCGATTCCCCGATCAGCTTCAGCGAAAGCAGGATCAGGGCGATGCCGACAAGGATGCGCCCGGTCTGCTTGATGCTCCGGTCGGTGCCCTTCAGGAACATCCAGCCGCCTGCTATCATCAGGAACGGCATCAGCCAGCTCAGATCGAAGGATAGAATTTGCACCACCAGCGCGGATCCCAGATCGGCACCGAGAAGCATGGTGAGCGCCGAGTTGAAGCTCAGCAGCCCGCTGGCGGCAAAGCCGGCGGCGAGGACGCCGACGGCGGTCGAACTCTGGAGCATCATCGCCACCACGGCGCCGAAGCTGACCGCTTTCAGCCGGTCATCGCGGGCCCGTTTCAGGGTGCGCTCCAGAGCCGCTCCATAGGCGCGCTCGACCCCGGTGCGCACCATTCGGACGGCCCAGAGCAGGAGCGTCACGGCCCCCGCGAGGTGCAGGAAGATCAGCGTCAGATTCATTCTGCTCGAACTCCGGAGCCGGTGTCCGGTATTCCCGTCCCGGCCGTTATCCCCAGTTTTGGCCCGTCTCGCGATGCGTCGCCATGCTGGCTGTTCGGCATCTTGCGGGCGGGCATTCTATGCAACGCAAACGGTCGTCATAATTCAAATCGTTAATTCATATACCATCATCGTTCCGATTTATGGCATTTTCACGCATCACGTTCCAGAGAGCCGTCGAAGATGCGTTACGTCCAGCTCCGAGCCTTCCACTACGTCGCCGTATGCGGAGGCTTTTCGCGTGCAGCCGAGGCGCTGCACCTGACCCAGCCCGCAATCTCGGACCAGGTTCGCAAGCTGGAAGAAGAATACGACGTAACACTATTCTATAGACACAAGAAACAGGTTTCCCTGACAGGCGCCGGGCAGCGCCTGCTCGAGATCACAAGGCGTCTGTTCGAGGTCGAGAAGCAGGCCCACGAGATGCTGGCGGAATCGCGGGCGCTCCGCGTCGGCGCACTGCGGGTGATCGGCGATTCCGCGCACCATGCGCTGCCGATGATCGGGCGCTTCCGCCAGAGGTTTCCGGGCATCGCGCTTTCGATTCACGCCGGAAATTCCGAAGAGGTTCTGGCGCGGCTGGTCAACTACGAGGCTGAGGTCGGGGTCCTAAGCGAGGTGCCCGACAGCGACAATTTCGAGGTGATCCGGCTGAGTTCGGCTCCGCTGATCGCGTTCGCCACCGCGGAGCACCCCCTGGCGGTCCGGGGAGAGGTGAAGCTTGCGGAACTTGGGCGGCAGATGCTGGTCCTGCGCGAGCAGGGCTCGAAAACCCGCCAGACCCTCGAGGCGGCCGCGGCGGAACGCGGTGTCACGCTGAAGGCCGCGATAGAGGCCGAGGGGCGCGAGGCGGTGCGCGAGATCGTTGCCGCCGGCAGCGGTGTCGGCATCGTCTCCGAGGCTGAGTTCGGGCGCGACAGCCGACTGGTCCCGATCCGAATCTCGGACTGCGAGATCATCCTCGATGAGGCGCTGATCTGCCTGCGCGACCGGGCAAAGGGCAAGCTGATCGCCGCCTTCCTCGAAATCGCCCGCGCCTCGGTCGCAGAGCGGAACTAGCGTCGGAACATGGATCCTGCATCGGACAGGTTCGCAGCGGCGGCGGCTGCTATCACCGGCCCGGACGGGCTGCGCCGCGCGGCCGATCTGGCCGGGCGCGACCCCGGTTTCCATCCAGACAACCTCCGGGGTGGCCTCGCCGCCCTCCCCCGCTCCACCGCCGAGGTCGCCGCACTGCTGGCCCTCTGCCACCGTCACCGGGTGCCGGTGGTGCCCCAGGGCGGGCGCACCGGTCTTGCGGGCGGGGCCGCGGCCGGTCCCCGGGCACTGATGCTGATGACTGACCGGATGAACCGGATCATCGAGATCGACCCGGTCGGCATGCTGGCCGTGGTCGAGGCCGGGGTCACGCTGCAGGCGCTGCAGGAAGCCGCGGCGGCCCGCGGCCTCAGCGCCGGGATCGACCTCGCCGCCCGCGGCACGGCAACGATCGGCGGCATGGTCGCCACCAACGCCGGCGGCATGGAGGCTTTCCGGCGCGGCACCATGCGCCGGCGGCTGCTGGGCCTCGAGGTTGTGCTGGCGGACGGGACCGTGCTCGACGACATGGCCCGGGTTCCGAAGTGCAACGAGGGCTATGACCTCAAACAACTCTTCTGCGGCTCGGAAGGCACACTCGGCGTGATCACCCGCGTGGTGCTCGAACTCGCCCCGGCGGATGGCGTGCCGACGACACTGTTCGCGGCCTGCACGGGCGCTGCGGCCGCGCTTGACGTCTTCCGGTGCCTGCAGCGGGCACCCGGCCTCGACCTGCTGGCAGGCGAGGTCATGTGGCGCCCCTACGCGCAGCGCGTCGCCGAGGCGACCGGGCTGACCCATGCGCTGGGCTTCGCCGAAGCGCCGCTCTACGCGATCTTCGAGATCGCCGGGCGAAGCGCGGAGCGGGACATGGCAGAGATGCTGATGGCCGAGATCGGCGCGCATATCGAGACCGGCGCCATAATCGACGCGGTGGTCGCCGCCAGCGAGCGCGAGCGCGACAGTATCTGGCGCATCCGCGAGGACTCCTTCGTCATCGACCGTACCCTGCCACATGCGCTCTGGTACGACATCTCGGTGCCGCTCGCGGGCCTCGACGCCTACGAGGCCAGGCTGCGCAGCGCCCTCGCGGCGCTCGACGCCAGCCTGCAATTCTACCTCTTCGGGCACCTCGGCGACGGTAACCTGCATGTCACCATCGGCAACGGCGCGAAGCTGCCGCGCGATGCCGCCAAGGCGGTGGACCTGGCGGTATACCACGGTCTGAAGGCGGCCGGCGGGTCGATTTCCGCGGAGCACGGCATCGGCACCGAAAAGCGCGAGAGCCTCGCCCTCCATACCTCGCCCGCGAAGCTCCGGCTCATGGCGGCGACCAAGAATGCGCTGGACCCGGTCGGGATCATGAACCCAGGCAAGGTGCTGTAGCGGTTCACTCCGGCGGCACGACCGGCCGGTCGGGCTGACCGCTGTAGATCCAGCCGCTGAGCGCGAGAATGGCGATCACGCTCAGGAACACCAGCCGGTAGCCGGTTTCGGGCGTTCCGCCCCAGCGCTCCACCAGCTCGATCTGCGCGCCGGTGCCGGATTGCATCACGAAAACCGCGGTCAGTCCGACCAGGTTGATGGAGGTCATCGCCCGGCCAAGCCGGCGCGCCGGGACGAAACAGCGCGCATGGGCCACCAGCACCACATAGATCGGCGCCGCACAGCTGAAGACGAACAGCAGCGGATAGGCCAGCGACAGAGGCGCCGCAGGCCAGGCTGCCAGCACCGCCAGCGCCGCGATCTCGACCGCGACGCCCGCCAGGATCAGGTTCCGCCGCGAACCCGCACGCCGCTCCAGCGGCCCATAGGCGAAGGTGCCGAGATGCAGTGCCAAGATCAGCCCCAGCACCAGCAGCGCCGAGGTCTCGCGGTCCATGCGCTGGACCGCGATGAAATAGGGCCCGGCCCAAAGGCCGCCGATGGTCATGAACGGCGCCGTAAAGCAGAGCCCCATGGCGAAGATCCGCCAGAGAGCGCGCATCCGCACTACCCTCATCAACCCCGCCACCGTCTCGCTCAGTGTCTCGCGGGCCCCGGCCGCCGCCTCGGCGCCGGGCGGCCGGTCCTGCAGGGTGAAGTGCAGCATCAGCGTGACCGCGGCCGTCCCTGCCGCCAGCGCCAGAAAACTGGCCGACAGCCCGAACCGCTCCAGGGCGAAGGCGAGCGGCATGGTCGCCAGCACGCCGCCGATGCCACCGGCGATGCCGACCACCGAGGCGGTTGCCTGGGCGCTGCGGCCCTCGGGCGCCCAGGCCATCGCCACTAGGTAGACTCCGGTGATCACTCCGCCATGGCCGAGGCCGATGGCGAAACGGCCGACCATCATCCCGAGCGCATCGCCGGACATTGCGAATGCAGCAACCCCGGCCACTGCCACGGCACTCATGCAGGTCAGCGTCTGGCGCGGCCCCAGCCAATCGAACAGGATCCCGGTCGGAAGCTGGATGAGCGCGGAGGCCAGGAACATCGCCCCCATCACCGCGCCGATATCGGCCGGCGACATGCCGCTCGAATCAGCGAGATAGGTTGCCAGCACCGCGCCGCCAGAGCGGTTCACCTGCACCAGCACGAAGAACACGCCCAGCAGGACGAGCACCCGCCGGAACATCCGGGCCCGGTCGACGACGGTGCCAGTCACTCGGGCGTTCCGGAGGCGGCAGGGAAGTTCATTGGGGCGATGCCTCCGGTCTACGATCCATCGGCGGGATGGCCATTCGGCCTCAGTAGCAGAGGCGGGGCCGATTGCCAGCGTCGGAGGCCAGTTATCCCCATTTGGATCGTCGTGCGGATCATGCGCCAATCAGGCGCTTGCCGCGCGCCCGGCCTTGGTGTCTGATCCGGCAATCACCTGAAACGGAGTCGTTCCATGCCCGCGCTCGCCAACGAACGCATCGTCTACTTCAACGGCAACTACATTCCCGAGAGCCAGGCGCTGGTTCCCTACCGGGACCGTAGCTTCATCTTCGGCGACGGCGCGTTCGATATGACGCGCACCTTCAATCGCCGCATCTTCAAGCTCGACGAGCATCTCGACCGCTTCTACCGCTCGCTGCGTGCGCTGCGGCTGGACCCTACCATGCCGATCGAGCAGATGGCCGAGATCAGCCGCACGGTGGTCGAAAAGAACCTGCACCTGCTTGGCGAGGGCGATGACTACTGGTTGGGACAGCGTATCACCCGAGGCGTGCTGCGCGCCAAGGGCGACAACTGGGCGCATAACGGACCGACTGTGGTGATCGAGTGCAGCCCGCTGCCGCTGGCGGATCGTGCGAACCTCTATCGCGACGGCATAGAGGTGGTAACCCCCGCGGTCCGCCGGACACCTCCGGAATCGTTGACCCCGCGGGCCAAGAGTCACAACTACCTCAACCTGGTCATGGGCGACATGGAGGTCCGGGCGCAGAACCCAGTCGCCTGGGCGGTCCTGCTCGACATGAACGGCAACCTCTGCGAGGGGCTGGGCAGCAACATCTTCCTGGTGCGCGACGGTGAGTTGCTGACCCCGCGCGAGAATTTCGTGCTGCCGGGCGTCAGCCGGCAGACCGTCATCGACCTTGCCGCCAAGCTCGGCATTCCGTTCCGCGAAGCCGATCTTGACCTGTTCGATGCCTATAACGCCGACGAGGCTTTCATCACCTCGACCAGCCTTTGCATCTGCCCGGTCGCCAGCATCAACGGCACTGTCACCGCGACCGGCCCCTATGGGCCGGTGACCAAGCGGCTGATCGACGCCTATGTCGATCTGGTCGACTGCGATTTTGTGCAGCAATACCTCGACAAACTATCCTAGGGATCTGCAAGCACTGCGATAACCGGCAATCAGGCTAGCCACGCCGCCGCCAGGCCGGAGGAAGGGGGATGCGATGCCATTCGCACCGCTTGCTGGAATCCGCGCGGTCGAGATGAGCCACATGATCATGGGGCCGTCCTGCGGCATGTTCCTGG
Source organism: uncultured Pseudomonadota bacterium (assembly GCA_963700775.1). Classification (GTDB taxonomy): domain Bacteria; phylum Pseudomonadota; class Alphaproteobacteria; order Rhodobacterales; family Rhodobacteraceae; genus Thermohalobaculum. Next base: position 124,282 of record CAVOYU010000001.1, read on the forward strand.
CCATGCTCGGTGCCGAGGTGATCAAGGTCGAGCCGCCGGGTGGAGACCGGACCCGCGAACTGACCGGCATGGGGGCCGGCTTCTTCCCGCTGTTCAACCGCGGCAAACGATCGGTCGCCCTCGACACCGGCACCCCCGAGGGGAGCGAGGCGCTGCGCGCCCTTCTGGCCACCGCGGACGTCTTCGTCGAGAACTTCCGGGACGAATCCCTTGCCCGCCAGGGTCTCGACCCGGCGACGCTCAGGGCCCGCTACCCCCGCCTGATCGTCGCCAGCCACAAGGGCTTCCTGCACGGACCCTATGAGCACCGCACGGCCATGGACGAGGTGGTGCAGATGATGACCGGCATGGCCTACATGACCGGGCCGACCGGCCGGCCGCTCCGGATCGGTTCCTCGGCCAACGACATCATGGCGGGGTTGTTCGCGACGGTCGGCGTGCTGGGAGCGCTGCGCGAGCGCAACTCCTCCGGAGAGGGCGCGGAGATCCGAGCGGGCCTGTTCGAGAACTGCCTGCTGCTGGTCGCCCAGCACATGGTGCCGATTCAGCTCGAAGGCTACGAGGCGCCGCCGATGCCCGAGCGCGATTTCGCCTGGCCGGTCTACGACATCTTCGAGACCCGCGACGGAAAGCAGGTCTTCGTCGGGGTCATCACCGCTGGCCACTGGGGCGCATTCTGCGACTACCTGGACCTCGGCGCCTTGAAGGACGATCCGCGCCTGCAGACGCCGATGGACCGGATCAGGGCCCGCGACTGGACCCTGCCGCTGATCCGAGAGCGGATCGGCGGGCTGGACGCGGCGCCGCTCTGCGCCGAACTGGAGCGGCACGGCATCCCCTTCTCGCCGATCGCCCGGCCGGCTGACATGCTGGACGACCCGCATGTGAACCGCCCCGGCGGGCTGATCACATCGCGACTGGCGGACGGGCGCGTCTTCCGTGCCCCTGGCCTGCCCCTGGAAAAGAACGGCGAGCCGGTCAACGGGCCCGGAGATGTCCCGGCGCTGGGCGCCGACACCGAGACCGTGCTCCGCGCCGCCGGCTGCAGCGAGGAAGTGATCGCCGCGGTGCTGCATCAGGATCGTCCATCACCCTCGTGATCGATCCCGGCCTGCGCCCGGCGCGGCCATTCGGTCTTGACCTCGGCAATGTCAGATTGACCAATGGAGCGGAGGTCGCCAGCGGAGACTGGCGCCGGATCGGAAAACTCAGGGAGGACAGACCATGGATCTCACCAAGAGGCAATTTCTGGCCGGAACCGCGGCCTTCGCGGGCGCCGTGCACTGGTCCGTCGGAGCGCTCGGCGCCGAGACCGAGCTGATCACCGTCTCGCACTCGGTCAACACCACGATCTACGCCGCCCACATGGTCGCCAAGGCGAAGGGCTTCGCCGAGGCGGAGGGGCTCGACATGCATGTGATCGAGGCCCAGGGCGGCTCGAACGTGCGCAAGATCCTCGCGGCCGGCCAGGTCGGCTATGCGCTCGGCAACTCGAGTCACCCCCTGCAGCTCACCAATCGTGGCCGGACCTCGAAGATCCTGATGGCCACCGACAACCGCTGCTCCTATGCCAATATCGTGATCCGCAAGGAGCTCCACGACCAGGGCATCGACACGGTCGAGAAGCTGGCCGAGTACCGTCGCGGCGGCGAGCTGCCGGTGATCGCCGCCACCGGAATCGGTTCGGGCACCTGGGTCTACGGCACCTACGTGCTGGAAACCAAGGGTGTGGGCGATCAGTTCAACTGGGTGGCCGGCGGCGGCTCGAAGACCATGCTCGGCGGGCTGCAGGCGGGAAAGTTCGACGCCATCATGGCGGTGCCGGCCTGGATGTTCCGCGCCGTCGACGACGGCTACGGCGCGCTGCTCTACGACATCTCGGACGAGGCGTCCTGGGACAAGGTCTTTGGCGGCAACATCCCGGCGACCGTGGTCTATGTGCTCGAGGATGCGATCACCGAAAACGCTGAGCGACTCAGAAGTACGTCACTGCGATGTACAAGTCGATGCGCTGGCTGGGCGCCTCCTCGACCGACGACATCTACGCCGTGGTCGGCCCTCTGATGCCGAACTTCACCCCGGACCTCGTGAAGCGCGAGATCGAATACTACAAGAAGATCTGGCAGTACGACGGCGGGTTCCCGGAGGCCGATTTCGACACCGGCGCCAAGGTCTGGTTCCGCCCGCAGACCAAGATCGAGCCGCTGGGCTATGCGAATGTCGCGGACATGAGCTTCCTCGCCAACGCCCAGAAGGCATGACGCAGGCGGCCGGAACCACGCCGCCGGCCCGCATTGTCATCGAGGAGCTGGTCAAGACCTTCGGCGGCCGCGGGCGCGACGTCCCGGCCGTCGAGAATGTCAGCTTCGAGGTCCGGCAGGGCGAGTTCGTGGCACTGATCGGACCGTCGGGCTGCGGCAAGAGCACGATCCTGAACATGATCGCCGGGCTGATCCCGCTGACCGGCGGCCGGATCGGCATCGACGGGCACGGCGTGACCTTCGGCAAGCCGACGCCGAACACGGGCTACGTGTTCCAGCGCGACACGGTCTATCCCTGGCGCACGGTGAAGCGGAACATCGGCCTCGGGCTCGAGATCGCAGGCCGGCCCCGGGCAGAGCGCGAGGCCGAGGTCGACCGGATGATCGTCCGCGCCGGGCTCTCGGGCTTCGAGAACGCCTTCCCGATCACTCTCTCCGGCGGCATGCGCCAGCGCGTATCCCTGATGCGCACCATCATCATGCGCCCGGAGATCCTGCTGATGGACGAGCCCTTCGGCGCACTCGACACCCACACCAAGCTCGAGATGCACAAATTCCTGCTCGAGATCTGGGACGAGGAAAAGCAGACCGTGCTGTTCGTCACCCACGACCTTGGCGAGGCGTTGACGTTGTCCGACCGGATCATCGTGCTCTCGGCCCGGCCCGGCCGGGTAAAGGAGATCTTCGACGTGCCTTTCCCGCGCCCGCGCGACGCGGTGACGCTCCGCGAGACTGCGGAATACTCGGCGCTGTTCTCGCGGGTCTGGCACTCGCTCGGCGAGGAGTTCCGCAAGACGAGTGCGGAGGGGTAGCGCGATGCCCGTAAACATGGCCTGGGTGAATTTCTGGCGGCTGGTGGTGCTGGCCCTGGTGCTCGGCATCTGGCAATGGGGTGATGCCGTCAACCAGGCGCTGATCTCGGGCCTGTCACCCGAATGGCGGCGGACCTTGAACATCCAGGTGCTGGAGCCCTTCTTCATCTCGAAGCCGACCCTGATCTGGGAGCGCTTCCTCCAGCTCGCCTGCTTCGCCGACCAGAGCGGCCAGTGGCTGCTCGGGAAAGGAGGCTTCTGGGACTGCATCGACAGCACCCGCAACAATCTCTGGAGCGCCACCCTGGCAACGCTGAGGAACACCTTCTGGGGTTTCCTCGTAGGCGTCAGCTCCGGCGTCGTCGTCGGGCTGGCGCTCGGCCGCTCCGAGTTCCTGGCGAAGATCTTCGAGCCCTTCATTATCGCATTCAATTCGCTGCCGCGCATCGCGCTGGTGCCATTGATCGTGCTGGTTTTCGGACTTGGCGACGCTTCCAAGATCATGACCGCCTGGGTGATCGTGTTCTTCATCGTCTTCTTCTCGACCTATGAGGGCGCCCGCGCGGTGGACCGTGACCACATCAACGTTGCCCGGCTGCTTGGCGCCAACGACTGGCAGGTGACCTGGACCGTGGTGGTGCCCTCGACGCTCGCCTGGGTCTTCGCGGTGCTTACCCCCGCCCTCTCGTTCTCGCTGATCGGAGTCATCATCGGTGAGTTCATCGGCGCCCAGGTGGGCCTCGGCAAGATCATTATCGAGGCGGAAGCGACGCTCGAGACCGCCGACATGATGGTGGCGCTGTTCGTGCTGATGTTCGTCGGCGTCGGCCTCGCCCTGCTGATCCGGCGGCTGCAGAGCTATCTGCTGCGCTGGCAGTCGCATTTCAGCGAGCGGTAGTAGCGGCGCCTTGGCGCCGCCGGGGCTCAGATGTCCAGAAACACCGTCTCCTGCGCGCCCTGCAGGTGGATATCGAAGCAGTAGACCGGCTTGGCCCCGCCGCGCGCGGCGATCAGGGTCCGGCGCCGGGCCGGACTCTCGATCCGGGCCAGCAACGGATCGCCGGCGTTCGCCGCCTCCTCGTCCTCGAAGTACATCCGGGTCGCGAGGCCGATGTTGATCCCGCGCGCCACCAGCCACAGGTTCAGATGCGGCGCCTGGCTGCCCCCCGCGCGTGCCGGCACCGGGCCGGGCTTCACCGTCTCGAAGCTGAAGACCCCGGTCGCGAGGTCCGGCACCACCCGGCCCCAGCCGCGGAAATCCGGTTCTACCTCCAGCTCACGGGTATCCTCCGGATGGTCGTAACGGCCCTGGGAATTGGCCTGCCAGACCTCGATCAGGACGTCCTTTACAGGCGCGCCGGTTCCGTCGAGCACCCGTCCCTCGACACGGATGCGCTCGCCCTTGGTCTGCGGCCCGGCGATGACCTGGCCGAGCTCAGCGACCGTTTTCTCGAGACCTGCGACTGAGGGGGCTAGGCCGATATGGACATACGGACCCGCAGTCTGCGAGGGCGTCTCGTTCTGGTAGGGAAGCTTCTGCACCATCGGTCTGTACCTAGTTCCCCTCGGGCCGGTTCTCGAACATGGTCGAGCGCCGCCCCCGCAGCACGATGTCGAAGCGGTAGGCGAGCGCGTCGAATGGCTTCGACGCCGGCATGTCGAGGGCCGCCACCATCCGGCCCACCGCCGCCCTGTCCGGCACCGCATTGGCGATTGGGCAGAGCGGGATCAGCGGGTCGCCCTCGAAATACATCTGGGTGATCAGCCGTTGGCAGAAGGCGGAGCCGAACAGTGAGAAGTGGATATGCGCCGGGCGCCAGCTGTCTGCGGAGTTGGGCCAGGGATAGGGGCCGGGCCGGACGGTGCGGAAGGCGTAAGCCCCGTCCGCGTCGGTCAGCACCCGCCCGCAGCCGCCGAAATTTGGGTCCAGGGGCGCCAGATAGCCGTCATTCACATGCCGGTAGCGCCCGCCCGCATTGGCCTGCCAGACCTCGACCAGTGCGCCGGCCACGCCGCGCCCGTTCTGGTCGGTAACCCGGCCATGGACGATGATCCGCTCGCCGATCGGTTTGCCGCCATGGGCGTAGTTCGCCAGCAGGTCGGCGTCCAGCGGGCCGAGATCTGCCGCGGCGAAGACCGGGCCGGTGGTCTCGCTGAGCGACTGCGGCAGCGCGAGCAGCGGCTGTCGCGGCGATCGGGCGACGGTGGTCTTGTAGGCCGGCGTCAGCGCAGGCGGCTGCCAGGCGCGATCACGGGGATAGAAGTCGCCGAGGGGGACGGTCTTTGGGACAGGCATGCGGCTCCTCCTCAGACCTCGATGCCAATCTCCGCGTAGGTGGCCCGGGCCACTCTTATGGCATGGTTCGCCGCCGGTACGCCCGCGTAAATTGCCACATGCAGCAGCGCCTCCTTCACCTCCTCGGGCGTCGCGCCGGTGTTCTTCGTGGCCCGCACATGCATCGCCACTTCGTCCCAGTGCCCGAGCGCGGCGAGAAGCGCGATGGTGACCAGCGACCGGTCGCGCTTCGTCAGTCCGGGGCGTGACCAGACCGATCCCCAGGCGGCCTCGGTGATCAGCCGCTGGAAGTCCTCGTCGAAGGGGCGCTTCGCAGCCTCGGCCCGTTCCACATGGGCGTCGCCGAGGACCGCGCGCCGGGTCTTCATGCCCGCTTCATATCGGTCAGAATATCGCTCAGGCATGGCCGATCTCCTTCAGGAAGCCGACGATCAGCCGGCCGAGCGCGGCGGGCTGCTCGACGCAGGGGATGTGGCCTGCCTTGCGGATCAGCTCGAACCGGCTGCCTGGGATCAGGGCGGCCGTCTCGCGCACCAGATCGGGCGGCGTCGCCCCGTCCTCGGTGCCGCAGACCGCGAGGCAGGGCAGCCTCAGCCGCGAGGTGCTCTCGACCAGGTCGGTGTCACGGATCGCGGCGCAGCTGCGCACGTAGCCCTCCGGCTCGCTCCGCAGCAGCATGTTGCGCCAGACCGGGAAGGACGGGTCTTCGGCCCGGAACGCTTTGGTGAACCAGCGCTCGAGGATCGCATCCGCCAGCCCCGCGATGCCGTCAGCGCGGATCGCGGCGATCCGTGCGTCCCACATCTCCGGCGACCCGATCTTCGCGCCGGTGTCGCAGAGGACGAGCGCCCTGACCAGATCCGGCCGCTCGGCCGCCAGCCCCTGGGCGATCATGCCGCCGACCGAGAGGCCACAGATGACGGCACCCCGGATCCCGAGCCCGTCCAGGATCCCGGCAAGGTCGGCCACATGGTCGCCCATGCCCCATTCCCGTTCCGGGCAATCGCTGAGCCCATGCCCGCGCTTGTCGTAGCGGATCAGCCGCAGGCCCGGCGGCAGGTGCGGCAGCACCGGATCCCAGATCCGGTGATCCGTCCCCAGCGAGTTCGAGAACACCAGCGCCGGGCCGCACTCCGGCCCCTCGCAGCGGATGTTCAGCGTGACCCCGCCGACCAAAATCGCCTGCATCCTCACCTCCGCGGTACCGCCGGACGACGTCTCGTCGCCGCACCGCTATCCGCCATTTCCGCACCATGCCCCGGCACAAACCGCATAGGCAATCCCGGATCGCAAGCCGCGCGAGACTTGATGCGCATCAAGGCAAGAGGCCGGCCTCCGAACGAGCATTTGTACAGACAGGTGCAAGTCAGTTCCGGGCGCAGGCGAAGGGTGATTGAGCCTGCGCAGGGCCGAAAGGGTTGCCATATGAAAGATTTCACCGACCGCACCGAGGCCGGCCGCATGCTGGCGCGGCTATTGACAGACGCGCGCCTTCCAGACCCCGCCGTTCTGGCCCTTCCGCGGGGCGGCGTGCCGGTCGGCCTCGAGATTGCCCGCGCGCTCCGATGCCCGCTCGACCTGGTGATGGTCCGAAAGATCGGCGTTCCCTCGCAGCCGGAGCTCGCAGCCGGGGCGGTTGTGAACGGCGAGACCCCCGAGATCGTGGTCAACGAGCGGATCGCCGAGCATGCACGCCTGGACCGCGCAGCGATCGAACGTCTGGCCGAGGTTCAGCTCGCCGAAATTCGCCACCGGCGCCGCCTCTGGCTCGCCGGGCGCGCGCCCGTGGCGCTCTCGGGCCGCACCGCAATTGTGGTCGATGACGGCATCGCCACCGGGGCCACCATGCGCGCGGCACTGAAGGCGACCCGGCGGCGTGGCCCGGCGCGGCTTGTGCTGGCGGTGCCGGTAGCCGCACCCGACACGCTCGACGCGCTGCGCCCGCTGGTGGACGAGGTGGTCTGTCCGCTGACTCCCACCTTCTTCGGCGCGGTTGGCGCCCATTACCGCGCATTCGATCAGGTCGGCGACGACGCGGTGGCGGAGATGCTGGCCGAGGCAGACGGTTTCGCTCCGCGCGCCGACAGTTCCGGCTCGGGGTGACGGCGACGTTCAGCCTTCTTCGCTCTCCGCCTCGTCGCGCCGGACAAGCTCGTAGATCAGCCCCGCATGCCCGGTGAGCGGCTTTTCCAGCTCGCCCATCACGTCGGTCTCCTGCGCCAGATAGGCGGCGGCGCGCTCCAGATCCGCGATCGTCGCGCCGGAGGCGACAATCTCCGCCAGCTTGTGGTCGTCGATGTCGCCGAGCAGGCGCCGCACATCCGCGCGCGAGAGAGTCCGGTCAGTCATGGTGTCCTCGCCGCTCCCAGCTCGCCGACCCCTGCGTCAGGGCCCACCCGATCATGGAGGCGAGCCACACCGTTGCCTTGACCTGCGTCAAGCGGGACGCGGGTCGGCCGTACTCAGGCGGCGTCCCATTCCGGCGAGAAGTCGAAATCGCAGATCCGGTAGCCGCGGCTCCGCAGGTCGGAGATCGCCGACATCTCCGTGGCGTTCAGCGCGAAGTCGGACACCCGCAGGTTCTGGGCGATCCGCTGCGGATTGCTCGAACGCGGGATCGCCGCCACTCCCTGCTGCTGCACATGCCAGCGCAGCACCACCTGGGCCGGGGTCAGGCCGTGCCGCTTCGCCGCCGCCTTCACCGCCGCCTCGCCGAACAGGTCCGAGTTCCGCGCCAGCGGGCAGTAGGACACCAGCGCCATGCCGTGTTTCCGGCAGGCGAAGAGCACCCGGTCCTGATTCAGGTAGGGATGGTACTCCACCTGGTTGCAGGCCAGCTTGTGGCGCGACAGGCGCGCCGCCTCGTCGACCATCGCGACGGTGAAGTTCGAGACCCCGATGTTGCGCGCGAGCCCGCGGTCCTTCACCTCGTCTAGCGCCGCGACCGATTCCGCCAGCGGCACGGTCTTCGAGGGCCAATGGATCAGCGCCAGGTCCACCGCATCGACCCCGAGGCGCTTGAGGCTTGCCTCGATCGAGCGCTGCAGGTCGCCCGCCGAAATGTCACTGGGCCAGACCTTGGTGGTCAGGAAGATCTCGTCGCGCGCCACGCCCGAGGCCCGGATGCCGGCGCCGACTGCCTCCTCGTTGCCGTAGGAGGCGGCGGTATCGACGTGGCGGTAGCCGGCGCGGATCGCCCCGGCGACCAGGCGGCTGCCCGCTTCGTCCTTCAGGGTCCAGGTGCCGAGGCCGATCGCCGGGATGTTGGCGCCGTTCGCTGCGAGCCGGTGCATGGATCAGTCCCTCCCCGGGTCAAATTCGCATCCGGACCGTTGGTAGCCAATGCCCGCGCCGGTGGGAACCCCGAAGGCGCCGCAACTTGCGCGCGCCCGCTCAACGTCCGGTCGAATGCAACGGACTTGCGTTCGCGTGGGCTTGATGCCCATATTCTCTGGATGTTCCGGATCGCCACCTACAACATCCAGAAAGGGATAGGCCTCGACCTTCGGCGCCAGCCGCAGCGCATTCTCGAGGTATTGCGGGAACTCGATGCCGACATCATCGCCCTCCAGGAGGTGGACCGCCGCTTCGGCCGCCGCATGACGGCGTTGCCGCCCGAGTTGATCGCCGAGCACACGGATTACCGGGCCATCCCTTTTGCCGCCCGGCGCGGAAGCCTGGGTTGGCACGGCAATGCAATCCTGGTGCGCCAGGCCATCAACGTGCTCGGCCACAGGCGGCTGACGATTCCGATGGTCGAGCCGCGGGGCGCGGTGCTGGCGGATGTCGAGTTGCAGGGTCAGCCGCTGCGCGTGGTCGCGACCCATCTCAGCCTGATCGGCGCCTGCCGGCGACTGCAGATCGCCTCGATCATGGAGCAGCTTCACGCCGACGAGAACGACGTGCCCGTCGTTATCCTCGGCGACCTGAATGAATGGCGGCGCCCGTCTCGCCAGCTGCGCGGGCTCGCGCCGCAATACCGGGTTGTCAGCCCGGGGCACAGCTTCCCCAGCGCCCTGCCGACGGCGAGCCTCGACCGGATCATCACCAGCCCCGAGCTCTCGGTGCACGTGGCCGGCGTTCATCGCTCCGAGAAGTCGCGCATCGCCTCGGACCACCTGCCGGTATGGGCCCAGCTTTCCTTCGCCAGGCCAGGCGGCAGCCATCCGGGCTGGGCCGCGGGTGCCACCGCATCGCTGGCTGCGGCCCCCTCCACACAGCTCTGACCCGGCCCGTCGGCCATGCCTAGAGGATCGGCGAGGCCAGCCGCGCCACCGGCGCGCCAAGGCGGACCCACAGCGGCCGTTCACCGAAGCTCGCGTGGTCGTAGTGGTAGCTATCGGCGAAGTCCCGCTCCAGCATTTCGGCCACCTCGGCGGCGAAGCCGCGGTCGATGACCAGAGCCGCGATCTCGAAATTCAGCCGGAACGAGCGGTTGTCGAGATTGGCGGTTCCAATCACGGCCGCACCTTCATCGACCAGCAGCACCTTCTGGTGCAGGAAGCCGCCGGTATAGCGGTAGATCTTGACTCCGCTCGCCTGAGCCTCGCCAAAATACGAGAATGCGGCGAGCCAGACTGCCAGGTGATCGCGCATCTCCGGCACCATCACCCGCACGTCCACGCCCCTGATCGCCGCGAGCTTCAGGGCGGTCAGGATGTCGATGTCGGGCACGAAATACGGGCTGACGATCCAGATGCGCTCTCGCGCCGAGTTGATCGCATGGGTGAAGAACAGCGCGCAGGTCTCGAGGTCATCGGCCGGCCCGGAGGGCAGGATCAGCACGTCGCGGTCGCCGCCGGCAGGCGCCTCTGCCTCCCAATCCAGGTCCAGAAGCTCGCCCGTCGCCCAGTTCCAGTCCTCGGCGAAGACCAGCTGGCAGCACTGGGCCGCTGGTCCTTCTAGCCGGACATGTGTGTCGCGCCAGGGCGCCATGTGCGGGTTCAGACCCAGATATTCGTCGCCGACATTGTGCCCGCCGATGAAGGCCGTGCGGCCGTCCACCACGACGATCTTGCGGTGATTGCGGAAGTTGAGCTGGAAGCGGTTGCGCGGCCCCTTGGTCGAGTTGAAGGCCGAGACGTGGACCCCGGCACGGGCAAGATCCTCGCGGTATTCCTCGCCGAGCGCCTTGCTTCCCATCTCGTCATAGAGCAGGCAGATCCTGACCCCCTCGCGCGCGCGGGCGATCAGCCGGTCCTTCAGCGCCCGCCCCAGCCCGTCGTTTCGGAGAATGTAGAAGGCGATCAGCACGTAGCGCTCGGCCCCTTCGATCGCGGCGAAGATAGCATCGAAGGTTTCGCGACCGTTGACCAGCAGGCCGGCGCGGTTGCCGGAAGTGACCGGCAATCCCGCCAGCCGCTCGCAGGCCTCGATCGCAGCTAGACCCGTCAGGTGCTGTGGCCGGGCCCTGCGGGCCGAGGCGACGAGTGTGTCACGGTTGCCGTCGAAGAAATCACCCGACGCGCGCCGGGCCTCGACATAGCCCTGAAACTTGCCGCGCCCGAACACCGTATAGAGCGGCAGCGCGACCAGCGGGATATAGACCAGCGACAGCGCCCAGGCGAGCGCCCCCTGCGAGGTCCGTGCCGTCAGCACGGCATGGACTGCCCCGAAGATACCGGCCGCATAGACCACGGGCGCGAGATAGATCAGAGTCGAAGAAAGATCCATGAGCCGGTCCTGCGCCCGTCCTGCATCCTCGAAGCCGCGCCACCGGATCAGATTCAGGGCCGCGATGCAACGCGACCGGATGACGGGTCGAAGCGCATGCGGTTTGCCTGTGCCGCCGACTTGCTGTAGCATGGATCGGCAAGTCCCTGTTAGCGTTCCTCGAGTTCGGTGTGCCCAATGATCGCTGCGTTCGATCTGTCCATGGCCCCTGGCGGCCCGCCCAGTCTTCATCAATCCGTCGGTTTGCCACAGGCCATGCTCCGCCGCGGCCCAGGGGCGGCGCCATGAGCCCCGACGGCGTTGTGCAGGCATCCCTGGACGGGCCCGGCGACATCGGTGCCGCCGCGCGGTTCGCCCGCCTCGGCTACCTCGAAGCCGGCCCGCTGCTGACAGCGGGTCAGTGCGGCTTGTTGCTGAAGCATCTGAAGTTCCGCACCCGCGTCGAGCCCGCGGGCTGGCCGAAGGGCCGCGCCGTGACCGACCGGCTGTTCTACGACATCGCGACTGGCCCGCGGCTGCTCGGCCTGCTGCGGCCGCTTCTGGGAGACGATGTCATCCTCTGGGGCGCGAGTACGGTCACGCGGCGTCCCGGACAAATGCATGCCTGGCATGTCGACATCGAGTCCGCGTCCCCCGGCCAGCGCTTTGCCACTGTCTGGATCGGACTCAGCAACACCTGCCGCGACTTCGGCCTCGGCCTGGTCAGCGGGTCGCACCGGTTCCCGCGGACAGTCCAGGAAATCAGGCACGCCAGGCTTTGCCCGCGCGACGGCTCGACGGACGAGACCGTCCTCGCCTGGGCACGGGAGATCGACCCGAGCGCCGAACTTGTGCAGCCGGATGTGCGCGATGGAGACGGGATCATCTTCGACGGGCGGATCTGGCACGGCTCGCTCAACCGTCGCGACGACAGCCCGCGGACCGCGCTGCTGCTGCAATATGCGAGCGCCGACGCCCCGGTCCTGAAGCCGGTGCCAACCCAGCTCGAGTGGCCGTTTCGGTTCGACAACGCCGACCGTCCTCCGGTCATACTGGTCAGCGGCACGGGGAACGGCGGCGGCAACCTTCAGGTACCGCCGCCCGCGACTAGCCCGGACACCGCGCCCGCGATCGTCACCGAGGCCCGGCCCGTCACCCTGCCGCTGGACGCGAGAACCGGGTCAAGCTGGACGCCCCATCCGCTGTTCTCCGGCCTGACCGGCGTCCACGATGCCATCGGCTGCCATGCCTCGGTCCTCGGCCCGGGAAGGATGCCCCACCCGCCTCACAGCCACATCGAGGAGGAGATCCTGGTCGTCCTCGACGGCGAGGCCGAGCTTCTGACCGGCGACGGCCCGGAACCCGAGTCCGCCGAGATCCACCCGGTCCGGCCGGGGATGTTCGCCTACTACCCCGCCTACCAGCATCACTCCCTGCGCAATTCCGGCGACGGCCCGCTGACCTACCTGATGTTCAAGTGGCGCGGCGTTCCGGCGCCTTCCGGGACGGTCCTGCAGACCGTGATCGTCGATTCAGCAACCGAACCGGCAGATGACGCGATCAGTGCCAGGCCATATCGGGCATCGCGCCTGCTGGACGGGCCGACGAACTATCTCGGCAAGCTCCACGCCCATCTCTCGGAGGTCGCTCCGGGCGGCGGCTACGAGCCGCATTCCGACCCGTATGACGTGGCGATCGTCATACTTTCGGGCGAGATCGAGATCACTGACCGAAGTTCGGTCCGTAGGATCGGTCCGTTCGGGGTCGTCTACTATGCGGCCGGCGAGCCGCATGGTCTCCGCAGCGCCGGCCCGGGCCTGGCGCGCTACCTGGTGTTTGAGTTCCATGGCCCTGACGCCGACAGCGGCGGACGAAAGAAAATCCGAGGCGCGACGCCCGGCGAGGCCCGTACCCTCTACCGCCGGCTCGAACGCCTGACACGCCGTTTCCCCCGGTTCCGCCGTCGGGTGCCGAAGCCGTTGAGAGACCTGGCGAGATCGCTGCTCCACTGACCGGGTATCGCGGACTGGGTGGCGGAGGGAATGGGCCTGAAATCAAACCTTCTCCACTTAAGTATATATTTATATTATAAATTATCTATTGAGCCGGCTTACTCTCCATAGAGGCCTTCTCCCTGTGCTTTGACACCAACATGTGACGCATCGCGGCACCGTCAGTGGAGAGCGCTTCTTTCCACAGCGCCATCCCGTCAATGCTTGGCTCTGACCTGCCACTGACCTTTCATGCAGGCGGAACCTGAGTCCTCTTGGTTGATACGCCTTCTGGCGCAGGTGGAGCAACCGGACGCTCCGCAGAGCCCTCACGTAGCTCAGCGGATCGGTCGGTTGCGGTGGTCAATTGGCGGGCGAAAGCCTCCGGGGCCTGGTAGCCGAGCGCCGAATGGGGCCGCTCGGTGCTGTCGTCCTCGACCCATTCGGCGATCGCGGTGCGGGCATGGGCCAGGCCGTGAAACAGGGTCTCGTTCAGAAGCTCATCGCGCATGCGTCCGTTGAAGCTCTCGATGAAGGCGTTCTGCATCGGCTTGCCCGGCGCGATGTAATGCCAGTCGATGCCATGCTCCGCCGACCAGGCGAGGATGGCGTTCGATGTGAGCTCGGTTCCGTGGTCGGAGACGATCATGCCGGGCGTGGCTCCGCGACGCTCGACGATGCGGCTCAGCTCCCGCGCCACGCGACGGCCCGAGATCGACACGTCCGGAATGGCGCCGAGGCACTCGCGGGTGACGTCGTCGACGACGTTGAGAATGCGGAAGCGCCGCCCGCAGCCGAACTGGTCATGCACGAAGTCGAGCGACCAGCGGGCGTTCGGGCGCGTCTCGACCAGGATCGGCGCCCTGGTGCCCACGGCTTTGCGCCTGGCGCGGCGCCGGCGCACGGCCAGCCCCTCCTCGCGATAGAGCCGGTAGATGCGATTGATGCCCGAAGGCTCGCCCTCGCGCCTGAGCAGTATATGGAGCCGCCGACAGCCGAACCGCCGCCGCTCGTTCGCCAGATCTCTGAGCCGCTGGCGCAACTCCGTGTCCGGTGGGCGGCGCGACCGGTAGCGCACCATCTTCCGGCCCGCCCCGACGATCCAGCAGGCCCGCCGTTCCGAGAGCCCCAGCCGGGCCTGCAGATGCGCGACTGCCTCGCGCTTGGCGACGGGCCTCACCATTTTATTGCGAGCAGCTCGCGCATCGCTGCTGCATCCAGCATCTGCTCGGCCAGAAGCTTCTTCAGCCGGGCGTTCGTTCGCCCGCTCTCTCGTACCCGTGGCGTTCGCGGGCTCACCCTTCGGTGCCTTCAGCCGCTTGGCCTCGGAGACCGTCATGCCGGCATACTTGCTCTTCCAGATGTGGAACGTCGCCTCAGACATCCCGTGCTTGCGGCAGAGATCGGCGCACTTCGCCCCAGCCTCATGCTCCTTCAGAGTGCCGATAGCCTGCTCTTCCGTGCATCTCGCTCGCTTCATCGTCCGTCCCCTTCCTCGGGTCGGACTCTGGCTCAAACTGGAGGAAATTCCCTGTGGCAGGTCAACACCTATACTTCCCGGCCACCGGGGCACCATCGCCTTTCCATCGATGACCGATGTCCGCGGTCGATCGGGCGGCGAGACCGTCCCCGCGCAAAGGTCGCGAGGACCGTCGACGGCAAAAATGCAGCCGAAGTCGGACCTTCGTCGGGTGACTGGCGAGCTTCGCGAAAGTGCCAATAGTCGCCGCTTGCTTGGTCGGCCGCGGCATTGAAGCCCACATCGCAGTTCACCTCGGCGATGTGTTCTTCGTCGGACCAGAAGTTCAGGGTGTGGCCGCCCAAATTGCCGCGAGGATGAAGTAGCCGTCCGAGTCGGGTGGTCTCGCGGTTTCCTGGATCGTCTATAAACAGGTTTGCGCGAAGATGCCGCTGCACTTCGAAGGCCTCGGGGATCAAAAGCTCCGGAACATTGGTAGGCCGATGGAAGTATTCCATGTCGTCTGAACAGATCGAACGAATCCTGCTCGCCTGGCGCACATAGTGTGTCCACTTAATCTTCTTTCCGTGCTATTCATGGGAAGGAGGAAACAGCCATGGGACGATCATCGACACGGGCCGCAAGCGGCACATTCTCGTCGATACCCTCGGCCTCCTCCTGAATGTCGTGGTCCACCCGGCCGACGTGCAGGACCGCGACGGAGCCCATGCCCTGCTGCGCGGATGCCGTCGTCTGTTCCCTTTCATCGAGGTCATCTTTGCCGACGGCGGCTATCAGGGGCCGAAGATGGCGGCGGCCGTGGCCAGGACCGGCGCCTGGAGACTGGAGATCGTCAAGCGCACCGACCGGCATCGCTTCCTGGTCCTGCCCAGGCGATGGGTCGTCGAGCGCACGCTCGCCTGGATCGGCCGCAACCGCCGCCTCGCCCGCGACTTCGAGCGCTACGCCCGAACCGTCGCCGCCTTCGTCCGCCTCGGCATGATCCGCATCATGCTCCGGCGCCTGACAAGGCCAATCCCTTGCCAGTGAATCAGAACTTCATGGATCGGCTCTTAGATCCAAATTGGTTTGGCGCTGCTGTTAATTCAACGCCGATCACTATCGCCGCGTCAGGTCGATCTCAAACCACTTCATCGAGAGGTTGGTCAGCGTACCGTCAGCGTGCATCCCGTCGACGATCTCCTTGAGCGTGGCGGCAAGTTCCGGGTCGCCCGGCTCGATCGCAACCGATTGCGGAGCCAGATAGAGCGGCTGGCCAATGATGCGGAAGGGCATGCCCTCGTTGATGAGCGTCATCAGTGTCGGGAGATAGGTGACGACCGCGTCGAGCTCCACCCCCTCGCCCTTTGCGAGAGCAGTGAATACGTCTTCCTCCCTGTCGAAGTTCACGATCACCGGGTTGTCAATCTTGTAGGTCAGCGGCGGCATGCCCTTGATGTCGAACGGGACACGCCGGAGGTAGAGGTCGTAGGTCGCCGCTTTCAGTGCACCGATGCGCTTGCCGCTGGCATCCGCCGGGGTCTTGACAGTGGTATTGTCACGATGCACCGCGAGCGCGGCAATGGCGTAGTAGTAGTTCACCGGAAATTCGAGGTTCTCAGCGCGCTTCGCAGTGGGGGTCATGCTCCCGATCGAGATGTCGATCTTTCCGTCCCAGTGGCCGCCGGTTTCCTCCTCCCAGGTCAGGAGGTGATCGGTGCGCTTGACGCTGACGCCGAACCGCCGCGCGACCTCGCTTGAGACTTCGACGTCGAAGCCCTTGTAATTGCCGTCCGCATCCTTCCATGAGAACGGCGGCCAGCCAGGCTCACCGTTCATCGTGAAGTAGCCCCGCTCCATGATCCGGTCGAGCACAGCTCCGGCCTGGCCGGGCGCGGGCGGGCAGAGGGCGAGGGCGGCGGCGAGGATCGACAGCAAGTGGCGGTGCATGGGGAGCGACTCCGCAATGGATGAAACGGGCCAGTCGAAGCCACGTCAATCGATGGCAACTCAGAATTCTAGTCACCTAAATGCTCGATACTAGAGATAATTTTGCCGAATAGAACAGGCTGACATCCTCCTCGCCCACGAGACCTGGTCGCTGACGAATGACATTGTCGCCGCCGTCGAGCGCGAGCCGGTCGCTGTCAACGGATTGCCCTACCGGTGCAGAACTACGCCGCACTCGGGCTCGACGGTGATGCGGCGACAATCGGACCTTCGTCGACCTGCCGGCGAACTTCCGAAGAGTGCCATAAGTTGCTGCCGTGACCGCCTCCTTGCAGATCGATTCTGTAGCATCACGACGCTAGTCTTCGCAAACAAGGAGACATTCGTGACGCGCCGCCTCGCCGCCATCCTTGCTGCCGACGTCGTTGGCTATTCGTCTCTCATGAATGAGGACGAGACGGGCACGCTTGCCGCCCTCCGGGCACACCGAGCAGAGGTGTTCGATCCCGTTGTCGCCGAACGCGGTGGGCGCCTCGTCAAGTTGATTGGTGACGGGGCCCTTGTGGAATTCCCGTCCGTGGTTCAGGCGGTCGAGGCGGCGATCGCCATCCAACAGGAAACGGCAAAATCTGGCGGGCCGATCGAACTGCGGATCGGGATCAATCTCGGCGACGTTATTCTGGATGGCGAGGACATATACGGCGACGGCGTCAATATGGCCGCGCGGCTGGAGGGCTTGGCCAAGCCGGGAGGCATATGCATCTCTGCCATCGTGCGGGAGAGTATAGGCACCCGCCTCGGGGCCGAATTCGCCGACGCGGGTGATCATGAGGTGAAGGGGCTTCCCCGACCTATTCGAGTCTGGCGTTGGCCGACCAATGGCTCCGCGAATGCGACGGTGAAGCCGGCCGCGCAGTCGGGCAAGCCCGTGATCGTCGTCCTGCCTTTCACGAACATGAGCGGGAGCATTGAACAGGAGTATTTCGCCGACGGGATCACGGAGGACTTGATAGCGGCCCTTGGCCGATCTCGGTGGCTCCTCGTGATCGCGCGCAACTCCTCCTTTGCCTACAAAGATAGGCCGACCGACATTCGCAGGACATCGGAGGAGCTTGGTGCAAGGTACGTCCTCGAAGGCAGCGTCCGCAGATCGGGCGACCGAATTCGCGTGGCAACACAGCTTATCAACGGCCATGATGGAACGCGCCTTTGGGGCGAACGGTACGACCGGAAACTCAACGACGTCTTTGCCGTCCAGGATGAGATTACGGCGATGATTGCCGGCACTATCGAGCCCGAGCTTGAAGCCATCGAACGAACTGCTGTCACCGGCCGGGCGCACATCGATCTGAACGCATGGGATTGCTACCAGCGGGGTCTATGGCACCTCTACAAGTTCACGACTGAGGAGTTGCAGACGGCAAAGGCACTCTTCGAGCGCGCCGTTGAACTCGATCCAAACTTCTCGCAGGCTTACGCACGGCTCGCCTATGTCCAAATTCAATTCGGATGGTACGGACCGAGGGAGGAGCGTGGCGCACGGGTCAAGGCGGCGATCTCTCTGGCAAAACGCTCGGTTGAGATTGACAATCGAGACCCATCGGCCCGGCTTTCGCTTGGCAGAGCACTGTTCCTTTCTGGGAAGATGGAGAACGGAATCGAGGAGCTTCGCACTGCGGTCGCGCTCGATCCAAGTTTCGCGCAGGCGCATTTCGCCCTGGCGCAGGCTCTAACTGGTGTCGACCAGCACGACGAGGCGCTGCGCGAGATCGACATGGCAATTCAGCTTAGCCCACGCGATCCTCATATGTGGACCTTCCTGCACATCCGCGCCATCACCCACTACATCGCCAACGACCTAGAGCAAGTCGAAGTCGATGAACGTGCGGCGCTTCGGCAGCCGAATGTAACTTTCTATCCGTACACGGTACTTGCGGCGGCACGTGGAAGGGCGGGCAAGACGGACGAGGCGCAAGAGGCGGTTGCAGAGCTTTGCCAGTTGCGTCCCGGCTTCACATGCGCCGAGGCAATCGCGGAATGGCATTTCGGAGATCACGCTGTAATGACACGCCGCTTTCTCGAACAGTTTGCCGCCGATTTGCGAAGCGCTGGCCTTCCGGAGTAACCGCCTAGGGTCAATTGCACGCGCTCCCGGTCTTCCGAATGATGGTCGGGGATGCGCCCGAAAGCCGACATCGGGAACCGACCAAAGGCAGATCATCGGGCCTTCATCTCACGCAAAGTAGACAGCTTTGTCGTGGTTCCGCTGCCATCCTAGCGGAGCGTCGGCAAAGATCAGTAAATATTCAATTATATCAATCTCTATAGGGGGAATTTGCGCGGTGGAGAGCAGCCTGTCGATAGCACAGCGCGTAGACTGCACTTCTGGTCCATGACGAACATTCCGAGCCGCTCGGGCCTTCCCAATTGATCTTCGGCGATTTACTTTTCTACCCGTCTGTGGCCACCGTGGAACATGGAGCGAGAGTGCCTGGCCCGGATCCGAATGGCGTCTACGTGATATCGCACGACGATGGCAGCTTCGACGTCGTTGCCGAGCTTTGGGTCCCGAACAAGGGTGGTCAGTTTGTTAGTGTCCGAGGACGTGGTGGAGATTCCGCGCAAGCCGGCGGTGTAGCGGGGGGACCGCTAGTCGAGCTCTTCGCGGATAGCCCAGAGCGAAATATGCGTCTTGCCTCGCCTGTGCAGGCTTTCCAAGATTTCTAGCTCTAGGGCAGTTGGTCCCGGTCTCCGCGATGAATCGGGCTCCGCTGCCAGCGACCCTTGCCGGATCATCTGCTGCACGCGCCGCGCAGTAAGGTGCGCCACTTTGCTCTTGGGATCCTGCGGCATCGTCGATCGCTCCTATGCAGGCTTTCGATATGGCGTTGGCCACTCCGGTCACAAGTTCACGGGCGCGACTGACTTTCGCGCAATGCTTCGCCGGCGCTCAGAATGACCTTGTTTGCCATGCGCGGGAATCTGTTCGGGTGACAGTCAGACCCATGCTGTCTCAAGCGCATGTATGGACAAATGTATGGGTCTAAATCATCATTTCCTGATCTCTTATTTGTGTGATCTGCCGACATGGTTTCAACGCGGGAAACCGCACCGGGTGCCGCTGTCGGCGCGGGCGCTGGAAATCCTGCGTGAGGCGGAAAAATTGGACGACGGCTCGGGCCTCATCTTCCCCGGCACGAAGCATGGCAAGCCGCTTTCCGACATGACGCTCTCAAAGCTCGTAAAGGAACTCGGCTTCGACGCCGACGTTCATGGATTCCGTCCTCTCGTTCCGCACCTGGGCGCAGGAGCAGACCAACTTTCCCCGTGAAGTGGCCGAGGCCGCGCTGGCCCACGTCAACAAGGACAAGGTCGAGGCCGCCTATGCTCGTTCCGACGTCTTCGAAAAGCGGCGCAAGATGATGGAGAGTTGGGCAGAGTACCTGAAGGCACAATGTAGGAATGCTCTCAAAATCACCAATTTGCGGTGACAATTTCCCAAATGTCCCATACGGTGAGCCTGACTAGTGATCGGAATCCACGACATCCGGTACGCCTCCGGGTACTTTGGGCATCAGTCGAGTCTCCCCAGAACTCGCCGAAGGCGTCGGCCATCGCGACCGTGCTTATCGAGAAGGCCCGCTGCACGGGCGCCTCGGGGCTTGATCGGTGCCCTGACCGGCAGCATGGTCGAACCAAAGGATGCGCAAATGGAGAAATTCCGGATAAAGTCGAACCACCGGATTTCGGGTTATCTTTCCGGAGCTGGGGGAGAACTGTGTGACTGGATTCAAGGCGGACCGATTCGCTGAAACCTATCCTGATGGCATCGGAGCTCGATTACTGGTCTCGGGCGCGGAACATGATCCTTCGTGATCTGTGCGCTCCATGCCTGCGAAGCGATGGCTGGAAGTTGGCTCGGGCGCGGGATCGTGGTCGATTTCATGCGAAAATGCGGCCTCAATGTCGAAGGGTCGAACTCGCCGACACCAAACCCGTCAGCCATGCGGTCGTGACGGGCACGGCTGCGGGTGAGCTACCGAACCGTCGCAACTACGACGGCATGATGCTGCTAGACGTGATCGAGCACATTGAAGATGCAGTGGCGTTCCTCGCTCAGATGGGAGCGGATATACCAAATGCCCGCAGCATCATCGTCGCAGTTCCCGCGAGGCAGGAAATTTGGTCCAACTACGATGATCGCTTCGGTCACTTCCGACGCTACACTCGCGAGATGCTGCGGCGGGAACTCGAAGACGCGGGCTGGACACCCGAACGGGTGTTCTACGGCTTCCGTCCGCTCTATCCGGCCGCCCTCGCTCTGCTGGCGCTAAAGGGGCATCGCGAGACGGCGATGCGCGTTCCTACCGGCCTAGCTCGGCATGCACACGCTATCGTTGCCAGCGTCCTTTATCTCGAGGCCAAGCTACCGCTGGGTCCGGTTCCGGGAACCAGTGTGTTGCGACGGCCAGTCGTTAGATGCCATCCCATCGCGATGATCCAGCTTGAAATGTCTGAGCCGCGTTCGGCACCGCCGTCGCCTGGGGAACGCGCAGCCGCCGCCGCGTCCGAGTACGCGCTAATTTTCGCCTGTGCAGCATTGCTGCTCGCCACCTCAATCTGGGGCGGGCCACCGATCGTCAATGATTACCCCTTTCATTTCAACTACATGTCTGCCTTCACCGAGCAAATGCTTGCCGGCGAACTCTATCCCCGCTGGCTCGCCGCACTCTGGTCAGGCGCCGGCGGGCCAGACCTGTTCTTCTATCCGCCGCTCACGTATTGGATCGGCGGAATATTCCGGTTCACGGTGTGCCGTTCATGTTCCGCCGATGATCTCTTGGTCTTGCTCGGGGTACTGAGTTTGTCACTTTATGGCGCTGGCATCCGTTCGCTGGCGCTTCGTTATTTCAGCAATAGAGCCGCAGTTGTTGCGGCGGTGCTCGGAATGGCTTTGCCCTTCCATCTGGGAACCGAATGGGGTGCGCGGTTCGCGTTTGCCGAATTCGTCGTCGCCTCGCTGATCCCGTGGCACATGATCGCATTCCTCGATTGCCTTGCCGGCCGTGCTGCGGGCGTGCGCCTCGCGCTGTTGACCACACTGATCCTTCTAACCCACGTCGTCACTGCCGTCATGATGGCGGCGACCTATCCGGTTCTGGTGTTGGCACTCGGACGATTGAACGACTTCCGGTCGCTTGGCCGTCTCACTCTAGCGGCGGTCGCTGGCGTAGGCTTAGCCGCAGTGTATTGGTATCCCGCGATAGCGCTCTTGGACAGCGTGAACGGGGAGTTTCACGCAGAGGGCTTTTTTGACCCGACGATGTGGCTGTTCTGGCCGGGATCGGCGCTGCCATTGGGCGGGAAGTTCTCGGCCGTGTGGCCATCGTTCCTGGCAATGTCTGCGATTTCGTTGATCGCGATCGCTGCCAATCCGCATTTGGCTCCGGAAGTGCGGCGCCTGATCGCGACGCTCGTCGGATTCACGATCTTCATGCAGACTCCGGCCGCATGGCTGATCTATGAGGTTACTCCTGTTGGGCGAATTCAGTTTCCTTGGCGGTTCCTGGTGATTGCCGACATTGCGTTCGCTTTAGCGATCGCGCTTGTGGCCGAGGCCGCACTGCATGCGGGAGAAAGTCGGCCACGCCGGTGGATGTTTGTCTCGTGCCTCGTCCTGACGGCATTCGTTTCCTGGTCGCAATTTCCCGGAACGCGGAGCAGCCAGAGTATCTTCGCGGAGTCCGGACGGCAGTTGGTCGAGCTCGCCGTCGGAAACCGCTCATGGCTCCCGGCGGAGTCGCCGGAATCTGTGGGCGTACACGAAGGTGACCTCGGGATTGCCGCGACCCGATCAGCGGAAGAGCCAATCGTACATCTTGTCTCCGATCTGCCCGGTGCCAGCGTAGTCTTGGATATCGAGGATTCGCGACGGGTGGTTGTCGACGTCGACATTCCAGCACCAGCAAGGGCAGTTTTCAGGCGCACATACTGGCGTTTCGCGAGGGGGTATGACGAAGCTACGGGATTGGCTATTGAGCTACTCCCGACGGTCGGTTTCCCGTTTACGATGGCAGAATTTCCGGCTGGCCGCGCGCGCTATGTGCTCGAGCTTCCGATGCTGCCCGAGGAGCGTCTCGGAGCGTGGATCTCGGCAACGTCGCTGATCCTGCTGCTCGCCTGGTCCGGCCTCACTCGTTTTCGGAGAGGATCATAGGCTGGTCGATCTCGCGCAGGAGCTTGCGCAGGATCGCACGCGGGTAGTCCACGAAATTCTCGGCGATCTCGACAAAGGCGCCCGGGCCGGCAATCACCTGGCTGCGGTAGCGGGCGACCGGGTCCGGGTCGAGGACGATCGCCTGCTGCGCCTCCGCACGCGCCCTCGTCGCCCGGTCTTCCGAAGTGCCGTGCCAGCCGAGTTCGAAGTCGATCAGGTACCTCCACGCGAGCCGGTGATGCGGCACCCCGAAGCGCGGGTCGATCGCGATCGCCTTGCTCGGCCTCTTGCTGGGCGGGAGGGCTACGGCATGTTCAATCTCGTCGAGGACGACTGAGCGCACGTCAAGTTCGCCCGGCTCTCCGGAGCTGGTTTCTTCCGACCGGGCGATATCCTCCGCCCACGCTTCTGCCCGCTCCAACGAGATGCGCTTGCCGCGCGTCCGACCGCTCAGAGCGACGCCGCGTATGGGGGAATGATCCATGTCACCCGCGTCCACCCGCCGACCCGAGAAAGCGCTGACAGCACAGTTCGTGCGAAATGCCTCTGAGCCGGGCAAATACTTCGATGGGCATGGGCTCTATCTGCGCGTCGAAAAGAACGGCGCACGGTTCTGGGTTCAGCGCATCATGGTCCGGGGGCGGCGTCGGGAGATCGGGCTCGGCAGTCCATCATTGGTGCCGCTAGCCGACGCTCGGGCGAAGGCGCTCGACAACCACAGGCTGGCCCGCTCCGGTGGAGATCCGATCCAGGCCAAGCGCGAGACGGAGGCGGTGCTGACCTTCGAGCAGGCAGCCCGGACGATTCATGCACTCCACCGGCCAACCTGGCGGAACCCGAAACATGCGGCGCAGTTTCTTGCCACTCTGGAGACCTACGCCTTCCCGAAGATCGGAAAGGTGAAGGTCGGCGACGTGAGTTCCGCCGATGTGCTGGCGGTGCTGACCCCGATCTGGACGGTAAAGGCTGAAACGGCTCGGCGGGTGCGGCAGCGGATCGGCACCATCATGAAATGGGCCGTGGCGCAGGGCTGGCGGCAGGACAATCCGGCCGATGCCATCGCGCAGGCGCTGCCGAAGCACGACCGGACCAAGGCCCATCGCCGGGCGCTCCATTACTCCGAGGTCGCGAACTGCATCGAGGCAGTGAAGGGGTCCGGCGCATCGCAGTCCACCAAACTTGCCCTCGAATTCCTCGTGCTGACTGCATCCCGCTCGGGGGAGGTGAGGGGCGCTCGATGGAAGGAAATCGACCTCGGCGACCGTGCGACACGTGCGACATGTGCGACATGGGAAATCCCCGGCACCCGCATGAAGGCGAAGAAACCGCACCGGGTGCCGCTGTCGGCGCGGGCGGTGGAGATACTCCGAGAGGCGGAGAAGCTATCCGACGGCTCGGGCCTCGTGTTTCCCGGCACCAAGCGCAGCAGACCGCTTTCCGACATGACGCTGTCGAAGCTCGTCAAGGAACTCGGCTTCGACGCCGACGTGCACGGCTTCCGCACGTCGTTCCGCACCTGGGCACAGGAGCAGACCAACTTTCCTCGCGAGGTCGCCGAGGCGGCGCTGGCCCACGTCAACAAGGACAAGGTGGAGGCCGCCTGGCCCGCCCGGTGGCCTGCACGATGTCCACCTTGCTCTTCCTCGGCGAGAGGAACGCGACGACATCGACGGCGGGGACGTCCACACCCTCGGTCAGGCAGCGGGCATTCGAGATGATGGCCCTGTCGGCCTCCCTGAATGCCTGCATGACCTTCTCGCGGCGGGCGGTGGGCATCGCGCCGTTGACGTGCAGGGCGTCATAGGTGGGGAGGTGCATCTTGATCGAGCTGGCGGTGTCGCCGGTGAAGTCCTTCGCCGAGGCCACGTTGCGGTGAAACGAGAAGACCTTCTTCAGCCCATATTCCTCGCACGCCTTCTGCAACGCGATCTGGTTGGCGACACTGCGGGCCTTCACCGGGTCGCCGTCGATCATCACCTCGCCATGCTGCAGGAGATCGTCATTCAGCATCTCCGAGGTCACCACCGAGATGATGACCTTGTAGTTGCAGATGATGCCGCGCTCGGCAGCCTCGGCGAAGGAGAGGATATGGACGATGGGACCATAGGTTTCCGGCACGTCCATCGAGTAGACGAGCTTCTTGTCGCCCTCCCTGTCCCTCTTTCGGACGTCGTAGTGGCGCGGCGTAGCGGTCAGGAACACCCGCTTGGAGATGAGCAGGTTCTTGTCCTCCAGCGCGAAGCCGAACTTCGCGTTCTCGCGGCCCGCCGTCTTGTGCGCCTCGTCGAAAATGGCGAGATCGAACGCGGGCTGACCCGCCATCGCCTCGCCGACAACATGGGCCGACTGGTAGGTCGAGAACACGACCTGCACACCCTCCGCTGCCTCGCCAAGGAATCCAGCGACCTCTTCGGGATCGGTGCTGACCGGGAAGTCGAGATCGGCCTGACGGACCACCATTGCGTCCTCTGCGCCTCGGGTCACGGTCGCGTCAGAGCAGACGGCCAGGAACCTCGGGCGCTCCCAGCGCGTCTCCTTGAGCCATTCGTGCAGCGTCTGCCGGATGAGCGCGAGAGAGGGAACGAGAACGAGGATGCGGCGGGCCTCGAGCCTCTCGGCCAGCCAGAGCGCGGTGAGCGTCTTGCCGGTGCCGCAGGCCATCACCGAGGTCACCCGGTCATTGGCCTCAAGGCCCTGCAGGATGGCGTCGAGGGCCTCTGCCTGATGGGGTCGGGGTGACTTCAGGGTAGGTTTGACCGAGCTGCCCGTGAGCCAGCCGTCGATGGCCGCGAAGTCGTCAGCCGTCAGCCGGTCGAGGTCCGCGCCCCGAATGCAGAAGAAGTCCTTCCGCTCGGTGACGATGTCCCGGACCTCGTCGCTGTTGGTGAAGAGGAGCTTCAGGTCGGCCCGGTCGGCGAGGCCGATGAACTTGCCAAGCTCGGTCCATGTCTGAGGCACTCGGTGCGAGCGGAACTTCACCTGATAGGCGGCATAGGTGCCGCCGAGGGTGCGGTAGACGCCGTCCACGCCCATATCCCTCGGCCGCAGCTTGAGGGCATCGGAGACGGCAGCCGGGACCGCATCATGCGGCCACACCTCGGCGGCCTGGTTGACCTTCTGGGTGGCAAGGTAGGCTTCGGCGAAGACCTCGAAGGCTTCGCCGCGCTCCTGACGGGAGGGGAGATCGGCGATGCGCCGCTCCAGCTCTGCAAAGCTGGTCAGCCCCGAAAAGAGGCCGGATGCAGAGTAATGACGGGCGCGACCGTGGAGGGCGCCTTCAATGTTCCGACCGCCCATGCCGGGATGATTCCCGATAGCTCGTCTCATGTCGAGCCAAACGGATGCCGAACTGTTCCGATGAGAACCGCCAGGTTCCGATTGATTCTGGCGCGAAGTGGGGGAAATTTTGGGGGAACTTTCCTAGAGTATCTAGTATAATACCTTGATTTAATTGTACAATTTATGATGCACTGGCGGAAGGGGAGGGATTCGAACCCCCGGAACCTCTCGGTTCAACGGTTTTCAAGACCGCCGCAATCGACCGCTCTGCCACCCTTCCGGCGGCCCGGATATAATGGCCGGTTCCTCGGCGGTCCAGATGCGACGGGCACACTGGCGAACCTGCCGACAGTGCCTGGCGACCTCTGCTGACACTCATACTGCTCCCTTTGCGAGACTGCATGCTTTCATTCCGGCGCGTCAAAAGGTAGATTGGGACGACGGCCAAAGGGGCATGGCCGCGGAAGGCAGGACCGATGCAGGATTGGGGCAGATCGACCGGGCTCGTCCGGAGCGGGGGGTCGACGGCATTTTTTTGCGGGCTGGCATTTGCGCTTGCGGGCTGCGTTGCGGACCTGGCGCCGCCCGAGACTGCTCAGGCGAGTTCCGCCGCCAGCTCCGAGACTCCCGTGAATTCCTCGTCGCTCGCCGCTGCAGCCGAGCCAAAGCCGGCGTCCGCACATCCGGTCGGAGCGTCGGCCGCGATCGACCAGACACTGACGCCGGATCCCGGCGCTTTCGCGGCCGAGTTGAACGCGGTCTGGGACGGGCTGCCGACGCTCCAGGGGATCTGGATCGCCCATCCTCTCGCCAGCCGGGCCCGCCGGGTACGCCTGACCAACCAGGAGACCGGCGCCCAGGTGGACGCGGCGCTGTTCCGCCGTGATCCGAACCAGGGCGGGCCGACGACGATGATATCCTCCGAGGCGGCCGAGAAGCTGGGAATCGAACCCGGAGCGGAGACGCCGATCACCATCGTTGCGATCTCCCATGTGGACCAGATCATGCGGCCCACCGGCACGGTGTCGGCGGAGGCCGGCGCGGTTGGCGCAGACGCTGGTGTGGACGGCTCGCCCGCTGCCGCGCCAGAGGGCGCGGCCGATTCCGTGTTCGCCGCCGCCGATGTGGACGGGACCGCCGCCAACGCCACGCCGGAGGCCGGAGACGCCCCGCCGGAGGCATCAAACTTTGCGGTCGCGATGGCTGCACCGGTGAATCAGGGCGAGGCTGCCCGGATGCCGGCAACGACAAGCGGCACGTCAGGCTCTGCCACGGGATCTACCGCGGAGTCTGCGCCCGGAACCGGTGCCGTGGCTCCGCTGGCCGCCCCGACGGCCCCGCCGCGCCTGGCTGCGGCGATTGCCACGCCAGCCACCCGCACCGATGCCTCGGCGCCCGCGCCACTGCCGGCGACCTCGGCCGAGACCGCCGGAACCCTCACCGACGGCCTGCCCTACATCCAGGCCGGGATCTTCGGCGAGCCCGGAAATGCGGAGCGCCTGGTCGCGCTGTTGCGCGAGAACGGCCTTCCCGCCGAGGCGCGTCCCCTTGCCGCCGGCGAGCGGACGCTTGTGCGCGTCCTCGTCGGGCCGTTCGGCACCAGCGCCGACCGCGACGCGGCGTTGACGGCCGTCAGGGCGATCGGGCCGGCAGATGCGACGCCGGTGAAGGGATGACACCGGCAACACGGGTACGCGGAGACTGGAGAACCATGCCGAGACGATACGCCTTCCAGGTCGCCCTCGCAGCCGCCCTGTTCTGGGCCGGCCTTGCAGGACAGGCACTTGCCGAGGGCCAGACGACCCCTGCCCGTGCCGCCATCGTGGTCGACCTGACCAGCGGTGCGGTGCTGCTCGACAAGTACGCCGACACCGCGGTGCCGCCGGCCTCGATGTCGAAGCTGATGACGCTGGACCTGGTGTTCGAGGCGCTGGAGAACGGCCGGCTCGCGCTCTCCGACACCTTCCGGGTCAGCGAGAAGGCCGCCGCGATGGGTGGCTCGAAGATGTTCATCCACGCCGGCGAGGTGGTCAGCGTCGAGAATCTTCTGCGCGGCGTCATCATCCAGTCGGGCAACGACGCGGCGGTGGCGCTGGCGGAAGCCGTTTCCGGCACCGAGGATGCCTTTGCGGCACTGATGAACCAGCGCGCGGCCGAACTGGGGCTGACGCAGTCGCATTTCAGGAATGCCACGGGCTGGCCCGACCCGGAGCACGTGATGAGCCCCCGCGACCTGGCGACGCTCGCCGAGCGGATCATCGAGCACTACCCCGAGCACTACAAGATGTTCGCCGAGGAGGAGTTCACCTGGGCGGAGATCACCCAGCGGAACCGGAACCCGCTCCTGGGCGGCGAGTTCCCGGCGGACGGGCTCAAGACCGGTCACACCGAGGAGGCGGGATACGGGCTTGTCGCCTCTGCCGAAAAGGACGGGCGCCGGGTGCTGCTGGTGGTTACCGGGCTCGAGAGCATGGCGCAGCGCAGCCAGGAAGCCGAGCGGCTGATGACATGGGCGTTCCGGGCCTTCACCACCGCCAAGATCTTCGATGCCGGCGAGAAGGTCGCGGACGCCACGGTCTGGATCGGCGCAGCGGAGCAGGTGGCACTCGCCCCGGCCCGGGACGTGGTCGTGACGGTACCCTACGGCCTGCTCGATCAGGCGCAGATCAGCCTGCATTTCCCGGAGCCGGTCGAGGCACCCATAGAGGCCGGCCAGGAGATCGGGCGCATCGAGGTAGCGCTGCCGGAGGTCGCACCGATCAGCGTGCCGCTCGTCGCCATGGGCCCGGTCGAGCGCGGCGGGATCCTGCCGCGGCTGAAGGCCGGCGCCAGGTTGCTGATCGAACGCGCCCTCGCCGCCGCCGAAGGCTGAACGCCGGATGGCGACCGGCGGAAATGCTGCTGGCCAACGGGCCGGGCGCGGCTTCTTCCTGACCCTGGAGGGGATCGACGGCACCGGCAAGTCGACTCAGGCGCGGCGGCTCGCGGCGCGGCTGCGCGCCGCGGGGCGCGAGGTCGTCGAGACCCGCGAACCCGGCGGCTCGCCCGGCGCCGAGGAGATCCGGCGGCTGCTGGTCGAAGGCGAGCCCGGCCGCTGGTCGCCTGAGGCCGAGACGCTGCTGTTCACTGCCGCGAGGCGGGATCATGTGGAGCGGGTCATCGCGCCGGCGCTGGCCCGCGGTGCGGTGGTGCTCTGCGATCGCTACGTCGACTCGACCCGCGCCTACCAAGGCGCCGGTGCGCCGGTGCGCCGGGAGCTCGTTGACCGGCTGCACGCGCTGGCGATCGGCCTCGACCCGGACCTGACGCTGGTCCTCGACCTCGACCCGGAAGCTGCCGCTGTCCGGGCGCACGGACGTGCCGCGAATGCTCATGAGGACCGCTTCGAGCGCAAGGGCCTGGAGTTCCAGGTCCGGCTCCGCGACGAATTCCGCGCCATCGCTGCCGCCGAGCCGGGGCGCTGCACGGTGATCGACGCCGCGGCGCCTGAAGCCGAGGTCGCGGCGCGAGTCTGGGCCGCAGCCGCCCCGCGCCTGGGGCTCGTGGCGTGAGCGCCGAAACGGAACTGCCGGAGCCTGACCGGGTCGCCGGCTATCCGCATCCGCGCGAGACCCTGCGCCTTTTTGGCCAGTCCGAAGCCGAGCGGGCCTTCCTCGCCGCCTGGTCCGAGGGGCGGCTGCATCACGGCTGGCTGCTCCGGGGTCCGCGCGGCACCGGCAAGGCGACGCTGGCCTACCGCATCGCCCGGGCGCTGATCTCCGATGGCCCGATCGAAGGGGGTGGCCTTTTCGCTGATGCCCCTGCGCCTCCTTCGGACACCCTCGACGCCCCGGAGGGCTGTCCCGTCGCCGCCCGGATCCGCGCCCGGAGCGAACCGCGCCTCGCGGTGCTTCGCCGGGCGGTCAACGACAAGACCGGCCGGCTCCGCACCCAGATCGCCGTCGAGGACGTGCGCGCCGTGCGCCGGTTCCTGCAGCTCTCGGCTGCCGACGGGGGCTGGCGGGCGGTGATCGTCGACGCGGCCGACGAGATGAACGCCTCCGCCGCCAACGCGCTGCTGAAGGTGCTGGAGGAACCGCCACCGCGTACCGCGCTGCTGCTGGTCGCGCACGCCCCGGGAGCGCTGCTGCCGACCATCCGCTCGCGGTGCCGCACGCTCGAGCTGCGCCCGCTCGGAGCCGGCGACCTCGCCCGCGCCCTCGACCAGTGCGGAGCCAGCATTGAGCCCGGCGAGGCAGATGCCATGGCGCTGCTCTGCGGAGGATCTGTCGGCGAGGCGCTGCGACTTGCCGCCGACGGCGGGATCGAGCTCTACGGCAGGATCGTCGCGCTGATGCAGGGCGGCCGCGGCGTCGATCGGGCGGCAATGGTCGCCCTCGCCGAGACCGCTGGCGCGCGTGGCGCCGAGGCAACCTACGAGCTGCTCGGCCGCCTCACTCTCACCCTGGTCGGCAGGCTCGCACGGCGCGCCGCCACCGGCAGCACCGACGGCGAGGCCGGCCCCGGCGAGGCCGCACTGATGGACCGCGTGGCCGCCGCGCCCGCCCAGGCGACGCTCTGGGCCGAAGCGGCGGGGCGCATCGCCGCAACCAACCGCCACGCACGGGCGGTGAACCTTGACCCGGGCCAGACGATCATCGATACCTTCCTCGATCTTGACGCCACCCTGGCGAAGGCCCGCGACGCGGCTTGACGACCCGAGCGAGCGAGGACAGCCCGATGACCGCCCCGCAGCTGGTGGACAGCCACTGCCATCTGGATTTCCCGCAGCTCGCCGACGAGCTGCCGGAGGTGATCGAACGCGCCCGCCGCGCCGGTGTGACCCGCATGGTCACCATCTGCACCCGGCTCCGCTCCGAGTCCGCGGTCCGGACCATCGCCGAGAGGCATGAGGGCGTGTTCTATGCCTGCGGCACCCATCCGATGAACGTCGCAAAGGAGCCGATAGCGACCGTTGACGCGCTGGTGAGGATCGCACGGCATCCGCTGATGGTCGGGATCGGCGAGACCGGGCTCGACTACCATTACACGAGCGAGTCGAAGGCCGAACAGCAGCAGAGCCTGCGCATCCACATTGAAGCGGCGCGGCAAACCGGGCTGCCGCTGATCATCCACGCCCGCGACGCCGACGCCGACATGGCGCGCATTCTGGCCGAGGAGCACGCGGCCGGCGCCTATGCCTGCGTCATGCACTGCTTCTCCTCGGGCCGCGCGCTGGCCGAGGCCGCACTGGAACTCGGCTTCTACCTCTCCATGTCCGGCATCGCCGCCTTCCCGAAGTCGACCGGGCTCCGCGAGATCTTCGCGTCCGCGCCGCTGGATCGAATCCTGGTCGAGACCGACAGCCCCTATCTCGCGCCTCCGCCCCATCGCGGCAAGCGCTGCGAGCCGGCCTATGCGGCGTTGACTGCCAAGGTCGGCGCCGACACCTTCGGGGTAGGCTACGAGGAATTCTGCACCGCAACGTCGGCCAATTTCGACAGGCTGTTCAGCCGCGCCGCCAGAACGGACGCCCGTGCCGGAGACGCTGCCTGATGAGCGGGACGCTGCGGTTCACCGTGCTCGGCTGCGGCTCGTCGGGCGGAGTGCCGCGGATCGGGCTCGCCGGACCGAACTGGGGTGCCTGCGACCCGGAGAACCCGAAGAACCGCCGCCGCCGCTGCGCCCTGCTGGTGCAACGGATCGGGCCCGAGGGCGAGACCAACCTGCTGGTCGACGCCGGACCGGACGTGCGCGAGCAGCTGATCTCGGCCCGGGTCGGCTGGCTCGACGCGCTGGTCCTCAGCCACGACCATGCAGACCATGTCCACGGTATGGACGACTTGCGCATGGTGGTCTTCAACCGCCGCTCCCGCCTGCCGGCCTGGATGAATGCGGCGACCGAGAGGACGGTCATGACCCGCTTCGGCTACCTGTTCGACACTCCGCCGGGCTCGAACTACCCGCCAATCATGGACCTGAACCGGATCGACGGCCCTGTGACTGTCGCCGGGGCCGGCGGCACCGTCACGGCCGAGCCCTTCTCGGTGCCCCATGGCGAGATCGAGGCGCTGGGATTCCGCATCGGCCCGGTGGTCTATACGCCAGACATCAAGGAGATGAGCGACGCCGCCTGGGCAGCGCTCAAGGGCGCCGATTGCTGGATCCTGGATTCGCTCCGCTACAAGGAGCATGTGAGCCATGTGAACGTCGACACGGCGCTGTCCTGGATCGCCCGAGCCGCACTGCCCCGCGCCTTCCTCACCAATCTCCATGTCGACGTCGACTATGCCGAGCTCGACGCCGCGTCGCCGGAGAACGTCCGCCCGGCCCATGACGGGCTGGTGCTGGAATACCGCCTGTGAGCCTGGTTCCGGCGCTGCTCGCCATCGTCCTGCCGGTCTTCCTGGTCGTCGGATCGGGCTACGGCGCCGTGCGGCTGAAGCTGTTCCCCGACGAGGGCGTCACGGTGCTGGTGAAGTTCACCACCGGATTCGCCGTGCCCTGCCTGCTGTTCATGGCGATGTACCGGCTCGAACTCGGCAGCGCGATGCGGCTCGACCACATGGTGGCGTTCTACGGCGCGGCGCTCGCCTGCTTCGCCGGCGCCGGGCTGATCTCGCGCATTCTGCTCCGGCGCCGGCCGGGCGAGGCGGTCTCGGTCGGCTTCTCGGCGATGTTCGGCAACTCGGTCCTGCTCGGCATCCCGATCATGGAGCGTGCATATGACGAGGCCGCGATGGCGGCCATGTTCGCGCTCATCGCTTTCCACGCGCCGGTCTTCTACGCCGTTGGCATCTTCGCCATGGAGATGCTGAAGAAGGGTGGCGCCGGCGCGATCGGGGCCGCGGGACGGACAGTGCGGGCGATCGCGGGCAATCCGCTGATGCTCGGCCTCGGCCTCGGGCTCGCGGCCAATTTCGCCGGCATCGCCCTGCCGGCGGCTCTGGAGGAGGCGATTGCCATGATCGCCAGGTCCGCCCTGCCGGTGGCGCTTTTCGGGCTTGGCGGCGTGCTGACCCGCTACGCGCTCAGATCCGAGATCGGCGAGGCGCTGATGATCTCCATCTTCTCGCTGGTCATCCGACCGGCGCTGGCATGGCTGCTGGCTGGGCCTCTGTTCGGTCTGCCCGAGCCGTTCCTGCGCGCGGCGGTGGTGATGGCGGCCATGCCGCCAGGCGTCAACGGCTACGTCTTCGCCGCCATGTACGACCGCGCCGTCGGCACCGCCGCCAGCGCGGTGATCCTCGGCACCGTGCTGTCGCTTGCAACGATCACGGTCTGGCTGGCATTGCTGGGCGGCGCCGGGGTGTAAGCAACGGCTATTCCGCCGCCTGCGGCACCGCCGGGGCTCCGGACCGGAACCGCTCCAGCAGCACGGTCTGCTCCTCGGCCGCCCGCTCGGCATTCGCGAGCTTCACATGGCCGAAGCCGCGCACCAGCAGCGGCAGCCGGGCGAGTTCGACCGCAATCGGGCCGTTGCCGGCATCGAGCTTGCCGAGCAGTTCGCCCATCAGCTTGACGTAGTCACGGATCATCTGCCGCTCCATCTTCCGCTCGGCCGAGTAGCCGAAGGGGTCGAAGGGAGTGCCGCGCAGGAAGCGGAACCGGGCGAGGACCCTGAGCGCACGCGCCATCCAGGGGCCGAACTCCGATTTGACCGGGCGGCCCTCGCTGTCCTTCCGGCCGAGGACCGGCGGCGCCATGTGAAAGCTCACCCGGCCGACATTGTCGAAGGCCTCCGACAGAGCCTGGTCCAGGGTCTCCGTGTGCAGCCGGGCGACCTCGTACTCGTCCTTGTAGGACAGGAGCTTGAAGTATCCCTCCGCCACCGCCTCGGCGAGGCCGGTGACGCCGCCCGCCTGCTCGGCCTCCTCGGCGCGGTCGACGAGGCGGAGATAGCGCTTCGCCAGGCGGCGGCCCTGATAGGCGGTCAGGTACTCGGCCCGGCGCTCGATCTTCTGCTTCAGTGTTTCCTCCGCCGGCGCCTCGCCGGTGACCGCCCCGCGCGCGTCCAGCGGGTGCGAGACTGCCCAGCGGCCGATCTCGAAGGCCTGGAGATTGCCCTTGACCCCGGCGCCGTTGAGCTCGATTGCCTTGCGGATCGCTTCGGCCGAGAGCGGCACCATGCCCGCCTGCCAGGCCGCGCCCAGAAGCAGCACGTTCGAGTAGATCGCATCGCCGAGCAGCCGCTCGGCCAGCGCGTTCGCCTCGACCATGGTCAGCGCGTCCGAGCCTACGCGGCGCTCCAGCGCCAGCTTCAGCCCGGCGGCCGGCAGCTTGAACTCGGTGTCGCGGGTGAACTCGCCGGTGACTATCTCGTGGCTGTTGCAGACCACCTGCGCCCGACCCCGCTCCATCGCCGCCAGCGTCTTCGGCGCCGCCGTCACCACCAGGTCGCCGCCGATCACCGCGTCCGCCTCACCGGCGGCGATGCGGATCGCGGTGATGTCGGCGGGCTTGGGCGCGATCCGGCAGTGGATCGTGACCGCGCCGCCCTTCTGGGCCAGGCCGGCCATCTGCATCTCGCTGGCGCCGCGGCCTTCGAGATGGGCCGCCATCGTCAGGAGCGCGCCCACCGTCACCACCCCGGTTCCGCCGACCCCGGTGACCAGAAGGTTCCAGGACCGTGTCAGCTCCGGCACTTCGGGATCCGGCAGAGTAGGCAGGATGAAATCCACGGCGGCGCGGACCTTCGGCTTGGCCCCCTCGACGGTGACAAAGCTCGGGCAGAAGCCCTTCAGGCAGGAGAAATCCTTGTTGCAGGCCGACTGGTCGATCCGCCGCTTCCGCCCGAGCGGGGTCTCGAGCGGCAGGATGGCGACGCAATTCGACTGCACGCCGCAGTCGCCACAGCCCTCGCAGACGCTGGGGTTGATGAACACCCGCCGGTCCGGATCCGGAAACAGGCCGCGCTTGCGGCGGCGGCGCTTCTCGGCGGCGCAGGTCTGGATGTAGAGGATGGCGGTCACGCCCTCCTCCTGCTGCAACTCCCGCTCGACCGCGATCAGATTCTCGCGCGGATGGACAGGGATCTCCGGCGGCAGGGGCGGCACGGTCTCCTTCTCGTCGACCACCGCCACCACCCGCTTGACCCCGATGCCCAGCAGTTCGCGGGCGATCCGCTCGGGGCCCAGGCCGCCGTCATGGGCCTGCCCGCCGGTCATTGCCACAGCGTCGTTGTAGAGGATCTTGTAGGTCATGTTGGTGCCGGCGCCCACCGCTGCCCGGATCGCCATGATGCCGGAGTGGTTGTATGTGCCGTCGCCGAGGTTCTGGAACACGTGGCCGCGCTTCGAGAACGGCGCCTCGCCGATCCAGTTGGCGCCCTCGCCGCCCATATGCGTGAAGCCCAGCGTCTCGCGGTCCATCCACTGCACCATGTAGTGGCAGCCGATACCGGAATAGGCCCGCGCGCCCTTCGGCAGCACGGTCGAGCTGTTATGCGGGCAGCCGGCGCAGAACCAGGGCGTCCGCTCGGCCAGCTGCGGCGCATTGCCCGCCTCGGCGAGTTGGTCGAGCCGCGCGAGCCGGTCGCCCAGCGCCGCATGTCCCACCCCCTCGCCCGCCAGCACCCGGCCGAGGCCTCGCGCCACCTGCACCGGATCGAGCCCCATCTTGACCGAGAACAGCACCTTGCCCTGCTCGTCCTTCCAGCCGATCACCCGCGGGTGGCCGGGGGTGCCGAACAGCACCTCCTTGAGCTGGGTCTCGATGACCGCGCGCTTCTCCTCGACCACGATCACCAGGTCGAGCCCCCTGGCCCACTCGCGGAGCCGCGTCGTCTCCAATGGCCAGACCATGCCGATCTTGTAGGTGGTGAGGCCGATCCGGCGCACGGCCTCGTCATCGATGCCGAGGATGTCGAGCGCGTGGACGGTGTCGAGCCAGCTCTTGCCCGAGGAAACGATGCCGATCCTGGCCCCCTGACCCCCATGCATGACCCGGTCGAGGTTGTTGGCCCGCGCGAAGGCCTGGGCAGCGAAGCGCTTGTAGTCGTGCATCCGCGCTTCCTGCAGATGCGGCGTGTCGTGGAGCCGGATGTTCAGCCCGTCCGGTGGCAGCTCGAAGTCCCCGGGGATGGCGATCGTCAGCCGGTGCGGGTCGCCGTCGACGACTGCCGTCGCCTCGACGGTGTCCTTCATCGCCTTGATGCCGACCCAGCAGCCGGAAAACCGGCTGAGCGCCCAGCCATACAGCATGTAGTCGATCAGTTCCTGCACGCCGGCGGGCGACAGGATCGGCATCATCGCGTCCATCAGCGCCAGCTCTGACTGGTGCAGCGTGGTCGAGCTCTCGCCGGTATGGTCGTCGCCCATCGCCACCAGCACACCGCCATGCTTCGACGTGCCGGCGAAGTTGGCGTGGCGGAACACGTCGCCCGACCGGTCGACCCCGGGTCCCTTGCCGTACCATAGGCCGAAGACGCCCTGATGCTTGCCCTCGCCACGGAGTTCTGCCTGCTGGGCGCCCCAGAGGGCGGTGGCGGCGAGATCCTCGTTCAGGCCGGGATGGAACTTCACCTGGTGCTCAGCCAGGAATTTGCCGGCCGACTGGAATACGGAGTCGACCGCGCCCAGCGGCGAGCCCCGGTAGCCGGTGACATAGCCGGCGGTGTCGATCCCCGCGGCGGCATCACGAGCGTGCTGCATTAGGGTCGCGCGCAGCAGCGCCTGGGTGCCGGACAGGAGAACCGGCGACTTGCCGAGGTCAAAACGGTCCGACAGCCGGACGTCGCGAAGTTCCATGCGTTCTCTCCCCGGAGAGGCGACGATCGATGCGACTCGCGCCCGTCCTTAAAGGTAAGCCTTTATGACCTTTCCGGCAAGTGCCGTTACGATTCAGCGCGCTGAGTCGGCCTGCCCGATCACGGCAGAATGCCATGCCGGGGCGCCTGGCGCGCTCCAATTTCCACGCGACGGCGATCAGAGCGGGCGCACCAGATGTCCGCCGTCTACCGGCAAGGTCACTCCGGTAATGTATGCGCCGCCGTCGCCGAGCAAAAGTTCGAGCGGCCCGTCGAGGTCGGCGAGCCGGCCAAAGCGGCGGAGCGGGATGTTCTTGCGCAGCTCATCACCCGCAGCGCTGGCCAGGAACTCGTCGTTTATCTCGGTCGGAAAATAGCCGGGGGCCAAGGCGTTGACCCGGATGTTATAGCGCGCCCACTCCAGCGCCAGGCTGCGCGTCAGGTGAACGACTGCAGCCTTCGACGCGGAATAGGCCGCCACCCCTGCCCCTGTGCCAAGGCCAAGGATCGAGGCGGTATTGACGATCGCCCCGCCGCCGCCTTCCGCCATCACGCGTGCCGCCGCCTGGGCGACCCGGAAGACACCGGTGAGATTGGTATCGATTACCCGGTTCCAGTCATCCCCGGACATCTCGATCGCACGTCCACCCCAGGCAACGCCTGCGTTGTTGACGAGGCCGTCGAGGCCGCCCAGCTCCGAGACCGCTGCCGCAACTCCGGCGCCAATCGACTCCGGATCGGTCACATCCACCGTCACCGGCAGGATGCGCCCGCCGCCGGCGGCGGCCAGATCGGCGAGCGCCCCCGTCCGCCGGGCCGCGGCGGCGACCATCGCACCCCGAGAGGCCAGCATTTCCGCCATATGGGCGCCCAACCCGCTGGAGGCGCCAGTGACGAGGAAGCGTTTTCCGCTGAGCGTCATGGTGCATCACCCGAAAGGATCGAAGATCCGGCCCGAGAGCGGATTTTCAATCTCCTATCGGAACTTATCAAGCACGAGCCAGCAAATTGCCACAATTTCGCCCGGCAGCAGAAAAAATTTGGCCTTGGTCGCGGAAGAAAACGGTTGCCTGAGTGTTGTTGCTTCGGAGTGGGATGGCTCGTGTAGCGTGAAAGGGAGTAGTCGTGAACCAAGTTACGCATATCGAAAGTTGTGGGATGACCAATGCTGCTCGCCAGATTGGCAACTCTTGGAGTCTGTTGATCGTGTGGGAGGCCCTGCAGGGCACCACCCGTTTCGACAACTTCCAGAATCGCCTCGGTGTCGCCCGCAATATCCTGTCGAACCGGTTGTCGAAGCTGGTCGATGAGGGAATTCTGGTGAAGCGCCCGGTGCGCGCCGGCGCGCGCCGGCTGGAGTACCGGGTCACTCGCAAGGGCGAGGCCCTGCGCCCCGCACTCGAAATGATCGAGGGCTGGGCGTCGCGGATCGAACTCGACGGCCTCAAGCACTGATTGACTAGCGATAGCGTCCCAGGACGGTCCCCGCCGTTTCCAGGGTGACCGCCTGGGCGCTTAGATCGCGCGCCGCGCGATCACAGGTTTCCTTGCTTTCCGGATACCGGTCGGCGCAGCGGACCGTGATACGCAATGTCTCGCGCTGCTTCGCGACTTCGGCCTTGTAGGCGGTGAACTTGCCGGTGCGCTGGGTGTCGGCGATGCCGTCGAGCACTTCCTTGCATGATACCCCTTGGCCGCGGAGCGCGATCGACAGCGCCTGATCCGGCGACGGGGCAAGGCAGAGTTTCCAGATCACGTCGAGCTGCACCGCCGCGAACATCCGCATCAGGGTGCGGAACCGTTCCGGGAGCGCCAGGTATCCGTCACGCACACCCGCCGGGCTCCAGAACTCGTAGGACGCGAGGAACCCGTTTGCCGCGATCCGGCGGGATCCGTCGCGCGGCGGATCGATATATTCCGGCCCTGGCTCCGGAAGCTTGAGGCCACGGCGCACGAAGGTGAGCACCCGGCCCGAGGCGATCTCAAGCTGCCCCGACTGGCTGAAGGGCACGATCGCCACATTCGCGCCGAAGGGCATCGGCTCGACCCGCATCAGCACCGTCCGCCCGTCCATGTCCAGTACCGCCTCGGCGCTCTCGCCGACGAGATCGGCCTGAAATGACTGGCTCCGGCCCTTGGCATCGTAGAACGTGCCGGTGAAGCCGCCGCTGCGGGGCTGGATCTCGATCGAGGCGCCGGCGGCGTCCGCAACGCCGTGAAAGGTCCCCGAAAGCTCATCGGCCCATGCGGTTCCTGCCCCCGTCAGGAGGACGATGACCGCAAGGATGCGGGCGAGGGCGGCAATCCATTGTCTCATTTGTCGCATTTCACTGCGATAATTCCCCGCGAAGCTTATATCCATAGCTAAATGCGGAAAGACCGAATGGCGGCGGCCCGGGCAGATCGCCGACCGCAGGCTGATTGAGGAGCGGACAGAATGGATTGGGACAAGCTCAGGGTCTTCCATGCGGTCGCCGATGCTGGAAGTCTGACCCATGCCGGCGAGCAGCTCGATCTCAGCCAGTCGGCGATCAGCCGGCAGATCCGTGGTCTGGAGGAGCAGCTGCAGGCCACCCTGTTCCACCGCCATGCCCGCGGCCTGCTGCTGACGGAACAGGGGGAGTTGCTCTACGAGGCCACGCTGTCGATGTCGAAGCGACTGAACGTGGCGGCGGCTCGGATCCGCGACTCCAAGGATGAAGTCCATGGTGACCTGCGGGTCACCGCCACGGCCGGATTCGGCACGCTCTGGCTGGCGCCCCGGCTGCACCGGCTCTTCGACGCGCATCCCGACCTTTCGGTCAATCTGATCCTGACTGAAGCGATCCTGGACCTGCCGATGCGCGAGGCCGACGTCGCCATCCGGATGGCCAGCCCCCAGCAGGCCGACCTGATCCGGCGGCCGCTGATGGAAGTGCGGATGCGGCTTTATGCCTCGCAGTCCTATCTCGATGCCTTCGGCGAGCCTAAGTCTGCCGACGAGCTCTCTTCCCGCCGCATCATCTCGTTCAGCCCGAGCGCGCCGCAGCCGCACTCGGCGGCGGACTGGCTGAAGGACCACATCCACCCGCAGCGGCGGGTGCATCTGATGATCAACAGCTATTTCGGGGTTCTGAAGGCGGCGATCAACGGACTTGGGATCGCCGCCCTGCCGGACTACGTCACCCGCGATTACCCGGAGCTGGTGAACATCCTGCCGGAGGAATGCAGCCCGGCCTTCCCGGTCTACATCGTCTACCCGGAGGAACTGCGCCGCTCGCAGCGGGTGCTGGCGTTCCGGGATTTCATGATTCACGAGGTCGAATTGTTCAATCGCCGCGAGAACGTCAAGCCAAGGGTTGCAGCAAACGCATAGCTGGTTTTCACCCCTGCGACAGACCGGTGCCTTGCGAGCCACCGATCAGCGCACTAAATCAACTCGTGAAGCGCCGCTTCCAAGCCGCGCTTCAGGTTGTGATACCTCCCTGTTGAACTAGGCCGGGCCGCTTGGTCCGGCTTTTTTTTGCCAATTCGACCGAACGCTACCGCGCCATCGTCAGCAGCACCTCCCGCCCATCTGGACCGGCGGGCACCGCATGGTCCCGTACGAACAGTAGACGCAACAGTCGCCCGGCAGCGGCTTCAGGACGGCTCCGCAGCCCTTGCAGTCATAGAACCACTGGCAGGCCGCGGTCGGCATGGTTTCGGCCGCGGCATGTCCGCATTCCGGGCAGGTGATGGTGGTCGCGAGGATCACGTCGACCGGTTGCGTCGCCATAGCGCATATCCTGTGACTGCGAGGAACACCCCGAGAACCGGCAACAGAACGGCGTCCCCGTAGACGTAGCCCAGCAAGCCGGAAAGACCGACCGCCCCGAGCGCCATAGGCAGGAACGGGGTGAAGCAACAGACCGCCACAAACACGGACCCGGCGATACCGAAGCGCAGCAGCCAATCGCGCATACCCGCAGCACTGCCCCCATTGCGGTCGCGAGGCGCAGGATCGCCCCCGCGCGCCGCGCGGCCGGTCAGCGCCAGAGTCGGTCGCCGAACTCCGCCTCCAGCCCGGAATAGATCCCCGCGACCTCCTCGCCATAACCGTTGTAGAGCATGGTTGGCACGACCTCGTCGGTGCCCAGTACCCGCTCGGTCGCCTGGCTCCAGCGCGGATGCCGCACTTCCGGGTTCACGTTGGCCCAGAAGCCATATTCATCGCCGGCGAGTTCTTCCCAGAAACTGACCGGCCGCTGGTCGGTGACCGTGATCTTGCGGATCGACTTCACCGACTTGAAGCCGTACTTCCACGGCAGATGCAGGCGCATCGGCGCCCCGAACTGCTTTGGCAGCACCTTGCCGTAGGCGCCGACCACCATCAGCGTCAGATCGTTCGCGGCCTCCTCGACGGTCAGCCCCTCGACATAGGGCCAGGGGTACCAACTCTGCCGCTGCCCGCGCGCGGTCTCCGGATCGAGGAAGCTCTCGAAGCGGACGTATTTTGCTCCCGACTGGGGTTCGGCAAGCGCGATCAGCCTGCTCAGCGGGAAACCGATCCAGGGCACCACCATCGACCAGGCCTCGACGCACCGGTGGCGGTAAATGCGCTCTTCGACGCCGACTTTGGAGATCAGATCGTCGATTCCGATTTCGAGCGGCTTGCCGACCATGCCATCGACGGCGACCGTCCAGCCTTCGGTGTCCAGCTCCTGGGCTGCATCCGAGATCCGCTTGTGCGATCCGAACTCGTAGAAATTGTTGTAGGTCGAGTTGATTTCCTCGTCGGTGACCGCCCGGCCCGCATCCGCGAATTTCGGGTTCGGCGCAGGGGCAGGCGCGAAGGCCACGCCCGGCACGGCCGCTTCGGCCGGAGCCATGATCGGACTCCGGCTGCCCAGCAACGCACCGATCCCGCCCGCGGCCAGAACGCCGCTTCCCGCCGCAAGCACGCGGCGTCGGTTCCAGAACACAGGCTCGGGCGTGACCCGATTTTCGCTGATCAGCCAGCGCGGCTTGCGGATGCGGTGCATGGACGTCCTCGCTTGACCGGTCCCGATATACGCGGAGGATGTTAGTCCTGCCCGTGGGTGTCGACAAACCAAGCCTGTTCACGAGCGCGCTACGTGGCTGAAACATCGGGTGGTTCCGAGAAAGGCTCAGCCGAGCGTGAATTCGGTCTCGGAGTAACCCTGCAAATGCAGCAGCGCCGTAAGCTCTGCATAGCGGATCTCGGCGCGTGCGCGTGCCGCCACCAAAGGCTTCGCCTGCCAGGCGACACCGAGACCGGCGGCTTCGATCATCGCCAGATCGTTCGCCCCGTCCCCGACCGCAAGCGCGTCGGCGGCCGTCAGCCCGAGCCCCGTGGCAATCTCGTTCAGCGCCTCGAGCTTCGCCGCCCGGCCGAGGATCGGCTCGGCGGCCTTGCCGGACAGCGCCTCGCCCTCGAACAGCAGGCGGTTGGCGCGGTTCTCGGCGAACCCCGCGGTGGCGGCGACCCGCTCGGTGAAATAGCTGAACCCGCCCGACACCAGCGCCGTGTGCGCCCCGTGGGCTGCCATGGTGCGAACGAGGACCCGCGCACCGGGATTGAGGCTGATCCGCTCGGCATAGACTCGCGCCAGCGCCTCTCGCGGCAGGCCGCGCATGAGCGCGAGGCGGGCGCGAAGCGCGCCCTCGAAATCGAGTTCGCCGGCCATCGCCCGCTCGGTGATCGCTGCCACTTCGGGCCGGACTCCGGCAAAGTCCGCGACCTCGTCGATGCACTCGACCGGTATGATGGTCGAATCCATGTCGGCAATCAGGATGCGCTTGCGCCGTCCCTCGGTCGGAACCGCGTTGACATCGACACCGGGCAGCGCCGCGCGGGCGGCCGCGAGGTCCGGAGCGCCATCGCAGGTGATCTCGGCCGCCGCCGCGCCCAGCCGCCGGACCGCGCCCGCCTGCCTCGCCGCCTTCGCCGCGATCGAGATATCGGCGTCCGACAGCCCCCTTGCGCCAGGGGCCGTCAACACAAGGACCAGGTTCACCGGCAACTCAGCCGAAGGCCGTCTGCCGGTGTGGCGGCGTCACGGTCTCCAGCTCCTCAGCCAGCAGGAAGGCCAGCTCCAGCGCCTGGCTGGCATTCAGCCGCGGGTCGCAGGCGGTGTGGTAGCGGCTCGAAAGGTCGGCAGGCGTAAGCTGCTGCAGCCCGCCGGTACACTCGGTCACGTCCTTGCCGGTCATCTCGAAATGCACGCCGCCCGCATAGGTGCCTTCAGCAGCGTGGACCTCGAAGAACTCGCGCACCTCGGCAAGCACCTTCTCGAACGGCCGGGTCTTGTAGCCCGAGTCCGACTTGACCGTGTTGCCGTGCATGGGATCGCAGGACCAGACCACCTTCTTGCCGGCCCGCTCGACGGCACGGATCCACCCGGGCAGGTGCTTGCCGACGTTCCCGGCGCCGGTTCGGCAAATCAGGGTCAGCCTGCCCGCCTCGTTCTGCGGGTTGAGGGCGTCGATCAGCCGCAGGAGGTCGCCGGGCTCCAGAGAGGGGCCGCACTTCAGGCCGATCGGGTTCAAGACGCCGCGGCAGAACTCGACATGGGCGCCATCGAGCTGCCGGGTGCGATCACCGATCCAGATCATGTGGCCCGAGCCGGCGACCGTCTGGCCGGTTGTCGAGTCGACCCGGGTCAGAGCCTCCTCGTAGGGAAGCAGCAGCGCCTCGTGGCTGGTATAGAACTCGACCGTCCTGAGCTTCGATTCGGTATTCGGGTTCAGGCCGCAGGCGTCCATGAAGTCGACCGCCGACGAAATCCGCCGCGCCAGCTCCTGATACTTCTCCGCCTCGGCCGAGCCGCTGGCGAAGTCGAGATTCCAGGACTGCACCCTGTGCAGGTCGGCATAGCCGCCGGTGGCGAAGGCACGGAGCAGATTCAGCGTCGCCGCCGACTGCATGTAGGCGTGAATCATCCGCTCCGGATCGGGCACACGCGATTCCGGCGTGAAATCAAAGCCATTGATGATGTCGCCGCGATAACTTGGTAGTTCGACATCGCCGATCTTCTCGTTCGGCGCCGAGCGGGGCTTGGCGAACTGGCCGGCCATGCGGCCGACCTTCACCACCGGCACCCGGGCCGCGAAGGTGAGCACCACCGCCATCTGCAACAGCACCCGGAAGGTATCGCGGATACTGTCGGAGTTGAACTCGGCGAAGCTCTCGGCGCAGTCGCCGCCCTGGAGCAGAAAAGCCTTGCGCTCGACCACATCGGCGAGGCGCGCCTTCAGGCGCCGGGCCTCGCCGGCGAAGACCAGCAACGGATACGAGGCAAGCTTCGCCGTGACGGCTCCGAGCTTCGCATCGTCGGGGTAGACCGGCATCTGCAGCGCCTCGTGGCTGCGCCAGCTGGTCTTGGTCCAGGTCCGGTTCATCTCCGCCATCTCCGATCGATTTCGTGCCGCCCCTATAGCCCAGCGACTTGCGGCTTTCCAGCCCTGCGGCACGGGTGGTGCGAGGCACCGGAAATCGGCCGCCCTCCTTGACGCAGGCACGAAAGCGGCGTCAATGTCGTTTTCAGGCGGGTTTGCCCGACGAGTTGGCCGCCCCCTGAAACCGCGATCAAGCGACGGAGCCCATGAGCGAAGCCCCGACCGCAGGCGCCACGAAGACGCATGAGTTCGTCTTCCTGCTCTGCGAGATGTTCTCGATGATGCCGTTCGCAGCCGCGCTCGAACCGCTGCGGCTGGCCAACCGCATGGCGCGCCGGCCACTCTACAGCTGGAGGCTGGTCTCGGAGTCCGGCGTGGCAGCGACCGCCTCGAACGGCGTGGTGGTTCAGGTCGACGGCGGACTCGAGGACATCCCGCGCGAGGCGTCGATCGTGGTCTGCACCGGCTTCGGGCTTGAGCGAGCCTCATCGAAGCCGGTCCTGACCTGGCTCCGCAAGCAGGCTCGTAGAGGCGTCGGCATTGGCGCCGTCTGCACCGGCAGCCACGTGCTGGCCCGTGCCGGACTGCTTGATGGCAAGCGCTGCACGATCCACTGGGAGAACCATGCCTCCTTCGCCGAGGAATTCCCGGAGGTGAAGCTCTCGAACCTGCTCTACTGCATCGACGACGGCATTTTCACCTGCGCCGGCGGCACCTCGGCGGCCGACATGATGCTGCACGTGAT
Organism: uncultured Pseudomonadota bacterium; assembly: GCA_963700775.1. GTDB lineage: Bacteria > Pseudomonadota > Alphaproteobacteria > Rhodobacterales > Rhodobacteraceae > Thermohalobaculum. Next base: position 169,050 of record CAVOYU010000001.1, read on the forward strand.
CACCGACGAGCACGGGCCTGATCTTGGCTCCCTGGTCGCAGACACGCTGGTCCACACACCGCTGCGCACCGACTCCGACGAGCAACGGCTCTCGGTCCCGGCGCGTATCGGGGTCCGGCATCCGAAGCTGGTGTCGATCATCCAGAAGATGGAGCGCTCGACCGAGGAGCCGATCAGCCCATCGGAACTGGCGAAGTCGGTAAACATGTCGACCCGGCAGCTCGAGCGCCTGTTCCGGCGCTACCTGAACCGGAGCCCGAAGCGGTATTACATGGAGCTCAGGCTCGACAAGGCGCGCAACCTCCTGCTGCAGACGGACATGTCAGTCATCAACGTGGCACTGGCCTGCGGATTCACCTCGCCCTCGCACTTCTCCAAGTGCTACCGGGCGCATTTCAACCGCACGCCCTACCGCGAACGCGGCGCGCCCGCCAACACCGGCACCGAGAAGGCGCCGAAGGCGGATCCCGAGGATACCGGCCAGCCGGAATCGGTCCGGCGCAAGGCAGCCGGGCGGACGTGAGGGCCGAGCCGCCGCAGCGTGCGGCCTACCGGGCGTTCCGCCCGATTACGACCCGCTGGGCCGACAACGATCTTTTCGGCCACATCAACAACGTCCAGTACTATGCCTTCTTCGACACGTTGGTGAACGCTCACCTGATCGAGCGTGGCGTTCTCGACATCCACAGCGGCAAGACCGTCGGATTCGTGGTCGAGACGAAATGCAGCTATTTCGCGCCGCTCGCCTTTCCTGATCTGCTCGAGGGCGGATTGCGGGTCGACCGGATCGGCACCTCGTCCGTGCAGTACGGGGTCGCGATCTTCCGCGAGGGCAGCGGCATCGCGGCAGCGGCGGGCCATTTCGTCCATGTCTATGTCGACAGGGCAAGTGGACGCCCGACCGCCCTGCCCGGGAATCTGCGGCGCGAACTCGAGGCGCTGCTGATGCCGGGCGGAGCGAAGAAGTGACCTTGGCAGCGGTGAATCGGCCGTTGATTCGCGCCGTTCGAATCCACGACCGGGGTCGATCAAGGGGGCTGACGGGACATCGCGGGACACGATCCTCTGCCACGAGGCTTCGCTGGGAGCGGGTCCGTCTCGCGTCGCGAACCGGCGCCATCGACCGGCCGCCACACGGCGGTCCTGATGCGGCCATGGTTGCCGCATTTCCGCACCGGTTCCGGCGGCCTTTGACAACCCACGCGAGTATTGGCGCGCAATGCAACAACTATTGGTCGTTTTTACTTGCACAATCGTTCAAAATTTTGATTTAAAACCATTAGTTTCACTTAATGTTAGTAATTAACATTCATTTTACTTATCGAGTCCGGGGGCGCTAATGTCTGCTTACACACACGGCGCGACACGCACGCTACGCACATAAGGGCGGCTCTTGAGGGGAGAGCCGCCCTTCTACTTTTCCGGCATGCGTGCAGCGGGATCGACGACGGCTGCCCCCTGAAGGGTAGCCCCTGGATGTATCCCGTGGTCGGGGCGGCCGGATTCGAACCGGCGGCCTTCGGTTCCCAAAACCGACGCGCTACCAAACTGCGCTACGCCCCGAGGCCACTGGCACTACCGCAACCGGACCGGCGCGACAAGACACATGGCGGCGGCGGCGAGCCGCCCCGCACCGTCATTGACCACAGCGGAATTCCTCGGGCGCGGCGCGAAATGCGGGATGGCGGAGCTGGGTGCCGGGGCCGATTCCAAGCTGGCGCGCAAGGCCGCCATTTATCTCCAGCACCGCGCGCACCGGTCCGTCGGAATTGGAAACCCGCTGCGAGTACGTGTCCCTGCGCTCGGAGATGCTTTCAACCCGGCCGTCATCGCCTATAAAGAGCATGTCGAGGGGGATCATCGTGTTCTGCATCCAGAAGCTTGCCGGTCGCGGCGGATCGAAGATGAACAGCATGCCGGCGTCGGCGGGCATCGACGGGCGGAACATCAGCCCCTGTGCTTGCTCGCCGGGATCATCGGCAATCTCGATGATGAATGCCGCCACTTCGGAATCGGTCGGGAAGGCTTCGATCCGGTCGATTTTGCATGACGCGGCAGCCTGGGCCGTGGGCAGGATCGCCAGGACAGCCAGGACAGCCAGGAACGCGGGGACGCGGATCCTAACTCTGCTCGTCGGTGGCAACCGCGGTTTCCCACAGCCTGAGTTCGGCGACCATGAGCCCGCGCGGGCCGCGGAAAGTGCGAACCGCCATGCCCTCGCCACTGGAAAGATCCTGGAAGCCGCAACGGCGCACCGTCTCCATATGAACGAAGACATCGTCGGGCTGGCCGAAGATGTTGACGAAACCGAAGCCCTTCTGTTTGTCGAACCACTTGACCCGCGCAGGCACGAGCGGCCCGGCCTCGACTTCCGGACCGAGGAACTCGGTCGGCCGTGTCGGCTCGGAGAAGCCCTGCATCTGAGGCTCCTCCGCTTCCTCCACCTCAAGGATTTCCTGGGCATTCAGGCCGCGCTGGCCGCGGGACGCGACAAGGTGTATGCGCGACCCCTCGACAAGAGTCATCTTGCCGAAGGCACGTACGCACGACGCGTGCACCATGATGTCGGGGCCGCCGCCTTCAGGTACGACGAAGCCGTATCCCTTCACGGAATCGTACCACTTGACCTGGCCCCACACGCCGCTGTCGGATCCCGTTTGTGTATCGGTCAACATACCACCCTGCAGCCTACCCGCACTATTTCCTACATTCACTATATTTCTGCCACGCTTGCGCCTCAAACTAAAAATGCACCTGATTCGCCTCAGAAGCATAATAATATCGTCTCGAACGAAATCGTAGGTTGGCTGAGTATGAAGACATTGCTCGCAGCAGTTGCAATTCCGCTACTTGCAGCGGCCGCCTGCACTGATACCGGCGCCAAGTTCCGATCCGAACGCCAGCCTCTTGTCGAGCAACTTCATCTCGAAACGATGATCGTGGTGGAGCGCCCGCCAGTCATCGCCGCCCAATTGTCCGATGATCTACCGATTGCAGCGCGCGCTGCAAGCCGAATCGACCGAAAAAGCCTCGCCGCGCGTCAGTCTTCGCGCCGCGTGACCGCGGACGCCCTGCCCTTCCTGACCGAAACGGCCATCGGGCAGAGCTTCCTGGCCGCCGCTGCGCCCCGGGCGCTGGCGATCGGCATGCCGGCAGAGTTCTGCCCCGCGGTGGCCGGGGCGACCGGCGCGCCGGGGACTCCGGCGCAGGATGTGGCGGTTCAGGCGCTCGGCGCCTGCCTGGATCAGCTCAATCCTGCCGACAGCGGTTGCGGCTGCCGTATCATGGCGCTCGACGACCTTCTGCTCGTGCCGCGCGAGGAGACCGCCTACGCGACCGGGACGTCCGCGCGGTTGCAGGCGCTCGGCCTCGGGATCGATCTGATGCTGGTCGCCGAGGAGGAGCCGGGCGAGCCGATGCTGCTGCGCGACCTGCGCGGCCCGGTCGCACGGATCATGCGCGGCGAAGGAGACGCCGTGACCCTCGACCTTCTGGAAACCGGCAGCAAGTTCACTGGGCGCAGCATTCCCGTAGGCTTCCGCCGTGGCCGCGTAGCCGAGCGAATCTATGTGTCTGACAGCGAGGGCCACCATCTCACGGTGCTGGTTGGCTTCGCCCCCGGCGAGCTTGCCGACACCGCTGCGGCCTGGCTTGCCTGGCCGGACCAGGGATAGCCGGCACCGCAACGTCCGACAGCACTTTTCCCACTTGCCCCCGGTCGCATCGCAGGGCCAGCATGTCTCCACAGCAGCAAGTGGGGCGCAACCATGTTCCAGTCATTCGTCCAGGTCTCCGGCAGGGGCACCGGCGCCGCGCGCCTCGCGGCGCTGCGCCGTCAGCTTGCCCGGCAGGGGGTTGACGGGTTTCTGGTTCCCCGCGCCGACGCGCATCAGGGCGAGACGGTGGCGCCGCGGGACGAGCGGCTGGCCTACCTGAGCGGCTTCACCGGTTCGGCCGGCTTGGCGGTCGTGCTGCCCGACCGTGCGGCTCTGTTCGTCGATGGGCGCTACACGCTGCAAGCGGCGCAGCAGGCGGATACGGAACTTTTCGAGGTCGTGCCGAGCCAGGAGACGCCGCCTGGAAAGTGGCTGGAGACTGCGCTCGCAAAGGACATGCGCCTCGGCTACGACCCGTGGCTGCATGGCAAGTCCGAGATCGACCGGCTGGACAAGGCCGCGAAACGCGTGGGCGCCACGCTGGTGCCGCTGGAGCCGAACCCGCTCGACGCAACCTGGGAGGACCAGCCGGACCCGCCGCAGGGTGCGGTGGTGATCCAGCCCGAGGACCTGGCCGGCGAGAGCGCCGCCAGCCGTAGGGCGCGGATCGGGGCGCTGGTCGGCGAGGCGGGCGCGGACTGCGCGATGCTGACCCAGCCCGACAGTCTGGCCTGGCTCCTGAACATCCGCGGCAGCGACCTGATCCGCCTGCCGGTGGCGCTGGGGTTCGCGGTGATCGCCGTCGACGGAGCGGTGACGCTCTACATGGAGCCCGCCAAGCTCGACGGCGCCGTGCTGGCGCATCTCGGCAACGAGGTCACGGTGGCGCCACCCGTGCGGCTCGCACAGGATCTGGCCGGCTTCGCGGGCCGCGCCGTCCTGCTTGACGAGCGGACCTGTCCGCTCTGGGTCGCCCAGAAGCTGGAATCCGCCTCGGCGAAGCTCTGCTGGGGCGAAGACCCCTGCCTGAAGCCGAAGGCGCGCAAGAACGCTACCGAACTCGCGGGCACCCGCGAAGCGCACCGCCGTGACGGAGCTGTGATGGCGCGCTTTCTCCACTGGCTCGAACAAGCCATAGCCCGCGGCGAGCACCTGACCGAGATCGATGTGGTCACCGCACTCGAGAAGTTCCGGGCGGCGACCGGCGCGCTGCGCGACATCTCGTTCGACACCATATGCGGCTCCGGCCCGAACGGCGCCATCGTCCATTACCGGGTCAGCCGGCAGTCGAACCGGGCGCTGGCGCCGGGCGACCTGCTGCTGATTGACTCAGGCGCGCAATACCAGGACGGGACCACCGACATTACCCGGACCATTCCCGTGGGTGCGGCCGATCCGGCCGCGATCCGGCCCTACACGCTGGTGCTGAAGGGCATGATCTCGGTCAGCCGGGCACGCTGGCCGAAAGGCGTTGCCGGACGAGATCTCGACCCGCTGGCACGAGTCGCGCTCTGGCGGACGGGGCTCGACTACGACCACGGCACCGGGCACGGCGTCGGCGTCTATCTCGGGGTCCACGAGGGTCCGCAGCGGATCAGTCGCCGCGGCGGCGACGTCGAGCTCGAGCCGGGCATGATCCTCTCGAACGAGCCCGGCTATTATGCCGCCGGCCGGTTCGGGATCCGGATCGAGAACCTGGTCGCGGTCACCGAACCCTCGGTGCCGGACGGCGGCGAACGGCCGATGCTGGGCTTCGAGACCCTGACCCTGGCGCCGATCGACCGGCGGCTGATCGATCGCGCTCTGCTCGACACGGACGAAGCAGCCTGGCTCGACGGTTACCATGCTCGGGTGCTGGCCGAGATCGGGCCATTGCTCGACGGCGCCGAGCGCGGCTGGCTGGCGACGGCCTGCGCCCCGCTCAGCTGAACAGGGGTGACCGGGGGCTCGCTCCGCCTCGCAGATTGTCGTATGGAATCCTCACCGGCTGCACGAACCAGTCCGGAAACGATGGGGGAGACGCCAGGATGCCGAAGAAGTTCACGATCACCCCGGCCCAGGGCGTGCATGTGGTCCGCGCCGGCGGCGCGGTCATCGCCGAGACGAGGAAGGCGCTTGTCCTGCGTGAGGACGGCTATCCGCCCGTGATTTATTTTCCGCGCGCGGATGTGGGGATGGAGTTCCTCGACCCCTCGGCGACCCGGACGACCTGCCCGCACAAGGGGGTCGCGACACATTACGACATCGCCGCCAAGTCCGGCCCGATCCGCGACGCCGTCTGGTCCTACGAGGCACCGATCGAAGGCGCGACGCAGATCGCCGGTTACCTCGCGTTCTACGCCGACAAAGCGACGGTGGAGCGCATCTGACGGTGCGCTACAGCACTAGCGGCCCGAGCAGCATCCCGGCCGCGACCGTGACCGCTACCCCGACCACGTCGAGCAGTGCACCAGCCCTGAGCATTCGCGCACCGGTTACGGCTTCGTGGGTGTAGACGATAGCGTTCGGCGGCGTCGCCACCGGCAGCATGAAGCCGACCGAGGCCGCGAGCGCCACCGGCAACGTGAACGCCGCCGGGTCATATCCGAGGCCGGTGGCCGCGGCCCCGGCCACCGGCAGAAAGATCGCCGCCATCGCCGTGTTGCTGGCGAGCTCGCCCAGATAGACGATCACCATCGCGATCGCGGTCACCAGCAGCACCACGGGCAACCCCGCCAGCGCGCCCGCCGAGGCGCCGATCCAGTCCGCAAGTCCGGTATCCGAGATCGCCGCGGCCAGCGCCAGCCCCCCTCCGACCAGGATCAGCACGTCCCAACGCAGCCGCGCCGCCTGCTCCCAGGACAGAAGCCGCCCACCACCGCCTGCCGGAATCACGAAGAGTGCGATGGCGGCCGAAACTGCAATCCCGGCATCGCTGAGGTCGAGCCCCGGCACCACCCGCTCGATCAACGGCCGGAGGATCCAGCCGCAGGCCGCCGCCCCGGCGACCGCGGCGACCCGGCACTCTCTCGGACTCATCGGTCCGGCCGCTCGGGAGATGCGGTCAAGGGCCACTCCCCCGACCCGGAAGCAGAGCCGGGTCAGCACCAGCCAGGCCGCCGGCAGAAGCACGAGCACCACCGGAACGCCCACCGCCATCCAGGCCGCAAAGCCGATCTCTACGCCATGCGCCTCGCGCATATAGGCTGCAAAGAGCGCGTTCGGCGGAGTGCCGATGATCGAGCCCATGCCGCCGATCGTCGCCGCATAGGCGGTGCCGAGCATCAGCGCCGGGGCAAAGCCGTCGCCGTCGACGCTCGGCCGCGTGGCGATGATCGAGGCGGCGATCGGCGCCATGACCATGGCCGCGGCGGTATTGCTGATCCAGAGGCTCAGGAATGCCGTCGCCGCCATGATGGCACCGATGACCGCCGCGGGATCCCGCCCGGCGAAGCCGAGTATGGTGACCGCGATCCGCCGGTGCAGGCCGCAGTCCTCGACCGCGCGGGCGATCAGGAACCCGCCGAGGAACAGGAAGATCAACGGGTTCGCATAGGCCGCCGACACCCGCTCCAGCGATGCCGCGCCGGCCATCGGCAGCAGGACCACCGGGACCAGCGCGGTGACCGCCAGCGGCAGCGCCTCGGTCACCCACCAGACTGCCATCAGAGCCGCGACCGCCGCGGCGGCGCGGCCTTCCGCCGGCAGGCCCGCCGGCAGCGGAGCGAAGGCGACCAGTACCGCCGCGGCGATGCCGGCCCACAACCCTGCCCGCCCGATGATCTCGCCCCACTCGCGCATGGATGGACCCCGCAGTTCGCCCGGCCGTTTCGGCACGCTAGGGCTGCGCCCAGGGCTTTGCGTTGACTCCGATCAACGGCCGCCCCGGGTCAGGCGTGCTCCTCGCGCAGTTCCTCCTCGAGCGCCCGCGCGTAGGCGGTCAGCGCGTCGACCCGGAACAGGGCGCCGATGAGTTCTGGCGGCGCATCGCCTTCCGCCGGTCCGTCAAGCACCGGCAGGAAACGGCCCTGCAACCGCTCGAACATCGGCAGCGCGCGCGCAAGGCTGTCGCCACGCCAGAGGAACACGCCCTGGTCGACCATCGCCTGGCAGGCCGTGTCCGACGCGCAGTCCTCGGCACCCCGGACCCGCATCAGCCCGGCGACCGGCATGGTCATCGCGATATAGCCCTGTGGTCCTGTCGAAAGCCGCAAGCCGCGGCGCTGGAGCTGGGTCAGGAAGAATGACCGCGCGACCATCCGGTCGGCCACAACCGACGCGAGGGAGACCGAGATCAGCACCGCGATCCCCGCCTGCCAGTCGCCGGTCAGCTCGAACACGATCAGGGTCGACGAGATCGGCGCGCCGAGCACCGCCGAGGCGACCGCTCCGGTCGCCGCCAATGCGTAGAGCCCCTGGCTGCCGGAGACAGCCGGGAAGAGCTGGATCGCCACCTCGCCAAAGGCGCAGCCGGTCAGCGCTCCCAGCATCAGTGCCGGTGAGAACACGCCGCCACCCATGCGCCCGGCATAGGTGATCGCCACCGCCGCCACCTTGACCACTGCGAACACCACAGCGGTCGCGAAGGCGAGCTGTGTCGTCAGCGCCAGGGTCGTGGTCTCGTAACCGACCCCGATGATGTGCGGAAACTCCAGCGCGATGCTCCCGAGTAGCACCCCCGCCACTGCCGGCCGCAGCCAGTCCGGGATACGCAGCAGGTGCTGCACCCGGTCGGCAACGCCCTCGGCGAAGAACAGGGTTCGCATCATCACCACGGCGACCACCCCGCAGAGCACCCCCAAAATCATGAAGGCGGGGATCTCCCAGTAGAAGGCAAGACTGTCTACCGGCAGCGTGAATTCGGTGATGTCGCCGAGATGGATCCGGCCCACCACCGCGGCAGCAACCGAGGCGATTACGATCGGCCCGAAGGCATGGAGCGCATAATGTCTGAGCACCACCTCAAGCGCGAACAATGCCCCGGCGATCGGGGCATTGAAGCTGGCGGATACCGCCGCGGCGGCGGCACAGCCCAGGATGTCCCGGGCAGTAATCGCAGGGGCTCTGAGCCAGTGCGAGACGAACGAGGCGAGCACCGCGCCGATATGGATCGCGGGCCCTTCGCGTCCAGTGCTGCCGCCGGTCGAAAGCGTCACCAGCGCCGCCAGCGACGAGGCGATGCCGACACGACGCCCGACCCTGCCGCCATGCACCGCCGCCGCCTCGATGACTGCATCGACCCCGCGCGCCCGGCAATCAACGGTAAAGATGCTGAGAATCAGGCCCACGGTCAGCCCGCCCAGGATCGGCACGGTGAGCACCACATACCAGGGCAGCGCCGCAGCGGCGGAGTGGATCGTCACGTCATCGGCACCGTAGAAGGTCCGCTGCAGATAGGCGATGGCAAGCCGGAACAGGATCACCAGGTAACCTGTGGCGATTCCGATCAGCAGCGCCACCGGCCACAGCGTGAGATCATCCCGGACCGCCGGGTGTTTCAGGCTCAGGCGCAGCCGACGCGCCCCGACACGGAGCCGTCTGGCAAAGCTGATTCTCCCATTCCCCGGCATGGCCCCTCACGCCGAGCCAAAGGCCCGAACCTCACCCTAAGATTTTAACCGGTAACGGAAAAGCGCCAATTCACGTTTTCCGGCGTATCCCCAGCGGATTTCCCGCCAACCGCGGCCGCGGCAGCGCGGCCTGCGCAGCCCGCAGGCGCTCGATCCGGTCCATCTCCCGGTCCGGGTACGGGGCCGAGCGCCGGGCCTCGAGGTCGACATTCATGGTCAGGCTCTCATATGTCGCCGCCTCGGCTCCGGTCGCGAGGTTGATCATGGTGACGAAGAAATGGATCCGCTTGTGATCGGCGTCGAGGATCTGGAAGTCGCAAGCGAACTCGTCGCCCTCCACGAGCTCGGCCAGGTAGTGGGTCTGGGTCTGCAGCGCCATCGGCCCCATCCGGGCCCCGCGGACCAGCGGCTCGCCGATGCCCAGTATCTCGTCGAAGATCTGGTCCAGCGACTGGTCGAAGGCCCGCGTATAGTAGGCCACGTTCATGTGGCCGTTGTAGTCGATCCACTCCGGCGGCACGCGCCGGGGGCGGGTGCGGATTGGAGCGGCTGACGGATCCTGGTCGGGGCTTGGCTCGGCTTCGGCCATCGTCTCCTCGCTTGCGGTTGCCAGCGGGTATAGATCAGCTTATCCGGGTCTGGATCAAGTGAGGCGGCGGAGAGTTTCGATGACAATCGAGACGGCACTCGCGGAGCTCGCTCCGCATTTCGGCGATCGGCTCAGCCGGTCGGCGGCGGTGCGCGAGCAGCACGGCCACGACGAGGCGCATCATGCCCCGAGGCCGCCCGACGCGGTGATCTGGCCGCACTCGACAGCGGAGGTCGCGCTGGTGGCGCGCACCTGCAACGCCCATGGCTGCCCGATCGTCGCATGGGGCACCGGCACCTCGCTCGAGGGCCAGGTAATTCCGATCCAGGGCGGCATCAGCCTGGATTTCTCCCAGATGAACGCGGTGCTGGCTGTCCATGCCGAGGACATGGACGTGGTCTGCCAGCCTGGCATCACCCGCAAGCAGCTCAACGAGCATATCCGCGACACCGGTCTGTTTTTCCCGGTCGATCCCGGGGCGGACGCCTCGGTCGGCGGCATGGCGGCGACCCGCGCCTCGGGCACCTGCGCGGTACGCTACGGCACCATGCGCGAGGCGGTGCTGGCGCTTGAAGTGGTGCTGGCCGACGGCCGGGTGATCCGCACCGGCAGCCGGGCCAAGAAATCTGCCGCCGGCTACGACCTCACCCGGCTCTTCGTCGGCTCGGAAGGCACCCTCGGCATCATCACCGAGCTGACGCTGAGGCTCCACGGTGTCCCCGAGGCAGTCTCGTCGGCGACCTGCGCCTTCCCCGACCTCGAAAGCGCGGTCCGGACGGTGATCGAGACGATCCAGATGGGCGTTCCCATGGCCCGGATCGAGCTTCTGGATACCCTGACGATCAAGGGCTTCAACGCCTATGGCGGGTTCACCCTGCCGGAAAGCCCGACCCTGTTCCTCGAGTTCCACGGCACCGCCGCCTCGGTGGCCGAGCAGGCCGAAACCTTCGGCGAGATCGCCGGGTCGCATGGTTGCCTCGGCTTTGAGTGGACGGCCAACCCCGAGGAGCGGACCCGTCTCTGGGCCGCCCGGCACAACGCCTATTATGCCCAGATCACTCTCAGGCCCGGCACGCGCGGCTACGTGACCGACGCCTGCGTTCCGATTTCGCGGCTCGCGGAGGCAATCGCCGAGACCGCCGCCGACCTCGCCGAAAGCCCGCTGATCGCGCCGCTGGTCGGCCATGTGGGCGACGGCAACTTCCACCTCGCCATCCTGATCGACCGCGAGAACGCAGCCGAGCGGGCCGAGGCCGAGCGCCTCGGCGCCCGCATCTCCGAACGCGCGATCCGGCTCGGCGGCACGGTGACCGGCGAGCACGGCGTCGGCATCGGCAAGCGAAAGTTCATGGAGGCCGAGCACGGGGCGGCCTGGGCGGTGATGGGCGAGATCAAGCGCAGCTTCGACCCGAACGGCATCCTCAATCCCGGCAAGATGCTGCCCGGAAACTGAGCGCCTCAGCGGATGCCGCGGATCAGCAGGAACACCAGCACGACGGCCAGAAGCCCCCAGGGGCTGAACATGAAGCCGATATAGTTGCCGGCAACGGTGTTGAGGCCCGAGCCGACAGCGTCGCTCGCACCCTTGCCCGCAGTGTGCACCACGTCCCCGAGCATCCTCAGCCCGCCTTTTCGATCAGGGCCCTCGCCGCGGACCGCGCCTCGGGCGTGACCTTCGCGCCAGCCAGCATCCGCGCAATCTCGTCGACCCGCAGGTCCGGCCCCAGCGGCTCGACCTCCGTGCGGGTGGCCTTGCCATCTGTCGATTTCGCGATCCGCCAATGGTGAGCGCCTCTCGCCGCGACCTGCGGGCTGTGCGTCACCACCAGCACCTGAGACCCCTCGGCCAGGCGCGAGAGCCGCTTTCCCACCGCATCGGCGGTGGCGCCCCCTACTCCGCGATCGATCTCGTCGAAGATCATCGTCAGACCCGGCGTCCGCGCCGCGAGGCAGACCTTGAGCGCCAGCAGGAAGCGCGACAGCTCGCCACCCGAGGCGATGCGGTCGATCGGGCCTTCCGGCGCACCCGGGTTTATCGCCGCGGTGAAGCTGACGTCGTCGGCACCATCGGGCCCAGGCCGGCCCGGCGCAACCTCGGTTCGGAACCGCGCGTTCTCCATTTTCAGCGGCGCCAGTTCGCGGGTGACGAGCTTGTCGAGCTTCCTCGCCGCCGCGATGCGTTTGCCGGTCAGTGCCGAGGCCGCCGCTTCAAAGGCGGCCCGCGCCGCGGCGGCGCCCTTCTCCAGCACGGCGATCCGCCCGCCGCCGAGGTCGAACTCCTCGAGCCGCCGGCGAAACTCGGCGCCGAGGCCCGGCAGGTCGTCGGGTGCCACCTGGTGTTTGCGCGCGAGGCCCCGGATCGCGAACAGCCGCTCCTCCACCGCCTCAAGCCGGCCGGGATCGAACGTCAGGCGGTCGAGCGCGTCGCCGACCCCGCGCTGTGCCTCGGAGAGATCGACCAGCGCCCGGTCGAGCGACTCGATCGGCGCGTCGAGCAGGCCCTCGGCCTTTCCGGCGCAGCGGGTCAGCCAGGACAGCGCCTCGGCCAGCATGCCCTCGCCCCCTTCCGCCGACAGCGCCTGGGCAGCGCGCGCGACCTCGTCTCTGATCCGCCCGGACGCCTGCATCAGGCGGCGCTCCGCATCCAGCCGCTCGTCCTCTCCGGCCTCCGGCCCCAGCTTGTCGATCTCCTCGACACTGTGGCGCAAATACTCGGCATCGCCCGCGGCCCGCTCGAGCCTCGAGCGCGCATCCGCCAGCGCGGCATCGGCCTCTCGCGCCGCATCCCAAAGCCGCCGGGTCTCGGCGACCGCCGGCCCGTGCCCGGCGAAGGAGTCGAGCAGCGGACGGTGGGCGCGCGGGTTCAGCAGGCCGCGGTCGTCATGCTGGCCATGCACCTCGACCAGGAGCTCGCCCGCCTGCCGCAGACCCTCGGCGCTGATGCGCTGATCATTGACGAAACAGCGCCCCGGCCCGTCCTGCGCCGCGACCCGGCGCAGCACCAGCTCGCCCGGCGCCGCCTCGATCCCGAGCTCCGTCAGCAGCGCCAGCGCCGGGTGCCCCGCTTCGACCCCGAACACCGCGGTTACCGAGGCCTGCGCGCCACTGCCGCCCACCAGCTCGCGCCCGGCCTTGCGGCCAAGCGCGAAGCCCAGAGCGTCGAGCAGGATCGACTTGCCCGCCCCGGTCTCGCCGGTCAGGACATTGAGACCCTCGCGGAAATCAAGCCGCAGCGCCTCGATCAGGACGATGTTCCGGATCTCGAGGCTGTGCAGCATCCGGACCCGTTCCCCCGGCGTGGCTCAGAGCCACTCGCCCTTGATCACCCGGCGGTAGACCCGGTCGAAGAACCCGTCCGCATCCTCGCCCTCGGGGAGCAGGTTGCGGCCGGTCAGCAGAGCGTAGCTGTTGGCATACCAGTCCGACCCAGGATAGTTGTGGCCAAGGATCGCCGCCGCGGCGATCGCCTCCCTCTCCAGCCCCATGGCCAGATTGGCTTCGACGAGGCGGTGCAGCGCTTCGGGCACCTGGCTGGTGGTCTGATACTTGTCGACCACGACCCGGAACCGGTTGATGGCCGCCGGGTAGAAGCCGCGCTTCAAGTAGTAGCGGCCGATCTCCATCTCCTTGCCGGCAAGATGGTCGAGCGTCAGGTCGATCTTGAGCTGGGCATCCCGGGCGAACTCGCTCTCGGGATAGCGGTTCACCACTTCGCGAAGCGCCTGCAACGCGTTCTCGGTGGTGCCCTGGTCGCGGCCGACATCGACGATGTTGTCGTAATAGGTCAACGCAATCAGGTGCTGCGCGTAAGCCGCATCCTTGTCCGAGGGATAGAGGTCTAGGTAGCGCCGCGCCGAGCCGCGCGCCGCGCTATAGTCGCCGGCCTGGTAGGATGAGAACGCCGACATGATGATCGCACGCTTGGCGAGCTGCGAGAACGGGTATAGCCGGTCGATTTCGTTGAATGTCTTGGCGGCCTGCTCCTCATTGCCGTCCGCGAGCTGTGACTCGGCAAGCTGGAAGATCTCGCCCGGCGGCATGTCCTCGACGTCCTGGTCGTCGCTCTTGAACGCGGAGCAGCCCCCAAGCACCAGGGTGATGGCCAGTGCCGCGGCTGCAACAGGGCGTTTCAGGAGCGGTGTGGTCATCCGTCGTATCCTCCGGTTCGCGGGCCGAGCGCCCCGGCGGACGGGGTGATGGCGCAGTAGGGATAATGCGCGGTCTGGATGGTGGCGCATTGCGGCGCAGAATAGTCATCCGCCGCCGGTTCGGGAAGGGGGTTGATCGGCCGGGCGAAGGGCGCTTTGGCGCAGGCTCAGACGGCAGCCGGAACCGGGAGCGCCCGAACCGTCGGCACCTCGAGCGGCTGTGCCGTATCGAGGTATTCAGGCGCCTCGCACCAGCGCCACGCTGACAACTGATCGAACAGCCGCCGGAGCAGCAGGTTGGTCACCTCATGCCCGGCCTTGAAGCCGACGTAGCGGCCGATGATCGGCGCGCCCGCCAGCGCGAGGTCGCCGATGGCGTCCAGCATCTTGTGGCGGACGAACTCGTCGGGATGGCGGAGCCCGCCAGCGTTAAGCACCCGGCCGCGGTCGACCACGATGGCATTGTCGAGCCCGCCGCCACGCACCAACCCCATGCCCCTGAGAAGTCTCGACATCGGAGAGCAGCCCGAAGGTCCGGCTGTCGATCAGCTCGGCCAGGATTGACTGTGGCGTGAGCGTGATTGACCGGGTCTGGGAACCGATCGCAGGATCGTCGTATCGCACGGTGAAGTGCATCTCTGGCCGGGGTGCCGGCAGAAACGCGGCCGAGCGGCCGTCCAGGTGCACGAACACCGGCTCGAGGATCCGGATCGCGCGCCGGGTCCCCGGTGCATCGCGGAACCCCGCCCGGATCAGACCGCGCGCAAAATCCGCGGCGCTGCCGTCCAGCGCCGGGACCTCCGGGCCGTCGAGGATCACCGAGGCATCGGTGACGCCGCAGCTGCAAAGTGCGGCCAGAAGGTGCTCGACCGTGCCGGCATGGGCGCCATCGGCATTGCCGAGGGATGTGCGGTAGCGGGTCTCGACGACGAAGTCATGGCGGGCCGGGATCGCCCGGGTGTCCGCGCCGCAGCGGAACGTCAGCCCGGCGCCAGGCGGAGCTGACTCGACGGTGGCCGCGACCGGAAGGCCGCAGTGAAGGCCGACGCCGCGGAAGGTGACCGCGCTGCTGACAGTCCTGAACATCCGTCTCTGCGCCCCTCGCCCGGACAGCGATTGCCGGCGAAGCACGCGCTCCGCCGCCGAATGCTAGCGCCGAGGTTCTACCGAATGGTGCAGAGCCCTCTCAAATCAAACTTTATGACGCTTTGCGACCGTTGCCCGAAAGATACCAGTGCCGGAAATGAAAAGAGCCGCCCCGCGAGGGGCGGCCAAGCTAGGATGAAGAGGGTCGTCCAGAAAGTCGTCTTGCCCGGGCCTCAGTTCGCCTGGCGGCGGAGGAATGCCGGGATCTCGCCTTCGTCCTCGTCGCTGTCGCGCGAGCGCGCCGGATCGGAGAACCGTTCGGCGCGGGGCTCCGGATGGGTGCTGCCGGCAACGCGGTGGATCAGCTTGTTGATCGCGAACAGGCCCGACCGCGCGCCCGAGGAAAGGCGGCTCTCGGGCTCGGTCACACCCCGCCGTTCCGGCACCCTGTCGGCCACCAGACTCGGCTCGGCGCGCGAGGGCATCTCGCGCTCCTGATGTGCGACGTCGAACAGTTCCGGCTCGTCGTCCACCATATGGGTGGGGCGCGACGGCGCCTCGTCCCGGCGGGCACGCGCGGCCATGGCCCGCTGGCGCACTTCCTCAGCCCGGGCCCGGATTTCGTCCGGGGTCGGCGCGCTTCCGGCACGGGTCTCGGCCGGGCGCGCAGGCTCGGACGCAACGCGCTGGGCGGCGGCCGGTTGCGGCGCAGGGCGCGGCTGCTGCACCGGCTCCGCCGCGATCTCCGGCTCGGGCTCCCGCTCGCGGATGGCGGCCGGACGCTGCGGCTCGGTACGGCGCTGGGTGCCGCGGACCGCCGACATGATGCCGGGATCGGTCGCCTGCGGGCGGCGGCGCGGCGTGCTCTCCAGCGGCGGGCGCTGGACCGCATTCTCGACGTCGATGCCGGTGGCGACGACGGACACGCGCATCCTGCCTTCCATTTCCGGATCGATCGCCGAGCCGAACTTGATCATGGCGTTCGGGTCGACCTCTTCCTTGATCCGGTTGGCGGCCTCGTCCATCTCGAACAGCGTCAGATCGTAGCCGCCGGTGATGTTGATCAGCACCCCCTTGGCGCCTTTCAGGCTGACCTCGTCGAGGAGCGGGTTGGCGATCGCCTTCTCGGCCGCGTCGATGGCGCGGGTCTCGCCCTCGGCCTCGCCGGTGCCCATCATCGCCTTGCCCATCTCCTCCATCACCGAGCGGACGTCGGCGAAGTCGAGATTGATCATGCCGGGGCGCACCATCAGGTCGGTCACGCCCTGGACGCCCTGGTAGAGCACGTCGTCGGCCATCATGAAGGCCTCGACGAAGGTGGTGCGCTCGGAGGCGACCTGGAACAGGTTCTGGTTCGGGATCACGATCAGCGTGTCGACCACCGACTGCATGTCGGCCACGCCCTGCTCGGCGAGCTGCATCCGCCGCGCGCCCTCGAACTGGAACGGCTTGGTGACCACGCCGACGGTCAGGATGCCCATCTCGCGGGCGGCGCGGGCCACGACCGGGGCAGCACCGGTGCCGGTGCCGCCGCCCATGCCGCCGGTGATGAAGCACATATGGGTGCCGTCGAGGTGATTCATGATCTCCTCGATCGACTCCTCCGCGGCTGAAAGCCCGACTTCGGGCTTCGAGCCGGCGCCAAGGCCGCGGGTCACCCCGGTGCCAAGCTGGATCTTCCGCTGCGCCCGCGAATGCGAAAGCGCCTGGGCGTCGGTGTTCGCCGCGACGAATTCGACACCCTGGAGCTTCTTCTCGATCATGTTGTTGATTGCGTTCCCGCCGGCGCCGCCCACGCCGAACACGGTAATCCGCGCCCGCAAGTCATGATCCTCGGGTTGATGTAGGTTAAGTGCCATTTTCCTGCCTCTTCATTGTTTCCGGCTGCCGGTAACCTCGGCCTCCGTTTGCTCGTTATGTTTTGTTACAAACTAACCGATAGGCGAACGCACGTCACGCGGGATTTCACCAGCTCGTTTTCAGCCAGCGGAGCATCTCGGTGGCTCTTCCGCGTGCCGACAGGGGACGCGGCGCCTCGAAGTCCCAGATCTCGTCGTGGGGCCTTAGAGCGTAGGTCGCCAGACCTACGACGGTGGAATAATCCGGCCCCGAAAGTGACTGGGGCAACCCCGAAATCCGGAGCGGTCTGCCGATGCGCGGACGCCGCCCCAGAATGCGTGTCGCGATCTCGTCGACCCCCGGCATCTGGCAGGCCGCGCCGGTCAGAACCAGGCTGCATCCGGGCATGTCGGTGACCCCCAGATCCAGCAACCGCTGCCGCAGCACCCGGAAGGTTTCCTCCATCCGGGGCCGGATTACACCGATCAGCATGCCCCTGCTGACCTGCCGGCGATTCGGTACATCCTCCTCGCCGATCCGCGGCGCCTCGATCAGGTCCCGATCGTCGGCGCCGGTCGGGATCACACCGCCGTAGAGCGTCTTGATCCGTTCGGCCGCGGCCGAGCGCATCATCAGCCCGGCGGCGATGTCGCTGGTGACATGGTCGCCGCCGAAGCGGACCTGATCGATGCAGATCAGATGGTCGCGCAGGAATACCGAAAACGACGTCGCTCCGCCGCCCATGTCGATGCAGACGGCACCGGTCCGCTGCTCGTCCTCGACCAGCGCCGCGAGGCCGCTGGCATATGGCGCCGCCACCACTCCGGCGAGGTCGAGATCGCACTGCCTGATGCACTCGATCAGGTTCGCGAGCGGGCGGGAATCGACCGTCATCACATGCATGGCAACCGCCAGGCGCTCGGCGGTCATGCCGCGCGGATCGGTGATCCCGGTCCTGCCCTCGACCGACAGCTCCACCGGCTGGGCGTGAAGGATCTGGCGATCGCTGCCGACCGGCGGCTCCGGGCAGGCGCCGAGAGCGTTCGAGATATCGCGCTCGGTGATCTGGCCGGTCTCGGTCTCGACCTCGGCATGGGTCGAGTAGCTCTGCGGCCGGCCGCCGGAGAACGATACAATCACCTGGTCGACCCGGTCGACCTTCGGCGCCGCCATCTTCTCGGAGTTCAGTAGCGCCAGACGGATCGCCCGTGCGACCTCATCCATGTCGACGATCTCGCCGCGGCGAACTCCGCGCGATTGAACGGTGCGGGCGCCGACGACCTCGATGGCGCCGAACAGGCTGGTGCCCAGCCGGTCGTTCCGCCCCGCGTCGGCGAGCCGGGACGGGTCGAGCTTCAGCACCAGGCAGGTGATTTTCGACGAACCGATATCCAGGACAGCGAGGCGCCCCCGCTTGATCGCGGAGTGGAGCCGCGAGCGCATGATCCGGTAAGGCATCAGTTCCGCGAAATTCATGTATCCTTCCCCCCGAGCAAGGACACGACCTTGCGGATCTGGTAGGTTTCCGCGGCCTCCGGCGCCATCTGCAGCGCCGGCCGCTCCGGCACCCGCATGTCCACGACGGCGACGCCCCGGTCCAGCAGCTCCTCGCCGTAATGCAACGCCATCACCCGCGACAGGGCGTCAACGGCGCCCTTCTGCGGCAGCTTGATGACCATGTCGCGGTCGAGCACGAAGTCCCAGCGCCGTTCGCCGACGCGCACCAGGGCCCGGAGCCGCGGCGCGATGTCCGAGGCGGCGGCGAGCAGTTCCAGAGCCTCCGGCACCCGCTCCTGGGCTCCATCGCCCAGCAGCACCGGCAGCGCCGGATGATCCGACCGCGCGCCGGCCGGACCGATCTCGACCCCGCCATCGTCGAGCAGGACCAGCAATCCGTCGGCCCGGCGGAACAACACCACCGGGATGCGCTCGACCACCGCGACACGGAGCACCCCTTGCGAGTCGAACTGCACCGTTGCCCGTTCGACCGCGCCCAGATCCTCGATCCGCTGACGCAGTTCCCCGACATCGAGCTTCAGCGACGACATGCCCGGAACCACGCCCGTTGTCCGCTTGACCTCGGCGTTCAGTTCCTCGCTGCCGCCCGTGACGTCCACGCCCTTCACGGCGAATTCCGGCCGGGCCGCGATCCGCTCGACCAGCATCGCGACCTGATGCTCGATCTGTCCCCGCATGGCATCGTTGGCCGCGACCCGCCAGCCGGCGGCCGCAAGGGCGGCGAGCGGCAGATACACCAGGATCGCGTTGCGGACGATCGGCTTCGCCCAGGCTCGGCGCAGGCGATAGATCAGCTTCGACGGGCCGGGCCCCCGGCGCGACGCGGCGCCCGGATCGGTGGCAAGGCCTCGGCGATCTACCGGCCGCATGAGGCGTCCCTCACCAGCCAGTCGCACAAGTCCTCGAACGGGATGCCGCGATGGGCCGCCTGCTCGGGCGCAAGCGAAGTAGGCGTCATGCCCGGCTGCGTGTTTGTCTCGAGCAGCGCGAGGCCCTCGAGCCCGCGCCGCTCGTCCCAGCGAAAATCGGTGCGGCTCAGGCCGCGGCAACCGATGGCCCGGTGCGCGGTCAGCGCGTGGTCGAGGCAGGCGTCGTAAACCTCCGACGGAATATCCGCCGGCACCACATGGCGCGAACCGCCGACGTCATACTTGGCGTGGTAATCGTACCAGCCGGTCGCGGCGATGATGTCCGTGACCGCGAGAGCCCTGTCGCCCATCACCGCGACTGTCATCTCGCGGCCCGGCACGAACTGCTCGACCATCATCTGCGCCGGGCCGTCCTCGCCGATCTGCGCCGGGCCGTTGGCATTCTCGTGGACGATGTAGACGCCGACCGACGAGCCTTCGTTGACCGGCTTGACCACATAGGGTGGCGACATCGGGTGCCCGGAGATGATCTCCGACCGGGGGGCAATCAGAACTCTCGGCCACCGGCAGGCCGGCGGCGCGGTAGATCTCCTTGGTGCGAGCCTTGTCCATCGCCAGGGCCGAGGCCAGCACGCCGGAATGGGTGTAAGGGATCGCCATCCATTCGAGGATGCCCTGGACGCAGCCATCCTCGCCCCATCGGCCATGCAGGGCGTTGAACACGGCGTCGGGCCCGGCCTCGGCCAGGTCCCGGACGACATTGCGCCCGGCGTCGATTTCCGTGACGTCGTACCCCGCGCGACGCAGTGCGTTGGCGCATTCGCGGCCGGAGACCAGCGAGACCTCCCGCTCGGCCGAACGGCCGCCCTTCAGCACCACGACGCGGGGAAATGTCCTGCTCGACATCCGCGCCCCACTTATCCCGGCCATTCCCGCTCGTGATCTGGCGGGTGATTCGGCCGCTGCCGCTTATGCGGTCTGTGATCCGGCCACGTTAGCGCCGATGCGCTGGATTTCCCAGCGCAAATCGACCCCGGAATGCGATTTAACCCTGGCCCGGACCAGCTCGCCGAGCGCTTCGAGATCGGCCGCGGTAGCATTCCCGGTGTTGATCAGGAAGTTGCTGTGCTTTTCGCTCATCTGGGCGCCACCAAGCGTCAGGCCGCGGCAGCCGGCGTCATCGATCAGCTTCCAGGCCTTCAGGTCCATCGGATCGTCCGCCGCGCCGGTCGAGGAGTATCCGGCCGGGTTGGCGAAGGTCGAGCCGCAGGAGCGCTCGCGCACCGGCTGGCTCACCTCGCGCCGGGCGACGAGTTCCTGCATCCGCGCCTCGATCGCCGCCGGATCGCCCGAGCGGCCCTGCAGAACCGCGCCGGTCACGATGGTATCGGAGGGGATCTCCGAGGCGCGGTAGCTGAAACCGATCTCCTCCGGGGTGAGGGTCAGGCGACGGCCGGCGCGGTCGACCGCCGCGACCTCGCAAATCACATCCGCCGTGTAGCTGCCATAACATCCGGCGTTCATCTTGACCGCCCCGCCGATTGCGCCGGGGATGGTGCGCAGGAACTCGAGCCCGGCGATCCCCGCTTCGGCGGCGCGTTTCGCCACATGGGCGTCGAGCGCCGCGGCACCGGCGCGCAGGCGATGGCCCTCCCGCACCTCGACCGCGTTGAAGCCTCGGCCCAGCCGGATCACCACGCCGGGAATGCCGCCGTCACGGATGATCAGGTTCGAGCAGACCCCGATCGGCGTCACCGGGATCTCCCTCGGGCAGGCGGCGAGGAAGGCGGCGAGATCGTGCTCGTCCGCGGGCTGGAACAACACTTCGGCCGGGCCGCCGACCCTGAGCCAGGCGAGCGGCGCGAGCGGCACGGCCGCGGTCAGCCGGCCGCGCACCGGGGGAAGCCGGCCGATCAGCTCCGCGCCGTTCATGCCGCCACCGACCAGATCAGCGCCAGCAGCGAGCCCCCGAGTCCCGCCCAAGGCAACCAGCGGGGCGCAGTGAAGCAGCCGGCCGGCGCCGGCCCGCGCCGCTTCAGGACGATCAGGGACGCGTTGATGGCAATGAAGACGCAGAGCAGCACCATCGAGGTGATCTCCGCCAGGGTGACCAGCGGCGCGGTGAGCGCGAGAACGATCACCATTGCAGTCGCGAGCACGGTTGCCAGCACCGGGGTGCCGAAGCGGGGATGGGCATGGTGGAACGGCGCGAAGGCCCGGGAGAACCGCCCGAGGCCGTAGAGGACGCGCGCCGACATCACGACCTGGGCAAGCACCCCGTTCAGCGCCGCCACCACCGCAATCGCCGCCAGGAAGGCCGCCGGACGCCCGGTTGCCGCCTCGAAGACCAGGGCCAGCGGCTGGTGGCTGCCGCCGAGCCGGTCGACCGGCACCGCCCGCACCGCCGCCCAGGCGACCCCCACATAGAGGAGCGTGGTGATGGCGAGGGCGAGGAAGATTGCCCGCGGCACGGTGCGGGCCGGCTCGCGGGTCTCCTCGACCATGTTGACGATGTCCTCGAAGCCGAGGAAGGCGAAGAAGGCCAGGATGCCTCCGGCCGCCAGCCCGACCGGGCTGAAGGCGAATGCGACCTCTGGCTGCTCTGCGACCGGGCCCAGCGCCCCGGCGCCGATCACCAATAGCAGTCCGCCGATCTCCAGCGCCGTGAAGACCGCGGCGAGCGCAAGGGATTCGAGCACGCCGATGACAGCCGCGACACCGAGGGCACCACCGATCGCGACGATAAGCACCCAGTCAGGCAGGTCGACCAGCGCCCTGAGATAGCCGACGCCGCCCTGCAGCACGACCGCGGCCGAGACGACACCGACGACTTCGGTCCCGATCCCGGTCGCCAGCGCCGGACCGTTCCGGCCGGTCGCGGCACGGGCATAGGCGGCCTCGCCCGCGGCCTCGGGAATGCGGCCCGCCAGCTCCGCATAGGAGAGCCCGGTTGGCGCCGCGATCAGCGCGGCGAGCACGAAGACCAGCGGCGCCCAGACCCCGGCGTGGCCGGCCACGACTCCGACCAGAACGTAGATCCCGGCGCCGACCATGACGCCGACCCCATAGGCGGTCAGCAGTCCGAGGCCAATCCGGCGTCTCAGCCCGGAGCTGGCCTCGGTCATGCGTCACCCCTGCCGATCGGACCGCAGGGATCAATCCGCGAGAATCTCCCGGCGAGATCCGCGACGCCGCGTTCATCCGACCGGAACCGCACCCCCGCCAGCACGCCAGCACAGCGCAATGCAAGCGGCGCCGTTTCGACCTGGCGGCGTCTCGTGGGGGCCATGCGCGACGGGAATCTTGTCATCGCCGACTGTCTAGCCCGGCAGCCAACTCGGTGCCAGACGGTTCTCGGCCTGAAAGATTTCTTGACCCTTCCCTGTCTGACGAGGCGGCGGGCGCCATATTGCTGAGGATACTCAGCATGCATTTATGAAAGGCCTAGTCATGTCCGAACCACCCCTTGTGCACAGCAAGCTCGCCGCCGAGTTCACCGAAATCGCCCGTCACCCGCACGACGACCGCGCGAGCGAACCGGCGCCGGTGCGACGGCGGCCACCTGTCCTGATCAAGCGCCGCGAGACGGGCCGGGAGCCCAGCGATCCGACGCCGCCGTCTGCCCCGGCGAGTGTCGGCAGCTTTCGCGCCCGGCCAACGTTTCTTGATCCGATCGAGACACGCGTGGTCTGGCGCGCGACCGAGCTCGTGCCCTACGGCGGCGTCTTTCCGCCCGATGGCCGAAAGCCGTACTTCGACCTGAGGTTCCCATGGCGTTGCGTCTGCCGCGTGATGAACCGCAAGGGAGGTAGCGGTGCCCTCGTGGGGCCCCGCCATGTCCTGACCGCAAGCCATGTGATCGACTGGGACGGGCCGATGGAATCCGTCCTGTTCGCCCAGTCAGGCACGATCCTCGACACCGCCACCGCCGTCGAGGTCATTGCATTCGAGAAGATCGACGACGTCGACTACACCAGCGCCGACGACGACTACGCCGTCATTGTGCTCGACAAGCCGGTCGGAGACAGGCTCGGCTTTTTGGGGGCGCGCACCTATGACGCCGCCTGGGACGACGAGACGGATGTCTGGTGCAACATCGCACATGCACCATCAATCCTGAACGCCACTGCTCCGGTGTTCCAGACCAACTTCTTCCTCGACGAGGACGAATTCGACCTGGGAGGCGGGCGAACTCTGGAGAGCGAAAGCATCGACCTGGAACCCGGTATGTCCGGAAGCCCGGTCTTCGGGTTCTGGCCCGGGGGGCCGTTCGTCGTCGGCGTCGTGAGCGCCGGCACGCCCGGCGGCGGCGGGTACAACGCTATCGCGGGTGGGAACAATCTGACGGTTCTGGTCAAGGAGGCGCGATCGAAGTTCCCGTAAGCGGCCTCCGCTTCGGCGCCCGGCACGGCGCGAGGCCGGGCTTTCCCGTTCAGCCGCCGAGCGCCGCAAGCTCGCCCGGAAGCGCGTTCGCCCAGGTGGAAATCGTGCCCGCCCCGAGGCAGACGACGATGTCCCCTGCGGCCGCATGCTTGGCCACGAACTCCGCCAGCCCCTCCGGGGCCTTCAACGCATGCGCCGAGCGGTGGCCGTGGGCGCGCAGGCCGCCGACCAGCGCATCGCGGCTGATGCCTTCGATCGGCGCCTCGCCGGCGGCATAGACATCGGCGATGCCGACCACATCGGCATCGTTGAAGCAGCCGCAGAACTCCTCGAACAGATCGTGCAGCCGCGTGTAGCGGTGCGGCTGGTGGACCGCGATCACCCGGCCCTCGGTCGCCGAGCGGGCCGCCTTCAGCACTGCGGCGATCTCGACCGGGTGATGGCCATAGTCGTCGATGATCCGGGCCCCGTTCCAGTCGCCCACATGGGAGAAGCGGCGCTTCACCCCGGCAAAGGAGGCGAGGCCCTTCCTCACCGCGTCCATGCCGATCTTCAGCTCGCGGGCGACGCCGATGGCCGCCAGCGAGTTCAGCACGTTGTGCTCGCCGGGGATGGCGATGGTGAGCCCGTCATGGCGCTCCTCCGGCTCCCCGCGGATCACCACGTCGAACAGCATCCGGCCGTCCGCATAGCTGATATTCTCCGCCCGGACGTCCGCCTGGCGCGACAGCCCGTAGGTGACAACGCGGCGGTCGCTGATGCGGCCGATCAGGCTCTGCACCTCGGGATGATCCATGCAGGCGACCACGGCGCCGTAGAACGGGACGTTGGACGCGAAGGCCTCGAACGCGTCGCGCAGCGCCTCCACCGAGCCGTAGTGGTCCATGTGCTCGGGGTCGATATTGGTGATGACCGCGATGGTCGCCGGCAATTTCACGAAGGTTCCGTCGAACTCGTCGGCCTCGACCACCATCCACCGGCCCTCTCCCTTGCGGGCGTTCGAGCCATAGCTTTGGATGATGCCGCCATTGATCACCGTCGGGTCCTCGCCGCCGGCGTCCAGCAGCGCGGCGACCAGCGAGGTGGTGGTGGTCTTGCCGTGGGTGCCGGCGACCGCGACGTTCGACTTGAGCCGCATCAGCTCGGCCAGCATCTCGGCCCGGCGGACAACGGGAAGCGCCCGCTCTCGGGCGGCGTCGAGCTCCGGGTTGCCGCGCTTTACCGCCGACGAGATCACCGCCACATGCGCCTCGCCCAGATTGGCCGCGTCATGGCCGATATGCACCGTGGCGCCAAGCTTGCGCAGACGCTCGAGGATGGGTCCGTCCTTCAGGTCGGAACCCTGTACCGTGTAGCCGAGGTTCAGCATCACCTCGGCGATGCCCGACATGCCGATGCCGCCGATACCCACGAAATGGATTGGGCCGATGTCGAGCGGCAGGGCGGTCGGGGGGTTCATGGATCTCTCCTCTCGCGGGATGGCGGCGGAGGTATCAGGCGGGCGGGCGGGCGGCAAGTTCCTCGACCAGATCGGCGAGGCGGATTGCGGCGTCGGGCCGTCCCTGTGTCAGCGCCGCGGCCGCCATCGTGCCGGCACGGCCCGGATCGGCGAGGATCGCCGCGGTCTCGGCGCCGAGGCGTTCGGGCGTAAGTTCGGATTCCGGCAGAACCACCGCGGCGCCGGCTTCGGACAGCCCCCGGGCATTGGCGCTCTGCTCGTCGCGCTTGGCGACCGCGAGCGGGATCAGGATCGAGGGCCGGCCGACGGCCGCGATGTCGGCCACCGACGAGGCGCCGGAGCGCGAGATCACCAGCTGTACGGCTGCCAGTCGTTCCGGCACATCGTCGAAGAAGGGCCGGACCGTGGCGTCGATGCCGGCGGCGGCATAGGCGGCGACCACCGCCTCGCCGTCCTCCGCCCTTGCCTGGTGGGCGACGCGCAGGCGCCCGCGAAGACCCTCCGGCAACCGGGCAAGGGCAGCGGGCACGCGCTGCGACAGGATCCGGGCGCCCTGGCTGCCGCCGATCACCAGCATCTCGACCGGCTGCCCCGGCGCCGGCGGGCGGTAGCGCGCGCCCGCCACGGCCGCGACCGCCGCGCGGACCGGGTTGCCGGTGTGCTGTGCCCTCGTCCCGGAGGGCAGTTCTGTCGGCCAGACCCCGCAGGCCACCCGGTCGACCCGGCGGGCAAAGAGCTCGTTCACCTTGCCCAGCACTCCGTTCGACTCGTGAATCAGCCGCGGTCGCCCCAGCAGCCAGGCGGCCGCCATCGCCGGCAGCGCCGGGTAGCCGCCGAAGCCCGCGACGCAGGCAGGCCGCTCGCGCCGCATCCGCAGGACCGCGGTCACCACGCCGGCCGCGATCTGGAACGGCGCGGCCAGTTTCGTCAGACCCCCGCGTGCAAAGGTCCCGGCGCTGACGACTTGGCGCTCGACCGCGGGAGGAAATCCACCCGCATAGCGCGCGCCGCGCTCGTCGGTCGAAAGCCGCACCCTCCAGCCGCGGCGCAGCATCTCCTCGGCCAGCGCCTGGGCCGGGAACATGTGACCGCCGGTGCCTCCCGCCGCAATGACCAGAAGCGGTGCGCTCACGCGCGGCCCCGCGCGTCCGCCGCACCCATGCTGGCACGCGTCCGGGTCAGCGCCAGAAGGGCGCCGAGCCCGATCGCCGCCGCCAGCAGCGACGAGCCGCCATAGGAGACGAAGGGCAGCGTCATGCCCTTGGCCGGCAGCAGCCGGATCGCCACCGCCATGTTGACGAAGGCCTGCAGCCCGAACAGCACCGCGAGCCCGGTGCCGCCGAGCCGGATGAAGGGGTTGCGCTCCTCGGCCAGACGGATCAGCGAGCGCATGGTGATGAAGAGATAGAGCCCGATGATGATCAGGGTCAGGATCAGCCCGTATTCCTCGGCGGCGACCGCGATGATGAAATCGGTGTGCGCGTCCGGCAGGGTCCACTTGACCGAGCCCTGCGCGGCCCCGACACCGAACAGTCCGCCCTCCTGGATCGCCGACTGGGCGTAGGCGAGCTGGGTATGGGGGTCGACCTCTTCGGCCAGGTAGCCGTTGATCCGCCCGGCGAAATGGCTCGAGTTCATGTAGGCGAGCGCTCCCCCGGCCGAGATCAAGCAGCCCAATGCCAGCAGCGCGAAGATTGGCGCGCCGGAGACGAAGACCATGGTGGCCCAGACCGCCAGCACCAGCACCGCCTGGCCGAAATCCGGCTGCAGCGCCAGCAGCGCCGCGATGCCAAGGGCCGCGAGTCCAGTCAGCGTGCGCCCCGGCGGGCCGAAGCGCTCGAACGAGCCGGAGATCATCCAGGCGGAGACCAGCACGAAGCCGGGTTTCAGAAACTCCGAGGGCTGCAGGCTGAAGAAGCCGAGCGAATACCAGCGTGTCGCGCCCTTGCCGAAGTCGGTGCCGAGCCAGGGCAGCAGCAGGGTCGCCACCATCGCGCCGGCGAACAGCACCACGCCGCAGCGCCGCACCAGCGCCACCGGCCACATCGAGATCGCCGCGACCATCGTCAATGCGATCACAAGAAATACCATGTGGCGGACCACGTAGTGATAGGTCCAGAGGTCATTCTTCTGAGCAAGCGGCGGCGAGGCCGCCAGCGCCAGCACCAGCCCCAGCGCACCCAGCACCAGGAGCGCCCCAAAGGCCCAGCGGTCGACCGACTGCCACCACTCGCCGACGATCGAGGTCTCGAACTGGGTCTTCGGGGTCATGGCGCGGAAGGTGAGTTCCGTCATCACCCGGCCTCCTTCCTGAGATGCGAGGCGACGAGGGCGCGGAACGCATCGCCGCGCGCCTCGAAATCGGCAAACTGGTCCCAGCTGGCGCAGGCGGGCGACAGCAGCACAACGTCGCCCGGCCGTGCGTCGCGCATCGCGGCCGCCAGAGCCTTGTCCAGGGTGCCGCACCGGACATGGCTCGTGTCGCCCAGCGTCGCGGCGAATTCGGCTTCCGCCTCGCCGATCAGATAGGCGCGCGCGATCCTCCCGAACAGCGGCCTCAGCGCCTCGATGCCGCCCTCCTTGGGCCGTCCGCCGGCGATCCAGCGGATATGCTCATAGGCCTTCAGAGCCTTCTCGGCGGCGTCCGCATTGGTCGCCTTCGAGTCGTTGACGAAGCTCACGCCGCCGGCCTCGCCCAGCAACTCCATCCGGTGCGCGAGGCCTGGGAAGCCCAGCAGCCCCGGCTCGATCTGGCGCGGGCCGAGGCCCAGCGCCCGGCAGGCCGCGTACGCGCAGCAGGCGTTCTGGTGGTTGTGGTCGCCCTTCAATGCCGCGGCCCCGCGCATATCGATGACGCCCGCCTGCTTGCCGGCCTTCCACTCGGTCAGATGGCCCTTGTTCATGAATACCGACCAGCCATCGCCGCGGAGCCGCGATTTCACCGAGACCGTGATCGGCCGGTCGCAGATCGAGGCGAGCGCGCGCCCCTCGGCCTCGTCCACTCCGATCACTGTCCGCTCCGGCGCGCCGATCTCGAACAGCCGCCGCTTGGCGGCGAAATAACCGCCGACGCCGCCATGGCGATCCTGGTGGTCCGGCGAGAGGTTCAGGAACACCGCCACGTCCGGAGCGAGCGTCCGGGCCAGGTCGGTCTGGTAGGAGGAGAGCTCCAGCACGATCACCTCGCCGGGGCGCGGCGGGTCGAGATCGAGCACGCCGCGCCCGATATTGCCGCCGATCTGGGTCCGCCGCCCGGCGGACTTCAGGATATGGTGGATCAACGCCGTGGTGGTGGACTTGCCGTTCGATCCGGTGACCGCGACGACCTTCGGTGCGGGTCCGTCATCGTCCGCCTCGCCATCGGCGAGCGCCCGGAAGAAGAGCCCGATGTCGTTGTCGACCGGCACGCCGGCGGCCCAGGCCGCCTCGACAGCCGGATGCGGGCGCGGATAGAGATGCGGGATGCCGGGCGAGACCACCAGTGCTGCCAACCCCGCCGCCTCGCGTTCTCGCGAAAGATCGGCGATGGCGAACCCCTCCGCCTCTGCCGCCGCCCGCGGCCCTTCGCCGTCATCCCAGCAGACCGGCTCCGCACCCCCCGACTTCAGCGCCCGCGCCGCGGTCAGCCCGGAGCGCCCGAGGCCGAGAACGCCGACGCGGTCGCCGGGATATGCGCGGATGGGGATCACCTCAGCTTCAGCGTAGCAAGCCCTATCAGGGCCAGGATCACCGAGATGATCCAGAAGCGGATGACGATGGTCGGCTCGGCCCAGCCCTTCTGCTCGAAATGGTGGTGGATCGGCGCCATGCGGAACACCCGCTTGCCGGTCAGCTTGAAGCTCGCCACCTGGACGATGACGCTGACCGCCTCCAGCACGAACAACCCGCCGATGATTGCCAGCACGATCTCGTGCTTGGCCGCCACCGCGATCGCCCCCAGCGCGCCGCCCAGCGCCAGCGAGCCGGTGTCGCCCATGAAAACCATCGCCGGCGGCGCATTAAACCAGAGGAACCCCAGACCCGCCCCGATCAGCGCGGCGCAGAACACGGTGATCTCTCCGGTGCCCGGAACGTAGTGGAGTTGAAGATACTCGGTGAAGTCGGTCCGGCCGACCACATAGGCGATGATGCCGAGCGAACCGGCGGCGATCATCACCGGCATGATCGCCAGCCCGTCGAGCCCGTCGGTCAGGTTCACCGCATTCGCCGCGCCGACGATCACCAGCATGGCAAAGGGCGCGTAGAACAGGCCGGCATGGACCATGGCGTTCTTCAGCACCGGCATGGCAATGGTGTTCTGCAACGCCGCCGGCTGCAGCGAGGTCGCCCAGATCGCTGCGCCGAGGGCGATCAGGAATCCGAGCGCCAGCCGGATCCGCCCCGACACGCCCTTGTGCGAATACTTCCGGACCTTGAGAAAATCGTCGGCGAAGCCGATGGCGCCGAAGCCGAAGGTCACCAGGAACACGATCCAGACGAAACCGTTGTCGAGCCGGGCCCAGAGCAGGGTCGATATCAGAAGCCCGCCCAGGATCATCACCCCGCCCATGGTCGGCGTGCCCGCCTTCTCGACGATGTGGCGCTGCGGGCCGTCGTCGCGGATCGGCTGGCCCTTCTTCTGGATCCGCCGCAGCCAGTTGATGATCGGCCGCCCGAACAGGAAGCCGAAGATCAGCGCGGTCATGAAGGCCCCGCCCGAGCGGAAGGTGATGTAGCGGAACAGGTTGAAGACGTCACCGCCTTGGCTGAGCGGGGTCAGGAGATGGTAGAGCATCCTCGATTACTCCTCGTCGCCCGCGCCGACCGGCCGCGCGGTGCCCAGCGCCTTGATCGACTCGACCACCCGGCGCATCGCCATTCCGAGCGAGCCCTTGACCATGCATACGTCCCCCGCGTCAATGACCCTCCGCGCCCGTTCGGCGAGTTTCCCGCTGTCCTCGAACCAGTCGCCGCGTTTGGCCTGCGGCAGTGCGTCGTGCAAAGCGCGCATCCTCGGGCCGGCGAGATGTAGCTGATCGATCCCGGCGAGTTCGCCGAGGTTCGAGAGACCGGCATGAAACTCGTTCTCGGCCGGGCCCAGCTCCAGCATGTCGCCGAGGAAGGCGATCCGGCGGCCCCGCGCCACCCGGCCGACGCCGTTGGTGACCGAACTCGCAGCCAGCACCGCCAGGGCGGCGCGCATCGAAGCGGGGTTGGCGTTGTAGCTCTCGTCGATCAGCGTGAACTCGCCGTCGAGCCCGGCGGGGCCGAGGGCGACGCGCCACCGCGCGCCACGGCCCTCGGGCGGAATCCAGTCGGACAGCGCCAGCGCCGCCCGGGCGATGTCGCCGCCGGCGGCCGCGACCGCGCCCATCGCCGCGACCGCGTTCAGGGCGAAATGGGCTCCGGGAGTTCCGAGCTTGAAGGTGACCGGCCTGCCGAGGATGCGGGCACGCACCACGGTCGAGAGATCGGCGATGGCCGCCCGTTCCAGCACCAGATCGCAATCCTGCGTGGTGCCGAAACTGAGGATCCGGGCCCCGGCCGCCTGCGCCGCCAGCCGGGCGAAATGCGGGTTGTCGTGGTTCAGCACCGCGGTGCCGCCGGGCTCGAGTTCGGCGAAGATCTCGGCCTTCGCGTCGGCGATCTCCTCGACCGAGCGGAAATGCGCCAGATGCACCGGCTCGATGGTGGTGATGACCGCCACATGCGGGCGCGCCAGGTGCGACAACGGCGTGATCTCGCCCGGATGGTTCATCCCGATCTCGATCACCGCGAAGTCCGTGTCGACCGGCATCCGGGCCAGGGTGAGCGGCACGCCCCAGTGGTTGTTGAAGCTCTTCTCGGCAGCATGGACCTTGCGGTTGCCGTTCAGCATCTTGCGCAGCAGATCCTTGGTCGAGGTCTTGCCGACCGATCCGGTGACCGCGATCACCTTCGCCCGCGTCCGCGCCCGCGCCGCCGCCCCCAGCGCGCCCAATCCCTCGAGCGTGTCGCCGACCATCAGCAACGGGGCGTCCGCCGCCACTCCCTCCGGCACCCGGCTGACCATCGCCGCACCGGCTCCCGCGGCCAGCGCCTGGGCGACAAAGCCATGGCCGTCGCGGTTCTCACCCGCGAGTGCCACGAACAGGTCGCCGGGAGCCAGGCTGCGGGTATCGATCGAGATGCCGGAGACGCTTTCCCAGCCGCCCCGCACGGTGCCGCCGGTCGCCGCGGCGGCCTCGGCGGCGGTCCACAGCGGGGCGCTCACGACGCGCCTCCCGGACCAGCCTCGAGCCCGTCCAGCGTCGCGACCGTGGCCCGCGCCTGGATGGCATCGTCGAAGGGGTGCTTGACGCCCTTGATCTCCTGTCCTTCCTCGTGGCCCTTGCCGGCGATCAGCAGGCAATCACCCGGCTCCTTCAGCGCATCCACACCCGCCAGGATCGCCGCCGCCCGGTCGCCGATATCGAAGGCTTCCGGACAGCCCTTCAGCACGGCGGCACGGATCGTGGCCGGGTCCTCGCTCCGCGGGTTGTCGTCGGTGACGATGGCCATGTCGGCCCGCCCGGCCACCGCCGCCCCCATCAGCGGGCGCTTGCCCGGATCGCGGTCGCCGCCGGCACCGAAGGCGACCACGAGCTGGCCGTCGCAATGCGGCCGCAGCGCATCCACCGCCGTCGCGAGCGCGTCCGGTGTATGGGCATAGTCGACATAGATCGCCGCCCCGTTCGCCCGCCGCGCAGCCAGCTCCATCCGCCCGCGCACGCCGGTGAGCCGGGGCAGTGCGGCGAACACCTGATCCGGCGCGACACCGGTCGCGATGGCCAGGCCGGCCGCCACGGCCACGTTCGCTGCCTGGAAGCCGCCGACCAGGTTCAATTTCACGTCGTGAGAGGTTCCCTCGAAACCGAACCGGACCTCGAGGCCCTGCGGCTCGAAGCGCGTGGCGACGATCCGGAGATCCGCCCCGATCGCCCGCCCGGCGGCGACGACGCGCAGTCCGCGCGCCGCCGACGCATCGCGGAAGCGCGGGAACTCCGGGTCGTCGGCGTTCAGCACCGCGACGCCGTCCGCCGGCAGCACCTCGGCAAACAGGCGCAGCTTCGCGGCGACGTAATCCTCGTGGGTCGGATGGTAGTCCATGTGGTCGCGGGTGACGTTGGTCAGCGCACCCGCCCTCAACCTTACCCCGTCCAGCCGGTGTTGAGCCAGGCCGTGGCTCGAAGCCTCCATCGCCGCATGGGTGCAGCCCTTCGCGGCCAGTCGCGCCAGCAGGGCGTGCAGGGTGATCGGCTCGGGCGTGGTCTGGGAGGCCGGCTCCTCGAACCCCTCGCCCTCGACGCCCGTGGTGCCGAGGGCCGCCGCCCGATACCCCGCCGCGGCCCAGATCTGCTGCAGGAAATGCGCGGTCGAGGTCTTGCCGTTGGTCCCGGTGACCGCCGCCATGATCTCGGGCTGCGCGCCAAAGAACCGCGCCGCGGTCCGTGCCAGCAGGGCGCGCGGGTTCTCCGCGATCAGGAACGGCACAGGCAGGCCGCCGATATCCGCGCTCGCGGTCCGGATCCCGTCGCGTGTCGCCACGATCGCCGTCGCGCCTTGTCGTACGGCGAATTGTGCGAAGCTGGCGCCGTCGAGCCTGGTGCCGGGGATGGCGAAGAACAGGAAGCCCTCGCGCACCTGCCGGCTGTCGACCGCAAGACCGGTCACCGGCGTTTCCGGAGCCGGGCGCGGGCCCACGCTCTCCATGCAGTCGAGGCCGAGCGTGGCGAGCGTGGCGGCGGTGCGGATGAGGGGATCTGCCATCGGCGGCCGGCTCACTGTCCGCCCGTGGCGATCGCCGCGACCTGTGCCGGCCCGTCCACCAGGGCGGGCCGCATTCCGAGCAGCGGCACTATCCTCTCCAGCACGGCAGCGGTCACGGGCACTGCGGTGCGGCTCGCCTCGCGCTTGATCTCCTTGCCCGAACGGTCGACCGGCTCGTCGAGCGAGACCACGAGGGCGTATTTCGGCTGCGACGTCGGGAACACCGCGGCAAAGGTGGCGATGACCTTGTCACTGTAATAGCCGCCCTGGGGCCGCGGCTTGTCCGCTGTGCCGGTCTTGCCACCGATCTCGTAGCCCGGCAGGTCGGTACGCCGGCCGGTCCCGCGGCTGACCACCTGGCGGATGATCTTCATCATTTGTGCCGAGGTCCGGGCCGAGAACACCTGCTCGCCCGGCTCCGCCCCGCCCTTGATCAGCGTCGGGCGCACCTTCCGCCCGCCATTGGCGAGGGTCGAGAACGCGGCCGCCAGATGCATCGGCGAGGCGGCCAGGCCATGGCCGAAGGAGATGGTCACAGTCGAAAGATCCGTCCATTTCGGCGGCAGCAGCGGCGCCGCGCGGCCGGCTTCCGCCAGCTCGAGTCCGAGCGGTTCGAAGAAGCCGAGACGCTCCAGATAATCCTTCATGCGCGGGGTGCCAACCCCCAGCGCCAGGCGCGCCGCGCCCACATTCGACGAGCGCACCACCGTGTCAGTGACGCTGAGCTGCGGCGGCATCCGGTGCATGTCGCGGATGCGGAACCTGCCGAAGACCAGCGGCGCCCCGGTCTCGAGCATCGTTTCGGGGCGCACCTGACCGGTCTCGATGGCGATCGCCGAGGTCAGGACCTTGAAGGTCGAGCCGAGCTCGTAGAGCCCCTGCACCGCCCGGTTGAAGCGCGGGTTCATCTCCGGCGCCCCGTTGAACGGACCGGGATCGTCATTGGGGTCGAAATCCGGCAACGAAACCAGCGCCAGCACTTCGCCGGAATGCACATCCATCAGGACACCGGTGCCGCCCTTGGCGGAAAACTCCTTGACCCCGGCCGCAAGCGTGTCGCGCAGGGCCGCCTGCACGGTCAGGTCGATCGAGAGCTGCAGCGGCCGGCCGAGCCGGGACGGGTCGCGAAGCTGCTTGTCGAAGAACCCCTCGACCCCGCCCGATCCCGCGTACTCGGCAAAACGAACGTCCTCGCTCTCGGCCCGGACATTGCCGAGAATGTGCGCGACCGTGCGCCCGGCCGGATAGATCCGCATCGAGCGCGAGCCGAACTTCAGTCCCGGGTAGCCGAGATCAAGCACAGCCTGTCGCTGGCGCGGGGTGATCGGCCGCTTGATCCAGACGAAGGAGGAGGGCGAGCCGAGCTTCTTGCGCAGCGACTCGATTCCGACTTCCGGCAGGATCTCGGCCAGCGCCAGCGCCACCTCGTCCGGATCCTTGATCTCACGCGGATGCGCATAGAGCGAAAAGGCCGGCAGATTCGCCGCCAGCAGATTGCCGTTGCGGTCGGTGATCTCGCCCCGGACCGGAACATGTTCGCCTCGGGCAAGCTGGGGCTCGGCCGGCTCGGCCAGCGCCATCAGCCCCATGCGGATGCCAACGGTTGCGTAGACCAGAACGAAGGTCAGCATCACCACGATCAGCCGCCAGTCGTCGCGCGGCCGGGTGCTGGCGCCGCCCCGGACAGCCGGAACGCGGATGCCGGCGGTGCGGAATGACGGGGCGGCGATATCGCTCACGGCCGCCTCCCGCGCGGCCGCGGCGCCGGAACTGGCGCCGACTGGGCGGCCGCAAGCTGGGTTCCGGCGACCAGGTGCGTCTGCTGGGGTTCGGCGGCGGCAACGGGCGACGCAGAATCGTCCTGCGCGCCGGCCGGCAGGTCAGTTTCCTCGATCGCCGGATAGGGGATCGACGCCACCTCATCGAAGTTCGCCGGGGAAATCGGCACCAGCCCCAGCATCTTGTTCTGCCGGCGCACCAGTTCGGCCAGGCGGTCGGGTGCGTTCAGATACGCCCATTCGACCCTGAGCACCTCGAGCGCCTCTCGCTCGGCGGCGATGTGCTCTCGCAGGGCATCGACCCGGGCGAGCGCGGTCTTGGTCCGGTAGTTGATGTGATAGGCCCAGGCCGCCGAGGCGACCACGGCGAAGCATCGCGAGAGCGAACCCCAGCCGGTTCACCGCCAGCCCCTTGCCGCCAGATCCGCGGCCACCGGAGCGGGAGGAACACCGAGCGCGGCCCGATCGGCGCGCATCGCCGGCGCCGCGGTGCGGCGCGCCCAGCGCAGCCGGGCCGAACGCGCGCGCGGATTCCGGGCAATCTCGTCGGCATTCGGCTCCACTGCCTTGGCCGGCCTTTCGTAGCGTGCCGGAGCGGCGGCGCGCGCCGGGGCGTGGCGCGACCCCTGTGCGCCGTGACCCGAGGCGACCTGGAAATAGCGTTTCACGATCCGGTCCTCGAGCGAATGGAAGGTGACCACCGCCAGGCGGCCCTCGGGCGCCAGCACGCGCTCCGCCGCTTCGAGCGCCCGGACCAGCTGGCCGAGCTCGTCGTTGACCGCGATCCGGAACGCCTGGAAGGTCCGGGTCGCCGGGTGTATCTGCCCCTGCCTCTGGGGCGGCAGGCAGGCGGCGGCCAGGCCGGCCAGGGCGCCGGTGGTGGCGACCGGCGCGTCGGCCCGGGCGACCACGATCGCGCGCGCGATCCGCCGCGCCGCGCGCTCCTCGCCGAAATGGAACAGGATGTCGGCCAGATCGGCCTCGCGCGCCCGGTTGGCGAGATCGGCGGCGGAGGGCCCCGACTGCGACATCCGCATGTCGAGGGGCCCCTCGCGCAGGAACGAAAAGCCGCGCCCCGCCCGGTCGAGCTGCATCGAGGAGACCCCGATGTCGAGCACCACCCCGTCGACCGGCGCTCGTGCATGCTCGGCTGCGATCCGGTCAAGCTCCGCGAATTCGCCCTCCACCAGCGACAGGCGGCCGGAATGCGCGGTCGCCAGCTCCGCCCCCGCCGCGAGCGCATCGGGATCCCGGTCGATGCCGATCACCTGCGCCGCGCCATGCTCCAGCAGCGCCCGGCTGTAGCCGCCCGCTCCGAAGGTGCCGTCGATGAAGGTTCCGCCGGCGATCGGCTCCAGGACCCTGATCACCTGGTCGAGGAGGACGGGAACATGCGCGGGCTCGGTCGATTGAGCTGGCCCCCGCCCGCTCATCCGTGCAGCCCTCCGAAGTCGATCCGGTCGAGCAGTTCCTCGACCCGCTCGGTCGTGGAGTCGACATAGCCGCCGCACCGCCCCGGCTCCCAGATCTGGAAGGTCGATCCGAGGCCGACGAAGCGCGCCTCGCTCTCGATCCCGATCTGGTCGCGAAGATCCTTGGAGAGGACAATCCGCCCTGCGTCGTCGACCGGGATCTGGTGCGCCCCCGCCATGACCCGGAAGCGCAGCGCCATGGCGTCCGCGGTGCTCAGCTTCATACCGTCAACCTGGGCGACGACCTTTTC
Organism: uncultured Pseudomonadota bacterium; assembly: GCA_963700775.1. Classification (GTDB taxonomy): domain Bacteria; phylum Pseudomonadota; class Alphaproteobacteria; order Rhodobacterales; family Rhodobacteraceae; genus Thermohalobaculum. Next base: position 205,414 of record CAVOYU010000001.1, read on the forward strand.
GTAGCCGGCCTCCGAGAGGCCGAGATGAGCATCCTGATGGTGCATCTTCGGCAGGATGACGACATTCGCCGAGCCGAACTTGTCGAGCACACGGCGAAAATCGGCCGGCAGGGAGACGCGGCCCTTCGCGTCAACCCTGTGGGTCGATGTTCCCGTGAAGTAGTTCGACGCTGTCACACGCTACCCCGCCGCATTCCCCCCGGCGCTTCTCCGGCAGCGGCGGGGCCTGAACGTGAAAGGGCGGACCGGGCTTTTCGCCTAACAGTCCGCCCCCTGTCCCTCAGTCCGGCTTGACCCCGCCTTGTGTCTTTTGTTGTCCGCCGCCTTTGTCACGTCCGAAGTGTGCCAGGGCGCCCGCCGATGCCTGTATGAAACTGCCCAGTCTTTTCGTTACCGGCGGGCGCCTCTGAATCAGTGTATAACCTACCACTCCATCCCACTGCAAGAATTTTTCTTCCACTTCATCCCACTTTGTGGTTTACTACCTTTGCTTGCACAGCCACTCCCTCTGTGCAGGCATGCGTACACAGCACAGGTTCCAGGTTTTACGGGGCCAGATAGGCCGGGTGGGATGGGCAACCCACCCGGCCACGTTATTTTTAGGGAATTCGAGTGGGAACTGGGAATCCAGTTTCTTGCGCCCGGGGCACTCAGGAAAATCGGGATGCGGATGGCCTGTAAGCCGGGTTCTGTCCCGCGGAGCCCGTGAGGGCGCCGCATGGATGGCCATTCATCTGGGACCGCGGTCACCCGCGGCCTCGAGCGGTCTACCCGGACGACGGGCCGGAGGCGGCCCCGGGCCTAAGCCCTGTCATCCCTATCTGACCTTGCTCCCGGTGGGGCTTGCCGTGCCGCCCCCGTTGCCGGGGGCGCGGTGGGCTCTTACCCCACCGTTTCACCCTTGCCGGGGCGCACCCCGGCGGTCTGTTCTCTGTGGCGCTTTCCCTGGGGTTCGAGGTTGCCCCCTCCCCCGCCGGGCGTTACCCGGCACCGTTCCTCCGTGGAGCCCGGACTTTCCTCGCCCCGTCGCCCGAAGGCCCCGAAGCGCGGCCATCCGGCCATCCGCAGGCACTGACCTAAGGAGGCCCAGCAGCCGGGTCAAGTCCCTCGGCGTTCAGTTCCCGCAGGGCCAGCGCGCAGCGAGTCGCTCCAGATGCGCCACGGCTGCGGCGAACGGCTCCGCGGCGGAACGGGCCGGCAGGAACCGCATGGCGAAGGAACGCCAGACCGCGAGTGTGGGCGCGCACCACCGGCCGCTCACCGGAACCGGGTACCCGAAGCGCAACGCGGCGGCCTGGAACCGATCCGCTTCGGCGGCCCCGTCTGGCCCCGGTTCCGGATCCTCCCAGACCGAAAGGCCGCTGCGGGCGAGCCGCCTCCAGTCGAACTTCTCGCCCGGATCGCATTTGCGGCCCGGCGCCACGCAGGCATGGCCCACGACCCGCTCCGGCGCGATCCGGTGGCGCTCCAGCACGCCCGCCAGGAGTTCCTCGAGCGCCGCCATCTGAGGTTCCGGGAACGGCGGGTAACCCAGATCGTGCCCCGGATTGACCAGCTCGATCCCGATCGAGCGCGAGTTCACGTCGTCGGCCCGGCCCCAGCGGGCGACACCGGCGTGCCAGGCGCGCATCTCCTCCGCGACCATGCGGAACCTCCGTCCGTCGCAGTCGACGACATAGTGCGCGCTGACCTCGGCGGCAGGGTCGGCCAGCCGTGCCAGCGCCTCGTCCGCGGTCGGCATGCCGGTGTAGTGGAGCACGACCATATCGGGCGCCGCGCCGTCGCGGCGCGGTCCGAAGTTCGGCGAAGGGATCTCCTCGATCGCACGCATTTCCCGCCCTTCCGGCTCCGGCCGGCGCGCGACGAATATCAGGCTTAACGCCACTCGGCGCCAGTGCTAGGAAGGCATCCAGGCTCATTTAGGGCGGCATCGGGGAGGGCGGGCATGAAGGCGCGGACGGGATCGGCGGGATTCGCGCGGTTCGGGGCGGCCTGCGCCGCGGCCGCACTGCTCGCGGGCTGCGGCGTGATCTATACCGCCCCGGCGGTCCACGAGGGCGCCCAGTTCGGCGCCGCCTACCAGACCGATCTCGACGTCAGGATCGTGCCGCTGACCTACGAATCGGCCGCGGCGGCCAATCTCGAGCCCTATGTTCCTCCGCGTCTTCCGCTCGCCTTCCAGCCCGGCGCCGCCACGGCTGCTGCCGGCGCCGGCGTACCGGCATTGCCGGCGCTGCCGGCTGCGACCGCGGTCTCCACGCCCCGGCCCGGCTTCGTGGCCGACGAATTCCCGCCCGTCACCGAGCCCGAACCCTACCGGATCGGCGTCGCCGACGTCCTGCTGCTCTCGGTCAACGAGCCGGCGAAGCTCGACGACCTGCCGGGGCTGATCAGCGCCCAATCGAAGCGGCAGGGCTACATCGTTCAGGACGACGGCGCCATCGCCGTGCCGGATGCCGGGCGGGTCAGGGTCGCCGGCATGACCCTGCAGGATGCCGAGGCCGAGATCTTCCGCGCCCTGGTCGCGGCGCGGATCGATCCTTCCTTCTCGCTCGAGATCGCGGAGTTCAACTCGCAGCGCGTCTCGGTGGGCGGCCTTGTTGGCGAACCGAAACTGCTGCCGCTGACCCTGAAGCCACTCTACCTTCACGAAGCCATCGACCTCGCGGGCGGCGTAACGGCCGGCAACCCCGCCGTCTCCAGCGTCCGCCTGTTCCGCGGCGGCAGGGCGTACCAGATCGGCCTCGGGCGGTTCCTCTCCGATCCGGCGGCGCGCAGGGTGGTGCTGCGTGACGGCGACAGCGTCTTTGTCGGCAGCGAGTACAACGAAGCCGAGGCCCAGCGTTATTTCGACGAGCAGATCCTCCTGCGCGGCGAGTTGCTGCAGAGCACCCAGTTACAGCTCCAGGCCGAGGAGATCCGCGCCCAGCGCGAGCAGACCGCACAGGATCGGCTGGCCGGCGAGCGCGAGCTGTTCAAGGACCGGATCGAGCTCGGCGCCGTCGAGCGCTACTACGCATACCGCACCGGCGAGGTCCGCAAGCCGGGCCGCGTCGCCCTGCCCTTCGAGCGCAGCATGAACCTGGCCGACATCCTGCTCGACGGCGACGGCGTCAACATCAATATCGGCGATTACAGCGAGATCTACGTCCTGCGCGCCGCCACCGACCCAGAGCACAATGGCGGGGTCACCGCCTACCGGCTCGACGCCGAGAACGCCGCCAACCTCGTAGTCGCGACCCAATTCGAGATCCGGCCCAACGACGTGATCTTCGTCGCCGAACAGCCGGTCACCAGCTGGAACCGGGCCTTCTCGCAGATCCTTCCGCAGGTGCTCCTGAGCGGGACCAGCACGCTCGGCGGGTGAGGCCGCGCGATGCGGAAAAATGCGGCGGGAGGCTTGGCCACCCTCCACGCCGGGTTACTGCTTCTGACCGTCGCCCCGATTCTCGCGGTCGATATCCCGGCACTCGGAGATTATCCGAACCACCTCGCCCGCCTGACAATTCTCGCCACCTTAGACGCAGTCCCGGCGCTGCAGCAAAATTACGAGATCGTCCCGACCCTGACGCCCTATCTTCTGGTCGACTGGACCCTCACGCCATTTGTCCGGCTCTGGGGCGCATATCCGGTCGGGCGCGGCTTCGTCGCCGCCGCCATGGCCATCACCTATGGCGGTATCCTGTCGTTGAGTTGTGCCAATTTCGGGCGGCTCACGATATGGCCGGCCATGGCCCTGCCCCTGCTCTACAACTATGCGTTTTCCTGGGGGTTCATGAACTTCGGCTTCGGGATCGGGCTGATGTTCTGGGCCCTGCGGCTATGGCTGCACTTGCAGACCCGCCGGACCGGCATACAGGTGGCGTTCCTGCTCGGCGCCGGCACAATTCTCTATCTCACGCACATGCTGGCATTCGGCCTGTTCGCGCTGATCGCCGGGTCGCACCGGCTCTCGGCAGCCTGGCGGTCGCATGGCGGCCGCGCCTCCGCCCTGGCGCGGGAAGTTGCGCCTGTCGCCATTCCCTTGTCGCTGATCTTGGCCGTCTACGCGGTCTGGTCCGCAAATGACGGAATGCCCGGAGCGAAAGTCACGGCCTATGGGAGCGCGGTGGAGAAGGCCGCCGCCCTGGTGTCGCCGACGATGTTTTCGAGCAGCCTGCCCGACTGGTTGCTGCTGGCGGCCTATCTGGTCGGGGCGGTCTTCCTCATCGGCCGCCGAAAGCTGCGTCTGGCCGATGACATGGCGCTTCCACTGGTTGCCTTTGGCGTCGTCTGCCTGCTGATGCCGAACACGCTCCTCGGCGTCTGGGGCGTTGATTTCCGCCTGCCGCCGGTGCTCTTGATGCTCGCGGTCGCCAGCACCTTTCCGAAGACCGTTTCAGAGCGTCCGGCGCACCGGCTCCTGGTGATCGGTGCCATCGTCCTCGTGGTTTTCCGGGTCGCCACTGTGTGGCCACAACTCGATCAAGCCGATCGGCAGTTCGCCGAATTCCGCGGCGCCATGCAGGAGATCGCGCCAGGCTCATCGGTTCTGGTGAGCATCGACGAGCCGAAGGGGCGCCTGGCGCTGCCCCGCCGCGCCTACTGGAACCTTGCGCTGTTGGCAGTGATCGAGCGCGGCGCCTTCGTGCCGATCCTGTTCACCGGCGTCACCCAGATCCGGCCGACCGAGGCGGTTCGCGACCTGGACTCCGCCACCGGCGACCCGCTCCGGAGCGAAGACCTGCTGGCGGGCCTCGACCCGCAATTCATCGCCCTGAACCGGAATCGGGTCCTGGATGCCTATCACCGGGTGTACTGGGCAGACTGGCCCGGGCACTTCGACTATCTGATCCGGATCAGCCCGGCGGAGCTCGACCCCAGGATCGCTGCCCGACTCGGGCCGGTCTCCCGCCACAGCTTCTTCGAGATCGCCAGGATCCTCCGCGAACCCTGAACATCGTATGGGCCGGCGTCACCCGCCCGGGTCCACTCCGTCACCCCTCCAGGAAACCGACCTCGCCGTCCGCGAGACGTGCGGCGGTCAGGCGTCCCGAGTAGTATGCGCCGGTGTCGACGGCGATCCGGCCGCGCTCTGCGACCGGCCGGTCGACGACGAAATGGCCATGCGCCACCCAGACCCCATCCTGGCGCTCGGTATCGAGAAACCGCGCCGAACCCCACAGCAGCGCCGCGACCTCCTGCTCTTCGGGAGCGATCGCCGGATCCGCCCCGGCATGTGCGAAAAGCACGTTGCCGGCCCTGTGCGACATCGCCAGCCCCTCGATGAAGCCGAGATGCGGCCCCAACGCCGCCATCAGATCGGCCCGCAGCCGCGCCGCCGCCTCCGCATTGCGAAGATCGCCTATGCCACCAACCTCGTAGCTCAGCAGCGTCTGCAGCCCGCCATGGCGCAGCCATTCGGCCCCTTCGGCCGGATCGCGCAGGAAACGCAGCAGCATCTGTTCGTGATTTCCCATCAGGCACACGATTTCCAGATCCGGCGTCCCGGCCAGCGCCATCACCAGGTCCATCGTCTCGCGCGAGCCCTCGCCCCGGTCGATGTAGTCGCCCAGCAGCACGATCTTCGGATAGGCGCCGCGACCCGCAGCGTCATCGAAGATGCGGTCGAGAAGGCGACCAAGCAGGTCGTGCCGGCCATGCACGTCGCCGATGGCGTAGATCGGCCCGTCGACCTCCACCGGCGCCGCGAATCGGGAACCGGAGGCCGGCTTCCGGCTCTTGCGGAACAGGCTCAGCAAGGCTCACTCCCGCGGATTATGTCGGTTCGCGGCGCGGTCGCGCACGGGGCTTCAGTCGTTGTAGTACCGGGCCGAAGCGCGGTAGTAGCCGTAGCCGCTGTAGCCATAGCGCGCCATCTTGTTCATGTTGACCTGGCTCAGAACCAGCCCGGCGATCCGGACATTGATCTGGGCGAAGAAGCGCAGCCCTTCGACCACCGTCTCGCGGGGCGTCCGGTTCCAGCGCACGCAGAAGATCACGGCGTCGGAGTTCTTGGCGATCACGCGGGCATCGGGCACCGCGAGCACCGGCGGTGTATCGATGAAGATGAAGTCGAAATGGCGCCGCATCTCCTCGACGAATTCGGCGAAGCGGTGCGAGGCGAAGATGTCGGCGGCATTCACCGAGCTCTCCTCTCCCGGCAGCACATAGAGCCCGCTCGCCTCGTCGTAGTGGACCACATCCTCGAAGCCGCGCGCGCCGCTCAGCACCGAGAGCAGTCCGCCGTTCTCCGGCATGTCGAAATAGTTCCGGAAAGTACGCCGGCGGATGTCGCATTCGATCAGCAGCACCCGCTTGCCCAGCGCCTCGCTGATCTGGGCGAGGGCGACGCAGACCGTGGTCTTGCCCTCGCCCGGCAGCGCCGAGGTCAGCATGATCACCTGGGGCGGGCGGTCCACATTGGCGAGCAGGATCGAGGTGCGCAGGTTACGCACCGCCTCGGCGAAGCTCGATGTCGGTTTCTCGACCAGGTAGCGCAACACCGCGCGCCGGCGGCTGACCGGGGCCATGGGGACAGTCCCGATCACCGCCTGGCCGGTGCGGCGCTCGAGCTCGTCGGCGGTGCGGAAGGCGATGTTCAGGCGCTCGACCAGGAACATCAGCGCCAGCGCCAGCACGATCCCGGAGCCGCCGCCGGCCAGCAGCGTGACGCCGCGGTTCGGCGACGAGGGCTGCGCCGGCGGGTCTGCCTCGGTCAGGATTCGGGCATCGGGCCGCTGGATTCCCTCCTGTACGGAAGTTTCCTTCAGGCGCGAGAGGAAGAACTCGTAGATCAGCCGGCTGGCCTCGGCCTCGCGCTGAAGCTGGCGCAGCTGCACCAGCGCCTTGGACTGCTCGTCCAGCTTCTGCTCGAGCTCGGCAACACCCTCGCGCACCGACTTCGCCTGGCTCTCGAGCCGCTCGATGTCGAAGCCGAGCCGGATCGCACCCCGTTCGAGCTCGACATCGAAACGGGCGACCGCCTCGGCGCGGGCCGTTTCCTTGCCGGGATCGCCGAGCCGCGCGATCTCGTCGGCGATCGCCGCCAGCCGGGGCTCGCGAAGCAGCTCCGCAACGGCGGCGAAGTCGCCGTCCGCCCGCACGCCCTCGACGCGCCCGAGCCGCGCGCGCGCCTCCGCCGCCTCGCCCTCCAGCGCCCCGGCACGCTCCCGCAGATCCTTCAGCTGGCGCGCCGATGCGGCGAGTGCGTCCTCGCTGACCAGCGAGGTTCCACCGGAGAAATCCTCCACCGCCTGCTCGGCCGCCTCGAGCGCGATCCGCAGGTCGGCAACCCGGTCGGTCAGCCAGTCTGTCGCCTGACGGGTGGCCTCGAACTTGGTCTCGAGCTGGTCCAGGATGTAGAGCCCGGCCATGGCGTTGGCGACCTCGGCCGAACGCTTCGCGTCCGAGGTCGTCGCCCGGATCTTCAGCACATATGTGCTGTCGAGCCACTCGGCCTCGACGGCCCCGCGCAAGGCGGCGACCAGGCGCTGCTGCTGCATTTCCGGCGTCTCCGGCTGCTCCGCGCTGCCGGGACCGCCGGTGACGAGGCTGCGCAGTTCCGCGAGGATGGTGGCGGCCGAAAGCCAGCGGGTCCAGCCCTCGGGAGGCCGCAATTTGATGTTGAAGATCGGGTCATTGACCAGGTCGAGTTCCTTTACCCCGCGGGCCAGGAGCCGTCCGGACTCGATCACCTCGATCTGAGATGCCAGCGAGAAGAAATCGCCACCGAGGCTCTGGGCGACAGGGTCGAGATCGACCACGTTTGCCTGCTCGATCTCCCACAGCACCCGTGATTCAGCGGTAAAGAGTGGCGTCACCCGCAGCAGGTGGAGATAGGCCACCGCAATTCCCAGGATCGCGAACGTGGCCATCAGCCATTTCGCGCGCCAGACGATCATGATCATGCGGCGCAGGTCGAGCTCGGAATCGGTCAGGGCCGGCGTCTCCGCCTCGGAACGAAGCAGGGTGACCGCTTGCCTCACATTGGAATCCAGACCCATCTTTACCCACCGCGCTCGCCGCGAGGCGCTCCGCCGCCGCGTCCGGCCCGCCCGGGAGCGACCACTCTCTGCGTGACCGGTCTCTGGCCGACCCGGCGGCGCCGGCATCGTCGGGTATGGCTATAGGCAGGGCTGGACAGAGACGCAAGGATGTAGCCGGGAACGCCGTACACGCTGCCGGCGCACTGCGAGAGACCCGGCCAACTGAAGTGGCCGGGCAGGGCGAGTTGCGACGGATCACAGAGATTGATCAATTTTGCGCACGGTCCGCAGAGAATTTTGCGCGTGTTTTTCACGAATATGTTTTAAGTCTTACTTAACTACCGTCGTGGGAATCATCGCTGCGACGGAGCCGTGCTGTACGGGTTCGTTGGATTCTCAAGCCGGGAGTGGACGTTAACCTCCCCGGCCCGAGGGTTCGAAGCAACCCGCGGCACGAGCAACGAGAGCGTGCCGTCGTGCATGCCGGATCGGGCAGGAAGGCAGTTTTGCGATGAATACGCATGTGCAGGAGCTCGCCATCGACGCGACTGTCGTCGTGGCGACCGAAGCCGCTGTTGAGGATCTTCCGCCGGTATCGCCAGTATCGCAGGCCACCCTCGCGCCGGCGTTCACGGCCGCCAAGCGGGTCTTCGACATCGCAGTCGCGCTTGTCGCCCTGCCGCTGATCGGCGCCATGGCGCTTCTGCTCCTGGTCCTGAATCCGATCTGGAACGCCGGCCCGCTGTTTTACGTGCAGACGCGGATGGGGCGGGATTGCCGGCCGTTCCGGGCTGTGAAGTTCCGGACCATGTGGCCGGCGGCCCGGATCAGCCGCGGGCCGGACGATCCGCTCGAGGCCGACCGCATCACACCGCTCGGCCAGGTGCTGCGCCGCAGCCGGATCGACGAACTCCCGCAGTTCCTCAACGTGCTTGCCGGCCACATGAGCGTGATCGGTCCGCGCCCGGACTACTGGGACCACGCGCAGCATTATATCGACAGCATCCCCGGCTACCGGCAGCGCCACGCGGTGCGCCCCGGCATCACCGGGCTAGCGCAGGTCGAATCGGGCTATGCCGAGGGAGTCGGTGCGACAGTCGAGAAAACGCGCCAGGACCTGCGCTACATCCGGTCCGGCGGGCTCGGGATGGAGCTCTACGTGCTCGGGCGCACGCTCCACGTCGTCTTCACCGGCGCCGGAGCACGGTAGGCGGGGCCCGTGGCCACCGCCCGATCAGGTCTGGCTCTCGCGCCCGCCGCGGCGGCGGAGGCCCCCTCCAAGTTTCCGTCCATTGCGCGCTCCCGGTCGGCGAATGGGCGGCGGCTTCTCTACGTGCTGAACGACCCTGCCTTCTTCCTGTCCCACCGCCGCCCGGTCGCGCTCGGAGCGCTGGCCGGCGGCTATGACGTGCATGTCGCCACGCCCGAGGATCCGGAAGCGACCGCCGAGATCCGCGCTCTCGGCATGACCCACCACCCGATCCCGCTCCATCGAGGTGGCCGCAGCCCGATCGGCGAGGCCCGGAGCCTCTCCGCCCTCGTTCGCCTGATGGCGCGACTTCGGCCGGACATCGTGCACACGGTGACGATCAAGCCGGTAATCTGGGGTGGGATAGCCGCCCGGCTGGCCGGCGTGCCGGCCGCGGTCTCGGCCATCTCCGGGCTCGGTTACGTGTTCATCGCCGAGGGAATGCGAGCCCGCGCGCTGCGGACCGCGGTCGGGGGCCTTTACCGGGTGGCGCTTGGCGGCGCCAATCGCCGGGTCATCTTCCAGAACGCCTCCGACCGCGACGCCTTCACCCGGATCGGCCTGCCAACCCGCACCGCCATCGAGATGATCCGCGGCTCCGGCGTCGATCTAGCGGCATTCCCGGCACTCCCGGAGCCCGAGGGGCCGGTGCAGGTGCTGATGCCCTCGCGCATCCTCATCGACAAGGGTGCCGCAGAGTTCGTCGCGGCGGCACGGATGCTCTGGCACGCCGGAGTGGAAGCCCGCTTCACCCTCGCCGGCGACCCGGACCCGCAGAACCCCACCAGCGTGCCCGCCGCCATGCTGGCGCGCTGGAAGGCCGAGGGGCTCGTGGAGTTCCCCGGCCACCGGCGCGACATCGCCAGGCTGATGCAGGCCGCGCACATTGTGGTGCTGCCTTCCTACCGCGAAGGGCTGCCGAAGGCGCTGATCGAGGCCGCCGCCTGCGGCCGGGCCATCGTCACCACCGACGTGCCGGGCTGCCGCGACGCGGTCGAACCGGGCGAGAGCGCCCTGCTGGTCCCGGCCCGCGACGCGGCGGCGCTGGCGGCCGCGATCCGGACGCTGGCCGAGAACCCCGAGCGGCGGCGCGCCATGGGCCGGGCGGGCCGGGCACTGGCCGAACGGGTGTTCCGGGTGGAGTCCGTGGTGGCCGAGCACCTCCGCATCTATGGCGAACTGCTGCAGCCGCGTTGACGACCTATCCCAGTGCCGCAAGACGGGCCTTGAACCCCTCCGCCGCCCTGGCGAACCCGCCGCCTGCCGCATCGATGAAATGCACATGCTCGCCTTGCCGCAGGTTGAACACCAGGCAGGTCATCAGCGCCGCGCGGTCGCGGTGCAGGCCATAGACCAGCCGGCCGGCGCGATACTCCGCCTCGAACCAGCCGGCGATCCGGTCGGCCTGCTCGTTCGTCACATCGAGCACCGTCCGCAACATCCCGTCGAATTTCCGGAAATCGGTCTGCGCCATCAGCTCCTCGCGGTAGCGTGGCGCATCATAGGGTCCGACCCGCGCACCGCGGCTTTCGCACCAGAGCTGCAACAGCGAGGTCGCCATCGCCGAGGCGAAAGCGCCGAGATACCCCCGCCGGGCGCCCGCCGTCCGTACCTCGAGCTTCAGCCCGCGCGGCGGCCATCGAAAGCGCAGCGTCCGGTCCGAGGCCGGGGCGAAGTCTCCGAGCCCGCCGTCGAGGATCGCCGACAGCCCGGCAAGCATCCGGCGATAGCTTTCGGTCTCGGTCGCCGCCCCGGCTCCGGCCCCGAGCGGGCGGGCCATGAGCGCGATCATCTGGCCGCGCGACAACTCCAGCGGCTCCCAGCGGCAGGACAGACCCTCCAGATCCGGGTCCCCGGCCGGCTCGGCGGCGAGGATCGCCGGATCCCCTGACGGCAGCGACTTCAGCAGCTCCTCCGCCCGCTCGACCCCGCCGCCCGCGAACATCGCCAGGAAGTTGCCCCGGCCGAGCGCGAACTTGCGGACCCGCACATCATACCCCTCGGCCCGCAGCCGCGACACCGGCACCGCCGCCGCCCGCAGGTCCAGCCCGAATGCCGACGTGCAGAACCCCCGCAACCGCCTCAGCGCCTCCGACGCGGCGCCGGCCGCCGCCGCCGGCACGACCGCCAGCCCGCCATCGCCCCCGAAGACGAAAGGCACCTCCTGCCTGGTGCAGACGTTCAGCACCGCGGTGATCACCGCGGCCCCGGCCATGTTGACCTCCTTGTAACGCCCCTCGGAGATCGCCCGGGTCGAACCGCGGACGTCACCGCAGACCACCACCCAGTCCTCCGGGACGGGAGCATAGGCGGTGAAGTCGGCAAAGCCGTCGAACTCCGAGAAGCTCGGCAGCGCCGCGTAGAAACCGTCTTGATCCTCGGTTGCAACCATGGCCGAAGCATGGGCGCCCCTCCGCCGGCGTCAACGGCCAATCACCTTTCCGCGACCGTTTCCCCACGCGAGAGCGCGAGAACCGCACCTGCGCTCAGCACCAGCGCCGCGACCAGGTAGTACGCGGCGCCATAGCCCGCCAGCCAGACCATGGCACCGAACAGCGGCGGCGCGAACATGTAGGCGACGAAGGTGAAGAAGGTGGCGCTGGCGGTCGCCTCGGCGACCTCGTCCTCCGGCGCGACCTTGGCGATCTCGGCCAGGAACAGACCGTTCCAGGTGGCGATCGAGGCGCCGGCTGCCGCGGCGCAGGCGAAGATCAGCCAGCGCGGCCAATCGGCCCCGAAGGCCGAGATCAGCACCAGCGACGCCGCCGACGCCACCGCCATCGCCACCAGCATCCACCGGGTCGACCCCAGGCGGTCGGCAAGCACTCCGACCGCCACGCGGCCGGCGAAGCTGGCGAGCTGGGCCATCGAGAACACCGCCCCCGCCAGCGCCAGACTGAAGCCGAGCGAGTCGGTCAGGAACGTCGTCAGAAATGCGAAGCCGCTCCCCTGCCCCATGGCGAAGCCGAGGCTGGCGAGGGTCAGGGGCCGGAGCTGCGGCATCCGGCCGAGCGTCACGAATGGCGCCGCCGCATTCGCCGGAGCGAACAGCGCCCGCGGGCGGAAGGGCGCTCCGCTCGCCCCTTCGCGGAACCGCTCCGGCACCAGCGCCAGCACGGCGATGCAGGCCAGCGGCACCACTGCCAGCGCCGCCGCCCCCCAGCGCCAGCCGAACGCCGCCGCCAGCCCGGCGCCGACGAGCCCGGCAATCGTCGCCCCCATCGGCACGCCGGACTGGCGGATCGAGAACAGCGTGCCCCAGAGCCGCCGCGGCGTGTGCCGCGACAGGATCTGGCTTCCCGCCGGCGCGGTGACCGCATAGGCGAAGCCGATCGCCACCGCCCCGGCGAAGACCGCTGGCAAAAAGCCGGTCAGCAGCAGCCCGGTCCCGGCGATCGCCAGGGCGGCGGCCGCCATCAGCGCCCGGAGCGGCCCCAGCACCGGGGTCACCGACCGGTTGGCGGCGAAGAACCAGACCGAGCCGAAGCCCATCACCCCGCCGAGCAGGCCGACCGCCTCGGGCTCCATACCCTGCGACGCCACAATGGCGGGCGCCAGCACCGGCACGCCGCTCTGCACCGCGGCGAGCGCGATCTGCGGCGCGAGCACGATCAGCAGGGGCAGGATCGAGGAGCGCATGGAGTCCGGAAGTTTGCGGGATGCCGGGGTCGTCGGGCCGATACTCCGGCGCCGCCCGCGGATGTCAAGCACAGGGGCCCGCAAGTCACCGCCTCCGGGTAGGCAGCCGCCCGGCTTTCGCCTAAGCTCGAGCCTTGGCCGCAGCCCGGAGGGAGGGATCCGCGCGATGCCAGAGTCCGACACCGACAGCCGCCTGGTCCGCCTCGGGCCGCAGGACGACGTGCTGGTGCTGGCGACCACCGTGCCGGCGGGCGAGACCCTGATGATCGACGGCCGGCAAGTCGCCCTGCCGAAGCCGCTCACCCTGGGTCACAAGGTTGCCGCCCGGCCGATCGCCGCCGGCGAGACCGTGCTCAAATACGGCGCCCCGATCGGAATCGCCACCGAGGCAATCCCGGCGGGCGCCCATGTCCATGTGCACAATATCCGCTCGGCCTATACGCCCATCTACGTGCTGCCGGAGGCCGGCGGATGCTGACCGGCTACCCCCGGCAGGACGGGCGCAAGGGAATCCGCAACGTCCTCGTCGTCGCCTATCTGGTGGAATGCGCCCATCACGTCGCCCGCGAGATCGCGCTCGGCTTCCGCGGTGACGACGTCCACGTGATCGGCTTCCCCGGCTGCTACCCCAACCCCTATTCGCAGCGGATGATGGAGGCGCTCTGCACCCATCCAAATGTCGGCGCCGCGCTGCTGGTCTCTCTCGGCTGCGAGAGCTTCGACCGCCACGGCCTGGCCCGTGCCGTCGCCGCCAGCGGCCGTCCGGTGGAGACGGTGGTGATCCAGGGCGCCGGTGGCACCCGGCGGGCGATCGAGGCCGGGCAGGCCTTCATCCGCGCCACCCTGCCGGCACTCGGGACGACCGAGCGCGTGCCGATGGCCGTGAGCGAACTCGTCGTCGGCACGGTCTGCGGCGGGTCCGACGGCACCTCCGGCATCACCGGCAACCCGGCCGCGGGCCTGGCCTTCGACCGCCTCGTTGCCGAGGGCGCCGCCTGCATCTTCGAGGAAACCGGCGAGCTGATCGGCTGCGAGCACATCATGGCCGCCCGCGCCGCCACCCCGGAACTCGGCGCCGAGCTGACCGCCGCCGTCGCCAAGGCCGCCCGCTACTACGCCACCCTCGGCTATGGCTCCTTCGCCGCCGGCAACGCCGAGGGCGGCCTCAGCACCATCGAGGAGAAGTCGCTCGGCGCCTATGCCAAGTCCGGCTCCTCGCCGATCTCCGGCCTGCTGAAGCCCGGCGACGTGCCGCCGCGCGGCGGGCTCTACCTGCTCGACGTGGTCCCGGACGGCGAGGTGCGCTTCGGCTTCCCCAACATCAACGACAATGCCGAGATCGCCGAGCTGATGGCCTGCGGCGCCCACCTGACCTACTTCGTCACCGGGCGGGGCTCGGTGGTCGGCTCGGCGATCTCGCCGGTGGTCAAGATCTGCGCCAACCCGGAGACCTACGCCCGGATGGCCGACGACATGGACGTGGATGCCGGCCGGGTGCTTTCCGGCACGCCGCTCGCCGAGATCGGGGCCGAGATCTACGAGCTGACCCTTGCCACTGCCCGCGGCCGGCGGACCCGCTCCGAGGAGCTCGGCCACCGCGAGTTCATCCTGACCTACAAGAGCTTCGATCCGATCGGCCCGGCCTGCCTGCCGGCCGCCTGACTCCGTTCACGGGGGAATACCATGTCCGACGCGCTCAGCGACCGTCTCGCTAAATGCTACACCGGCGTCGTCCACGACGTGATGCGGGCGATGGGGCTGAAGCACTTCACCCTGCCGCCCCGGCTGCGCCCGCTGATGCCCGAACGCGCGATGGCCGGCCCCGCCTTCACCATCCTCGGCAAGGTCGACCCGACCGCCGACCCGCATGAGACTTTGCTCGCCTGGACCGGGCTGTTGTCGCAATGCCCGTCCGGCCATGTCTGGGTCAACCAGACCAATGACAGCACCGTCGCCCATATGGGCGAGCTGTCGGCCGAGACCCTGCGCGACAAGGGCGTACGCGGCGCCGTGGTCGACGGTATGATCCGCGACGCGGACTTCCTGCTCGAGCTCGGATTCCAGACCTGGGGTTCCGGCTTCACGCCCCGCGACATCGTCGGCTGGTGGCTGCCCGCCGCGACCATGGTGCCGGTCCGCATCGGCGAGGTCGACATCGTGCCCGGCGACTACATGGTCGGCGACCGCGACGGTCTGATCCGGGTGCCACAGGGGATCGTCGGGGAGGTGGTGGCGAAGGCCGAGACCGCTATCGGCACCGAAAGCGCCATCCGCCGGGCGATCCGGGGCGGGATGGACCCGCAGCAGGCCTACCTCGAATACGGCAAGTTCTGAAAATTGACAGGCGGCGGGGCGCTGGCCCCGCCGCCACGACGCTGACGCCTCGTCGGGGTCAGGGGCTCGGACGCCGGAACAAGTTCTTGCGTTCGAGCGCCGACTCGACCTGCTTGGCGAAGGTGTGCGGCGCTGGCGTCTCGGCGGCACGGTCGCCAAGCGTCAGGTCGCTGTCATCTTCGTCCACGCCATTCTTGGCGGCCGCTGCCGAGCCGCTGGCGGCGGGGCCAGAGTTTCCCGCTTCCTCGGTCCTGCGAACGTCCCCGTTCGGCGTCGTCGTCCCCCCCAGGGTTCCATCCTTCATCAGTTTCTCGGCCATCCGGATAAAGTCCCGGAGCCGGCCGGTTTCCGCCTCGAGAGCGGTGACGCGATCCCTCGCGATCTTCACGACATCGGCCATTTCGACATCCCCCTTCAGCTTCCCGCAATACAACCGCAACGCGAAAAGGACTGGGCTGCTTGCAACCGCCACGTTAGCGCATCGGCTTCTTTTCGCCAAACTGAATCTGACTTTTGTATGATTTAAAACATGGTGATAGACAATTTTATTCAAATTTTACTTCATGATAGAGCGATGCGGCAGTTGGCTCCGGAGAGCGTCAGATAGCACTCCCAAAGCATTGAATCGCACGAGTTATCGCGAGGAATCGCCTTCAGTTCCGCATGGCCGATTCGGCAACGGCATCGGGCTGGAGGGGAAGCTCGAACAGGACGGGCGAGGTTTTTTGTCTCCGATCAGTGGGATGCCCGGGGAAACGCAGCCCGGCGCCCCTGAGCCACCCAGCCGCCTAGACCGAGATCGCCATGCCGTCGCGCCCCGGGTCGGCGCCACCGTCCCAGCCACTGGCCGTGCGGCGAAGCGCGTGCACCCCGGCGAAGCCATAGCTGAGCGGCGAGCGCCGCACCCGGTAGCCCCGATCCTCCAGCGCCCGCTGGGTGCGCCGCAGGACCCGGTTGGTGACATCGATGGTATCCGAGGTGGTGCAGAACCGCGGCGCCGACACCGCGTCCTGGGCGCTCATGCCGAAGTCGACCGCGTTCAGGATCCCCTGCAGCACCCCCATGGTGATGTAGGTGCCTCCCGGAGCGCCGGTGACGAACCAGGGACCCTGCGAATCGAACAGGATCGTCGGACACATGGCCGTGAACCGCGCCTTGCCCGGCGCCACCGAGCCCGCGCGGCCCGGACGTGGGTCGAACACCCCCATGCAGCCATTGTACATGAAGCCCAGCCCTTCGGTGACCACACCCGAGGGCATGCCGATCGAATGGGTGATCGAGACGCAATTGTCCCGCCCGTCGACCACGCAAACATGGGTGGTGTCCTTCGACTCCTCGCCGCCGGCGTTCAGGCGCGGCACATGGGTCTTCTCGCCGCTGCGGATTCGCTCCGCCATCTGCGCCGCATAGTCCTTCGAGGTCAGCTCCGCCAACGGCACCTCGACGAAGCGCGGGTCGCCGACCTTCCGGTCCTTGTCGACGGTCGCGATCTTCATCGCCTCGGAGACGGTCGCGATGTAGTCGGGCGAGTTGTGCCCCATGGCCGCCAGGTCGAAGTTCTCCAGGATGTTCAGCATCTCGATGATCATCACCCCGCCTCCCGGCGGCTGGTTGGTCGAGACCCTGTGGCCGCGATAGGTTCCCCACAGAGGCTCGGCGTCGAGCGGCGCCACACCCGCCAGATCGGCCGCCGCGAGCAGCCCGCCGTTCCGCGCCATGTCCTCTGCGATCTCGCGGGCGATTGCGCCGGTGTAGAAGTCGTCCGCACCGTGCTCGGCGATCCGGCGGTAGGTGCGCCCCATGTCCGGGTTCCGCAGTAAGTCGCCGACCCGCCGCGGCGCGCCATCGGCCCCGGCATAGATCTTCCGCGTCGCCGGGAAGCGGGTCACGAACTCGGCATGCGGAACCCTGCCGCCCGCCGGCACGTCGCTCCAGAACGCGCTGACATGGGGGCGGACCTGGAACCCCTCCTCGCAATAGGCGATGGCGGGACCGATCAGCTCGGCGAGACTGCGGGTGCCGAACCGCCCAAGCGCCGCATCGAGCGCCCTGAGGGTGTTCGGCGTCATGATGGACTGGTAGCCGATCTCGTTGACCGCGCCCTCCAGCAGGAAGCCGAACCCGTCCTCGGCCTCGCCGAGCACGATGTCGGCCCACATGCCCGGGCGCGATGCCAACGGTGCGCGGCCATGGAAATCCAGAAACCCGTGCACCCCCTGACCCGGGAGATAGACCTGCATCGAGCCGAAACCCGCCACCCCGCACATGATCGGATCGACCGCCGTCTGCACCAGCGCACAGGCCACCGCCGCATCGACTGCGTTGCCGCCCGCCCGCAAAACATCTGCGCCAGCCTCGACCGCCTCGGGCTGTGGTGCGGTAATGATGCCTCCGCGCATGTCCTCTCCCTCGCTGCCATGTCGCGGCCAATGGCCGGTGGCCGGGAGCCGCAGCCCGGCACTCGGAGGCCGCTGGCGGGTCCCGCATCTGCCGGTTCCGGAACAGCATGCCCCATGGTTGCGGCCGTGGGAAGCAGTCGCGCGGCGAGGAAGGCGCCGCTTCCCGTCAAGGACGCGGGCGCCTGTTGTTTCAGCCGCCCCGGGCGGCCAGCGTGGTTGCCGGAGTTGTGCCTCTGGCCGCCGTGTCAGCTGGTGCCGCAGGCGCCGCCGTCGCCACCGTCGCCGCCATCGCTGCCGTCGCCACCGTCGCCGCCGTCGCCGCCGTCGCCACCGTCGCCGCCGTCGCTGCCGTCGCCACCGTCGCCGCCGTCGCCGCCGTCGCCGCCATCGCCGCCGTCGCCGCCGTCGCCGCCGTCGCTACCGCCGCCGCCATTGCTGCCGCCGCCGCCATTGCCGCCGCCGCCGCCATTGCCGCCGCCGCCGCTATCGCTGGGTTCTCCGCCCTCATTTCCCCTCTTGTCACCGAGCCCAGCCTCGGGTCCCGCGGAAACGGTCCCGGCCGGGCGGTCGAGCAGGCAAGCGATGTCCCAGAACTGACACTCGTCAGAATTCTGCGATGCCAGGACGGCAGTTGCTGCCGTTCCGCCGAAGGCAGTGAGGTTGAAGTCGTCGGGCGCGGCTACGGCCGGAAGTGGCCCGGCCAGAAGTCCCGCTGCCCCCGCCATCAGCACCGCACCGAGGCGCAGGCGCTTCACCAGTCGCGGCCGGCCGGGAAGTTCCCGGCGCCCTTCGCTTGCCCCGGCCCGAATCTTTAACGGGCCGTACATACGCTTGTCTGTACCGTTCATTTCACACACCATTATCTCGCAACTTCGTGGTGACCTCATGGATAACTACTCAACCTTTGCGTTAGAGCGTGGCGAAATCTTGGCGATTTTCTTAAATTTCGGACATTTATAGTTTTGAATTAATACCGTTCTTCTGGATAATCGTACCTGAATCGCCCGTGCCGCCCCGACCCGTGCCTGCTTGCAACGAATCTCGCACGGTCGGTTGGGCCTACCTCCCGCGGCGGGGTGTGACAGGTGGTTGGAACCGGCGAGGTTCCGGCCCGGGCGGAACGGCGGCGCCAGGCCCTGGCGGCCCGTCAGGCTCCCGGGCGCGGGGCGTCGCCGATCACGAGTGGGGAGTACAGCTGGCATGCGGGGAGCGCAGGTCATCGCAGGACTGGTCGTCATTCTGGCCGCGGGCGGGTTTTCAACGGGCGCCCGGGCGCAGACGGCGAGCGTCCTTCCGGCCGCGCATGCGCCATCCGCAACCGGCACGCCGATCAAGGCGCCGCCGGGCTTCCGGGACTCCTGTGCCCGGCTCGGCTGGCTCTGCGCATCCGACGACCCCGCCGCGCAGGCGCCCGATGCCCGGCCGATCGACGCCGACCGGCTGCTCGAGCTGGCCGAAACAGTGAACCGCCGCGTCAATCGCGCCGTGACCCAGCTCAGCGATCCCGAGAATTACGGTGTCGCCGAATACTGGACCCTGCCGGACAACGGTCAGGGCGACTGCGAGGACTTCGTGCTCCAGAAGTACAAGGACCTGCTCGATGCCGGCGTGCCGGCCCGCAATCTGTCCGTCGCCATCGTCCTCGACCGCCGCGGCGACAACCATGCGGTCCTGGTCCTGCGCCACCCGAGCGGAGACCTCGTGCTCGACAGCCTGACCTCGCACGTCGTGCCGTGGCACCGATCGGGCTACAGGTTCCTGGCGATGCAGGCGGCCGAGGACAAGAGCCGCTGGGAGATCGTCGCCGCGACGCGGAGCGACAGCGCCCATCTGGCGATGCGCTGACCTCCTGGCAGAGCCGCGAGGCGCGGGTGCCAAATGGCCGGGGCCCGAGCCGTCCGATCGCTGCGGTGGCCGATTCGGGAATTGCACCTGATTAGTTTTTTATCGGCATTGAATACTCACGTAACTCGCGAATCCCGGCGGGATCGCGAAGACGTGAGAACTATAATTGTTCATGATTTCAATATCCGCCAGCGGGCGCCCATTGTGTTTTCCGCCCGATCCCTCAGATTCGCGAAGCCGCCCGATCCTGTCCCTACAGCCGTGGCGGCAGTGCGTACGCGTTCGTGTGTGTTCGTAGCTGTTGCGTGAGGTGGCCGCTCCCGGGGGGCGGCCACTGGCGTTTGGACGCAGGGCCCTTCCTCTGCCGACGTCGGATCACCCCCGTCAACTCCACCGGCAACTCCCGCGACCTGCGGCATCCTCTGGCACCGGCGCTCTCCGGCATCGCCGCGCCCCGGCACCCTGCGGGAGGGCTACTCCTCGTCGTCCTTGACCAGGGTGATCTCGCCCGATTGCTCCAGGCGCTGGATCGCCTTGATCACCTCGCTCTGGGCGATGTCGATCTCCTTCCGGCGCACGACCCCGGCTTCCTTGATCTCCTGCGCTATCGCCTCGGCCATTCTGGTCGACATGTTCGCAAGAATGAATTTCTTCGTCTCGGGCGCATTCTTCTCCGCTCCGGCCAGCGCCTTGATCAGTGTCTGGGGATCGACCGAACGGACGACCGCGCCGACATCCTGCCGGCGCAGCCGGGCTTCGATGTCGGGGAAGGTGAACATGTTCCGCTTGGTCTCGTCCGCGAACTCCGGATCGCATCCTTCCAGGAACTCGATGATGCTGTCGCGAAATTCGCCCGACGCATGGTTGATGATCGACCCGAGCCGCTCCGCGGGCTGCGTTGCCGTGGAACTGACCTTGCTGGTGAACAGGGTTCGGTTGATGCTCTCGGCAATGGCATCGACCGAACTCGCCGGCAGGCGGACGATCTTGCGGATCGCCATCACGACCTGTTGCGCCTTCTCGAAGTCGAGCAGGCTGACGATCCTCCCCGCGTGCTCCGGCGAGAGCCGCGACAGGATCAGCGCCGCCGACTGGGGATGCTCCCGGGCCAGGAACTCGGCCATCACCTGCGCATCGACGACCGAGAGCCGCATCCAGACATTGCGGCCCGAGAACACGTCGAGTTCGTCCAGGATCCGCGACGCAACCGCCTTGTCGAGATGGCGGTCGATGATCGTGCGCGCTGCATTCAATCCGCCTTGCACCGAATGCTCGGCCTGCTCGATCTCCGCAAGGAATTCTCTCACCACGGCGCGCACGACCTCGGGCTCGACCTGCCCGAGGCCGGCCATGGTGCGCACGAAGCGCTTCACCGAGCCTTCATCCAGTCCCTCGAAGACCGGGCCGGCCGCCTCGGTGCCGAGCAGGCCGAGCAGGATCGCCGCCTTCTGCGCCCGGCTGAACGCGGAGGCCGGTGTCATCGAATGCAGGGGCGCCGAAACCTGGGACACGGCGGCCCGCGACGCCGAAGCCTGGGCCGGAACCGGAATGGACATCGCTTCTCCCTTCACGCGCCGATGCGGCCGCCGCGCCGCCGGATTGGAGCGGCGAGGCGATCGCCTCGCCGGCCAGGTCGACCGGCGCCCCGACGCGCGCGGGGGTGAGGGCACCCGGCACCGCACCAAGGGCACGACGGAACGGCCATCGCCGGCGATCCGGCCTAGGTCAATGCGCCGATTACCGACTCCAGTGCCGTCTTCATTGTCGCGACACTGAACGGCTTCGGGATCACGCCGTTGATATGGCTGCGGTCCAGCGTGGAGCAGTAGACCTCGCTGGTGGCGACGAAGACCGGAATCGCCTTCAGCACCGTGTGCGCGCGGGTCTTGGCGGTAAGGTCGAGCCCGCTCATTCCCGGCATGTTGAGATCGGTGATGACGATATCCGGGCGGTGTTCTCGAAGCGCATTCAGCGCCTCGGCCCCGTCACCGGCGACGTAGACCTGATGCCCCGCGCCGGTCAGGCAGTCGACCAGCATGTCCCGCAGGGTCCGCGAGTCGTCCACGGCAAGAACCCTTTTCATTCGGCGAACTCCATGTTCGTCAGTGCCTCGAACAAGCCGAGATCGGCGAAGGCGTCGGTGAAGGCCGCCGTCGGAGCGCGGATCACCAATGCGCCGCCGGAGGCCGTTGCGCTGCGGGCAACGCTGACCAGTGCGACGGCCGCCGTGCAGGACATGCGCAAGACCTGGCTGGCGTCGATGTCGAACCGGCAGCCCGGTTCAAGCCCGCGCCGCGCCTCGGCGATCTCCTGGGCGACTGAGACGCCACATCTTTCGGGCCGCGCGAGCGCGCCCGCCTCCTGCTTGTCACCGCTCATGCGTGTGCTCTGTCGCAAGTGTCTCCATCAGTGGTCCGAGGAGGCTTGGATCCGGCGGCTCGACGATCTTGATCGCCTTGTTGTGCCGGAAAACGCCGAGACGGCCGCGGCCGATCGGATGGGACGAGCCGTCCGCGCGCAGTACCAGGGTCACATTGTCGACCGTCGCATCCGCCAGCGGCAGCAACTCGCCGACCTCGAAGCGGGTCAGCTCGGCGATCTGCATCCGGCTGAGATCGATCACCGCGCTGATCCGCAGGGGTGACTGCTGCACCACCCTTCGCATGTGGGCGCTCCAGTTGTCCGAACTCTCCCTGCGCGCGGATGAAGCGCACCTTGCTCAGGGCCGCCTCGACCGGCTCGATCCAGGACAGCGGGATGGCGACGAACAGGTCGCCGTTGCGCGCGTCCTCTCCGATGTCGAGGCTGATGTGATAGGTGAGGTACTGCTGGTCCGGCAGCAGGTAGTGGAGATTCATCGGCATGTGCTCGATCTGGCCGCGCCGCAGCTGCGCCAGCGCCGCCTCGCCGGCCATCTGCGAGATTTCTTCGCTCAGCAGGTTGATCATTGCATCGATCAGACGGCCACAGAGCGCGGCATCGATCGCCGTTGGCGCCCGTGCAGGGAAGCGTTGCGAGATGTTGGGCTCGCCGCCGGCCAGGATGTCAACAACGTGGTCGACAAGCTGGATGTCGAAGCCGACCAGCGCCGTGTCGCCCCGCTCGGAGGTCATCACCGTGAACAGGCCAGGCATCGGGAGAATATCGATCAGAGCGCCGATGCGCTCGACCCGCGACTGCTTGACGATCGCCTCGACCGGCAGGCCGAGCGCCGAGCCTCCGCCCTTGGCTGCGGCGCGTTCGAGCTTCGCCACGAGCGTCGTGAGAATCGGGTAATTGTAGCCACGCGACTGGATCGCACCGAGCTTCTTCTTCAGAACCCGACCCACCGTCATCACCTCGGCTCCCGCCCGCCACGTCGGCCAACCCCGCGACCGTTACGCGTGAAGTGATGACGGAAAGCGGTTAACATTCGGTTGGGCGCTCGGCGGTCGGGCGCATTCCGGCAACGGATGGCGCGCGGCGCGGCGGTTCCCGGCCCTTGCCCCCCTCCCCCTGCCCCGCTAAACCTCCCGCCGAACCGACATCCCGCCGCGAGGATTCCATGTCGATCGACACCGATACCGTCCGCAAGGTCGCTCACCTGGCACGCATCGCGCTTCGCGAGGAGGAGGTTGCGCCGCTGGCGGCGGAGCTGAACTCGATCCTCGGTTGGGTCGAGCAGCTCGCCGAGGTCGACGTCTCCGGTGTCGAGCCGATGACCTCGGTCACGCCGATGGCGCTGAAGCGCCGGGCCGACGAGGTTACCGACGGCGACCGCCAGGCCGACATCCTCGCCAACGCGCCGGACGCGCGCGAGGGTTTCTTCGCGGTGCCCAAGGTGGTGGAGTAGACGATGGCGGCCCTCTCGACCCTCACCATCACCGATGCCCGCGAGATGCTGCGCGCGGGCGAGACCACCTCGCGCGAGATCACCGAGGACTGCCTCGCCGCCATCGCCGGGGCGGGCGCGCTGAACGCCTTCGTCACCGTCACCGCCGACAAGGCACTGGCCATGGCCGACGCGGCCGACCAGCGCCGCGCCGCCGGCGACGAGTCGGACCTGCTCGGCATCCCGCTCGGGATCAAGGACGTCTATTGCACCGCAGGCGTGCGCAGCCAGGCCGCCTCGCGGATCCTCGACGGCTTCACGCCGCCCTATGAGAGCACAGTCACGTCGAAGCTCTGGGACGCCGGCGCGGTCATGCTCGGCAAGCTCAACATGGACGAGTTCGCCATGGGCAGCTCGACCGAGAACTCGGTCTACGGGCCCTGCGTCTCACCCTGGCGGCGCGAGGGCGACACCACGCCGATCACCGCCGGCGGCTCGTCGGGCGGGTCGGCGACGGCGGTCGCGGCCGATCTCTGCCTCGGCGCCACGGGCACCGACACGGGCGGATCGATCCGCCAGCCGGCGGCCTTCACCGGCACGGTCGGCATCAAGCCGACCTATGGCCGCTGCTCGCGCTGGGGGATCATCGCCTATGCGTCGTCGCTCGACCAGGCGGGGCCTTTCGCCAAGACCGTGCGCGACGCGGCGATCCTGCTCAAGGCCATGGCCGGGCACGACCCGAAGGATTCGACCTCGGCCGACCGGCCGGTGCCTGACTTCGAGGCGGCTCTCGGTGGCGACCTGCGCGGCAAGCGCATCGGGCTGCCGAAGGAATACCGCGAGGGCCTCGGCGCCGAGATCGACGCGCTCTGGGTCAAGGGAGCCGACATGCTGCGCGATGCGGGCGCCGAGGTCGTCGACATTTCTCTCCCGCACACGAAGTATGCCCTGCCGGCCTACTACATCATCGCCCCGGCCGAGGCGTCGTCAAACCTCGCCCGCTATGACGGGGTGCGCTACGGCTACCGGGCAAGGCTCGGTCAGGGCGACGGCGTCGTGGAGATGTACGAGAAGACCCGGGCCGAAGGCTTCGGCCCGGAGGTGCGCCGGCGGG
Organism: uncultured Pseudomonadota bacterium; assembly: GCA_963700775.1. Classification (GTDB taxonomy): domain Bacteria; phylum Pseudomonadota; class Alphaproteobacteria; order Rhodobacterales; family Rhodobacteraceae; genus Thermohalobaculum. The sequence continues at coordinate 229,772 of CAVOYU010000001.1, forward strand.
TCATGGTCGGCGCCTATGTGCTGAGCGCCGGCTATTACGACGCCTACTATCTCCAGGCGCAGAAGGTGCGCACCCTGATCCGGCGCGACTTCGAGAACGCCTTCGCCTCGGTCGACGCGATCCTCGCTCCGGCGACACCGTCGCCAGCCTTCGGCCTTGGCGAGATGCAGGGTGACCCGGTGGCGATGTATCTGCAGGACGTGTTCACCATAACCGTCAACCTTGCCGGCTTGCCCGGCGTCGCGGTCCCGGTCGGCACGAGCGCCAGCGGCCTGCCACTCGGCCTGCAGCTCATCGGGCAGCCCTGGGGCGAGGCCGGGCTGCTTGATGCGGCCTCGGCGCTGGAGGCGCGGGCCGGCTTCACCGCCCGCCCCCGGCGCTGGTGGTAGGCCAGCCGCCGGCCTCGCCGGTTTTCGGGGCGAAAACTCCCACCCCGCCGGACAGCTAGCGGATCAGCACGACTGACGCACCGGCGACAATCGCGGCGCAGACCGCGAAGTCCTTGCGGGTTCCGAGGAACATCGCCAGCAGCGCCGGAACTGCGAGACTGAGCAGGGTCAGGTCGATCGCTTCAGACCCGAAGACCGGGGCTTCGCCCGGAACCATAATCATCTTCATTTTGCACTCCACCAGGCACTCATGCGCAAGCCCATTTCCGTGCGGGCCACCCGGTGTTGGTAACTCCAATTGTTTACTACAGTCTGAAAGGTGCCGTCCGGCGCAGCAGGCATTCGGCCCACGACTCGCAACCGCCGTCCGCGCGGCAGTCCCGCCCAAGCGGTCCGCGGTTACGGTCCGACCGTCAGATCCGTGCTGTCAGGAGTTCCAGATGATCGCCAGGAACGCGGCAGCGCCCAGCGAAAAGATCACCGCCTGGTTGCGGAAGCCCAGCGCGAACATGGTCAACGCCGGAAGCACCACCAGATACAGGTAAGGCTGCGAGGTATCGAACAACGCCTCGACCCAGACAGTGTTGACCGCCTTTCCTTCCATCAATGCGTATCCTTGGGTTGTCCCACTGTTCCAAAACGCTTGTAGAAGAAAGCCCCTACCCCTTCATAATACAACAAAAACGACACGATTCTCAACTGCCCGTGGAAACAGGTCGAATTCGCGCGTCTCTCGCGTTGCTGGCGGCCGCCAGGACCGGGCCCGTCTTACGCCGGGGCACCGAACATCTGGGCGAGGAACAGTCCCACCGCAAACAGGCCGACAATCGGGGCTGCCACCCTGTGGCCGGTGACATAGAGAAGCGCCGCGATCGCCGGCAGCAGAACCAGCGTGACGGCGCCGGTGCTGAGCAGCGCCCCGGTGCCCTCGCTGATCACCATGAGGCTCTTCTCGCCGGGAAACAGCGTATCGGAAGATTCGACCCCCGGAGCGTAGACGAACTTCGCTTCCGTGGCCGCCAGAAAGGCCATGACTGACGCGGACATACGGCACCTCCACGCGATACCCACCCACACTCACAACCACTGAAATCTATCAGATTCCCGCGCCGATGGCAATTTGCGTTAAGTTTTCGCGTAAAGGTTGCATCACCGGACCAGTCCGTGCCGCGTCGCAGGCGGCATGCGGACAGCACCGGCAAGAGGCGGCAGGACACGCCGCCTTCCGCCCGCTGGCGGGAACCACAGTCAATTCAGGAGATTGGACCCGGTCCAGGGCCCTGACCGCAAGTCGGCACTGCGGATCTTGCCGCGCGGCGATCGGTCCGGCACATGCCGGCCCGCCGGGCGGCGACCGTCAATCGACGGGGTTCAGAGCAGCCTGAGGTCCCCGGCCGAAGCGCGCCCGTCGCGCCCGGACTGCAGCTCGTAGCTGACCTTCTGGTCGTCCTTCAGCCCCTCGAGGCCGGCAGCCCGAACCGCCGTGATGTGCACGAACACGTCCTTACCGCCGTCGTCCGGTGCGATAAAGCCAAAGCCCTTCTGGGCGTTGAACCATTTGACGGTGCCGGTGGCCATCGCGTCATTTCCTTTCCCACAGGGCCCGGGGCCCGGTTATCCAGTCGAGGCGCAGACTCGCAACGATGTGGTCCGAGGCAACGCCCTTACCGGACATCAAGGCAAGGGAAGAAGACTTGAGGCCAACATACGCCATGCCAGCGCGACTGGATTTTTAGCCAATTCCGCCTTCTCGCACAATTATGTTCCACCGTGACCGCCACCGACCTGGCTGCATGCTCGCCGATTGCCTGAAACCAGGCGAATGCGTTGCCCGGCAACGCCCGCTAGGCGGCGCGGGATGCCGGATCTGGCGGGCGCGACGATTAATCCCGAAATCAGGGCTTTGAGTTGCGGAAATGTCGCACTAAATAGGGAGCGAGCCCCGGTCTTCCGGTCGGGGATTCCGGTACACGTGATCGATGAGGAGACGCGAGTGTTTCGCGACACCGAAGCGATCGCATTCATCGGCGACCAGGCCACCCGGGCGCGGAAGCTCTTCGCGGCGGTGGTGCTGGCGGCGCTCGACGATGCGATCAGGGACGAGAAGACCAAGGGCACCGGCGCCGAGGAACTGGCCCGGTGGGCGCGCTCGCGGGACGGGCGCGAAGTGTTGAGCTGCGCCGGAATCGACCCGACCGACCGGGCGATCGACGGCATGGTGGCTTTCGTGCGCCGGGGCGTGCGGGTCTCGGCGGCGCTGCGCCGGGGCGACGAGCCGGACGAACTGGCGGCCTGAGCCGCGCATCCCGGGTCCGGACCCGGGATGCCTGCTCACTGCCCCCCCGTGGGAAACCCCGACAGATGACCGCTGCTTGCCCGATCCCCGGTCCGGGGTGAAGTTCGCAGGTCAGCCGAACAGCCCCAGCAACCAGGCCTGCAAGGTCACCATGATCGCCGCCACGACCATCGCGAGGCGCTCGCGGCCGATGACGATCAGCACGAACAGCGCGATCCCGCCGAAAACCGCCGGCCAGAAGACCGCCAGGAACTTCGCGATCGCCTCGAGCGGCAGGTCGTCGATGCCAAACGCATCCGCCGGCCCGCCGAGTGATTCCGCATCGGGTGATTTCTTGAACGCCATCGGGCCCTGCGCGCCTCATCTGCCGATCGGAGCATGATGCCGCGTGAGGTTCGTCCGGGCAACCGCCTACTGCGGATGCCGGTTCCCGAGGGTCACTGGACCGGCACCGATTCCACCGCGGTGCCGCGCCGGACAATGATTTCCTTCCTCGGCACGACCTCGGCGTCGGGCAGCCCGTCGAGGGAACGCGAATCCACCGGCGCCGCGCCGGCGCGGACCGCTCAGCCGAACACGCCCGAATGCCAGGCCTGGAGCAGCATGAACATTCCTACCGCCGGGATCGTCATCTTGTGGAATCCGTTCACCAGCAGCACGAACAGCACCAGCGCGCCGAGGACCATCGGCCAGTAGAGCGCGAAGGCGACGCCGAACGTCAGTTTGTCGAGATCGTCCGGGTTCAGCAGGTAAACCATCTCGCCTCCGGGTGATCCGCTGCGGGCCGTGGCGTGCCCGCTCTCCTCCGGCCATTCTGCCGCCCGTGCGCGCGCCCGGCAAACCCGATCCGGCCGGGAAGACGCAACGGACCGCCAACCGGGGGCCGGAGCGGCGGAAGTTTCCGCAAGAACTCTCTCCGCGGGAGCGTAAAGTATATGTAAACTATACTTGAGGTTGAGTTGACCGTGTATATTGCAATTAAACAGAATTATTTTCGGAATCCGGTTATCAACGGGCCCCAATTCTTGGTACAATCGATTCGACGCTGCATTCATCACCGCGGCCTGCCGGCCGCTGACTGTCTGACCAGGGAGCCAGAGACATGTCCGACGTCCTCCAGACCGCCGTGAAGTACCGCAACCGCCTCCGGGCAGAGCTTGGCCGGCTCGAGGAATTCCTCCGCCTGGCCGAGGATCTGAGCAAGGAGCCGGACCCGGAGGCGCGGATTGCCGCGACCAGGGCGGGGCTGGGCGGCCAGAAGCAGGATCACCGGGCCGATGCGTCGAAGCCGGAAGCCGGCCAGAAGGCCGAGGCTCAAGCCGCCGGCGCCATGCGTCCGGGCCAGGGCGGGGCCACGGCAGTGGCCTGATCGCGCCGCCCGCACTTGCGGGGGGCCGTGGCGCGGCGCCGGGTGGGGGCGCCGCGCCGCACAAGGGGCGGGCCGGGGGCCCGCCCTTTCGCGTTCGGCGGGGGCCACAGGTCTAGCGGCCGCGGCCCGCGGCCAAGGCGGTCACGATGCCGCCCGCCGCCGGGCCGGTGTCGGCGTGGGGGAAATACACCTCCGGCGGCCGGCCGAGCTGCCAGAGCAGCGCCGCGGCGCCGAGGACCAGGGCCAGCAGGACCCGGAGGCCGGCCGGATGCCTCACGGGCCGAACAGCCCCAGGTGCCAGGCCTGACCGATGCCGGCCAGCGCCAGCAGCACGAGGGCCACCTTGCGGTTGCCGGTGATCAGGCCGCCGAAGAAGGCCAGCACGCCGAGGATCATCGGCCAGAACTGCGATACGAACGGGCTGCCCAGCAGATCCTTGATGTCGTCCGGGCTCGGCAGGCTGCTCATGGGTTCCCCTCCTTGGTGCCTGTCGCGGTGCCTCTCGCGTCTCCCCCGCCGGCAGTCCCGCGGCCCGGGGCCTCAAACCCGTTCCGCGGCCGGCCGGGACGCCGCCGCCGGCGCCATGATGCCGCGAGAGCGGGCGGCCGGGCAAGCCGGGGCCGGCACGCCGGGGCGCTTGTGTTGCGGCCCGGACTCAGGGGGCCGGGGCGCCGGTCCGCAAATCGGCGATTGCGGCCCGGTGGCCGGGGTGCCACTCTGGCCCGGCGATGATGAAGCGCCACCAGATCGAGATCGGCCGGGTCTACGTGCCGGTCAAGCGGGCCGCGACCCTGGACCCCGCCCGGGTCGAGGCCCTGGCCGAGGACATGCTGGAGCACGGCCAGACCACCCCGATCAGCGTGCGCCACGACCTGAAGGACCCGAAGGGCAGCCCGGACGGCCGCTACGTGCTGATCGAAGGGCTGCACCGGCTCGAGGCGATGAAGGCGCTGGGCGAGACCGAGATCACCGCCTACCTGGTGCAAGCGCGGATCCGCTGAGGAGCGCGGGGCGTCCGCACGCGGACGGGGCCGCCGCCCGTTGATTCCGTTGGAAAAATCCGGACATGTGCCAAAATGGGACATGTGCGCGCCCTTGGCAGCCGCGGGCAACCGGGCGCGGCGCGGAAGAATGACGGAGCGGGGTGCCTCCCGTCATGCCACGGCCCGGCCGGGGCATCTCCGGCGCGGACCGCACGGCGGAAAGGTCCCCGCCTGCGCGGGGATGACGGAAAGGGTGCGGGCATCGAAACCGGCGCAGAGCACCAGCCGACCTCCGGCTCCACCCGGAACTCCGCCTCGCCGCCGCCTTTCCGTACGTGAACGTGACTGGCTCGCGCGGGGCAACCTCGTTCGACTGGAAGAAGGTCCGGAAGCCCTCGGCGTGAGAGACGACCGGCATTCAGAGAAGGTACCGGACCGGGCAGACGCCGTCACCCATCCATCTTCAGCGCATTGATGAACGCCTCCTGCGGGATCTCCACCCGGCCGAACTGGCGCATCTTCTTCTTGCCCGCCTTCTGCTTGTCCAGCAGCTTGCGCTTGCGGGTGACGTCGCCGCCATAGCACTTGGCGGTCACGTCCTTGCGCAGCGCGCTGATGGTCTCGCGGGCCACCACCCGGCCGCCGATGGCGGCCTGGATCGGCACCTTGAACATGTGCTGGGGGATCAGCTCCTTCAGCTTCTCGCACATGCTCCGCCCGCGCAGCTCGGCCTTGTCGCGGTGGACGATGACGCTCAGCGCGTCGACCGGCTCCTCGTTGACCAGGATCTGCATCTTCACCAGGTTGCCGGGCTCGTAGCCGTCGAGCTGGTAGTCGAAGCTGGCATAGCCGCGGGAAACGCTCTTCAGCTTGTCGTAGAAGTCGAACACCACCTCGTTCAGCGGCAGGCGGTAGACCAGCATGGCCCGCGCGCCCGCATAGGTCAGGTCCTGCTGCACCCCGCGCCGGTCCTGGCAGAGCTTCAGCACGTCGCCCAGGTATTCGTCCGGCACCAGGATGGTGGCCTTGATCCAGGGCTCCTCGATGTGGTCGACGCGCACCGGGTCCGGCATGTCGGCCGGGTTGTGGACCTCGCGCACGCCGCCGTCGGTCAGGTGCACCATGTAGATCACCGAGGGCGCGGTGGTGATCAGGTCGATCAGGTATTCCCGCTCCAGCCGGTCGCGGACCACCTCGAGATGCAAGAGCCCCAGGAAGCCGCAGCGGAAGCCGAAGCCGAGCGCCGCCGAGGTCTCCATCTCGTGCGAGAAGCTGGCGTCGTTCAGCGCCAGCTTCTCGATCGCGTCGCGCAGGCCCTCGAACTCGGCGCTGTCGACCGGGAAGAGGCCGCAGAACACCACCGGCTGGGCCGGCTTGAAGCCCGGCAGCGGGGTGGTGCAGCCCTTGCGCTCGTGGGTGATGGTGTCGCCGACGCGGGTGTCGCGCACCTGCTTGATCGAGCCGGTGAGGAAGCCGAGCTCGCCGGGCCCCAGCACGTCGGTCTGGGTCATCTTCGGGGTGAAGACGCCGACCCGGTCGACCCCGTAGACGGCGTTGGTCTGCATCATCCGGATGCGGTCGCCCTTGCGCAGCACGCCGTCCATGATGCGCACCAGCACGACGACGCCCAGATAGGAATCGTACCACGAGTCGACCAGCATCGCCTTGAGCGGCGCCTCGCGCTCGCCCTTCGGCGGCGGCAGCCGGCGGACGATGGCCTCGAGCACGTCGTCGATGCCGAGGCCGGTCTTGGCCGAGATCATCACCGCGTCCTGGGCGTCGATGCCGATCACGTCCTCGATCTGGGCCGCGACCCGCTCGGGCTCGGCGGCGGGCAGGTCGATCTTGTTCAGCACCGGCACCAGCTCGTGGTCGGCCTCGATGGCGTGGTAGGCGTTGGCGAGCGTCTGGGCCTCGACCCCCTGGCTTGCGTCGACCACCAGCAGCGAGCCCTCGACCGCGCGCATCGAGCGGGAGACCTCGTAGGCGAAGTCCACATGCCCCGGCGTGTCGATGAGGTTCAGGATGTATTCGCGGCCGTCCTTCGCCTTGTAGATCAGCCGCACGGTCTGGGCCTTGATGGTGATGCCGCGCTCGCGCTCGATGTCCATGGAATCGAGCACCTGCGCCTTCATCTCGCGCTCGGTCAGCGCCCCGGTCGACTGGATCAGCCGGTCGGCGAGTGTCGACTTCCCGTGGTCGATATGGGCGACGATTGAGAAGTTGCGGATATGGCTCAGGTCGGTCATGGCGCGCGACTTATGGGGCGGGGCGGGGGGCGCGTCAAGCGGGGCGGGAGAGGCCGGCGATCAGGTCGCGGGCGGCCTCCTCGATCATGTCGAGGGCGAGCTCGTAGTCGGGCAGCTCGCCGTTATAGGGGTCGGGGATGTCGCGCCCCGAGGGATGGAACAGGCGCATCTCGGCGCGGGCGCCGGCGGGGCGGAGGCCCGTGAGCGCGTCGAGATTGCTCCGGTCCATGGCCAGGATCAGGTCGAAGTCGGAAAAGTCCTGCGCCGCGATCTGCCGCGAGCGCTGCGCCGAGTTGTCGTAGCCGCGCTTCAGGGCGGTCGCCAGCCCCCGCGCGTCCGGCGCCTTGCCGGCGAACCAGGCGCCGATGCCGGCGCTGTCGATCTCGAGCGCGAGGCCGGCCTCGCGGGCCATCACCTCGAGCGCCCCCTGGGCCATGGGCGAGCGGCAGGTGTTGCCGAGGCAGACACAGAGAATGCGCATGGCGGCGGCGGCTCCTTGCGGTAAACTGGGCCCCAAACGAGGCAGGCAGAGAGGCATAGCGATGATCGGGCGGATTTTGAAGGGCGTGCTGGCGGCCGGGCTGGTCGTGCTGGCGGGCGCCGCGGGCGAGACCAGGCCGCAGGGCTGCGTGATCGAGCAGTGGCCGGCCTATCTGGCGCCGGAGCCGCAGACCCACAAGATCCGCGAGCGGCTGACGACCGACGCCGGCGAGATCTGGGCCATCGAGTTCGGGCCGCTGCAGGGGGAATACGCCAAGCTGTTCCTGTTCTTCCTGGTCCATGACGGCTGCGAGCGGAAGGTGTTGAGCGTCGGGTCCTACGCCTATCTCAACGACTTCGCCCGCCAGCGGGGCGAGATCGGGGAGGGCGAGCGGATCTACCATCTGGACCTGTTCGAGCCCGAGAAGCAGACCACGCTTGAGCACCGCTACGAGGCGCCGGGCTACCCGGAGATGCGCGAGAAGGCGCTCAATCTGCTGCGCTGAGGAGCCGCTCCTCCGCCGCCGCGGCGGCATCGAGCCGGCGGAGCCGGGCGAGGTCGGCCCGGACCCGGAACGCCAGCGCGGCCAGGATCGCCAGGGCGATCAGCGGCAGGGCGGGCGACGGGTCGCGGAGCGCGTCGGCGATCAGCAGGACGGGGACGGCCAGCGCCACGGCGGCGGCGGTGCAGCGGGGCCAGGCCGGCAGGTCGCGCCCCGCGTCCGGGCGGAGTTCCGGCACGACCCAGCGCCCGGCGCGGGCGGCGGCGACGAGGCTCCGCACCGTCAGCACCCGGCGACCGCGGCTCGCGCGGCTCACCCGGTCGCGGAAGCGCGGGCTGAGCGCGGCGGCGAGCGGGACCAGCGAGGGGACCGGCAGGGGAAAACCCTCGTCGCCGAAATAGTTGAGCGGCGCCATGCCGGCCATGTCGACCCGGAACTCGTCGGCGAAGGCCTTGAGCAGCTCCGTGCCGTCGTCGCCGTCGATGCCGAGGTCCTCGACCAGGCGCGTCTCCGGCGTGATCTCGGCCTCCGGCACCCCCGACTGGCGGCTGACGAGCGCGCGCACCCGCTCGAAGTGATGCTGACGGCCCATGGCGATGGCCTCCTCCCGGGCCGAGTCTAGACGGAAGTCCGCGCTTTGCGAACCCGGACGACGCAGCCGCCGGGGAACCCGTGCCGACGCGGCCGGCATCGACCTTTCCGCCATCGCGACCTATGATCGCCCGAACGCCTGCCCGCGCACGGGAGGATCGAGATGGCGCAGTTCCGGTACATCGTGACGGACGTCGACCAGGCAGTCCGGTTCTACGTCGACAGGCTGGGCTTCGCGCTGGAGCAGCAGTACGGCCCGGCCATGGCGATCGTGACCCGGGCGGACATCCAGCTCTGGCTCGCCGGCCCTCCGGCGTCGGCCTCCAGACCGATGCCGGACGGCTCCAGGCCGGTACCCGGTGGCTGGAACCGGATCGTGATCCTCGTCGATGATCTCGACGGGCGCGTCACGACCCTCCGCCGGGAGGGTGTCGTGTTCCGCAGCGACATCGTTGCGGGACCGGGCGGCAAGCAGATCCTCTGCGCCGATCCGTCCGGGAACGTCGTCGAGCTGTTCGAGCCGGCCTGACGGCTTTCCGGCCGGCCACGAGCGGGCCGCTGCGGCTCGACAGGGCAGACGCGCGGCGGCAGACTGGCGGAAAGCCGTCCGGAGATGACCCCATGCGCTTGCCCATGATCCTTGCCGCCCTCGCCGCCGCCCTGGCCGCCGCGCCCGCCCTGGCCGCGGGCCCTTCCTTCGACTGCGCCAAGGCGCAGTCCGGGGCGGAGACGGCGATCTGCGCGGATCCCGAACTCTCGGAACTCGACCTCAGGCTGGGCGAGGCCTATGCCGGGGCGATGGCGGCGGCCAAGGGGCTGGACACCGGTGCTGCCGAGGCCGAGAAGCGGCTGAGGACGGAGCAGCGCGGCTGGATCAAGGGGCGCGACGAGTGCTGGAAGTCGGAGGCGGGCCTCGTGCCCTGCATCGGCGACATGACCCGCGCACGCACGGCCGAGCTGCAGGCGGCCTGGTCGCTGGTCGAGCCCACCGCCACCGCCTTCTGGGCCTGCAACGGCAACCCGGCGGACGAGGTGGTGACCACCTTCTTCCCGACCGATCCGGGCACCGCGCGGATCGAGCGCGGCGACCAGACCGAGATCGCCGTGCAGGGCCCCTCGGGCTCCGGTGCCCGCTACGAGGCGAGCTTCGGCAAGCTGCTCTGGATCAAGGGCAAGGAGGCGCTGCTGGTCTGGCCCGAGGGCACCGAGAACCACTGCACCCTCCGCGAATAGGGCCGCGCCGGTGGAACCGATCGCCATCCTGACCGGCGCCGGGGTCTCGGCGGAATCCGGGCTCGGCACCTTCCGCGACAAGGACGGGCTCTGGACGAGGCATGACCTGGCCGAAGTGGCGACGCCCGAGGGCTATGCCCGCAACCCGGACCTGGTGCTCGACTTCTACAACATGCGCCGGAAGAACTGCCGCGCGGCGGCGCCCAATGCCGCCCATGCGGCGATCGCCCGGCTGCAACACGACTATCCCGGCCCGGTGACGCTGGTGACCCAGAACATCGACGACCTGCACGAGCGCGCCGGCTCGCCGGAGGTGATCCACATGCACGGGCAGATCCTGCAGGCGCTCTGCGCCGCGTGCGGGCACCGGTGGGCCTGGGCGGGCGACATGGGCCGGGCGGATGCCTGCGCCGCCTGCCGGGCGCCCGGCACGGTCCGGCCCGACGTGGTCTGGTTCGGCGAGATGCCCTACCGGATGGAGGAGATCTGGGCCCGGATCGCCGACTGCGCCCTGTTCGTCGCCATCGGCACCTCGGGCGCGGTCTACCCGGCGGCGGGCTTCGTGGCCGACGCGAAGCACCGGGGCGCGCGGACGCTGGAGATCAACATCGAGCCCTCGGAGAACGCCGCCTTCTTCGACCGCACGCTGCTCGGGCCCGCGAGCCGGACGGTGCCGGAATGGGTGGACGCGGTGCTTGGCTGAGGTGCCGGCGTTGCGCGCCGTTCGGGGCGCGCCGGTGCGTCGGGCGGCCGGCGATCCCGCAAACAGAAACGGCGCGGGAAGCCCGCGCCGCATGGCCGTTCCGGAGGGGGGCCGCTCAGCCGGCGAGCGCCGCCTCGAGGTCCTTCTTCACCTTGCGGGCGCGGATCGACAGCTCGGCGTCCTTGGCCTTCATCAGGAAGGCGTCGAGCCCGCCCCGGTGGTCGACCGTGCGCAGCGCCGAGGCGGCGATGCGGAAGCGGAACGACCGGCCGAGCGCCTCGCTCTGCAGGGTCACGACGTTCAGGTTCGGCAGGTAGCGCCGCCTGGTCTTGATGTTCGAGTGGCTGACATTGTTGCCGGTCAGCACACCCTTTCCGGTCAGTTCGCAACGGCGCGACATGTTCGGTTCCTTCTCAGCCGTCCCGGTCCGGAGAAGTCGCGGCGGCGCGCGCCTCGCCCAAGGAACGGGGAAAATCGGGAGAGCGCTGTCTACGCGCCTTGGCGGGCTTAGTCAAGCGGGCGGGAGGCGGGGTTTCAGGCCTCTCTCTTCCCCGCGCCCGCCCCCTGTTCCGCCCCTTTCATCATCGCCGCCCGGCGCCCCCCGGCGATCACCTCCCAGCGGGCGAGATCGGCCGGCTGCATCACCCCCGAGGGCGGTTCGGCCAGGTTGAAGTTCCCGTGGCGGTCCCGCCCCTTCACCAGCATCGCCGACATGCCCGCCCCCTCGGCCGGTCTCATCGCCGCCGAGATGTAGCGGATCGCGAGCCCGATCCGGCGGTCGGGCGAGGCATTCGGCCCGGAGGCATGGAACACCCGCCCGTGATGCAGCGAGAACTCGCCCGGCGCCAGCACCACGTCGGTCGCCTCGCTGTCGTCGACCTCCACCGCCACCTCCTGCCCGCGGGTCAGGAGGTTGCGCTCGTCGAAGGTGTCGCGATGGTCCACGACCTGGCGGTGCGAGCCGGCCACGAAGCGCATGCAGCCCGATTCGGGCGTGGCGGGCGAGAGGGCGAGCCAGGCGGTGACCTCCTCCTCGCCCTCGAGGCCCCAGTAATGCAGGTCCTGGTGCCAGGTCACGAAATGGGGCGAACGGGCCTCCTTGATGAAGAACGAGGCGTCGAGCACCAGCAGGTCCGGCCCCAGCAGCGCCGAGACCGGCCCGGTGATCGCGGGCAGCCGGGTGATCCCGTCGACGAAGTCGAGCACGATGTTGGCGTATCGCCTCAGCGTCTTCCGTCGCGCCGGATCGTCCTTCACCGCCGCCTCCACCGCCTCGAGCCGGGTGCGGTGCCCCGCAGCCTCCGCTTCGCTGATGGCAGCGGAGCGGGAAGGCATAGCCGTCACGGGCGTAGCGGGCGGCGAGGGCTTTGGGGCTGTCGGGCATTCTGGTCTCCCTGCGGTGCGCGTACAGGATAGCGCGGTCCGCGTGATTGCGTGAGCGGGGCGGGCGGGATATTCCGGACATGATGGGCTCTCTCCCCGACGCCCCGGACCTGATCCGGGGCCTCGCGGGGCCCACGCGCCGTCCATCGAGGCCCCGGCTCAAGGCCGGGGCATGGCGTCGCACTCGATCACCGCTCCGCGAACAACCCCAGCAGCTCCTCCGCCGCGTCCTCCGGCGGCAGCGTCCCCGCGGCGACCTCCGCTTCCAGCCCCGGCAGCCGCGCGGCCACGGCCGGATGCGCGTAAAGCGCCTCGATCGCCCCGTGCTCCAGCGAGGTCCGCATCCAGCGCACCGACTGCCCGGCGCGGTTCCTCGCGAACCAGCCGGACTTGCGGCGGAAGGCGTCCAGCGCCCGGATCTTCTCCCACACCTCGGCGATCCCGGTGCCTTCCAGCGCAGAGGCGCACATCGCCGCCGGGAACCCCTCCGGGTCGCGCTTGCGGTGGCGCATGAGGCGGAGCGCGCTGGCGTAGTCGGCCCGGGTGCCCTCGGCCATCGGCTTCAGACCGCCATCGGCCTTGTTGATGACCACGAGGTCGGCGATCTCCATGATGCCGCGCTTGACCCCCTGCAATTCGTCGCCCCCGGCGGGCGCCAGCAGCAGCACGAAGATGTCGGTCATCTCGGCGACCATCACCTCGGACTGGCCCACCCCCACGGTCTCGACCAGCACCACGTCGAACCCCGCCGCCTCGCAGAGCCGGATCGCCTCGCGGCTCCGCCGCGCCACCCCGCCGAGCTCGGATTGGCTGGGGGACGGGCGGATGAACGCATGCGCCGAACGCGCCAGCCGGTCCATCCGCGTCTTGTCGCCGAGGATCGAGCCCCCGGAGCGCGCCGAGGACGGGTCGACCGCCAGTACGGCGACCTTCAGCCCCTGCTCGACCAGCATGCAGCCGAAGGTCTCGATGAAGGTCGACTTGCCGACGCCCGGCGTGCCGGAAAGCCCGATCCGGACCGCGCCCTCGCCGGCCGGCCCCAGCGCCTGCAACAGCTTCCTTGTGGCGGCGCGGTGGTCGGCGCGGGTCGACTCGGCCAGCGTGATCGCCCGCGCCAGCGCCCGGCGCTCGCCCCCGCGCAGCCGTCGGGCCAGGTCGTCGGTATCCGTCTCCGTCATGGCGCCCCCGCATCCGTGGCTCGCGCCGTTCTAGCCCCATCAGGGCGGGCGGCGCAATTCGCGGCGCCCGCACGCCGGACCGTCGACCCGTCCCGCGGGATCGGCTAAGGCATCTGGCATGCACCCGGCCCTTCCCCCGCTGCCGATCGACGACGCCCTGCCGGCGCTGCTCGCCGCGCTTGCGGCGGGGCCGAACGCCGTGCTGGCGGCGCCCCCCGGCGCCGGCAAGACCACCCGCGTGCCGCTCGCGCTCTCGGAGCAGCCCTGGGCGCAACACGGCCGCATCCTGATGCTCGAGCCCCGCCGCATCGCCGCCCGCGCCGCCGCCGAGCGCATGGCCGAGATGCTGGGCGAGGCGGCCGGCCGCACCGTCGGCTACCGCATCCGCGGCGAGGCGAAGGTCTCGAAGGCGACCCGGATCGAGGTGGTGACCGAGGGGGTGCTGACCCGGATGCTGCAATCGGATGCCGAGCTTCCGGGGGTGGCGGCGGTGATCTTCGACGAGATCCACGAGCGCTCGATCCACAGCGATCTGGGGCTGGCACTGACGCTGGAGGTGCAGGCGGCGCTCCGGCCCGAGCTGCGCCTGCTCGCCATGTCCGCCACCCTCGACACCGCCGCATTGTCGCGGCTGATGGGCGGCGCCCCGGTGATCGAGAGCGCGGGCCGGATGTTCCCGGTCGAGACCCGCTGGCTCGACGCCCCGTGGTCCCGCCCCGCCACCCGTGGCCCGCGCTTCGACGAGGCCGCCGCCGCGCTGGTCCGCCGCGCCCTCGACGCGGCGCAGGGCGACCTGCTGGTGTTCCTTCCCGGCGCCGGCGAGATCAACCGCACCGCCGCGCTCCTCGCCCGCCTCGCCCCCGAGGTCGCCGTCGCGCCGCTCTACGGCGCGCTGCCCTTTGCGCGCCAGCACGCCGCGCTCAGGCCCGACCCCGAGGGCCGCCGCCGCGCGGTGCTGGCGACCTCGATCGCCGAGACCTCGCTGACCGTCGAGGGCATCGGCGCCGTGGTCGATTGCGGCCGCGCCCGCCGCCAGCGCTTCAATCCCGCGACCGGCATGTCGGCGCTGGTCACCGTGCCGGTCAGCCGGGCCGAGGCCGACCAGCGCCGCGGCCGCGCCGGCCGCCTCGGTCCCGGCCTCTGCTTCCGCATGTGGACCAGAGGCGAGGAAGGCACGCTCCTCGCCTTCGCGCCCCCCGAGATCCTGGAGGCCGACCTGGCGCCCCTCGCCCTCGAACTGGCCGCCTGGGGGGTGGAGGACGCGGCGGCGCTGGCCTTCCTCGACCCGCCCCCCGCCCCGGCGCTGGCCGAGGCGCGGAACCTGCTGACGGCGCTGGGAGCGCTGGACGGCGAGGGCCGGATCACCGCCCATGGCCGCGAGATGGCGGCGCTGCCGGCGCACCCCCGCCTCGCCCACATGCTGATCCGCGCCGCCGCCCAGGGCCTCGGCGCCGAGGCGGCGGTCGTTGCCGCCATCCTCGGCGACCGCGACCCGCTGAAGGGCCGGCACTCGGCCGACCTCGCGCTCCGGATCGCCGCGGTGGCCGAGCCGAAGCGCTTCGAGGCCGGGCACCCCGGCCTCGCCGACCGCGGCGCCGTCGAGCGGCTCCGGGCCGAGGCCCGCCGCCTCGCCCCCGGCGCCGCCGATCCGGCGCGGGCGCAGGCCGCGGCGGGGGCACTGCTGTCGCTGGCCTATCCCGACCGGGTGGCGCTCCGCCGGCCCGGCGACGATCCGCGCTACCTGCTGGCGGGCGGCCGCGGCGCGGCGCTGCCCGCCGACGATCCGTTGGCGGCGCAGCGGCTGATCGTGGCGGCGGAGGTCGAGGATTCCGGCCGCGAGGGCACGATCCGCCTCGCCGCCGTGCTCTCCGAGGCCGATCTCCGCGCCCAGCACGGCGCGGCCATCGGCTGGGTCAGCTCGGCCGAATGGTCGCGCCGCACCCGCCAGGTCGAGGCCCGCAGCCGCGAGATGTTCGGCGCCCTCGCACTTGCCGACCGGGTCTGGCGCGATGCCCCGCCCGAGGCGCTGGGAGCGGCGCTGGCCGAAGGTATCCGGACGCTGGGTCTGGCGGCGCTCGACTGGCCACCGGCGGCGCTCGGGCTGCGACGACGGGTCGAGTGGCTGCGGGCGCAGGGCGGTGCCCTGGCCGGGCGGCTGCCGGATTTCTCCGACGCCGGCCTCCTCGCCTCGCTCGACGGCTGGCTGGCGCCGCATCTCTCGGGCATGCGCCGGATCGAGGAAGTGCGCCGCCTCGACCTCACGGGGCTATTGACCGCCGCCCTCGGCCGGGAGCTGAAGCGCGAGGTCGACCGCGCAACGCCGGCCTGGTTCGAGACCCCCCTCGGCGACCGCGCCGCCATCGACTATTCCGGCGCGGCGCCGGTCCTCGCCATCCGGGTGCAGGAGCTGTTCGGCGTCACCACTCACCCGGTTGCCGGCGACCCGCCGGTGCCGCTGGTGATCGAGCTCCTGTCGCCCGCCCGCCGCCCGGTGCAGACCACAAGCGACCTGCCGGGTTTCTGGGCCAGTTCCTATGCCGAGGTCCGCAAGGAAATGCGCGCCCGCTACCCGAAGCACCCCTGGCCCGAGGATCCGGCCGGCGCCGAGGCGACCAGGCGGGCGAAGCCGCGGAAGTCCTGAGGGCGGGGCGGGACGCCGGAGTATCGCGGAAGGCGATCCACCCGGCGCAAGGACCCGGACCCGAGCCGAGCCCGGATCAGGTCCGGGATCAGGTCAGCGACACGGGCGGCCGCCGCGCGCCCATCGTCACCCGAGCCCCCGCGCAAACCGCGCCACCCGGCCGAGCGCCTCGCGCAGCTCCGCCTCCGGCACGGTCAGCGCGACCCTCAGATGGCCGGCCGCCGCGTTGCCGAAGCTCTCGCCCGGCATCGCGGCGATCTTCTCCGCCTCCAGCAGGCGCTCGGCGAATTCGTTGCCCGACAGCCCGGTCTCGCGGATGTCGAGCATCAGGTACATGCCGCCCCGGGGCGGCACCGCCCGGACGCCGGGGCCGTTGCCGACCGCCTCGACCGCGGCGCGGGCGCGCCGCGCGTAGCGGACCGCGATGTCGGACTCGATGGCCTCGCCGCTGGTCAGGGCGAAGAGCGCCGCCTCCTGGATGAAGGGCGCCACCCCGTAGGTGGTGGTGGTGGCGAGATGCCCGAGGTGCGCCACCACCTCGGCCGGGCCGACCACCCAGCCGAGCCGCGAGCCGGTCATGGCATGGGTCTTCGACATCGAGCCGATCACCAGGGTCCGGTCCGCCATTCCGGGCAGGTCGCGGAGACTCACATGCCGGCCCTCATGGACCTGGCCCTCGTAGAGCTCGTCCGAGATCGCCCAGAGGTCGCGGCGCCGGCAGAGTTCCGCCACCGCCTCCAGCCGCTCCGGGCTGTAGACCGCGCCGGTCGGGTTGTTCGGCGTGTTGACCAGGATCGCGCGGGTATCGGGCGCCAGCGCCGCCTCGATCAGGCCGATGTCGGGCTGGAAGCCCTGCTCCGCCGGGGTCTCGACCACGATCGGCCGGCCACCGGCGGCGCGCACGGTCTGGGCGAAGGTGGCGTAGAACGGGTCCAGCACCACGCAGGACTGGCCCGGGTCGAGGCGCCGCGTTCATGGCGGCGTAGATCGCCGCCTGGCCGCCCGGCGTGACCACCACGTTCTCGCGCGCCGCGCCGACCGCGCGCCGGGCGGTGACCCGGGCGGCGATGGCGTCGCGGAGCGCCGGGATCCCCATCACCCCGGAATAGCCGAGCTTGCCCGCGTCCATCGCGGCCTTCATCGCGGCGAGGATCGAGGCGTCGGTGAGGATGTCGTGGTCGCCGACGGTCAGCACCACCACCGGCTCGCCCGCCGCCTTCATGGCCTGGCCGCGATAGTGGACCGACCAGCCGTCGTCGCCGCCGCCGACGATGCCGCGGATGCGCTTCGAGAGTTCCATCTTGGGTGCCCCGACCGGAAAAGGGACCGCCCCGGCGGGCGGTCCCGGATTCGCTCTGACGGCGCCAGCCCTAGCAGGCGGCGGGGGCGCCGTGCAACAGGCGCCCGCTCAGCCGCCGGCCTTCAGCGGCACGAAGCGCAGGTCGCCGCCGCTCTGGATCAGGAACAGCACCGAGGTGCGGCCGGCCGAGAGCTCCTCGGCGACCCGCTCGCTGACCTCCTCCGGTGTCGTCACCGGCGTCTGGCCGACCTCGACGATCACGTCGCCGGGGCGGACGCCCTTCTCTTCCGCCGGGCCGCCGGTCGCGACCTCGCTGACCAGGACGCCCGAGACCTCGGGGGGAATGCCGAACTGTGTGCGGTCGGCCTCGGTCAGGGGCCGCAGCTTCAGCCCGAGACCGCCGAGTTCCACATCGTCCGGCGGCGCCGCGCTGCCGGAGTCCGGAGGCGTGGCGGCGGCCTCGGTGATCTCCTCCTCCAGCAGGCCGACCGCGACCTTCAGCGTCTGGGTCTTGCCCTTGCGGAACACCGTCACCCGCACGGTCTTGCCGACCTCGGTATCGGCGACCATGCGCGGCAGGTCGCGCATCTCCTCCACGTCCTTGCCGTCGAACTTGAGGATCACGTCGCCGGGCTCGATCCCGCCCTCGGCCGCCGGGCCGCCCGCCGTCACATCGGCGACAAGGGCGCCCATGGCGGCGTCCATGCCCAGCGCCTCGGCCATCTCGTCGTTGACGGTCTGGATCCGCACGCCCAGCCAGCCGCGCTTGGTGACGCCGTATTCGCGGAGCTGGTTGACCACCGACTTCACCATGTTGGCCGGCACCGAGAAGCCGATGCCGATCGACCCGCCCGAAGGCGAGATGATCGCGGTGTTCACGCCGATGACCTCGCCGGCCAGGTTGAACAGCGGGCCGCCCGAATTGCCGCGGTTGATCGCCGCGTCGGTCTGGATGAAGTCGTCATAGGGGCCGGCGTTGATGTCGCGGTTCCGGGCCGAGACGATGCCGGCCGAGACCGAGCCGCCGAGGCCGAAGGGGTTGCCGATGGCCAGCACCCAGTCGCCGACCCGGATCGCGTCGCTGTCACCGAAGTTGACGAAGGGCAGCGGCTTTTCCGGCTCGACCTTCAGGAGCGAGATGTCGGTCTTGGTATCGGTGCCGACCAGGGTGGCGACCAGCGACGAGCCGTCCGCGAAGTTCACGGTGATCTCGTCGGCCTCCTCGATCACGTGGTTGTTGGTGACCACGTAGCCTTCCGGGCTGATCACGAAGCCGGAGCCGAGCGACTGCACGGTCCGCGGCCCGCGCGGCTGGCCCTGCTCGAAGAAGTCGCGGAACAGGTCCTCGAACGGGCTGCCCTCGGGCAGGGCGGGGCCGTTGCGCTCGGGCTGCTCGACCGTCTGCGCGGTCGAGATGTTGACCACCGCGGGGCTCAGCTTCTCCGACAGGTCGGCGAAGCTCGGCAGCGACTGGGCCATGGCGCCGGTGGCGCCAAGCCCGCCAAGCGCCGCGGCGACCAGCAGGATGGCCGCGGCGCGGGCCAGGACCGGCAGGGCGCACAGCCGGATGATCGATGCTCGCGTCAAGGTTTCATCTCCTCTTCGTCGGGCGGCGAACCCCGCCCGCCTCGCTGATACGGCCCGCACCGGAATGGCCGGCGCATCGGAACACTCGCCGTTATATACTCTCTATTCACGCCAATTCAGCCCCGGATCACAAGATAGAGGACTGCCCCCACGGCGGCGGCGACGATTCCGGCGAAGCGCATCTGCCGCTCGCCGAGCCCCGCCAGTGCCGACAGCAGTTCCGGCAGCGTGCTGGCGAAGATTGCCAGCGCCAGCCCTTCGATCATGAAGGCAAGCGCGAGAGCCGCCATCAGATCCATGCCGCGCCCGCCCCGGCGCCTACTTGGGATCGATCCGGCGGTTCGACTTCAGGTAATCGAAGAACTCGCTGTTCGGCGAGATCACCAGGGTCGAATTTTCGCCCTTGATCGCCCGCTCGTAGGCCCGCAGCGACCGGTAGAAAGCGAAGAATTCCGGGTCGCGCCCATAGGCCGCGGCAAAGATCGCGTTGCGCTCGGCGTCGGATTCGCCGCGGATCACCTCGGCCTGCCTTTCGGCCTCCGAGACCAGCTCGACCGCCTCGCGGTCGGCGGTGGCGCGGACCTCCTGGGCCCGCTCCTTGCCGCGGGCGCGCAGGTCGGCCGCCTCGCGCTGGCGCTCGGCCTCCATGAGGGCGAAGGTGGCGTTCAGGTTCTGCTCCGGCAGGTCCGCCCGCCGGATGCGCACGTCGACGATCTCGACTCCGAGCGCACGCGCCTCGGAACGCGCCTGGTCGCGGATGCGGGTCATCAGGGCGCCGCGCTCCGGGCTGACGATGTCGTCCGACGTGACCGAGCCGAGCACGGCGCGCAGGCTCGCGTTCAGGATACGCTCGAGCCGCGGCAGGGCGGCGGCCTCGGTCTGCGCCGCCTGCCGGAAACGCACCGGATCGGTGATGCGCCAGCGCGCGAAGGCATCGACGATGAGCCGGCGGTTATCGCTCGGCGTGACCTCGAGCTCGGAGGTTTCCAGCGGCAGGATCCGGCTCTCGTAGAAGGCGACTTCCTGGATGAAGGGAATCTTGACGCCCAGTCCGGGCTCGGTCTTGATCTGTTTCACCTGACCGAACTGGAGCACGAGGGCCTGCTGGCGCTCGTCGACGATGAAGATCGACGACATGACGCCGATAACGGCGACGGCAACGATCGCGGCGATGACCGGAAGCAGGCGCATCATTTCTTCTCTCCCTGGCTCTGGTCCCGGCGCAGTTCGTTGAGGGGCAGGTAAGGCACCACACCCTGGCCGCTGCCCGACGCATTCTCGTCGATGATCACCTTCTCGACATCGCCGAGCACGCGCTCGATCGTTTCGATGTAGAGGCGCTTTCGGGTAACATCCGGAGAGTTGGCATACTCGGAAAGGACCGAGGTGAAGCGGGCCGCCTCACCCTTCGCCTCGTTGACCACCTGGGCCCGGTAGCCCTCGGCGTCCTGCAGGATCTGGGCGACCTCGCCGCGGGCGCCGGCAAGCTTCTGGTTGGCATAGGCCTCGGCGCGCCTCTCCTCGGTGGTGCGGTCCTGCTCGGCCGCCTGCACGTCGCGGAAGGCATCGATCACCTGCGCGGGCGGATCGGCCTTGTCGAAGTTGACACGCAGCACGTTGACCCCCGAAGCGTAGCTGTCGAGTGTCGTCTGGATCAGTTCCAGGACCTCCTGGGCAATGACCGCCCGCTCGGTGGTGATGATGGTCGCCAGGTTCTTGCGCGCGATCACCTCGCGCATCGCGAACTCGGAGACCGCGTGGATTGTCTGGTTCGGCTCGGCGAGGTTGAACAGGAACAGGTCGGGCCGCAGGATGTTCCACGCGACCGAGAAATCGATGTCGACGATGTTCTGGTCGCCGGTCAGCATCAGCCCCTGCTCGCTGCGCCGCGCGCCGGAGCGCGCAGTGCCGATGTCGACCGTGTTCTCGCGGGTCACCGGCAGGATCTCGTAGGTCACAACCGGCCAGGGCGCGAAATTCAGGCCCGGCTCGCCAATGGCGTAGAACTTGCCGAGGAACAGCTCGACCGACTTCTCCTCGGGCTTGACAGAGTAGAAGGACTGCATCAGCCAGAGTGCCAGCAGAACCACCGGAATGCCGATCGGCAGCAGGCGCTCGAAGCCCGGGCCGCGCTCGCCGCCGCCCCCGCCGCCGGTGCGACCGCCCTTGCCGCCGAGCACGACGCGCAACTGGTCGCGGCCCTTGCGCAGCAGGTCGTCGAGGTCCGGCCCCTGCGGGCCGCCGCCGCCGCCCCACGGGCCCTTGCCACGGTTGCCGCCGCCGCCGCCGCCCCAGGGTCCCTTGCCGCCGCCGCCGCCCCACGGGCCGCCGCCGCCGCCATTGTTGCTCTGGTAGGGCATGTGGTCGTTGAACCTCCGCATCAAGTCCGCCTCTTTTCTTTTCCCGGAGTGCCGTTCGATCAGGTCCGGCGTTCCATACCGGGTTTGCGGCCCGGAGGCCATCCCTGTTCAGGTGGGGAATGCCTGCGCCGGTTCAAGCCCCGTCAGGACGAAACCGGCTCGCGCATGGTGACCAGTTCTTCCGCCGCCGTCGGATGCACGGCGACGGTGCGGTCGAAGTCCTCCTTGGTGGCGCCCATCCTCACGGCGACGCCGGCGAGCTGGATCATCTCGCCCGCCGAAGGACCGACGATGTGAACCCCCAGCACCTTGCGGCTGCCGGCCGCCACCAGCAGCTTCATCAGCGACTTCTCCGGCCGGCCGGCCAGGATGTTCTGCATCGGCCGGAAGGCGGCGCGGTAGACCTCCACCGGCCCGGCGGCACGGGCCTCGGCCTCGGTCATGCCGACGGTGCCGATCTCGGGCTGGGTGAACACCGCGGTCGCCACCTGGGAATGGTCGGCCCTGGTCGGCTTGCCGCCGAACACCGTGTCGGCGAAGGCCGCGCCCTCGCGGATCGCCACCGGGGTCAGGGCCAGCCGGTCGGTCACGTCGCCGACCGCGTAGATCGAGGGCACCGAGGTCTGCGACCAGTCGTCGACCGTCACCTCGCCACCATCGCCGAGCCGGACGCCCGCCTCGGCGAGCCCCAGCCCGCCGGTGTTCGGGACCCGCCCGGTCGCATACATGACCGCCCCCGCCTCGCGCACCTCGCCGGAGCTGAAATGCACCTCCAGATGCCGCGCCTTGCTGTCGATGTGGTCCACGTCCTCGTTCACCAGGACATCGATCCCCCGCGCGCGCATCGCCTCCTGCACATGGGCGCGGATGTCGTCGTCGAAACCGCGCAGGATCAGGTCGCGCCGGTAGACCTGGGTCACGTGGCTGCCGAGGCCGTTGAAGATGCCGGCGAACTCGCAGGCGATATAGCCGCCGCCGACGATGACGATGCGCCGCGGCAGCCGGTCGAGGTCGAAGGCCTCGTTCGAAGTCACCGCCAGGTGACCGCCCTGGATGCCCGGCACGAAGGGGGTGCCGCCGGTGGCGATCAGGATGTGCCTGGCGCTGATCTCGGCTCCGTCCGCCAGCCGGACCGAATGGGGGCTGGCGACCGTGGCGCGCTGGTGGAACAGCGTCGCCCCGGCGATCTCGAGGTTGCGGCGGTAGATACCCTCGAGCCGGGTGATCTCGGCATCCTTCGCCTCGCGGAGCCGGCGCCAGTCGAAGCTCGGCCGGCCGACGGTCCAGCCGAAGCCGGCGGCATCGGCGAAGGACTGCGAAAAGGACGACGCGTAGACCAGCAGCTTCTTCGGCACGCAGCCCCGGATCACGCAGGTGCCGCCGTAGCGGAGCTCCTCGGCCAGGGCGACCTTCGCGCCGTAGCCCGCCGCCATCCGCGCCGCGCGCACCCCGCCCGATCCGCCGCCGATGACGAAGAGGTCGAAATCGAAGGCCCCCGCCCGGCTGGCCCCAGCTCCGCTGTCGCTCATTCGCGCCTCCCCTGATGCGCATCCCCGAGGACCCGCGCCGTCCCGTCCGCCTCGCCCACCACCACCGCCGAGGCGATGCCGATGAAGAGCCCGGTCTCGACCACCCCGGCGACCGCGTTCAGCTCGGCGTTCAGCCGCTCCGGATCGCCGATGCGGCCGAGATCGAGATCGACGATGTAGTGCCCCTCGTCGGTCAGATAGGGCCCGCGGTCGCCGGGGCGAAGACGGATGTCCCGCCCGGCGACGTCGTGGCGATCGAGCAGCTTCTCGATCTGGCGGATGGTGGTGCCGGCGCCGAAGCACACGATCTCGACCGGCAGCGGATAGGCACCGAGCGTCGCGACCTCCTTCGAGGGATCGGTGATCACCACCATGCGCTCGGAGGCGGTGGCGACGATCTTCTCCTGCAACAGCGCCCCGCCGCCGCCCTTGATCAGGTTCATATAGGCGTCGAACTCGTCGGCGCCGTCGACCGTGAGGTCGAGCCAGCCGGCCTCGTCAAGCGTCGTCAGGGGTATCCCCAGCGCCTCGGCCTGGGCCTTGGTGCGGCTCGAGGTCGGCACGCCGGTCACCCGCAGGCCCTCGGCCTTCATCCGCGCCGCCAGCAGGTCGACGAACCACTTCGCCGTCGATCCGGTGCCAAGGCCCAGCTTCATGCCGTCCCCGACGAACTCGAGCGCCCTTGCGGCGGCGGCGCGTTTGCCCAGCTCGGCGGGCGGCAGGTCGTCGGTCATGGCGGCTCTCTGGCTGGTCCCGGCGGGCGGGCTGACGAGGGAATCGGCCCCATGATAGCCGCCGGGACAGGTCGCGCCAGCCGGGAGAGGCGTCGAGATCAGGCAATCCGTCGCCGGGACGCCTGCTATACCTCTGGCCAAGCTCAGCGCGGAGTGCCGGCCCATGTTCCTCAGCATCTTCGAGATCTTCAAGGTCGGCGTCGGCCCGTCGAGCTCGCACACCATGGGGCCGATGGTCGCCGCCGGCCGCTTCCTGACGGACCTCGCCGACGGGTCGATGAAGATTCCCGGCGCCGGACCGGTGGCCAGGCTCGAATGCCGGCTGCATGGCTCGCTCGCCTTCACCGGCAAGGGCCACGCCACCGACCGGGCGGTGATCCTCGGCCTCGCCGGCTTCCTGCCCGACACGCTGGACCCGGAGAAGGCCGAGGCGATCGAGGCCAGGATCCGCGAGGCGAAGCGGCTGACCCCGCCCGGCATGAGCGAGATCGGGTTCGACCCGGACACCGACGTGATCTTCGACTTCGGCCCGCCGCTGCCGCTCCATGCCAACGCGCTGAAGCTCGCGGCCTACGACGCGGCCGGGCACCTGCACCTGCGCGAGACCTACTACTCGGTCGGCGGCGGCTTCGTGCGCACCGAGGCCGAGATGCACACGATCGAGGGACCGAAGTCGCCCGGGCCGAACGAGGGCGCCCCGTTCCCGTTCGCGACCGCGGCCGAGATGCTGGAGATGGCGGCGCGCTCCGGGCTGTCGATCGCGGCGATGAAGCGCGCCAACGAGGAGAGCCGGATCGGCCGGGCCGAGCTCGACCGCGGCATCGACCGGATATGGGAGGTGATGAACGCCTGCATCGAGCGCGGCCTCGCCCGCGACGGCGTGCTGCCGGGCGGTCTCAGGGTGCGCCGCCGGGCCAAGGCGATCCACGATCAGCTGCTGGCCGAGCGTGGCCGCAACCAGGCCCAGCCCCATGTGGCCAATGACTGGATGTCGGTCTACGCCATGGCGGTGAACGAGGAGAACGCCAATGGCGGCCAGGTGGTGACGGCGCCGACCAACGGCGCGGCCGGCGTGTTTCCGGCGGTCTGCCGCTACTATCTCGACCACATCGTCGGCGCCAGCAAGGCGGGCCTGCGCGACATGTTCCTGACCGGCGCCGCGATCGGCGGGCTGATCAAGCACAACGCCTCGATCTCGGGCGCCGAGTGCGGCTGCCAGGCCGAGGTCGGCTCGGCCTCGGCGATGGCGGCGGCGGGGCTCTGCGCCGCCATGGGCGGCAGCCCGGAGCAGGTCGAGAACGCGGCCGAGATCGCGCTCGAGCATCACCTGGGCATGACCTGCGACCCGGTGAAGGGGCTGGTGCAGGTGCCCTGCATCGAGCGCAACGGGCTCGGCGCCATCAAGGCGGTCTCGGCGGCCTCGCTGGCGCTCAGGGGCGACGGCAGCCACATCGTGTCGCTCGATGCCTGCGTGAAGACCATGCGCGAGACCGGCGCCGACATGAGCACCAAGTACAAGGAGACCTCGACCGGCGGCCTTGCGGTGAACGTGCCGGACTGCTGAGGAGAGACCGGCCCGTCACGCCTTCCAGTGCGGCGGAACCGTCCGGTCGAAGTAGGGCAGCGCCTCGATGCGCTTCATCCATGCCGCGAGCCGCTTCGGGATGTGCCTGCTCCAGTCCTCGCCGGGCTGGCGCTCGTCGACCCGCCGGATCATCCGCAGGCGCGGGTAGACGGTGAAATCGGCAAGCGACAGGCTTCCCGCGAAATGGTCGCCGGACAGCGCGGCATCGAAGCGGGGCAGTTCCTCGCCGAGGCGCTTGTGGATGTCCGCCATGACGCTCGCGTCCGCCGGTCCCTTGCGGAACAGGGTGGCGCGGGAAAGCTCCGACATCAGCGGCCCGAGATAGTTCTCGCACTCCGCCGCGATCCGCCGGGCGGTGGCGCGCCCCTTCGGATCGGCCGGAAGCAGCGGACGCGCGGGATAGGCTTCCTCCAGGTACTCGACAATCGCCGCCGACTCCCAGAGCGCAAAGCCATCGTCGAGGATGGCCGGCACCTTGCCGCGCGGATTGACCGCGCGGAACTCGGGGGCCTGCGTGTCGCCCTTGTCGAACGAAAGCACCTTGATGTCGTACGGGAGCCCCTTGTGCTCCAGTGCGAGCCAGACCTTCCACGCATAGGGCGATCCGGAACCATAATAGAACGTCAGCGCCATCGCTCGGCTCTCCGTTTTGAGGGGGAAGAAGAACAGGACACTACATGACCACGCCCGACTTAAGTAGCGTGCCGGTGCACGCCGGCGAGTGCCCTCGACGAGACAGGGGCGGCGGCCCGCCTATGCCGCGCCGGGCAACCCCGCCATCGCCCCGACCATCGACCCGAGGGCGGCCCGCTCGACCATCACCAGGGCGCCGGGGCCGTCGAAGGCCATCTCGATCACCGGCTGGTTCGCCGCGTTCGAGGTGCCGATCCGCCGGCCCGGCGCCATGGCCAGCCCCTCGATCGGCCAGGCCAGCCCGCGCGAGCGGGTCGCGGTCACCGGCAGCAGCGGGAACACCGACACCCGCGAGCCCGGTGTCACCGCAAGGCGGAGCGCGACCCCGGCCGGCGCCAGCGCGCTGACCTCGTCCTCGCCCACCAGCACGATCCGTTTCTGCATGTAGCTCAGCAGCGCGTGGAACACCGCCAGCGTGTGGTCGACGCGGCGCCCGGTGAAGCCGACGGCGAGGTAGAGCGGCGCCTCGGTGGCGTAGAGGCATTTCTCGAAATCGGTGCTGTCCTGCTCGGCCAGGTGCACGAAGGGCGCCGGCCCGGCCCGCCAGCGTCCGGGCTCGGCGACCGAATCCATGTCGCCGATCACCGCGTCCGGAGCCAGCCGCATCTCGGCCAGCCGGTCGGCGCCGCCGTCGGCGGCGATCAGCACCGGCGCGTGGGCGCGCGCCGCATCGACCATCGCCCGGTCGAGGGCGCCGGCGCCGACGATGGTGACCGCGGAATCGAAACGAAGTGGCAACGGGTTCATGGTCATCCTTAACCATCTGATTCATAGTCATTTTCTGACTTACTCTGAAGAACTGCACCGGTTTTGTACACACCGGGCGCTTTGTCGGACAGGGTGCTGGTCGGAACCTGCGCCTTCGCGTGGCGAACAGGCTCGTCAAGCTTCACTTGGAGAAGCTGTCGCTCGACGCCCGGCGCGACTACGACGCCTATCTCCAGACGCCCCACCTGATCCTGTCGACGACGTTCGCGGGAATCGAACTCGGCTAGGCATTCTATGACAAGGGCTGGCCGACTCGCCAGCTGACAATGCTCGATGATTTTCCGGTCTGGCTGAGCGAGCGGGCGTGGAGCCTGTTCGAACTTGGCGAGTGGTAGGAAGTAGAAGACCGCGCACGCGAGGAAGCGCGCGGCCGGGATTGGGGTTCCTGGTGCGGGGCCTCTGATCGCGTCAGACTGCTTCGAGCAGCGTCGTGATCTTCAGGATCTCCCCAAGGGCTGATCAAGGGGTGGCGAAAAGGGAAGCGGCGGGTGGCGTGATCATCGGGTAACAGGGCACGCAGACCTACACCTACCAGTGTACGAGCTGACGACACTGATGTCGCCCTCGGAAGCGCTCGACCGGCTTTTCACCCTGGAGGCGCTCTGGTGGTTCGCGAAACCCATCCTGATTTTCGTCGGCCTGCTAACCGCGGTCTATGCGGCGCTGGTGACGGGAAAGGTGCGACTCGCGACCGCCAGCGTAGCGTTTTTCGCGGCGCCGGACAGCCTTTGGAGTGCTATACGGTCACCGTGTGGGCCAGCCAGCGCGCTGGAAGGGCGACGCTCGGCTTGCGAAACACTTTCGTTGGCGGCACGATCATCGATCGTAATCCAAACGGAGAATCCCGGTTGATGAGACCTGCATCTTCCCGCGGCATCCGTTCCGCGCTTGCCTCTCTGTTGGCGGCGGTGCTCGCCGGCTGTGCTGGTCCCACAAGCCTCGGGCCGGGTGAGGCGGGGGCGATCCTAGCACAGGGCAAGACCATCGTCCTGATGCGCCTGACCGCCACCAATGACGGCCAGCCCTTCGACGCCATCTCGAGCCTCGAGGGTATCGACTCCTACACGCTGAACCTCGTCGATCTCGGAACGGAGCGGCGCGAGACCGTCGGCCCGATGTTCCGGAGCCCGGACGACGCGGCGCGCGCCGAGGGCTGGGTCTCGATCGCGGTTCCGCCTGGCAGCTATTTCGTCCAGCTCTTCGCGCCCTGGGGCTCGGCGAGCGAGCGGCAGGAGCGCTCCTGGACCGACAACCGCTACCGGATCAGCGTGCCGGCGGCGGGCAGGTTGCAGTATGCGGGCTCGTTCAGCGTTTCCTGCCGCAGCACCTGGGGCCTGCTCGGCCCGCTGGTCGGCGACTGCCCCGGCCCCCTGCGGCTTGCCGACGAAAGCGAGGCGGCGCGGGCCGTGAGCCTCCGCGCCTTAGGCCCGGCGCCGGCCTTCCAGACGATGCTGGCGGCCGCCTACGACGCGCCGCCCCGCGAGAGCGAGACCCTCCACGCCTCGCCCTTCCGCGTCGAGGCGGGCGGTGCCAGCCCCTGGCAGCCGCTGGACTGGGAGCGGCTGGGCGACCGGATCGGCTCGCCCGAGCCCGGCAGCGGCATGATGGGCGGCGGCGGTGGCTGTTACGGCCCCGGCTGCGGCGGGCTCGCGCTGATCGCGTTGGCGTTCTGGCTCGGCGCCGAGGCGGTGGATGCGGCGCAGGACCAAGCGATGCAGGCGCGGTGGGCGCCCTGCGTCGACGCGCTGGAGCGTGAGCTCGCCCGCATCAAGGCGCCGGAGCTGCTGCGCGGGCAGGTCGCCGGCGCGGTGAGTGCGGCCGGGAGCGATGCCGCGCGGGGCGTGCTAAGGATCGAGCTCCGGCGAGTGATGCTGAGGAAGTGCCGCGAGCCGGAAGCGGTCTGCGTCGAGGTCGCTGCCCATGCCCGCCTGACCGAGACGGCGTCCGGCGCGGTCGTCTACGACGCGACCCATGTCTACACCAGCGCCGACGCCGTGCCGACCGGGGGCTACCCGCCACGACCCTTCGGCACCGCGCCGCTCCTGCATCACCTGGCCTGGGAGATGCCGGTGGACGGGCCGTCGCCTTGCTTCGGCCTGGAGGCAATCTGCGGCAAGCCGGGTCTCGAGCGCTTCCGGGCCGAGCTCGACAAGGGGCTGGGGGCGATCGCGGCCAGGATCGCCGGCGATCTCGGGCGCAGCGGCGGCTGGTGACCGGGGCCGACTAGGCCGGTTCATCCGAAAGGCGACGTTCGTGCCGCTGCCGGATCAGCCTTTGATTGCGATCGAGACAAGACGTTCGGCTTCGCGCGTCCCTCAATCTTTGGCAATGCAGCGGTAGGCGGACCTTCACTGGTCGGCCAAGGAACTCCCGAACCGTGCCGAAATGTGCGCATTCGGAATCGCACGAAGTCGTCATTCACGCACCGTTGCGCTCAGCGCCGGCCGATGAGGTTCTCCGTGACCTCGCGCCCGAACAACCGTTGCGCATTTCCGTAGGCGATCTGTTCAGCGACACTCCGCGGCAGCCTGGCCAGCCAGAGACGGCTCGCGGCGATGATCCGATCGTAGCGCTCCCACTGGCTGTTGACCCACGTGTCCGTGCCCACCATGAACCGATCCGCATGGTGTATCAAAAGCGCCTCCCAATCGGGATCAAGGCCGGTGCCTTGAAGGATATCGTGTAATACATGCAGCGCGACCGAATGGGCGTGGTTCTCGATCTTCTTTGAGAACGCATTCGTCAGCCGGGTGAAGCGCCGGCAGTGCCAATCAAGGGCGAGGAGTGAAGCGCCGACCCGAGGAGCTGGAACGTCCAGGTGGGGCCATACCAAAATTCCGAGGTCCGGAGTGGTCTGACAGCCGGTATCCCCCCTAATAGACTTTTCGCTGCGCCCTAAGTCTTGTCAACGCATCACGCCCGCAACGCGATGCTCGCCCGTCGACGTGCTGCGACCGTGCTGCACGGATTCTGCACGAAGCCTAGCGCAAAGCAGCCAGATTCCCCTGCGTTACTCCGCATTTTGTTGCATCAGTCCTGACTTGTCCATCAGAACGCACTTTTCTGTGTTTCTTGTTATATTTTAGATACTTAAACAGTCATCTATTGATGAATTTATGGCAGAGGGAAGTCATCCTAGGCACCGTGGCAACGGGTTCATGGCACAGCATGTGCGGTGCCGGGCGGCCGCGGTCAATCCCCGTGCGCCAGCCGCACGCCGCCGATGCTGCGGCACTCGGGCCACCCTCGGGCGACTTGTGGCGCCAACGGCCGGGGGCCTTGCTTGACGGTGAAAGTAAAATGCGCGACTTTGCCGCCAATCCGTTGTAGTTTGGGGCATTCGGGGGAAGGGGTGCACATGTCCGATAGCAGCAAGCGGCTGGACCTCCGGTTCGGCGCCTTCGCCTGTTCGGTGCAGGGCTTCGACGATCCGGTGCTGCCGGTACAGCAGGTGCTGCGGGCGCTGCAGACGCTGCTCGAGGAATCGCCCGATGTCGCCGACGCGGTAATCTCCTTCGACGCCGAGGCGATCGAGCAGCTGACCGAGGAGGTGGCGCGCCGCGCCGAGCTCGCCGAGGCGGATGTCGAGATCACCCCCGGCCTGGTCATCGTCTACCGCGGCGAGGGGACCGCCCGCGCCGGTGCGCACGCGCCCGCCTGGGATGCCGCCGGCGGCGAGGCGCAGGACGGCGCCGACGCGGAATCCTGGGAGCAGCGCTTCGAGCGGGCCGGTGCCGGGCGCAACGGCCATGCGGCGCTGGACCGCGCCTATGGCGACGACGAAGACCGTGACGATGACGGCGGCGAGCCCGCGGGGGGCGACACCGGCGGCCACGAGGCCGCCGGGAGCGGTTATGTGAACATCTTCGCGCCGCGTAACGGCGGCGGCGCCCAGCGGAGCGCCCTTTTCGGCGGCGGCGAGGAGCCAGACGGCCCCGCCGACCCGGACGGCTATCCGGAATCCGGAGGCCCGGCCGGCGGCGGCGGGGAGGAGGATTTCGCCTCGCGGCTCGACCGCCTGGCCAGCGACGGAGCCGACGAGTCCTACGACAGCGGGACTGGCGGCGGCGGCAGCCTGTTCGGCGATGACGACCTTCCCGGCGGCGACGTCAACATCTTCTCCGACCCGGTGACCGGGGAGCCGGCGGAGGACTCCGAACTGGAGGAGCCGCTGAACCTGTTCTCCGGATCGCGGAGCCCGGATCGCTCGGACCCGGACGCGGACGACGACGCCGAACCCGGCCGGCCTACCGGCAACATGCTGGCCAGCTACGATCTGCGATCACGCCTGTCCGACAGCATGAGCCCGCCGCATGAACCGGAGCCCGAGCCGGAAGAGGAGCCGGAGCCGGTTCCCGCAGACGAGCCCTTCACCGCCGAAAAACTCGCCAAGGCCGCCGAGGCCGAGACGGTGGAGGACCTGATCGTCTGCTCGGCCGCCTGGATGGTGCTGATGAAGGGCCAGACCAAGTTCGGCCGGCGCGACGTGCTCGAGGTGTTCGAAAAGCTGCCGGGCGACCATCCGACGACGCTCGAGGCCAAGATCAAGGGCTTCGGCAAGGCGGTCCGCAACGGCCATCTGATCCCGGTCGGGGAGGGGATCTTCGGCCTGTCGCGCAGCGATCTCGAGGATTTCCAGCGGCTGCTCTGAGGCGACGCCCGGCCGGATCGCCGCGCCCAGTGGTGAAAGTCTGACGGAAGGTACCCGGCACCAGGCCGTCGGACGTCTCGTCAGCGCGACCAAGTTTGGGACCCGAATCCGACATTCCGCCAGAGGTTCATTGTCGTAGCGAAACTATACAGCTAGCCTTAGCTCAGAAGCGTTCGGGTGGCACAGGGCAGACCACAGAATGACGGTCGATCTGAGGCTACAGGTAATCCGCCGTACCGTGGCGGAACTCGCCGCGTCCGAGGGTGACGTGGCAGGAAGGCTTGAGCGAGCGCAGCAACTGTCCTCCGGACACCCCGATACCCTCGCCGCCATTCAGCGCCTCCGGCCGATGGTGCAGACGCACCGCGATCAGCTTGCCACCTACCTCAAGGACTTCGGTGGGGCCGAACCGCGCCGGGAGGCGACAAGCCCTCAGTCCACATCGACGGAGGCCACCGCACTCTCCGAGGTATTGCGGGACCTATGCCTGGCGTTCCACCATTGCGCACTCGGTTATGCCATGCTTTACGAGCTGGCGCTGCGGCTCTATGAGCCGCGCCTCAGGGAGATTGCGCCGAAACATCTGAAGGCGCATGCCGACGCCGCATTGTCCACGGCGCGGCTGTTGCCAGGGGTTGTGGCTTGGCAGCTCGCCCGGGACGGGCTTCCTTGTGCATGTATCTGCCCCATGTGCAGCATCGGTGCCTGCGGCTGCGTGGCATTGGGCACCCAAACACTGACCGCCGCGTGGCGCGACACGGCCCCGACCGAATCCGGTCCGCCCGGTTTCGTCCTCCAGTCTCCGAGGCCGGAAAGCCAGCTGGCGCGGGCCGGCGTGCAGGGCGGAGAACTGCTCCTCGCGGTTGACGGTCAACAGGTGCGCGCCACCGACGAGATTCAGGCTGTGATCCGCAAGCACGCCCTAGGGGACGAGGTGCATTTCCTGATTCAGCGCAGTTCGGAATCTCCTCGCGGGCTGGTCGTCCGGCATGTCAGCGACTATCCGAAGACGTGAGATGGGGGTGCCTCGTGCATTGTCTCGGCTAACGATGCAGTGTAGCTGACCGCTGGCGCGCGTTCTGCGTCATTTGCGCTTTAATGCCTTGGACCATGGGCCACGACCGGAGCGTCGCTTCTCTGATGTTCGAACGAGCGCGATTTCCAAGGTTGATCCGGGTACCAGGTGTCTGATTTTGTCCACTGGCGCGGCGTCCGATCGGACCGGATCCCGCGTTCCTCCGGCGTCCTCCCCGCGAAAGCGTGGATCCGGTGAAGTCGGCCGGAGATTCCCGCTTGCGCGGGAATGACGCTGGCGAACACATGGCGGATCAGATGGCGATGCAAACGGAACCGACGCTGCTCTAGTCGCGGTCCTTCCCGGCTTCCGGATCGGGCCGGCCGATGCCGCGGAAGACGCCGCGGAACGGCAGCGCCCAGAGGAATCCGAGCCCCACATAGACCGCGAGTTCGGCCAGGATTCCGGGCCGGTCGATCCAGCCGGTCAGGGTCACCGCCGCGACCACGTAGAGCGGCAGCCAGACCAGCAGCAGGACGAGCGCCAGGATGCGGCGGGTGCGGTATCTCATCGCCGCGCCCCCGTCAGTCGCGGAACGGATCGGTCACCAGGATCGTGTCTTCCCGCTCCGGACTGGTCGAGAGCAGCGCCACCGGCGTGTCGATCAGCTCCTCGACGCGCTTGACGTACTTGATCGCCTCGGCCGGCAGGTCGACCCAGCGCCGGGCGCCGAAGGTCGAGTCCTTCCAGCCCGGCAGGGTCTCGTAGACCGGCGTCACCCGCGCCTGCTGCTCCGAGGCCATCGGCAGGTAGTCGATCGGCTGGCCGTCCAGCAGGTAGCCGGTGCAGATCTTCAGCTCGTCCAGCCCGTCGAGCACGTCGAGCTTGGTCAGCGCGATGCCGTTGATGCCGCTGACCTGGCAGGTCTGGCGCACCAGAGCGGCGTCGAACCAGCCGCAGCGGCGCTTGCGGCCCGTCACCGTGCCGAACTCGCGGCCGCGCTCGCCGAGGCGCTGGCCGGTCTCGTCCTCGAGCTCGGTCGGGAACGGCCCGGCGCCGACCCGCGTCGTATAGGCCTTGACGATGCCGAGCACATAGCCGACCGCGTCCGGCCCCATGCCGGTCCCGGTCGCCGCCTGGCCGGCCATGGTGTTGGACGAGGTGACGAAGGGGTAGGTGCCGAAATCGATGTCGAGCAGCGCCCCCTGGGCGCCCTCGAACAGGATGCGCTTGCCCTCGGACCGGCACTGCCCCAGCGTGCGCCAGACCGGCTGCGCGAAGCGCAGGAGCCTGGGCGCGATCTCCTCGAGCCGCGCCTTCAGCGCGGCCCGGTCCACCGGCTCGGCGCCGAGGCCGCGGCGGAGCGCGTCGTGATGCGCAAGCAGCCGGTCGAGCCGGGTCTCCAGCGTCGCCGGATCGGCAAGATCCGCCACCCGGACGGCGCGCCGGCCGACCTTGTCCTCGTAGGCCGGGCCGATGCCGCGGCCGGTGGTGCCGATCCGCGCCGCGCCGGCGGCCTCCTCGCGCATCCGGTCGAGATCGGTGTGGACGGGCAGGATCAGGGCGGCGTTTTCGGCCACCTGCAGGTTGTCGGGCGTGACCTTCACACCCTGCCCCGCCAGCTTCTCGATCTCGCCCATCAACGCCCAGGGATCGAGCACCACGCCGTTGCCGATCACCGAAAGCTTGCCCGGCCGAACGATGCCCGAGGGCAGCAGCGAGAGCTTGAAGGTCTGGTTGCCGATCACGAGGGTATGGCCGGCATTGTGGCCGCCCTGGAAGCGGGCGATCACGTCCGCCCGCTCGCTCAGCCAGTCGACGATCTTGCCCTTGCCCTCGTCGCCCCACTGGGCGCCGACAACCACCACATTCGCCATCTACGCGTCTCCCCGAATTGACGCGCCCTTATAGGGAAACGCGCCGGTCCGCGAAAGGCGCAAATCCGCGCGGGCGGGGGGCGCTCAGAGGGTCTTGTGGGTGCCGTCGCAGAGCGGCTTCTTGCCCGACTGCTTGCAGCCGCAGAACCAGACCTTGCCGGTCTTCTCGGCGGTGTGCTTCACGGGCGTCAGGGTCGTCGCCTTGTGGCTGCCGTCGCAGAAGGGCTGTTTCTGCGAGCGCCCGCAGGAGCACCAGAAATAGGTCTTGCCCGCCTCGACATCGACGGCAAACGGGGCCTTCTGGGAGATCCGGGGGGTGTCGGTCATGCTTGCTCTCCTGATGCGGCGGGGGCTACAGGATGTAGCGCGGGGCGGCGGCGTCAAGACACGGGGCTCGCGCGCCCGCTCACGCCCCGCCCCGCCCCGCCCCGCCCCAGGCAGCGAAGGTTTGCGCAACCGGCGCGCAGCGGCCATAAACCTTGGCAGGCATCGGGTTCGGAGACGGAGAAGGTCATGGAGACGAGACGGCTCGGACGGACGGGGCTCGACGTGTCGCTGCTGACCTTCGGCTGCGGCGCCGTCGGAGGGCTGATGACCAAGGGCGATCCGGCCGATCAGGACCGTGCCGTGGCCTGGGCGCGCGACAACGGGATCAACCATTTCGACACCGCGCCGCTTTACGGGGCCGGGGCGTCGGAGACCAATCTCGGCCGGGCGCTGGGAGCGAATTGGGACGACGTGATCGTCAGCACCAAGGTGCGCCTTTCGGCCGATGACCGCAGCGACCTCGAGGGCGCGATCCGGTCGTCGCTGGAGGCGAGCCTGCGGCGGCTGCGGCAGGACCATGTGGACCTGTTCCAGCTTCACAACACCCTTGCGCCCGAGGCCGCCGGCGACGCGGTCTCGGCGGACGAGGTGCTGGAGCGCATACTCCCGATCTTCGAGCGGCTGCGCGACGAGGGCAAGACGCGGTTCCTCGGCTTCACCGCCAATGGCGACACCGGGTCGCTCCACCGGCTGGTGCGCTCCGGTGCCTTCGATGCGGCGCAGATCTTCTACAACGCGCTGACGCCTTCGGCGGGCGAGCCGGTGGCCGAGGGCTACCCGGCCCAGGACTACCGGCAATTGCTGGGTGCCGCCCGCGACAACGGCGTCGGCTCGATCGTCGTGCGGGTCCTGGCCGGCGGCGCGTT
This sequence comes from uncultured Pseudomonadota bacterium, assembly GCA_963700775.1. Taxonomy (GTDB): domain Bacteria; phylum Pseudomonadota; class Alphaproteobacteria; order Rhodobacterales; family Rhodobacteraceae; genus Thermohalobaculum. The sequence continues at coordinate 265,062 of CAVOYU010000001.1, forward strand.
GACCGGAAGCGCCGCCCGGCATCCGCTCAGCATGCAGCAGGTCGACCCGATCGGATCCGCAGCGGACTTCGCGACCGATGTCGGGCGCGCGCGTCTGCTGGCGCCGGTTCTGCCGGCCGCCAATGCCTCCAGCCTCGCGGAGCTTGCGATCCGCTATGTGATCTCGAACGCCTCGGTCTCCACGACCGAGATCGGCATCGCCACCCCCGACGAGCTGCAGCGGGCCGCCGATGCGGTGAACAAGGGGCCGCTGCCCGCCGCCGCGCTGGCCGGGATCGCCGAGATCCGCTCCGGCTTCGTCGGCCAGCCGCGCTAGGCGCCGGCCGAGAACACCAGCGCCCGTGCCTCCCGGACCTGCGGCAGCGCCCGGATCTCGGCCAGCACCGCGGGCGTGATCCGCTCGTCGACGCCGAGCAGCGCGATGGCGTCGCCGCCCTTCTCGGCCCGGCCGAGCGCGAAGGTGGCGATGTTGATGTTCAGCGCCCCGAGCTTGGTGCCCAGCGCGCCGATATAGCCCGGCGTGTCGTTGTTGCGGGTGTAGAGCATGTTCGGCTGCGGCTCGGCCTCGAGGTCGATGCCGCGGATCTGGATGAAGCGCGGCTTGCCGTCCGAGAAGATCGTCGCCGCCACGGTGCGGGTCTTGACCGTGCTGCGCACCACGAGGCGCACATAGGAGCCATAGGCGCCCTGCGCGTCCTTGCGGGTCTCGGCGATATGGATGCCGCGCTCGCGGGCCATGATCGGGGCCGAGACCATGTTCACCACACCCTCGCCCATCTGCGGGGTCAGGAGCGAGGCGGTCAGCGCCGCGGTCAGCGGGCGGACGTTCAGCTCGCCGACCCGGCCGACATACTCGATCTCGATCGCCTCGATCGGCTCCTCGGTGAGCTGGCCGGCGAAGCCGCCCAGCACCTCGGCGACCTTGACCCAGGGTTTGAGGACCGGCGCCTCCTCGGCGGTGATCGAGGGGGCATTGATCGCGTTCTGGATCGCGCCGTGCAGCAGGAAGTCGGACATCTGCTCGGCGACCTGCAGGGCGACGTTCTCCTGCGCCTCGGAGGTGGCGGCGCCCAGATGCGGGGTGACGACCACATTCTCCAGCCCGAACAGCACGTTCGCCTTCGCCGGCTCCTCGGCGAACACGTCGAAGGCGGCGCCGGCGAGGTGGCCGGACTTCAGCGCCTCGGCCACAGCCTCCTCGTCGACCAGCCCGCCTCGGGCGCAGTTGATGAGCCGCGCGCCGGGCTTCATCCTGGCGATGCGCGCGGCCGAGAGGATGTTCGCGGTCTTCTCGGTCTTCGGCAGGTGCAGCGAGACGAAATCGGCACGCGCCAGCAGGCCGTCGAGGTCGCCATGCTTCTCGACGCCGAGTTCGCGGGCGCGGAGTTCGGACAGGAAGGGATCGTAGGCGATCACCTTCATCTTCAGCCCGATGGCGCGGCTGGCGACCACCGAGCCGATATTGCCGCAGCCGATCAGGCCCAGCGTCTTGCCGGTGATCTCGACCCCCATGAACCTCGACTTCTCCCACTTGCCCGCATGGGTCGAGGCGTTGGCCTGCGGGATCTGGCGGGCGCAGGCGAACATCATGGCGATGGCGTGCTCGGCGGTGGTGATCGAGTTGCCGAAGGGCGTGTTCATCACCACGATGCCCTTGGCCGAGGCGGCGGGCAGGTCGATGTTGTCGACCCCGATCCCGGCCCGGCCGATGACCTTGAGACTGGCCGCCTTCGCGATGATCTCGGCGGTCGCCCTGGTGGCCGAGCGCACGGCAAGGCCGTCATAGCCGCCGATGATCCCGGCGAGGCGGGCGGGATCCTTGCCGAGCTCGGGCTGGAAGTCGGCCTCGATCCCGCGCTCGCGGAAGATCGCCACCGCCTGGTCGGAAAGCTCGTCGGAAATCAGGACTTTGGGCATCTCGGGTGCTCCTGGTCGCGGGCGGCCCGGCTTCTGCGGGCGCGCTCCGGTCGGATGTGATGGGCTGTCGAGTTCCCCTCCCCCGCGCGGCGGAGGAGGGCGGGAGCGTTCAGGCCGCCAGGCGCTCGGCCTTGGCCGCGGCGAAGGCCCAGTCGAGCCAGGGCGTCAGCGCCTCGATGTCGGCGGTCTCGACCGTGGCGCCGCACCAGACCCTGAGGCCCGGCGGCGCGTCGCGGTGGCCGCCGATGTCATAGGCGACGCCCTCGGCCTCCAGCAGCGAGACGATCCGCTTGACGAAGGCGCGCTGGCCGGCCTCGTCGAGCGCGGCGAAGCCGGGGTCCGTCACCTTGAGGCAGACCGAGGTGTTCGAGCGCTGGGCGGGCGCGGCGACCAGGTTCCCGACCCAGGGCGTGCGGTCGATCCAGGACTGGAGCGCGGCGAAGTTGGCGTCCGCCCGGCCGATCAGCGCCGGCAGGCCGCCCGTGGCCTCGGCCCAGTCGAGCGCGTCGATCCAGTCGGCGACGCAGAGCATCGAGGGGGTGTTGATGGTCTCGCCCTTGAACACGCCCTCGATCAGGTCGCCCGCCTTGGTGAGGCGGAAAACCTTCGGGAGCGGGCGGGCGGGGGTATGGGACACCAGCCGCTCGGCCGCCCGTGGCCCCAGCGCCAGCATCCCGTGCGCCGCCTCGCCGCCCAGCGCCTTCTGCCAGGAGAAGGTGACGACATCGAGCTTGGCGTAGTCGAGCTTCTGGGCGAAGGCGGCCGAGGTGGCGTCGCAGATCACCAGGCCCTGCCGGTCGGCGGCGATCCAGCCGGCATCCGGTACGCGGGCGCCGGAGGTGGTGCCGTTCCAGGTGAAGATCAGGTCGGCCGCGGGCCGCACCGAAGCGAGGTCGGGCAGCGCGCCGTACCCGGCCTCGATCACCCGGCAGTCGGCGATCTTCAGCTGCTTCAGCGCATCGGTCGCCCAGCCCTTGCCGAAGCTCTCCCAGACCAGCACGTCGACGGGCCGGGGGCCGAGCAGCGACCACATCGCCATCTCGACCGCGCCGGTGTCCGAGCCCGGCACGATGGCGAGGCGCCAGTCCTTCGGCAGGCCGAGCAGGCGGGCCGTGCGGTCGATGGCGTCCTTGATCTGGGCCTTCGGCGCCGCCGCGCGGTGCGAGCGGCCGAGGAACGCCTTCGCGGCGACGGCCTCGATCGACCATCCGGGGTGCTTGGCGCAGGGACCTGAGGAGAATTCGGGACGCGCAGGCCTCTCGGTAGGTTTGCCTGCCTCCGCAGGCGTGACCTGCGGCTTCAGCGGGAACGTCATGGACGCGCTCCGTCGTCAGGGCGAGGTTCCTGAGTGTGCCGCCGCTCGCCCTTGCCGGCGGCAAACCCGCCGACCAGATAGAGCGGCGCCGGGCGGCGGTCAACGCGGAAGATGTCGCTTCCGGGAGATAAATCGTCGCTGTTGCCCCAGGGGCTGCCTCCGGAATTGCCTCCGGGGCTGACTTCGGGCTGACTTCGGGCTGGCGGCGGCGCTTCCGCCCCGCCCCGGATGCGCCCTCGGTCGGGTCGGCCGGGATTGCCTGCGTGAATGGCCTCGCCACCTGCCCGCAGCAAGGCCGCCGGCGCCGGCGCCCTACCCCGCCACCCGCTCGACCGCGGTGCAGATCTCGCCGACCAGGCTCTCGAGCAGCGCCGCGTCCTCGGCCTCGCCCATGACCCGGATCAGCGGCTCGGTGCCGGACTTTCGGATCAGCAGCCGCCCCGAGGCGCCGAGCCGCGCCTCGGCGGCGGCGATGGCCGCCTTGACCGCGGCATCGTCCAGCGGCTGCGCGCCGTTGCCGAAACGCACATTGCGCAGAAGCTGCGGCACCGGTTCGAACATGTCGCAGACCTCGGAGGCCCGGCGGCCCTCCGCCACCACCGCATCCAGCACCTGCAGCGCCGCCAGCAATCCGTCGCCAGTTGTCACGTAGTCGGTGAGCACGATGTGGCCCGACTGCTCGCCGCCCAGGTTGTAGCCTCCGGACCGCATCTCCTCGACCACGTAGCGGTCGCCGACCCTGGTGCGGACGAGGCCGATCCCCCGGTCCGCCAGCAACCGCTCGAGCCCCAGGTTGGACATCACCGTGCTGACCAGCACGCCCTGCGCCAGCCGGCCCTCCGCCGCCCAGCGGCTGGCGATCAGCGCCATGATCTGGTCGCCGTCGACCACCTTGCCGGTCTCGTCGATCACATGCACCCGGTCGGCGTCGCCGTCGAGCGCGATGCCGAGATCGGCGCCATGCTCGAGCACCGCCCTCTGGCAGGCGGCCGGGTCGGTCGAGCCGCAGCCCTGGTTGATGTTCTCGCCGTTCGGGCTGACCCCGAGCTTCACCACCTCGGCGCCAAGCTCCCACAGCACCTCGGGCGCCGTCGCATAGGCGGCGCCGTGGGCGCAGTCGATCACGATCTTCAGGCCGGCGAGCGTCCGGCCGCGCGGGAAGGTCGCCTTGCAGAACTCGATGTAGCGTCCGCGCCCGTCGTCGAGCCGGCGCGCCTGGCCGATGCGGGCGGGCGGCGCCAGACCGGGCACCTCGTCCATCAGCCGCTCGATCTCCGCCTCGGCCTCGTCCGAGAGCTTGAAGCCGTCCGGTCCGAAGAGCTTGATGCCGTTGTCCTCGTAGGGGTTGTGCGAGGCCGAGATCATCACCCCCATGTCGGCGCGCACCGAGCGGGTGAGCATCCCGACCGCGGGCGTCGGCATCGGCCCGAGCAGGATCACGTCCATGCCGACGCTGGTGAAGCCCGCGGTCAGCGCGGTCTCGATCATGTAGCCCGAGCGCCGGGTGTCCTTGCCGATCACCACGCTGTGCCGGTGGGCGCCGCGGGTGAAGTGCCGCCCCGCCGCCTGGCCAAGGCGCATCGCCACCTCGGCGGTCATCGGGTCGCTGTTGGCCCGGCCGCGGATGCCGTCGGTGCCGAAATACTTCCGGCTCATGCGTCTGCCTCCCTCACGCCCCGCGGGCGATTGCCTGCCAGACTGCCAGCGCCTGGCTGGTCTCGGCAACGTCGTGGACCCGCAGGATCTGCACCCCCTGCGCCAGCCCCGCGAGCCCGGCGGCGACCGAGCCCGAGCTTCTCCGCGCCGCCTCGGCCACCCCCGACAGCGTGCCGATGAAGCGCTTGCGCGACACGCCCAGCATCACCGCGCAGCCGAGGCCGTGGAACAACGACAGCCGGCGCAGCAGGGCGAGATTATGATCCAGAGTCTTGCCGAAACCTATACCGGGATCGATCACGATCCGCTCCGGAGGAATTCCGGCCGCGCCCGCGGCCGCGATCCGCATCTCGAGGAAATCATAGACGTCGAGCAGCACGTCGGCATAGCGCGGGTCCCGCTGCATGGTGCGCGGATCGCCCAGCGCATGCATCAGGCAGAGCGCCCCGGCCCGCCGCGCGATCCCGGCGCTGCGCCGGTCATAGGTCAGGGCGGACACGTCGTTGAACATCACCGCGCCGGCCGCCAGCGCCGCCTCGGCGACCGCGGCCTTGCGGGTGTCGATCGAGACCGGCGCCCTGCATCCGGCCGCCCGCAACCCCTCGATCACCGGCATGACCCGGGCAAGCTCCTGGTCGAGCGGGACGGGCTCGGCACCGGGCCGGGTCGATTCGCCGCCGACATCGAGGATGTCGGCCCCGGCCTCGGCCAGGGCGATGCCATGGGAGATCGCGGCGGCCGGCTCGAAATGCCGCCCGCCATCCGAGAAGCTGTCGGGCGTCACGTTCACCACGCCCATGATCTTCGGGCGCTCCATGCCCAGCCCGGCGATCGGCGGCCGGGGCGCCGAGAGCCGCGCCAGCGTCTCGGCCTCTTCCGGGCGCAGCACCGCGACCGCGTCGGCGGGGAGAATCTCCGGCGGGGTGTCGCGCCGCAGCACCTCGATCTCGGCAAAGCCGAACATCCCGCCGGCAAGCCGCCTTGCCCCCGCCCGCTCCGGCGAGCAGGGGATCGGCCTCAGATAGGCTCGGCGGGTCTCGGTGCTCATTGGGGCGGGATAGCCCAGCGTTCCGGTGGGCGCAATCGACCAATTCAACATTTTTTTCAGGTTATATAATCGCGAAAAAATATTCTTGGTGTGGTTTATTGCCTTCCCGTATTCTTGGCGCTAAATATCCGGCAACACCCAATGCCGGAGTCAAATGCGATGAGCCCTGCCGATTTCGTCTCGCCGCTCCACAGCCAGGAAACCGACGTGCTGATCATCGGCGCCGGCCCGGTCGGGCTCTTCGCCGTGTTCGAGCTGGGGCTCCTGGGGCTCAGGTCGCGGCTGATCGACACTCTCGACCGCCCCGGCGGCCAGTGCGCCGAGCTCTACCCCGAGAAGCCGATCTACGACATCCCCGGCCTGCCCTCGGTGACCGGGCAGGAGCTGACCGACCGGCTGATGCGGCAGGCGGCGCCCTTCGAGCCGGAGTTCCGCTTCGGCCAGCGGGTCGAGAGCCTGACGCGGCGCCCGGATGGCCGCTTCCAGCTGGTGACCGACGCGGGCGAGCTGCATGTGGCGCCCGTGGTCTTCATCGCCGCCGGCGCCGGCAGCTTCACGCCCCGCAAGCCCAAGGTCGCCGGGCTGGAGCCCTATGAGGGCAGGTCGCTGTTCTACGCGGTGCGCAAGCGCGCCGATTTCGAGGGACGCGACCTGGTGGTCGTCGGCGGCGGCGACTCGGCGCTGGACTGGACGCTCGACCTGCTGCCCTCGGTGAAGTCCCTGACCCTGGTCCACCGCCGCGACAAGTTCCGCGCCGCGCCGCACTCCGTGGCCGCAATGGAGCAGGCAGTGGCGGACGGGCGGATGAAGTTCGCGATGGGCGAACTGGATGGCCTCGCCGGCGAGAACGGCGAGCTGACCGAGGTGACGGTCCGCAACAAGGACGAGGTCACGAGGATCGCCGCCGACCGGCTGCTGACCTTCTTCGGGCTCAACATCGAGCTCGGCCCGATCGCCGACTGGGCGCTGGACCTCGAGGACGGCAAGCAGATCCGGGTCGACACCGGGAAGTTCCAGACCTCGACGCCCGGCATCTTCGCCATCGGCGACATCAACCACTATCCGGGCAAGCTGAAGCTGATCCTCTCGGGCTTCCACGAGGGCGCGCTGGCGGCCCAGGAGGCCTTCCGCATCGCCCGTCCGGACGAGCGCCTGCGCTTCCAGTACACCACCTCGTCCTCCGAACTGCAGAAGCGGCTGAAGGTGGCCTGATGGCACAGTTCACCGTGACGGGACGCAACGGCGGGAAGGCGACCCTCGAGGGCGTGGACGGCTGGCGGCTGATGGAGCTGCTGCGCGACTACAAGACCGGGGTCGAAGGCATCTGCGGCGGCCAGCTCGATTGCGCAAGCTGCCACATCCACGTCGACCCCGCCTGGGTCGACCGCCTGCCCCCGCCCCGCGAGGACGAGGAAGCGAAACTGGACGAGCTGCCGGGCTGGGAGGAGAACTCGCGTCTTTCCTGCCAGATCATCTGGAGCGAGGCGCTCGACGGACTGCAAGTGACCGTGGCCCCGGACTAGGGGCGCCGGGCCGGACCGAACCCGCATTCAAAGGAGCCGAACCATGGTCAAGGACGTGAAGTCGAACAAGGAATTCAAGCCGGCCGTCGTCACCGCCAACGACCTGGTCGAGGGTGACAGCGTGTTCCTGGGCGCCTCCGGCTGGGTGCGGGACATCGCCGACGCCCGGGTCGCCCGCACGGCCGACGAGGCTGCGGCGCTCGAAGCCGACGGAATCGCCGGCGAGACCGGCAACCTGGTGGTAGGCCCCTACCTGATCGAGGTCTCGGTCGAGACCGGCCGGCCGGTGCCGGTGCTGCGCCGCGAGCAGATCCGCGCCAGCGGCCTTCCCACCATCCCCTTCGGCGAGGCCGCCCCGGCGGAGCGCCGCGCCGCCTGAGGAGGCAGTCCGATGTACCGCTATGACGAGTTCGACCACCGGTTCGTGGCCGAGCGGGTGGCCGAGTTCCGCGACCAGGTCGCCCGCCGCCTGACCGGCGCCCTGACCGAGGGCGAGTTCAAGCCGCTGCGGCTGATGAACGGGCTCTACCTGCAGCTCCACGCCTACATGCTGCGGGTGGCAATCCCCTACGGCACGCTCAACAGCCGCCAGATGCGGATGCTGGCCGAGATCGCCGAGACCTGGGACAAGGGCTACGGCCACTTCACCACCCGGCAGAACATCCAGTTCAACTGGCCGAAGCTGAAGGACGTGCCGGACATCCTCGATGCGCTCGCCTCGGTCGAGATGCACGCGATCCAGACTTCCGGCAACTGCATCCGCAACGTGACCTCGGACCCGCTCGCCGGCGTGGCGCCCGACGAGATCGAGGACCCGCGGATCACGGCGGAAGTGATCCGCCAGTGGTCGAGCCTGCACCCGGAGTTCACCTTCCTCGGCCGCAAGTTCAAGATCGCCGTGATCGCGTCCGAGACCGACCGGGCGGCGCTGAAGATCCACGACATCGGCATCCAGGTCGTGCGCGACGGATCGGGCGAGACCGGCTACCGGGTGCTGGTCGGCGGCGGCCTCGGCCGCACTCCGATGATCGCCCGCGAGCTCCGCGCCTTCCTGCCGCGCGCGGACCTGCTGCCCTATCTGGACGCCGCGCTCAGGGTCTACAACCTGCACGGCCGGCGCGACAACAAGTACAAGGCGCGGATCAAGATCCTGGTCCACGAGATGGGGATCGACGCCTATCGCGACGAGGTCGAGCGCGAGTTCGCCCGCATCGACCGCGGCGCCGTCGCCATCCCCGAGGACGAGCTCGCGCGGATCACCGCCTATTTCGCCCCGCCCGCGCTGCCCGAGCGGCCCGCCGCCCCGGTCGAGTTCGAGCGGATGAAGAAGCTCGACCCCGGCTTCGCCGCCTGGGCGGCGCGCAACACTCATGCCCACCGCGTTCCGGGCCATGTCGCCGCCACGATCTCGCTGAAGCCGGTCGGCGGGGTGCCGGGCGACGCCACCGCCGAGCAGATGCGGGCGATGGCGGACCTGGCCGAGAGCTACTCGGCCGACGAGCTGCGCGTGTCCCACGAGCAGAACGTGATCCTGCCCCACGTGGCGCTGGCGGATCTCTACAAGGTCTATCGCGGGCTCGCCGCCATCGGCCTCGACGCCCCGAACCGGGGCCTCGTGACCGACATCATCGCCTGCCCCGGCCTCGACTACTGCGCGCTGGCGACGGCGCGGTCGATCCCGGTCGCCCAGGCGATCAGCAACCGCTTCGCCGACCTGAAGCGCCAGGAGGAGATCGGGCCGCTGTCGGTCAAGATCTCGGGCTGCATCAACGCCTGCGGCCACCACCATATCGGCCAGATCGGCATCCTCGGGCTCGATAAGGCGGGGGTCGAGAGCTACCAGATCACCCTCGGCGGCGACTCGACGGAAACCGCGGTGCTTGGCGACCGCACCGGACCGGGCTTCGGCTATGACGAGGTCGCCGACGTGGTCGAGAAGGTCGTCGACACCTATTTGGGCCTGCGCGAGACGCCGCGCGAGACCTTCCTCCAGGCCTACCGGCGCGTCGGCATGGAACCGTTCAGGGAGGCGCTCTATGCCCCGGCTCATTGACAGGAACGGCCCGGCCGAGGACCGCTGGGCTGTGCTGGGCGAGGCCGACCCGATGCCCGCGGCGGGCGCGGTGATCGTGCCGCTGGCGCGGCTGGAGGAAGCGCTGGGGGCCGGGCTCGAGCTTGGCGTTCACGTGCCGAACGACACCCGGCCCGAGGCGCTGGCGCCGCATTTCGCGCGGCTGGCGCTGGTCTCGGTGGCGTTTCCGGGCTTCGCCGACGGGAGGGGCTTCTCGGTCGGGCATTCGCTCAGGGCGCTGGGCTACACTGGGCGGCTGCGCGCGACCGGCCACGTGATCGCGGACCAGTTCGCCTACCTGCTCGCCTGCGGCTTCGACGAGGTGTCGCTGCCCGACGACCTGGCCTTGCGCCAGCCGCCGGAGCACTGGGCGGCGGCGCCGGCACGCATCACCCTCGGCTACCAGCGCGGGCTGACCGGCCGGGGCTCGATCCTCGACGCCCGCCGGGCGGCGCGGGCCGGGGGAAGCCGTGGCTAGCCCCGGCTTCGGCACGGTGCCGCAGGTGCCGTTCCGGCGCCTCAGCCCGCATGCCAACGCGCTGGTGCTGAACCGCGTCCACGCCGCGAGCGCGCCGGAGGTGCTGCTCGACGACGTGATCCGGCACCAGTACCGGCACGGCGTGGCGCTGGTCTCGTCCTTCGGCGCGGATTCCGCCGTGCTCCTGCACATGGTCTCGCGGATCGACCGGGCGCTCCCGGTGCTGTTCCTGGAGACCGGGATGCTGTTCCCGGAGACCTTGCAGTACCAGCGCGAGCTCGCCGCGCGCCTCGGCCTCGGCGATGTGCGGCTGATCGCGCCTGACCCGGCCGACCTCGCGGGCGACGACCCGGACGGCACGCTCCACCGCGACAACACCGACGGCTGCTGCTTCCTGCGCAAGACCCTGCCGCTGCGCCGGGCGCTCGAGCCCTTCGGCGCCTGGATCACCGGGCGCAAGCGCGCCCAGGCGGCGACGCGGGCCGGGCTCGAGCTGTTCGAGGAGGACCGCGAGAACGGCATGCTGAAGGTCAACCCGCTGGCCCACTGGGACGGCGCGGCGATCCGCGCCTACATGGCGGCGCACGGTCTGCCGGCCCACCCGCTGGTCGCCCGCGGCTATCCCTCGATCGGCTGCGCCCCCTGCACGACGCCCGTGCGCCCCGGCGAGGACCCCCGCGCCGGCCGCTGGCGGGGCCTCGGCAAGGAGGAATGCGGCATCCATTTCGACGGCGAGAAATGGGTGCGGACACCCGCGGCGCGGGGCGTGGTCGGCACGTTTCCCTGAGATGGGGCACCGCTTCGATACGGCCGGGGCGCGCGCGGCGCGCCTGCACCCGCTCCAACGCCCCGCACTCGGCTCACGCCGCGCGCTCGCGCCACCAGGTGGTCGCCGCCCATTTCTCGCCCCGGATCACCGGCTCGCCGGCGTGAAGCGCCATCGGGCTGCGCTCGTTGCTGCCGGCGAGACAATTGGCAAAGACGAGCAGCCGCCCCGGTTCGGGGGAGATGCGGAGGCCGAGCTCCGGGAAGGCGGTGGCGCCGCCCTCCTCGACCGCATTCAGATAGAGGATCGCGGTAAAGAGCCGCTGGCCGCCCGAGAGCGCCGTCTTGGCGGCACGGGGACCGGAGAGGTCGAAACCGTCATGGTGCGGGCGGAACTCCTCGCCGGGCGCGTAGTGGAGCACATGCACCCATTCCGACTGCCGCTCGGACAGGTTCAGCAGCGCGGCGATACGGGTGCAGAGTGCGCCCGCGTCCGGGTCGGCATCCGGGTTCAGCCAATGGCCGGAATTGGTGCGCAGCCCGGAATCGTATAGCCCCTGCGCGCCATGAGCGATCCGCGCCCGGGTCAGCCTGCCGCGCGCCAGCGAGACAAGCCTCTCGCACTCCCGGACCGGGGCGAACCCGTCGAGGCTGAAGACCAACGGATTTGCGGCCCAAAGCCGCGACCGCCCGTCCAGCATCCCCGTTCCGGCTGTGTCAGCCCTCCTCGGACTCGTCCTCGCCCTGCTCGGCGATCCAGGCAACCGAGACGACCCGTTCGTCCTCGGCGATGTTGAGCACCCGCACGCCGCCCGCGCCCCGCGAGCGGAACGAGATGTCCGAGACCGGGCAGCGGATCGACTGGCCGGCGTCAGTCACCAGCATGATCTGGTCGTGTGCCTCGACCGGGAACGAGGCCACCAGCCGGCCGCCGCGCATCGCCCGGTCCATCGCCATCACCCCCTGCCCGCCGCGGCCCCTGACCGGATAGCCGTGGCTGGAGGAGAGCTTGCCGGCGCCCTTCTCGGTGACGGTCAGGATCAGGTCCTCGGCCGCCGACATCTCGGCATAGCGGCCTTCCGGCAGGGCGATGTCGGCAACCTCCGGCTCGGCTTCCGGATCGTGACCGGCATCGGTCTCCTCCGCCTCGTCCAGCGCACCGGCCACCGCGCGGCGCATCTTGAGATAGGCGGCGCGCTCCTCGGGGCTCGCCACGAAATGGCGGATCACCGCCATCGAGACGACCACGTCGCCCTTGGCCAGCCTGATACCCCGCACGCCGGTGGAATCGCGGCCCTTGAACACCCGGACATCGGTGGTGCGGAACCGGATCGCCTTGCCGAGCGCGGTGGTCAGCATCACGTCGTCGCCCGCGTCGCAGATGCGGGCGTTCACCAGGCTGACCCCCTCGGGCAGCTTCATCGCGATCTTGCCGTTGCGCATCACGTTGGTGAAGTCGCTGAGCGCATTGCGGCGCACGTCGCCGTCCGAGGTGGCGAAGAAGATCTGCAGCCGCTCCCACTCCTCCTCGGGCACGTCGACCGGCATGATCGCGGCGATCGAGACGCCCTGGGGGATCGGCAGGATGTTGACGATCGCCTTGCCCCGCGCGGTGCGCCCGCCCGGCGGCAGCCGCCAGGTCTTCAGCTTGTAGACCATGCCGTCGGTGGTGAAGAACAGCAGCGGCGTATGGGTGTTGGCGACGAAGAGGCGGGTGATGAAGTCCTCCTCCTTGGTCGCCATGCCGCTGAGGCCCTTGCCGCCGCGGGCCTGCGCCCGGTACTCGGTCAGCGGCGTGCGCTTGATGTAGCCGCCATGGGTGATGGTGACGACCATCTCCTCGCGCTCGATCAGGTCCTCGTCGTCGAGGTCGCCCTCGTGCTCGACGATCTCCGAGCGGCGCGGGGTGGCGAACTCGTCGCGCACCTCGGTCAGCTCCTGGCTGATGATCGCGAGGATGCGCTCGCGCGAGCGCAGGATCTCGAGATAGTCGGTGATCCGCTCGGCCAGCACCTTCAGCTCGTCGCCGATCTCGGTGACGCCGAGGGCGGTCAGCCGCTGCAGGCGCAGATCAAGGATCGCCCGGGCCTGCACGTCGGAGAGATAGTAGGTGCCGTCCTCGTTGATCCGGTGCGCCGGATCGTCGATCAGGGTCAGGTAGCCGGCGATCGCCTCCGCCGGCCAGCGGCGCTCCTTCAGCCGCTCGCGCGCGGTCACCGGGTCGGGCGACGAGCGGATGGTCGCCACCACCTCGTCCACGTTCTCGACCGCCACCACCAGGCCGCACAGCACATGGGCACGCTCGCGGTCCTTGGCCAACTGGTGGGCGGTGCGCCGGGCGACCACCTCCTCGCGGAAGGCGATGAAGGCGGCAAGGAAGGTCTTCAGGTCCAGCTGCTCGGGCCGGCCGTTGTTCAGCGCCAGCATGTTGCAGCCGAAATGGGTCTGCAGCGGGGTGAACCGGTAGAGCTGGTTCAGCACCACCTCCGGGGTCGCGTCACGCTTCAGCTCGATCACCACCCTCACGCCCTGGCGGTCGGACTCGTCCTGCACATGGGCGATGCCCTCGACCTTCTTGTCGCGGGCAAGCTCGGCGATCTTCTCGATCATGGTCGACTTGTTGACCTGGAACGGGATCTCGTCGACCACGATGGCGAAGCGGTCCTTGCGGATCTCCTCGATCCGGGTCTTGGCGCGGATGATCACCGAGCCGCGCCCGGTGGCATAGGCCTTCCGCGCCCCCGACTGGCCGAGGATGGTGGCGCCGGTGGGGAAGTCCGGGGCGGGCACGATGTCCATCAGTTCGGAAAGCGTCAGCTCCGGATTGGCGATCAGCGCCAGGGTGGCGTCGACGATCTCGCCCAGATTGTGCGGCGGGATGTTGGTCGCCATGCCGACGGCGATGCCCTGGGCGCCGTTGACCAGCAGGTTCGGGAACCGGGCCGGCAGCACCACCGGCTCGCGGAACTCGTTCGAGTAGTTGGGCTGGAAGTCGACCGTGTCCTTGTCGAGATCCTCGAGCAGGCGCGTGGCCACCTTGGCCATGCGCACCTCGGTGTAGCGCATCGCCGCCGGGGCGTCGCCGTCCATCGAGCCGAAGTTGCCCTGCCCGTCCGCCAGCGGCAGGCGCATCGAGAAGTTCTGCGCCATGCGCACCAGCGCGTCGTAGATCGCGCTGTCGCCATGGGGGTGGTACTTACCCATGACGTCGCCGACCAGGCGGGCCGACTTCTTGTAGGGCTTGTTCCAGTCGTAGCCGCCCTCCTGCATGCCGAACAGGATGCGCCGGTGCACCGGCTTCAACCCGTCGCGCAGGTCCGGGATGGCGCGGCTCACGATCACGCTCATGGCGTAATCGAGATAGCTGCGCTTCATCTCCTCCTCGACCGTGATGGTCGGGCCGTCATGGTGCTGGCGTTCGGGCTGTTTGCGCTCGTCGTCGCCGCCGTTGGTGGTGTCGTCGCTCACTCGGAAAATCCCCTGCCGGGGCTTGCCTCCCCGGTTCCGTGGTTTCGGCCCGGACTATACCGTGGCGCAGTCGCGGGCGGCAAGCGTGAGACGCAGGATATTGGGGCCGGAAGGCCAAAAAACCACCGGATTTCGCGGTTCCGGGCAGGAAATCCGCTCTCCCGGCCCGCATCCGGCGCCACGCCGCACCGCGGCCGGCGGTCCGGGAGCGCTCAGAGCCCCTTCACCTTCCGCGACGACAGGATCTGGGCCAGGTTCTCGCGCAGCATCTTCTCGTACTCGGCCCGGAAATAGGCGACCGCCTGCTCGTTGACATCGCCGGGCTCCAGCCCGTCGGCCTGGGCGTAGAAGGCGTTGAAGCGGGCGGTCGCGAACATCATCGCGGCGCTGATCCGGCTGAGCGGCACATCGGACACCATGCCGTTGGCGACCGCCAGGAAGCGGTCGGCGCGGGCCATGAACTCGCGATTTTCTTCCGCGTCGGAGTCCGGCGCGCGTTCCGGGGTGTCGTCGTTTCCGGTCGGGTCCGCCATCGCCTAGAACGGGATCTCGTCGTCCATGGCGCCGCCACCCGACGAACCGCCCGGAGCGCCGCCGACGAGCCGCCCGACGGTCCGCCGCGGTCGTATCCGCCGCCGCCCTGCGAGCCGCCGAAGTCGTCGCGGCTGCCGCCGCCGCCCTCGCCGCCGCCGCGGCCGTCCAGCATGGTCAGCTCGCTCCGGAACGGGCGCAGCGCCACCTCGGTGGTGTAGCGGTCCTGGCCCGACTGGTCCTGCCACTTGCGAGTCTCGAGCTGGCCCTCGACATAGATCTTCGAGCCCTTGCGCAGGAACCGCTCGGCGACGCCGATCAGCGGATCGGAGTAGATCTCGACCCGGTGCCACTCGGTCTTCTCGCGGCGCTCGCCGCTCTGCTTGTCCTTCCAGGTCTCCGAAGTGGCGAGCCGGAGCGAGCACACCCGGCCGCCATTGGGAAAGCTCCGGATTTCCGGGTCCGCGCCCAGATTGCCGATCAGGATCACCTTGTTCACGCTGCCTGCCATGGCCGAGACCTCCCTGCCTGTTCGTGCCGGTCGAGTTTCGCCGGTGCGAATCCCGGCTTCGCGCGCACATTATCCGCGCAGGCCACCACAGGCCAGCAACACAGTGAAGAAGCCGTTAACCACGCCGCCGCAGCCCGCCCACGCGGGCGACTCGACCTATGGCGACCGGCGAGAAATGTGTAAGCTTCCGATTCCGGGTGCCCGTCCGCGCGGCCACCGCCGGACCCGGGAACAAGAAAGGGAGGATCGGGATGACAAGATGCATCGTGGTGCTCGGAGCCTCCGGCTCCGGCAAGTCGACACTGGTGGACCGGCTCTGTTCGATCGAGGGCGGCCACCCGCAGCCGCCCGCCCCCTACGAGACCCGGGCCGCGCATTTCAGCTTCATCGGCGAGGACTGGACCGCGCTCGACTGCCCCGGTTCGCTCGAGTTCATGCAGCAGGCGACCGACGCCATGCTGGCGGCCGACGCCGCCGTGATCGTCGTCTCGCCGCAGCCCGAGCAGGCGGTGCTGGCCGCACCCTACATCCGGCTGGCCGAATCCGCCGGCGTCCCGGCCTTCATCCTGGTCAACCGCATCGACGAGGCGCAGGCGCCGGCCCGCGACATCGTCGAGGCGCTGCAATCCTATTCCGCCCATTCCGTCGTGCTGCGTCAGATCCCGATCCGCGAGGGCGGCAAGATCGTCGGTGCCGTCGACCTGGTCTCCGAGCGCGCCTGGCGCTACCGCGAGGGCGAGCCCTCCACCCTGATCGAGATCCCGGCCGATCTGGTCGACCGCGAGCACGAGGCCCGCGGCGAGTTCCTGGAGAGCCTGTCGGACTATGACGACTGGCTGATGGAGGAGCTGATCGAGGAGCGCGAGCCGGCCGTCGGCCCGGTCTACTCGCTCTGCGCGCGAGTGCTGCAGGAGGGCCGGGTCACGCCCGCCTTCATCGGCTCGGCCTCGCACGGCAACGGCATGTTCCGGCTGATGAAGGCGCTGCGCCACGAGACCCCGAAGGTCGACGCGCTTGCCAGGCGGCTGGGCGGCAAGGCGAAGGCGGCGGTGTTCCTTGCCCGCCACCGCAAGCATGTGGGCAAGACCGCCTATATCCGCGCCCTGGCGGACCTCAAGCCCGGAGACGCCCTGGGCGAGGGCACGCTCGGCCCGATCTCCACCGTCGGCGACGCCAAGGCGGCGCCCCTGCCCGCCGCCAAGGCCGGCGACGTGGTCGCGGCGATCAAGTCCGACCATCTCGACGCCGGCCACCTCTACGGCGAGGCGCGCGTCGCCACCCCCGACTGGCACCACAAGCTGACCCCGGTGATGGCGACGGGGCTGCGCGCCGCCAACGACCGCGACGACGCCAAGCTTTCCGAGGCGCTGCACAAGCTCGCCACCGAGGACATGTCGCTGGAGATCTCGACCGACAAGGAGACCGGGGCGCACGTGCTCTCGGGCCAGGGCGTGCTGCATCTGCGCCATGCCCGCGAGACCATGGCCGAGGCGCTCGGCGTGCCGACGGTCGACGCGGCGATCGCCCCCACCCTGCGCGAGACCATCACCCGCAAGGTCGACGTGCATTTCCGCCACAAGAAGCAGACCGGCGGCGCCGGCCAGTTCGCCGACGTGAAGCTGATCGTCTCGCCCGGGCCGCGCAACTCGGGCTTCACCTTCGAGGAGACCATCCACGGCGGCTCGGTGCCCCGGAACTACATCCCGGCGGTCGAGGCGGGAGCGCGTGACGCGACCGAGCGCGGACCGCTCGGCTTCCCGGTGGTCGACGTCCACGTCAACCTGCACGACGGCCAGTACCACAACGTCGACAGCTCGGACATGGCGTTCAGGATCGCCGGGCGCGGCGGGGTGAAGGAGGCGCTGGAGAAGGCCTCGCCGGTGCTGCTGGAGCCGATGTACGACGTGAAGTTCTCGGTCCCCTCGGTGTTCACCGGGGCGCTGAACCCTCTGGTGTCCTCGCGCCGCGGCCAGGTGCTGGGCTTCGACCGCGATCCGGGCGCCGAGGGCTGGGACCTTTTCCGGGCGCAGTTGCCGGGAACGGCGCTGGAAGGGCTGATCGCCGATCTCCGCTCGATCACCCAGGGCGTCGGCCGCTACGAGGCCGCGTTCAGCCACTATCACGAGGTCTACGGCAAGGACGCCGAGAAGATGATCGAGAAGCGGGCCGAGATGCTGGCCGACGCCTGAGGCCACCCGCCACCGGAAAGCCCTTGCGGCCGGCCCCTTCGGGCCGGCCGTTTTGATCTCGGACAAGGCGCCCGCCGCGCGGGAGTGATAGGGGTTCGCCTTCGTTTGACACGGAGGGGAAAATGCCCAGCGCCAAGAGCTCGCCCAGAAGCCAGCCGGAAGGCGGCAATGCGACGACCGAACGGAAGGATGAACAGAAGACCGACGGGCCGGACCTGACGGCGGCCACGCCCGATCGGACGGATGCCCGGCCGAATGGCCCGGATGCGGCGCCCGCGGCGGCCGACGGACCCGCCGGCCCGCCCCTGATCGCGCCCGACACGCCGGGCGCAACTGACGCTGCCGGCGCGACCGACGCCGCGCCCGCTCCTGCACCCGCGGAAGACCCCCACGCGAAGGCCGCGAAGCGGCTCCACGAACTGGCGGTCGACCGCCACGACCCGGATGCCGTCCGCATGGCGTTCGAGACCGGCCAGTACCCCTATGCGACCCGGATGAAGCGCCCCCAGTACGAGCGCACGAAGGCCCGGCTGCAGGCCGAGCTGCTGAAGGTCCAGCTGTGGGCCCAGGAGACCGGCCAGAAGTTCGTGCTGATCTTCGAAGGCCGCGACGCCGCCGGCAAGGGCGGCACGATCAAGCGCTTCATGGAGCATCTGAATCCGCGGGCGGCGCGGGTGGTTGCGCTGAACAAGCCTTCGGATGTCGAGCGCGGCCAGTGGTTCTTCCAGCGCTATATCGAGCACCTGCCGACCTCGGGCGAAATGGTGTTCTTCGACCGCTCCTGGTACAACCGCGCCGGGGTCGAGCGTGTGATGGGCTTCTGCTCGCCCACCAACTATCTGGAGTTCATGCGCCAGACCCCCGAGCTCGAACGGATGATCACCCGTTCGGGCATCCGGCTCTACAAGTACTGGTTCTCGGTTACCCAGGAGGAGCAGCGCCGCCGCTTTGCATCGCGCGAGACCGATCCGCTGAAGCAGTGGAAGCTCAGCCCGATCGACAAGGCCAGCCTGGAGAAATGGTCGGACTACACCGAGGCGAAGGAGGCGATGTTCTTCTACACCGACACCGCGGACGCGCCCTGGACCATCGTCAAGTCCGACGACAAGAAGCGCGCGCGGCTGAACTGCATGCTGCACTTCCTGGATTCGCTCGAATATCCGGGCAAGGACCACAGGCTCGTCCACCAGCCGGACCCGCTGATCGTCGGCTCGACCTACCACGTGATCCACCGCTCGGACCACATCCTGTCGAGCGCGCTGCATCCCGAAACCCGCCACGGCGGTAACGGTCAGCGAGCCGAGATTGGCGCCAAGGCCGGTGACGCGCCTGGCGGTGAGTCGGAGCCGCCGGCTCAGCCCGTCTGAAGCGCGCGGATGCGGTCGTAGAGGACGCGCGGCACCTCGATCCCGGCCGTCGGCGTCTGCAGGCGCGCCTTCTGCCGGCGCTCGCCGGGCAGCCGAACGCCGTCCTCGGCCGCCATCCGCCCGAACAGCCTCTCGGCATGGCCGATGGGGTCGTCGCCGCCGAAGCGGGCCGGGTCGAGGGCGAGGATCAGCTCGCCCCCGGCGGCCACCGTGCCCTCGGGATTGTCCTGCTCGCCCGCCTCGTAGCTCGCCACCTCGCCGATCAGCGGCCCGGCGAGCAGGTCGACCATCAGCGCGATGGCGCTGCCCTTGTGGCCGCCGAAGGGAAGCTGGGCGCCCTTGAGGATGGCGTCCGGGTCGTTGGTCGGGCGCCCCTCGGCGTCGATCCCGGACCCGTCCGGCACCTGCTTGCCGTCCCGCGCCGCGAGCATGATCTCGCCCCGCGCCCGGGCGGCGGAGGCCTGGTCGAAGGCCATCGGCGGGCGGCCCTTGCGCGGCCAGGCGAAGGCCATCGGGTTGGTGCCGAAGAAGGGTCTGGTGCCGCCATACGGCGCGACATGGGGGATCGACGAGGTGAAGGCGAAAGCCACCAGGCCCCGTTCCGCCAGCGCCTCGGCCTCGGGCCAGAGGGCGGCGAAATGATGCGTGCGGACGATCGCCAGCGCCGCCATGCCGTGCTCGCGGGCCGCCTCCGCCAGCAGCGGCAGGCCGGTCTCGTGCGACAGGGGCGTGTAGCCCCGGTCGCCATGGACGCGGATGATGGTCGGCCCAAGCCGCTCGGCCTTCGGCGCGGCGCGGCCGTTCACCTTGCCGCTGCGGAGCCCCGCGACATAGCCCGGCAGGCGGAACAGGCCGTGGCTGTGGGCGTGGTCTCGCTCGGCCGCCGTCACCGTGGCGGCGACGGCGGCGGCGTTCGGCCCGTCGCAGCCGTTCTCCTCCAGCACCCCGACACAGAGCGCCCGGCACTCGTCCAGCGTCATCCCGACCTTGTCCATTGCAGTCTCTCCCTCCGCCGCCGGCACAAGCGCCCAAAGTTGCCCCGCGTCCGAGCTCCCGAGCCAGCCCTACCGCCCCGGCGCCGCCGGCGCCAGCCTAAACCCCGGTTATAGGAGCGGAACCCTGAACCGATGGGCAATGGCGGGGCGCGGCCCTTGCTGCCAGGTAAGGCCCGCGGCGCCGCGATGGTCGCCGTGCTGCCGGACCGGAGCCTCCGGTCCGGCGCAGTGGAGCGAGAAAACTGGAGAACCCCATGACCACGAAAACCCTCACCGGCCTGATCGCCGGCACCATGCTTGCCGCCGCCCTGGCGCTGCCGGCATCCTTCGCCGCCGCCTCCTCTGAACTCGATGGAGCGACCCTCGGCAAGAATGCCGACGAGATCACGGCGACCCTCAGCGCCCAGGGCTACGAGGTCCGCAAGGTCGAGAACGAGGACGGCAAGCTCGAAGCCTATGCGGTGAAGGACGGCAAGACGTTCGAGATCTATGTCGATCCGGCCTCTGGCGCCGTCACCGGGGTGAAGGCGGAAGACTGAACCCCAAGATAACCGGAGGGCCCTGACCCATGCGCGAGATTCCAGTCTGGGACGTGTTCGTGCGGATCACGCACTGGACCGTCGCGGTTCTCGTCGTCGCCGACCTGTTCCTCCTGGACGGCGAGGCGAAGGCGCATCACTGGGCCGGCTACGCCGTGCTCGGGCTGGTGGCCCTCCGGCTGATCTGGGGGCTGATCGGCCCCCGGTTCGCCCGCTTCAGCGCTTTCCCCCCAAGCCTGAGTGCGGCGCGGGCGCACCTGGCGGGCTTGCTGCGGGGGCGGCACGAGCTGTACCTCTCGCACAACCCGCTGGGCGCGCTGATGGTCTACAACCTCTGGGCCGCGCTGATCGCGGCCGGCGTCAGCGGCTATCTGATGACCACCGCGGCCTTCTTCGGGGTCGAGTGGGTCGAGGAGCTGCACGAGACGATCGCCGACTGGCTGATGGTTTCGGTGGCGCTTCATGTCGCCGGGGTGGTGTTCGAGACCAGGGCTTCAAATGTGAACCTCGTCCGGGCTATGATCACCGGCAGGAAGCAGATCCATGGCCCTGGCGAGTGACCGTCGCGGCCGGGAGGCCGCGAGGGCATGCTGCAGACCAACCCCCAGCCGGGCCGCGGGTCCGCGCCACGACGACCGAGACGCGCGGCGGCCCTGATCGGGCTGCTGGTCGTCCAGGTTCTCTGTGTCGCGTTCTTCCTGCTCGACGTGACCGGCGATATCCTGGGCTGGGCCGGGATTGTCGATCACGCCACCCATCTCGCAATCGAACTGGCCGCGGTGCTGGCATTGGCCCTCGGGACCGCGCTGACGGTCATCGAGATCCGCCGGGTCCTGAGCCGCCAGAGCCGGGTCGAGGCGCAGCTCCGCGTGGCCTCGGGCGCCTTCCTGGACCTGCTGGACGAGCATTTCGACGACTGGGGGCTGACGCCGTCCGAACGCGAGGTCGCACTGCTGGCGATCAAGGGCCTGTCGATCGCCGACATCGCCCGGGTGCGCAACACCAAGGAGGGGACGGTCAAGGCGCAGTCGAATGCGATCTACTCGAAGGCGGGCGTCACCGGCCGGCCGCAGCTCCTCAGCCTGTTCATCGACGATCTGATGGGCGACGGGCTGGTGCCGGCGAAGCCCGCCTCAGCGCCGGCCGCCGAGCGCACGTCGCATCCGGCCTAGGCGCGGCGTCAGGAACAGCACCAGCCCGGTCGCACCGAACAGCACCATCGCCAGGCTGGTGAGATCCGCCAGCCAGGTGCCGAGCCCGCGCCCGAGCCAGCCACGCACATGGAGCCGCTTCAACACCGTGTCCCAGTAGACCTTGCGGTGCAGCAGGGTTCCGTCCGGGGCGTAGGTGCGCCGGGTATAGGCGGTCTTGACGAAGTAGTGCCCGGTCGGCTTGACCACGATCACGCGCCCCGGAGGCATGACGAGCTCGAAGACCGGCCGGCCGTGATAGGTGCGCTCCAGGACCTCGCTCACCGTCTCGCCCGGCCAGACCGCCGCCGCGACCGCAACCGCGGCCTCGCGGCCGGCCGGAGCGGCGCCGGGCCAGCGCTCGAACCGGCTCTCGTCGTAGTCGGCGGCAGCGATGAGCGGCAGGATCGCGCGCTCGTGGTTCAGGTAGAATCCGGTGGCGCCGATGGCGACAATCCAGGGGAAGATCACGATCCCCAGCCAGGAGTGGACGGTCCGCAGCAGCCGCAGAACCCGCCCCTTCGATGCGCCCGCCATGTCCGGATTTCCCTCCTGCCGCCATTCCGTCCCGAACCCGCCCGGTTTCCCGCGCGGCGCAGCATAGCCGAACCGGGCACGGCGGCCCATCCGCCGCGAGGCCCGCCGGGACCCGCCTTGCAAATGTTCCTGTTTTGTTTACACTCACCCGACTCGCAATCCCGGCCCCAGACGTTATGTCTTGGCGGGTACCGGATTCGGGCTCAAGGGGCACCGGGCTTCAGACCATGGCCGAGCAGAGATACATTTCCGTCCGCGGTGCCCGCGAGCACAACCTCAAGGGCATCGACGTCGACATCCCGCGCGACACGCTGACGGTGATCACCGGGCTCTCGGGCTCGGGCAAGTCGTCGCTGGCCTTCGACACCATCTATGCCGAGGGGCAGCGGCGCTATGTCGAGTCGCTCTCGGCCTATGCCCGGCAGTTCCTGCAGATGATGCAGAAGCCCGAGGTCGACCATATCGAGGGCCTGTCGCCCGCCATCTCCATCGAGCAGAAGACCACCTCGCGCAACCCGCGCTCGACGGTCGGCACGGTCACCGAGATCTACGATTACCTCCGCCTGCTCTTCGCCCGCGCCGGCACCCCCTACTCGCCCGCGACCGGGCTGCCGATCGAGGCGCAGCAGGTCTCGGACATGGTGGACCGGGTGATGGCGATGCCCGAGGGCACGCGGGCCTACCTGCTGGCGCCGATGATCCGCGACCGCAAGGGCGAGTACCGCAAGGAGTTCCTCGAGCTCAGGAAGCAGGGCTTCCAGCGGGTCAAGGTGGACGGCACCTTCTACGACCTCGACGAGCCGCCCAGCCTCGACAAGAAGTTCCGCCACGACATCGACGTGGTGGTGGACCGGATCATCGTGAAACCCGGGATCGAGACGCGGCTCGCCGACAGCTTCACCACCGCCCTCGGCCTCGCCGACGGCATCGCGGTGATCGAGACCGCGCCGCAAGGGGACTCCGAGGCGGGCGAGCCCGAGCGGACCACGCTGTCCGAGAAGTTCGCCTGCCCGGTCTCCGGCTTCTCGATCCCGGAGATCGAGCCGCGGCTGTTCTCGTTCAACGCCCCCTTCGGCGCCTGCCCGGCCTGCGACGGGCTGGGGGTGGAGCTCTATTTCGACGAGCGGCTGATCGTGCCGGACGAGTCGCTGAGCCTGATCCAGGGCGCGCTGGCCCCGTGGTCGAAGTCGAAGACCCCCTATTTCCGCCAGACCCTGGAGGCGCTGTCGAGCCATTACGGCTTCAGCCACACCACGCCCTGGCGCGACCTCTCCGACCAGGCCCGGCAGGTGATGCTCTACGGCTCCGGCGAGGAGGTGATCGCCTTCCGCTACGACGAGGGCGGCCGGGTCTACCAGGTCAAGCGGCCGTTCGAGGGGGTGATCCCCAACATGGAGCGGCGCTACCGCGAGACCGACTCGAGCTGGATCCGCGAGGAGTTCGAGCGCTACCAGGCGAACCGCCCCTGCGGCACCTGCGGCGGCCACCGGCTGCGCCCCGAGGCGCTGGCGGTGAAGATCGGCGGGCGGCATGTGGGCCTGGTCACCGAGCTCTCGATCCGCGAGGCGCTCGACTGGGTCAAGGGGGTGCCGAAGGACCTGACGGCGCAGAAGAACGAGATCGCCGCGGCGATCCTGAAGGAGATCCGCGAGCGGCTGGGGTTCCTGGTCAATGTGGGGCTCGACTACCTGACGCTCAGCCGCAATTCCGGCACGCTGAGCGGCGGCGAGAGCCAGCGCATCCGGCTGGCGAGCCAGATCGGCTCCGGGCTGACCGGCGTGCTCTACGTGCTGGACGAGCCCTCGATCGGCCTCCACCAGCGCGACAACCGGCGGCTGCTCGACAGCCTGCGCGGGCTGCGCGACCAGGGCAACACGGTGATCGTGGTCGAGCATGACGAGGAGGCGATCCGCGAGGCCGACCACGTGATCGACATAGGGCCCGGCGCCGGCATCCATGGCGGCGAGGTGATCGCCACCGGCACGCCCGACCAGATCTGCGCCGCGCCGGGCTCGATCACCGGCGACTATCTGGTGGGGCGGCGCGAGATCGCCATTCCGTCCAGCCGGCGCGGCGGCAATGGCAAGTCGCTGACCGTCGAGGGCGCCACCGGCAACAACCTCAAGGACGTGACCGCCGAGATCCCGCTCGGCACCTTCACCTGCGTCACCGGGGTCTCCGGCGGCGGCAAGTCGACGCTGACGGTCGAGACCCTCTACAACGCCGCCGCCAACCGGCTGAACGGGGCGCGGCTGCAGCCGATGCACTACCGCTCGATCCGGGGGCTCGAGCATCTCGACAAGGTGATCGACATCGACCAGTCTCCCATCGGGCGCACCCCGCGGTCGAACCCGGCCACCTATACCGGCGCCTTCACCCCGATCCGCGACTGGTTCACCGGCCTGCCCGAATCCCGGGCGCGGGGCTACAAGCCGGGGCGCTTCTCGTTCAACGTCAAGGGCGGCCGCTGCGAGGCCTGCCAGGGCGACGGCGTGATCAAGATCGAGATGCACTTCCTGCCCGACGTCTACGTCACCTGCGACACCTGCAAGGGCGCGCGCTACAACCGCGAGACGCTGGAGATCAAGTATCGCGGCCACTCCATCGCCGACGTGCTCGACATGACGGTCGAGGACGGGGTCAGGTTCTTCGAGGCGATTCCCTCGATCCGCGAGAAGCTGGTGACGCTGGAGCGCGTCGGCCTCGGCTACGTCAAGATCGGCCAGCAGGCGACCACGCTCAGCGGCGGCGAGGCGCAGCGGGTGAAGCTGTCGAAGGAGCTCAGCCGCCGCGCCACCGGGCGGACCCTCTACATCCTCGACGAGCCGACCACGGGGCTGCATTTCCACGACGTGAAGAAGCTGCTCGAGGTGCTGCAGGAACTGGTCGAGCAGGGCAACACGGTGGTGGTGATCGAGCACAATCTCGACGTCATCAAGACCGCCGACTGGCTGATCGACCTCGGCCCGGAAGGCGGCGACGGCGGCGGCCGGATCGTGGCATCCGGCACGCCCGAGGACGTGGCCGAGGTGGAGGAGAGCCACACCGGGCGATATCTGCAGGCCGATGCTGGTCAAGGCGGGGCGGATGGCGGCGGAGTGAGGTCGGGGCGGAGCCCCGCTGCCGCACCCTGGCCGCGACGCCGCCTTGCCGCCGGTCGGCCCGGCCGACATATCGGATCGATGGGTGCGTGGAGGGACCGGGACTCGGGAAGATGATCGAGGTCGCGACCACCAGGCTGGCGGTGCCGGACGACGCGCCGGCAATCGCCGCGCTCCACGCCGCGGCGTGGCGCTATGCCTATCGCGGCATCATCCCTGGCGTGGCGCTCGAGCGGATGATCGTCCGACGCGGCCCGGCCTGGTGGGCAAAGCGCACCGGCCCGCGCGGCGGCACGCTGCTGCTCGAGTTCGACGGCCGGATCGCCGGCTACACCACCTTCGGCCCGAGCCGGCTCGGCGGCCGGCCCCGGACCGGCGAGATCTTCGAGCTCTATGTCGAGCCCGAATGCCACGGCGCCGGCTTCGGACGGCTGCTGTTCGAGGCCGCGCGGAGCCGGCTCGCCGCCGCGGGGATCAGGGGCCTTGTCGTCTGGGCGCTGGCCGAGAACGGGCTGGCGCGCGGGTTCTACGCCGCGATGGGCGGGCACGAGCGCTTCCGAACCACCGAGCGGCTGGGCGGGGCGCAGCTCGCGAAGATCGCCTATCACTGGCCGTGAGGGGAACCGCATCGCCAAGGCTGCCAGCGGACGGAAGGCCAAACCCCGGCAGGTGTCCGGCTGCGGTGGGAATAATCACTGTCATGATCCCGGCCGGGACAATGCCGTGTTGTCCCGGCACCGGTCAGCGTTTATCAAGCGATTGTAGTGCCTAAAGATTCTGCGGTCTGTGATGGTTCTTGCCGATCCTTTGATGGTCGATGCGCTGGGATACCTGGCCGCAGGGATCGTGTTCCTCACCTTCTGCATGAAGACGATGCTGGCGCTGAGGGTGATCGCCATCGTCAGCAATATCGCCTTCATCGGCTATGCCTTGGGGGCTGGCCTGACGCCGATCCTTTTCCTGCATGGCGCACTGTTGCCGTTGAACGTGCTGCGGCTGGTCCAGATGCAGAGGCAGGTCCGGGCAGCCGGCGCGGCCGAGCGGTCGGAATCCGGCGGCGAGCGGTTCGACTGGCTGGTGCCGCACGGCACGCAGCGCGACCTGCCCGCGGGCGAAGCGCTGTTCCGGAAGGGAGACCCGGCCGACCGGCTCTACGTGATCGTCGAGGGCCAGCTCCGCCTGCCCGAGGTTGGCGCGACCCTGGGACCCGGCGCGATGCTGGGCGAGATGGGGCTGTTCTCGGGCGAGGGTCAGCGCACGGCCAGCGCCGAGGCGGTCACGCCGGTGAGACTCGCGGAGATCACCGAGCGGCGGATCCAGGAGATCTACTTCGACAATCCGGGCTTCGCCTACCGGCTGATTCGGCTGATCACCCGGCGGATGGTGCAGAACATGCGGCGGCTTGAGGCGAAGGCCGCCCGGCCTATCACGCCGGCGCGGACGGAGCAGCAGCCGGCGGCGGAGACGCTGGAGGCCACCGGGCCGACGTGAGAGGATGCACGATCGGCGGACCCGCCCGATGCGGCGCGGACGCGGCAGGGAGGTCGGAACGGCCATGGCAGCAAACAGGCAGGTGATCCTCGTCGCACGCCCCGACGGCATCCCGCAGGCGGCGCATTTCGAGCTTCGCGACGGGCCGCTGCCCGCGCCGGGGCCGGGGCAGTTCCTGGTCCGAAACCGCTTCCTCTCGGTCGACCCGGCCATGCGCGGCTGGGTCAGCGCGGTGGCGAACTACTCCGAGCCGGTGGCGCTGGGGTCGGTGATGCGCTCGATCGCGGTCGGCGAGGTGGTCGCCTCGAACCACCCCGATTACGCCGCGGGCGAGCATGTCTGCGGCCTGTTCGGCTGGCAGGAATTCGCCGTCTCGGACGGCTCCAATGTCTGGTTCAGGCACGACCCCGCGCAGGCGCCGCTGTCGACGGCACTGGGAATCCTCGGGATCAACGGCATCACCGCCTATTTCGCGCTGCTGGAGGTCGGGCGGCCGCAGGCGGGCGACACGGTGGTGGTCTCGACGGCTGCCGGTGCGGTCGGCAGCGCGGTCGGCCAGATCGCCAGGATCAAGGGCTGCCGGACGGTCGGCATCACCTCGGGCGAGGCCAAGATGGCGCTCTGCCGCGAGGTCTACGGCTATGACGCGGCGCTGAGCTACCGGGCGGGCGACCTGGACGCGGCGCTGGCGGCGGCCTGCCCGGACGGGGTCGACGTCTATTTCGACAACACCGCCGGGGCGATCTCGGACGCGGTCTACAGGCATCTTGCGGTCGGGGCGCGCTGCGTGGTCTGCGGCACCGCCTCGGTGGCAAGCTGGGAGCCCTGGCCGCAGGGGCCGCGGGTCGAGCGGCACATCCTGGTCAAGCGCGCCTCGATGCAGGGCTTCCTGCTGTTCGACTACGCGGCGCGGTTCCAGGAGGCGCGGGACCGGCTCGCGGCCTGGCTGGCGGAGGGGAAGCTCGCCTATCGCGAGGAAGTCCTCGAGGGACTGGAGCAGGCGCCGGGCGCCATCGCCCGGCTCTATGCGGGCCAGAACCTCGGCAAGCTGCTGATCCGGGTCTAGCCGCCCGGAAGGCTGCCCGAGAAACGACGATGCCCGGCACCGGGCCAGGCATCGCGTTCCGTCACTGTCCGGCGGCTTCAGCGCCAGGCCGACCGGTCCCGCAGGACGAAGGCGTCGATGATGCGCCGGGTCGACTCGGTCACCAGATAGACGTCGTTGTCGTAGCGGGCGTAGAAGGTGCCCCGTCCCGGCTGCGGCAGCCGGAAATCGTCATAGCGCTGGATCGTCACGTAGTCGCGCCGCGGCATATGGCGGCCGACCCAGTGGCGGTACTGCGGATGGCGCTGGGCGTACACGTGCCGGTTCCGGTAGGCTTGGCCCTTGTCCCAGCCGTAATGGTTGCCCCGGTTCCAGCCGTAATGGTTGCCCCGGTCCCAGCCGCGGGGATTGCCCCAGCGGTAGGGGTTGCCCCAGTCGTTGCGGTGGCGGTCCCACCGCTTGTCCTTGCGCCAGTCGTCCCGGCGCCAGTCGTTTCGGCTCCAGTCGTTCCGGCTCCAGTCGTTCCCGTGCCGGTCATGCCGGCGCCAGTCCTCGCGATGCCGGTCGCCGCGGTCGGCCCTGCGGCTGTCGCGCCGGTCCGAATCCTTCCAGTCCTTCCGGTCCTTCGAGTACTTCCGGTCGTCATGCCGGTTCCGGCGCCCGTCGCCGCGCTTCTTCGAGCCGTCATCGCGGCGCCAGTCCTGATTTCCCTGCCAATCCTGGCTGCCGTGCCAGCCGGAGTGGCTCTGGCTGCGGCCGTTGACGAGGATCACGCCGGCGGCGCTGGCCGGCGCGGCGGCGGGGGCTTTCGGGGCGGCGGACGCGGTGCCGGCAAGGGCGAGTCCGCCCGCGGCGATCGCGACAGCGGCGAGAAGGCGCAACGGATGCATGTTGGTCACTCCCATTCGTCGTTGATGCAGCGCCCGTCCGAACCGGGCCTGCTCGACGGGTTGAACGCCGCCGCCGCGCGTTCCCGTCGCGGGCCGCCGACGAATGATCCCGGGAAAATCATCCCGCGCCGCCCCGGCCGGCGCCTGGCCATGCGCCAGTACCGCCCGGTCACGCGGGCTTCGCGCAGGTCGTTGACACGGCCGGCCAACGGTCTCACGCTGGAGTCACGGAAAAGCGGTTGGAGGGATGCCATGAACGTGATTCACATCCTCAAGCTCAAGGGCTCGAACACCGTCGAGACCGTGCAGCCGGACACCAGCGTCGCCGCCGCCGCGGCCAGGCTCTCCGAGCGGCGCATCGGCGCCCTGGTGGTGACGGCGCCCGGCGGCGGAATCGCCGGAATCATCAGCGAGCGCGACATCGTGCGCGCCCTGGCGAAAGAGGCCGGCGGCTGCCTGGTGATGCCGGTCGGCAAGCTGATGACCGAGAAGGTCGAGACCTGCGAGCCCGGCGAGAATTCGAACTCGGTGCTCGAGCGCATGACCTCCGGGCGGTTCCGGCACATGCCGGTGGTCGAGAATGGCCGCATGGTCGGGCTGCTGTCGATCGGCGACGTGGTCAAGGCGCGGATTACCGAGATCGAGCAGGAAAACGCCGCCATGGCGGGCATGCTGAGCGGATAATCCGCAGGGAATCCCCAGGTAATCCGCCGGCGCGCGCGGGAATCGTCTTGACCGGCGGCGGCCGCCTGTGTTGCCTGTGACCCCGGCGATCCGGGGGCACAGGAGGGTCAGGTGCGGTCAGGTCTCTATCCGGGAACCTTCGATCCGGTGACGCGCGGGCACACCGACATCATCCGCCGCGCCGCGAAGCTGGTCGACCGGCTGGTCATCGGCGTCGCGATCAACCGCGACAAGGGTCCCCTGTTCCCGCTCGAGCAGCGGGTGTCGCTGATCGAGGGCGAGTGCGCCGACATCGCCGCGGCCACGGGCATGGTCATCGAGGTGCATCCGTTCGAGAACCTGCTGGTCCAGTTCGCCGAGCAGGTTGGGGCCAGCGTGATCATCCGCGGGCTGCGCGCGGTGGCCGACTTCGAGTACGAGTTCCAGATGGTCGGCATGAACCGGTCGCTGAACCCCAACATCGAGATGGCCTTCCTGATGGCCGGCGCCCAGCACCAGGCGATCGCCTCGAAGCTGGTCAAGGAAATCGCGCGGCTTGGCGGCGACGTGTCGAAGTTCGTCTCGCCGGCGGTCGACCAGGCGCTGAAGGAGCGGCTCGGCCGGCGCTGATCCGGGCGTGCCGGGTTTGACCTTCGCCTGCCGGTCGGATAGAGCTGCGCCACCCTGAAACACCGGCGGAGAAACCAATGGTCAGATCGCTTCTCGTAATGGCGGCCCTGCTGTTCGCTCTCCCGACAATGGAGGCGAAGGCCGTGGACATCAAAGACCCCGAGAACACCCTGGTGATCGAGCTGACCTCCGGCGAGGTCGTGATCGAGATGCTGCCGGACGTGGCGCCCCTGCATGTGGCGCGCATCAAGGAGCTCGCCAGCTCCGGCCAGTATGACGGCGTCGCCTTCCACCGGGTGATCGAGGGCTTCATGGCCCAGACCGGCGACGTGCAGTACGGCGACATGAACGACGGCTTCGATCCGCGCCGGGTCGGCACCGGCGGCTCGGACATGCCGGACGTGAAGGCCGAGTTCTCGTCGCTGCCCTTCGACCGCGGCGTCGCGGGCATGGCGCGTTCCCAGAACCCGAACTCGGCCAACAGCCAGTTCTTCATCATGTTCGAGGACGGCCATTTCCTGAACAACCAGTACACGGTCTGGGGCCGGGTGATCTCGGGCATGGAATTCGTCGACAACATCAAGCGCGGCGCCCAGGGCTCGGGCGCGGTGACCGATCCCGACCGGATGGTCCGGGTACGCCTGGCTTCCGACCAGTAGCGCTCTCGCGGCATCGTGACGGCATGTGTGAGGCGCGGGCCAGGCCCGCGCCTTATGCTTTGGCGCATCCTGATTCCGGGAGGCGCACCATGCTCCGTTCGCTCGGCCTGACCGCCGCGGCCGTGGTCCTGCTGCCGGCCTCGATCTGGGCCGCCGAGGTGCCGGAAAGCTGGCGGCGGGCCTGGCCGGCAACCGACTTCAGCCGGATCGCGGTCGACCCGGCGGAGATCTTCTCCGGCGGCCCGCCGAAGGACGGCATTCCGGCGATCACCGGGCCGGTGATGATCCCGGCGGCGGACGAGACCGGCCTCGACCCGCGCGAGCCGGTGATGGTGCTGGAGCTCGACGGCGAGACGCCGCGCGCCTACCCGGTGCGCTACCTGATGTGGCACGAGATCGTGAACGACGAGGCCGGAGCGGTGCCGGTCGCCGTCACCTTCTGCCCGCTTTGCAATTCCGGGCTGATCTTCGACCGGCGGCTCGACGGGCGGGTGCTGGAATTCGGCGTCTCCGGCATGCTGCGGTTCTCGGACATGGTGATGTACGACCGGCAGACCGAGAGCTGGTGGCAGCAGTTCCAGGGCCGCGCCATCGTGGGCGCGCTGCTCGGCGCCGAGCTCACCGCGCTCCCGGCGCTCCTGGAAAGCTGGCAGAGCTATGTCGCGCGCAACCCCGACGGGCTGGTGATGGCCCGGCCGGGGGAGTCGCGCGCCTACGGCAGCAACCCCTATGCGGGCTATGACAGCGGCGAGCCCTTCCTCTACCGGGGCGAGATGCCGCCCCACGGCATCGACCCGGTCGCTCGGGTGATCCGGGTCGGCGTCCGGGCCTGGCCGCTGAGACGGCTGTCGGAACTCGGCGAGATCACCGAGGCCGGCTACCGGCTGACATGGGCCGAGGGCCAGGCCTCGGCGCTCGACACCGGGGAAATCGGCCGGGGCCGCGAGGTCGGCGACGTGCGGGTCTTCGACGCCGCCACCGGCGCGCCGGTGGTGCACGAGGTGGTCTTCGCCTTCGCCTTCCATGCCTTCGAGCCGGACGGAACCTGGATGCTCGGCAACTGACGCTGGACCGGCTCCCCGCGGGCGCGTAAATGCGGGGCCATGAAGCTTTCCGACTTCGATTTCGAGCTCCCGGAGGAGCTGATCGCGCTCCGTCCGGTGAAGCCGCGCCCGGCCTCCCGCCTGCTGGTCGCCCGCGGCGCGGAGACCCGCGACTCGCGGGTCCACGACCTGCCGCAATGGCTGCGGGCGGGCGACATGCTGGTGTTCAACGACACCCGCGTGATCCCGGCCCGGCTCTTCGGCGAGCGCCGCCGCGAAAGCAGCGACGGGACCGGTGTGGCGCGGGTGGAAGCCACCCTGATCCGCCGCGACGGCCCGGCACGCTGGACCGCGCTGATGCGGCCGGCGAAGCGCCTGGCCCCCGGCGACACGGTCACATTCGGAAGCGGGCTCGCCGCCAGGGTCGCGGGCCGGCACGAGGCCGGCGAGGTCATCCTCGACTTCGACCGCTCAGGCGCCGATCTCGACGCCGCCATCGCCGAGGCGGGCGTGATGCCGCTGCCGCCCTACATCGCCCAGCGCCGCCCGGCGGACGCCCGGGACGCCGAGGATTACCAGACCGTCTTCGCCCGCCATCCGGGCGCCGTCGCGGCGCCCACGGCGGCGCTGCATTTCGACCGGGCGCTGGTGGCGGCGCTGGCGGCGCAGGGCGTGTCGAGCGCGCGGCTGACCCTGCATGTGGGCGCCGGGACCTTCCTGCCGGTGAAGACCGAGGACATCGCCCGGCACCGGATGCACGCCGAGTGGGGCGAGATCTCCGCCGAGGCCGCCGATACGCTCAACGCCGCCCGCGCCGCCGGCGGGCGGATCGTCGCCGTCGGGACCACGGCGCTGCGGCTGCTCGAATCGGCGGCCGGCGAGGACGGCGCCGTGCGGCCGTTCCGCGGCGAGACCAACATCTTCATCACCCCCGGCTACCGCTTCCGCGCGGTCGACGGGCTGATGACCAACTTCCACCTGCCGCGCTCGACCCTGTTCATGCTGGTCTCGGCGCTGATGGGGCGCGAGCGGATGCTCGAGCTCTACGCCCACGCCATCCGCGAGGGCTACCGGTTCTATTCCTATGGCGACAGCTCGCTGCTGCTGCCGGACCCGGTCGCGGCGCCCTAGGCCGGAGTCCACCCCGCCAAGGTCCCGCCAAGGTCCGCCAAGCTCCTGCCGGGAGATGCCTGCGCGGTGCCCCCACCGCAGGGTTCCGCGGCGGGGAATATCGCCCGCGGGAGCGCTCCTGCGACACCTGCCGACGTTTTCTGACGATAGCCGGGCGCCCGGAGCAGGCAGGGTGAGCGGGTTGCGACCTCCGCCTGAAAGCCCGCTGCCATGCTTGCCGTCCTCCGCAATTCCTGGGCCCTGCTGCTGGGCATGTTCCTGCTGATGCTCGGCAACGGCATGCAGGGCACCGTGCTTGGCCTGCGCGGCGGGATCGAGGCTTTCGACGCGACCACCATGGGCTTCGTCATGTCCGGCTACTTCGCCGGCTTCCTCGGCGGCGCCCAGGTGGCGCCCTGGCTGGTCCGCCGGGTCGGCCATGTGCGGGTCTTCGCGGCGCTCGGCTCGCTGATCTCGGCCGCCTTCATCATCTTCGCTGCGGTGGTCGACCCGGTGGCCTGGACGCTGATGCGCTTCCTGGTCGGGTTCTGCTACTCCGGCGTCTATGTGGTGGCGGAGAGCTGGCTCAACGACACCGCCACCAATGAGACGCGCGGGCGGACGCTCTCGGCCTACCTGATCATGCAGATGCTGGGGATCATCGCCGCCCAGGGCCTGATCAACGTGGCCGATCCGGCAGGCTACGACCTCTTCGTCATCATGTCGGTGGCGGTCTCGATCGCCTTCCTGCCGACGCTCCTGTCCGCCGGCCCGGCCCCGGCCTTCTCCACCACCCGGCGGATGTCGCTGAAGCGGCTGTTCCGCACCTCGCCCCTGGGCTGCGTCGGCACCTTCCTGCTGGGCGCGGTCTTCGCCTGCCAGTTCGGCATGGCGCCGGTCTACGGCACCGCGATCGGCCTCACCACGGCGGAGATCTCGGTCTTCATCGGCGCCATCTATGTGGGCGGGCTGGTGCTGCAGTACCCGATCGGCTGGGCCTCGGACCGGACCGACCGCCGGAAGCTGATCACCGCCGTCACCCTGCTCGGCGCCGCAGGCTGCGCCGGCGGCCTCGTCTTCTCGGGCTCGTTCCCGGCACTGGTGGCGGCCGCGTTCCTGATCGGCGGGACGTCGAACCCGCTTTATTCGCTGCTGATCGCCCACACCAACGATTTCCTCGCGCATGAGGACATGGCGTCCGCGTCCGGCGGCATGATCGTGCTGAACGGCATCGGCGCCACCGGGACACCGATCCTGATCGGCTATCTGATGCAGCACCTGGGGCCGGTGGTCTATCTCGCCTTCATCTGCCTGATCATGGGTCTGATCGCCGCCTATGCCGGCTACCGCATGACCGTGCGCCCGGCGAAGCCGGCCGACGAGACCCTGCCGGTGGCGCCGATCAGCATGGTCTCGGGCACCGCCGTCACCGCCGAGATCGCCCAGGAGGTGGCCACCATGGCCAGCGGCCCGTCCCGGCCATGAACCGCGGCAAAAACCGCACAATCCCCCCGAATTGCTCCAGAATGCCCGGAGAGCCTTGACAGATTTGCGACAAAGCGCTGCCACTTTTGGCCATCAAGCTGACCATCAGATCGGCGACGGGCAAGGAGATGCAGGATGAACCCGGAGCAGACGGAAGTTCTCCGGTTCTGGCTCGAGGAGATCGGGCCGGGCCGGTGGTACAGATCGGACGACGAGACGGACGCCCTGATCAGGCAACGGTTCGAGGGGTTGTGGAACCGCGCCGCCGGCGGCGACTGCGATGACTGGCTGCTGACCCCGCAAGGCGCGCTGGCGCTGATGGTGGTGCTGGACCAGTTCCCGCGCAACATGTTCCGCGGCACCGCGGCGGCCTATCGCAGCGACTGCCGGGCGCTGAAAGCCGCCAAGCTGGCGATCAAGCGCGGCCACGACAAGGCGACGCCCGAGCCCGAGCGGCAGTTCTTCTACCTGCCGCTGATGCATTCCGAGGGCCTGCCCGACCAGGAGCGCTGCGTGCGCCTGATCGCGATGGCGATGCCGGAAACCGGGCGCGACAATCTCGAGCACGCACGGCGCCACCGCGAGGTGATCCGCCGCTTCGGCCGCTTCCCGAGCCGCAACCGGCCGCTGGGCCGGCGCGACACCGAGGCCGAGCGCGCCTATCGCGCCACGGGCGGCTACATGGCCTGATCCGGCCGGTCGTCCGGCCGCGATTCGCCCGTCTGGCGGCCTCCGCGCCGCCCCGCGCCACCGCCTCTGACCGATTGTGACCGGCGCGCCCGGCCGCCGGCGCAAGATCGTGCGCGGCAGCCCGCGAGGCCGTCGCAAAATGACGCGATCCCCGGGCGCGCGATGGCGCATTGCCATCGGCGATGCACTGCACTTACCTTGAGCCCGCCAGCACTCGGGGAGAACCATTCATGAGCAGCCAGTTTGATCTCGTCGTGATCGGCTCCGGTCCCGGCGGCTATGTCGCCGCGATCCGCGCCGCCCAGCTCGGACTGAAGACCTGCGTGGTCGAGCGCGAGCATCTGGGCGGCATCTGCCTCAACTGGGGCTGCATCCCGACCAAGGCGCTGCTGCGCTCGGCCGAGGTGTTCCACCTGATGCACCGGGCGAAGGACTTCGGGCTGAAGGCCGAGGGGATCGGCTACGACCTCGATGCGGTGGTGAAGCGCTCGCGGGGGGTGGCGAAGCAGCTCAACTCCGGCGTCGGGCACCTGCTGAAGAAGAACAAGGTCACCGTGGTGATGGGGACCGCGACCATCCCGGCCAGGGGCAAGGTCTCGGTCAGGACCGACAAGGGGACCGAGGAGCTGGCGGCGAAGAACATCATCCTCGCCACCGGCGCCCGGGCCCGCGAGCTGCCGGGGCTCGAGGCCGACGGCGACCTGGTCTGGACCTACAAGCATGCGCTGCAGCCGCCGCGGATGCCGAAGAAGCTCCTGGTGATCGGCTCCGGCGCGATCGGCATCGAGTTCGCCAGCTTCTTCAACACGCTCGGCGCCGACACGACGGTGGTCGAGGTCCTGGACCGGATCCTGCCGGTGGAGGACGCCGAGATCTCGGCTTTCGCCAGGAAGGCCTTCGAGAAGCAGGGGATGAAGATCCTGGAGAAGGCCATGGTGAAGCAGCTCGACCGCGCCAAGGGCAAGGTCACTGCCCATATCGAGAAGGACGGCAAGGTCGAGAAGGCCGATTTCGACACGGTGATCTCGGCGGTCGGCATCGTCGGCAATGTCGAGGGGCTGGGGCTCGAGGCGCTGGGGGTCAAGGTCGACCGCACCCATGTGGTGACGGATGCCCATTGCCGGACCGGGGTCGAGGGCCTCTACGCCATCGGCGACGTCGCCGGGGCGCCCTGGCTCGCCCACAAGGCCAGCCACGAGGGCGTGATGGTGGCCGAACTGATCGCCGGCAAGCATGCCCACCCGGTGAAGCCCGAGAGCATCGCCGGCTGCACCTACTGCCAGCCGCAGGTGGCGAGCGTCGGCATGACCGAGGCCAGGGCCAAGGAAGCCGGGCGCAAGGTCAGGGTCGGCCGGTTCCCGTTCATCGGCAACGGCAAGGCGATCGCGCTGGGCGAGCCCGAGGGGATGATGAAGGTGATCTTCGACGCCGGCACCGGCGAGCTCCTGGGCGCCCACATGGTCGGGGCCGAGGTCACCGAGCTGATCCAGGGCTACATCGTCGCCCGCCAGCTCGAGACCACCGAGGAGGACCTGATGCATACGGTCTTCCCGCACCCGACGCTGAGCGAGATGATGCACGAGACCGTGCTCGACGCCTACGGGCGGGCGATCCATTTCTGAGGCGCCGCTCCGCAGGGTGCGTGATTGAACGCACCATGGCGCGGCGTCCGATCGGATCGGATCGCCGATTCATCCGGCGTCGTCCCCGCGGCGTCGTCCCCGCGGCGTCATCCCCGCGGCGTCATCCCCGCGACGTCATCCCCGCGCAGGCGGGGATCCGACGACGTCGGCCGGAGATTCCCGCCTGCGCGGGAATGACGCTGGCGAACGCATGGCAATTCAAGCGGAACGGTCGCCGCCCTGGATGCGGCCCCCGTCGCCGCGCAGCCCCTGCATCAGCCGCACCTTCTCGCCCTGGTCGTCGGCCCGGGTCAGCGCCGCCGCCAGCGCCTCGAGGCTGGCGAGGCTGTGAGCCGCCCGGAAGCTGTCCACATGGGGCAGCAGCGCCCTGACCCCCTGCGCCTTGGCCTCGAACCCGTCCCAGCGCAGCAGCGGGTTCAGCCAGATCAGCTTGCGGCACGAGAGATGCAGCCGCTCCGCCTCGCGGGCGAGACGGGCGGGGTCGTCGCGGTCGAGCCCGTCGCTCACCAGCAGCACCACCGCCCCCTGGCCCAGCACGCGCCGCGACCAGCGCTTGTTGAAGGTCTCGAGGCAGGCGCCGATCCGGGTGCCGCCCTCCCAGTCCTGCGCCTCGGCCCCGGCCGCCGCCAGCGCCTCGTCGGCGTCGCGCCGGCGCAGGTGCCGGGTCACGTTGGTCAGCCGCGTCCCGAAGGTGAACACATGCACCGCCGACCAGCCGGCCCCGTCCGCATTGGCGAGCCCGTGCAGGAAATGCAGCATCATCCGGCTGTAGGCCGCCATCGAGCCGGAGATGTCGACCAGCGCCACCAGCGCCGGCCAGCGCACCCGCCGCCGCCGCCGGGCGAGCTCGCGGATATCGCCGCCGTTGCGCATGGCGATCCGCATGGTGCGCCGCCAGTCCGCCACCCGGCCGCGGGCATCCGCCACGGTCCGGCGCGACGCGATCGGCCGCACCGGCAGCCTGAGCGCCGCAACGGCCCGCCGGGCCTCGGCCGCCTCGGCCGCGGTCATCTGCTCGAAGTCCCGGCTCTTCAGGGTCTCGTCGGCCGAGAAGGTGAGCTGGGCGTCGATCTCGATCTCGTCCCGCTCCTCCCCGGCCGGCGGCAGCGGGGCGTCGACTCCGGCCACCATGCCGGCGGCCGCGCGCTCCTCGCCCGCCTTCTTCTCGCGCTCATGGGCGGGCGTGCGCATCTCCGGCAGCAGCAGCCCCATCATCTTCTCGAGGATCTGCGGGTCGCGCCAGTACATGTGGAAACACTGGTCGAACACCGCCCGCTGCTCGGGCCGCGACAGGAAGCAGGCGGCCAGCGTGTGATAGAAGTCCTCCCGGTACTCGAAGCCGCCGACCGAGACCGCGTTCACCGCCTCGATCACCCGGCCGGGCCCCACCGGCAGCCCGGCGGCCCTGAGCGCCCGGGCGAAATGCAGGATGTTGGCGGCCAGCCGCCCGTGCTCGGGGACCGCGATCCGGGGCTGCATCAGGCCGCCCGGCCCATCAGGCCGCGCCCGCCATCGACTGCTTCACCTCGTCCAGCATCTTCTTGGCCTGCGAGCCCTGAAAGCGGGCGATGTCGTCCTGGTACTTCAGCAGCACGCCCAGCGTATCCGACACGGTCTGCGGGTCGAGCGTCAGCGCGTCGAGCGCCACCAGGCACTTGGCCCAGTCGATGGTCTCGGCCACCCCCGGCCGCTTGAACAGGTCCTCGGACCGCAATCGCTGCACGAAGGCGACCACCTCCTCGCTGAGCTTCCGGCTGACCTCGGGCGCCCGGGCCTCCAGGATCGCCAGCTCGCGCTCGGCGGAGGGGTAATCGACCCAGTGGTAGAGACAGCGCCGCTTCAGCGCGTCGTGGATCTCGCGGGTGCGGTTCGAGGTGATCACCACGACCGGCGGCTCCTCGGCCTTGATGGTGCCGAGCTCCGGCACCGTCACCTGGAAATCGCTGAGCGCCTCCAGCAGGAAGGCCTCGAACGGCTCGTCGGTCCGGTCGAGCTCGTCGATCAGCAGCACCGGCGGCCCGCCGGGCTGCGGCTCCATCGCCTCGAGCAACGGCCGGCGGGTCAGGAACCGCTCCGAGAACAGGTCCGAGGCCAGCGCCTCGCGGTCGGCGGTGCCGGCGGCCTCGGCCAGCCGGATCTCGATCATCTGGGCCGGGTAGTTCCAGTCATAGACCGCCTGCGCGGCGTCGAGCCCCTCGTAGCACTGCAGCCGGATCAGGCGGCGCCCAAGCGCCTGTGCCAGGGCCTTGGCGATCTCGGTCTTGCCGACGCCCGCCTCGCCCTCCAGGAACAGCGGCCGGCCGAGCTTGAGCGACAGGAACAGCACCGTCGCCAGCGACCGGTCGCAGACATAGCCGGTGCGCCCCACGAGAGTCTGGGTCTCGTCGATGGATTTCGGCAAGGCATGCATGGGCGGTCTCCGGCGGCTCCCGTGCAATGGAAGCCCTGGGGCCGGGAAAATCAAGCGGTTCGGGCCGGCCGGCGGCCGCGTGCGTCAACATGCCTGAGTGTCGGGCGAGCGACGGGCGCGCCGGTGCCCTCAGCGACGCCAAAGTATTCCCCCAGGCCTGTGATTCGCCACAACTCAACCTGCGGTAAAGTAAAAATATTAATACTATACTAATGGATGATTTTATATTCGTTTTTCTTTGCAATTCATTAGGCACGCGCGCCGATCATTACGATGTTTCACTTCTACACGACCGGAAACTCGGTGTATTGTCGCACCTGGACACATCGAGGCGCAGCACACGGAATGGCACGGACGGCTTGCGAGGGGCGGGCCGTCCATTTAAATGGTACCGCTGGAGACGTCGGAGTTAAGTTATGCCAGACATTATTGATGACGTGATTATGGGTTGGGTGTTCCTCGCGGCGATCGGATTGTTCATGCTGGTTCACGGCTAAGTCGCCTGACCCCGCGCCGCTCCCAACTCGCGCCAACCTGATCACTCGGACAGGCCCCGATACACGGGTCCCGGCTGGAATATGCCCGCCCGCCCGCGCCAACGGCGGACGGCGCTCCATGCAAATCGGCCCCGGCGGGGATAGGCCGGGGCGATCATCCCCGCTAATTTGCGGCCTTCCCGCCTTATCAAAGTGTGGGTGTTATGCCAGATTCTTCGCCTAAATGGTGAGATTTTTACGATATCCCTTTACAATCATGAGTTGATTTTGCATCTGGACTGAGTCTCGCCCTACGGGAGAAACTGCCATGTCCGGATACGCCGTGCGCCAGAAGTTCCTGCGTAGGTTTGCAGAACTCGGCGCCTACTCCCGGCCGACAGCGATTTTCATCGTGTCGTCCTATGTCCTGCAGATCCTGATCGCCATCGGGCTCGGATACAGGCTGCTGCAAGCGCCGCTCGGGCTCGTCTCGGGCGCCTGCCTGGTCCTGCTCGTGCTCTTCATCGGAACCAGGCTCAGGGGGCTGAACAACATCGTCCACGAGTGCAGCCATGCGAGCTTCGCCGAGCGCCGCGGCGACAATCTCGTCATCGGCCGGCTCTGCGCCGCGCTGGCTCTCGGGTCGTTCGCCGAATACCGCGCCGAGCACATGACCCATCACGCCCATGTCGGGAACTACGACAAGGATCTCGACCTCAAGGGGATCCGCGACTTCCGGCTGGAGGATCCGCTGACTCCGAGGACCGTGCTGCGCCACCTGCTGACGCCCGTCCTCGGCCTGCATCTCCCCTACTACGTCAGGATCAACCTGACCGCCCGCGACGGCACCGGGTTCCTGGTGCTCAAGTTCGCCCTGATCGCCGCCGCGGTGGTGTTCCTGATTCTCGACCCGGTCCCCGCCCTGGTTCTCGTCTGGCTGCCGTTCCTCTGGGTGCGGACCGCCATCAACTACTGGACCGATTGCGCCGATCACGCCGGTCTCGTCGGAGCCGGCGACGACCTCGACACCTCGCGCAACGTCCCGCTGCCCGCGCCGCTGCGGCTGTTCCTGTTTCCGAGGAACGACAGCTACCACCTGGTTCACCATCTCTTTCCCCAGGTGCCCGCGCGCCATCTGGGCAACTGCCACAAGAATCTCCTGAGCGATCCGGTCTACCGTGCCCGCACCCTGGCCGGGCCATCGGCCGAAGCGCTTCCGCAGGCCACCGCCACGGTCACCGGCGACGGTCAGGGCAAGCCCGAGGCGGCGGCGGAGGCCCGGCCCCGTTCGCGGGACGGCGGCTCGCCCCGGCATGGCATCGCGCAGAACGCGGGCTCCGGCGCCTAGCGCAGCGTCCGGTCACACCGGATCGCCCTTCCATCCGGCGTCATTCCCGCGAAAGCGGGGATCCCTTGAAGTCGGCCGGAGATTCCCGCTTGCGCGGGAAAGACGGTGGCGAACGCATCGCGATTCGGATGGACCGGACGCCGCGCCAGGGCAAGACCGGGCCGAACCGGCCCGGAGGCTTTGCTCAAACGCATGATTCCGGGCCAAGAATCCCCGTTCGGCCCGATTCCGCCCGGAACGGTTCCGGCCTGGTCAGGCCCGCGCGCGGGCTCGTCTCTAGCGGGAACTGCGCCCGACCGATGCGCAACCATGGACAAGCAATTACCTTATTGAGCGCGTAGAAATGCCATAGCGCGCGGCGATCTTAGGGTCGTCACAGAGACCTGCTATCCCCTCTTTTCTGTGACAAGCGTGTGTGCTGTGCGTATGTGTACTCGGCCGCCCCGCGAAATCGGGGCGGCCGTTTTCATTCAATCTCGCCGAACAACCGTGCGGAGAGTCGCAGGTATAGTTTACCACTAATAGTAAAACAGGATTAGGTCTCGATTTAGTATTCATAAGCCGCGTGATTACATGTTCATTAACATTCATTTTACAGTTTCTGTATTTCGACGCATGATACTCCCGACACGCACACAGCACACGCACACAGTACACGGCACGCACACACACCACGCACTCACACCACACGCACACAGCCCAAACGACGGGGGGCGGCTCTGAGGGGAGCCGCCCCCCTTAACTTTTGGCGCCCGCTCCGGCGGCGGCACCCGCCGCGAGCGCCAGGCCCCGGATCCGGCCGCCGTTTCCGAAGCGGTACCGGCCGGCTACAGCAGCACCGCCGCCGCCAGCCCGAGGAAGGCGAAGAACCCGACCACGTCCGTCACCGTGGTCACGAAGGTGCCCGAGGCCAGCGCCGGGTCGGCGCCCATCCTGTCGAGGGCGATCGGGATCAGGATGCCGGACAGCGCCGCCGCGACCAGGTTCACCACCATCGCCACCGCGATCACCAGCCCGATCACCGGCAGGCCGAACCAGGCCCAGGCGATCGCCCCGGTGATCACGGCGAAACCGAGCCCGTTGATCAGCCCGACCCTCAGCTCGCGGCTGACCACGCGCATGGCGTTGGTCGAGGTGAGGTCGCGGGTCGCCAGGGCGCGCACCGCCACCGTCAGCGACTGGGTGCCGGCGTTGCCGCCCATCGAGGCCACGATCGGCATCAGCACCGCCAGCGCCACCGCCTTGCTGATCGTGTCCTCGAACAGACCGATCACCAGCGAGGCGAGGATCGCCGTCAGCAGGTTGACCGCCAGCCACGGGAAACGCCGCTTGGTGATCTCCCAGACACTGTCGGAGATCTCCTCGTCGCCGACGCCGCCGAGGCGCAGGATGTCTTCCTCGGCCTCGTCGTCCAGCACTTCCATCGCGTCGTCGATGGTGATCACGCCGACCACCCGTCCGCCGTCGTCGACCACCGGCGCCGAGACGATGTGGTACTGGTTGAAGGCATAGGCGACGTCCTCCTGCGGGTCCTCCACATGCAGCGTGCGGAAGTCGTCGGCCATCAGCGTGTCGAGGGTCACCGGCCGGCGCGCGCCCAGCAGCGTCCCCAGCGGCACCTTGCCCACCGGGCGGGCCGCGGGATCGACGATGATGATGTCGTAGAACTGTTCAGGCAGGTCGTCGGAGGCGCGCATGAAGTCGATCATCTGGCCCACGGTCCAGAACGGCGGCGCCTTCACGAAGTCGCTCTGCATCAGGCGACCGGCAGAGTATTCCGGGTAAGCCAGCGACTTGGCGACCGCGGCGCGCTCGGCCGGCTCGAGGGTATCCAGCACCTGGCGCTGGGTATCCTCCTCCAGGTCCTCGATCAGGTAGACGACATCGTCGGAGTCGAGATCCTTGACCGCCTCGGCCAGC
This sequence comes from uncultured Pseudomonadota bacterium, assembly GCA_963700775.1. Taxonomy (GTDB): domain Bacteria; phylum Pseudomonadota; class Alphaproteobacteria; order Rhodobacterales; family Rhodobacteraceae; genus Thermohalobaculum. The sequence goes on from CAVOYU010000001.1 coordinate 307,766, forward strand.
TTCTCGGGTTCGAGATAGCTCAGGATCTCGTCGCGGACGCCCTCCTCGACCTCGACCAGGAACTCCTGATCGATGTCTGACCAGACCAGCTCGATGAACTTGCGCCGGTGATCCGCGCCGATCTGCTCTGTCAGGTCGGCGAGGTCGGCGACATGCAGGCCGTCGACCAGGGCGAGCACGGCCAGCCGGTCGCCGGCGTCGACCGACTCGACGACCGCATCGACCAGCTCGGGATCGAGCTCGTAGTCGTCGTCCCGTTCCTCTTCGGCATCGGTCGGCAGGGGCTCGGTCACGCGCGCCTCCCCGGATCAATCGGTTCCGGACGCTCATAGCCCGCTTTGCCGCGAGCGGGAACAGGCGCGACGGCGAATTTTCGTTGTCATCTCCGCTTCGGGGGGAAGCGGGCCGGCGGCGGCGCGCGCGGGCCCGACGGACAGCGCCGCCGCATCGACGGTCGCGCCGCGGGGGAAGAACCGGGCCGGTTGCTAGCCGCCGGCCCGCACCGCCCGGGTCAGCGCCGCCTCCAACTCCCCGGCCAGCGCCACCCGCTCCTCCGGGCTGAGGAAGGCGCCCAACTCGATCTCGCGCCCGCCGCCGCGCAGCGTCAGGTACTGCTCGACCTTGCCCTCCTCGTGCAGCGCCACTCGGACCCGGTAGGGATCGGCCGCCCAGCGCCGCACCCGGCCGCGCGGCTCGCGCCGCTCCACCCGCATCTCGTCCGGCCAGATCGCCACCGCCTCGGTCAGGCGGCCGTCGAACTGGTTGCGGCGGAACCCGTACCACAGCATGCCCATGGCCGCGGCGGCGAAGGGCAGCAGCCCCCAGACCACCGGGGTGCCGGCGACCGCCAGCAGCGGCAGCGCCAGCCCGACCGCGGTCGCCCGCAGCACGAAGCGCCGCCCGCCGGGCGCCAGCGACCGGTTCGGCCACAGCATCGCCGTGTAGAGCGGCACGTCCTGGCGGTCGCGCCACTCCACCCAGTCGCCCGGAACGGCAACGGCCGGGGGTCTCCCCCCGGCCGCCGATGTCGGAACGTCAACCATCCCGTGCTCAGTGATGGGCGCTCTGCTTGTCCCACATCTCGCGGGTCGGCAGCACCTCGAAGGTATGCGCCGGCGGCGGGTTCGGCAGGGTCCACTCCAGCGTGCCGAGCGGATCGTGCCAGTAGTTCGGCTCGGTGATCTTCTTTCCCGCCCGGAGCGTGTAGACCATGATGCCAATGAACAGCACGTAGCTCAGCCCCGAGAGGAGGGCGCCCAGGGTCGAGATGTAGTTCCAGTAGGCGAACGCCTCCGGATAGTCGATGTAGCGCCGCGGCATGCCCTGGCGGCCCAGGAAATGCTGCGGGAAGAAGGTGATGTTGGCGCCGATGAACATCATCCAGAAGTGGATCTTGCCCAGTGTCTCCGGATACTGCCGGCCGCTCATCTTGCCGATCCAGTAGTAGATCGCCGCGAAGATGCCGAACACGGCGCCAAGGCTCATCACGTAGTGGAAGTGGGCCACCACGTAGTAGGTGTCGTGATAGGCCCGGTCGACGCCCGGTTGGCTCAGCACGATGCCGGTCACGCCGCCCACGGTGAACAGGAACAGGAAGCCCATGGCGAAAAGCATCGGCGTCTTGAAGTCGATCGAGCCGCCCCACATGGTGGCGATCCACGAGAAGATCTTGATGCCGGTCGGCACCGCGATCACCATCGTCGCCAGCATGAAATAGGCCTGAGCGTTCAGCGACATGCCGACCGTGTACATGTGATGCGCCCACACCACGAAGCCCAGCGCCGAGATGCCGGCCATGGCGAAGACCATGCCCGCATAACCGAAGATCGGCTTCTTCGAGAAGGTCGAGATCACGTGGCTGACCACGCCGAAGGCGGGCACCACGATCATGTAGACCTCCGGATGCCCGAAGAACCACAGGATGTGCTGGTAGAGCACCGGGTCGCCGCCATGGGCGGGGTCGAAGAACGCCGTGCCGAAGTTGCGGTCGGTCAGCAGCATGGTGATCGCGCCCGCCAGCACCGGCAGCGACAGCAGGATCATCCAGGCGGTGCAGAAGATCGACCAGGGGAACAGCGGCACCTTCATCAGGGTCATGCCGGGCGCGCGCATGTTCAGGAAGGTGGTGATCATGTTGACGGCGCCGAGGATCGACGAGGCGCCCGAGAGGTGCACCGCGAAGATGGCGAAATCCATCGACATGCCCTGCTCGTGGGTCGAGAGCGGCGCATAGAGCACCCAGCCGACGCCCGAGCCGAGCTGCCCGTTGCCACCCGGCGCCACCATCGACAGCACCGCGAGCGACGAGCCGGCGACGTAGAGCCAGTAGCTGAGGTTGTTCATCCGCGGGAACGCCATGTCCGGCGCGCCGATCTGCAGCGGCATGAAGTAGTTGCCGAAGCCGCCGAACAGCGCCGGAATGACCACGAAGAACATCATGGTGATGCCGTGGCCGGTCACCAGCACGTTCCACATATGGCCATTCGGCGAGCCATCCTCGAACACCATGTGCTGGACGCCCGGCTCCATGAGCTCGAGCCGCATGTACATGGTGATCGCCACCGAAAGCGAGCCGACCACGAAGGCGGTCAGGATGTAGAGGACGCCGATGTCCTTGTGGTTGGTCGAGCAGAACCAGCGGGTGAAGAACCCGGGGTGCTCGTGGTCGTCATGGGCATGGACCGCCGCGTCGGCCATTCGCTCGCTCCTGTCTTTCCGGGTCGGGCACCGTGACGCCCGGACCATGCAACAATGGGTGACGTGGTTTAGCCCGCGCGCCCGCGCCTCGCAAGCGGGCAGAGCGCCGCCGAACCGGATTCCGCGGGGCTTTCTGTCGCATCCCGCGCGGAATTCGGGCGTCCGGGCAACGAATTGGCGGAACCCGCGGGCCGCGGCACGGCCGGCTTCGCGCACCGGATCGCGGCCTTCGGCCCGTTCGCCGGCCGGTGGCCGGGAAAGAATCAGGCTCGCCGGGGTTCGCGGCCGCCGTCAGAGCGCGCCGAGCGTGCCCGGAAACGCCCGCCTGAGCGCGAGGTCGAGCTCCGCCATCCCGACCGGAAGGCCCAGGTCGACGAGGCTCGTCACGCCGTGCCCGGCGATGCCGCAGGGCACGATGCCGCCATAGTGGGCCAGGTCGGGCTCGACATTGACCGAGACCCCGTGGAACGACACCCAGCGCCGCAGCCTGACCCCGACGGCGGCGATCTTGTCCTCGGCCGGGCCGCCGTCCGGCAGCGCCGGCTTCTCCGGCCGGGTGACCCAGACCCCGACCCGGCCCGCGCGCCGCTCGCCCTTCACCTGGAACTCGGCAAGGCCGGCGATCACCCAGTCCTCCAGCGCGGCGACGAAGCGGCGCACGTCGCGGCCGCGCCGGTTGAGGTCGAGCATCACATAGGCGACCCGCTGGCCCGGCCCGTGATAGGTGTACTGGCCGCCCCGCCGGGCGTTGTGGACCGGAAAGCGGCCCGGCTCGATCAGGTCCTGCGGCCTCGCGCTGGTGCCGGCGGTGTAGAGCGGCGGATGCTCCAGCAGCCAGATGCACTCCCCGGCCCGGCCGGCGAGGATCGCCTCGACCCGCGCCTCCATCCAGGCGAGGGCCTCCTCATAGGGGGTCAGTCCGTCGCTGACGCGCCATTCCACCATGGGCTCCGGCCTCTCTTGCCGGGCCCTCAATATTTGCTCGAACGGGGCTTCACAAGGCCGGTCCGCTTTGCTACATGGCCCGGCACCTACAGTCCCGTGCGGTCGTGGCGGAATTGGTAGACGCGCAGCGTTGAGGTCGCTGTGGGGTAACTCCCGTGGAAGTTCGAGTCTTCTCGACCGCACCAGGAACATCACCAGCAGCCGAGTGCATCGCCGGGGATTGCCGCCTTCGGGCCGGGTCCTGCGGGATGGTCGGGCCGGGCCGGGTCAGGCCGCGGCGCCCCGCTCCCCGCCGTGGCGTTGCCGCTTCAGCTCCTCGCCGACGGCGACGATGGCCTCGATCGCCGGGACCAGGCGCAGACCCTGCGCGTTGAGGCTGTATTCCACCGACGGCGGCGAGGTGGTCTTGACCCGGCGCTCGACCACGCCGCGTCGCTCGAGCTCGCGCAGGCGCGTCGTCAGCATCTTCGCCGAGACGCGCGGAATGTCGGCACGCAACTCGCTGAACCGGCGCGGGCCGCCGCGCAGATACCAGATGATGTTCGGCGTCCAGGCGCCGCCGATCACCGCCATGCACTCGGACAACGGACAGTCCCGGGGCGGCGGCGGCGCCTTGTTCTTGCGCAGTTTGAGGGCCATGGCGGGTCTCGGGTTACCGGACGGATACTCGATAATTCGGTAACATAAGGAAACTAGGTTTACAAACCTTACCGCCCGCCTACCTGACCCGGCATCGGGCCGGATGCTCCGGCACAGGACAGAGGAACACCGAATGAAGCTCTTCTACAGCCCGGGCGTCTGCTCGCAGGCCGTGCATATCGCGCTGATCGAGGCGGGGATCGACCACGAGATCGAGAAAGTCGATCTGGCCACCAAGACCACCGGGTCGGGGCGCGACTACGGCAAGATCAACCCGCTGGGCTACGTCCCGGCGCTGGAACTGGACGATGGCGAGATCCTGCTGGAAGCGCCGGCGATCCTGCAGTTCATCGCCGACCTGAAGCCCGAGGCGGGCCTGGCCCCGGCTCCGGGCTCGCGCGAGCGCACCCGGCTTCAGGCGCAGCTCAACTTCACCGCCTCGGAACTGCACAAGTCGTTCGGGCCGTTCTTCGCCCCGGTCAAGCCCGAAGGCGCGCTGCGCGAACAGGCGCTGGCGAAGCTCGGCAAGCGGTTCGACGCGCTGGAGTCGCAACTGGCCGACGGGCGCGACTATGTGATGGGCGGACAGTTCACGATCGCCGATGCCTATGCCTTCGTGGTCTCCTCCTGGGCGCCGGCCATCGGTTTCGACCTTGGCCACCGGCCGCGGGTGCGCGACTATGTCGGCCGGGTCGGCGCCCGGCCCAACGTGCGCGAGACCCTGCGGCGCGAAGGCCTGGCGGCCTGAGGCACGGGCGTGGCGGCGGCCCGGTCATGGGCCGCCCGCCGGAACCGGAGGACGACATGAAGGATGCGAAGACCGGATGAGACCGGATCGAGACCCGGATCGAGGCCCAGATCGAGGCCCAGATGCAGCTCTACTTCGACGGGCTCTACCACAGCGATATCGAGCGGCTGGGGAGGGTCTTCGACCCGGCCGCGCGCTATGTCTGCGCCACCGAGTTGCCGGTGGCGAACCTGGGGATGGACCAGTATCTGCCCATCGTGGCCAAGCGTCCTGCCCCGGCCGCGCGCAACGAGCCCCGGCGCGACCGCATCGCTTCCATCACCCTCGCCGGCCCCAACACCGCGCTGGTCATCGCCCATTGCGCCATCGGCGAGCGCCATTTCACGGATTTCCTCAATTTCATCCGGACCGTGGACGGGTGGCGGATCATCGCCAAGGTGTTCCACTACGACATCGTCGCTCCGGCTGCGACCGCAAAGGACTGAGCCATGCCCTACGTGAACATCAGGATCACCCGCGAGGGCACAAGCCCGGACCAGAAGCGCCGGCTCATCGCCGGCGCGACCGATCTGCTGGTCGAGGTGCTGGGCAAGACGCCCGCCACCACCTTCGTCGTGATCGACGAGGTCGAGATGGAGGACTGGGGCGTCGGCGGCCTGCCGGTCGACGAGTTCCGCCGCGGCGAGGAGGTGCGATCATGAGGATCAACGCCGATTTCTCGGCCCGGGCGGCCGTCCATGCCGACCGGGTCGACTGGGTGCCCTCGCCGGTCGCCGGGGTCGAGCGAAAGATGCTGGACCGGGTCGGCGGCGAGGTGGCGCGCGCGACCACGATCGTGCGCTTTGCGCCGGGCAGCCGGTTTTCCCCTCACACCCATGACGGCGGCGAGGAGTTTCTGGTGCTGGACGGCGTCTTCCAGGACGAGCAAGGCGATTTCCCGGCCGGAACCTATGTGCGCAACCCGCCGACCTCGCGCCACACTCCCGGCTCGGCGCCCGGCTGCACGATCTTCGTGAAGCTCTGGCAGTTCGATCCGGGCGACCGCAGGCAGATGGCCGTGGACACCGGCGGGCTGGACCTGGCTCCGGCGCCGGGCCGGGAGGGCGTGGAGGCCGGCGCGATCCTCGAGGATCCCGACGAGACGGTCCGGATCGAGACCTGGCAACCGGGCGCGCGGGTAAGCCTTCCGGCCGCCGGCGGGTTCGAGCTTCTCTGCCTCGCGGGGGAGTTCACCGAGGGCGGCGAGACCTTCCGCCCGTGGTCATGGCTGCGCCTTCCCGCGCACGGGCGCCTGGACGCCACCGCGGGCGGCGAGGGCTGCCGGATCTGGATCAAGCAGGGTCATCTGCGCGGACAGGCGCGGGCCTGACCCTCCGGAGCGAACGCGGCCGGCCCCGTCGCCAGGGCCGGCCGCGATCCGCGTCCCGCGGGAGCGCTCACACCCCCTTCTGCGGCCGCATGTCCCCGCGGCTGATCCCCGCCACCTTCACCGGCTTCTTCATCGCGTCGCGCCGGAAGGGCTCGCCCAGCTCCTGGTTCAGCACCGCCTCGATGAAGGTGGTCCGGCCCTCCTCCATCTGCGCCTTCACGGCGGCGTCAAGCGCGGCACTGAGCTGGTCCATGGTGGTGACCTGCACGCCGGTCACGCCGCAGGCCTCGGCGATCTTGGCGTAGGAGACCTGGAGATCCAGCTCGGTGCCGACGAAATTATCGTTGTACCACAGGGTCGTATTCCGTTTCTCTGCGCCCCACTGGTAGTTCCGGAAGATAACCATGGTGATCGCCGGCCATTCGTCGCGCCCGACCGCGGTCATCTCGTTCATCGAGATGCCGAAGGCGCCATCGCCGGCGAAGCCCACCACCGGGGTGTCCGGGTTGCCGATCTTCGCGCCGACGATCGAGGGGAAGCCATAGCCGCAGGGCCCGAAAAGCCCCGGCGCCAGGTACTTGCGGCCATTTTCGAAGGTCGGGTAGGCGTTGCCGATGGCGCAGTTGTTGCCGATGTCCGACGAGATGATCGCCTCCTTCGGCAGCGCCCGCTGCATCGCCCGCCAGGCCATGCGCGGGCTCATGTGCTCGGGCTGGCGCTTGCGGGCGCGCTCGTTCCAGGTCGTGCCCGGATCGTCGTCCTCGTGGTCCATCGACGAGAGCGCCTGCAGCCAGCGCGACTTGGTCTCGGCGATCAGGTTCTTCCGCTCCTGCCGCCCGGCGTCGCCGGCCGAGGGCGAGAGCGCCGCGAGGATCTGCTCGGCCACCTTCTTCGCGTCGCCGACGATCCCCACCGCCACCGGCTTCGTCAGCCCGATCCGGTCCGGGTTGATGTCGACCTGGATCAGCCTGGCGTCCTTCGGCCAGTAGTCGAGCCCGTAGCCCGGCAGGGTCGAGAACGGGTTCAGCCGCGTCCCCAGCGCCAGCACCACGTCGGCCTTCGAGATCAGCTCCATCCCCGCCTTCGAGCCGTTGTAGCCGAGCGGCCCGGCGAACAGCGGATGGCTGCCGGGGAAGGCGTCGTTGTGCTGGTAGTTGCAGCAGACCGGCGCGTCCAGCCGCTCGGCCAGCGCCTTCGAGGCCTCGATGGCCCCGCCCAGCACCACGCCGGCGCCGTTCAGGATCACCGGGAACTTCGCCCCCGACAGCAGCTTCGCCGCCGCCGCGATCGCCTGCTCGCCGCCGCCGGGGCGCTCGAACTCGACGATGGCCGGCAGGTCGATGTCGATCACCTGGGTCCAGTAGTCGCGCGGCACGTTGATCTGCGCCGGGGCCGAGCGGCGGCGCGCGTTCACGATCACCCGGTTCAGCACCTCGGCGATGCGCGAGGGGTCGCGCACCTCCTCCTGGTAGCAGACCATGTCCTTGAACAGCGCCATCTGCTCCACTTCCTGGAACCCGCCCTGGCCGATGGTCTTGTTGGCGGCCTGCGGGGTCACCAGCAGCATCGGCGAGTGGTTCCAGTAGGCGGTCTTCACGCAGGTGACGAAGTTGGTGATGCCCGGCCCGTTCTGGGCGATGATCATCGCCATCTTGCCGGTGGTGCGGGTGTAGCCGTCGGCCATGTAGCCGCCGTTGCACTCGTGCGCCACGTCCCAGAAGGTGATCCCGGCCTCGGGGAAATAGTCCGAGATCGGCATGAAGGCCGAGCCGATGATGCCGAAGGCATGCTCGATGCCGTGCATCTGCAGCACTTTGACGAAGGCTTCCTCGGTGGTCATCTTCATGGCTGGCTCCTCCCATGGTCGACGGCTGGGGCGATGACTGGGGCGATGGTCGGTGCGATGGCTGGCCGGAGGCGCGGCCCAGTCCCGCCCCCGCATCGGTCGCGGCGCAACCTAAGCCAAGCCCCGACCCCGCTTTAGGTCCAGTTGCCGCCGATTGTGGAGCCAGAGGGGCGGCGCGGCTGCCGATCGCCGGACACCGGGCCTCGGACAGCGGACGCCAGGCCGTCATCGGAGGGCGCGGCAGCCGGACGCGGCGCCCGCAGCGGCCCTATCCCGTCACTCCCGCGACGCCCGCCTTTCCCAGCCCTTCGAGCAGGAACTCCCGATGGGCGGGTTCGGCATACGGGTGGATGGCCTGCCAGTAGCGGACGGCATCGGCCGGCTCCGTCGCGGCGAGTTCGGGCAGGAGCGCACGGGCGTCCTCGGTGCGCCCGAGCTGGCCGAGGCTCGCCAGCAGAACGACGAGGATGAAATGCAGCCGGCGGATCGCGATGGCACGCTCTGCGTAGTGCACCGCCTCCTCGTAGTTGCGCAGATGGTAGTGTGCGAGCGCCAGACGGCTGAGGAACAGATAGGCGAGCGGGTCGTTCGGGCTGAGCCGCATTGCGGTGTGCAGCGGATCGAGGGCGTCGGCGAAATGCCCGAGGAAGATGCGCGCCCAGCCGAGCGCGTTGTGAGCAAGGGCGAAGTTGGGATTGAGGTCGATGGCGCGCTGCGCCTCGGCCAGTGCGAGCTGATGCCGGCCGGACGAAAAGTGGCCGCCGAACATGATGTAGTGCGCATAGGGGTCGCGGTCGTCTATGTCGAGCGCCGCGCGCGCCTCGGCGCAGAGCTCGGCAACGTCGCGCTCGATGTTGTCGCTGTAGCCGAACAGGCAGGAGCCCCACAGCCCCCTGGCCAACGCCATGCGGGCGCGGGCGAAGCCGGGATCGAGCTCGATCGCCCGCCGGAAATACCTGATCGCCTCGCCGATATGGTACTTGCTCGTCTGGTAGTGATGCCACATGCCGCGCATGCAGCACTCGTAGGCGTCGAGGTTCGCCGTCGGCTTCTGCATCGCGCGGCGTCCCTCGCCCATCAGGATCTCCGGCTCGATGGCGCCGACGACCTGCTGGGTCAGCTCATCCTGGATCGCGAAGATGTCGGCGACGTCCCGGTCGTATCGCTGTGCCCAGAGATGGGCGCCCGACTCCGCGTCGATCAGCTGGCCGGTAACGCGGACCCGGCTCCCGGCCTTGCGCACGGACCCCTCGAGCACATAGCGCACGCCGAGCTCGGCCGCGATGCGTTTCACGTCGAGCGCCTTGCCCTTGTAGGCGAAGCTGGAGTTGCGGGCGATGACGAAGAACCACCGGTACTGGGACAGCGCGGTTATGATGTCCTCGGTGAGACCGTCGGAAAAGAACTCCTGCTCCGTGTCGCCCGACATGTTGACGAACGGGAGCACCGCGATCGACGGCTTGTCCGGCAGCGTGAGCGGACCGCCCAGGGCGCCGGCCGCGACCGGGTCGTCGCGGCGCCAGTCGACCCGGTGAACCGGGACAGGGCGGGGAATGTTCTTCAGCGAGCGCTCTCCGAGAGCGACGATCGGGAAATCGAGCTTGCCGGCGATCTGGTCGCGCAGGGCACCCGAGATGCAGATGCCGTTGGGCTGTGCGACCTCCTGCAGCCGCGCCGCAACATTGACGCCGTCGCCGAGAAGGTCATGGCCGTCGATGACGACGTCGCCGAGATTGAGGCCGATGCGGAACTCGAGGCGCCGTTCAGGGGCGAGGTCGGCGTTGCGGCGATGGAGCGCACGCTGGATCGCCACCGCGGCGCGCACCGCCTGGACCGGGCTGGCGAACTCCGCCACGAAGCTGTCGCCGGCCGTGCCGAAGATCCGGCCGCCATGCTCGCCGATCAGTCCGGATATCGTCGCACGGTAGGTGGCAAGCGTGGCCAGCGTGCCTTCCTCGTCGACCGACACGAGGCGGCTGTATCCGGCGACATCTGCGGCGACGATAACGGCGAGCCTGCGTTCCATGTGGGCCGCTCCTGCGGCGGACGTACCTCGAGACTTCAGGCTACGCCGGCAGAAGGGCGCCGGAAAGGCCGAAAGCGCGTCGGCGGAATCACCGACGCAGCCGCCGGAGCCCCGCCGGATGCCGGCCCTCGGCCGCGAATGCATCTTCCGCCGAGCCGGCATGGCTTGATACCGTGTCGGCATCCGCTGAGCTGACGTTGGAGTCTCGCCCATGCCCGCATACCTGATTGCCGAGCACACGATCACGGACGCCTCGAAGTTCGAGGAGTATCGCGTCAGAGTAGGCCCGATGATTGCCGCGCACGGTGGTCGCTACATCACCAGGGGCGGGAGCCACGTGGTGCTGGAGAAGGAGAATGCCGTCTGGGAGCCGGGACGCGTCGTGATCATCGAGTTCCCCGATATGGCCGCCCTGAACGCCTGGTACGGTTCGCCCGAGTACCGGCCCCTCATCGCGCTTCGACAGGCGTGCGCGAAGGATATGTTGATCACGCTCGAAGGCACGTAGGCGCCGCCGCGCATGGACCCGGAGCAGGCCCGAAACGGGTACACTCACTCAGCAGCATATGCAGGGTGCGCATTCATGCGCACCGCTCCCGCCGCGCCTCGTGCCGCGCGTTCGCCCGACTCTACGCCGTACTCACCCCCCCCATTCTTCACTTTTCCAATGAAATCAATGTCTTGCCCATCTGCTCAAGCTTGAGCAGGCTTGCGCGGAGCCGCGTCTGCCCCCTCCTCTGCCCCCTCCCCGTACACCTCCCGCAGCGCCGCGATCGCCGCGTCCAGCTCCTGCTCCAGCGTCGCGTTGACCCCGCGGAGCCCGCGCGCCACCGCCTCGGCCCAGTCGGCGTAGCCGAGCTTGCGCTCCGCCGGCCAGTCCGGCGGGCTCGCCACCAGCGCGCGCACGTTCGAGGCCTTGTCGGCGAGCTTCAGCATCTTGGCCCGCTCCGACTTGCCGGCCGCCGTCTCGACCTGCAGCCGCTTGCGCTCGTCCTTGCCCAGCGACTTGTCGTCGGTGACCTCCATCACCAGCGCCGCCACCTCCTCGCCGAAGGCCGCCACCAGGTCGTCCCGCGTCACCCCCACATCCTCGACCGAGTCATGCAGCAGCGCCGCCGCGATCAGGCAGGCATCCGCGCCGCCCGTCGCCTCGGCCACCCGGCGCGCCACGTCGGCCAGGTGATTGACGTAAGGCTCGCCCGCCCCGCCCTTGCGCCGGTGGTTCACATGGCTCGCGCAGGCGAAGTGGAAGGCGCGGGCCAGCAGCACCGTATCGGACATGACCGCCTCCTCACCCCATCCCGTCGATCACCGCGCGGAGCCGCCTGATCCCCTCGCCGATCCGCTCGGCCGGGATCGACGAGAAGCCCAGACGGAACCGCCGCCGCCCCTCCTCCGGGTCGAAGTAGAACGGCATCCCCGGCTCGATCAGCACCCCCTCGGCCATGGCCCGCTCGCAGAGCCGCCCGGAATCCAGCCCCTCCGGCCCGGTCATCCAGTAGCTCGACCCGCCGAAGCCCGGCGAGTGGAACCAGCCCGGCAGATGCTCGGCCAGCGCCCTGGCCATCACCTGCCAGCGCTCGCGGTAGACCCGGTGAATGCGCCTGACCAGCACGTCGTAGTGCCCGTTCGCCATGAACAGCGCCGTGGCGCGCTGGTTGTTGCCCGGCGGGTGGCGCAGCATCAGCCGGCGCAGCGCGCGCAGCTCGGCGATCAGCCCCTCGTCCGCCACCACATAGCCGAGCCTCAGCCCCGGCATCAGCGATTTCGACAGCGAGCCCACATGGATCACCCGCCCGTCCTCGTCGAGCGACTTCAGCGCCGGCAGCGGTGTCCCCATGTAGTTGGTCTCGAACTCGTAATCGTCCTCGACCACGACGAAGTCGTTGAGCCGCGCCGCCGCCAGCAGCGCCTTGCGCCGGGCGAGCGGCATGGTGACCGTGGTCGGCGACTGGTGGCTCGGCGTGCAGAACACCAGGTCGGCGCCCCGCACCCAGGGCTCGACCACCATCCCGCCGGCGTCGACCGGCGCCCCGTCGACCCGGACGCAGCGCATGGTCAGCATGTTGCGCAGATCCGGATAGCCCGGGTTCTCCACCACCACCCGCGTGTCGCGCCCGACCATCATCGAGGCGATGAGATAGAGCCCGTTCTGCGCCCCCATGGTGATCAGGATCTGCTCGGGCTGGGCCGAGATCCCGCGCCGCGGCAGGATCCGCCGGGCGATCTCCTCCAGCAGCAGCGGGTCGTCCTCGGTGTAGCGGTCCACCGTCCAGGCATCGAGCCAGCGCTTGCCCATCGCCTGGCGCATGCAGTCGCGCCACTCGGCGATCGGGAAGATGGCGTGGTCGACCTGGCCGTAGATGAAGGGATAGGCGAAGCGCTGCCAGTCGCGCGGGCGCTGGATGAAGCGCTGGGCCGTCGCCGGCCGCGCCAGCCTTGGCCCCCAGTCCACCGCGCCCCTCGCGGTGTGCGGCACATGCTCGGGCGTCCCCGCCATGCCGTCGATCGCCTGGGCGTCGACATAGAAGCCGCTGCGCTCGCGCGCCGCCAGGAATCCCTCCGAGACCAGCGTCTGGTAGGCCAGCGTCACCGTGTTGCGCGACACGCCCAGCCGCCGCGCCATCGCCCGGGTCGAGGGCACCGGTTCGCCCGGCACCAGTTGACCTGCCGAGATCGCCGCCATAAGGATTTCCCTTATCTGGGCCTGCAAGGTTGCCGGCTTCGACCGTTCCAGGTGGTAGAGCGCGTCGCGCATGTGGCCTGAACCTTCCCGCCCTTCTGGCACTATTATGGGGCCAGCCTAGTCCCCTAGGCTGGCATCAATCAACCGTCCTCACAGGAGTTGTCCGATGCACGACCTGAACCTTGGCGATGCCGCGCGCGCAAATTCGCTCGAAGAGCACTGGATGCCGTTCACCGGCAACCGCGATTTCAAGGAGAACCCGCGCCTGATCGTCCAGGGCGAGGGCGTCTACTACACCGACCACAAGGGCGGGAAGGTGATCGACGGCTCCTCGGCGCTGTTCTGCTCGCCGGCCGGCCACGGCCGCAAGGAGATCGCCGACGCGGTCCACAAGCAGCTGCTGACCAACTCCTACTCGGCGCCGTTCCAGCTCGGCCATCCGGGCGCCTTCGAGCTGGCCCGCAAGGTCGCCGCCCTGCTGCCCGAGCCGATGAACCACGTGTTCTTCGTCAATTCGGGCTCCGAGTCGATCGACACCGCGCTGAAGATGGTGATGGCCTATCACCGCGCCCGCGGCCAGTCGCAGCGGCTGCGCTTCGTCAGCCGCGAGCGGGCCTATCACGGCGTCAACATCGGTGGCGTGTCGCTCGCCGGCATGGTCAAGAACCGCGAGACCTTCCCGGTGGTGATGCCGAACATCGTCACCATCCGCCACACCTGGACCGGCAAGGAACTGTTCTGCGCCGGCCAGCCCCGGAATGACGGCGTCGAGCTGGCGAACGACCTCGAGCGGCACTGCGCGACCTATGGCGGCTCGACCATCGCCGCGGTCTTCGTCGAGCCGGTCGCCGGCTCCACCGGCACGCTGGTGCCGCCGGTCGGCTACCTGCAGCGGCTGCGCGAGATCTGCGACGCCCACGGTATCCTGCTGGTCTTCGACGAGGTCATCACCGGCTTCGGCCGCCTGGGCTCGCCCTTCGCCTCGCAGCATTTCGGCGTTCTGCCGGACATCTGCACCATGGCCAAGGCGCTGACCAACGGCTGCATCCCGATGGGAGCGGTGGCCTGCAAGGACGAGATCTACGAGACCATCACCAACGCCGCGCCCGCCAACGCCATCGAGTTCTTCCACGGCTACACCTACTCGGCCCACCCGGCCGCCTGCGCCGCCGGCATCGCCGCCCTCGACATCTACGAGCGCGAGGGGCTGTTCGAGCGGGCGAAGGAGCTCGCCCCCTACTTCGCCGAGGCGGTGATGTCGCTGAAGGATCACGCGCTGATCCGCGACATCCGCACCATCGGGCTGATGTCGGGCGTCGAGGTCCACCCCGAGGCCGGCAAGCCCGGCTTCCGCGGCCAGGAGATGCAGAAGGCGATGTTCTGGAACGGCTGCCACGTCAAGTTCACCGGCGACGTGGGCATCGTCGCGCCGCCTTTCGTGGCGACGCACGCCCATGTCGACGAGATCGTGGACAAGTTCCGCAAGACCCTGGACCAGTTCGCGTAAGAAAGCGCCCCTGAGACGCAGGGGCTTCAGACCGAGGATCGCGCCCGACCGGGCGGGAGCGAGAATCGCGCCCGCCTGGGGCGGGCGGGCGCGATCCGGCGCTGACGCGCCGGGGGCGGTCAAGCTGGGCAAGGGCCGTGACGGACCGGCCCCGATCCCTGCAACAGGGGCGACGAGATGACCGACCAGATCCTCGTCCTCAACTGCGGCTCCTCCTCGATCAAGGCGGCGCTCTTCGACCGCGCCGGCGACGGCACCGACCCGAAGCTCTCCGCCCTCCTCGAAGGCATCGGCAGCGGCCCAGGGCTGAAGCTCGGCGCCGAGCGGATCGAGCCGCCGGGCGGCCCCGGCGCCACCCACGAGACCCTGCTCGACTGGTTCCTCGCCCTCCTCGCCGAGCGCGCGCCCGGCCCGGTGACGCTCGCCGGCCACCGCATCGTCCATGGCGGCCTCGGCTTCTCCGCCCCCTGCCTGCTCGGCGCGCCCGAGATCGAGGCCCTGACCCGGCTGATCCCGATGGCCCGCTCGCACCAGCCGCACAATCTCGCCGGGGTCGCGGCGGCCCGCGCCCGCTGGCCGCACATCCCGCAGGCCGGCTGCTTCGACACCGCCTTCCACCGCACCATCCCCGAGACCCGCCAGCAGTTCCCCCTGCCCCGCCGCTTCCGCGAGGCCGGCCTCAGGCGCTACGGCTTCCACGGCCTCAGCTACGAGTGGATCGCGCGGCGCCTGCCGCAGGTCACGGTCCGCGCCGACGGCCGGGTGATCGCCGCCCATCTCGGCAACGGCGCCAGCCTCTGCGGCATGATCCGGCGCCGCTCGGTGACGACGACCATGGGCTTCACGCCGCTTGACGGCCTCGTCATGGGCAACCGCCCCGGCACCCTCGACCCCGGCGCGGTGCTCTACATGCTCGACGAGATGGGCCTCCCCGTCGCCGAGGTCCGCGACCTCCTGTTCCACGGCTCGGGGCTCAAGGGCGTCTCGGCGCTCACCAACGACATGCGCAGCCTGCTCGCCTCCGACGAGCCCCAGGCGCAGCTCGCCGTCGACCTCTTCGTCGAGAGCTGCTGCCACCAGATCGGCGCCGCCGCCGCCGACCTCAAGGGCCTCGACGCGCTGGTGTTCACCGGCGGCATCGGCGAGAACGCCGTCCCCGTCCGCGCCCGCATCGCCGAGGGCTGCGCCTGGCTCGGCGCCCGCCTCGACGCGCAGGCCAACGCCAGCGGCGGCCCCCGCATCTCGGCCCCCGACAGCACCATCGAGATGCTGGTCCTGCCCACCAACGAGGAGGCGGTGATCGCGGGCCACGCAAGGGCGCTCTGCCCGTAGGGCGGGGTGCCCCGCCTCACCCCATCGCCAGCGTCACCACCGCCGCCGCCACGATGTCGTCGACCGTCGCCCCCCGCGACAGGTCGCAGACCGGCCGCGCGAAGCCCTGCAGGAACGGCCCCACCGCCTGCGCCCCGGCCAGCTCCTGAACCAGCTTGTAGGCGATGTTGCCCGAGTTGAGGTCCGGGAACACCAGCACGTTCGCCTGCCCGGCGACCGCGCCGCCGGCCCCCTTCTTCGCCGCGACGCCCGGGTTCAGCGCCGCATCCGCCTGGAACTCGCCGTCGATGGCCAGCTCCGGCGCCCGCTCGCGCGCGAGCCGCGTCGCCTCCACCACCTTCGCGACCGAGGGCCCCGCCCCCGACCCCGTCGTCGAGTAGGACAGCATCGCCACCCGCGCCGCGCCCAGCAGCCGCGCCGCCGACCGCCCCGAGGCGACCGCGATGTCCGCCAGTTCCGAAGCCGAGGGATCGACGTTCAGCGCGCAGTCGGCGAACACCAGCGCCCGGCCGCCGACCAGCATCAGGAAGAAGCTCGACGGCACCGCCACGCCTGTCGCCGGCCCGACCGTCATCATCCCCGCCTCGATCACGCGGCGCGTCGGGCTGGCGGCGCCCGCCACCATCGCCGCCGCATGGCCCGCCGCCACCAGCGCGCCGCCGAAATACAGGGGCTTCGCCAGCAGCCGCGCCGCCATCCCTTCGGTCATCCGCGCGCGCCGCGCCGCCACCAGCGCGGCCAGTTCGCCGCGCCGCGGGTCGGTGGCCGGGTCCACCGTCTCGCAACCGGGGGCCCCGCCCCCGATCAGCACCGGGATCGCCAGCCCCTCGGCCGCCAGCCGCCCGGCCGCCGCGCGGATGCGCGGCTCCTCGCCTTCTGGCAACACGATCCGCCGCAAATTGGCCCGTGCGGCCTCGCGGCAATCCGCTAGTATCTGCATCCTTCCCGCGCCCATCCCAGCCGGAGGCCATCGTGATGACCGAGACCACCAACGAGATCAAGATCAACCGCGGCCTCAAGGGGGTCTATTTCGAGCGCTCCGGCGTGAGCGACATCGACGGCACCGCCGGCCGCCTCACCTATCGCGGCTACTCGATCCACGACCTCGCCACCCGCTCGACCTTCGAGGAGACCGCCTGGCTGCTGATCCACGGCGAGCTCCCGAAACCCGCCGAGCTTGCCGCCTTCGAGGCCCGGCTGCGCGAGGCCCGCGCGCTGCCGGCCCCGGTCCTCGAGATCATCGCGGCGATGAAGCACGCCCACCCGATGGACGTGCTCCGCACCGCGGTCTCGGCGATGGCCGGCTTCAACCCGGGCTCCGAGCAGACCGACCGCGCGGCGATGATCGACCAGACCATCCGGCTGACCGCCCAGGCGCCGATGATCGTCGCGGCGCACGACGCCATCCGCAACGGCCGCGCCCCGGTCGCGCCCGACCCCGCCCTCGGCCACGCCGCCAACTGGCTCTGGATGCTGAAGGGCAGGAAGCCGTCCGAGGACGCGGCGCGGCTCGCCGACATCGACTTCATCCTCCACGCCGAGCACGGCTCCAACGCCTCGGCCTTCACCGCCCGCGTGGTGATCGGCACCGAGGCCAACCTCCACGCCGCCGTCACCGCCGCCATCGCGGCGCTGAGCGGCCCGGCCCATGGCGGCGCGGCCGAGGACGTGATGAAGATGGCGGTGGAGATCGGCGAGCCGGAGAACGCGGCGGATTACGTCAGGGCCAGGCGCAAGTCCCGCGAGCCGGTCACCGGCTTCGGCCACCGGGTCTACCGCACCGAGGACCCCCGCGCGCGGCACATGCGCGAGGGCGTCGAGCGCCTCGGCCGCGAGATGGGCCAGCCCAAGTGGTACGCGATCCTGCAGGCGGTGGTCGCCGCGATGGCGCCCTACGCGCGCCACGGGGTGAACGTGAACGTCGATTTCTATTCGGGCGTCATCTACCACCTGCACGGCATCCCGACCGACCTCTTCGTCCCGATCTTCGCCATCGGCCGCGTCCCCGGCTGGGGCGTGCAATGCATCGAGCAGGCCGAGCGCAACATCCTGATCCGCCCGCTGACGCTGTACGACGGGCCGGCGGAGCGGGGGTATGTGGCGGTGGGGGAGAGGGGGTAGGGTGGGTTTTCAATCCACCGTGTTGGTCAAATCGGTGAATATGGTGGGTTCGGAGAACCCGCTCTACGTGCTAACCGCTTTTAAAGCGACTTAAATGGGTGATCGTACGAGGTATCCGGTTGTCGGACTAGAGTGATTTTGCGCTTTATTTGAGCTTGGTGTGACTTCTCCGCCGGTAGAGCGCCGTGCAGAGCAGGCACAGTCCCGAAGTGGTGCAGTAACGGAGGCGGGCGTAACTATCATTCCAGTGCATCACCTTTTTATTGCGTCTTCGCGCAATACAATTACTATATGTTGCAGCCTCAGGAGGGCCGAGATGGCAAGTGCCGACAATAAGGATACGGGCTTCAAGCTGCCGGGGTCGTCGCTCGACGAGGTATTCAAAGCTATCCAAGGGTACGCCAGCGTCGGAAAGTTGGCGCCACTTTCTGATATCTCTAAGAATACGGGTATGCATGTCACCGCAATCAGCAAGAACGTGGGGTTCCTGCTTTCCCTCGGCATATTGGAAGGAGGAAGGAACAAAGCACCCACAGAGATTGGCTCTCGGTTGGGCCTCGCCTTGATGCACAATGTACCCGAAGAAGTGGAAAGCATCCTCGCGGACATTGTAACCGAAAACGAGTTTCTGAAAAATGTATTGGCCGCCGTCCGGATTCGTAAGGGAATGGACAAATCCGCACTTCGCTCGCACATTGCATACAGTGCCGGTCAATCTAAGACTGGCTCGACTTCGACCGGCACTGGGGCGGTGGTCGAACTCCTCAGGGTTAGAACTCATTCAGACCCAGAATGCGATGAGAGTAGCGAGCGCGACGGCGGAGAGGAAGTTGCGGGCGAGCTTGTCGTAACGGGTGGCAATGCGTCTGAAGTCCTTCAGTCGGCAGAATGCGGCCTCGATGCGCCATCGGCTGCGGTAGCGGATCTTGTCATGCCGGATCGGCTTCTTCCGGTTGCAGCGGCCGGGGATGACGGTCAGCGTTCCGGTGGCTCTCAGGCGCTTGCGCAAGGTGTTCGCGTCATATCCCTTGTCGGCGATGAGGCAGCGCACCGGACCTGCCGCATCCATCAGTTCGCCGGCCATGGTGACATCGGCGACGTTGCCCGGGGTGAGGCGGAGGATGGCCGGGCGGCCCAGAAGGTCGGTTACCGCATGGATTTCGTGGTCTGGCCGCCGCGTGAGGGACCGATCGCCTGCGCCTTCGCCCCCCTTTACCGCCATGGGCGGAGCGATGGGCTTCACAGAGGTGGAGTCGATCGAGGCGGAGAGCGCAAGCACGCCTTTGGCGACCAGGGCATCGAGGATGTCAGTCCATATCCGGCGCCCGGGACCAGCGGTTGAAGCGATTGTAGATGGTGGTCGGCGGGCCGTACCGGGCGGGGCAGTCCTTCCAGCGGCAGCCGGCCTTCAGCACATGCAGAATGCCGCTGATCACTCGGCGGTCGTCCACCCGCCGCGCGCCCGGCTGGTTCTTCGGCAGATGCGGCTCGATCGCCGCCCATGCTCATCGCTTAACCAGAATAGACCCCTCATCCCCGCCTCCGGCATGAAACTCGAACGGCAGAGAATAATCCAGGCTAAAGCGTTCGGGCCACCTGAGAGGAAGAAGACGGCAAGCTGGTCGTTGCTTTACCCGTTACGCGTTCGCCGACCAAGTCAGCCAGCCCCAAAGGACTGCCTCGACACCACAGCAGACGCCTGTGCGGAACGTTGCGCAAACCATCGAAACGAACTCGCCGTTTTCGATCTCAATTAAGATTGAGGTGCGCTGTGAACCGCAAGACCTAGATGATCTTGGGGCAAAGCTGCGCAAGGTCGTGGACGACTTCTCGAAGCAAGAGGCGGATGACGCCAGCGAGGAGTGACAGTTGCCGCGCCCGTTCCATCAGGCAACCGCCGAGCAAGTAATCATTGTCTCGGAGGCAGTTGTTTCACTCGGTAGGGGCGATGCCGTCGCTGTTGCAACGTTTACCGATCTACCGCCGGGTACCGCTGACAGCGCGTTGAAACTCGCAGCCGACATGGGGCTGCTGTCCGAAAATGCTGGCCAGTTCAGCGCTGCTAGCCCGCTCTGTAAGCTTCTAAGAACTCCGCAGGATCGGGAAAAGGCCGCAATTCTCCGCGTGGCACTGGAGTCCTACGAGCCATTTCAGGTGTTCCGAGAAGAACATATCGCAACCGACAACGTGACGGACGCGGCGCAGCGAACCAAAGCGAAGCTGGATCTTGATTGCCACCGTGAGGAAGTGAAGGCGACTCTCTAGTCTAGCGACCTACAGCGGCGCGCTTACCCCAGGGCAAGGGAATGCCTATACGCGCGACGCCCAAGGCCTAACTGCGCTCTTGGACGAGTTAGTTGCCGGAAGCCGGGAGATTGCTGACGCGACACAGACAATCCGAGATGAACTCGGTCCTGACGTCGGGCTCGTGGACCACGCGCAGGTCATTCAACCACTGTTAGCAGGACTTCGTCACGCAGTGGCAGGTGCTGGACGAGAGGCGGTACTACAAGCCGAAATCGCAGTCGAGAACTTCCTAGCCGCAACCGCGGCACACCATGGTGTCAACATCGCCACCGCTCACGGTGTAAACGCGAAGATGCAGAACATTGTGAATGCCGGCCACTATCCCAACAAGTTGCTCAACGTGTCCAAGTATGTTGGACATGTTCGCAATGCGGCCGACCATGGGGCTGATCCTGAGATAGGTGCCCCGTGGGAAATTTCCGCACAAACCGGCCGAAACTACGTGTTCGTCGCGGCTATGCTGATCCGCGCAATGCTGGCCCACCGAATTGGTCGTCACGACATCTGACCGATTACAGAGCTCACCTCTTCGACCAGATTTCACGCGCACGCACATCACTCACGTGATCCGCCTTCTGCACCAAACACTTAACCCCCTGCTCAACATTGAGCACGCCCCCTGCTCACACCTCCTGCCCCGCCAGCCCCCTTCCCTCCAGCATCGCCTCCACCCCCGGCAGCCGGCCCCGGAAGGCCACATAGGCCGCCGCCTCGTCCTGCCGGCCGCCGGCCGAGTACACGAACTCGGCCAGCCGGGCCGCCACGCCCGGGTCGAACGGGTCGCCCGCCTCCTCGAAGGCCCGGAAGGCGTCGGCGTCCATCACCTCGGACCACATGTAGCTGTAGTAGCCCGCCGAGTAGCCGTCGCCCGAGAAGACGTGCTGGAAATGCGGCGTCCGGTGGCGCATCCCCACCGCCTCGGGCATGCCGATCCGCTCCAGCACCCGCCGCTCGAAGGCGCGGCCGTCGAAGCCGCCGGCATCGGCCACCTCGTGCATCTCCAGATCGACCAGCGCCGAGCCCACATACTCGACCAGCGCGAAGCCCTGGTTGAACCGCTCGGCCGCCTTGAGGCGCGCGATCATCTCCGCCGGCATCGGCGCCCCGGTGCGGTAGTGGCGGGCATGGGTCGCCAGCACCTCGGGCACGGTCAGCCAGTGCTCGTAGAGCTGGCTCGGCAGCTCGACGAAGTCATGCGCGACCGAGGTGCCGGCGATCGAGGGATAGGTCACGTCCGACATCAGCCCGTGCAGCGCATGGCCGAACTCGTGGAACACCGTCTGCGCGTCGTCCCAGGTCAGCAGCGCCGGCTCGCCCTCGCCGCCCGGCGCGACGTTCAGCGTGTTGAGCACGATCGGCCGGCCCGGCTCCCACAGCTTCTGCTGGCCGCGCAGGCCGCTCATCCAGGCGCCGGACCGCTTCGAGGGCCGGGCGAAGTAGTCGCCGACGAACAGCCCCACATGGCGGCCGTCGCGGCCGGTCACCTCCCAGGCCCGCGCGTCCGGGTGGTGCAGCGTCAGCCCGCCGACCTCGCGGAAGCCGAGCCCGAACAGCCGCCCCGCCACGTCGAAGGCCGCCCCGACCACCGCGTCGAGCGGCAGATAGGGCTTGGTCTCGGCCTCGTCGAGGTCGTGGAGCCGCTTCCTCAGCTTCTCGGCATAGTGCCGCCAGTCCCAGGGCGCGATCTCGATGTTCGCCCCCTCCTCGGCCGCCAGCGCCGCCAGCGCCTCGGCCTCCCCGGCGGCGCGGCGCTTCGCCGGGCCCCAGACCGCGGTCAGCAGCCCGCGCACCGCCTCCGGCGTCCTGGCCATCTGGTCGTGCAGCTTGAAGCTGGCGTAGTCGGCGAAGCCCAGCAGCCGGGCGCGCTCGGCCCTCAGCCGCACCGTCTCCTCGACCAGCGGCCAGTTGCTGGCCTCGCCCCGCGCCGTCCAGGCCCGCCAGGCGGCCTCGCGCAGGTCGCGGCGGGTGGAGAACACCAGGAACGGCTCGACCGATGAGCGCGACAGCGTGATCGCATGCTCGCCCGGCCGCCCCCGCGCCTTGGCCTCGCGGGCGGCGGCGGCCCGCAGGAAGTCGGGCAGTCCGGCGAGATCGCCCTCGCCCAGGAACAGCGCCCAGTCCTTCTCGTCGGCCAGCACGTTCTGCCCGAAGCCGGTGCCAAGCTCGGCGAGCCGCTGCATGATCGCCGCCATCCGCTCGCGGTCGGCGCCCTCCAGCATGGCGCCGGCCTTGACGAACTCGCGACGGGTCAGCTCCAGCGCCCGCGCCTGCTCGGGCGTCAGCCCGGCGCGCTCGCCGGCATCGACGACTGCCTGCACCCGGGCGAACAGCCGCGTGTCCATCAGGATCGCGCTCCGGTGCGCCGCGAGCTTCGGCGCCACCTCGCGCTGGATCGCCTGCAATTCGTCGTTGGTGTGCGAGGCGCAGAGATTGAAGAAGACCGACCCGACCCGGTCCAGCGCCTGGCCGGCCCGCTCCATCGCCTCGACGGTGTTGGCGAAGTCGGGCGCGGCCGGATCGGCCGCGATCGCCTCGATCTCGGCCCGGTGCGCCGCCATCGCCGCCTCGAAGGCCGGCCGGAAATGCGCCTCGGCGATCTCGCCGAAGGGCGGCAGGCCGAAGGGGGTGTCCCAGGGGGCGAGCAGCGGGTTGGTCATCGCCGCCTCACGCCTTGGCCGAAGGGCGGGCCTGCATCCGCTCGTGCCAGGCCCGGAGATTGCCGTATTCCTCCGGCAGCGGATACTTGATCACCCGCAGGAAATCCACCGCCACCAGCGCGGTGATGTCGGCGATGGTCGGCCGGTCGGCGGCGATCCAGTTCCGCCCCGCCAGCCGGGCGTCCAGCTCGCCCAGCCGCGCGTGCAGCCGCCCGCGGTTCACCTCGCCCCAGTCGGGGAACTGGTCCTCCAGCACCGCCAGATGCGGGTTCGTGTGGCGGAAGCAGGCGGCGACGGTCGCGAACAGCCGGAACTCGACCCGCCGCTGCCACATCTCGATCCGCACCTGCTCCATCGGGTCGCGGCCGAACATGTTGGGCTCGGGCTTCAGCGCCTCGATATAGCGGCAGATCGCCACCGACTCGGTCAGCACCGTGCCGTCGTCGAGCTCCAGCGCCGGCACCTGCGGGACGCCGGTCTTGTCGAGGTAGCCGGGCTTCTTGTGCTCGCCCGCGATCAGGTCCACGTCGACCCGCGGGATCTCGAAACCCTTCTCGGCCAGGAAGATGTTGACCCGCCGCGGGTTCGGCGCGCGTGGCTGGTCGTAGAGGCGGACGGGCTGGGGCAGTTGCATCGGCGGCTCCTCGAGTGGCGGTGGCGGTGAACCTAGGGCCTGCGGGCGGGCGCGCCAAGTGCGGCGCGAGACCGGACACGCGGCGCCGGACGGCCAGCCCCATGCCTGCTTGATGCCCGCTTGCCCGGCCCTTCGTTCGCTCCTATAACGCGCGGGGCCGCGCGCGCCCACGCCCTCGGGGGAGAGTCCATGTTCGCCCATCGCCACCTTCTCGGCATCGAACAGCTCTCGGCCACCGATATCTCGGAAATCCTCGACCTCTCGGACACCTATGTCGACCTGAACCGGCAGCCGCACAAGCGGGTCGAGAAGCTCAACGGCCGCACCCAGATCAACCTGTTCTTCGAGGCCTCGACCCGCACCCAGGCAAGCTTCGAGCTGGCCGGCAAGCGGCTCGGCGCCGATGTGATGAGCATGTCGGTGCAGACCTCATCGATCCGCAAGGGCGAGACGCTGATCGACACCGCGCTTACGCTCAACGCCATGCATCCGGACCTGCTGGTGGTCCGCCACCACGCCTCCGGCGCCGTGGCGCTGCTGTCGGAGAAGGTCAACTGCGCGGTGCTGAACGCCGGTGACGGGCGGCACGAGCACCCGACCCAGGCGCTGCTGGATGCGCTGACCATCCGCCGCCGCAAGGGCCGGCTGCAGCGGCTGACCATCGCCATCTGCGGCGACATCGCCAACAGCCGGGTGGCGCGGTCGAACATCCTCTGCCTCAACAAGATGGAAAACCGGGTCCGGGTGATCGCGCCGCCGACCCTGCTGCCCGCCGGGATCGAGCGCTTCGGGGTCGAGGTCTTCACCGACATGGAGGACGGGCTCGCCGGCTGCGACGTGGTGATGATGCTGCGGATCCAGAACGAGCGCCTGTCCGGCGCCGCGGTCGCTTCGACGCGGGAATATTTCCACCGCTGGGGCCTGACCGCCGAAAAGCTCGCCATCGCCCGGCCGGACGCCATCGTCATGCATCCCGGCCCGATGAACCGGGGCGTCGAGATCGACGCCGAGGTCGCCGACGACATCAACCGATCGGTGATCCAGGAGCAGGTCGAGATGGGTGTCGCCGTGCGCATGGCGGTGCTGGACCTGCTGGCGCGGAACCTGCAGGGCGGCCTCTGATGCCCACGCCCCTGATCCTCACCAATGCCCGGCTGATCGACCCCGCCACCGGCTATGACGGGCCGGGAGCGCTCAAGATCCGCGACGGGCGGATCGAGGAGGTGGTCCGGGGCGCCTCGCCGGCGCCCGGCGGCGGCGAGCGGGTCGACTGCCGGGGCCTGCCGCTGGCGCCCGGCATCGTCGACATGCGGGTCTTCGTCGGCGAGCCTGGCGCGCGCCATCGCGAGAGCTTCCGCACCGCGGGCAGCGCGGCCGCCGCGGGCGGCGTCACCACCATTGTCGCCCAACCCGCCACCGAGCCGGTGCTCGACGACCCGGCGCTGGTGCAGTTCGCGCTAGCCCGCGCCCGCGAGGTCTCGCCGGTGCGGGTCCACGCCATGGGCGCCCTGACCCGCGGCCTGAAGGGCGCGGAGATGACCGAGCAGTGCTTCCTGCTCGACGCCGGGGCGGTGGCGCTGACCGACGCCGACCAGCCGCTCGCCGACGCGAAGCTGATGCGCGCCTGCATGGCCTATGCGCGGGCGCTGGGGGCACTGATCGTGCACCACCCGCAGGAGCCGGCACTGGCGCGCGGCGCCTGCGCCACCGCGGGCGAGTTCGCCTCGCGGCTCGGCCTGCCCTCGGTCCCGGCCATCGCCGAGCGGATGATGCTCGAGCGCGACCTGGCATTGGCCGAGAACACCGGCGGGCGCTACCACGCCGACATGCTTTCGACCGCGGACGCCCTCGGCCCGCTCGCCCGCGCCCGCGACGCCGGGGTGAAGGTCACCGCCGGCACGTCGATCCACCACCTGACGCTGAACGAGTTCGACGTCGCCGACTACCGCACCTTCTTCAAGTTCGACCCGCCGCTCCGGCCCGAGGCCGACCGCGAGGCCATTGTCGATGCGCTGGCCGACGGGCTGATCGACGTCATCGTCTCCTCCCACCTGCCCTGGGACGAGGAGGCCAAGCGGCTGCCCTTCGAGGAGGCCGCGACCGGCGCCGTCGGGCTCGAGACCTTCCTGCCCGCCTGCCTGCGCCTGGTTCATGCGGGCCGGCTCACGCTGCTCCGCTTCTTCGAATGCGCGTCGCTCAATCCGGCCCGGATCCTCGGCCTGCCGGGCGGGCGCCTTGCCGCCGGGGCGCCGGCGGACCTGGTGCTGTTCGACCCGGACGCGCCGTTCCTGCTAGACCGCGAGACGCTACGCTCGAAATCCAAGAACACGCCCTTCGACCGCCAGCGGATGCAGGGGCGGGTGCACGGCACCTGGGTCGGCGGCGTGCGCGTTCACGGGGAGTGACGGCCGATGTTCCACCACATCATGGGGTTCGACCGCGCGCTGCCCTTCCTCGCCATCGCCTTCGCCGCCGGCTATCTCGCGGGCTCGGTGCCGTTCGGAGTGATCATCGCCCGGATCTTCCGGCTGGGCGACCTGCGCAAGATCGGCTCGGGCAACATCGGCGCGACCAATGTCTTGAGAACCGGCAACAAGCTGGCGGCGGCGCTCACATTGCTGCTCGACGCGCTGAAGGGCGCGGTGCCGGTCTGGTTCTTCCTCGCCCAGTGGGGCGACCTGGCCGGGCAAATCGCGGGCCTCGGCGCCTTCCTCGGCCACTGCTTCCCGGTCTGGCTGAAGTTCCGGGGCGGCAAGGCCGTGGCGACATGGTTCGGCGTGATGCTTGCGATCCATCCGCCGAGTTTCGCCGCCGCCGGGCTGACCTGGCTCGCGGTGGCCTATCTGACGCGCATTTCCTCGGCCGGAGCGCTCGCCGCCGCTGCTTCGGGGCCGCTCTGGCTGATGCTGTTCGGCCGCTGGGAGGCGGTGCTGCTGGCGATCGTCCTCGGCATCGTGATCTGGATCCGCCATCACGCCAACATCCGCCGCATCCTCGCGGGCGAGGAGCCCCGGATCGGCCAGGGAAAGCAGAAAACCGGCGTTTAACCACGGGTTAACCACAGAGGGCCTCTCCTGTCGCGAGTGACCGGAGGGAAACCCTTATGCCCGAACCCCATCCGCAGGCCCGCGCCGCCACCCCGCCTGCCCCCCTGCCCGCGCGGACCGAACCGCCCGCCGAGGCAGAGCGGCTCGCCCGCTTGCGCCTCGCGCGGAGCGGTAATGTCGGCCCCCGCACCTACGCCCATCTGCTGGGCCGCTTCGGCTCCGCCGCCCGGGCGATCGAGGCGCTGCCCGCGCTCGCCGCCGCCGGCGGCCGCCCGGCCTACGAAGCCTGCCCGGAGGCCGAAGCGGACGCCGAGCTCGCGGCCGGGATGGCCGCCGGAGCGGCTCTGGTGACCCTGGGCGAAGCCGGCTACCCGCCGCTTCTGGCGGCGATCGACTACCCGCCGCCGGTGCTGTGGGTGAAGGGCGACCCGGAGGTCCTCCGCCGCCCGGCGGTCGCCCTGGTCGGAGCGCGCAACGCCTCGGCCCTGGGGCTGCGGACGGCGCGGAACCTGGCGCGCGGCCTCGGCGAGGCCGGCCAGGTGGTCGTCTCGGGTCTCGCCCGCGGCATCGACGCGGCGGCGCACGAAGCGGCCCTGGCGACCGGGACGGTGGCGGTGATGGCCGGAGGGATCGATCACATCTACCCGCCGGAGAATGCGGCCCTGGCGGCGGAAATCGCCGCCCGCGGGGCGCTTGTCGCCGAATGCCCGCCGGGCACCGAGCCGACCGCGCGGCATTTCCCGCGCCGCAACCGCCTGGTGTCGGGTCTCGCCCGCGGCGTCGTGCTGATCGAGGCGGCGATCCGTTCCGGCAGCCTGATCACCGCGCGCTGCGCCCTCGAGCAGGGCCGCGAGGCGATGGCCTGTCCCGGCGCACCCGAGGATCCGCGAGCCGGCGGCTGCAACCAGATGATCCGCGACGGCGCCGCCCTGATCCGCAACGCCGAGGATGTCCTCGAGGCGCTGAGCGCGCCGCGCACGCTCGAGCTGGCCGAGCCGGGCAGGGAATTCCTGTTCGACGACCAGATGTTCGACGATGACGGCGATGATGTCGGCGGCGACGATTTCGACGAGTTCGAAGTCGACCCGGACGCCGGCGCCGCGCTTGCCGAGCAGATCCTGCGCCTTCTCGGCCCGCACCCGGTCGAGATGGACGAGCTTGCCCGGCAATGCGGCGCCAGCCCGGCGGAATTCTCGCTGGCGATCCTGGAACTCGACCTCGCGGGGCGGATCGACATCCACCGGGGCAACCTGGTTTCGAGCGCCCGGGCAGGCGGCTGAGCCCGCTCCGGCCGCGCCGTTCCGCGCCGTGTTGACACGCCCGGCCGCGTAACCCATGTTCTCGGCCCGCACCGGTCCCGGCGCGGGTTGAGGAGAAGCATATGGCCGTTGTCGTCGTCGAATCCCCTGCCAAGGCCAAGACAATCAATGGCTATCTGGGGGGCGACTACACGGTGCTCGCCTCCTACGGCCATGTGCGCGACCTGCCGGCCAAGAACGGCTCGGTCGACCCCGAGCACGGCTTCGAGATGACCTGGGAGGTCGATCCGAAGTCCCAGCGCCATGTGCGCGCCATCGCCGAGGCGCTGCAGGATGACGACCGGCTGATCCTCGCCACCGACCCCGACCGCGAGGGCGAGGCCATTTCCTGGCACCTGCTCGAGGCGCTGAAGAAGCGCCGGGCGGTGAAGAAGGATACGCGCGTCGACCGGGTGGTGTTCAACGCCATCACCCGCAACGCGGTCGGCGAGGCGATGCAGCATCCGCGCCAGATCGACATGGAGCTGGTCGACGCCTATCTGGCCCGCCGGGCGCTGGACTATCTGGTCGGTTTCACCCTCTCGCCGGTGCTCTGGCGCAAGCTGCCGGGCGCGCGCTCGGCCGGGCGCGTGCAGTCGGTGGCGCTGCGGCTGATCGTCGAGCGCGAGATGGAGATCGAGGCGTTCCGGAGCCGGGAGTACTGGTCGGTCAAGGCGATCCTGACCACGCCGGACGGCGCCAGCTTCGAGGCCCGGCTGACCGAACTCGGGGGCAGGAAGCTCGACCGCTACGACCTCGCCACCGGGACCGATGCCGCCGCGGCGGTCGAGGCGATCGGGGCGGCGGCGCTAAGCGCGCTGTCGGTCGAGGCGAAGCCCGCGACCCGCAACCCCTACCCGCCCTTCATGACCTCGACCCTGCAGCAGGAGGCCTCGCGCAAGCTCGGCTTCGGGCCGGAGCAGACCATGCGCACGGCGCAGCGGCTCTACGAGGCCGGGCACATCACCTATATGCGCACCGACGGGCTCGACATGGCCCCGGAGGCCATCCGCGCCGCTCGCGACGCGATCCAGGGGCGCTATGGCGCCGCCTATGTCCCGGACAGCCCCCGGGTCTACAAGACCAAGGCCAAGAACGCCCAGGAAGCGCATGAGTGCATCCGTCCGACCCGGATGGATGCGGACGCCGGCAAACTCCACCTCGAGCGCGACCAGGCGCGGCTCTACGAGCTGATCTGGAAGCGCGCCCTGGCCAGCCAGATGTCCGCCGCCCGCTTCCAGCGCACCACGGTCGAGATCGGCGACGCGGCGGGCAGGGTCGGGCTGCGGGCAACCGGCCAGGTGGTCGCCTTCGACGGCTTCCTGCGCGTCTACGAAGAGGGCCGCGACGACCGCCCCGACAGCGGCGCGGACGACGAGGAGCGCCGCCTGCCCGAGATCGCCCGGGGCGCCAAGCTCGGCCAGGACTCGGTGACGCCCGAGCAGCACTTCACCCAGCCGCCGCCGCGCTACACCGAGGCGACGCTGGTCAAGCGGATGGAGGAACTCGGCATCGGCCGGCCGTCGACTTACGCCTCGATCGTCGGCACCATCCAAGACCGCGCCTATGTGCGCAAGGAGAAGGGCCGGCTGCATCCGGAGGACAAGGGCCGGCTGGTGACCGCCTTTCTGGAGAACTATTTCAGCCGCTACGTCTCCTACGACTTCACCGCCCATCTCGAGGAAGAACTCGACGATGTCTCCGGCGGCCGGATGCGGTGGAAGGAAGTGCTCGACCGGTTCTGGAAGGAGTTCTCCGTGGCGGTCGAAGGCACCGCCGACCTGCGCATCTCCGAGGTGCTGGACAAGATCAACGATGTGCTCGCGCCACATCTCTTCCCCGATCCCGGCGACGGGTCCGACCCGCGCGCCTGCCCGACCTGCGGCAAGGGGCGGCTGGCGCTGAAGACCGCGCGCTCGGGCGGCGCCTTCATCGGCTGCTCGGCCTATCCGGAATGCCGTTACACCCGCCCGCTCGGCGGCGAGGCGGACGGCAGCAACGGCGAGGGCCGGGTGCTGGGCCAGCATGAGGGCCAGCCCGTGGTGCTGCGCAACGGCCGCTTCGGGCCCTATGTCCAGCTCGGCGAGCAGGCCGAGGGATCGGACGAGAAGCCGAAGCGCTCGTCGATCCCCAAGGGCATGGACCTCGACCTCGAGAAGGCGGTGATGCTGCTCGAGCTGCCGCGCACCATCGGCCCGCATCCGGAGGACGGCGAGCCGGTCGAGGCCGGCATCGGCCGCTTCGGACCCTATGTCAGGCACGGCAAGACCTATGCGAGCCTTACCGGCGGCGATGACGTGCTGACGGTCGGCATGAACCGCGCGGTCGAGCTGATCGCCCAGAAGGCGCGCCGCGGTGCCGGCGCCCGCGGCGCCGCGCAGAAACCGCTGCGCGAGTTCGGCGAGCACCCGGACGGAGGACCGGTGAACCTTTTGGACGGGCGCTATGGTCCCTATGTCAAATGGGGCAAGGTCAACGCCACGGTGCCGAAGGGGACCGACCCGGCCAACCTCACCCGCGAGCAGGCGCTGGAGCTGGTCGCGGCCAAGCGCGGGGCGAAAGGCGGGGCCAAGGGTGGGGCCAAGGGTGGGAAGAAGGGTCGGGCGAAGGCGTCGAAGTAGCGGCGGGACGACCGCTCCCGCCCGTCCGCGGGGCTGGCGGACCAGAGAACGGAGGGCCCGATGCGAATCCTGATGGCGGCGCTTCTGGTTGCGGCATCGGCCCTGCCGGCCGCGGCCGGGCGCTACGAAATCGAGCATGACGGGGTCACCCGCAGCTTCCTGGTCGAGCCGGCCGCCGGCCCAAGGCCCGCGCCGGCCATCGTCGTCCTCCATGGCGGCGCCGGCACCGCCGACCGGATGCGCAAGATCACCCAATTCACTCTGCACGAGCGCGGCTGGGTCGAGATCTACCCGGAAGGGCTCGACCGCGAATGGAACGACGGCCGAACCGCCGCGGACGGCACGCCGGTGCGGACCGCCGACGATCTCGGCTTCCTGCGCGCCATGCTGGGCCGGCTGGCTTCCGAGGGCGTCATCGACCCGCGCCGTGTCTACTTCACCGGCGCCTCCAACGGCGGCGCCATGACCATCCGTGTCGTCTGCCAGGCGCCGGAACTGGTGGCGGGAGCGGCGGTGGTGATCATGAACCTGCCGGTCGGGATCGACTGCCCCGACAGCCCGCCGGTGCCGATGATCTTCATCCAGGGCACCGCCGATGGCCTTGTCCCCTTCGACGGCGGCCCGATCACCGTGAAGGGGCGCCGCGACCGCGGCTCGGTCCTGTCCGCCGCCGACACGCTGGCGCGCTTCGCCTGGCGCAACCGCTGCGGCGCCTGGGAGGAGATCGCGATTCCGGACCATTTCCCCGACGACGGCACGCGGGTGCGGCTGCACACCTACCGGGGCTGCGCCGAGCCGCTCATGCAGTACATCATCGACGGCGGCGGCCACACCTGGGCGGGCAACAAGAACCGGCGCTGGATCGAGAAGCTGCTCGGCACCACCAGCCTCGACATCTCGGCCACATTCGAGATCGAGGCCTTCTTCACCGGGCTCGACGCCCGCTGAGCATTTCCGGTTACACTGCTCCCCGGCCCGTGATATTTCCCCGCCGATGAGGCACTTCCCGACCAAGACCGACATCCTGGACTGGCTCCGCGAGCATCCGGAAGCCACCGCCAAGCGCGACATCGCGCGGGCCTTCGGCATCAAGGGCGGCGCGCGGATCGAGCTGAAGCGGCTGCTGCGCGAGCTCGAGGACGAAGGGCATCTGGTGCGCCGCCAGCGCCGTGTCCGCCCGGCCGGCCACCTGCCCCCGGTCGCCGTGCTGGTCGCCGGCGAGCCCGACCGCGACGGCGACCTCTTCGCCCGCCCGCTCGACTGGGACGAGGCGCACGAGGTGCCGCGCATCCTCTACATGCCGAGCCGCGGCGACCCGGCGCTCGGGCCCGGTGACCGCTTCCTCGCCAAGCTCCGTCCGGTCGAGGGCGAGGCCGGGCTCACCTACGAGGCCCGGCTGATCCGCCGTCTCGCCGCCGGCGCCCGCCGGCTGCTCGGCATCTTCCGGGTGACACCCCAGGGCGGCCGGGTGGTGCCGGTCGACAAGAAGGCCGCGAAGGAGTGGATGGTGCCCGCCGGCGCCACCGGCGGCGCGAAGGACGGCGAGCTGGTCGAGGCCGAGGCCACCGGCAGCGCCCGCTTCGGCCTGCCGCACGGGCGCGTCCATGCCCGTCTCGGCGACCCCGGCGAGCCCCGCCAGGTCTCGCTGATCGCGCTCCACGAGCACGGCATCCCCTACGAGTTCTCCGGGGACGTGCTGGAAGCAGCCGAGGCGGCGGAGCCGGTGCCGGTGCCCCATGGCGAGGACCTGACCGGGCTGCCGCTGCTGACCATCGACCCCGAGGACGCCCGCGACCACGACGACGCGGTGGCGGCCTTTGCGGACGACGACCCGGCCAACCGGGGCGGCTGGGTGGTCTGGGTCGCCATCGCCGATGTCGCCTGGTATGTCCGCCCCGGCTCCGCGCTCGACCGCGAGGCGCGGCGGCGCGGCAACTCGACCTATTTCCCCGACCGGGTCGCCCCGATGCTGCCCGAGGCGCTCTCGGCCGGGCTTTGTTCGCTGCACGAGGGCGAGGACCGGCCGGTGCTGGCGGTGCGCATGGTGCTGGACGCCCAGGGCGGCAAGATCGCCCACCGCTTCACCCGCGGCCTGATGCGCTCGCGCGCCTCGCTCGCCTACCGGCAGGTGCAGGCAGCCGAGGACGGGCACCCGGACGCCGCCACCGCGCCCTTGCTCGACGAGATCATCCGCCCGCTCTTCGCCGCCTACCGCGCAGCGGCGGCGGCCCGCGACCGGCGGCAGCCGCTGGACCTCGACCTGCCCGAGCGCAAGGTCGAGCTCGATGCCGAGGGCAAGGTCGCCGCCATCCGCACCCGCGAGCGGCTGGAGGCGCACCGGCTGATCGAGGAGTTCATGATCCTCGCCAATGTCTGCGCCGCCGAGACCCTGGAGGCCAGTCGCCGGCCGCTGCTCTACCGGGTCCACGAGGAGCCGAACCCGGAGAAGCTCGAGGCGCTGCGCGAGATCGTCGAGTCGATCGGGCTGACGCTTGCCAAGGGCCAGGTCCTGGCGACCCGGCACCTGAACGACCTGCTGCACCGGGCGCGCGATACCGAAAGCGCCGAGCTGGTCAACATGGCGGTGCTGCGGGCCCAGACCCAGGCCTATTACGCGCCCGAGAACTACGGCCATTTCGGCCTGCACCTGCGCCGTTACGCCCATTTCACCTCACCGATCCGGCGCTACTCGGATCTGGTCGTGCACCGCGCCCTGATCGCGGCGCTGAAACTCGGCGCGGGCGGGCAGACGCCCGAGGAGGCCGAGCGGCTGGACGAGACCGCCGAGCACATCTCGATGACCGAGCGCCGCTCGATGGAGGCCGAGCGCGACACCGTCGACCGCTATGTCGCGGCCTTCCTGGCCGACCGCACCGGCGCCGAGTTCCGGGGCCGAATCTCCGGCGTTGCGCGCTTCGGGCTGTTCGTGAAGCTCGACGAGACCGGGGCCGACGGGCTGGTGCCGGTCTCCTCGCTCGGCCGCGAGTATTTCCGCCACGACCCGGAGCGACAGACGCTCAGGGGCGAGGAAAGCGGCACCGTGCTCGGCCTCGGCCAGACCGTGACCGTGCGCCTGGTCGAGGCGGCGCCGGTCAGCGGCGGGCTGATCTTCGAGCTGCTCGAGGCGGAGGGCGGCCCGCTCAGGCGGGCAGGCGGCGGCCGGCAGGGACCGAAGGGCCGCGGCAAAGGCACGCCGAAGCGGAAACTCGACCGCGCCAGGATCGCCCGGGCCAAGACCGCGCGCAAGGAAAGACGAAAGCGTTAGGGGTCGCCCGGCTCAGTCCACCAGCCGGATCAGCTTGCGCTCGAGCACCCGCAGCACCTGGCGCAGGTCGCGGCCGCAATCGAGGATCCGCCCGTCCATGCCGATGACCGAGTATCCGGTCGGCCGCCCGGACTCGCCGCGGGTCTTCTCGACCCGGTAGAGCGGGGTCTCCGCCGCGCCGCGGAAGATCGAGAACACCGCCCGGTCGCGCCGGTGGTCGATCGCATAGTCGCGCCATTTGCCGGCGGCGACCATGCGGCCATAGACATTCAGGATCAGGGAGAGTTCGCGGCGGTCGAAGCTCTGCTCCGCAGCGCGGGCGACTCCGTGGCCGGGCAGGATCTGCTCGAAGTTCATGACTTCAGGATGACATCGAATTTGCAGCGATTGCAAGCAGGTAATCCGCGCCGCTTGCAGTACGCGGCGCCCGTGCGAGCCTCAATGCTGCTGTGCCGGAAGCACTTCGTACTGGTCGCCATCGAGGCCGATGAAGTATTCGCCGATGTTCGGATGATCGACGGGCTCGCCGGTCGAATCCGGCAGCAGGTTCTGCTCCGAGACATAGGCGACGTAGTAGGTGGTCTCGTTCTCGGCCAGCAGATGGTAGAAGGGCTGATCCTTGCGCGGACGCAGCTCCTCCGGGATCGACTGCCACCATTCCTCGGTGTTCGAGAATTCCGGATCGACGTCGAAGATCACGCCCCGGAACGGGTGGACGCGATGCCTGACGATCTGGCCGATCCTGAATTTTGCCTGTACGCGCAGCACGGTTATCGATCCGTTACCTTCATTCTCCAGAGATGTCCCAGACATGCGTTCCCCACACATGCAGCCTAGTAGACCTATCATAGCATTGTGTCCACATACTGACACGCGGCAATTCTGCCAGTTCCGTCGTCCGGGGCCGGGCTGCCGCCGGAAAAGACGCCCAAAAGCGGTCGCCGGGCGCGCGGAGGCGCTCCGCCGCAACGGCCCATCGCATGAAAAACCCGCTCCCAATCGACGGGTTTTCCTGCTATCTTTGCGGAAATGATAAAAATCGAGCAGTGGCTACGTGACATCCTACCGGTGACTGGCGCGGTGATGGTGGCGCTGGCGCTGGGGTCGTGCGCCTCCAAGCCGTCCGCGCCGCCGAGCGCCCAGGACGATATATGCGCCATCTTCGCCCAGCGTCCGGCCTGGCGCGACGCCGTGCTCGCCTCGGCGATCCGCTGGGGTGCGCCGGTCGAGGTGCAGATGGCGATCATGTGGCAGGAGTCGAGCTTCCGCGGCGAGGCGCGCCCGCCGAAGCGCTATGCGCTGGGCATCATCCCCACCGGGCGGGCATCCTCGGCCTATGGTTTCGCCCAGGCGATCGACGGCACCTGGGACTGGTACCGCCGCGAGACCGGCAACCACGGCGCCGACCGGAACAACTTCGAGGACGCCGCCGACTTCGTCGGCTGGTACATGGCCAAGACTGTGACCATGAACGGCGTGCTGATGAACGACGCGTTCCGGCAGTACATCGCCTATCACGAAGGGCATACCGGCTACGACCGGGGCGACTGGCAGAGCAAGGACTGGCTCCAGCAGGCCGCCTCCCGCGTCGCAAACCAGGCGATGCGCTACCGGAGCCAGGTCCAGGGCTGCATCTGAGCCCTCAGATCCCGAGCCGATGCGACACCCACCGCCGCGTGCGCCGGTATATCCGGGCCACGGCACCGGCCTGCTCGTCGATCTCGCGGTCGATCTCCTCGATCACCGGATCGACATGGCGGCGGAACAGGATGATCATGATCCGCCGGACGAGCAGCACCAGCAGCACCAGGATGCTGATGAACAGGATGTTGAACCACGGGATCAACTTCTCGTCCGGTCCCGTGGCGGGCCGGATCGAGAGGGCGTTCGGGAACACCGACAGCATCGGAATGCGCCAGCCGTAGTGGCGCACCACCACCCATCTCGGGCTTTCGGAACTCGAGACCAGATCTGTCGCTTCGGTCGCGAGGTCGGCGGTGTCGAACTTGAAGTAGGGCGGCCAGCCCCAGCCGGTGTCCTCGTTCCGGTACACCCGGTCGCGGCCGTTCGGCCGCTTGGCATTGATGAACCGCACGTCGCGGCTGACGGTCACCTTGTTGCCCTGCTCGTCGCGCTGCGACACGTCCTTCCTGACCACGTCGGTGCCGACGATCCGGACGATGTCGTGCGACGGCAGGCTGTAATGCAGGAATGCGGCGGCGGCCAGGAAGATGGCGATGCCGAGGAACGCCTTGATGCGGGAGAGGATCATGCTGTCAGCCGTAATTCGCGACCAGCGCCAGGATCAACGCGATCAGGATCGGTATGAGGTAGATGCCGATTAGCAGCTTCCGCGCCCAGGACCGATCGTACCGGGCCAGGCCCTTGGCGATATAGTCCTCCCGCGTGAGCGCGCTGCCAAGGCCGCTGGCGTGCTCGTCCTCCAGGCGGCGCGTCCGGTCCCAGCGCATGTACCAGCCGAGCGCGATATAGATCGCCGTCAGCACCGCCATCAGCATCGCAAACCGGAACACAACCGCGAACATCGGACCCTCCTTGCCTCCGATGTAAGTCTCCGGGTGCGGCAGTTCAAATGCAAGCGCCGTCAGTCGGCGATCAGGATCAGAAGATTCGAGAGCTTTCCGGTGTCGTCGCGGGCGAGGACGCCGCAGTTCCGCTCGGAACCGCCCGATGCTTCCAGGCAGTAGTCGTAGGAGCCCATGTCGAGGTTGAGCGCCATCCTTGCGCCATGCCGCTCGGACAGGGTCACGGCGGCGTCATGCAAGGTCTCCGGCGCGGCGGTCTGGAACAGGCCGAAACCGGCCGCGTCGGTGAACAGGAGCCGCCGGACGAAGGCCGGCGCGCCCTCCTGCGGGCGGACATCGACTGCTCCGTCGACGATCACCAGATGGCTCTGCAGCACCGATATCCCGCGGCCGGCGGCCACCGCGAGGAAGGCGCGGCGCTCGGCCAGCGCGGTCAGGTCGTAGACATCGTCGCCGATCCGGGCCCGCGTGCGATGGAAGAGGCGCGGCTCGCCGTCCGCCGGATCGACCGTCAGCACGCCGTCCATCCGCACCATGTCCGCGTTGACGACCGTCCCGGCATGCACGAACAGCCCGACCGGGTTCGGCAGCCCGCCGGCGCGCGTGTCCTTGCCGGTATAGGCCCCGGTGACCACGAGGCGGCGCCCCTCCGCCGGAGCCGGCGGCAATGGCAGATCCTCGGGCAGCAGCCGGACCGCCGCCCGCCCCGCCGCCGGCCCGCTGGACCAGCAACTGTGGAACAGCAGTTCCGGAGAGGGTTCCGGGCAGGCAAAGGCTGCCGCAGGCGTGGCGAGCGTGGCGGCAAGCGCCAGCGCCGCCAGCCGGCGCATCATCCGGGCGACATCCCCCGCAGCCGCTCGGAACGCCGGCGCAGGAACTCTAGCGTGGTCAGCAGGGCGATGGAGATCACGACCAGGATCGTGGCCACCGCCAGGATGGTCGGCGAAATCTGCTCGCGGAGCCCGGTGAACATCTGCCAGGGCAGGGTCTTCTGCGAGGCCGAGCCGAGGAACAGCACCACCACCACCTCGTCGAACGAGGTGATGAAGGCGAAAAGCGCCCCGGAGATCACCCCCGGCACGATCAGCGGCATCTGCACCTTGAAGAAGGTGCGCACCGGATCGGCGCCCAGATTGGCGGCAGCCCGGACCAGCGACTTGTCGAACCCCACCAGGGTCGCCGTCACCGTGATGATCACGAAAGGCGTGCCCAGCGCGGCATGCGCCAGCACGACGCCCCAGTAGGTGCCCTGCAACCCGATCCGCGAATAGAAGAAGTACATGCCCGCGGCCGAGATGATCAGCGGCACGATCATCGGCGAGATCAGGATCGCCATGATGGCGCCCCGGAACGGCACATGGCTCTGGCTGAGGCCGATCGCGGCCAGCGTGCCGAAGCTGACCGACAGGATGGTCGCCATCGGCGCGATCCGGGCCGAGTTGTAGAGCGCATTCTGCCAGTCCGAATTGGTGAAGAAGTCGCGGTAATGCTTCAGCGAGTAGCCGTCCGGATCGAGCGCCAGCATCTTCTTGGTGAAGGTGAAGAAGTCCTCGGCATTGAAGCTCAGCGGCAGGATCACCAGGATCGGGATGATCAGGAACAGGAACAGCAGGGCGCAGATCACCCGGAAGGTGTAGTACCAGAGCCGCTGGCCGGTCGACGCATAGGGAGGCAGAGCGGACATCGGATTACCCCAGCTTCACGTTGTCGATGCCGACGATCTTGTCGTAGACCCAGTAGAGCAGCAGCACGAGCGCCAGCAGGATGCAGCCGAGCGCGGCGCCGAGCCCCCAGTTGAGCGACGACGAGATGTGGTAGGCGATCCGGTTCGAGATGAAGATGCCCGACGTGCCGCCCACCAGCTCCGGCGTGATGTAGTAGCCGATGGCGACGATGAAGACGAGGATCGCCCCGGCCCCGATGCCCGGTACGGTCTGCGGGAAGTAGACCCGCCAGAACGCGGTCCAGTCGGTCGCGCCCAGCGACTTCGCCGCCCTGACATAGGCGGGCGGGATGGTCTTCATGACCGAATAGAGCGGCAATATCATGAACGGCAGCAGGATATGGGTCATCGCGATGATGGTGCCGGTCTGGTTGAACATCATCTGCAGCCGGTTCTGGTCGCTGATGATCCCCAGGGCCACCAGGATGTCGTTGATCACCCCTTGCTGCTGCAGCAGCACGATCCATGCGGAGGTGCGGACCAGCAGCGAGGTCCAGAACGGCAGCAGCACCAGGATCATCAGCAGGTTCGAGGTCCTGAGCGGCAGGTTCGCCAGCAGCCATGCGATCGGATAGCCGAACAGCAGGCAGGTGCCGGTGATGGTCACCGAGAGCAGGATGGTCCGCCAGAGCAGGTACAGATAGATCCGCTCGTCCTGCGGCTTCATCTGGACTTCGTCGCCGCGCATCTGGGCGTCGACCGCATTCAGGAAGTAGCCGGGCGTGTAGCCGCCGGAGAACCGCTTGATGGTGCGCCAGATCTCGAGATCGCCCCAGCCCTTGTCGATCTTCAGGAACTGCTCCTTGTAGTTCCCGTCATCGAGCCGGTCGACCTTGCGTCCCGGTGGTCCGGAACAGGCTGGAAATGCCCGGGTTCTCGTAGTTGAGGCGGGACCCGACCTGGGTGTGGGTCTTCGCGTCGACCGCCACCTTGAGGTCGGCGGCGAGGGCGGCGAAGACCTCCTCGCCCGGAATCTCGCCCGATGCCGGGGTCCAGGTCTCCAGGGCTTGCACGGTCTGCGGCAGCGTTCTCGGCACGATGCCGTTCTCGACCGAGCGGAACAGCATGTCGGCGATCGGAGCGATGAACGTCAGGAGGATGAACAGCAGCAGGGGCGCGATCAGCATCAGCGCGCGGAGCTTCTGCCGGCGCAATGCCCGGGCGAGGCTTGCCTTCAGGGGCGTCCCGTCGGCGGCCAGCATCGGGCCACTCTGAGCTGTCGTCTCCGTCATCCGGTCCCCGCCTAGGTCGATAAATCGTCAAACCAGCCGGGGGCGGGGCTGCCCGCCCCCGGCGATAGCGTCAGATCACTTGGTCGGCCAACTTTCACTTGGTCAGCCACGCCTGGAACTTCGCGTCGATGTCGTCGCGATGGTCCGCCCAGAACTCGTAGTTGTAGAGCAGGGTGTTCTTGGCGTTGTTCGGATCCGTCGGCATGTGCGGCGCCATGTCGATGCCGAGATCGGCGTGCTTGCCGACCAGCGGCGCCGACGACTTGCGGGCCGGGCCGTAGGAAATGTACTTCGCCTGGTCCGCGAGGCGCTGGGTGTCGGTGGCGAAGAAGATATAGTCCAGCGCGCGCTTCTTGCGCTCTTCGCTCAGATTGGCCGGGATGATCCAGCCGTCGAGATCGAACACCTGCCAGTCCCACAGCATCTTGACCGGCTGCTTCTGCTCCTCGATCACCGAGAACAGACGCCCGTTGTAGGTCGAGCCGATCACGATCTCGCCGTCGGCGAGCCGCTGCGGCGTCTCGGCACCGGCCGACCACCAGACCACCTGATCCTTGATCGTGTCGAGCTTGGCCAGCGCCTTGTCGACACCCTCGGGCGTGCCGAGAACCTCGTAGACATCGTCCGGCGCGACACCGTCGCAGAGCAGCGCCCATTCGACGTTGTTGATCGGGCGCTTCTCGAGGCTGCGCTTGCCCGGGAAGTTCTCGAGGTCGAACACGTCGCAGATGTCGTCCGGCTCCTTGCCGTTCCATTCGGCGACGTCGGTGCGGTAGCCGAAGGTGGTCGAGTAGACGATCTGCGGGATGTAGCAGTCCGAGACCAGCATGTCGCCGAAGTCGTCGCTGGCCGAGGTGCCGTCCGGCGCGGCGGCGAGCATGGTATCGAAGTCGATCTCCATCGCCAGGCCCTCGTCGCAGAGGCGGATGGCGTCGGCGGCGACCACGTCCACCACGTCCCAGGTGGTGTTGTTGGCTTCGGCCATGGCGCGCAGCTTCGCGACCGCTTCGGCCGAGCTGTCGTCGTTGATGATGTTCACGCCCGGATTGGCCGCCATGTAGGGCTCGTGATAGGCCTTGAGCTGCGACTTCGAATAGGCGCCGCCCCACGAAACGATGGTCATGTCCTCGGCCTGGGCTGCCGACGCGCAGATCGCGGCGGTCGCTGCCCCGAGGAGGAGGTGTGTGAGTTCTCATGCGTTACTCCCTAGTTTCTTACCCGAAGTGAGGTTGGTCCGGGCCGCCTCGGGTTCAGACAGCCCGTATAGCCTATGCCGCGTCCAGTGCCCGGCAATCCTCTGTCACCCAGCCGACCGGCGTGCGCTCGCCGACCTTCAGCGCCGCATGGGCATGGCTGTTGGCGATCTTGACGATGAAGTCGTCGGTCCCCGCCACCTCCATCCGGCAGCGGATATGGTCGCCGAGATAGATCAACTCGACCACATGGCCTTCCATGGCGTTCGGCGCCGAGGCGTCGCCCACCAGCACCCGCTCGGGCCTGATCGACAGCATGGTGTTGTTGCCGGCGGCACCGCAGTTGACCGCCAGGGCGTTGACCCGGGTTCCGTTGGCGAGCTCGACATGCGCCGTGGCGCCGTCGATCCCGGTGACCTTGCCGCCAAGCTTGTTGTTCTCGCCGATGAACTGGGCGACGAAGGCGTTGTCCGGCCGCTCGTACAGATCCGCCGGCGGCGCGAGCTGCTGGATCACGCCGTCGTTGAAGACCGCGATCCGGTCCGACATGGTCAGCGCCTCGGACTGGTCGTGGGTCACATAGACCACGGTCACGCCCAGGCTCTCGTGAATGTGCTTGATCTCGTATTGCATGTGCTCGCGCAGCTGCTTGTCGAGCGCGCCGAGCGGCTCGTCCATCAGCACCAGTTCCGGCTCGAACACCAGGGCGCGCGCAAGCGCGATCCGCTGCTGCTGGCCGCCTGAAAGCTGCGCCGGCCTGCGTCCGCCGAAATGGCCCATCTGGACCATGTCGAGCGCCCGTTTCACCTTCTTCTCGATCTCCGACTTGCCGAGCTTGCGGACCTCGAGCGGGAAGGCGAGATTCTCGTGCACCGTCATGTGCGGGAACAGGGCATAGTTCTGGAACACCATGCCGATGCCGCGCTTGTGCGGCGGGATGTTGTTGATCGCGCGGCCGCCGAGCGTGATTTCGCCGTGGGTCGCCGTCTCGAACCCCGCGAGCATCATCAGGCAGGTGGTCTTGCCCGAGCCCGATGGCCCGAGCATGGTGAGGAATTCACCCTTGCCGATGCTGAGGTTCAGATCTTTGACGACGAGCGTCTCGCCGTCGTAGCTCTTCTGCACTCGCTCGAATGCGACGAATGCGTTGTCGCCGGAATTGGCCGCCATGCCATCTCCCTGTGTTTCAGCGTTCTTTATTGCGCTTGTGTGACGACCTAAACACGGATTATTCGCGAGATACAAGCCCTTCCTGGCCCCTCGATTTCCCCGATTTTCGGGCGATTGGTTCAGGAATTTGGCCAGATTCGCCGGATTTCGCAGAAAGTTCTGCATCCGCCGCCAATCCGCCGGGAGCCGCCACCGGCGGCGCGCGCCAGATCGGGCGGCACGACGACGATCGCAGGGTAGCCGTGACGAAGATGCGGACCGGCTTGACCGGTCCGCAGTTGTTCGTCAGGGGTTTCGGCGCTCAGTTCTTGAGCACCCGGAACTGCAGCCACGGCGCGGTTTCGACCTGCCTGTGCGTTCCGCAGTCGAAGGTGATCTGGACCAGGGCCATGGCCCGTCCCGGATCCATCTTCGGATCGATTCTCGCTCCGAAGGCGAGGTCCGTGTCGCCCTCCGGCACGGGAATGGGCGCGACCGATGTCTCCACCGAGAACCATCGCCCGCTCTGGTCGACCATCCAGGCATCGACCGCCAGCGCGGAACAGTCCGCCCGCAGCCGCCG
The DNA here is from genome assembly GCA_963700775.1 of uncultured Pseudomonadota bacterium. GTDB lineage: Bacteria > Pseudomonadota > Alphaproteobacteria > Rhodobacterales > Rhodobacteraceae > Thermohalobaculum. The sequence goes on from CAVOYU010000001.1 coordinate 349,937, forward strand.
CAGCGGCCGCCACCGGATCACTGTCCACGCTCCCGGCTTTCCGTCCTCGACGCCGTGCCCGGTTCCCGGGAATCCCAGGACCGGCGAACGGTCGGCCTCGAGCCGCCGCGTCACCTCGGTCTCCAGCCGCGCAACCGTGGCCTCGACCGCCGCGAGCCCGCTCATCTGCTGGCGCACCAGCGCCGGCAGCTTGGCGAACTCCTCATAGGTATCGTGCAGCCACAGCAGGGCACCGCCGAAGAACACCAGCAGCACCCATTGCTCCCTCACCCGCCGCAGGGTCGACCAGACCCCCTCGACCGCAACCTTTCCAGCCATTTCGGCCGTCATGTAGCCCCCTTCCGGACCGAGGCGAGAACCTCAGAGTCCGAACCTCGGCCCTTTGCAACTGATTGATCTTGTTGTGATGTTGCAGGATTGCGCCCTTCTGCCGGAGCAGCCGGGCGCCGTCGGATGCGGCCCGTCGCGGGCCGCGGGGAAATTCTAGCCGCGATACGGTAAGAAATCGTAACCATGGGCCTGGCCGCCGCCGGGCCCCGCGGTACTCGGCGTCATGCGCCCGAGCGGGATGCCTCACGGCTCCCGGCGCATGACACGCGCTTTCCGGAATGGCGCCCCTGCCTTCCCGAAGACTACTCCCGGGCGGCAGGGATCATGTTTCGCGGCGCCCGCGGCCCGGAATCGCCCGGGCCGGATCCGGCCTCGCTCAGGGCTTGGCCTCGGCGCCGGCAGCGGCGACACCGACACGGCCGCCGGACGGGCCGTTCGCCGTGATCGCCTTGTCGTCTTCCGCATCCGACGGCTTGCCGGATTTCGAGGTGTTCCACTCGACCAGCGCCTCGGCCATCCGGATGAAATCGTCAAGCTTGGTGACCTCGGCCGCCAGCCGTGCACGGCGTTCCTTGGCGATCTTGATGACGTCAGTCATGGGTGTCCTTCCTCAAGCTGTAGCGTTGTTGTTGTATGCCGATAGGGAAACCGGCCGGCAAGTCGTCGCCCAGGCCGGCCGTGGGCACCCCCTGGCGGGATGCCCGGATGCGACCCCTTGCCCGCGATGCATCGCTGCGGGGCCGCATGTCTCGAACATGGCTCGCGGTCACGCCGCCTGCCGCAGCATGCGCGCGAGATCCCAGAGCCGCCGGCGCCGGTCCTCGGGTATGGCGTAGTACGCCCGGACCAGCTCCATGGCCTCGTCGTCCGCCAGAATCTCGCCGCGGGTATCGCCCTTGTCCCCGGCTTCGGCCGGGGCGCCCTCGAAGAAATATGTCACCGGAACCTTCAGCGCGGCGGCGATCTCCCACAGCCGGCTGGCGACGAGAGCGTCCTCGCCGGACTCGTAGCCGGCGATCTCACCGCTCTCGACCCCTGCCAGCCCGGCGAGCTGATCGCGGGTGAGCCCGTTCATCCAGCGCTGCTGGCGGAGCCGCTGCCCGACCAGGGCGTCGACCGGGCGTGGCGACGGCCGGGCACGGGAATGCAGATCGACCACCGTCCCGGCGCCCCCGGTACCGGCCCAGGCGAGGCCGGCGAAATCACTCGTCGCCGTCTCGTCGTCCCGGAAGGCCCGGCCCGCGGTCTCCGCAACCCACGAAAGGAACCCGCCGATGCGCCCGCGGCGCGAGACGTGCCCGCGGAAGCTGTCGATCAGCGTCAGGACGCGGTCCCGCAGCCGCTCGACCTGATCGGGCGCCATGATAGACGTCGAGGTCTCGTCGTAGCGGATCGCCAGCGCCTGACTGCGCACCGAAACCGCATGGCCGCGCGCCGAATATGCCTGCGCGATACGCTCGCGGACCCGGGCAAGCCGTGCCTCGATCGACCCGATGTCGTCACCCGATGCGGGACTTCCGGATGTGCCATGCGTTCCCGCCGGACCCGCCTGCGATGTAGCCTCGGGCGCAACCTGCGTGGCGCCCCGGCTTCCTTCAATGCGCGCCGCGACCGCCCTTGGAGCCGAGCTGACCAGGTTTACAGCCGGCAGCAGCCGGCGTCCCTCGCCCCACTCCTTCAGTTCGCGCGCCATCAGTACGAACTCATTCAACCTGACGATTTCAGCCTCAAGACGTGAGCGACGCTCCAGTGCAACCATGATCACGTCGGTCATTGCGATCCTTTCGGGTCGTTTTCGTTGTGAACTGATTTATGGGTTTTGCTGCCGCAAATAAAGTGCCGCAGCGTGCATTAGAAAGGTTAATTTCAACCATGGCACGAAGCCTGCCCGCGCCAGCGCCCGGCCTGAAGCCGATCGGCACGCCCGGATGGCCTAAAACCCCGCGAACGGGCGGGCGGGCGCGGCCGCGATGTTGCAATCCCGGCGGGCAAAAGACTAGACTTCCCTGGAGTGAGGGGCCGGCCCGGAAAAGGCCGGCAATGGGGTCAGAGCGGTAACCTTCGTTCAACGAATTGCGCGCATGAGTATTTCGTCGCGCTGAGCGGCTGGCGGAAATCGCCTGTCGCCGTGGGGCTGCGGTTTGTCCGATCGATCGTCGGCACTGCGGTTGTGAGAGCGAGGAAGAGCGAGATGAAAAAGCGCAGGACCAGCCGCGCCAAGAAGAAGGAAGCGCCCCCGGCCGAGCAGACATCGGAGCCGCAGGTCGAAAGCTGGGCGTTCGGCCTCGATGACGAGCTGCTCCCGGTCGACTGGTCGGCGCCGCCGTTCCCGGCGCCGCAGCCCGTGCCCGAGCGGCCTGTGGCCGCGATGAACCTGATTCAGGCCCGCTCGCTGTCGCCGGCACCCTTTGCCGGGCCGGCCGGCGCCCCGGCCGCGATGCGCACGGTCGTGGCCATGCCCGCCCGGCGCCCGATCCCTCCCGCCAACGGCAACCCGGCGATTGCCTATCCGGCGCGCACTCCCGCCGCGGCATTCGGCTACTTCGCCAGCGATACCCTGGTGTTCCAGGGGGATTCCGAGGCGGGATGATGGACGGGCCCGCTGATCGCCGCAGCGGACACCCTGCCGAACCGGGCGGAGAATCCGGATTCTCCCGTGGATCTGCCCCCGGAATCTCCCCCGCCATGAGGGCCGCAAGGAACAACGCGGACCGCACCCGAGGGACCCCTAATCTCCACATTCTTGGCGTTAAACCCTGCGCGTGGTATCATTCCCGCGAGGGCGGCCGGATTGCGAGGGTCGAAGAAGATCGAACTACGCTCCGTTATTCGGAGATTCTTGCAGACCGCCATTGTGGAAGGGGGGCCACATGGATCTGACACGCATCGGCCTCGCGCAGGACGATACACCGACGTTCCCCCTTCGTTTGCTTGTCGCCGGATACGGCACCGGCGGCCTCGCGGCAGCGGCGGTGTATCTGAAGGACGGCGGTCTGTTGCTGACCTGCCTGACACTCTGGTTCGGCGGAGCGATTGCCACCCTGGCCTGGGGATTGCTGCAGGTCGCGCTCTGCAGGAAAGCCCGGCTACGGAAGCCAGTTTCCGCCAGCGACGGCGATCAGCACGAGGTTTTCGTCGCGGCCGAGTGATCATGGCCGAGCCGCGCAGCCGCCGACGCGTGCGGCCGCAGGAGCCGGGTCTGACACCGGACCTGACCCCAGCCTGACCCCTGCACCGCCGCGCAATTGCATCTGCCGGCCATGATGGGCACATTGCCGTTCTCGACGGATCGTTTTTCGCGCGCCGCCGCACACAATGCGACGACGCAGCCATCGCGGAAGAAATCATGGGCAGCCCCAAGGCCACGGATACCCCAACGGCGAAGCGGATCCTGGTCACCGGCGGCGCCGGATTCCTGGGCAGCCATCTCTGCGAGCGCCTTGTCGGCGAAGGGCACGAAGTCCTTTGCGTCGACAACTACTTCACCGGCAGGCGCTCGAATCTGGCGCATCTGTCCGACCGGCCGAACCTCGAGCGGATGCGCCACGACGTGACCTTTCCGCTCTATGTCGAGGTGGACGAGATCTACAATCTCGCCTGCCCCGCAAGCCCGATCCACTACCAGTTCGACCCGACCCAGACGACAAAGACCTCGGTTCACGGCGCGATCAACATGCTCGGCCTCGCGAAGCGCACCCGGGCGAAGATCCTTCAGGCGTCCACATCCGAGGTCTACGGCGACCCAACCGTGCACCCGCAGACCGAGGAGTACTGGGGCAATGTCAACCCGATCGGCCCGCGCTCCTGCTATGATGAGGGAAAGCGCTGCGCCGAAACCCTGTTCTTCGACTACCACCGCCAGCACCGGGTGAAGATAAAGGTCCTCCGGATCTTCAACACCTACGGCCCGCGGATGCATCCGCATGACGGCAGGGTGGTCTCGAACTTCATCCTTCAGGCGCTCAAGGGCGAGCCCATCACGATCTTCGGCGACGGCAAGCAGACCCGCTCATTCTGCTATGTCAGCGACATGATCGAGGCATTCGTCGCCATGATGGCGACGCCGGACGACGTCACCGGACCGATCAATGTCGGCAACCCGGCCGAGCTTTCGATGGTCGAGTTGGCCGAGCGCATTCTGTCCCTGACCGGCTCGAAATCGCGGCTGGATTACAGACCAGCGCCCGAGGACGACCCGAGGCAGCGCCAGCCCGACATCACCCGCGCGAAGGCATTGCTTCGCTGGTCTCCGACTGTCGATATCGAAATTGGCCTGCTAGAAACCATCAGGTACTTCGAAAGATTAATCCGATCAGGCATGGATTAGTCGTCGATTAATCGTCGACCGCCATGCAATTGGTATTAATATGATACTGCATGGCCTCGATATTGGAACATCACTCGCACAAACAGATAGATAAAATTGGATTTTTCATTTGAAATGATTGTATGATGGCGGCGAGCGATCAGCCGATTCCCGGCTCCCTATCATACGTCCGCCGCAAGAGTGTCCGATGCTCCGTAACATATGGCAGATCCGCGACCTGCTCTCCCCGCGCGAGCAGAGGCGCTTCCTCCTGCTAATAGGGCTAATTCTGGCGATGGGCCTTCTCGAGGCCCTGGGTGTCGCGTCGATCTTCCCCTTCCTCGCGGTCCTGTCCGACCCGACCGTGGTCGAACGCAATGCCATCCTGTCCAGGATCTACGCGCTCGGAGGCTTCGAGGACACCCAGAGCTTTCTCGTCGCGCTCGGCGCCGCGGTCTTTGCCGTGATCGTGATCGGACTCGCCTTCAAGACCCTGACGTTCTACGCCGTCGTCCGCTTCGGCCACATGCGCGCCTATTCGATGGGAATGCTGCTGTTCCGGAGCTATCTCGGACAGCCCTATCAGTGGTTCCAGAGCCGCCACACCGCCCATCTCGCCAAGAACATCCTGTCCGAGGTCGACGAGGTCGTCCGGCGCTCCATCATCCCGGCGGCGAAGGTCATCAGCTACAGCTTCATCACGGGGTGCATCATCGCGGTGCTTGTCGTGGCGGATCCTATCGTCGCCGTCTCCGCCGCGACGGTCATTTCGTTCTGCTACATGTTCATATCGTTCATCACCAAGAAGTATCTGCTTCGCATCGGCGAGGAGTACGAGCGCGCGAATGCGGAGCGATTCCGCGCGACCCAGGAAGCCTTCGGAGGCGTCAAGTACGTCAAGCTGATGGGGCTTGGAGCGCGAGTTCACACGGCGCTTCGAGAAATCCGCACTGCGGGTTGCGGCTCGCCGCTCGTCGGGCGACTCGCTTGCCGAGGCGCCCCGCTACATCATCGAAGGGCTGCTGCTTGGCGGAATGATGATCGTGGTCATCGTCAAGCTCATCAATAGCGGCGGCACCCTTGGCGCCAGCCTGCCCATCATCGGGCTCTACGCCTTCGCCGGCGCCCGGCTGTTCCCGGCAGCCCAGCAGATCTACCGCAGCGTCACCACGCTCCGCTTCGGACAGGCCGCGATGGAAGCGCTGATCAATGACATCCGAGCGTTGCCCGCCACGAGCATGGAAGCGCGCTCGGCCGCCCAACGAGGCGCCGAGCCGCTGCATCTGGTCAATGCGTTGGAGCTGCGCAATGTGGGGTTCGCCTATGCCAACAGCGAACGGCCGGTGATCCGGGATCTCTCGCTGGAGATCAAGGCGAACACGACCGTCGCCATGGTCGGCACGACCGGAGCCGGCAAGACCACGATCGTCGACCTGATCCTGGGCGTGCTCGCGCCGCGGCAGGGCAGCATCGTCGTCGACGGGACGGCGATCGACGAGAACAACGTCGCCCGCTGGCAGCGGACACTGGGTTACGTCCCGCAGGACATCTTCCTGACCGACGACACCATCAGCGGCAACATCGCCTTCGGCGTGCCGGCGGAAGAGATCGACCGGGAGGCGATCGAGCGCGCCTCGCGGATGGCGAAACTGCACGATTTCGTCATGTCCGAGCTTCCGCAAGGCTACGACACCCATATCGGCGAGCGCGGCGTCCGCCTGTCCGGCGGCCAGCGGCAGCGGGTCGCGATTGCGCGGGCGCTCTACCGCGACCCGGATCTGCTGGTGCTGGACGAAGCCACCTCGGCTCTGGACACCGAGACCGAGCGCGCGGTCATGGACGCGGTCCATAATCTTGCCAAGGCGAAGACGATCATCCTGATCGCCCATCGCCTCACCACGGTGCGCGAGTGCGACCGGATCTTCCTGCTCGACCGCGGCGAGATCGCGGCGTCAGGCACCTACGATCAGCTGGTGGACGAAAACCCCAAATTCCGGGCACTCGCCGGGCATCGCGCCTGACACTGGCCCGAACCAGCCTGGCCGGGCAGCCCGATGCGCCGGCACCGGTGGTGCTGGACGCGACCCGGACCTGGCGCGAGCTCAGGCGCCGGCCGTCCGCTGCCGTCAGCTGTGGCGCGGCGCGCTCGCCGGTCTCGCGCCCTGCCCCGCCGAGTCCTCAGCCGAACTTCGCCAGATAGCCGCGGCAGAGGTCCACCGTCTGCTCGGTGTACTCGACCCCCATCGACTGGGCGAGCTCGGTCTCCGAGTGGCTGCCGATCCAGGCCACCAGCAGCAGGCGGCGCAGCATGACGAAGGTCGGGATCTCGTCCTCGTCCGCCTGCGGCAGGTCGATCACCCGGCGATAGCCGGTCAGCCAGTGGCGGATCAGGTCGGGCACCTCGGGCAGATGCTCGTAGAACGAGACCGGCGTCGCGGCGTCGTACATGAACCAGGAGAAGCCGCAGTCGTCGAAGTCGATGACCTTCACCTCCGCGCCGTCGACCAGCAGGTTGGCCAGTCTCAGGTCGCAGTGGATCAGGCCGAAGCGGTCCGCCCCCTTGCCGAAGGCCGCGAGCCGGCTTCCGATCAGTCCGACCGTCTCGCCGAACAGGTTCCGCTTGGCCGCATCCATGCCCATGCCGTCGCGCCACCGCCCCCAGTGCGGCCGTGTCGCCGAGACTGGTGTCGAAGTCCCAGGTCAGCCGCTCGAACCATGCGGGCCGCTGCCACTGGCGGACATGGCGATGCATTCGCGCGGTGACCTCGCCCAGCACCTCGAAAGGCGCGCGCAGGTCCTCGTTCGACGCCGGGCTCGGCGCCGGTCTCCCAGTCGAACAGCACCACGTTGCGCGGCCGCGGCATGGCGGCGTGGCCGACCTGCTGGATGATCTCGCCGTCCAGCCCCGGCACCGGCACCGGGGTGGTCACCACGCCGCTCGCCCGCAGATCGGTGCAGCCAGGCCAGCTCCGAGCGCGATCGCCGCCAGCGAGTGATAGCCGTCGCGGTGCACCCGCAACGCCCAGCGCCGGCCGCCGCCCTCGACCTGGTAGGTCGCGTTCTCAGAGAGGTTGACCAGTTCCACCGAGCAATCGGCCGGCAGGTCGTAGCGGGTCACCGCCGAGCGGCTGAGCTCGGCCAGCAGGCGCAGCTGCTCGTCATGGGGAAGGCTGTCGAAGTCGGCGCCGGATGCCGGGTTGCCGGTCATTGTCGTCCTCTCTTCCGCGGTCGCTGCCGGCATTTCTGCCAGCTTTCCGGCGGGGTTGACAACACCGGCCTCGGCTCAGGCGTCGCGGCCGCCGATCCCGGCCAGCACCGCCTCGATCCGCTCGCGCGCCGCAGTCACCTCGGCCGTCTCGCCCGGAGAGGTAGAGCCGCCCCGCGGCGCCGATCATCTGCACGTCGACCAGGGTCATGCCCGGCGCCGCCTTCTCGGCCTCGTTGGCGGCGATCGCGGCATAGAGCGCCGGCACCATCTCGCAGACCAGCAACGTCTCGCCCGGCATGATCATCGAGGCCTGGCGGTTGCGGTTGATGATCACCGCGTGCTGGTCCGAGATGTCCTCGATCACGTCCGAGTACAGCATCCGCGGCCTCAGCTGGTCGCCTTCCGTGAGCCCGATCCCCTTCAGGATCGCCTGCCCGACCGCCAGCAGCGCGGCCGCGTCGTCGCCATGCAGTTCCAGGATGCCGAACTGCCGCTCGACGAACAGGATGCCGGGCTCCAGCTCCGGATCGGCCTTCAGCGCGAGGTCCATCACCCGCTCGATCATCAGGCCGGGCGCGACCTCGATGATCAGCGCGTGCTGACCCGCCAGCGGCGGGTAGCCGCGGGCGCGGGTCGGCGTTCCCAGATAGGCGGCGAACTGCGGCTGAAGGTCCTCGACCGTCAGATAGACGCGCAGCTCGCCCCGGGCCCCTGTCCCGGCCGGTCGTCCTCGCGGTGGCACGGCTTGCCTCCCCGGCTGGCCCTACTTGCCGGACGGCGTGGTGAAGTGCTTCGAGACGTCCACATGCGGACGCGGGATCACGTGCACCGACACCAGCGTGCCGACCTGGCCCGCCACCTCGGCCCCGGCTTCGGTCGCGGCCTTCACGGCGCCCACATCGCCGTTGATGATGACGGCCACCAGGCCGTCGCCGACCTGCTCGCGGCCGATGATGGTGACGTTGGCGGCCTTGACCATGGCATCGGCGGCGGCGAGCGCGGCCACGTAGCCCTTGGTCTCGATCATTCCGATTGCATTGCTGGACATCTGTTCCTCCTGTCAGCGCTGCTGCTTCGATTTTCCCGCGGGCTTCGCGGCCTCGTCGACGATGCCGATGATCAGGGCGTCGATCGGCGGGTGACTTGCCCGGGAACCATGCGGCCGCGACGGAGCCCGTCGCGACCATGACCGTCTCGCCCTCGCCGCAGCCGAGCGGGTCGAAGGCGAGGAGATGCGAGGCCGAGCCGTCGACCAGCACTTCGAGGATCGAGCCCGCCGGCACTTCGGCGAGCCGCTTGGTTGACCAGATGCGTCCGGTCACTGTCGCGGAAAGCATCAGCGTCTCCTTTCGATCTTGAGACCGAGCGCGCCGCGCCCTGTCGCGGGCCAGCGGCGTGATCACGGCGCCGGGAGCCAGCACGATGGTCCCGGCCCCGGCGAGCTTGGCAATCCGGGCCTCGGTGACGATGCCCTCGAGGGCAGCGCCGGGCGCGGCGCTGGAAGTTGTACCGGGCGCCGCGGACGAGGGCTTCGGCCTCGCCACCGCCGCACCGGCCGGCGAACCGGCCAGCTTGAAGCTCAGGGTTCCGGCGCGCAGCGCCCTGCCCGCCGCCGGGTCGTCCAGGAGGCCGATCAGCCTCCGCACGAAGGCCGCGAGATCGGCGTCGCTGGCGATGCCTGACCGCCTCGGCGCGCGGCGCGGCGGAGCCGAGCTTGCCGCTCTTGCCCATCACCTCGCGCAAGCACGTCGCGGACCATGGCCCGGAGTTCGGCATTCGCTCAGTGCCTGCACAGCTCCAGCGCTTCCTGGGCGGCGCTCGCCGCGGCCCTGACTTCGGACTCGCTGCCCGAGAGGTAGAGCCGCCCGGTCGCGCCGATCATCCGGTAGTCGACGACCTTGATGGTCGCCGCCTTCTCGGCCGCGTTGCAGGCGAGGATGGCATAGGCCGCCGGCTCGGTCTCCAGCACGAACAGGGTCTCGCCCGCCAGGATCATCGAGCCGAGCTTGTTGCGGTTGATCAGGAAGGCGTGCAGCGGGTCGATCCGGGTCACGATCTTTCGACGGCCAGGATCTTCGGGCGCATCGCCTCGTCCGGCGCCGACGCCCAGCGCGCGCAGCACCGCCTCGGCGGCGGCCTTCACGGCGGAGGTGGAGCGCGAATGGAATTCGAGATAGCCGAACTGCCGCTCGACCACCAGGATGCCGCCCTTGACGTCCGCCTCCTTCAGCGCCACGTCGGTCAGCGGCTCGATGTCGAGGCCCGGCGCCACCTCGATGATCTGCGCCGCCATGTCGGTGCGCGGCAGCGAGCCGCGGATCCAGGTGCCCAGATAGCACATGGTCTGCGGCTGCAGCTGGTCGATGAAGATGAAGGATCGGAGCGTTGCCATGGGGTTTCTCAGGCCGCGAGAACGGCGCTCAGCTCCTCGAGGATGATCTTGCGGAGTTCCCGGCGCATGGCCTCCTCGTCGCTGCCGCCGACCACCGAGAGCGTGCGGCTGGGCGGCGCTCGCGCTTCGGCAGCGCCAGCGGATCGAGCCCGTCGAACCTGCCGAAGCACTTCGGCGGCGTCCTTGTTGTAGGCGATGCGGGCGAAGTGGACGAAGTGGTGCGGCGTCAGGTTGTCGCCGATCGACGAGCCGCCGGCGAAGCCGGTGCCGATGGTCATTGACGGCCCGAGATTGGTCTCGAAGCCCGACGCCCCCAGCGAGCACCCGGCATTGACCGCGATCCGCAGCGCCGGGACGCCGAGGCGAAGGCCATGACGTTGTGCTCGCTCTCGGAGTGGATCGCCGCCGAATGCCCGCGCCCGGCATGGCGCATCATCGAGCGCGCCGCGGCAATGGCCTGCTCGATGCTGCCGACCCGGGCGAAGGCCAGCACCGGGCAGAGCTTCTCGCGCACGAGCTTCTCCTCGGGCTGCACCAGGTCGACCGGCGTCACCAGGATCTTCGCGCCATTGGCGCGCGAAGCCCGCCTCCCGAGCGATCACGGCCGCATCCTTGCCGATCATCGCCGATGTTGAAGCCGCGCTCGGGGAAAAGGAGCGCCCGCAGCTTCTCCGACCTCGTCGGGCGTGCAGACATGGGCGCTGCTCGCCTTGAACTCGGACAGCAGCCGGTCGGCGATGGCGTCGAAGGCCAGCACGGTCGACTCGTTGGTGCAGAGGATCGAGTTGTCGAAGGACTTGGACGCGACGATCCGCTTGGCCGCCTTCTTCAGGTCGCCGGTCTCGTCCACCAGCACCGGCGCATTGCCGGGGCCGACCCCAATCGCGGGGTTGCCGGAGCGATAGGCCGCCTTCACCACCGCCGGGCCGCCGGTGGCGACGATGAGGTCGACCCGCTCGTCCGCCATGAGCGCCTCGATCAGCGGGATGTTCGGCTCCTCGATGACCTGGATCGTGCCCTCGGGCGCGCCTGCCGCCCTGGCGGCCGCCGCCAGCATGCGCGCCGCGTCGGCGCAGCACCGCCTTGGCACCCGGATGCGGGCTCAGGATGACGGCGTTCCGCGTCATCAGCGCCAGCAGCGTCTTGAAGTAGACCGTCGCCACCGGGTTGGTCACCGGGATCAGCGCGAAGCATCACGCCGGCGGGGCGCGGCAGCTCGACGATCTTGCGCGCGGGGTCGATCCGCGGGCTGACGAAATCGTCGGTCGCGGTAGAGCTCGACGATGCCCTTGCGAGCAGGCCTCGTTCTTCATTACGCTTGTGCTCGACCACGCCCGTAGCCGGTCTCGCGCACCGCCCATTCCGCGTAGTGCCGCGCCTTGGCGTGACCCGCCGCGGCCACCGCATCGACGATGCGTCTGATCGCCGCCCGGTCCGTCCGCGCCAGCTTCGCCGCCGCCCAGCGGGCGCGTCTCGAGCATCATCCGCGCGGTCTCGCGGGCGGCGTCGGGGACCTTCATCAGCGGTGTCGGTCATGGCGTTCACCTCAGGCGGCCTTCGGCAGGGCGCGGATCAGCTCGCGCGCCCGCGGCATGGCGGCGTCGAAGCGGTCGAGGATCTCCTGGCACATCTCGGCGGTCAGCAGCACGCCGGGCTTGAACTGCAGCACCCGCTTGTCGAGCGACGAGAAGATCGCCCAGACCCCGTGCTCGTAGAGCGCGCGCGAGACCGCGACCGCGCCCTCCGGATGGTCGAACTCGAGGCCCAGCACCACGCCCTTCTGGCGCACGCCGATGAAGATGTCGCCGTGCCGCGCCATCATCTCGCGCATGCCCTCGGCGAAGAACTCGGTCACGAAGTTCGTGTTCGCGACGGACCTCCGGCCGGTGCAGCATCTCGAGCACCTTGTGGGCGACGATGCAGCCGAGCTCGGCCCCGCCCGAGGTGGAGATGTGCGCCGCGCCGTCCTCGTTCAGCCAGCCGCCGCAGCGCTCGTCCACCACCGCGGCGCTGATCGGGTAGAGCCCGCCGCCCAGCCCCTTGGCGGTCACCATGATGTCCGGCTGGATGCCGTAGGCCTGCCAGCCCCACATCTCGCCGGTGCGCATCAGGCCGGTCTGCACCTCGTCGGCGATGTAGACCGCGCCGTGCCGGTCGCAGAGCTCGCTTGCAGGCCTGGAGGTAGCCCTCCTTCGGCATCGGGAAACCGTAGGTGGCGGGGATCGTCTCCATGATCAGCGCCGCCACGTCGTTGCCCTTCAGCGCCTGCTCCATGGCGTCGATGTCGTTGAACGGCACCTGGACGAACTCGTCCGGCCGGTCGGCCAGGAAGATCTTGGTGAAGCGCTCGTCGCCGGTGGCGACCGAGAGGCCGGAATGGCCGTGATAGCCCTTGACGATCGAGACGATCTTGCGCCGCTTGGTGGCGTAGCGCGCGCTCTTCAGCGCGATCTCCACGCCCTCGGCCCCGCCGGCGCCGAAGACCGCGTATTTCAGGTCCGGCGCGGTCTTGATCAGCGCCTCGGACAGCGCCGCCCGGGCGACCGACGGGAACCAGTGGTTGCCCATGTCGAAATAGTCGAGCGCCCCCTTCAGCGTCTCGACCAGCTCTGGATGACGGTGGCCGAAATTGTAGGTGCCGCCGTTCAGATGGAGGTCGATCAGCCGCCGGCCCGACATGTCGTAGAGGCAGTAGCCCTCGCGCCGGTCGATCACCAGGTCGACGCCGATGTTCTGCCAGAACTGGGTCTTGTCCGGGTTCCAGAACCGGATCGCCTTGTCGAACAGGTCCTGCTTGTCCTCGAAGCGGAACAGGCCGTAGTCGAACATGAGCATTCCCCTGACCGGAGTTGCAACTGAAATGACTGTAATCCAACTTTTATGATTTGTAAATCGGGCAAATCATGTTGTGATATGCAGATTATCCAGCTAGATTTGTTGGACTCCGGTCAATCTGGGAGGCGGGGATGAGTTCGGGCAGGCAGCCGCGCGGCAAGGCGGGCAGGCAGCGCCAAATCATCGCGGACCTCCGTCTGCATCCGGCAATCCGCGTGGGCGAGCTGGCCGAGCGGCTGGGCGTCTCGACCGAGACCGTCCGTCGCGATCTGACCGAGCTGGATGCGCGCGGGCTGATCAGCCGCACCTATGGTGGCGCAATGCGCCCGGTGGCCTACGAGCCCGCCCTCGCCGAGCGCGAGGGGCTGATGGTAGCCGAGCGCCAGCGGATCGCCGCGGCGGCGGCGGCGCGGCTAGAGCGGAACGACATCCTGATGATCGGCGGCGGCGCGACCACGCTGCATTTCGCCAAGCACGCCGCGGCGCTGGACCTGCCGATGACAGTGATCACCCATGCCTTCTCGATCGCCATGGCGCTGGCGACCAACCCGCTGGTCCGCGTGCTGATGCTGCCAGGCGAATATGACGGCGGCGAGGGGTTGATCCACGGCGCCGAGACGGTGGAGGCTCTCCAGCGGTTCCGCGCCAACAGGGCATTCCTCGGCGCCTCGGGCCTGACCGTCGAGGGGCCGAATGACGCCGCCATGGGGCCGGGGCAGATCTATGGCGCGATGATGCGCCGCGCAGCCCACACCATGATCCTCGCGGACCACACGAAATTCGACCGCCCCTCGCTGATGGTCTACGGGCCGTGGTCATCCGCCGTGACGCTGATCGCCGACCGCGCGCCGGAGGGCGCGCTCGCCGAGGCGATGGCCGAGAGCGGCGCGAAAGTGATCGCCGCCTCCTAGGGTCGAACCTGTCCCGCCATTCCCCGGCGCGGCTTGGGCGGCGGCGCGAGAACCGCCCGACAGATCCGGCGCGAAGGCGCGGGCGGACACTCCGCCCGGCGCCGCGCCGGGTCAGCCCGCGCCTCACGCCTGCTCGATCGCCTCCAGCGACTCCGGCAGGATCTGGCCGCCGTCGACGATGATGGTCTGGCCGGTGATGTAGCCGGCCTCCTTCGACGCCAGGAACAGGGCGGCGTTGCCGATGTCCTCGACCCGGCCGAGCTGCTTCAGCGGAATCGAGGCGGCCATGGTCGCGAGATAGTCCTCGCCCAGCCCCTCCAGCCCCTCGGTGATGATGTTGCCGGGCAGCACCGCAGTTGACCGTGATGCCGTATTTCGCCAGCTCGATGCAGGCGGTGCGCATGAAGCCGAGCTGGCCCGACTTCGAGGCGCCGTAATGCGCCCAGCCGGGGAATCCGGTCACCGGCCCGGTGATCGACGAGGTCAGGATCGACCCGGCCCTCGCCCGACTTCTTCAGCCAGGGCAGGCAGGCCTTCACGCGACAGGAAGTTGCCCTTGAGGTTGGTGCCGATCACCAGGTCCCACTCGGCGGGGTCCATCGCCTCGAGCTTGGTCTGCGGGAAGACACCGGCATTGGCGCAGAGGATGTCGATGCCGCCGAAGGCGTCGGCGGTCGCCTTCGCCATCGCCTGCGACTGTCCCCAGATCGGCGACGTCGGCGGCGAAGCTCCGGGCGCCGTTGCCGATCTCGGCTGCCGCGGCGGCCGCGGCCTCGCCGTTGCGGCCGACCACCATCACCTTCGCGCCCTGCCCGGCGAAGACCCGGGCGATGCCCTTGCCGATACCCTTGCTCGCGCCGGTGACGATGACGGACTTGCCCTTGATCGAGGTGAGCATGCGGTTTCCTCCTCGTGGTTGGTGCTTATCGGGACCGCTCGCGCAGGCGCCGGCGCCAGACGATGACGCCATAGCCGCCGAGCAGCAGGATCGGCCGCGCCGAAGGTCGAGACGGTGCCGAGCACCGGCACGCCCGGCGTGTAGCCGGCGACCATCTTGGCGTAGAGATATTCCGGAATCGTGGTGTCGGCGCCGGTGGTGAACAGCGACAGCGGAAAGTTGCCCCAGGACAGCAGGAAGGCGAACAGCGCCGCCCGAGACGACGCCCGGCAGCAGCACCGGCAGGGTGACCTCGCGGAACACCTGCCAGCGGCTGGCGCCCAGATCGAAGGCCGCCTCCTCCAGCGCCGGGTCGAAGCTGTAGACCTGGATCGAGATCACCAGCGTCACCACCGGGACGATCCAGACCAGATGGGCGAAGACCGCGGTCTGCCACGACAGATTGAGCGCCGAGCGCGTTGAACCACAGCAGCAGCGCCAGCCCGAGCACCGACTGAGGAAAGAAGATCGGCAGCAGCACGACCTTCTGGTACAGCGACCGGCCCTTCCAGTCGTAGCGGGCGAAGGCGAGCGCGCCGAAGAAGCGCGATGACCACCGCGATCACCGTCGACGCAGCAGCGGCGATCAGGATCGAGGTCTCGAACAGCTGCTGCACCTCGATCGACGAGAAGGTCTTGCGCCACCAGTCGAGGCCCCACTTCGTGATCGGGAACAGGAAATAGCGGCTCGAGGTGAGCGAGGCGAGCAGGATGGAAAGCGCCGGCAGGTAGATGAAGACCAGCGACCGCCAGGGTCCAGGCCCAGATCAGCGCGTGCCGCGTCCGCCGGTCGAACCGCATCGCTCAGCGCCTCCCCAGGATGGCATCGAGGTCGAAGCGGCGCAGCACCGCGATCACCAGCGCGCCGACGATCAGCATCAGCAGCACCGACAGCGCCGCCCCCAGCGGCCAGTTCTGCGCATAGGTGAAGGCGATCTCGATGTCGTGGGCTGATCGGGATGATCACCTGGCCGCCCAGCACCTTGGCCTCGGCGATGGCGCCGACGGCGAGAACGAAGGTCAGCAGCAACCCGATCATGATGCCCGGCATCGACAGCGGCAACTCGACCTCGCGGAACACCTGCCAGCGCGTGGCGCCGAGATCGCTCGCGGCGTCGCGGATCGTCGTCCGGCACCATCGCGACACCGAGCGACATCGGGAACAGCATGAACGGCAGATAGACATAGACCATGCCCATCAGCACGATGCCGTCGGTGAACAGGATGCTCTCGAAGTCGAGCCCGAAGAACGCCTTGATGGTGCCGAGCAGCACCCCGTTCTTGATGAAGAAAAGGATCCATCCGTAGAGCCGCACGTTCTCCGAGACGAACAGCGGAATGGTGAACAGCAGCGTGATCACCGGCGACCAGCGCCCGAAGACCCGGGCCATGCCGTAGGCGATCGGGTAGCAGACCAGGGCGAGGGTGACGACGGTCAGCGCCGCGAAGGCCAGCGACCACGAGAGCGAGATGTAGCTGTTGCCCTGGAAGATCTCGGCGTAGTTCGCCAAGTGTCGGCGCCTGGTTCAGAGCCCGAACGAGCGCGGCGGCATGAAGCTGTAGCCGATGACCGCCAGCAGCGGCGCCACGAAGCCCGCGAGCAGGAAGAGCAGCAGCGGCAGCGCGGCGCGCGGTCCCGGCGAAAGCCGAGCGCCCGCGCCATCAGTCGCCGACCACGATGCTGTCGGCGCGCGTCCCAGCCGATCCTGACCTCGGTGTCGAGGCCGGCGTCCGGCGCCTGCTGGCGCAGCTTCTCGACGATGAACACCCGCTCGCCGACCCGCACCTGGTACTGGATCCGCGAGCCGAGCGCATACTCGTTGTAGAGCCGGCCCGGTCACGACGTTCTCGGCCGTCGCTCGTCGTCGACGAAGCGCATGAACTCCGGCCGCACCACCAGATAGCCCGGCGCGCCGCCGCGCGGCACCGCCGGCGGCCCGCGGAAGCTCGTGCCGAGCGAGCGGCAGTCGAGCATCCCGCCGGCGCCGGGCTGCACCGGCAGGACGTTCACGTCGCCCATGAACTCGGAGACGAACTTGTTGCCGGGCCGGGTGTAGATCTCGTCCGGCGTGCCGACCTGCACGAGCCGGCCGGCCCGCATGCACGCCGATGCGGTCGGACATCACCATCGCCTCCTCCAGGCAGTGGGTGATGTAGACGAAGGTCTTGCCGGTCTCGCGGTGGATGTCCTTCAGCTCCTTCTCCAGCGTCTTGCGGAGCTTGTAGTCGATCGCCGACAGCGGCTCGTCGAAGAACAGGATCTCGGGATCGAAGGCCAGCGCGCGGGCCAGCGCCACGCGCTGGCGCTCGCCGCCCGAACACTGGGTCACCGCCTTGCCGTAATAGTCCTCCGGCAGGCGCAGCTGGCCGAGCAGCTGCAGCGCCCGCTTCCTGCGCGTCGGCCGGCGCGACGCCGCGCATCTTCAGCGAGAACTCGATGTTCTCGCCGACGGTCCGGTGCGGGAACAGCGCCAGCGACTGGAACACCATGCAGGTCGGACGCCTGTTGGCCGGCAGGTCGTTGATGCGCCGGCCGCGCAGCAGGATGTCGCCGCTGGTCGGCATCTCCATGCCCGGCCAGCATCCGCACCAGGGTCGTCTTGCCGCGAGCCCGATGGTCCGACGATGGTGAAGAACTCACCCTCGGCGATGTCGAGGTCGATATGCGTCGACGGCGACGAACCGGCCGAACGTCTTGGTGATCTGCCTGAGTTCGAGGATGGGTGGCCGCGCTGTCATCTTGCCCCGGATGACATGATGGCGGCGCCCTCCCCGACTTGGGAAGGGCGCCCTGGCTGGTCAGGCGCTTCCGGCAGCACGCCGGATCACGCCTCCTTCTTGGCCGCGGTCATGATGTCCAGCAGCTTGTCGTAGTCCGGCACGATGTCATACTCGACCGAGCCCGCCATCTCCTCCTCGAGGCTGTCCCACTGGATCGCGTCAAGCTCGTCGGCGGTGAACAGGTCGAAGCAGTCCTTGGATGCCCATCTGGGAGACCGGGTTGAAGGTGCCCTCGGCGAAGGCGACCGTGTGCGACGACCACCGGATCCTGGACGTAGTGCAGGAACTTCTCGGCCAGCGGCGAGATCTCGGGGTTGTTGACCACCGAGGTGATCTCGATCCAGGCGATGCCGCCCTTGCCGCCTTCCAGCGGGCCCGACTTCGGCGTGATGCCGCGGATGTTGGTGGCGCCGTCGGCCCGGGCCGGCGAGGCCGAGTAGGTGCCGCCGGTCAGGTGGAAGTCGATCTCGCCCGACGACCAGCGACTGGTTCATGGTGGCGATGTCGCCGACCACCTTGGCGCCCTTGAACACCCGCTTCGCCGCCTCGGCGAACTTCGCCACCTCGTCGTCGGTATGCTCCTTGAACGGATCGAAGCCGGCGATGCAGGCAGATGTCAGAACACGTTCCAGTCGTCGGACTCGAGCACGCCGTACTTGCCGTCATTGGCCGGATCGTTCCACAGATTCCAGCCCTGGTCCTCGGCGGTCGCGCGGCTACACCTTGTCGGTGTTGACCACGAAGGAATAGGGGCCGAAGCGCTGGGCCATGCCGATGCAGCTGCTTGCCCTCATCGTCCATCGCCCACTTGTAGGGCGGCTTGAAGGCCGGGCAGCATCTTGTCGAAATAGGGCTCGAACGCGGCCCGGTCGATCGGCTTGATCAGCGCCTCGGGATACATGACCTTGCGCGCCCAGGGATTGTTGACGTTGATCAGGTCCCAGACCTTGGTCTCGCCGGCCGCGCAGGCGGTTGATCATGGTCGGGTCGTTGGTCAGCGACTCGGCCTTGACCGTCGCGTTGTGGCGCTGGCGGAACGGGATCGAGCACCTGGGCGGAGTTGTAGCCCTCCCAGCACAGGATGTTCAGCTCGTTCTCGCGGGCCGCATGGGCGAGGCTCGGGAAGGCGCCCGCCGCCGCGGCCGCCGCAGCGACCGAGCCGGTCTGCTTGAGGAAGCCTCTTCTGGAGATCGAATTGTCGGTCATGTCTTTGTTCTCCTCCGCTTGATGCGCGGGCGCCGTCGCCGCAGGGCCGGCCCGCTTATGCCCTCGCTCGCGCCCCGGTGCTTCCCCGGCTCGGCTTTCTTCTCCGGACCAATTCTGTACCGGCCGCCGGGTCGTCAGGGTTGAGGCGAAAGCTTTTTCTGGCAGTTTGCGGCTTGGCGCGCAATCGGCAAGACCAATTTCTGCGCCAATTTCTGCGCCGGCTCCTGACACCCGGCTCAATCCGGCCGCAGGGCCGGCCGCCTATAGTCCCATCATCTCCCGCAGCTCCGCCGAGGACATCACGTGGCAGTAGATCATGTTGATGATCTCGAGCTCCTTGTGGTGAAGTTCCTCGGCCCCGGCGGCGCAACAGTCCTCGAGCACGATCACGTTGAAGCTCTCGTCGGCGAGGCTGCGCACGGTCGACGAGACGCACTGGTCGGTGAAGATGCCGCAGCAGATCACGTTGCGGATGCCGATATTGTGCAGGATCAGCCGCAGATTGGTGCCGGTGAGCGCCGAGTCGGTGGTCTTCAGCACGCAGATCTCGTCGCCCGCCGGCTGCAGTTCGGCCACCAGCTGCGAGGGCACGCCGTCCTTCGGCAGCAGCAGGTTGTTCCAGCCCGGCATCTTCTGCGACAGCGACCGCTCGCGCCCGTCGAGCGAGTGCGTGGCGATGCGGGCGAACAGGCACTCGACCCCGGCCTTGCGGCAGGCGGCAAGCAGCGCGGCCGTGCGCGGGATCACCTGGCCCCGCATCCGCTCGTGGAACGGGGTCCAGGCGTGATAGGCGTCCAGCGCCGCGCCCTCGAGCGTCGCCGGGTCCGGGCGCTCGAGATAGGTATTCTGCACATCGATGACCAGAAGCGCGGTCTCGGCCGGCTTCAGCTCCATGTCCTCGGGCTCGGGGGCACCGCGGTAGTAGAGCGAACGGTAGGCGGTCTTCCAGCTCATCTTGCCTCCGCGTCTGGTCAGTACCGGAAGGTGAACAGCCCGCGGCGCTCGTAGACCTCGGCCGCCTCCTCGACGAACTCCGCCATCCGCTCGGGCGCCGAACTCGTCGCGGAGCCGGGCTGCGGCGGCGAGCATCGTCTGCCTGTCCCTGGCGCGGCCGGGGCGAAGCAGCTCGTAGGTCTCCATGATCACCGGCTGCGGCACCGCGGTCAGCTCGCTCGCGCGCCGGAAGTTGGCCGCCAGCGCCGGGCGGCCGGCCGCTTCGGCGATCTCCGCCTGCTGCAGAAGGGCCTCGGGGGTGATCCGAAGATCCTCCATCTCCACCCGGCCCTCGATCACCGCGTCGAGCGTGATGTCCTCGAGGCTGAGCCCGCGGGCGCCCCGCACCTCGCCGGGCCGGGTCTCGGCCAGCGGGTAGTCGCCGACGCCGAGGCGCTTGCCGGTCATGACCCGCCCTCCGTGAATTCGACCGCGATCTCCTCCGGCTCGGCGCCGTCGCGCGTCAGCCCGGTCTCGATGGCGTAGATCAGGGCGACCCTTGCGTGGAAGCGCGCACCCAGCGCCTCGCCGCGGGTCGGCACCACCACCGGCTCGGGCTGTTCGCCCTTCGCGTAGAGGGCGGCGTTGCGGCCGAGGCCGCGATAGTGCTCCAGCGTGGTGATCGGAGAATTCGAGAACAGTTCCAGGTTGTTGTGCGGCAGCCGGTCCTTCTGGTGGATCACCGCCGTGCCCTTGGCCTGCAACCCGATCCCGATGCCCGATCCGGCAAGACGCGCGGCGCCAAGGCCCAGGAAGGAGGTGTCCGCCGTGTGGCCGAAGCGGACGAAGCGCGCCCGGCCGCCCGCTTCCTCCACCCCGCGCCCGATCTCGCGCAGGACGCGCGCTCAGGGGATGGCCCGCCAGCGTCCGGAACAGGCGCGTACCGAAGGCCGGGCTGAGGCCGATCACCACCTCGGCCCCGATCCTGGCCGGCGGCGGCCCTGCCCCCGCTCCGGTAGCGGATCGCCCGCGCCTCGGCCTGCTCGTGGACCGCCTCCGAGCGCAGCACCTCGCGCTGGTCGAGGACGCCGCGGATATTGGCGATCTCGGCCTTGCGCCGGTCGTCCAGCCGGTAGCCGGAGCCCGGGCCGGAATAGGTGTTGGGGTCGTTGATGGCGGACAGGACCTTGCCGTTCCGGATCACCGCCGAGGTCTGCAGATAGTCGCCCGAGAGCCTGAGCTTCACCAGGAACAGCAGGTTCTCGGCCTCCTCGCGGTAGCCGCGCTTGTGCAGCGCCCGGATCACGTCCAGCACGGTGACGCCCTGCCGCGCGATCTCGGCGCTGATGCGGCTGACCTGGCCAGGCAGGTAGCTCCGGGTCTCGTCCGAGCCCGAGGCGACGGCGACCGAGGCCTTCATGTCGGCGGTCGGCCGGCCAAGCCCAAGCTCCTCCAGCACCGCCGAGACCGCCTCGACCGCCCGCTTGCGGATGGCAAGCAGCGCATCCTCGCCGCGCGGGGTGAGCCCGCCATCGGCCTCGAAGTCGCGCTGGAGCACCAGGTAGTCCTCCATCTCCTCGCCGTTGAACGAGGAGGGGTTGAAGGAATTGTCGTATTTCAGGATCGACCCGAAGCCCGAGCAGATCAGGTCGGACCCGGCGATCAGGAACGGCAGGATCTTCGCGCCCACCCGGATCTCGGACTCCGACGACCGCGCGTCGTTGCCCGAGGCGCATTCGAGATCAAGCCAGACCGCGATCAGGTTCTCGGCCATCAGCTCGCGTACGCCGCCGGGGATGCTCGCCGCCAGCGGCGCCCCGTCGATGCCGCCGTTCTGGGTGCCCTGCGCCCCCATCGCCCGCTGCATGCACAGGCAGCGCGCCTCCAGGTAGAGCAGCGACTTCGCCTCGTGAAACCCCATCAGGAGCTCGGATGCCGCGCCCGAGGTGCAGCGCATCTTGATGCCGCGCGAGGCATAGGCCGAGGCCAGGAAGGCCTTCGACCAGGGCGTGTCGTCGCCGTCGATGAAGGATTTCTCGGTACCGTAGACCGAGACCGTCTCGGCATAGGAGGTGAAGCCGGCCATGCCGATCTGCAGCTCCTCCGCCTCCTCGCTCGAGCACTGGAACAGCGTCCCCGCCCGCCCGACCGCCCGAGCCGACGCAGCAGGCGAGCGCGTTCGACCAGGCATTGCGCGAGACCCGCATGGTGGTCTCGATCTCGTCGAAGCCGAAGGCGACCGCGGTGGCGGCGTCGGCGGCCAGCTGCAGCGGATCGTCCTTGGCATTGGTCACATGCGCCTGGTTCCCGGGCGTCGCCCGGGCGCGCATCTTCGAATAGGCGAAGGCGATCTCCATCGAATTCAGATGCGCCACCACCTCGGCGAGCTTGGCCGGCGTCATGCCGTGAGCGAGGCGGACCAGCCGCTCGCGGGGCACGTTCATGTCGACCAGCATCCGCGCCACCTCGATCGAGGGCGTCGCCATCGCCTCCTCCACCATCGACGGGTCCAGATGATAGCGGGCGATGAACCGGTCGATCATGTCGAACTCGGCTTCCGGCACCCCGTCCATGGCGGTGACGCGGCCGCCGGCGACCCGAACCGAGGGCGCGGGATCCTTCGCCCCGCGCATGGCAGAGAAGCCGTTGGCAGGATCCTCGACGGCGAAATTGTCCAGCCTCAGCGGCCGGTTGTCCCAGTCGTCGAACCGTCTCCAGCGATTGGCGCCTTCGGAGCTCTTCTGGTCCATGGGCAGCGATCCTCCCGGACCGGCACGCTGCCGCGTTTGCGCCCCGAGCGCAAGCCGGTGCATGGCGGGCGGTCGTCCGCGCGGGGCCGGGGACCGGCGGCGCTCTATCCCTGCCGCGGCCGCAGGTTCTCCGGGTCATGGACCGCGCCCTCGATCACCATGGCCGGGCGCGGCCACCCCAGCACCATGACCTCGACCGGAGTGCCGGGCACCGCCAGCGCTGGCCGCAGATAGGCCCAGGCCAGGTAAGCGCCGATTGCGTAGCCGAAGCCGCCCGATGACACGGCGCCGACCGGGGCGCCGTCCTTCCACACCAACTCCGAGCCGAGCGGATCCGCCCCGGCGCCTTCCGGCGGCTCGTCCAGCCGCAGCAGCGCCAGCAGCCATCTCTCCGGCCGGGCCAGCGAGGCCGCCGCCCCCTGGAACCCGCCGCCGCGCGCGAAACGGGTCAGGCCCGCCTCGGCCAGCGTCACTTCCGGCGTGATCTCGTGGCCGGACTTGTAGGCCTTTTCCATCCGCATGGCATTCAGCGCCGCCATGCCCGCATGGACGAGCCCCAGCGGCTCCCCGGCGGCAGCCAGGGCGTCGTAGACCGCCCGCATCCCGGCCATCGGGACGTGCAGCTCCCAGCCGAGCTCGCCCGTATAGGTGACCCGCATCGCCAGCACGTCGCCGACCCCGGCGACCTCGATCGGCCGCGCCGAGAGCCAGCGGAACGCGCCGTTGTCCAGCGCCGCGGCGGTACAGCGGCTCAGGATCCCGCGCGAGCGCGGTCCGGCCAGCATGATCACACCGCGCGCCTCGGACACATTGTCGAAGGCGACGCGCTCGCCCGCCGCGCGCTGCTCCTCCATCCAGCCGAGCAGCGAGCGCTCCTTCACCGCCGCATAGACGAGGTAGAACCGGTCCCCGGCGAGCCTGGCGACGGTCGCCTCGCCCTCGACCCGCCCGTTCGGGTTCACCAGATAGGTCAGCGTCACCGAGCCGGTCGTCCGCGGCAGCCGGTTGGACGAGACCCGCTCCAGATAGGCGGCCGCATCCGCCCCGTGCAGCTCGATCTTGGCGAAGGCCGAGAGATCGGCGATCCCCGCCGCCTCGCGCAGGCCCCTCACCTCGGCCCCGACGATGCCGTGCAGCGCCGAGCGGCGGAAGCTGTGGATATGCGCCGGCGCGACGCCGTCGCGGGCATACCAGTACGGCCGCTCCCAGCCGTAGACGTCCTGGCAGACGGCGCCCTTCTCGCCCAGCACCCGGTAGAGCGGCGAGGTCTTCGAATGCGACGGCCGGCAGTCCGGCCGGTCGAGATTGGGGAACGGTATCTCGTGGCGCAGGAGATAGTCCTCCTTCGCCTTGCCGATCCGGTAGTCCTCGTCGATCTTCGCCCCGAAGCGGCGCGGGTCGAACGACGCCATCGAGATGTCGGCCGAGCCGTGCACCATCCACTGGGCGAGATGGCGCCCCGCCCCCGGCCCCCAGGCGATGCCGACCTGGCTGCCGCAGCAGAGCCAGAAGTTGCACACCCCGGAGGGACCCAGCAGCATGTTGCCGTCCGGCGGATGGGTGATCGCGCCATGCACCGCCCGCTTGATGCCGAGTTCCGCCAGCACCGGCATCCGCTCCATGGCGTTCTCGAGCCAGGGCATGATCCGGTCGTAGTCGGGGTCGAACAGCTCGTTCTCCGCCTCCCAGGGCGTGCCCTCGTCCCAGACCGTGGTGGCGTCGGCCTTCTCGTAGATGCCGATCAGGCCGGACTTCTGCTCCATGCGGATGTAGCCCGACACCTCGCGGTCATCGCGCACCACCGGCAGCTCGGCGGCCAGGTTCATGAATTCGGGCACCGGGTCGGTGATCAGATAGTGGTGCAGCATGTTGGCGATCGGCAGGTCGAGGCCCACCCACTTGCCGATCTGCCGGGCATAGGTGCCACCGGCATTGACCACGGCCTCGGCCCGGATGTCGCCCCGCTCGGTATGCACGATCCACTCGCCGGAGGGCGCGCGGCCGATCCCGGTCGCCCGGTTGCGCCGGATCACGCTTGCCCCCATCTGCCGCGCGCCCGCGGCCATGGCGAAGGCGACGCCGGCCGGATCCACATGGCCGTCGTGAGGCGTGTGGAGCGCCGCCCGGATGCCGTCGAGATTGTAGAACGGGTGCAGCTCGCGGATCCGCTCCGGCCCGACGATCTCCATCTGGTGCCCGAGCCCGCGGCCGACGGACAGTGTGTAGCCGAGCCAGTCGACCTCGTCGTCCGTGTAGGCGACCCGCAGCGAGCCGCAGCCATGCCAGGTGGCGCTCTGCCCGGTCTCGGCCTCGAGCTGGGGATAGAGCTTCGTGCCATAGGCCGCCATCTTCGCCAGCCCGTAATGGCTGACCGAATGGGTAATCTGCCCGGCCGCGTGCCAGGTCGAACCGGAGGTCAGTTCGGCCTTCTCCAGCAGCACCACGTCGGTCCATCCCTCCTTGCAGAGGTGATAGGCCAGCGAGCAGCCCATCACGCCGCCGCCGATGATCACGACCCGTGCCTGATCCTTCATGGGCACTCTCTCCAATTCCTGTTGCCAGCGGCGCCGGCTCGCCGTAATCAATGGTACAAATGAACCAGTGTCAATCTGAACGTGACGCACAGACCAACCCGACCGCCAGCGCCGGATCGGTGATCGCCGCCCTGACCTCCCGGTTCGAGTCGCTCTCGCCGCAGCTCCAGCGCGCGGCGCGCGCCATCATCGACAGCCCGCGCGAGGTGGGGGTGCAGTCGATGCGCGCGCTGGCCGGCAAGCTCGACGTGCACCCGAACACCCTCGTCCGCCTCGCCCAGTCGCTCGGCTTCGACGGCTACGAGGCGATGCGCGAGCGGTTCCGCGACTTCGTCGTTGCCGACGGGCTCGGCAGCTTCCGCGACCGGGCCAAGTGGCTGCAGGAAATGGAAGCCCGCGGCGGCACCGCCGAGGTCGTCGCCGAGTTGGCGGCGGCGACCGAGCAGAATCTCGAGGCGATGTGGCGCCGCCAGGACGCCGCCAGGCTCGATGCCGCCGCCGACGCGATCCTGGCGGCGCCGCGGGTCTATGTGCTCGGCATGGGCTCCGCCTACTGCCTGGCGCAGCAGTTCTGGTACGTCGCGCGGATGGCGTTCGAGCACATCGTGCCGATCCCCAGGCACGGCAGCCAGCCCGTGGACGATCTGGCCTGGATCCGCGCCGACGACGTGCTGGTGGCGCTCACCTTCCAGCCCTACCGGGCCGAGACCATGCAGGCGGTTCGCCGCGCCCGGCGGATCGGCGCCGCGATCGTCGGCGTCACCGACAGCGTGACCTCGCCGCTGGCGAAGCTCGCGGACCACCTGCTGGTCTCGCCGACGCACACGCCCCAGTTCTTCCAGAGCCATGCGGCCGTCACGGCGCTGCTGGAAGGGCTGATCGCCGTCATGGTCGCCCGCGCCGGCGACGAGGCGGCGGCACGGGTCGAGGCGTTCCACAAGGAAAGACTGGCCGCCGGACTCTACGAGGAACCGGCGCCGCTGACGAAGCCCGGTTGACGGAGCAGCCCATGAACGCGCCTGCCGACTTCCCGATCAAGGCCCTGCCGGCCGGCTACTACACCGACCCCGCGATCCATGTCCGGGCGATCGAGCGGATCTTCCGGCGGAGCTGGCAATATGTCTGCCACGCAAGCCAGCTTCCGGAGAGCGGCGACTATCTGGCCTTCGACCTGCTCGGCGACGATCTCTTCGTCATCCGGGGCCGGGACGGGGCGCTGCGCTGCTTCTTCAACGTCTGCCAGCACCGCGCCCATACTCTGGTCGAGGGAACCGGCCGGACCCGGGTGCTGGTCTGCCCCTACCACGCCTGGTCCTACGAGCTCGACGGGCATCTCCGCGCCGCGCCCGGCTCGAAGGACACGCCCGGCTTCGACCGCGCGCGGATCTGCCTGACCGAGGTGCGCCTCGAGGTCTTCCTCGGATTCGTGTTCGTGAACCTCGATCCCGAAGCCGCGACCATGGCCGAGACCTATCCCGGCGTCGCCGAGGCCGTGCTGGCCCATTGTCCGGACATCGGCTCCCGTGCCTTCGCCCACGAGCATTCGGCACAGGAATTCTGCAACTGGCTGGTGGCGGTCGAGAACTACTCCGAATGCTACCATTGCGGCCATGTCCACCGGGCCTTCTCCTCCGGCGTCATCGATCCCGCGAGCTACGACATCCAGCCCTTCGGCGGCGGGCGGACGCTGCGGCACACCGCCGGCGCCGCGGCCAGCAAGGAGCGGTGGTACGACACCTCCGGCCCGGCCTATGCCAGCTACTACCTGTTCCCGGCCTTCAGCCTGCAGATGTATCCGGGCGGTCTGGTGAACACCTACCACTGGCGGCCCGTGGCCCATGACGACACTATCGTTCACCGGGGCTGGTTCAGCCGCGACGGCGCCGTCGACGACCAGCTCCGCTCGGTGATCGACCGCGACCGCGAGACAACGTTCGCCGAGGATCTGGCACTGGTGAAGAACGTCCAGCGCGGCCTCGGCTCGCGCGGCTACCGCCCCGGCCCATTGGTGATCGCGCCCGGCGCCTGCGGGATCAACTCCGAACACTCGATCGCCGCGCTCCACGGCTGGGTGCGCGAGCTCCTGGACTGACCGCGGCCCGGCGCGCCGCCGCGCCAGGCACCGCCGCGGTCACGGGCGCAGCGGCCTTGCCGAGGGCACCGCGAAGAACCCCTCCTCCTCCCGCTCGAGTTCGGCGACCAGCCAGGGCAGCACGACGCGCTCCGCCTCGCCGACCGGCAACTCCGGATCCACCTCCCCGAACAGCGGCCCCGGCTCTGGCGCGTCGCGCAGGCCGATGCGGGTCAGCGCGAGGCGCCAGGCCTTTCCGGACAGGCGCGGTATCTCGCTCAGCGTCAGGATCTCGAAGGCCGTCCGCGGCGAGAGCCGAACCGACCGCGCCAGGTCGCGCACTGTTGCCACGAACAGAAGATTGCGAAAATCCACGACCGCCAATCGTGCCCGGAGCATGGACTCGACACAAGCTTGCACCCGGGCGGGTGTCTCCGGATACGCATCCGTCAGCGCCCGCAGGACCACGAGCACCGTGGTCTTCATCCGCAGGTGGTTCATCGACTTGCCCTGCGAGGTGATCCGGTAGCCGGTCAGGAACTGCGGCACGCAGCCCACCCGCCATCGGCGCGACATCAGGGTCTGCATGTGCCAGTCGTCGCAGTTCCTCAGCGTCTCCGAGTAGCCGCCGGTGTCCTCGAGCGCCTCGCGGCGGACCAGGATCGCGCTGCCGTTGCCGACGAAATTGATCACCAGCGACCGGAGATAGGTCGCGCCCTCGAAGCCCGGCATGCCCTTCTGGCCGGTCACCCGGCCGTCAGCATCGATCGTGCGCGACAGAGAATAGACATAGCCGGTTTCCGGGCCAAGCTCCTCGATCCGCCGCACCATCCGGGAGACCTTCTGCGGATGCCAGAGGTCATCGGAATCGCAGGGCGCCACATAGGGCCCGCGGCTCACCCGGATGCCGTGGTTGCGCGCCGCCGAGGCGCCCCCGTTCGCCTGCGAGACTACGCGGATCCGGCTGTCCTTCGCGGCGCACCGGTTGGCGACCGCGACGGTGTCGTCCGCGGATCCGTCATCGACGACAACGATCTCGAGGTCGCTCCAGTCCTGCGCACTGATGCTGTCGAGCGTCTCGGCCAGCGTCGACGCTGCGTTGTAAGCGGGCACGACAACGGAAACGCGCGTCATTCTCAGCCACCCCAGTCACTCGCCGGTCTCTCGGTTCAGGCGAGGGAATATAGGGAATATGATCCCTGAACGCCATAACATCGCGCGGAATCAAACATTTCGCATGATCTTGTGACGCGGGCACACCCCCTCGCGGGACCGCCCGCTGCCCGATCCGATCCGCCATGACCCTAAGTCCCGTCCGCGTATCCGGCCAAGCAATTTTCGCCTCCGTTGGGACCGCCGGGCGATTTCCGCTTGAATCCGCCCTGCCATCGCGTAATGTGCACATATTGTATACTTTAACGCGCGAGCACGACATGGAAGCACAGGCGGCGCCGCGGCGGAGCGGGCGCGACGCAAGGCGCGAGAGCCGCACGGCGCCGCAACACGCCATGCTGCCGGGCCTGACGCGCGGCCTGCCGCTGGTCGAGCCGATGACACCCGATCAGGTGCAGCGGATCGACCGGGCCTCGATGGCGATCCTCGAGGAGGTCGGCGTCGTCTTCCGCGACCCGGTCGCCATCGCCGACTGGAAGCGTGCCGGAGCCGATGTGCGCGGAGACCGGGTCCATCTCGACCGCGGGCTGGTCCGCGAGCTGATCGCCTCGATCCCGGCCGAGATCACCTACCATGCCCGCGACCCGCGGAAGAACGTCCGCCTCGGCGGGCCGCACTGCATCTTCGTGCCGATGACCGGGGCGCCCTATCTGCGCGACCTCGACGACAAGCGGCGCAACCCGACGCTGGACGACCTCGCCATGTTCCACAAGCTGGCGCACATGTCGCCGGCGCTGCATTCCTCGGCGCATCACATCGTCGAACCGATGGACCGGGTGGTCTCGCACCGGCATCTGCACATCACCTATTCCTCGATGAAGCACTCGGACAAGACCTTCATGGGGATGACCACCTCGGGGCGGAACGCCGAGGACGTGCTCGACATGTGCGCGATCCTGTTCGGGGCGAAGTTCATGGAGAGCCACCCGGTCGTCACCGGCAACTGCAACGGCAACTCGCCGCTGGTCTGGGACGCGACCATGCTCGGCGCCATGCGGGCCTTCTCGCGGCGCAACCAGCCGGTGCTGTGCTCGCCCTTCGTGCTCGGCGGCGCCAACACCCCGGCCTCCACCGCGCCTGCGGTGGCGCAGCTCAACGCGGAAGCCTTGAGTGCTCTGGCCTATACCCAGGTGGTCCGCAAGGGCGCGCCAGCGATCTACGGCCACTATCTCTCGACCGTCTCGATGGCCTCGGGGGCGCCGATGGCAGGGACGCCGGAGATCAGCCTGATGAACTTCATGATCGGCCAGATGGCGCGGCATTACGGGGTGCCGTGGCGGACCTCGAACGCGCTCGGCGGGTCGAAGGTCCTCGACGCCCAGGCCGGCTACGAGAGCGCCACCACGATGATGGCGGTGCTGATGGCCGGGGCCAACTACCTCTGGCACTCGGCGGGGTGGAACGAGGCCGGGATGCACTGCTCGGTGGCCAAGTTCGTGGTCGATGCCGAGCAGTGCGCCATGGGCTACCGCATGGCCGAGGGCATCCGCTGGGACGATTTCGACGAGGCGCTGGCCGCCGTGCGCGACATCGGCCCGGGTGGGCACTATCTCGGCCATCCGCACACGCTGGCCAATTTTCAGCGCGCCTTCTTCATGCCCCGGCTCCTCGACAACAGCGCCTATGAGCAATGGGTGGCCGAGGGATCGAAGGACACCACCGCCCGGGCGCTGGAGCGGGCTCGGATGCTGCTCGGAGAGTACGAGGAGCCGAAGCTCGACCCCGCCGCCGACGAGGCGCTGCGCGACTACATCGCCCGCCGCGAGCGCGAGATCCCGGCGGTGGATGCGCTGAACGAGGAGTACTGAGCCGGACTGCCGGCTACTGCGGCACCAGCTCGAATTTCGGCAGGTCGACGCCGGCCGGCGGCGCCATCATGGCGGGCTCGTCGAGGTCGAGGCCTTCATGCTCGTTGCCCTGCGGGCGCACCTCCGACCAGGCCCGGCCGTTCTCCAGCTCGGGATTGCGCACCATGTAGCGGACGTTCCGCACCTGGTCCTCATCGACCCGGCAGCGGAAATGCACGTTGCTGGCGTCCGAGAAGTCCGCGTCGCCATAGACGTAGGGAACATGGTCATGCCGGCGAACCGCGATGTTGCGCAGGTTCATCGCGCCCTGGTTCGCCGTCATCTCCTGGGTGCAGAGCGCCGCCGCCTGGTCGTCGGTGGTCGCCAGCGCCACCGGCGCGGCGGCAAACGCGAGCCAGGCTGCGGCAAGGCCGCCGAGCACGATGCGGGAGAGCTGGAACGGCCGGTTCTCATTCATCTGTCATCCACCCGTGTCATCTGTCATCCACCCGTGGTTCGGATCGCCTGCCGCGCAAGCGCGGGAGGGATCGGTGCCTCCGCCTGCCCGGGCGGCCCACGATCTTGCGGAGGGCCCCATCCGGTGCCCGCCCGAACGTCCCGAGGCTACTGCCGCCCCTCCGCGCGTTGCAAGCGCTTTCGCCCTGCCCGGCCTCGCCGCGCCGAACCGGCAGCCCGCTGTCGCGCGAGGTTCCCGGAGCTGAAGTGGCCCTCCCGGCCGAAGATGCCATGGCTTTGCATTCCCGACATGGTCCATGGTTAAGATCCGTGGCGCACAGGCTTTGGAGAATCGCATGAACTCATTCACGCGCTCTTGCCCTATTCCTCATCCTTGCCTCCGTATTCCCGGTACTGACGGCACCGGCGAGCGCGCAGGACAGGAAACCCAATATCCTGGTGATCTGGGGCGATGACATCGGCCAGTTCAACATCAGCGCCTACAACAACGGGATGATGGGCTACCGCACGCCCAACATCGACCGGCTCGCGAGGGAAGGCGCGCTGTTCACCGACTGGTACGGTCAGCAGAGCTGCACCGCCGGCCGGGCGGCCTTCGTCACCGGTCAGTCGCCGATCCGCACCGGGCTCACCAAGGTCGGCCTGCCGGGCGCGCCCGAAGGAATGAAGGCGGAGGACCCGACCATCGCCACCCTGCTGAAGGCGCAGGGCTACGCCACCGGCCAGTTCGGCAAGAACCACCTCGGCGACCGCGACGAGATGCTGCCGACCAATCACGGCTTCGACGAGTTCTTCGGCAATCTCTACCACCTCAACGCCGAGGAGGAACCGGAGAACCCCGACTATCCGAAGAGCCCGGAATTCAAGAAGAACTTCGGGCCGCGGGGCGTCATCCACAGCTACGCCGGCGGCGAGATCACCGATACGGGTCCGCTGACCAGGAAGCGCATGGAGACGGTCGACGAGGAGGTCACCGCCGAAGCGCTGCGCTTCATGTCGGATGCGGTTGCGGCCGAGAAGCCGTTCTTCGTCTGGTGGAACTCCACCCGCATGCACATCTTCACCCATCTGAAGGAGGAATCCGAGGGCAAGACCGGCTACGGCATCTATGCCGACGGCATGGCCGAGCATGACGGCCATGTCGGGCAGCTGCTGGACAAGCTCGAGGCACTCGGCATCGCCGACAACACCATCGTCATGTACTCGACCGACAACGGTGCCGAGACCTTTTCCTGGCCCGACGGCGGCACGACCATGTTCCGGGGCGAGAAGAACTCGCAGTGGGAGGGCGGCTACCGCGTGCCGACGCTGATCCGCTGGCCGGGCGTGATCGAGCCGGGGACGATCGTCAATGAGATCGGCGCCCATGAGGACATGCTTCCGACCCTCGTCGCGGCCGCCGGCGATACGGGCGCGACGCAGGAGCTGCATGCAGGGCCGCAAGATCGGCGACCGCGACTACAGGGTCCATATCGACGGCTACGACCTCGGTCCGGCGCTGCGCGGCGAGGGGGAATGGCCGCGCAGGGAGTTCATCTACTGGACCGATGACGGCAGCGTCGCCGCCCTGCGCTACAGCGACTGGAAGGTCACTTTCCTGAGACAGAACGGCGAAGGTCTGGAGGTCTGGCAGAAACCGTTCGAGGAGCTGCGCGCTCCGACGCTTGCGAATCTGCGGATGGATCCCTTCGAGCGCGCGGAGCACGAGAATGCCATGGGCTTCCAGCGCTGGTACGTCGAGCACATGTTCGCCATCGCTCCCGCAGCCGCCTTTGTGGGCCGCTGGCTCCAGAGCTTCAAGGAGTTCCCGCCAAGGCAGAAGCCGGGCAGCTTCAATCTCGAACGGGTGATGGCAGCCGTGACGTCGGGCTCGCAGGGCAACCAGTAGACACCGGCCGTCCCAGGATCATGCCATGGGCGTCGCACGCGCCCGTGGCGTTCCTGTTCTCACACCGAGGAACCCACACCATGCTTCCGCGCCGGCGCTTCCACCCCGACGACCACCTCTCGATCGGCATCCCGCTGACCCACAGCCACGGGCTGAGATGCGGCGAGATGATCTTCATCGGCGGGCAGGCCGACATCAGCGGCACCGCCACGGTGACCCGGCCGGGCGAGATCGTGGCGCAGACCCGGATCGCCATGGAGGGCGTGCTCAAGGTGCTGGCCGGGATCGGGGCGGAGCCGGGCGACCTCGTGAAGCTGACCGGCTTCTACGTGCTGGGCGACAAGCCCGACGAGGCGCCGATCCTCGCCACCATGGCCGAGATGCTGGGCGAGCTGCCCGGCCCCGGCCCGGCGGTGACGCTGGTGCCGATCGAGACCAACTGCTTCGACGGGCTCTCGATCGAGATCGAGGGCATCGCCATGCGCGGCCAGAACGGCGGGCGGCTGGCGCGGAACGCCGCCTGGATCCCGGACGGGAGCAGGCTGCCCCGGCCCTTCAGCCAGGCGGTGCGGGTGGGGAAGATGGTGTTCACCAGCGGCCAGACCGCCGAGGACGAGACGGGCGCGATGCGCGAGCCCGGCAGCCTCGCGCGGCAGAGCCGGGTGGTGCTCGACAAGCTCGGCCGGCTGCTGGCCGGGCTCGGCTGCGATCTCAACGACGCGGTGAAGGCGAATGTCTTCAACGTCGAGCCGGGCGAGCAGGAGGACTGGAAGGAGGCGGCGCTGATCCGCGCCAGCCACTACCGCGAGCCCGGGCCGGCGGCGACGGGCATCTCGATCACCCGGCTCGCGCGGCCGGATGCGATGATCCGCTGCGACGTGATCGCCATGCGGGGCGAGGACGGCGCGCGGCTGCACCGCGAGGCGGTCTGGCCGAAGGGGCACTGGGACTGGCCGGTGCACCTGCCCTACCGGCACGGGCTGAAGGTGGGCGACCTGGTGTTCCTCGGCGGCCAGGTCTCGCTGACGCCCGAGGCGCAGGTGATCGACCCCGGCGACATCGCGGCGCAGACCCAAACGGCGATGCGAAACATCGGGAATGTGCTGGCCGAGTTCGGGCTGGGCTTCGAGCACCTGGTGAAGATCAACACCTTCTATGCCGGGCGGAAGGGGCAGGAGGACCTGCTGCGCAACGCCTCGATCCGGGCAGGCTACTACCGGCCGCCGGGAC
This sequence comes from uncultured Pseudomonadota bacterium, assembly GCA_963700775.1. Taxonomy (GTDB): domain Bacteria; phylum Pseudomonadota; class Alphaproteobacteria; order Rhodobacterales; family Rhodobacteraceae; genus Thermohalobaculum. The sequence continues at coordinate 383,686 of CAVOYU010000001.1, forward strand.
CGGCCTCGACCGGGATCCCCTTCGAGTACCTCGCCTATCGCGACATGCTGATCGAGATCGACTGCATCGCCATGGTCTGAGCGGCCGGGCTTGACCCGCTGCCTCCAGCGGGGTCGTTATGGGCAGGATGACCTGGAGAAGGGAGCCCATGGCCGAGCGAGGACCCCGGCGCCGCCTCGCCGCGATCCTCGCGGCCGACGTGGCTGGCTATTCGCGCATGGTCGGTGCCGAAGAGGCCGGGACGCCGGCGGCGCCGCGGCAGGTCTGTTCCAAGCGGTTCAACCCGGCGGTGGCGGCGCATGATGGCCGCATCGCCAAGATTATGGGCGACGGCGCGCCCGGACGGTCGAATTCGGCCGGTCCCCGGCCCCTCGTCCCGGCTCGGTCAGCCGTGGATGTCGTCCATCTGCCAGATCTTCATCAGCTTCGGCAGCAGCCTGTCCCAGTCCTCGACCCCGGCGGCCGCGGCCCAGCCCCGGTACTCGAGTTTCAGCGTCTCCTCCAGCGGCAGGTTCCGCCCCGCGAGGTCGTCGAGCTCGGTGCGGTCGCGCTCCATGTCATAGAGCTCCCAGTCGGAGCCGAAGCGGCGCACCAGCTTGAAGTCGCCGACACGCACGGCGCAATTGCCCTCATGCTCCCAGAAGATCGGCTGCTGGCGCTGCCATGGCCGCCCGCCGAGCAGGGGCAGGAAGCTCTCGCCGTCCGGGGGCTGGATCGCGTGGCCGCCGAGCTCTGCGGGATACGCCGCGCCGGCGGCCTCGAGGATCGTCGGCAGGATGTCGACCACATGGGCCGGCGTGTGCGCCACGCCGCCGGGGCCGAACCGGGCCGGCCACTGTGCCAGCAGTGGCGTCGAGATGCCGCCCTCGTGGACCCAGTGCTTGAACAGCCGGAACGGCGCGTTCGAGACATTGGCCCAGGGCAGGTCGTAGCTCATGTAGGTCAGCGGCCCGCCGGGGCGCAGGCCCGGCCGGTTGCCCATCTCGATCCGGCGGCCGTCATTGTGGATGTCGGGCATGAACTTGGCCCAGCCGTCCTCGGCCATGAACTCGGCGCAGCCGCCATTGTCGGACAGGAACAGGATCAGCGTGTCGTCATGGACGCCGTGGCGCTTCAGGTGCTCCAGCACCCGCCCGATGTTCTGGTCCATCCGGTCGATCATGGCGGCGTAGACCGCCATCCGCTCGGCCTCCCAGTCTCGCGCCTTCACGTCGGCCCAGGGCGGGGCGTCCCGGTCGCGGGGCGAGAGATCCCAGCCGTGCTGGAGGACGCCCTTCGCCCGCATCTCCTCGTGCCGGTCGCCGCGCAGCCGGTCCCAGCCCTTGCCGTAGACGCCCCGGTAGCGGGCGATGTCCTCCTCATGCGCGTGCAGCGGCCAGTGCGGCGCGGTGTGGGCGAGGTAGAGGAAGAAGGGCTGCCCCGCAGCCACGCTCTCGTCGATCATCCCCAGCGCTTTGTCGGTGATCGCGTCGGTGAAGTAGAAGTCCGTCGGCGATACCTCGACCCGCCGGTCGTCCTCCATCATGAAGTGCGGCGAGAAGAAGTGGGTCACCCCGTCGACGATGCCGTAGAACCGGTCGAAGCCGCGCTGGCGCGGCGTCGGGTGGTCGACGTCGCCGACCCGCCAGGAATCGACCAGCCGGGCCCAGAAGTCCCCGCCCACATGCCACTTGCCGGACATCAGCGTGCGGTAGCCGGCCAGCCGCAGGATCTCGGCAATGGTGACGCTGTCGTTCCTGAGGAAGCCCTGATAGGCGGGCGTCCCGAGGTTCGCGCCCATGTGGCCGACCCCGGCCTTGTGCGGGTAGAGCCCGGTCAGCAGCGCCGCACGCGTCGGGCAGCAGCGGGCGCAGTTGTACATGGCCGACATCAGCCAGCCGTTGCGGGCGATGCTGTCGATGTTCGGAGTGCGGATCTCGGAGCCGGTGCAGCCGAGGTCGGAGAAGCCCATGTCGTCGACCAGGACCAGGATGATGTTGGGGCGTCTGGCGGGCGGTATGTCCATCGGAGGGATCCTGGTTTGGGAATCTGCAAGAGCCTCATCATGCCGGGAACGGTCGATGCCGGGACGGACGTCAGTCCGGTATCCCGGCTTCCCGGAGCCGGCGCCGCCAGACCTCGATATTGCTGCCGTGGAAGTTGCGCATGCGCGAGAGCAGATCGAGCACGTGGGCGATGCGGAACCCGGGGACGCGCTCCACCAGGGCGGCGGTCGCCGCGCCGGCTTCCGCGTCGCGGCCGAGTTCGGCAAGGCTGACAATTACCGCCGCCAGCATGTAGGCGAGGGTCGGCGCCGTGGCGAGCGCCTGACGTGCGGGCTCCAGCATGCCCGCCCAGTCCTCCAGAGCCCAATGCGCCACCACTCGTGCCGAATGCAGCCGGAATGCCATCGGGTCCTTGGGATTGAGCCGCTGCGCCCGGTCGCAGGCCTCGAAGGCGCGGGTCGGATCGCCATGCTGCGCCTCCAGCAGCGCGACCGCGACCCAGGCCCAGACCAGGCTGGGGCAGCGCTCGATCGTACCGCGCAGCTGGCTGATCGCGCTGTCCACGTCCTCGCAGAAGAAGCCCAGAGAATAGTGGGAATAGGCTGCGACCTCCAGATCGCCCGGCGCCGCCTCGAGGGCGCGGCGCGCGAGCGCGATGCCGGTCCGGGCGTTGGTCTCGTAGTCGCCCTCGCCGGCCCAGCTCGCCCGCAGGGTGTGGGTCCAGGCCTTCATCGCCAGGGCCTTGCCATAACCGGGCGCCAGCACCAGGGCACGGTCCAGCTGCTCCCCCGCCTGCGGCACCTGGGCGCGGTTCAGCGCGGCCATCGCGCGCAGCATGTGGTCGTAGGCGCTCAGGCTCTCGGGGCGCTTGGCCGCCGCGCGGGCGATCTCGGCGCCCTGGATCTGCGGCGCGATCGCGGCGACGACGGCCTCGGTGATCCGGTCCTGGAGGTCGAACACGTCCTCGAGCTGGCCGTCCATGCGCTCGGCCCACAGATGCGCCCCGGTCTCGGCGTCGATCAGCTGGCCGGTGACCCTGAGCCGGGCGCCGGCCTTGCGCACGCTGCCCTCCAGTACATAGCGCACACCCAGATCCCGGCCGACCTTGCGCACATCCACCGCGGCGCCCTTGTAGGTGAAGCTGGAATTCCGGGCGATCACGAACAGCCAGGGGACCGACGCGACCGCGGTGATGATGTCCTCGGTCAGCCCGTCGGCGAAATACTCCTGCTCCGACTCGGATGACATGTTGACGAAGGGCAGCACCGCCAGGGACGGCTTGTCCGGCAGGCTTGGCGCCGCCACGGCCGCCACCGGCCCGGCCCCGCCCGCCAGCGCGAACACGCGCACCGGCCGGGACACGCCCTTCAGCACGCGCTCGCCACGATCCTCGAATGCGAGGCCGGTCTTGCCCTCGACGTCGTCGTGGGCGCGCGCCGAGATCATCACCCCGCCCGGGTCGGCCTCGGCCTCCAGCCTTGCGGCGACATTGACCCCGTCGCCGAGGATGTCATCGCCCTCGGCCACCACATCGCCCACATGCACGCCGATGCGGAAGTCGAAGCGTCCCTCGGCAGGCAGGTCGCGGTTGCGCGCCGCCAGCCGGGCCTGGATCGCGGCCGCGGCGGAGACGGCGTTGACCACCGAGCCGAACTCGGCCAGCAGGCCGTCGCCCATGGTCTTGACGATCCGCCCGCCATGGAGGCCGATCACCGTCTCCAGCACTTCGAGCGCCGCACGCAACGCCCGCAATGCGCCGGTCTCGTCGGCCGCGGTGCGTGCGCTGAACCCGACCGCATCGGCGGCGAGAATGGCTGAAAGTCGGCGGCTCGACATCGGTGGCGGGGGCTCCGGAATGGACCGCGCGGAGCCTATCGCCTGCCAGGCGCATTGGGAAGCTGCGCGGCTCGGCCGTACGATTCTTTCACTCCCCTGCCATTAGCACCGCCTTCACCCGCTCCTGGAACCAGGCGACGCCGCGCTCGTGGCGCGGGCTCAGCGGCCCCGGCGCGTAGCCGCCCGAGGCGTAGTTCTTCTGGGTTTCGATGCAGATGCCGAAGTCCTCCTCCACCACCGCGATGTTGCGGGCGATGGTGTCCTCCTGCGCCGGCCGCGCGGCCTCCGAGGTGTCGGCGAAGTAGAAGTTGTAGACGAGCTCGGTCCGCCCCGCCCCCAGTGGGTTGATCCGCGAGGTGTTCATGCCGCCGTCGAACAGCGACAAGGTCCAGTTCGGCCACATCCACAGCCACTTGCCGCGGTAGAACAGCCCGTCGCGCGGCGGCGCGGTCATCCGGACCAGGTTGTCGTGCGCCGTGGTCTCGAAGCGCTCGAAGTCGATCGCCTGGAAGAAGCCGGGATGGATGCCGGGGATGTGGTAGCCCTCGACGAAATTGTCGGTGTAGGTCTTCCAGTTGGCGTCGAAGGTCAGCCGCCGCTCGGCGACGCAGCGGAACGTCTCGATCGGCTCGCCCTGCAGCTCCGGCACCGTCGCGCCCAGCTGCGCCGCCAGCGGCTCCGCCGGCGCGATGGCGACGAACAGGAGCCCGCGCCAGGTCTCGACGCTCACCGGCTCCAGCGGCCAGTCCGCCATGTCGAAATCGGGCTCGCCGCCGAACCAGGGCGCCCGCACCAGGCTGCCGTCGAGATCATAGGCCCAGTTGTGGTACTGGCAGCGGATCACGTTGCAACTGCCCTGCCCTTCCTCCAGCAGCCGCGCGCCCCGGTGGCGGCAGACATTGCGGAAGGCCCGCAGCACGCCGTCCTTGCCCCGGATCGCGAACACCTTCGCCCCGGCGATCTCTGCGGCCACATAGGAGCCCGGCGCGTCCACCCGCCCGGCCGGCCCGAGCATCTGCCAGCTCGCCCGGAAGATCCGCTCGCATTCGCGGGCATGGACCGCCGGATCGGTGTAGAAGTTCGGATCGAGGTTGCGCATGACTGCTCTCCGGACAAGACGCGCCTCACGATAGAGGCGCGAGGGTCGCGCGCGCAATCTCCGCCGGACCCGCGGCGCCGGGGCGCCGCGGGTCCTCGCGTTCACAGGCCGAGCGCGACGGCCGTGTCGTCGTCGACGACGCCCGTGTCCGGAAGGCCGTTGTCCCTCTGGAACTCGCGCAACGCCCGGTCCGTGCCCCGCCCGAAGACTCCGTCGATGGTGCCGACGTCGTAGCCGTAATACGCGAGCGCAACCTGCACCTCGTGCACCGCGGACCCGCGCATCAGGGGCGAGGTCAGCCGCAACTCGCCCGAATCTGCGGGCGGCGCCGGGTCGTCCTCGCTCGAGGACACGATCTCGTAGACGCGCTGATCGCTGTGCATCACCGGCCGGTACAGCACGCCGTCGCAGATGAACAGGTCCTCGCCATCGACGCGCACCTTCTCGCAGGGGTCGTCGTCCGGGAGGTTGACCACATAGGCGAGCGTCGCGCCGGCGACCGCGGTGGTGAAGTACCAGCCCCATCGCGGATACCAGTTGTAGGAGCCCCAGTACCGGTGCGGCGGGCGATAGTACGGCGGCCGGTAATAGGGCGGACGCCAGTGGGGGGGCCGCCAGTAGGGCGGGCGGTAATGCGGCGGCCGCCAGCCCGGCGGACGGTTCCCCGGCCTCCAGTTCGGCGGACGCCCGGGCCGATTGCCCCAGCCGGGACGGTCCGGGCGGCCAGGACGATGCCCCGCCCCCGGGCGGTCGGGCCTGATCGGCCGCTCCCCAGCGCCGGGGCGGCCGGGGCGAAGGCCTTCGCCCGGAAGCTCCGGGCGGCCCGGGCGGTTCCCCGCGCCGGGACGGCCGGGACGGTTTCCCGCACCGGGGCGTTCGGGCTTGCCGGGACGGTTGCCCGCGCCGGGTCCGCCCGGACGCCAGCCGGCATCCGGCCGGGCCGGGCGCGTGCCCATCTCGGGCCGGCTCGGTCGCGCCCCGGCACCGGGCCGGCTCGGACGCGCCCCGGCACTCGGCCGGCTCGGGCGTGCCCCGGCACTGGGTCGGCTCGGGCGTGGCATGGCACTCGGCCGGCTCGGGCGTGCGCCGGCGCTCGGCCGGCTCGGGCGGCCATAGCTGGGCCGCGATTTCGCGCCCCCCATGCTGCGGCCGCCGCCGCGCACCTGCATGCCGCCGCCCACGCGCGCCTTGGCCTGCGCCTCGCCGGCTGGGTATTCTAGGCGGAGCAGGCTCTCCGGCGACAGGAACATGGCCGCCGCCGCGATTGCCAGGGAGAGAAGGAGCTTCCTCATGACTGGCGCGCCTTCAGTTCTGGGGTGCGCTGGTCGTGCCCGTTCCCGCCGCGGGCGGGTTGGCGGGCGCCGTCTCCGTCCCGGCCGCGGCACCAGTCGCGTCCGACGCCGCATCGCCGGCCTGGCGCTCCTTCAACTCGGGGAAGCTGATCCTCTCGGCGTCGGGGGCCGGCGTGTAGGTGAAAGCGCCCTCCGCCGGCTTCGGCTCGAAATCCCACTTCGTCAGATAGGCCCGGTATTGCGGCCATCCCTGCTCGTAGGGATTGGTGCCGATGATCACGACGGGGACGGGCTCGGCCTCGTCCGTCGAGATCCACATCTGCCAGTCCTCGTCGTAATCCGAGAAAGCGAGGTGATAGACCTCGCGGCCGGCGACCCGGGTGATCCCGAGATAAGCGGCGCCATCCAGCCCCTCGGTCTCGCCCTGCGGGAGATCCCGGCGCATGAGCCCGTAGAGCGGCAGCTCGCTGCCGGTCTTCTTGATCATCGCTTCGATCAGCTCCTCGAAGCTGCCCTTGAACGGCCCCGTGGCGTAGTAGCCGTCGTCGGAGGCCGCCACCGTCACGGTCGCGCCGTCGAAGAAGTATTCGCGCACGCCGTCATCGTCCTCGACATAGGAGTAGAAGCCGTTGTCGCGCACCAGGAGGTTGCTGCCCGAGCGCATGAAGGTCAGCTTCTCGCGGCCGCCCTCCACCTCGTCGTAGCTGACGAACCAGTCGAACGACATCGCCGGGCGGCTGGCGAGGAACTCGGCCGACCGCCGCGCGATGTCCAGCGCCTTCTGGTCGATGACTGGTCCCTCGGCCGCGGCGATGCCATGCGAGAACAGCAGGATCGCGGCGGCGGCGGCATGAACGAACTTCAAGATGTCTCTCCTTCGGGCGCAATGATTCCGGAGGATGATACGACGAATCGCGCCTCTCGGAAGTCGCTACTTGTCGCAGGGCGCCGCCGCGGCAAAGGATGCTTGCCAAATCGCAGGCGCTGTGCTTGTTCGGCGTCCCATGGTCGCCCAACTCGACTACCACCGGATCCGCGAGGCCTTCCGCCGCCTCGCCGAGCTGCGCCCCGAGCCGATGGGCGAGCTCGAGCACGTCAACGCCTTCACCCTGCTGGTCGCCGTCGCGCTGTCGGCGCAGGCGACCGACAAGGGGGTGAACAAGGCGACCCACAAACTGTTCCAGGTCGCCGACACGCCCGCCAAGATGCTGGCGCTCGGCGAGGAGAAGCTGATCGAGCACATCCGCACCATCGGGCTCTTCCGCAACAAGGCGAAGAACGTGATGAAGCTCAGCCGCATCCTGATCGAGGAGTTCGGCGGCGAGGTCCCCTCCAGCCGCGCCGCGCTGGCCTCGCTGCCCGGCGTCGGCCGCAAGACCGCCAACGTGGTGCTGAACATGTGGTGGCGGGTCCCGGCGATGGCGGTCGACACCCACATCTTCCGCGTCGCCAACCGCACCGGCATCGCGCCCGGCAAGGATGTGGTGGCGGTCGAACGGGCGCTCGAGGACAACGTGCCGGCGGAATATGCGCTCGGCGCCCACCACTGGCTGATCCTGCACGGCCGCTATGTCTGCGTGGCGCGCAAGCCGAAATGCGGCGACTGCCCGATCAGCGACCTCTGCCAGTTCGAGGAAAAGACTGCATGAACGAGCGTTTTGACGTTGTCGGGATCGGCAATGCCCTTGTCGATGTGCTGGCCCGGATCGAGGATGATTTCCTGACCGAGAACGGCGTCGAGAAGGGAATCATGACCCTGATCGACACAGCCCGCGCCGCCGAACTCTACGGCAGGATGGGTCCCGCCACCGAGATTTCCGGCGGCTCCGGCGCCAACACCATCGCCGGCCTCGCCATGCTGGGCAGCCGCGCCGCCTATGTGGGCAAGGTCAGGGACGATCAGCTCGGCGCCATCTTCGCCCACGACCTGCGCGCCCAGGGCGCGGTCTACGAGACGCCGCTGGCACCCCGCGACCACAGCCACGAGACCGGCCGCTGCATGGTGCTGGTCTCGCCCGACGGCGAGCGCTCGATGAACACCTATCTCGGCGTCTCCGAGCTCCTCGCCCCCTCGGACATCGACGCGGCGATGATGGGCCGGACCGACTGGCTCTACCTCGAGGGCTACCGCTTCGACGGGCCGGAGAGCCACGAGGCCTTCGCCAAGGCAATCGCCGCCTGCAAGAAGGGTGGCGGGCGCGCCTCGGTCACCCTCTCGGACCCGTTCTGCGTCGACCGCCACCGCGACGCCTTCCGCCGCATGATCCGCGACGACCTCGACCTCCTGTTCGCCAACGAGCACGAGATCATGTCGCTCTACCGCACCGCGACGCTGGAGGGCGCGCTCGACCAGTGCGCCGCCGAGGTCAGCTTCGCCGCCGTCACCGTCGGCCCCGAGGGCGCCTGGGTGATCGAGGACGGCCGCCGCACCCTGGTGCCGACCGAGCCCGCCGATGTGGTCGACGCCACCGGCGCCGGCGACCTCTTCGCCGCCGGCTTCCTGCACGGCCTGACCCATGGCCGCGACGCCCGCACCGCCGCCCGGATGGGCTGCGTCGCGGCGGGCGAGATCATCGGCCACATCGGCGCGCGCCCGGAGACCGACCTGAACGCGCTGATGGCCGCTCGCGGCCTCTAGCCGGAACCCCGTCCGCGCGATTTCCGGCGGCAGCGACATTTCCTGTCGCTGCGGCGGTAGCCTTCCGGGCACTCCGCCCGCAGCATCGTCGGCGCTGCAACCACGCGCCCGGCGCCGGGTGTTCCGGCGCCCATCCGGGAGGCCGAAGATGCCGTCCGAACTCCACCCCCGCCGCACCGGCGAACGCGCCCGTCCGATCGACGTCGCGGGCAGCCGCACCCTGCCCGGCTGGGCCTATACCGACCCCGGCCTCTGGGAGGCGGAGAAGGCCCTGTTCATGCGCCACTGGCAATATGTCTGCCACGCGAGCGCGCTGGATGCGCCCGGCAAGTACATCACCACCGCGATCCGCGATCAGGAGGTGTTCCTCGCCTGCGGCCAGGACGGCGAGATCCGCGCCTTCTACAATGTCTGCGCCCATCGCGGGCATCCGCTGGTGGAGGGCGAAGGGACGAAGCAGCGGCTCGTCTGCCCGTATCATGCCTGGACCTACGACCTCGCCGGCCGCCTGATCGGCGCCCCCGGCAGCAACCGGACCGAAGGTTTCGTGCGGTCCAAGATCTGCCTCAGCCCGGTCAGGGTCGACCGGCTGCTCGGCTTCGTGTTCATCAATCTCGACCCGGACGCCCGGCCGCTGGCCGACCACGCGGGCGACCTGGCCGCGCAGATACGCGACCGGGTTCCCGGCGTCGAGGATTTCCGGCCGCATCAGGGCACCGGCTATTTCAGCGCCGAGATCGCGGCCAACTGGAAGATCGTCATCGACAACTTCCTGGAATGCTATCACTGCGAGACGGCGCATCCGACCTTCTCGGACATGCTCGATGTGCCCGGAACCACGGCACGGCTTCGGAGAGAACTACACCCACCAGCATATCCCCTCCGCCTGCAAGGCCCAGAACGCGGCCTATCCGATCGATCTCGACCACGACTTTGTCGACGGCAACTTCTGGCTGCTCTATCCGAACACGACCTTCGGCCACCTGCCGGGCAGCCCGAACCTGAGCGTCTCGAGGGTCGAGTCGCTGGCGCCCGAGCGGTCCCGCCGCTGGCGGCACATCTACGGGCCGACCGGCGTCTGGACCGAGAACGACGAAAAGCGCCGCCGCTGGGGCATCGACAACGTGACGGCCGAGGACATCCGCCTCTGCGAGGCGGTGCAGCGCGGCATGCATTCGCGCGGGTTCAGCGCAGGGGCATTACATCATCAACCCCGACAACGAGAACTTCACCGAGGAATGCGTCCGCTTCTTCCACCGGCACTACACCCGGGACATGGGAGAGGCGCTGGCGGCCTAGCGCAGCGTCCGATCGGACCGGATCGCCCGTTCATCGGGCGTCATCCCCGCAGGCGGGGATCTGACGAAGTCCGCCGGAGAACTCCCGCCTGCGCGGGAATGACGGTGGCGAACGCATGGCGATTCAGATGGAACGGACGCCGCGCTAGCGAGGGGCTCCCGGCAGCGAAAGCCGGCCCCCGGTACCCGCCATCGTCTGGAGATCGCCGACGGCGAAACGCCCGAAGGCGTTACCTCTCCCTTTCCGGGAACGCACGGCGGCACATGCGCAAGCATGGTCAAGGAATGACCTTCATTGCGCTCCCAGAACCGCCACGAACGAATCGGATGCTCCGAGGGTCGCATCGCCGTTCATCTCCCGATGCGAAACTGTGTGTGTCGTGCGTATGAGTGATCGGCCGCCCCGAGAGATCGGGGCGGCCGCTTTTGTCTCAGGGGGGCAGCGATCTCGCAAAAGGGGTTTGCCTTCTTCAGGCGTTCAACCCTTGATTGCTATCTGGACCGGATTGGTTTCATACTTGCATCTATTTGATAAGAATTGGTAAATTCACCGAAGAAACATTCGTTTTACCTGCCGGTCGCCTGCGGCTATGTTTGTCTACACACACGGCACACACACGATACACGACCACGGCACACACAAGAACGAAGGGCGGCTCAGAGGGGTGAGCCGCCCTCTCTATTCATGGCGCAGCCGCGGTTCGGAGAGCCAAGCGGCCGGCCGACGACCGGATGCTGCCGCAGATGCATCCGGGACCGGACGCCTCGCCGTCAATCCGGCCCGACCCGCGGCTCAGACGACCCCGTCCGCCCGCAACATCTCCAGGCTCGCCGCCCAGGCGGCCAGCGTCTCCTCGACCTCGCGTTCCCCATGCGCCGCCGAGACCAGCCCGCCGGGCCAGCCGGAGATGTCGACCCCGTTCACCATCAGCGCCAGCCGCAGCAGCCGCACCGCCTGCCCGGGCTTGGCCTTCAGCTCGGCCGCCGGGACCGATGCGGGCTCGAACCGCTCCGGGTCGATCTCGCGCCCCGCCGGGTTCAGGTGGGTGTGCAACGCCGAGCCCCGCCCGTAGACCGCCCAGCCGATCCCGGCGCGCTTCAGCGCCGCGTTCATCCCCGCGCGCAGCGCCGCCGCCGTCGCCTCGGCCCGGGCGCAGGCATCCGTCCCGGCGATGATCCGCAGCGCCGCCACCCCGGCCGCCGCCGAGACCGGGTTCGCGTTGAACGTCCCCGGATGGTAGATCTTCTCCGAGTTGGTCCGCGCGGCGGCAGCGAAATCGAGCTGGTCCATGAGATCGGCCCGCCCGCCGACCGCGCCGCCGGGCATGCCCCCGGCCACGATCTTCGCCATCGAGGTCAGGTCCGGCGTCACCCCGGTCGCCGCCTGCACGCCGCCGGGCGAGACCCGGAAACCGGTGATCACCTCGTCGAAGATCAGCAGTATCCCGGCCTTCTCGGTCTCCTCGCGGAGCGCGGCGAGGAATTCCGTCCCCACCGGCAGCTGCCCGGTCGCCGCCCCCAGCGGCTCGAGGATCGCGCAGGCGATGTCGCGGTCGGCAGCGATGGCGGCCCGCACCCCGGCCAGGTCGCCATTGTCTACCAGCACCGTGTTCGCGGCCACCGCCTCGGGCACGCCCCGCGGCGCGCTGCCGTCGAAATGCGAGGCGTAGCCCGTGGTCATGTCGTCATGCCAGCCGTGGAAATTGTTCCGGAACCGCAGCACCTTGCGCTTGCCCGTGGCGGCGCGGGCCAGGCGCAGGCACATCAGCGTCGCTTCCGTCCCCGACGAGGTGAAGCGCACCTTCCCGGCACTCGGCACCATGTCGGCGATCTGCCGCGCCCAGGCGATCTCGCCCGCATGGCTGGCGGCGAAATGGGTGCCGCGCCTGAGCGCCGCCTCGGTCGCCTTCAGCACCGCCGGGTGGCCGTGACCCAGCAGCAGCGCCCCGTGGCCGCCGAAATAGTCGACGTACTCGTTGCCGTCGACGTCCCACTTCCGCGGCCCCTCGGCCCGCTCGCAGTAGAGCCCGTAGGGCGGCAGGTACCGGCTGTCATGGGTGATGCCCGAGGGCAGCACCTCCAGCGCCTCGGCGAAAAGCTCGGCCGAGCGCGCCGTCCGCGCGCGATAGGCTTGTTCGATCCGCGTTTCCGTGGCCATGATCCTCTCTCCCCGGCGCCGCCGTCCCGGCGCCCTACCCAAGCCCGAAAGGTGCGCTGATGTCGAGGCCTCTGATGCTCGCCGCCGCCCAGCTCGGCCCGATCGAGCGCTCCGAGCCCCGCGCCTCGGTGGTTGCCCGGATGCTGGCGCTGCTGGAGGATGCCGCCCGCATGGGCTGCAAGGTCGTGGTCTTCCCCGAGATGGCGCTCACCACCTTCTTCCCGCGCTGGCAGATCGACGACGAGGCCGAGATCGCCGGCTTCTTCGAGCGCGAGATGCCGGGGCCGGAGACGCAGCCGCTGTTCGACGCCTCCGCCCGCCTGCGGATCGGCTTCTACCTCGGCTATTGCGAGGAGACCCCCGACGGCCGCCGCCACAACACCTCGATCCTGGTCGAGGACGGGCGGATCGTGGGCAGGTACCGCAAGGTGCATCTGCCCGGAAACCCGGTCTACGACCCCGCGTTGAAGCTCCAGCACCTCGAGCCCTGGTACTTCGAGGACGGCGACCTCGGCTTTCCGGTGTTCCGCGCCTTCGGAGCGAAGGCGGGCATGCTGATCTGCAACGACCGCCGCTGGCCGGAACCTTACCGCGTGCTCGGGCTGCAGGGGGTCGAGCTGGTCTGCCTCGGCTACAACTCGCCGGCCCAGCTCCCCGACACCCCCGAGCAGAATGGCCTGCGCACCTTCCACCACCTGGTGCCGATGCAGGCGGCGGCCTACCAGAACGGCACCTGGATCGTCGCCGCGGCCAAGGCCGGCCGCGAGGGCGGCTGCGACATGATGGGCGCCTCCTGCGTGATCGCGCCCTCGGGCGAGCTGGTGGCGATCGGCACCACGCTCGGCGACGAGCTGGTGCCCTACCGGGCCGACCTCGCCATGTGCGACGCCTACAAGCGGTTCTTCAATTTCGAGCAGTACCGCCGCCCCGAATGTTACCGGCTGATCGTCGAGCGGAAAGGGGTCGGCGAGCCGCTATAAGGGCCGTCGGCCCCGTTCCGTCCGCAAGTCTCGCCGCGAGCCTGGCCGGGCGCCGCCATCCGCCCTATCCTTCCGGAGAGACCGGGAGGATCGCCATGATCGACCGCCGCCGCGCGGCGCGGCGACGACGGGCTGCACGAGCAGGACTGGTCCCTCGATGGCTTCCTCGAAATGGGCCCCGACCTCGAGGAGGCCGCCGCCAGCCGCGAGGCCGCCGAGGCGTTCCGGCTGCCGGGCTACATGAAGCCCTTCCACTACCTCTCCGGCCTCGAATACGTGGCCGGCGGCCACTACGCCGACCAGCCCTTCCAGCGCTACCTCCAGGACAAGTTCGCGGCGCTCGAGGCCCAGGGGATCAAGCCCGACGTCTGGTGAGAGGAGCGGCGCCCGGCAGGGAAGCGTGCCGCCGGATGGCCAAATCCGGCCGGCGCCCGCACCCTCCGCAAGTGTGCGGAAGGGCCGGGTATGGCCGGAAGCTGCCCGTGGCCGCATCCGCGGCGAGGGATTGCCCGGAGCCCGACCGACAGTCGCCCCGCAGCATCGGAAGGGACTCATACCAGCTTGCATTGATCATGACCCATGGGCCCATTCGCGCATTCCGATGGAGATGATCTTCCAAGGCCGGTCGATGAGCTTGTTCCAGGCTTCGCAGCAGAACGCGACGATGTCGTCATAGGACTGGAAGATCCGGTTTGAGAGCCAGTTGTCGCGGATGTATTGCCAGACGTTCTCGACCGGGTTCAGCTCCGGCGAGCGCGGCGGGAGCGGCATCAGGGTGATATTGTCGGGGATGTCGAGCTTGGTGGACATGTGCCATCCGGCCTGGTCGAGGATGACGACGGCGTGGGCGCCGGTGTCGACGGCGGCGCTGATCTCATTCAGATGCGCCTGCATCGCCGGGGTGTCGGCCCAGGGCATGACCAGCCCGGCGCCCTTGCCCTTCTTCGGGCAGATGGCCCCGAAGATGTAGGCCCATTTGGTGCGCTGGTCGCGGGGCGCCGAGGGCCGGGTGCCGCGCCGTGCCCAGCGCCGGGTGATCAGGTTCTTCTGGCCGACCCGCGCTTCATCCTGGAACCACAGCTCTATCTCGGTGCCGGGTGCGAGCCTCTCGCGGATCGTCGCCAGCTCGGCGGGGAAGTTTTTTTAAACTCCTCGATGGCGTATTCGTTCTGGGCATGTTGGCGCGGCCGGGCCGAGAGCTTCCGGTAGCCGAGCGCGTTCAGTTCCCGGCTCATCGTCGCCTCGCTCAGCGAGATGGCGTATTCTTCCCAGACCCATTGCATCAGATCGATCAGCCGCCAGCGCACCACGCCGTGGATCGCCGGGATCGGTCCACGCTCGACGGCTGCCGCCAGAGCCGCACGCTGATCGTCGCTCAGCTTCGGCGGCTTGCCAGGAGCCTTGGCATCGATCAGCCCGTCCGGGCCGCTCGCGTTGAACCGCAGCACCCAGTCGCGAATGCTCTGCAGACCGACCCCCCCGGTCCGGGCTGCCTCCGTCCGCTTCCCGCCGTCATAGATCACTGCCAGCGCCAGAAGCCGGCGCGCCTGATTGGCGTCTTTCACCGACCGCGCCAACGCCCGCAGATCGCCGCTCCCGAAATCACCCCGCAAGCCAATCGCTGCACCCATGGCGAACCTCCTCTGTTCGCCACAGTGATTCAGACTTCAGCCGATTTGGGAATCCCCAAATGAGTCAGGCTCAGCGCAAGATGGTATCAGTGTGGGACAACCCCGACCTTCGATGGGCGGGCGTTATGCGTATCTTTGACCCATTCCGCTGCTACCGGTGAGGACAGTGGACGGCAGGAATAAGCCCAAACTGACAGATGCTGCGACGCGGCGAATGTCCGCTGTCTTCGTCACGGCCCTTTTAAACAGGCGTCTTCGCTTTTGGTAATATCCAAGAAATATCGGATCCAAAATCTACGCATTGTAGTGCTATGTCTGAAAAAAACGTAAAGTAGGTGCCCGGTGTGAACGAAAAGTTGATCGGAATAGCGCCGCTACTCGATCGGCTCGCACGGTTTGTTTGATTGGAATTCGAGATCTATGACGCGTTCTCCGGGACGCCCAGTCTTCGCAAGTCATCCAGCCAGCGGTTGAGGTACTCATCGCTGGTGAACGGAGCAGTTCTTGCCTCTTCAATGTCGTAACTGGGATTGTCTTTCAGAAACGCATCGATCACGGTTTGCGCCTCGTCTTCCCGCCCCAGCCTCAGAAATATTGGGGCAAGGGTACGTCTGAGGCGATCCGGAATCTCGTTCATCTTCTCGATCGAGGCGAGCGCTCCTTCGTAATCTTCCGAAAAATACTGGGCCCAACCCAGATTCCACAGATACCAGTCCTCATGATGCGGGTTGAGACGGATTGCAGACTTCATCCGTTCGACGGCTTCGGGTGCGCGTCCAATGTATACCAAAGGGTCAGTTGAGTCGGCCAGAACCGAGGCAGAATTCGGGTTCAGGGATATCGCCTTCTCGTAAATCGAAATAGCCTTCTCAAGGTCGCCACTTTGAGTCGTGGCGTTTGCTAGAACCTGATGACCCGTTGAATTGAACGGCTCTAATTGTATCGCCTTTCGGGCCATCTTAAATGCAAGGTCAAGTGACTCTTCGCGCGTCGTTTCTTCGCTCCAGCCCCAGCGGTAGCCAAAGATATAGGCCCAAGCGAGTTCGATATATGCGCCCGCAAAGTCTGGGTCGAGTTCGATTGCCTGTTTGCTCAACTGCATCGCAAGAATGTTGCCTTCTTTTGTGAATTTTAACGACTGCTCCTGCGCGCGCTTGAACAGTTCGTATGCACCAAGGTTGTCAGTGGGTTGGTGTTTTAGCCGGTCGTACTCCGCTAGGTTGATGTTTGACACAAGGGTAGAGGCGATGGTCCGGGTGATCTCATCCTGAACTGCGAAAATGTCCTGCAAATCGCGGTCATATTGTTCGGCCCAGAGGTTCTTGCCGGTCAGCGCATCAATTAATTTCGCTGTGGCACGCAAATTGTCGCCCGCGATCTGGACACTGCCCTCGACGACATATCGTACGCCCAATTCTTGGGCCACCTGCTGCACCTTCACCGGCTTGTCCTTGTAGGTGAAGGTTGAATCGCGGGCGACAACAAAGAAATCGGGGAACCGGGACAGTGCGGTCAGAATGTTCTCGCTGAGGCCATCGCTGAGGAAATCCTGTTCCGGATCGTTGTTCAGGTTGTCGAAGGCCATGACCGCGATGGACGGCTTGCCGGGCATGGCAAGGACTGTCGACCAGTTCGGAGGAGGTTATCGGTTCCGAGTTCCAAGGCTGCCACCATGCGACCCCACCTGCCGCGAGCGCAAGTGCGACGACACCTGCAAAAGTCCATGAGCGGCCAGCGGACACCGGTGAGGCCTCGCTGAATGGGCGAAACCAATGCGTTGGCTCTGTCGTCAAGCTCCACACTGACAATACTCACCGGTTCGTCAATGTTCTTGAGCTGGTGCTCGTCCGAGATCATCGAAGGTGAGATCCAGCTTGTCCTTGACCTGCTCATACACGTTCCGAGCCATGTAGATGCCGCCGGGCTCGGCCGCGCTTTCAAGGCGTGCTGCCAAGTTTACGCCGTCTCCGTGTATGTCATCGCCTTCAACAACGATGTCACCGATGTTGATCCCGATGCGATATCGCACTTGATCGTCTTCCGGCACGCCAGCGTTTTCGGACCCAACAAAATGCTGAACTTCTACGGCGCAACGGACGGCTTCAACGGCACTGGCGAATTCGATCAGCAGACCATCGCCCATCAGTTTGACGATGCGCCCGTTCCGAGCCGACAAAATGGGTTCGATTATGTTTTCGCGGTGCTCTTTGACGGTCGCCAAGACGCCGGCTTCATCTTTTCGAATCAAGCGGCTGTAGCCAACGACGTCAGCGGCTAATATTGCGGCGAGGCGCCGTTCCAAACTGCGATCCCCTTGGCCTAAGAAACAGATATATGAACAATCTGCACCTGGCCCAGACTGTCAACGTATATCAAAATGCCGTGTCCCTCGAAGCTGCCATTCCCGGTTCTGGATCCAAAGACAGCTCCGTCCGCATTCCCGCCGTTGCGCGAGAACGCGTCTAGGGCAATTCTTGGCACTCCCTTGCCATAGCCCCAACGGCAACATCTGGGATCGAACCGGACATCTGCAACCTTGCTCAGACGGCTGCTTCGTCTCGCCTTCCTGCCCCTACGCGAACATGTCGACGCCGGCACCGCGCGCGATATCCGCAATCCCCTCGACGCCGCCCCGCCGCATCCTGGCGCTCGCCAGCACCCCCGCTCCCTCACCTCGCCGGATGCTTCTCCATCCAGTGCCGGGCGATGTCCTCGCGCCGGGTGATCCAGACCCGCTCGTGGCCGGCCATGTAGTCGAGGATCCGGTAGAGCGCGCCGATCCGTCCTGGCCGGCCCAGCAGGCGGGCGTGCAGCCCGACCGTCATCATCGCCGGCCGCTCCGCCCCCTCGGCATAGAGCACGTCGAAGCTGTCCTTCAGGTAGGTGTAGAACTCCTCGCCCACCTGGTAGCCCTCCTTGCGCCCGAAGCGGCTGTCGTTGGTCTCAAGCGAGTAGGGGATCACCAGGTGCGGCTTGCCGAAGTCGTGGCTCCACCAGGGCAGCTCGTCGTTGTAGCAGTCGGAGTCGAACACATAGCCCTCCTCCACCGCGAGGCGCCTGGTGTTGATCGACGGCATCCCGGCGTAATAGCCCATCGGCGGGCGCCCGGTCAGCCGCACCACCTGGTCGCGCGACTTGCGGATCAGCGCCCGCTCCTCGGCCTCGTCCATGCCGTGATAGTCGATCCAGCGCCAGCCATGGGGCTGCAGGTCGAAGCCCGCCTCGATCATCGCCGCCAGCGGCTCGGGCACCAGCTCGCCCGCCAGCCCGACCAGGTTCACCGTCGCCGGCAGCCCCCGGTCGGTGAAGGCGCGCAGGAGCCGCCAGTAGCCGACACGGCTGCCGTATTCGTAGTTCGATTCCATGTTGAGATCGCGGGCGCCGCTGCGGGCGTCCACCACCAGGTCCGAGACCCGCGCCTCGCTCCGGTCGTCGCCGTTGAGGACGCACATCTCGGCGCCCTCCTCGTAGTTGATGCAGAAGTTGACCGCGACCCGGGCGCGGCCGGGCCAGTCCGCATGGGGCGGACGGCCGCCGTATCCGGCGAGCTGGCGGGTCGGCAGGGAAAGATCGGTCGGCATGGCGCGCCTCGTGCGGCTGATTCCCGGCAACCGGGCGCCGCGAGCCTAGAGCGCTTTCGGGCCGTTGGGAATCGCCGCCCTCAGGCGAGCCTGCCGTGGCAGTGCTTGTATTTCTTGCCCGAGCCGCAGGGGCATTGCGCGTTGCGCCCGGTCTTGCCCCAGGTCGCCGGATCGGCGGGGTCCATCTCCGCCGCAGCCGGATCCTCGGTGCCGAGCCTGAAGTCCATCGCTCCCGCCGGCAGCGCCTGGCGCGCCGAGGACTCCGCCTCGGCCCGGGCGCGCATCTGCGCCTCGATCTGGGCCTGCATCTCTGCGATCATCCGCTGCCGCTCGGCCTGCTCCTCCGGCGTCATCGGCCTGAGCCCGCCGAGCTGGCGCGTGACGTCGACCCGGAGCTGCCCCAGCAGCCGCTCGAACAGGGCGAAGGCCTCGGACTTGTACTCGTTCAGCGGGTCGCGCTGGGCATAGCCACGCAGCCCGATGCCCTGGCGCAGATGGTCGAGCGTCACCAGGTGCTCCTTCCAGAGGTGGTCGAGGATCTGCAGCAGCAGGCTCTTCTCGATCTGGCGCATGATCTCCGGCGCCGATCATGCGCCTCGCTGCTTGGCGAAGGCGCCGTCGCCGGCCTCGTCGAGCCGCTCGCGCAGCACGTCGTCGTCGATCCCTTCCTCGTCGGCCCAGGACTTCGACCGGCACGGCTCGAGGCCCAGCACCGCCTGCACCTCGCTGCTGCCAGCCCCTCGAGTGTCCCACTGCTCGGAATAGGCCCGTTCTCGGGATGTGGCGCGCCACGATGTCGTCGATGACTCGATGGCGCATGTCCCGGATCGTCTCCGACACGTCGTTCGCCTCCATGATGTCGCGGCGCTGCTCGATAGATCGCCTTGCGCTGGTCGTTCATCACGTCGTCGAACTTGAGCAGGTTCTTGCGGATGTCGAAGTTGCGCGCCTCGACCTTGCTTCTGGGCCTTCTCGATCGCCTTGTTGACCCAGGAGTGGACGATCGCCTCGCCCTCCTCCAGGCCCAGCTTCTGCAGCATGCTGTCGATCCGGTCCGAGCCGAAGATCCGCATCAGGTCGTCCTCGAGGCTGAGGTAGAAGCTCGACCGCCCGGGTCGCCCTGGCGGCCCGAGCGGCCGCGCAGCTGGTTGTCGATCCGCCGGCTCTCGTGGCGCTCGGTGCCGATGACCCAGAGCCCGCCGGCCTCGATCACCTGCTTCTGCTTCTCCGCCCGACCTCGGCCTCGATCGCCGCCCGCAGCTCGGCGATCTTCTCGGCCGTCCTCGATGTCCGTGCGTCTCGTGGCAGCACCCGCATCTCGACATTGCCGCCGAGCTGGATGTCGGTGCCGCGGCCGGCCATGTTGGTGGCGATGGTCACCGCGCCGGGCGCGCCCGCCTGCGGCGACGATCTGCGCCTCCTGCTCGTGGTAGCGGGCGTTCAGCACGTTGGTGCGGGATCTTCAGCTTCTTCAGCCGCGCCGCCAGCAGCTCGGACTTCTCGATCGAGGTGGTGCCGACCAGGATCGGCTGGCCGCGCTCGCGCGCCGTCCTCGATCGCGGCGACGATCGCCTTGAACTTCTCGCTCGGCGGTGCGGAACACCTCGTCGTCATCGTCCTGGCGCATGACCGGCATGTTGGTCGGGATCTCGACCACGTCGAGCTTGTAGATCGCCGAACTCCTCGGCCTCGGTCAGGGCCGTGCCGGTCATGCCGGCGAGCTTCGCGTAGAGCCGGAAGTAGTTCTGGAAGGTGATCGAGGCCAGCGTCTGGTTCTCGGGCTGGATCGGTCACGCCCTCCTTGGCCTCCAGCGCCTGGTGCAGCCCGTCCGAATAGCGCCGGCCCTCCATCATGCGGCCGGTGAACTCGTCGATGATGACGACCTTGTCGCTCTTGACGATGTAGTCGACGTCCCGCTGGAACAGCTTGTGCGCGCGCAGCGCCTGGTTGACGTGGTGGACAGGCTGACCGATGGTCGGGTCGTAGAGGAGCCGCCCTCGGGCAGCAGCCCGTGCTCGATCAGCTTCCTCTCGACCGCCTCGTTGCCTTCCTCGGTCAGCGACCACGGTGCGCTGCTTCTCGTCCATGTCGTAGCATCTCGGCGCCAAGCTCGGGGATCACCTTGTCCACCGCCTGGTAGAGCTCGGATCTGTCCTCGATCGGGCCCGAGATGATCAGCGGCGTGCGCGCCTCGTCGATCAGGATCGAGTCGACCTCGTCGACGATGGCGTAGTGGTGCCGCGCTGCACCATGTCGCTCGAGCCGGTGCTTCATGTTGTCGCGCAGGTAGTCGAAGCCGAACTCGTTGTTGGTGCCGTAGGTGATGTCGCAGCCATAGGCCCGGCGCCGCTGCGCCGTCGTCGAGGCCCGGCACGATCACGCCGACGGTCAGGCCGAGGAAGTGGTAGACCTGGCCCATCCAGTCGGCGTCGCGGCGGGCCAGGTAGTCGTTCACCGTGACCACATGCACGCCCTTGCCGGTCAGCGCGTTCAGGTAGACCGGCAGGGTGGCGACCAGGGTCTTGCCCTCGCCGGTCTTCATCTCGGCGATCTTGCCCTGGTGCAGCACCATGCCGCCGATCGATCTGCACGTCGAAGTGGCGCAGGCCCAGCGCCCGGCGCGAGGCCTCGCGCACGGTGGCGAAGGCCTCCGGCAGGATGTCGCTCCAGGGTCTCGCCCTTGGCCAGCCGGTCGCGGAACTCCGCGGTGCGGCCGCGCGAGCTCGTCGTCCGACAGCGCCTGCAGCGCCGGCTCGAGGGCGTTGACCGCCTCGACCGTGCGCTGCGCCGCCTTGATCTTCCGGTCGTTGGTCGTCCCGAAGATGCTCTTGGCAAGGCTGCCGAATCCCAGCATGTGAGATATTCCCCTAGGCACGGCACGGCGGCCATGCGGTCCATCCTGCTCCGCCCCGCCCGTCCATCCGGCCCCGGCCGAGGGCCCCGGAAAACGTGCATCGGCGCTTGAGGCCCCGCGCGCAACGGCGTAAGTGTGGCAGGCCATCCGGCCACAGGGCACGGCGTGACACATATTTTCGGGGAGGGACACTGTCAACGTTCCCTGCCTGCAGGACCGCTCGGAGAATCAAGGAGAACCCCGTGAGATTGACCCCCTTCGGCGCGGCCGCGCTGTGCCTCGCCCTCGGCGGCCACGCTGCCTTCGCCCAGACGAGCAGCGGCCAGACGGGCAGCAGCCAGACGGGCAGCGAACAGCCGGCCACCGCTCCGGCGGCGGCCGAAGCGGCGGCCGAGTACGGCATCGACACCATGCTCGCGGACGTGAACGGCGAGAAGCTGACCGTCGGCGACCTGGTCACCATCCGCCGCCAGCTGCCCGACCAGTACCAGCAGCTGCCCGACGAGGTGCTGTTCAGCGGGCTGCGCGACCAGATGGTCGACCAGATGCTGCTGGCCCAGGCCGCCGCAGCCGCCGGCATGGAGCAGCAGCCGGCGATCGCGCTCCACATCCTGAACCAGCGCCGCGCCACCCTGGCCGAATCCTATCTGCGCCAGGAGATCGCCGCCCGGGTCACGCCCGAGGCGGTCGAAGCGCTCTACAACGAGCGCTACGTCGACGCGCCGCCGGAGCAGGAGGTGCACGCCGCCCATATCCTGGTCGAGACCGAGGAGACGGCGAAGGCGCTCAAGGCCGAGCTGGACGGCGGCGCCGATTTCGCCGAGCTCGCCAAGGCCAACGGCACCGACGGCACCGCCGCCCGTGGCGGCGACCTCGGCTGGTTCGTGCGCGCCGACATGGTGCCGGAATTCGCCGACGCCGCTTTCGCCATGGAGCCCGGCACCGTCAGCGACCCGGTCAAGACCGCGTTCGGCTGGCACCTGATCAGGCTCGAGGAGAAGCGTGAGCGAGCTGCGCCGGCGCTCGACGACGTGCGCGGGCAGCTCGCCGGCGACCTCGCCCAGAAGGCGCAGGAAGAAATTGTTGCGGCGGTGCGCGAGAACGCCAAGATCGCGATGCCCGAGACCATGCCCCCGCCCTCGTCGATCCGCGCCGACGCGCTGCTCGACGAAACGAAGTGATCGCCGGGCGTTGATAGCGGCGGGGACGCGGTAGAGCTCGGGAACCGGACGACGGGTCATCCTTTTCGGGGAGGCTGCAATGGCAGGCAGGAAGGACGGCAAGGCGGGCAAGGCGGCCAAGGCGGCAACGGCCGCGAAGCGCGCATCCAGGGCGGCAGCCGGCGCCGGACAGGCGGCGAAGCCGAAGCCAGCGGCGGCATCAGCCGCCAAACCGGCCACCAAGCCGGCCACCAAGACTGCGGCCAAGACTGCGGCCAAGACTGCGGCCAAGACTGCGGCCAGACCGGCCACCAAGGCTGCGGCCAAGACGACCGCCAAGGCTGCGGCGACTCCGAAACCGGCCCGCAAGGCGGCGGCGCCCGCCAAACCGGCCGCGGCCAAGGCTTCCTCCAGGGCTTCGGCCAAGCGGGTGGCAAGACCCACGTCCAAACCCTCGTCCAAACCCTCGTCCAAACTCTCGTCAAAGCCATCGGCCAAACCATCCGTCAAACCGCTGGCGCGGGCCTCGCAGTCGGCCAAGCCGGCGATCCGCTCGGCGACGCGCACGGTGGCACGGCCGGTGGCGCGGCCGGCCAAGGCGGTCAAGGCGGCGCCCGGAAGGACCGCCGGAAAGGCCGCCGGCCTCGCGGCCCGGATCGCCGAGCGCCGCCAGGCCCAGGCCGCCATAGCGGCCGAGATCGCGGCGCTCGAGGCCGAGATGGTCAAGGCCACCGGCAAGCCGGCGCCAAAAGCCAAGAAGAACGCCAAGAAGGTCGTGGTCTCGCCCTTCGCGCCGAAATCCTTCCCGCCCCTGCCGGCGGTGGCCGGTGTGCGCCTCGCCAGCGGCGCGGCGGGCGTGCGCTACAAGGGCCGTGCCGACGTGATGCTGGCCGAGATCGCCGCCGGCTCCGTCATCGCCGGTGCCTTCACCCGCTCCGAGACCCGCGCCGCGCCGGTGCTCTGGTGTCAGGAGCGACTGGCCGCGCTGGCCGCCGCGCCAAGCGGCCGCAAGCTCGCCATCGTGGTCAACTCCGGCAATGCCAACGCCTTCACCGGCGGCGCCGGCCGCAGCGCCGTCGAAGCGGTGGCGAAGATGGCCGGAAAGGTGCTGAAGGTGCCCGCGGGCAACGTGTTCCAGGCCTCGACCGGCGTCATCGGCGAGCCCCTGCCGGCCGAGCGCATCACCGCCAGGCTGGCCGCCATCGCCAAGGGCCTTTCGCCCGACCGGATGGAGGACGCGGCGCGGGCGATCATGACCACCGACACCTTCCCCAAGGGCGCCAGCGAGGTGGTCGACCTCGACGACGTCCCGGTGACGATTTCCGGCTTCTGCAAGGGCTCGGGCATGATCCAGCCCGACATGGCGACCATGCTGGTGTTCATCTTCACCGACGCGAAGGTCGACCCGATGCTGCTCCGGACGACGGTCACGGAGCTGACCGACCAGACCTTCAACTGCATCACCGTCGACAGCGACACCTCGACCTCCGACACGCTGCTGGTCGCCGCCACCGGCAAGGCCCGGATGCCGGTGATCGACAGCCGCCGCGATCCCCGCTACGCCCGCTTCCGCACCGCGCTCGGCGAGGTCATGCGCGATCTGGCGATCCAGGTGGTGAAGGACGGCGAGGGCGCCTCGAAGGTCGTCGCCA
This sequence comes from uncultured Pseudomonadota bacterium, assembly GCA_963700775.1. Lineage (GTDB taxonomy): Bacteria > Pseudomonadota > Alphaproteobacteria > Rhodobacterales > Rhodobacteraceae > Thermohalobaculum. Next base: position 407,851 of record CAVOYU010000001.1, read on the forward strand.
TCACCGTGACGGGCGCCAGGTCCGACCGCGCGGCCCGCAAGATCGGCCTCTCGATCGCCAACTCGCCCCTGGTCAAGACCGCCATCGCCGGCGAGGATCCGAACTGGGGCCGCGTGGTGATGGCCGTCGGCAAGGCCGGCGAGGCCGCCGACCGCGATCGGCTCTCGATCAGCTTCGGCAAGATCCTGGTGGCCGAGAACGGCTGGGTCGCGCCGAGCTATTCCGAGGAAGTCGGCGCCGCCTACATGAAGCGCGACGAGCTCGAGATCGCGGTGGATGTCGGCATCGGCGCCGGCCGCGCCACGGTCTGGACCTGCGACCTGACCAACCGCTACATCGAGATCAACGCGGATTATCGTTCGTGAGGCTTGTGCTGGTCGCGGCCGTCGCCCTGATCGATCCGGACGGGCGGGTGCTGCTGGCCGAGCGGCCGGACGGAAAATCGATGGCCGGGCTCTGGGAGTTCCCGGGCGGCAAGGTCGAGCCCGACGAGACCCCGGAGGCCTGTCTGATCCGCGAGTTGCACGAGGAACTCGGCATCGACACCTGGCAAAGCTGCCTCGCGCCGCTGACCTTCGCCAGCCATGCCTATGCCGACTTCCACCTGCTGATGCCGCTCTTTGCCTGCCGCAAGTGGCAGGGCATCCCCCGCGCCCGCGAAGGCCAGCGCCTCGCCTGGGTCCGGCCTCGCGAGATCGAGAGCTACCCGATGCCGCCCGCAGACCGGCCGTTGATCCCGGTGCTGCGCGACTGGCTCTGATGGCGCGATGCCCCGGCGACTTTTGTCTTTCATTGGGAGCGGCTATCGGTTATCCGAAGTATTAAATTGAATACTTGGACATTAGAAATACTAATGCGAGATGCGAATGTCGAGCAGGCGCCCTGAACTGCCGGTTGCCGAGCAACCGGGTCCGGAACGGCTGATCAGCAGTGCGATCTCCCGCATCGCAGTCGAGGCCTACCGGCGCGGCATCCATCTGTCGACCGATGTGGACTGCCGTCTGCCGGACCGGCTCGACATCGACAGCCAGGCCCTCGGCGCCGCCCTCAGGCTGGGCCTTCTGCGCGGCATGGAGGCCGGTGGCGCACGCGGCTTCGGCCTGGCGATCTGGCGCGACGACGACGGCACGCCGGCTGCGCTGATCGAGATCAGCCGCGCCGAGGCCGCGAATGCCAGGCCCCGGGCCGGGCTCGCCGACATCTGGGCGGCCGCCTTTGCCGAGGAAATCGGCGAGGCGGTTCCGCCGATGCAGTCGCTGCAGCGCGGCGACGGGACCGAAACGGTCCTGATCCGCCTCCCGGCTCCGCTGCCACCGCACGGCCCGGCCGCGCCGGGGCCGCTCCGGCGCGCATTGGTGGTGCGCGACCTGCTTGTCGATCCGGAGCGCTGCCGGCGCTCCCTGGCAGCGCTCGGTCTCGACGCCACGTTCGCCGGCTCGGCCGCGGCGGCATTCGATGCCGCCCGCAAGGCGGCCGCCGCCGGCCGGCCGCTCGAGCATATGGTCCTCGACGCCCGTCTGCTCGGCGCCGATGCGGCGGTTCTCGCGGGCGGGCTGCGCGGCGACCCCCGGCTTGCCGGAACGCGGATCACCCTGGTCACCGATGCCGCCGCGCCGGATGCAGATGCGCCGGACCGCTCCAGCAGCCGCTACCACGCGGTGATCCGCCTGCCGCTGCCCTGGCGCCGGCTTTCCGACGGTCTCGCCGGGATCCTGCCGCAGGGCCCCGGCGCCCGGCCGGCGGATCGGACCGGCACCGGTGCCCGGGTGCCGGACCTCACCGGTAGGCGCATTCTGGTCGCCGAGGATACGGCCACCAACCAGGTGCTGCTGCGCGCCCTGCTGGCTCCCACCGGAGCCGAGACAGCCACCGTCGCCGATGGCAGGGCGGCGATCGCCGAGCACGCGAACCGGCCGGCCTCGCTCATTCTGATGGATCTGAAGATGCCGGGCATGGGCGGCGTCGCCGCCGCCCGCCAGATCCGCGCCGTCGAGGCCGACGGCCGGCGGGTGCCCATCGTCGCCCTGACCGCGCACGCCCTGCCCGCCGACCGGCGCCGCGCCGCCGAGGCCGGCATGGACGCCTATCTGGTCAAGCCGATCGTGGTCGCCGAGTTCTACGACCTGATCGCCAGGCTGCTCGGCGTCGAGGGCCGCAAAGGCCCCTAGCGCTCAGGCCGACAGCAGCATCCTGAGCGCGAACGAGATCACGAACAACCCGCCCCCCATCACCGCCGAATAGAGCGCCTTCTCGCGGAGCTCGTCCCGCATCGCCGCCACGATCAGGCCGCGCGCGACCTCCTTCGAAGGCCGCGCCTCCTCGGCCAGCAGGATCCAGACCTCGGTCTCGCTGATCCGCCTGATGCGGTGATAGGTCTCGGCCTTCAGCTGCAGCGCCAGCGCGACGACGATGCCCAGCAGCGCGCCCACCCGGCAGGCCAGCGACAGGTCGAAGATCAGCCCGGACATGGCCGCCGCGATCGCCAGCCAGCAGAAGCCGAAGCCCCGCCACACCACCGCCGATGCGAGCCGCCGGATCTGACCCATCGGGATCCCGCCGTCATTCCCTGTCCGAATTCGCGACTCGGGCGAACCCGCGCGCGTCCCGGAGCTTACCCCAGCGCCAGCAGGATGAACACCCAGGGGGGCGGCGCGCCGAAGCCGCCGAAGATCAGCATCTTGATGAAGTAGAGGCAGAAGGCGGCATAGAACGGCCGCATCGGCGGAACCAGGAAGCCCGGCGTCAGCGGCGCGAACAGGGCGATGAAGGGGTCGGTCACCCCTGCCAGCGCCCGGAAGAAGGCCACCGGACGCGAGAAGTCGATGAAGAGTCCGAGCACCGCCCGGGCGAACACGATCGCCGCAAGCGACGTCAGCGCGTAGGCCCCGGCAGCCAGGGAAGCGACGAAGGTCGAACTCGATCCTCTCGCTCCCCTCCGCCACCGGCACGCCCTGGGTCGCGAAGACCGCGAAGCACAGCAGATAGGCCCCGGCCAGGATCAGGATGGCGCGGAAACTCAGAGAGTCCATCGGCGCCCTCCGCAGGCAGAAATACGCGGGGCCCCGAAGATCGTTCCGGGGCCCCGCGCTAGGCTTCTTAGGGGAAGGCTCAGGCCTAGCCCTCGATCATCGAGCCGCCCCGCGGCACGCGCAGGCGCAGCACGAAGTCCTGCATCTCGCGGCTCGGCGCGGCGGTCATCCTCGAGACCACCCAGGTGACGATGAAGGCCGCCGGAACGCCGAAGATCGCCCGACGAGATCGACTTGACGTCGAACCAGTTGAGTTCGTCGCCGCTGCCCTTGGCCAGGTCGAAGCCGTAGACGTTGCCGATCAGGTAGGTCATCGTCAGGCCGAAGCCCGCGATCATGCCGCAGACCGCACCCGTCCGGTTGGTTCGGGCGTCCCACACCCCCAGAACCAGCGGGGCGAACAGACCAGCCGCCGCCAGCGAGAAGGCCCAGGACACCATCGACAGGATGTCCGACGGCTTGGTCCGGGCCAGCAAAGCCGCCAGGACCGCGACGACCACCAGGATCACCTTCGCGACCATCAGGCGGTGCTTGGTGTCGGCGTTCGGGTCGATCATCTTGTAGTAGATGTCGTGGCTGAGCGCATTGGCGATGGCGAGCAAGCAGCCCGTCCGCCGTTGAAAGCGCCGCCGCGAAGCCGCCTGCGCCGACGAGGCCGACCACGAACCACGGCATCCCCGCGATCTCGGGCGTCGAGAGCACGATCATGTCGTTGTTCAGCTTCAGCTCGGTGAAGTTGAAGCCGCCGGTGATGCCCTTGGCCTCGCAGGCCGCGCGCACCGCCTCGAGCGAAACCGCCTTCTCGCCGCAGATCTGCACCAGCGTGTGCCCTTCGATCGAACCCCAGCGGAAGCATCCACTCGGGGATGCTCTCGAAGGCGAGCGTGGTCCCGCCGGCGGCGGTGAACATGCTCATCACGTTGAACTTCGCGAAGGCCGCATAGGCCGGCGCCGTGAAGTAGAGCAGGAAGATGAAGAACAGCGACCAGGCCACCGACTTCCGCGCCTCGCGGACGGTCGGCGTGGTGAAGTACCGCATCAGGATATGCGGCAGCGACGCCGTGCCCACCATCAGGCAGAAGATCAGGAAGAAGAAGTCCCGCTCGCTGTAGTTGGTGAACGGCTCCACATGCGGCTTGATCGACTGGCCCGCGGCGATGAGCTGCTGCTCCATCGTCGAGATATCGTCGAGAATGCCGCCATACATCAGCTGCGGAATCGGCACCCCGGTCTTCACCATCGACATCCAGATCGCCGGAAGCAGATAGGCGACGATCAGGATGATGTACTGCGCCACCTGGGTCCAGGTGACCGCCCGCATGCCGCCCAGCATCGAGCACACCAGGATGCCCGCGAGTCCCGCGAACACCGCGATGTTGAAGTCGATGCCGAGGAATTGCGAGGCGATGATGCCCGAGGCGTAGACCTGCGCCGTCACATAGGTGAACGAGCAGCAGAACAGCACGATGATGCCCAGAAGCCGGGGCAGGTTGCCGCCGTAGCGGGTGCCGAGGAAGTCGGGCACCGTGTAGGCGCCGAACTTGCGCAGGTAGGGCGCCAGCAGCACCGCCACCAGCACATAGCCGCCGGTCCAGCCGAGAACGAAGGCGAGCCCGTCATAGCCGAGCACGTAGAGCGAGCCGGCCATGCCGACGAAGCTCGCGCCCGACATCCAGTCGGCGCCGGTCGCCATGCCGTTGTAGACGGCCGGCACGCGGCGCCCGGCCACGTAGTACTCCGAGACCTGGCTGGTGCGGGAGAGGATACCGATGAAGGCATAGACGCCGATGGTCAGCGCCATGTACGCCCAGAGGATGAAGCGCGGCGGCAGCCCGAGTTGCTCGAGGATAGCCATCGCGATGACGAACGCCGCAAAACCTCCGACATAGATCCCGTAGATCTTGCCCAGGTTGTCGGTGAAGTCGCCCTGCATTCTGATTGCCATGATGTGCTCCCCCTCAGTCCTCGGCCGCGCCGAATTCCTCGTCGATCGCGTTCTGCCGGCCCGCGAACCAGAAGATCAGCAGCGACGAACACGATCAGCGATCCCTGCGCGGCCATGTAGAAGCCGAGCGGAAAGCCGATGAACGTGATGCCGTTCAGGACATTCACGAACATGTGGATGATGAAGGAAAAGATCGCCCAGAGGATCAGGCAGGTCCACATGAGCGTTCTCGTCTTCGCCCAGTGTGCCGCACCCTGTTCCGGGGAAATGCTGTCGGACATTGCCAAGCCTCCCAGACCGTTGTTGCCGACGGGAGGCTTAACGCCGCATGCACTCGTTCTTGTCGAGCCCCCCAGACTCATTCTCCGAGGTCGAACGGGCCGCACGCGCTGGCCTCGTTCCCTGCATTTCCCCCGGTTACCTGCACCCGTTATGGTTGTTTTCCGGGACAGATACTTGATTAAAGCGCGAAATCCGGTCTGATGTCAATAATTCTACAGCGACGGTCCGGAAGTCAGAAAAAGAGGCGCGGCGATGGACTTTCTGAAGACGCTGACAATTGGCAGGCGCCGCGGCCGGATTACATCGGTCGCGGGCCTGATCGCCGGTATCGGCGAGGGCGCCGCGTACCTGGCCCAGGGATCGAGCTTTTCCTATATCCGGGCCCGGTCCGGCACCATGGGTCCGCGGCTGATGCAGGACGCTGCCTTCGGGCGCGGCATGGAGCGCTGCAAGTGGGAGGGATTCGCCGCCGCGGCCGGCGACCTGCTGCTGATCGCCGAGGGCGATCTCAGGCCGCATGGCCCGGTCCCGGCGGCGGTCTGGCCCGCGCTCTACCGCGCCGTGCTGGACACCCAGCCGATCCCCGAGCACCGCGCCGGGCCGGGCTGGGACGACCGGCTCTCGGACTTCGCGCGCCGCCTGGAGGCCCACCTGGCCGCCCCGCCGGGCCGGATCGAGGACATCGCCGACCACAGCGCCAACGTGATCATGGACTATGCTCCGGTCGACGATACGATCCGCGAGCTCGACCGGCCGATGGTGACCAACAACGTGAAGTTCCGCTTCATCGACCATGTGGACGCGCTGCGCCGGCGCACCGACCTGCCGGCGCTCGCCGCCGCGCTGCGGGACTGGGAGGCCGCCTGATGCAGGCGCCCGGCGGAAAACCGGCGCGCGCCGACCCTGCGGCGCCCCTCGTCGCGCTCGAGATCGTGGTGCTGGACACCGAGACCACCGGCCTCAACGTGCGCGCAGACCGAATTGTCCAGATCGGAGCGGTGCGGATGCGCGGCGCGGAGGTGATCGCGGCCGACCGCTTCGAGACGATGGTGAAGCCGGACATCCCGATTCCCGAGGCCGCGCGGCGCATTCACGGCCTGTCCGACGCCGATGTCGCCGGCGCGCCCACGGTGTCGCACGCGCTGCACGAGCTCGCCGCGTTCATCGGCGGCGCGGTCGTCGCCGGGCACAGCGTCCATTTCGACCTCGCCATGCTCCGCCACGAGGCGGCCCGCCACGGGGTCGACTGGGCCGAGCCCCGCGCCCTCGATGCCGCGCTGCTGGCGGCGGCGCTGGAGCCAGGACGGCTCGACAATTCGATCGAATCGCTCGCCTTGGGCTTCGGCGTCGAGATCACCGGGCGCCATACCGCGGCCGGCGACGCGCTGGTCACCGCGCAGATCCTCGCGGCGATGATCGGCGCGCTGCGCGGGCAAGGCGTGCGCACCCTCGCCGAGGCCGAGGCGTTCCAGCACCGGGCCGAAGCCCTGGTCCAGCAACAGGAGCAGGCCGGCTGGTTCGCCCGGCCGGGCGACCGCCCCGACTTCGCCGCCGCCGTGGCCGCCCTGCCGAGCGCCCAGAAGGCGATCGACAGCTTCATCTACCGCAACCGGCTGGCCGACGTGATGGGCAGCCCGCCGATCACCGTCGGGCCGCGGGCGACGCTGCTCGACGCCGCCGCGGTGATGCGGCAGCACGGCATCGGCTGCGTCGTGGTCGAGCCGCTGACCGATGGCGGCGGCGGCTTCGTCTCCGAGCGCGACGTGCTCTACGCCATCGCCGAACGCGGCCCGGAGGCGGCCTCCCTGCCGGTCTCCGAGGTGATGAGCCGGCCGGTCATCTCGGCCCCCGCCGACACCTTCCTCTACCGCGCCCTCGGGCTGATGGCGCGCAAGGGCCTGCGCTACCTCGCCGCCACCGACACCAGCGGCGCGGTCAGCGGCGTCTTCACGCTGCGCTCGCTGCTGCGCGAGCGCGCGCTCGCCACCCTCTCGCTCGGTGACCGCATCGCCGCGGCCGAGGATTCGACGGCGCTCGCCAGCGTCCAGGCCGAGCTCCCGGGCCTCGCCGGCGCACTGCTCGCCGACGGGCTCGACGCCCGCCAGGTGGCGGCGATCATCTCCGCCGAGGGCCGCGCGATGACCGCGCGCGCCGCCGAGCTGGCCGAGGGGATCATGATCGCCGCGGGACGCGGCCCCGCCCCGGCTCCCTACTGCCTCCTGGTGCTCGGCTCCGGCGGCCGCGGCGAGAGCCTGCTCGCCCCCGACCAGGACAACGCGGTGATCGTCGACAACGCCTACACCGGCGACCTCGCCGCCGAAGATGACTGGTTCACCGTCTGGGCCGGCCACGTGAACCGCCTGCTCGACGAGGCCGGCATCCCCTACTGCAAGGGCGGCGTGATGGCCAGGAACCGCGCCTGGCGCAAGACGCTGGGCGAGTGGCACCGGCAGGTCGACGCCTGGGTCGCCAACCCGAAGCCCGAGAACCTGCTCAACGTCGACATCTTCTTCGACTTCGCCCCCGTTCTCGGCATGCCCTCGCTGGCCGCCCTGCTGCGCGCGCACGCCCTCGACGACGCCGCCCGCGCCCGGGTGCTGATCCGCGCCATGGCCGAGAACACCGCCGGGCGCGGCAGCGCGCTCGGCATGTTCGGCGGCTTCCGCAAGGACGAGCGCGGCCGCACCGACCTCAAGGCCGGCGCCCTGCTGGCGCTGGTCTCCGGCGCCCGCGTCATGGCGCTGGCGCACCATGTGGACGCCACCGCCACCCCCGAGCGCATCCTGCAGGCCAGCGAGAAATCCGGCGCCGGCGCCTCGGACGCCCGCATGCTGGTCGACATCCACGCCCTGGCGATGCGGCTGGTCCTGACCCAGCAGATCGAGGATCTGTCCGCCGGCATCCGGCCCTCGAACGCGGTCGACACCGCCCGCCTCGGCCGCGACCAGCGCAAGACTCTGAAACAGGCCCTCGAACGGCTGGAGCTGATGGAGGAGATGGTCCGCGGCGTTCTCGGGTAGGGCTTGCCTTCGTGCGCACCGGTTCCCGGGCCTCACGATGCGCACCGCCGCGCACCCTGTCCCTCACACCCCCGGTTAGACCCCGAGCCTGCGCTTCAGCGTCGAGGAGCTCGTGGTGTACTCGAACCTCAGCTTCTTCTGCGGGTGGCAGATGCGGAACGCCTCCTGGGCCATCATCGCCGCCTCGTGGAAGCCGGTGAGGATCAGCTTCAGCTTTCCCGGATAGGTGACGATGTCGCCGATCGCGAAGACGCCGGGGAGCGACGTCTGGAACGTCGTCGTGTCGACCTTGATCAGCTCGTCCTCGACCTCGCAGCCGAAGTCGCCGACCGGGCCGAGAGCCATGGTCAGCCCGAAGAACGGCAGGAGCACGTCGCAGGGAATGACATACTCGCCGCGCGTGTCCGACTGCACGACGACGCCCGTGAGCTGGCCTCCGGCGCCTTCCAGCCGCCTGAGCTGCGCGATCCGGAACTCCATCTTGCCGGCCTCGACGAGCGCGCGCATCTTGGCGACGCTGTCCGGCGTCGCGCTGAAGCCGTCCCGGCGGTGCACCAGCGTCATCGAGGCGGCCTTCGGGGCGAGGCTCAGCACCCAGTCGAGCGCCGAGTTGCCGCCGCCCGCCACCAGGATGTGCCTGCCCGCGAAACGCGCCGTCTCGCGCACCGAGTAGAAGACGCTCCTGCCCTCGTACTCCTCCAGCCCGGCGAGGGGCGGCTTTTTCGGCACGAAGCTGCCGCCGCCGGCCGCGACCACGAGCACCTTGCAGTCGATCGCCTCGTCCGCGTCGGTCACCACCCGCCAGCCGCCCAGCGGCAGCGCCTCGCAGGGCTCGCGCCTCTCCAGCCGGATCGCCATGCGGTTCAGGTGGAACTGCGCCTTCAAGGGGCGGATCTGCTCCATCAGCCGGTCGGTCAGGTCCTGGCCCGAGATCACCGGCCAGGCGGGGATGTCGTAGATCGGTTTCTCCGGATAGAGCGCGGCGCACTGCCCGCCGGGCTTGTCCAGGATGTCGATCACATGGCAGCGCATGTCGAGCAGCCCCAGCTCGAACACCGCGAAGATGCCGACGGGGCCGGCGCCGATGATGCAGGCGTCTGTGACGTGAACGGTTTCCATGGGGGCGGTATAGCGGGGTTTTGCCCCCCGTGAGGAGGGCGAAACGTCACGAACCGGTTGCCGACCCCGCTATGCGGCCCGCGCATGACGGCGGGATCGACGATACTCCGGCCATCTGTCCCGGTTGATGCGCGTCAATGACAGTCGAGCGCGCCCGGCGCAAACAAGCGATACTTCCGGAGCAGGAGCCGTGGCCGGTATGTTTTCGCGCCGATCACTCATCGCGTCGGGCTTGTCTGTCGCTGCACTTGGAGCGGTCGGATACGATCGCTGGCCCCGCCTTGGCGGATACCGAGAAGAGTTGGAGCGCCAGCGGCGGCTGCTTTCCGGTGATCCCACGCTTCGGGAAATGGTGAGGATGTCGACGCTTGCTGCAAACGGCCACAACACTCAACCTTGGAAATTCCGTCTGGACGAGGCGAGGATCAAGATCCTTCCGGACCTTTCGCGCCGGACGGAAGTCGTCGATCCCGATGACCATCACCTCTATGTAAGCCTGGGATGTGCCGCCGAGAACCTGGCCATCGCGGCGGGCGCGCATGGTCGGCCTGCGGACGTGACGGTCGAAAGCGGGCCGGAGCCGCAAATCGACATAGCGCTGAGCGATGGCCCGCCCCGCGATGACACCCTCTACCGAGCCATCCCTCTCCGGCAGTCAACCCGGTCTGCCTTTGACGGGCGACCCGTCTCCCGGGACGACATCGATCTCCTGACTGCGGCGGCGCGGCGAGATGGGATCTCGGTCCTGATCCTCATCGAACCGAGAGAACGCGAAGCGATCTCGGAGTTTGTCGTCGAGGGAAACAGTGCGCAGATGGATGATCCGGCTTTTGTCGCAGAATTGCGTGACTGGCTGAGATTCAGTCCCGACAGAGCCATCGCAGACGGAGATGGCTTGTTCAGTGCCTGTTCCGGGAACCCGGTCATGCCGGAATGGATTGGCGGACTTTTCTTTGACGCGCTTTTCACCAAGGACGCGGAGAACGAAAAGTACCGGGATCAGATCCGGTCATCGGCCGGAGTTGCGGTGTTCATCGGCGATCGGGCCGATCCGTCGCACTGGATCGGGGTTGGCAGGAGCTTCGAACGCTTCGCACTTCAGGCAACGGCGCTTGGGATCCGGAATGCGCATATCAACCAACCTGTCGAAGTCCCCTTGGTTCGTTCCGAATTCGCGCAGTGGCTCGGAATGCCCGGTGTTCGGCCCGATCTCGTCGTGCGTTTCGGTCGCGCGCCCGCACTGCCGATGTCGTTGCGACGACCGGTCGAAGACGTGATCGCCTGAAGAAGGACAGGAGCCGCGAATACACTCGCCGCGCCTTCTGACTTCGCGAATGGAGCAGACTATCACGGGCGGTGAGAAACGAGTCCGGAATACAAGGCAGGGTCGTCATGCAAGCCTCGCCGGAGGTCAGGGCAACCTCAATGCGCTCGCTGGCGTCGATTCCGCGGCCGCCGGCTCCCCCGCACCGCCGGCCTGTGCGCCGGCTCGGTCCGCATCGCCCTTTGGCAAGAAGCCGCGCCGCTCGCGCCGGCAAAGCCCGTCAGGCGCGGCGCGGCAAATCGGCGGCAGCGAGATGCCGCATCGGCGACGGTCAGCGTCCGACGCCGATTGCCGCCTACCCCGCCCGCGCCGCGCAGGCCTCCCTTGCCGCCGCCCCGAACGCCGCGAACAGCGCCCGGTTCACCGGGTCCTCGACCGCGTCGTACTCCGCATGCCACTGCACGCCCAGCGCGAAGCTCTGCGCCCCCTCGATCGAGATCGCCTCGACCGTGCCGTCCTCGGCATGGCCTTCCAGCACCACCCGCTCGCCCGGCTCCCACACCGCTTGGCCGTGCAGCGAGTTGGTCACCGCCGCCGTGGTGCCGAACAGGTGGTGGAAGGCCCCGCCCTCGCGGAACTCGACCTTGTGGCGCCTGGCGAAGATGATCTTGTGGTCCTTCTCGCCCTTCGGCATCCGGTGCCGCATCCGGCCCGGCAGGTCGCCGATCTCCGGGTGCAGCGTGCCGCCGAAGGCCACGTTCATCTCCTGGATGCCGCGGCAGATGCCGAACACGGGCTTACCCGCCTCGATCATCGCCCGCACCAGCGGCAGCACCAGGTTGTCGCGCCCGAGGTCGAAGGGTCCGTGCGCCTCGGTTTCGTCATGGCCGTAGAAGCTCGGATGCACGTTCGGCCGGGCGCCGGTCAGCACCAGGCCGTCCAGCAGCCCGACCAGCTCGCCGGTGTCGTAGGTCGAGGGCAGCCCCGGCAGCACCACCGGCAACCCGCCGGCGACCTCAGCCACCGCCTCGGGCGTCCGGTTGCCGCAGATCTGCGCCTCCCAGGCGTCGTCGATCCGGTGCAGGAAGGCGGTGACGCCGATCACCGGGCGATGGCTGGCGACGCGGCTCATGCGCAGTCCATCGCCCTGGCGACGGTCTCCGGGGCGGCATCCTCCGCATGGACTGCGCTCTCGATCACGCCGTCGCCACTGCCACCCGCGATCATGGTGCGCAGCGCGGCCGCTTCCCATGCGTCGCCGAGGACGCCGTCGCCGTAACGGTCGGTGGCATTGGAATAGTAGGCCCAGACAACGCCTTCGCCTTCGGCGGTGACGGGCTCGGCCCCGGCGGGGCCGCCGGGATAATCGCAGGCGGCGGCGAGCGGCGCGAGGCCCGCCACAGCCAGGAACAGAACCGGGGCCAGCCCCCTCAAATCTGCTTCTCCGGCATCTGCACCACCAGCCCGTCGAGCTCCGGCGTCACCTTGACCTGGCAGGTCAGCCGCGAGCGTTCGTTCGGCTCGAAGGCGAAGTCGAGCATGTCGACCTCCATGTCCTCGCGCGCCGGCAGCTTGCCGATCCAGTCCGGGTCCACATAGACATGGCAGGTCGAGCAGGCGCAGGCGCCGCCGCAATCGGCATCGATGCCGGGGATGTTGTTGTTCACCGCCCCTTCCATCACCGTCAGCCCGACCGGGACGTCGACGGTATGGGGGGTGCCGTTGTGCTCGATATAGGTGATCTTCGGCATTCCGCTCGATCCTCGCAGGCATAGGTGCAGGCATAGGTTCCGGCGCTATCTAGCGCGACTCTCCCGGCGGTGCCAGAGGCGATGCGCCCTCGCCGTCACTCTGCTCCGGCCCGAGCGCCACCGCCAGCGCCGCGCGGCCCGAGGCGAAGGCCGGCTGCGGCACCGGACCGATACCCGGCACCGCCGCCCGGCGCGAGAGATCGCCCACATGGCGCCAGCCGGCGACGGCGGCGACCGAGCCGACGGCGACCGCCGCCAGCGCCTGCATCAGCACCGCGCCGCCGATCCCCGCCGACTGGCCGATGACCAGCGCCAGCAGCGGGATCGCCGCCGCGTCGCGGGTCCAGTTGAAGGCCGCCGACAGCACCGGCCGGCCCAGATTGTTGAAGGCGGCGTTCGAGACGAACAGCGCGCCGGTGAACAGGAACCCGCCCGCGCCCAGATGGGTGAAGGCCCGCACCACCTCCGCCCCCGCCCCGTCGAGCCCGAAGCCGCTGACGATCAGCCCGGTGGCGAGCCACAGCAATCCCCAGGCTGCCAGTACCCAGCAGGACGTGAAGATCAGCGCGTCGCGGTAGGTGCTGCGGATCCGCTCCCACTGCCCGGCGCCCCGGTTCTGGCCCAGGATCGGCCCGACCGCGCCGGAAAGCGCGAAGATCGTCCCGAAGGCCAGCGGCGTCAGCCGACCCACCACCGCCCATCCGGCCACCGCCGCGTCGCCATGGACCGCCACCACCCCGGTCAGGAACGCATTGCCGAAGGGGGTGGAGAGCTGGGTCGCCACCGCCGGCAGGCCGATGCCCAGGACCGGCCGCGCGTCGGCGAGCACCGCCGCCGCACGCGGCCGGCCGATCAGGTCGTGGACCCCCACCGCCATCCGGAGTCCGATCAGCGCGAAGCCGATCCGGGTCAGCAGCAGCGCGACCGCCGCGCCGTCGACGCCCATGCCCAGCCCCAGGATCAGCACCGGGTCGACCACCGCCGCGACCGCGCCGCTGGTCAGGGTGCTCCGCATCGCGCGGCGCCCGTCGCCGACAGCACGCAGCAGCCCGCCGGACAGCATCCCGATCCCCAGGATCGGCAGCGATGGCAGCGAGATCGCCAGGAACCGCGAGGCGATGGCGTGGGTCTCGCCGGTGGCGCCGAGGAGCTCCAGCGCCCAGCCCCGCCCCAGCCAGACCGCCGCCGCGGTCAACGCCAGGATGCCGGTCAGCAGCACCAGGCTCGACCCCGCCAGCCGCCGCGCCGCGGCCGTCTCCCCCGCGCCGATCGCCCGGCTGACCACCGCGCTCGCCGCCACCGCCAGGCCGATCGCCGTCGACACGGTGAAGAACTGCACCGAGCCCGCGAAACCGACCGCGGCGGCAAGCTCCTTCTGGCCCAGCAGCGAGATGTAGAACAGGTTGAGCGCGTCGACGGCGAAGATCGCCAGCAGCCCGACGCCGCCCATGGTGCTCATCACCGCCACATGCCGCATGGTGCTGCCGGTGACGAATTTCGGCTGCGCCATCCGCTACTCCGCGGCCACCGCGCCGGCGCGCAACGTGGTCTCGTTGCCGGGCGCCGGGTGGCGCGGCACCAGGCAGGCCAGCGCCAGCGAGCAGAGCGCCAGCGCCGCCGCCAGCCCGTAGACCGCGCCCGGCGCGGTCAGCCACAGCAGCCCCAGCGGCGCCGGCAGGGTGACGGCGGCGATGTGGTTGATGGTGAACGACACCGCCGCCGTCGGCGCCTGGTCGGCCGGGTCAGCGATCTTCTGGAAATAGGTCCGGTCCGCGATCGCCAGCGCGAACAGCAGGTGGTCGAGCACGTAGAGCCCCATCGCCAGCACGATCCCCCAGTCGAAGAAGTAGATTCCGGCATAGAGCGCGAAGACCACGAACAGCCCGGAATACTCGACCGTCAGCGCGACCCGCTCGCCGAAGCGCCGCACCATCCGCCCGGCGACCGGCGCGAAGAGCATGGTGGCGACGTAGTTGAACAGCATCAGGCCGGTCACCTCGTGCACCGCCAGGCCGAAGCGCTCGACCATCATGAACGGCGCGAAGACGATGAAGATCTGCCGCCGCGCGCCGCCGATGAACGCCAGCGCGTAGTAGAGCCAGTAGCGCCCGCGCAGGATGAGCCGCTTGTGCTGCACGACCGGCCCCTCGAAGCGGGGATAGAGCGCCCAGGCCAGCGCCGTGATCGCCATGCAGGCCCCGCCCGCGGCCCAGTAGACCGCGGCGTAGCTCAGGCCCAGCCCCTGCCAGGCGGCGATGATCAGCCCGAACACCACCAGCGAGCCGAACGACCCGGCCGAGACGATGTAGCCGATCGCCTGCGGCGCCCGGTCCTTGGCCAGCCACTGCAACTGCAGCGACTGGTTGATGGTCTCGTAGTAATGGAACCCGACCGAGCTGAGGATGGTGGTCATCATCAGCCCCCAGAAGGTCGGGAAGTTCGCGGTCAGCGCCGTGAACAGCCCCAGCAGCATGAGCGCCGAATAGGCCACCACCTGCTCGCGCAGCACCAGCAGGATGTAGATCACCAGGAAGGCCAGGAAGCCGGGGATCTCGCGCGCCACATGCAGGACGCCGATGTCGAAGCCGTCGAAGGCCGCCTTCTCGACCACGAAGTTGTTGAGCAGGGCCATCCAGGTGGCGAAGGCCAGCGGCGAGGCGACGGCCATCAGCATCAGGAGCGATTCCGGCCGCTGCCAGCGCGGCAGCGCCTGGGCCTCGGCAATGGTCATGGTCCGGAGCGGCATCGCGGGTTCCCTCCCGGCGGCATCTAGCGCGGAACCGCGCCGCGGGCCAGCGGAATTGCGCCGCCCCGGCGGCCGGCGGCGCGCCGCCGCAGGGCGGCTTCCCGGCAGCTTCTTGCCGGAATCCCTTCCGGCTGCTAACAGCGGGCGACGCGCTCCCGCGGGCGGGCGCGCCCTGGGGCCGCATCACGATGGCTGCTGCTGCGTTCACCTCCTCGCTCCGGGCGAGATATTTCTCCAACCTCCGCGGCGACCTGTTCGGCGGCCTGACCGCCGCCGTGGTCGCGCTGCCGCTGGCCCTGGCCTTCGGGGTGGCGAGCGGCGCCGGCGCCATCGCCGGGCTCTACGGCGCCATCGCCGTCGGCTTCTTCGCCGCGCTGCTCGGCGGCACCCCGGCCCAGGTCTCGGGGCCGACCGGGCCGATGACCGTGGTAATGGCGGCGGTGGTCGCCCAGTATGCCGGCAACCTGGCCGAGGCCTTTGCCATCGTCTTCCTCGGCGGCGCCGGCCAGGTGGCGCTGGGGCTGGCCCGGGTCGGCCGCTACGTCTCCTACACTCCCTATTCGGTGGTCTCCGGGTTCATGTCGGGCATCGGCGTGATCATCATGCTGATCCAGACCCTGCCCTTCTTCGGCCTGCCGACCGCCGGCGGCCCGGTCGGATCGATCGAGGCCTGGCCCTCCATCCCGGCCGGCCTGAATCTCCAGGCGCTGGCGATCGCGGCGGTGAGCCTCGCCATCATGATCTATTGGCCGGCGCGGCTGGCGACCATGGTGCCATCGCCGCTTGCCGCGCTCTTCGCCGGCACCCTGATGGGCGTGACCATTTTCACCGGCGCCCCGGTGATCGGCGAGGTACCGACCGGCCTCCCGTCGCTGGTCGTTCCGTCCTTCCCGCTCGCCGACCTGCCGAAGGTGCTTCAGGCGGCCCTGGTGCTGGCGCTGCTCGGCTCGATCGACAGCCTGCTGACCTCGCTGGTAGCGAACTCGATCACCCGCACCCGGCACAATTCCGACCGCGAGCTGATCGGCCAGGGCATCGGCAACATGGTCGCCGGGCTGATCGGCGGCCTGCCCGGCGCCGGCGCCACCATGCGCACGGTGATCAACGTCCGCTCCGGCGGCCGCACGCCGCTCTCGGGGGCGATCCACGCTCTGGTGCTGCTGGCGATCCTGCTCGGCCTCGGTCCGCTCGCCTCCCACGTGCCCCATGCGGCGCTGGCTGGGATCCTGATGCGGGTCGGATGGACCATCATCGACTGGGGCTATCTGCGCCACATCCGCCACGCGCCCCGGGACAAGGTGGTGGTCATGCTGGTGACCCTCGGCCTCACGGTCTTCGTCGACCTGATCACGGCCGTCGCGGTCGGGCTGATCCTCGCCGGCTTCGTGACCGCCCGCTGGATGGAGCGCGAGGAGATGAAGGGCATCACCCGCATATCCCTCCCGAGCGACGGCGCCGGCGCGCTCTCCGAGGACGAGCGCGCGGCACTGGCGGCGGCCGGGGGCAATGTCGAGATCGTGCTGCTGCGCGGCAACTTCTCCTACGCCTCGGCCCGCCAGCTCACCCAGACGCTCGGCGGCGCCATCCGCGGCCCGAAGGCGATCATCCTCGACTTCACCGGCGCGGCCCATGTGGACACCTCCGCCGCCTACGCAATCAAGGAGCTGATCGAGGACGCCGCCTCCGCCAGGGCCGAGTGCTGGATCTCCGGCCTCTCCGGCGCGGCGCGCCAGACCCTCGACGGCCTCGGTATCCTGGAATTGGTGCCCGCCGGGCGTACCGTCGCCGGGCGCTCCGAGGCCGTGTCCCGCGCCGCAGCGGCGCATCCCGCCAAAGCGGCCTGACGCCGGGGACCGCCGGCGCGCCCGCCCGCAGCGCGAACGCAAAGGGCCGGCCCGAAGGCCGGCCCCGATCGGGTCCGCGACTGCCGGCGGATCAGCCGTTCTTCGCGTAGTACTCGACCACCAGATGCGGCTCCATCTGGACCGCATAGGGCACGTCGCCGAGCGAGGGCTGGCGCACATAGGTGGCGGTGAACTTGTTGTGGTCGGCCTCGATGTATTCGGGCACGTCGCGCTCGCCGGACTGCATCGCCTCCAGCACCAGCGCCATCTGCTTGGCCTTCTCCGAGAGGGTGATCACGTCGCCCTCCTTGACCCGGTAGCTCGGGATGTTGACCCGGCGCCCGTTCACCTGCACATGGCCGTGGTTCACGAACTGGCGGGCGGCGAACATGGTCGGCACGAACTTGGCCCGGTAGACCACCGCGTCGAGCCGCCGCTCCAGCAGACCGACCAGCATCTCGCCCGAGTCGCCCTTGGTCCGGATCGCGTCGGCATAGATGCGGCGGAACTGCTTTTCGGTCAGGTCGCCGTAGAAGCCCTTCAGCTTCTGCTTGGCGCGCAGCTGCAGGCCGAAGTCCGACATCTTGCCCTTGCGGCGCTGGCCGTGCTGGCCGGGGCCGTACTCGCGCCGGTTCACCGGGCTCTTCGGACGGCCCCAGATGTTCTCGCCCATGCGGCGGTCGATCTTGTACTTCGAGGAAGTGCGCTTGGTCACTTGCCCGTCTCCTTTCGCTTCAAATGTTGCGGGCGGCCTCCTTTCCCTCGGGCTTTCGCCTCCGGGCGACAGGGTTCCGATTGCTCGGTCCGCGGGCGCCATAAGTCACAACCGCCCGAACGGGCGGCTGCGGGTGAGGGTCATACGCGGGCGAAACTTGATTGTCAAACCCCGCGAGGCTGCCGCCGGGCCGCTTCCGGTTCCCCATGGCTGCAAGCCGCCCCGTGGCCTATGATTAACCCGCTGATCTGCGATGGCGCATAGAGTTTCCGGGTCCGCAAGGGCCGACCGTCAGACTGCCACGGAGGGCGGATGACGCAAAAGATCGACACCCGCGTCTGCATCGCCGGAGGCGGCCCGGCCGGGCTGATGCTGGGGCTGCTGCTGGCGCGGGCGGACATCGACGTGGTGGTGCTCGAGAAGCATGCCGACTTCCTGCGCGACTTCCGAGGCGACACGCTGCATCCCTCGACGCTCGAGGTGATGCGCGAACTCGGCCTGCTCGACGGACTGCTGGCGCTGCCGCACCAGCGGATCGACCGGCTTTCGATCGACTTCGCCGGCCGGCGCATGGAGGTCGCCGACCTCTCCGGCCTGCCCGTCGCCTGTCCCTTCATCGCCCTGATGCCGCAATGGGACTTCCTCGACTACCTGGCCCGCGAGGCCTCGCTCTGGCCCGGCTTCGCGCTCCGGATGCAGACCTGGGCGACCGGCCTGATCCGGACGGCGGACCGCATCGCCGGCGTCACCGCCGAGGGGCCGGCCGGCCCGATCGAGATCCGCGCCGACCTGGTGGTGGCGGCGGATGGCCGCGGCTCGCTCCTGCGCGACCGGTCCGGCCTGCCGGTCGAGGAGTTCGGCGTGCCGATGGACGTGCAGTGGTTCCGCCTCGCCCGCGACCCGCTTCGGGGCGAGCTGCCCCTTGGCACGATCCGGGCCGGATCCATGCTGGTGCTGCTGCCCCGCGGCGACTACTGGCAATGCGGCCATGTGATCCCCAAGGGCGGCGACGCGGCCTTGCGCGCCGGCGGCATCGGCGCGCTCCGCGACCGGCTCCGGGCGCTCCGGCCCGAACTCGGGGACGCCACCGGCGCGCTCACCGGCTGGGAACAGGTGCCGCTGCTGACAGTGCGGGTCAACCGCCTGAACGACTGGTGCCGCGACGGACTGCTCTGCATCGGCGACGCCGCCCACGCCATGTCGCCGGTGGCCGGGGTCGGCATCAACCTCGCCATCCAGGACGCGGTGGCGGCGGCGAACCTGCTGACCGCGCCGCTCCGCGCCGGGCGCCCCGGCCTGCCCGAGCTCCGCCGGGTGCAGGAGCGCCGTCTCTGGCCGGCCAGCGTCACCCAGCGGCTCCAGCTCGCGATCCAGAACCGGATCATCGCCGAGGCGCTCGACGCCGAGACCCCGCCCGATCCGCCGCTGCCGCTCCGCCTGTTCGACGCGGTCCCCCTGCTCCGCCGCCTGCCGGCGCGGCTGATCGGCATGGGCATCCGGCCCGAGCATGTGCGGATCGAGCCGGCGGCAGGCCGCTGAGCCGGCCGCCCCTACCGCACCGTCTCCCACGGCCGGTCGAAGCCGCCCAGCGCCTCGGCGATCCGGGTCTCGTCCGCCGCGCCCGCGGACCTGACCCGGGCCACCAGGCCCCGCGCCTTGTCCTCGACCACCTCGATGCCGGCCTCGATTCCCGCCTGCTCCAGCGCCGCGCCGTAGACCCGCGCGATCGCCATCTTGCGCAGCGCCGGCTTGAACACCTTGCCGACCGCGGTCTTCGGCAGCTCCTTCAGCACCTCGACATATTTCGGCACCGCGGCATTCTCCCTGACCGCCTCGCGGGCGAAGTCCATCAGCTCCGAGACCGTGACCTCGGCGCCGTCCGCCAGCTCCACATAGGCGCAGGGCAACTCGCCCGAATGGGCGTCGGGCTGGCCGACGGCGCCGACGAAGGCCACCGCCGGGTGGCCCGCCAGCGCCTCCTCGATCAGCGCCGGGTCGATGTTGTGGCCGCCCCGGATGATCAGGTCCTTGGCGCGCCCGGTGATCCAGACATAGCCGTCGCCGTCGATCCGCCCCAGATCGCCGGAGCGCAGCAGGTGCCCCGGCTCGGCGAAGACGCCGCGGTTGCGCGCCTCCTCGGTGTAGCCCGGGAACACCCCCGGGCTCGAGATGCAGATCTCCCCGATCTCGCCGGGGCCGCATTCCCGCAGGATCGCGCCATCGGGCGCGCAGTCCAGGATCCGCACGTCGGTATAGGGCACCGGCAGCCCGACCGAGCCGATCTTGCGCTCGCCCCCGATCGGGTTGTGCGACACGATGCAGGTCGCCTCGGTCATGCCATAGCCCTCTAGGATCTTCACCCCGGTCGCCGCCTCGAAGCGCTTGAACAGCTCGACCGGCATCGGCGCCGAGCCGCAGAGCGCGAATTTCAGGCTCGAGACGTCGGCGTCCACCTTGCGCTGCATCAGCGCCGAGGCGGCGGTCGGCACCATCACCATGAAGGTGACCCGCCAGCGCTCGACCAGTTTCCAGTAGTTGTCCATGACGCCCTCGCCCCGGTATCCGGCCGGGGTCGGCATCACCATGTGGGCGCCGGCTGCGATGCAGGCCATCAGGATCGGATAGGCGCCGAACACATGGAACAGCGGCAGCGGGCAGATCAGCACCTCGCCCTCGCCGCCGAGCCCCTGCGAGATGATCAGCCCGTTGTAGACCATGCCGCGCTGCCGGTGCTGGGCGATCTTCGGCATCCCCGTGGTGCCGCCGGTGTGGAACAGCGCCGCCACCCGCTCGCCACCGCCCTCCGCGAACGACAGCGCCGCGCCATCCTCGGCCATCAGGGCTTGCATGAAATTCAGCACCCGCACGCCGGGCGCCCGCGTGACCCTCGGCCGGATCAGACGGACCAGCCAGCCCAGCGGCGCCGGCAGGTAGCGGGCCAGGTCGACCTCCAGGACGGTCCGGACCTCCGGCGCCATCGCCACCGCCGCATGGGCCTTCTGGGCGATGTCGGTCTTCGGCATCGGCGCCAGCGTCACCAGCGCCTTCGCCCCGGTCTCGCGCAGCAGCGCCGCGATCTGCCCAGCCTCCAGCAGCGGGTTGACCGGGCTGACCATCCCCGCGGTGGCCCCGCCCAGCAGCGCCAGCACCGTCTCGTTGCAGTTCGGCAGCAGATAGGCCACCGTGTCGTTCTCGCCGATGCCGATGCGGCGGAAGAGGTTGGCCGTGCGCGTCACCTGCTCCGCCAGCGACGCCCAGTCCAGGGTCTCGGCCCGGTCCTTCGGACCCGAGCGGATCTGGAAGCTGACCGCCGGCGCGCGGGGGCGGGCCGCGGCGGTCCTGCGCAGCATGCCGTAGACCGTCTCCGCCGGCCAGCGCTCGGCCAGCGGCACCGCCTCGACCGCCTCCTTCTCGGCGAGCGTCCGCCAGCTCGCCCGCGACTCCGCCATGCCGTTTCTCCCCGCCGGTCCGGGCCTCCGCCTGGCGCCATTGAGCCATATCGGCGGATGCCGGGCAAGCGACGCGCACCGTCTGGTCATTTCGCCGCCGGCTCCCTATCTCCTCGCCATGGGAGCCCGTCCGCCAGAGCCATACCGCCTCGCGCGCTGCTGCTATTGCGGCGCCCGTTCGACCCTGCCCCCGGCCGGCAGCCGCAAGGCGCTGGTCTGCCACGGCTGCGGCGCGCCGATCCTGGTGATCGAGGCACTGGGCCCGGCCGCACACCGCGAACGCCCCGGCCGGTCGCGCCCGCCGATCCCGCACCCGGCCGAGCGCCGCGGCCAGCACCTGCCGAAGGACCGCCCGATCCGGCGCCGCAAGGGCAAGGCGCGCCCTGGCCTGCTCGCACGCCTGAGCCGGATGTTCGACGAGCTGGACGACCTCGACGACGTCCTCGATCTCTTCGACTGATCGCGCCCGGGGGGAGGCGTGGCGCCCTACTCCGCCGCCAGTCCCTCGGTGAATTGCAACCGGGCGAGGCGGGCATAGAGCCCGCCCTCGGCCACCAGCGCCTCGTGGCTGCCGGTGGCGACCAGCCGGCCCTCGTCGAACACCAGTATCCGGTCGGCGCTCTTCACGGTCGCCAGCCGGTGGGCGATCACCAGCGTCGTGCGCCCCCGGCTCAGCCGGTCGACCGCCTGCTGCACCGCCCGCTCACTCTCGGCATCCAGCGCCGAGGTCGCCTCGTCCAGCAGCAGCACCGGCGCGTCGCGCAGGATGGCGCGGGCGATGGCGATCCGCTGCTTCTGCCCGCCCGACAGCAGCACGCCGCGCTCGCCGAGCCAGGTGCCGTAGCCCTGCGGCAGCTTGGCGATGAACTCGTGCGCCGCGGCGGCGCGCGCCGCCTGTTCGATTTCGGCGTCGCTCGCCTCCGGGCGCCCGAAGCGGATGTTCTCGCTGACCGTGTCGGCGAAGATCACCGGCTCCTGCGGCACCAGCGCCAGCCGCCGGCGCAGATCCCGCAGCCGCATCTTCGCGATCGGCACCCCGTCGAGGGTGATCGCGCCCTGCTCCGGATCGTAGAACCTCAGCAACAGCTGCAGCACCGTGGTCTTGCCGGCGCCCGAGGGACCGACCAGCGCCACCCGCTCGCCCGGCGCCACCCGGAACGACACCCCGCGCAAGGCCGGCACCTCGCGCCGCGTCTCGTAGGCGAAGTCCACATCGTCGAAGGCGATCGCGCCCACCGGCCTGCCCGGCGCCGGTTCCGCCGCCGGCAGCGGGTCCGCCACCTCGCGGATCGGGTTCCGCATCGCCAGGATCTCGACCAGCCGCTCGGTCGCCCCCGCCGCCCGCTGCAGCTCGCCCCAGACCTCGCTCAGCGCGCCGACGGCGCCGGCGGTGAACACCGCGTAGAGGATGTACTGCGCCATCGCCCCAGCGCTCATGCGTCCGGCCATCACGTCGCGGGCGCCGATCCACATCACCGCGACGATTCCGCCGGAGACGAAGAAGATCACCAGCGCGGTCAGCCAGGCGCGCGCCGTGATCCGCTCCTTCGCCGCCCGGTAGGCGGCCTCGACCTTGGCGGCGAACTGCGCCTTCGAGACCTCCTCATGGGTCATCGCCTGCACGGTCTGGGCCGCCTGCAGGGTCTCGCCCGCGGCGGTGGCGCTCTCGGCCACGAGGTCCTGCGAGAGCCGCGACAGGCGGCGCACCTTGCGGCCGAGGATCAGGATCGGGAACACCACCAACGGCACGATCAGCAGCGTCATGCCGGTCAGCTTCGCCGAGGTCACCAGCAGCATGACGATGCCGCCGGCCAGCAGCAGGATGTTCCTGAGCGCGATCGACGCGGTCGACCCCACCACCGCCTGGATCACCGAGGTATCCGTGGTCAGCCGGGTCATCACCTCGGCGGTCATCACCCGCTCGAAGAAGGCCGGGCTCATGGCGGCCACATGGGCGAAGACCGCCTTCCGGAGATCGGCGATCACCCGCTCGCCGAGCCGGGTGACCAGGTAGAAGCGCAGCGCCGTCGCCACCGCCAGCGCCGCGGCGACCCCGATCAGGGCGAGGAAGTACTTGTCGATCAGCCCGGCATTGTCGGTCGAGAACCCGTCGATCACCCGGCGGAAGGCCACCGGCAGGGTCAGGGTGAAGCCGGCCGCCGCCAGCAGCGCCGCGGCCACGCCCAGGATGGTGCCGCGATAGGGCCGCAGGAAGGGGGCCAGCCCCTTCAGCGGCCTGATCTCCGTCGATTTCGCGCGCTCCGCGGCGTCGGGTGCTCCCTGACCCGGCCCCTGCGCGCGGCCCGAATTTCCCCGCACCGCCAGCCTCATCTCCTATGCGAGGCCGGGTGTAGCAACGCATCCCCGCCACGGCAAGGCGGCCATTTGCGCCTTTGACATGTCCGCGCCGATGGCGATCGCTCGCGCAAACTCCCCCGCAAGTCGCGGACCTGTCGAATGCCCTCCCCTGCCCCAACAATCTCCGGCTGCGCCCGCCGGCGAAATCGGCCATAACGGCCACGACTCACTTCCGACGGTCCCACCGGACGGCTGCATGCGCACCCTGATCTCCTTCGCCGCGCTGTTCCTCTCCGTGCTGCTGGTGCAGCTCGGCTCGGGCACGCTGGGGCCGCTGGACGCGCTGGCGGGCTCGGTGCGCGGCTTCACCACCGCGGAGATCGGCCTCCTCGGCTCGGCGCATTTCCTCGGCTTCTTCGCCGGCTGCTGGCTGGCGCCGCGCTTCATCGGCTCGGTCGGCCATTCCCGCGCCTTCGCCGCCGCGGCGGCCATCGGCGCCATCGGGGCGCTGCTGCACCCGGTGTTCGAGGGTCCCTGGCAGTGGGCCGCCCTGCGCCTCCTGACCGGCATCGCCGTCGCCTCCGCCTACACGGTCTGCGAGAGCTGGCTGCAGGCGAAGATCGAGACCCACAACCGCGGCCGGGTGTTCGGCGTGTTCCGGGTGGTCGACCTCTCCGGCTCGATCATGGCCCAGGGGCTGATCGCGGTCCTCGACCCAGCCTCCTACGCCTCCTACAACATCGTCGCGGTGTTCTGCTGCCTCTGCCTGCTGCCGCTGTCGCTGACCCGGCGCGACCCGCCGCCGGTCTCCGAGGCGCCCCGCCTGCAGCCGATCCGGGCGGCGCTGCTGTCGCCCTCGGCCTGCTTCGGCATCATCGTCGCCGGCCTGACCGGGGCGAGCTTCCGCATGGTCGGCCCGGTCTTCGGCATCGCCAACGACCTCAGCCAGACCCAGGTCGCCCTGTTCCTGACCGCGGGCGTGGTCGGCGGCGTGGCGGCGCAGTATCCGGTGGGGTGGCTCGCCGACAAGACCGACCGGCGCATCGTGCTGGTCGGGCTCTCGGCCGCCGCCATCGTCTCCAGCCTCGGCGTCGCCTATCTGGTCGAACCCGGCAACACCACGGTGGTGTTCCTCGGCGCCTTCCTGTTCGGCATGACCTCCTACCCGATCTATTCGGTCTCGGCGGCCTATGCGAACGACTTCGCGCCGAAGGACTTCGTGGTCGAACTGAACGCCGCGCTGATCTTCTTCTACTCGGTCGGCGCCATCGTCAGCCCGCTGCTGACGGCGCAGCTTATCTCCGCCTACGGCCCGGCGGCGATGTTCCTGTTCATCGCCGCGGCGCATCTGGCGCTGATCCTGTTCGCCGGCTACCGCATGACCCGGCGCAAGGCGCCCCGCCCCAGCGCTCGCTACACCATGGTGCCCCGCACCTCGATGATCATCGGCCGCCTGTTCCGGCGGACCCCCACCCCCGAGGCGGACCCTCCCGCCGGCGCACCAGAAAGGACCAAGCCATGAAGCTCTACCACTCGCCGACCTCGCCCTATGTGCGGAAGGTCATGGTCACCCTGCACCTGACCGGCCAGCTCGGCGATGTCGAACTGGTCCCCGGCTCCGGCACGCCGCTCGAGGCGAATCCGCAGACGCTCACCGCGAACCCCCTCGGCAAGGTGCCCTGCCTGGTGACCGACAAGGGCGAGGCCCTGTTCGACAGCCGGGTGATCACCCGCTACCTCGACTGGCGCGGCAAGGGCGGCCTCTACCCGGAGGGCGAGGCCTGCTTCCCGGTGCTGGCCGCCGAGGCTCTGGCCGACGGCATCACCGATGCCGGGCTGCTGGCCACCTACGAATGGCGGCTCCGGCCCGAGGCGATCCGCTTCCAGCCCTTCGTCGACGGCCAGGTCGGCAAGATCGAGCGCGGGCTCGACGTGCTGGAGCGCACCGCCCCGGTGCTGGACGGCCCGATGAACGCCGCCAAGATCGCCGCCGGCGCCACCCTCGGCTACATGGACTTCCGCTTCGCCCGGCTGAACTGGCGCGACACCCGCCCGAAGCTCGCCGCCTGGTACAAGGCCTTCGCCGCCACGCCGGCGATGCAGGCGACGGCGATCCCGCCGGACGCGAAGTAGGCGCGCTTGGCGCACGGTTCCTCCAGCGTCCCGGGCTTGCCCCGGGACCTCATTGACCGGTCCTCGCCCCCCGCCCCCGGAACACGCGCTTGACCATCCCCTGGCACGACATCGCGACGACGCTCGCCTTCTTCACCGCGAACGTGCTCTCGCCGGGACCCAACGTCTTCAACACGATCGCCATCGCGCTCGGCTCCGGCCGGCGCTCGGCGCTCGCCGTGGTGCCGGCGGTCAGCCTCGGCATCCTGATCTGGGCAAGCGCCGCGGTGCTGGGGGCGGCGGTGCTGTTCCGCCAGTTTCCCGGCCTCGAATCCGGCCTGACCGCGGTCGGCGGCCTGCTGCTGATCTGGTTCGCCACCCGCTATCTGCACCGGGCCTGGACCTGGTCGGCGCAGATCGGGAAGAACAAGGTCGTCACCCCCCGCCAGGCCTTCGCCATCACGCTTGGCATCCTCGCCACCAATCCCAAGGCGCTGACCAGCTGGCTGATCATCGTCTCGATCTTCCCCGCCGGCTCGGCGGGCTGGGCCGGCAACACCATCCTGATCCTCGGCGCGGCGCTGCTCTCCGGCCTCGGCCACACCTTCTACGCGCTCGCCTTCTCCACCCGCCACGCCGCCCAGGCCTATGCGAGGGCCGGCCGCTGGATCAACGCCGCGGTGGGCGTGTTCTTCCTCTCGCTCGGGGCGACTCTGCTGCTGCGGGTGGCCGGGCTCGGCGGGTAGGCCGCGATTCCCGGCCCCGGCGCGGCGTCGGGCCAGACCGGATCGCCCGTTCCTCCGGCGTCATCCCCGCGCAGGCGGGGATCCGGTGACGTCGGCCGGAGATTCCCGCCTGCGCGGGGATGACGGTGGCGGACACACGGCGATTCGGATGGCGGTTCAGACGGAACGGACGCGGCCCTATCTGGCCAGCGCGCGCACCAGGTCGGCATAGGAGGCGAGCCCGAACTCCTCCGCCATGGTCCCGGTCCAGCGCGCCGCGAAGGCCGCGCGGATCTCCGGGCTCACCAGCGGCGCGCCGAGGCCGGCCTCGCCGCGACTGACCTTCGACGACTCCCCGCCCTCCGGGAGCCCGCAGGCGGCGTCCCGGCTCCGGCGCACCAGATGATCGTCGAATTTCGCGCCATGCCGCTTCATGAAGCCGAATTCCGCCTGCGCCCGCGCGATCTCGCGGGTCTCGCGGTCGTAGGTCCCGTCCATGAACCCGGCCACCCGGTCGACGACCCCGGCGAGGTCCGCCTTCATGTGCTCGTAGCTGAACAGCAGCACGTCGGACCGGTCCCGTTGCCGCCACCAGGACCGGGCATGGCCCCAGTAGCTCGCCGTCCCCTCGCGGGCGAGGTAGTAGGCGGCGAAATCCGCCAGCGGGACGGAGCCGGCCTCGAAGAACCACCCGTCGAAGAACCGGTAGAGCGACACCATCGCGTCGACCGGATCGCGGAACACGACGATGTAGCGGCCGCCCTTCGGGATCTCCTCCCAGCAGAGATGCGACTTGAAGGCCCGCGGATGCGCGACCTGGTCCGCATCGGCGCGCATGCCCATGTCGTGGGCCAGTTCCAGCCAGGGCACGACCTCGGTGATCTCCCCGAACTCCATCGACCCGCGCGAGCGCAGGCCGTGCACGATCTGCTGCATCCAGGTGGTGCCGCACTTGGCGAAGGGCGAGATGAAGACATCGGTTCCGGCGGGCCGGTAGCCGAGGCCGAGCCGCACGCCCGCTTCGGTCGCGAAGCCGCTCAGGCTGCGCCGCATCTCCGGGATCGTCCGCGGTCGCATCGCCATTCCCCCCTGCCGAGCCCGGTCCGGGAGCAGCCTACACCGGGGCCGCCGGGGATCAAGTGCCCGGCTCCGCTCCCGCTCCGCCCCTGCCCCCGCCGCATTCGCCCCCGACGCTGTCGCAATTTTCATCGGGCGGGATACCATCTGCTGCTAGGTTTGCCGCGATTAAATCGCCGGCCACCTCTGGTATACCAGATGCAGACGGCGTTCTCGGACGGCGACGGCTGCATGGCGATACCCTGGGGCGATACCCCGGGCGACAGGGATGGGAACGATGAGCGACAAGATCACCTTCACCCTCGACGGCACCGAGGTCGAGGCGGCCCCCGGCGAGACCATCTGGCAGGTGGCCAGGCGGCAGGGCACGCTGATCCCGCATCTCTGCCACAAGGACGCGCCCGGCTACCGCCCGGACGGCAACTGCCGCGCCTGCATGGTCGAGATCGACGGCGAGCGCGTGCTGGCCGCTTCCTGCATCCGCACGCCCAGCCCCGGCATGGTGGTGAAGTCGCAATCCGCCCGCGCCGACAAGGCGCGCAAGCTGGTGATGGAGATGCTGGTCGCCGACCAGCCGCCGCGCGCCGAGGCCCACGACAAGTCCTCCCACCTCTGGGACATGGCCGACCGGCAGGGCGTCACGGCCAGCCGCTTCCCGCGCATCGAGCCCGACCGGGTGCCGCTGCTGGACGATTCCCACGTTGCCATGCGGGTCAACCTCGACGCCTGCATCCACTGCAACCTCTGCGTCCGCGCCTGCCGCGAGGTGCAGGTCAACGACGTGATCGGCATGGCCGGCCGCGGCCACGACGCCGAGATCGTGTTCGACTTCAACGACCCGATGGGCAAATCCACCTGCGTCGCCTGCGGCGAGTGCGTCCAGGCCTGCCCGACCGGCGCGCTGATGGAGGCGAGC
The DNA here is from genome assembly GCA_963700775.1 of uncultured Pseudomonadota bacterium. GTDB lineage: Bacteria > Pseudomonadota > Alphaproteobacteria > Rhodobacterales > Rhodobacteraceae > Thermohalobaculum. The sequence continues at coordinate 436,143 of CAVOYU010000001.1, forward strand.
GTGCTCGACGCGCAGCAGCGCGGCGACTCGAAGGACTACGACCGCGAGGTCGCCTCGGTCTGCCCCTATTGCGGCGTCGGCTGCCAGCTCTCGTTCAAGATCAAGAATGACCGCATCGTCTCGGTCGACGGGCTGAACGGCCCGGCGAACCAGAACCGGCTCTGCGTCAAGGGCCGCTTCGGCTTCGACTACGTCGCCCATCCGCACCGGCTCACGAAGCCCCTGATCCGCCGCGCCGACGCGCCGGCCAAGGGGCTGAACGTCGACCCGGCGAACTGGCAGACCCATTTCCGCGAGGCGAGCTGGGAGGAGGCGCTCGACGCCGCCGCCGGCGGGCTGGCGAAGCTCCGCGACGCCCACGGCGGCAAGGCGGTGGCGGGCTTCGGCTCGGCCAAGTGCTCGAACGAGGAGGCCTACCTCTTCCAGAAGCTGATCCGGCAGGGCTTCGGCCACAACAATGTCGACCACTGCACCCGGCTCTGCCACGCCTCGTCGGTGGCGGCGCTGATGGAGAATGTCGGCTCGGGCGCGGTGACCGCCACCTTCAACGAGATCGAGCACGCCGACGTCGCCATCGCCATCGGCTGCAACCCGATCGAGAACCACCCCGTCGCCGCGACCTACTTCAAGCAGTTCACCAAGCGCGGCGGCAAGCTGATCGTCATGGACCCGCGCGGCGTGGGCTTGGGCCGCTACGCCACCCACCGGCTGAAGTTCCGCCCCGGCACCGATGTTGCGATGCTGAACGCGATCATGCACGTGATCGTCGAGGAGGAGCTCTACGACCGCCAGTACATCGCCGCCTTCACCGAGGGCTTCGAGGCGCTGAAGGAGCACCTGAAGGGCTTCCCGCCCGAGGAGATGGCCAAGCTCTGCGGCATCGACGCGGCGACGCTGCGCGACGTGGCCCGCATGTTCGCCCGCGCCGAGGCCGGGATGATCTTCTGGGGCATGGGCATCTCGCAGCACATCCACGGCACCGACAACTCGCGCTGCCTGATCTCGCTCGCCCTGATGTGCGGCCATGTCGGCCGGCCCGGCGCCGGGCTGCATCCGCTGCGCGGTCAGAACAACGTCCAGGGCGCCTCCGACGCCGGCCTGATCCCGATGGTGCTGCCCGACTACCAGTCGGTCGCCCAGGCCCCGGTCCGCGACCTCTTCCGCGACATCTGGGGCGGCACCGAGATCGACCCGAAGCCGGGTCTGACCGTGGTCGAGATCATGGACGCGGTCCACGCCGGCCAGATCCGGGGCATGTACATCCTCGGCGAGAACCCGGCCATGTCGGACCCGGACGTGGAACACGCCCGCCACGCGCTGGCCAGGCTCGAGCACCTGGTGGTCCAGGACATCTTCCTGACCGAGACCGCCAACTACGCCGACGTGATCCTGCCCGCCACCGCCTGGGCCGAGAAGACCGGCACGGTCACCAACACCAACCGCCAGGTGCAGATGGGCCGCCCCGCCGTGCCCGCGCCCGGCGAGGCGCGCGAGGACTGGGCGATCACCGTCGATCTCGCCAGGCGGCTGGGGCTGGACTGGACCTATTCGCACCCGCGCGAGGTCTTCGCCGAGATGAAGCGCTCGATGAAGTCGCTCGACAACATCACCTGGGAGCGGCTCGAGCGCGAGAACGTGGTGACCTACCCCTCGCTCAGCCCCGAGGACCCGGGCCAGCCCATCGTCTTCGGCGACGGCTTCCCGCGCCCGGAGGGCCGGGCCAAGTTCACCCCCGCCTCCATCGTCGCCCCCGCCGAGGTTCCGGACGCCGAGTACCCGATGATCCTGACCACCGGCCGCCAGCTCGAGCACTGGCACACCGGCTCGATGACCCGGCGCGCCAGCGTGCTGGACTGGGCCGAGCCCGAGGCCAACGCCTCGCTGCACCCGGCGACGCTGCGCGCCATGGGCGTGGCGCCCGGCGACATGATCGAGATCGCCACCCGCCGCGGCGCCATCCGCATCATGGCCCGCGCCGACCGCGCCATCGCCGAGGACATGGTCTTCGTCCCCTTCGCCTATGTCGAGGCGGCGGCCAACGTGCTGACCAACCCGCAGCTCGACCCCTACGGCAAGATCCCGGAGTTCAAGTTCGCCGCCTGCCGGGTGGCGAAGGCGGGGGACGGGGAGAAGGTGGCGGCGGAGTGATCTGATCAAGATGCGACAAATCTTAGGCTAGCCTGGATTATTCACCGGCGATGCGGTTTCGGTAGCGATGCGCGGTCGGTAGCGGCCTCGGATGTTGGTAGACGCGCAGGATCGCTGCGCGGGGATTCGGGCGCGGGCAGTCGGGTTTGTGGGCTTCGGTTCGGGGTGGCGGGGCGTTGCGCGAGGCGGGGGTTACGGGGCCTGCGGCCGGACGGCGGGCCTGTCCAGGAGACGCCGCAAGACCTCGGCGAACAGCGCCTTGTCCGGGCATGCCGAAGCGAAGGCGACGCGGATGCGGGTTGCGGTCTCGACGACACGGGCGCCGATCTTGACGATGCGGCACTGGAGGGTGGCGAACTCGGCGCGTTTCAGTGCGGCGCCCTCCGGGATGGCCTGCCGGACGGTCCACAACAGCCAGTAGGCGGCGGTATGGAGGATCAGCCGGAGCTGGTTGGCCGAGGCCGACGAGCAGGAGGTGCGGTCGCTCTTCAGCTGTGTCTTGTGGAGCTTGATGAGGTTCTCGGCCTGGCTGCGGGCGCAGTAGTCGAACTCGTAGAGCCGCTCGGGCGCAGACCCGGTGAGCGAGGTGACGATGGTGCGGATGTCGAGCCCGAGAGTGGTCGCCTCGATGCGGGCGATGACGCGCCGCTCGGCCTCACCCCAGCTGTTGGCGGCGTAGCGCGTCTCGCAGTGGGTCCTGTGGGCGAGCAGGCCCCTTTCGGCGCGCCGGACGGCGCAGGCGTCGGCGGCGGTGGCGATCACCGGGTCGCGCCGCAGCGCGGCGTTCACGGGCAGGCCGAAGAGATAGTCGACGCCGGCTTGCGCCTCGCACCAGGCCATGGCCTCCGGGCGGGCGTAGTGGCCGTCGCCGCGCAGCAGGATGCGCGTCTCGGGCCAATGGGCACGGATGCGCCGGACCAGGCGGCGCAGATGCGCGGCGACTTCCCGGCCGGACGGCGTCTTCGCGGGACGCAGCACGAAGGCGACGGGCCGCGCGGTCTCGGCCTCGTAGACATGGATCGGCGCGTAGCCGCGCTCGCCATGGAAGCCGTTCCAGAAGGCGAGCTGCTGTGCGCCATGGGCGGCGTCGAAGGTGTCGTCGATGTCCAGCGTGACCGCCGCCGGCGGAGCGGTGTAGCTGTCGCAGTAGATGTCGATCAGCTCGTAGCTCAGGCGGATCGTCGTGCGGATGTCGGGTGCGTTCTCCCAGCGCGACAGGGTCGGCTGGCTGGCGAGACCCACCGCCGCCTCCGGCGTCTTGCCGAGCGCCATCTTGAAGGCCGGGTCGTGGCGCAACGCATCGAGATCGTCGGCGTCCTCGTAACCGGCGGCGATGGCAAGGTACCGCGCGAACAGGATATCGGGCAGCAGATGTCGCACCCGCCTGGGATCGCGCTCATCGGCGATATGCGCGGCGAGCCGGCCTGCGATCCCGAGCCGCTTCTCCGCCTGCGCCAGGAGCAGCACGCCGCCGTCCGAGCTGATCCGCCCGCCGTCGAACGCGGCACTGACCTTCTTGCCCGAGAGGGCTGGCAATGACGGCAGGGAGGGGGCAAGATCGGTCATGGCGGCGGGGCGGCTCCTGTCCAGCGTGAGGAATGGCTTTGACACCCAATTCCTTACGCCATATCAGAGGCTTATGCCACCGCCGCCAGCCTGAAACCGCGCCCCTGGTGGACCAGCGGTTGAAGCGATTGTAGATGGTGGTCGGCGGGCCGTACCGGGCGGGACAGTCCTTCCAGCGGCAGCCGGCCTTCAGCACATGCAGAATGCCGCTGATCACCCGGCGGTCGTCCACCCGCCGCGCGCCCGGCTGGTTCTTCGGCAGATGCGGCTCGATCGCCGCCCATGCATCATCGCTTAACCAGAATAGACCCCTCATCCCCGCCTCCGGCATGAAACTCGAAGGCAGAGAATCTGATTTGCTAAGCCAGTTCAAGCACCTGATTGGGTTCTGACCCTAGTAGGTGGCTCGTGGCTGATTCTTCATAGTTGGGGCGCGCTTCAGGGCGCATCCGATACGGTTAAGGTCGCCGTCATTGGTGCCTTTTTGTCGGTAGTAACTTTCCTTCTTGGGCGATACTTCGAGCAACGCCGCGAAATTAGGCAAAAAATAAACATTGAAAGAGTTAAAATTTATGAACGATTCTATGAGATGTATTTCTCGTTATTTCTTAGCGCAAAGAAATTGGAGGAGGAGAAGCCGGAGCAAGATCTGGTACGAAGCCTAATGCTCTTTCAGCGCGATCTCCTCTTCTGGGGCTCCGATGCGACAATAGCGGCATGGGCGAAGGCCAAGGAGGAGTTCTCACGCCTGGCGGATACGCCGGCCGGGGCAAACTTTGAAAAGACCGGCCGCGTGTTCGACTTGATGTCTAAAGTTCTTATTCAAATGCGGCGAGACGTCGGTTATTCGTTCACTAGCGTCAATGAAACAACACTTGCAACAATGATGTTGGATCTAAACGATCCCAAGTTAAAAAGTGCGATATTGAAAAAGAAATAAAAGTCAAATCAAGTCGATCAATTATTCGGTGATTTTCAGCACCCCCTCCCCCGCACCCACGTGCTCCCCGCAACCACCACCGCGATCCCCGCCGCCGACAGCCCCAGCAGCCAGGGCCAGCTCAGCTCCACCATCGCCGCGCCCATCCACACCATCAGCGCGGTCAGCGGCAGGATGCCGACCGCCGTCGTCCACAGGAAGGTACCCCAGCCGACCCTTGTCAGCCCGGCGGCGTAGTTGATCAGGTTGAAGGCGATCACCGGCACGAAGCGCGCCGCCAGCAGCGTCGCGGCCCCCTGCCGGGCGGTCCAGCCGTCCAGCCGCTCCCCCGCGCGCCGCCCCAGCACCGCCGCCACGAAGGGCCGCCCAAGCCGGCGCGACAGGGCGAACGAGAGCGCCGCCCCGATCATCGCCCCGGTCCAGACCAGCGCCGTGCCCCAGAGCGTGCCGTAGACGGCGCCGGCGCAAAGCGCCAGGATCTCGGCCGGGAAGGGCACGAAGCAGTGCAGCACCATCAGCCCCACCACCGCCACCCAGCCCCAGGCGCCCAGATCCTCGAGCCGCCGGGCCAGCTCCATCGGGTCGAGGTCGCGCCCCATCTCGGTGTGGGCGAGCGCGAACCCCAGCGCCATCAGCACCGCCAGCGCCGCGCCGGCGAGGCCGATGCGCCAGCTCAACGCCCGCGGCGGTGGCGCCGCGCGGTCAGGATCGATCCGGTGGTCTGCCGCCATGCTGACCCTCTCCCGGGGGGATCGGCCCAGCATAGCCGCAACCGGCCCGCCGCGTCAGCAGGCCGGCAGTTCCGCCGTGTCACAAGACGGTGTGTGCGGCCAGCGTGCCGGCTTCTCCGTCTCGCCCGTTCACGCGGGGCGCCCGTTCACACGGTGCGCAGATACGCCCCGTACTCCACGTCCGAGACCCGGGACATGATCGTCGCCCGCTCCTGGCGCTTCATCGCCCCGAACACATGCTGGAACTCGGCCCCCAGCCAGTCGGCAATGAAGCTCGACTTCGAGAAGCACTGCTCGGCCACCGTCCAGCTCGACGGCACCGGCTCGCCGTGGTCGGCGCTCGCCTCGTTGGCGACCGGCGCGTCCGGCTCCAGCCCCCTGGCGATCCCCTCCAGCATGCCGGCCAGCACCGCGGCCGCCAGCAGATAGGGGTTGGCGTCCGAGCCCGAGACCCGGTGCTCGACCCGGGCGCCCCTGCCCGCCACCTCCGGCACCCGCACCGGCACCGAGCGGTTGTCGAAGCCCCAGCAGGCCACCACCGGCGCATACGAGCCGGGGATGAAGCGCCGGTAGCCGTTGTGATGCGGGGCGAAGATCAGCATCGCGTCGCTCATGGTCGTCAGCATGCCCGCGACCGCGTTCCGGATCAGCCCGTTCGGCTCGCGCCCGCCCCCGTCGAAGACGTTGCGGCCCTTGTCGTCGCTCAGGCTCACATGGATGTGCATGCCCGAGCCCGCCATGTCGCCATAGGGCTTCGGCATGAAGGTCGCGTCCACCCCGTTGGCCCGCGCCACGCCGCGGATCGCCCGCTTCAGCGCCACCATGTGGTCGGCGGCGGCCAGCGCGTCGGGCACGTGGCTCAGGTTCATCTCGAACTGGCCGGCGCCGAACTCGCAGATCACCGTCTCGGCCGGGGCGCCCAGCGCCTGGGCGGCGCGGGCGATGCCCGACATCACCGGCTCGAAGGCGCGCATCACCTCCATGTCGTAGATCTGCGAGCGGTTCAGCCGGCCGCCCGCCACCGGGTTCATCGGCGGGATCGGCTCGCGCGGGTCGATCAGGTAGAATTCCTGCTCCAGCGCCACAACCGGCGCATAGCCCATCGCCTTCGCCCGGTCGGTCACCCGGCTCAGGACGCCGCGCGGGTCGTAGGGGCAGGGTGTCACCCCGTCCGCATTGGTCAGCATGCACTGGAGCTGCGCCGTCGGCCGCCCGGCCCACAGCATCGGCGCCAGCGAGGCGGCGATCGGCACCATGTTGCCGTCGGGGTCGCCGGTCTCGAGCGCGATCCCCGCCTCCGCCACGTCGGCGCCGAAGATGTCCAGCCCCACCGTCGAGACCGGCAGCTTCATGCCGCCGCCCGACAGCTTGCCCAGCATCGCGGCAGGGATCAGCTTGCCGCGGGCGACCCCATTCAGGTCGGTCACATAGACCTCGGCCGCCTCGATGCCCGGATGGGCCTTGCGGAAGGCGGCGAGGTGGTCGTCGAATGTCAGGGTCTTCTGCATGTCCAGGCTCATGATGGCTCTCTCAGGCGAGCGTATAGGCAGATCAGCTCCAGCGCGATGGTGGCGCCGGCGAGCGAGGTTATCTCGGCATGGTCGTAGGGCGGCGCCACCTCGACCACGTCCATGCCGACCAGCTCGATGCCGTTCAGGCGCCGGATGATCTCCTTCGCCTGCCAGGTGGAGAGTCCGCCGCAGACCGGCGTGCCGGTCCCGGGCGCATAGGCCGGGTCCAGGCAGTCGATGTCGAAGGTCAGGTAGCAGCGGTTGTCGCCCACGACCTCGCGGATCGCCGCCACCGTGGCATCAATCCCGCCCTCATGCACCTTGTTGGCGTCGTGGACCACGAAGTCGGACGGGTCATAATAGGTCGTCCGGATGCCCACCTGGATCGAGCGCTTCGCATCGACGATCCCGTCGCGGGCGGCGTGGTAGAACATGGTCCCGTGGTCGATCCGCGTGTCGTCAACGATGGCCGTGTCGCAATGGGCGTCGAAATGGATCAGGCTCAGGCCCTTGCCATGCTTCGCCGCGTGGGCGCGCAGGCTGGGGTAGGTGGTGAAGTGGTCGCCGCCGAGGCAGAGCGCCGCCGCCCCCTGCCCCAGCACATGCGAGATCGCCGCCTCGATCTGCGCCGGAACCTTCTCCGGGTGGCCGAAGTCGAAGTCGATGTCGCCCCAGTCCGCGACGCTCAGGGTCTCGAACGGGTCGAAGGGCGAGGGCCAGGCATGGCTCCAGGCAAGCTGCGCGGAAGCGGCGCGGATGCCCCTCGGCCCGAAGCGGCAGCCCGGCCGGTTCGAGACCGCCGTGTCGAAGGGCACGCCGATCACCGCGAGGTCGACCCCCGCGAGGTCGCGCGCATAGCGCCGCCGGCAGAAGCTCAGCGCGCCGGAATACATCTGCTCGTCATGGGTGACGGCATGGGCGTCGGCCGCGAGGATGGCATAGTCCTTGCGGAACCGGTCGGCTTTCGGTGCGGACATGGGAGGGCTCGGTTCTTGACTCGGTATCGTGATTTGACAGTCGGCGCGGATGTGATCACAAATACTGCATAACGCAAGAGACGAGGAAGCCCATGGCCCTGCCCCGACGCGCCGAGCAAGCCGGGCTGCCGGCTGAAATCCCTGCCCATGAGCGGGTTTACCGCGACCTGCGCGCGCGAATCCTCGCCGGCGAGATGGCGCCCGGCGACACGGTCACGCTGCGGGGCCTCGCCGAATCGCTCGGCGTCTCGATGACCCCGGCCCGCGAGGCGGTGCGCCGGCTGGGGGCCGAGCGGGCGCTCGAGATGACCGCCTCCGGCCGCGTCTCGGTGCCGGTTCCGGACGCCGCCCTGCTCGCCGAACTGTTCCGCGCCCGCGAGCTCCTGGAGCCGGAGCTGGCGCTGCGCGCCCTTCCAAACGTCTCGAAACAAACGATTTCCCGCATGAAGGACATCGACGCCACCATTGACCGCTGCCTCACCGGGGGCGATGCGGCGGGCTATGTGCGGTCGAACACCGAATTCCACGCCCTGCTTTACGCCCATGCGAACGCGCCCGCGCTGCTGGCGCTGGTCGAGAGCGTCTGGCTGCAGACCGCCCCCTTCATGCGCCGGATCTACGGCCGCCTCGGCACCGCGGCGCTGGCCGACTACCACACCGCCGCGCTCGCCGCGCTGGCGGCGAAGGATGCCGGGGCGCTGGCCGAGGCGATCCGAGCCGATGTCGCCCAGGGTGCGGCATTGCTGCGCAGCCTGGCCCTTGACCAAAACAATTTGTGATCACAAAATCCGTCCAACCGAGAATCACTTCCATATCAGGACCGCCGCCATGAACGCCCCGATGACCGCCGCGCCCAACCTCCGCACCACCGCCGAGTACCAGGCGATGGACGCCGCCCACCACTGGCACCCCTTCATGGACACGAAGGACCTGAACGCCAAGGGCGCCCGGGTGATCACCGGCGCCAAGGGCTGCTGGCTGACCAATTCCGAGGGCAACCGGATCCTCGACGGCATGGCCGGGCTCTGGTGCATGAACGTCGGCTACGGCCGCGACGAGGTCGTCGACGCGGTGGCCCGGCAGATGCGCCAGCTCCCCTACTACAACACCTTCTTCCAGTGCACCCACCCGGCCGCCGCCGAGTTCGCCGAGATGCTGTGCAACGCCGCGCCCGCCCACATGAACCGGGTGTTCTTCACCAATTCCGGTTCCGAGTCGAATGACACCGTGTTCCGCATGGCGCGCGTCTACTGGGACTGCATGGGCAAGCCGACGAAGAAGATCTTCATCGGGCGGAAGAACGGCTACCACGGCTCGACCGTCTGCGGCGCCTCGCTCGGCGGCATGGCGGGGATGCACCGCCAGTCCGGCCTGCCGATCGCCGGCGTCCATCACATCGGCCAGCCCTACTGGTTCGCCGAGGGCCGCGACATGGACCCGGCCGAGTTCGGCCGCATGCGCGCCCGCGAGCTCGAGGCGGCCATCGACTGGCTGGGCGAGGACAATGTCTGCGCCTTCATCGCCGAGCCGATCCAGGGCGCCGGCGGCGTGATCATCCCGCCCGACAGCTACTGGCCCGAGATCGGCCGCATCTGCCGTGAGCGCAACATCCTGCTGGTCGCCGACGAGGTGATCTGCGGCTTCGGGCGCACCGGCAACATGTGGGGCTCCGAGACCTTCGGCATCACGCCCGACTTCATGCCGATCGCCAAGGGCATGACCTCGGGCTACGTGCCGATGGGCGGCGTCTTCATCGCCGACCGGGTCGGCGACGTGCTGATCGAGAAGGGCGGCGAGTTCATCCACGGCTACACCTATTCCGGCCACCCCGCCGCCTGCGCCGCCGGCATGGCGAGCCTGCGCATCATCCAGGAGGAGAAGCTGGTCGAGCGCGTCCGCGACGACACCGGCCCCTACATGCAGAAGCTCTGGGGCACGCTCGCCGACCACCCGCTGGTGGGCGAGGCGCGCATGAAGGGCCTGGTCGGCGCCATGGAGCTGGTGAAGGACAAGGCCACCGGCAAGCGCTTCCCGAACGAGGGCAAGACCGGCACCATGTGCCGCGACATCTCGATCGGCAAGAACCACCTGGTGATGCGCGCCACCCGCGACACCATGATCGTCTCGCCGCCGCTGATCATCACCCGCGAGGAATGCGACATCTTCGTCGAGCGCGCGCGCAAGACGCTGGACGATCTGGCAGACGCGCTGACCCGCCAGGGGGCGCTGCGCTGAGCTGTTGATTTCGGTGCTGCCCGTGGCACTCTCATTCGCCGGGGCCGGGGGCGGGCCTGCCGCGCCTGTGCCAGCAACGGGGAGGATACCATGTCCGACAAGCTGACCGTCTACGGCTTCGACGCCTCGACCTATGTCCGCACTGTACGGATGGTCCTGGCCGAGAAGGGTGCGGCGTACGAGCTGGTCCCGGTCGATCTCATGACCGGAGAGAACAAGCAGCCCGCGCATCTCGCGCGCCACCCCTTCGGCAAGATTCCGGCGGTGGCTCACGGCAACCTGCACCTGATCGAGACCAGCGCCATCACCCGCTACCTGAACGACGTGCTGTCCGGCAAGTCGCTGGTGCCCGGCACCCCGAAGGACCGGGCGCGCATGGACATGGGGATCGCCATCGTCGACAGCTACGGCTACGGCGCGCTGATCGGCGTCGCCGCCTACCACCTGTTCCCGGACTTCATCGGCGGCAAGAACGAGGAGGTCCGCAAGGATTGCATCGAGAAGTCCCGCCTGGTGCTGACCGAGCTGATGAAGCTGCGCGGCAAGGACGCCTGGATCGCGGGGTCGAGCCCCGGCCTGGCCGACTTTTACCTGGCGCCGATCTGCTTCTACGTGGACATGACCGAGGACAAGGGCAAGGTCTTCGACGTGCCGGGCTTCGCCGACTGGTGGAAGCGCGTGCAGGCGCTGCCGAGCTACAAGGCGACGGCGCCCGATCTGGGCTGACGCCCCGATCGATCGAAGGCGACAGCCGTTCCGATCCGTCATCCCCGCGCAAGCGGGGATCGCGGCATCGCCGGCTGCATGATCCCCGGTTCCGCGGGGATGACGGAAAGGGGATGACCGGTGGGCGGCTATCTGACCACGAACGACAAGGCGGGGCTCCACCCGCAGAGCTGGTATGCCGCGACGGCCACGCCCCTGCCCGACCACCCGGAGCTGACCGGCGAGGTCAGGGCCGACGTCTGCGTCGTCGGCGGCGGCTATGCCGGCCTCTCGGCGGCGCTGCACCTCGCCGGGCGCGGCCTCGACACCGTGCTCGTCGAGGCCAACCGCATCGGCTGGGGCGCCTCCGGGCGCAACGGCGGCCAGCTCGGCATCGGCCCCCGCGCCGACATGCACAGCTACGAGCGCCTGGTCGGCCGCGACGACGCGCGCAAGGTCTGGGACATCGCCCTCGCCGCCAACCGGCTGGTCAAGGATCTGGTCGCGAAGCACGCCATCGACTGCGACCTGACGCCCGGCTACCTCGAATGCGCCTGGAAGGCCCGCCATGCGGCCGATCTGCTCGCCGAGGCGGAGTATCTCGAGCGCAACTACGGCCATACCGAGGCCCGACCGGTCCCGCGCGACGAGCTCGCCCAGATGCTCGGCACCTCGCGCTACCATGCCGGCCACCTCGACATGGCCGGCGCCCATCTGCACCCGCTGAACCTCGCCCTCGGCATCGGCCGGGCGGCGGCTGCGGCGGGCGCGCGGATCTTCGAACGGAGCCAGGTCGCCGCCATCGTGCCGGGCCGGGTCACCACCGCGCGGGGATCGGTCCGCGCCGATCATGTGATCGTCGCCTGCAACGGCTATCTCGACGGGCTGCTGCCGCGCCACCAGCGCCGCTCGATGCCGATCAACAACTTCATGATCGCCACCGAGCCCTTGGGCGCCGACCGCGCGCGGACGCTGATCCGCGACAACGTCGCCGTCGCCGACACCAAGTTCGTGGTCAACTACTTCCGCCTCAGCCCCGACCACCGGATGCTCTGGGGCGGCGGCGAGACCTATGGCCGGCGCTTCCCCGCCGACATGGCCGGCCTCGTTCGCTCGAAGATGCTGGAGATCTATCCCCGGCTCGCCGATGCCAAGATCACCCACACCTGGGGCGGCACGCTGGCGATCACCGGCACCCGCTTCCCCGCCTTCCAGCGGCTCGAGGGCAACATCCTCGCCATCTCCGGCTGGTCCGGCTCGGGCATCCACATGGGCACCATGGGCGGCAAGGTGGCGGCCGACGCGGTGGCGGGCGTGCTCGGCGACTGGGACGTGCTCGCCCGCATGCCCACCCCCGAGTTCCCCGGCGGCGACTGGTTCCGCACCCCCCTGATGGCGGCGGCGATGACCTGGTACAGCCTGCGCGACCGGCTCTAGGCCGCCGGGCGGCGGATGCCGGACGGTCCGAAGGGCGGGATCCGTCCCGCCGCCGCGCCGCGTGACCCCCGCCCTAGACTCCGGCGATCTCGGCCAGGATGGCCTCGGCGGCGGCGCGGGGATCGGGCGCGGCCCAGACCGGGCGGCCGACGACGATGTGGTCGGCGCCGCCGCTCAGCGCCGCGGCCGGGGTCGCCACCCGCTTCTGGTCGCCGAGATCGGCCCCGGCGGGGCGTACCCCGGGGGTCACGATCAGCCGGCCCGCCGCCTCGGGCAACGCCCGGATCCGGGCGGCCTCCTGCGGCGAGGCGATCAGCCCGTCGGCGCCCGCCGCCAGCGCGCGCCTCGCCCGCTCGACGGTCAGGTCCTCGACCGCGCCCTCGCGGATCAGCATGTCGTCGAGATCGCCCCGGTCGAGCGAGGTCAGGATGGTCACCGCGAGGATCCTCGTCGGCGCCCCGCCCCGGCCCTTCACCGCCGCGCGCACCACCTGCGGGTCGCCGTGGACGGTGAGGAAGTCGAGCCCGAACCGCGCCAGCCCGGCCACCGCCTTCTCCACCGTGGCGCCGATATCGAAGAGCTTCATGTCGAGGAACACGCGCTTGCCCTGGTCCTTGAGCTCGCAGGCGAGCGCCAGCCCGCCGCCCGTGAGCATGCCGAGGCCGATCTTGTAGAAGGAAACCGCGTCGCCGAGCCTTTCGGCCATCGCGCCGGCGGCCAAGGCGTCCGGCAGGTCGAGGGCCACGATCAGGCGGTCGTCGGGCATGGTCATCTCCTGTCAACTGGCGCCCGTGGTAGATGCGGCAGAGTGGCCCTCTGCGTCAACCGGGGCCTTGCGCGCCCGCGCGGGAATGCCCACATCGGCTCGTGAGGGGCATGCCAGCAAGGGTGCCCGCGATGTGAGGCGATGCGCGACGCGCCAGGAAGGGCGTCAGGCGCAGACGTGCTTGAGGAGAGAGCTTATGAACTTCGAGAAGTTCACCGACCGCGCGCGCGGTTTCCTGCAGGCGGCCCAGACGATCGCCATGCGCGAGGGTCACCAGCGCCTGACCCCCGAACACCTGCTGAAGGCACTGCTCGACGACGAGCAGGGGCTGGCCGCGAACCTGATCGCGGCGGCCGGCGGCGATGCCCGCGCGGCGAAGCAGGGCGTTGACGCGGCGATCGCGAAGATGCCGAAGGTCTCGGGCGGCGACGGCCAGGTCTACATGGACCAGGGCCTCGGGCGCCTGCTCGACGAGGCCGAGAAGCTCGCCAGCAAGGCCGGCGACAGCTTCGTCTCGGCCGAGCGGGTGCTGACCGCGCTGGCGCTGGCCAAGGGCACCGAGGCGGCGAAGATCCTCGACAGCGCCGGGGTAAAGCCGCAGCCGCTGAACGCGGCGATCGACGACCTGCGCAAGGGCCGCACGGCGGACTCGGCCTCGGCAGAGGACAGCTTCGACGCGCTGAAGAAATACGCCCGCGACCTGACCGACGCGGCGCGCAAGGGAAAGCTCGACCCGGTGATCGGCCGCGACGAGGAGATCCGGCGCGCGATACAGGTCCTCAGCCGCCGGACCAAGAACAACCCCGTCCTGATCGGCGAGCCCGGCGTCGGCAAGACCGCCATCGCCGAGGGCCTGGCGCTGCGCATCGTCAATGGCGACGTGCCGGAGAGCCTCAAGGACAAGACGCTGATGTCGCTCGACATGGGCGCGCTGATCGCGGGCGCCAAGTACCGGGGCGAGTTCGAGGAGCGGCTGAAGGCCGTGCTCTCGGAGGTGACCAACGCGGCCGGGGGCATCATCCTGTTCATCGACGAGATGCACACGCTGGTCGGCGCCGGCAAGGCCGAGGGCGCGATGGACGCCGCGAACCTGCTGAAGCCGGCGCTGGCGCGGGGCGAGCTGCACTGCGTCGGCGCCACCACGCTCGACGAGTACCGCAAGCACGTCGAGAAGGACGCGGCGCTGGCGCGGCGCTTCCAGCCGGTCTTCGTCTCCGAGCCGACTGTCGAGGACACGATCTCGATCCTGCGCGGCATCAAGGAGAAGTACGAGGTCCATCACGGCGTCCGGATCACCGACAGCGCGCTGGTGGCCGCGGCCACCCTCTCGAATCGCTACATCACCGACCGCTTCCTGCCGGACAAGGCGATCGACCTGATGGACGAGGCCGCCTCGCGGCTGCGCATGGAGGTCGACTCGAAGCCCGAGGAGCTCGACGCGCTCGACCGCGACATCATGCAGAAGCAGATCGAGGCCGAGGCGCTGAAGCAGGAATCCGACGCGGCCTCGAAGGACCGCCTCGCCCGCATCGAGAAGGAGCTGTCCGAGCTGCAGCAGCAGTCGGCCGAGCTGACCGCCCGCTGGCAGGCGGAGAAGGACAAGCTGGGAGCGGCCCGCGACATCAAGGAAAAGCTCGACGAGGCGCGCAACGAGCTCGAGATCGCCAAGCGCAAGGGCGACCTCGCGAAGGCGGGCGAACTCGCCTACGGCACCATCCCCGACCTCGAGCGCCGGCTCGAGGCGGCCGAGCAGGCCGGCGGCGACGTGATGGTCGAGGAGGCGGTGACGCCCGAGCATGTGGCGGGCGTGGTCAGCCGCTGGACCGGCATCCCGGTCGACAAGATGCTGGAGGGCGAGCGCGACAAGCTCTTGCGCATGGAGGACGCGATCGGCAAGCGGGTGATCGGCCAGGACCAGGCGGTCCTCGCGGTCGCCAACGCCGTGCGCCGGTCGCGGGCGGGGCTCTCCGACCCGAACCGGCCGATGGGCAGCTTCCTGTTCCTCGGGCCCACCGGCGTCGGCAAGACCGAGCTCACCAAGGCGCTGGCCCAGTTCCTGTTCGACGACGACCAGGCGATGGTCCGGATCGACATGTCCGAGTTCATGGAGAAGCACTCCGTCGCCCGGCTGATCGGCGCGCCTCCGGGCTATGTCGGCTACGAGGAGGGCGGCTCGCTGACCGAGGCGGTGCGGCGGCGGCCCTACCAGGTGGTGCTGTTCGACGAGATCGAGAAGGCGCACCATGACGTCTTCAACGTGCTGCTCCAGGTGCTCGATGAGGGCCGCCTGACCGACGGCCAGGGCCGCACGGTCGACTTCCGGAACACGCTGATCATCATGACCTCGAACCTCGGCGCCGAGTATCTGGCCAACCTGCCGGACGGGGCCAGGGCATCGGAGGTCGAGGGCGAGGTGATGGCGGTGGTGCGCGGGCATTTCCGGCCCGAGTTCCTGAACCGGCTGGACGAGATCATCCTGTTCGACCGCCTCAGCCGTGCCAACATGGACGGCATCGTGCGGATCCAGATCGAGCAGCTGGCAAAGCGGCTCGAGCCGAGGAAGATCGTCCTTGACCTCGACGGCACGGCCCTGGCCTGGCTGGCCGACAAGGGCTACGACCCGGTCTACGGCGCGCGGCCCCTGAAGCGGGTGATCCAGAAGGCGCTGCAGGACCCGCTGGCCGAACTGCTGCTGGGCGGCACGCTGAAGGACGGCGAGACCCTGGCGGTCAGCGCCGGCGACGACGGGCTGATCCTGGGAGAACGGGCGCGGGCCGGGAAAGCGAAGCTGGCGACGGTGCACTGAGCCGCAGCCCGGGCAAGGCTTGGAAGGGCGCGCCGCCGGGCGCGCCCTTCTGTCATCCGCCACCGCCGGCGTGGCGGCGCGCCTCGGAACGGACATTCCGGGCGGATCGGGCCTGCAGACACGCTCCCGAGACCCGCTCCCCGCACCTCAGAGCACGAGGCGGTAGTAGGGCACCGTGAAGAAGTCCGGCGTCCCGCCCGCGCAAAGCCCGAACATGTTCGACGAGGTCATCGTGATGGTCCCGCCCGCCTGGGCGGAGATGCCGTTGATGCCCATGTCGCGCGCCCCGAGGTCGATGTCGCCGGCGGCCACCAGCTGGACCCCGTCGAAGCCGGTCGAGGACGAGAAGTGCATCGACGCGTTCGAGAACAGCTGCACGCCGCCGCCGGTGGCGCAGTCGTCCTGGAGCCCCAGCTGCGCGCCGGCGGGCACCCCGATGTTGGCGCTGTCCTTCTTGCCGTTGGCGCCGCCCCGCGAGCCGATCACCGCGTCGACGACCGTCGCCCCGGCGCCGATCTGCACTTCGCAGTCGGCGATGATGACCACCTCGCGGATATAGGAGCCCGACGGGATCGCGGCGTGCTTGTTGGGCTTGCACTTCACCCAGTAGATCCGGTTCGGCAGGACCGCGCCGAGATTGAACTTCTCGTCGACCACGATGACCGGCTCGTCGGTGTCGATATAGCCCGGCTGGTAGGACGATTCCGGATCGAGGAACGCCTCCATGATCTCGTCGATATGGTTCACCATCCGCGGCAGCAGGCTCTGCTCGCGCAGGGCTTCCGGCAGTCCGTCATTGCTGGTCGGGCCGCTGCTGGGAATCTCGAGCATGTCGTCGCTGTCGAGCAGATTGTGGAAGTTGACATAGGGCATGCTGACGCCGACACCGGTCTGGAAGTAGTTGTTGCTCTGGATGTTGACGCCTTCCTGGCCGTGAATGCAGATCCGGTTCGTGAAGCTGTTGTTCGACGAGATGTCGACGATCTCGGTCGCGATCAGCCCGTCGCGGAGACATTCGGGAATGTAGCGCTGCGCCACCGCCTGGGCCTTCACGTTCCAGCTGGTGAGGCCGATGATCCGCAGGAAGTTGGTCGCCAGCGCGTTGCCGTTCACGCTCGACCGGTGCACCGTGACCATGACCGCGTCCGGCACGAGGGAGCCGGTGTCAAGGGCGCGGTTGACCGGATCCCAGCGGCCGACATGGACGTCGGCGGGGTCGAGCACCGCGCCGTTGATCGCGGTGCCCATGTTGTCGACGGAATAGGATACGGCCGTCGCGCTCACGGCGCCGGGGTTCGGCAGATCGATGGCCCCGGCCAGCGCCGTCGCGTCGGCCGTCGCCTGCAGCATGGTCCGGGCCCGGAAGCCGTCGGTCGTGTCCACGGCAAGGCCGCAGATCCCGACCATCAGCATGAACCAGAGCAGGCCCCAGACGGTTCCGCCCCCCTGTTCGTCGCGCAGAAATCGCATTGGCACCAGAATGTTCATGACGATCTCCCGATCATGAATGGATCTGACCGAGGGTAAGCGGTCGCCATCCCGACAGAACGGGATTTTGGTTTCAGCCTGAAACTGACGAACTTAAGCCACAATCCTGCCACAATAAAAAATCCCGGTCGCGGCAGGGCGTTTCCGGAGGGCGGGCGCGGGTGCAACCGCCGCGGAGCGCGGCCGGCGACCGCGGACTACCTATGCGGGTGACCCGGCGGGCGAAAGCGCCGGCGCGGCCGGCGAAAGCGGGAATCACCCGCATGGCGGAACCGCCGCGCCGCGGCTCCGCCGGCTGCCTCGGCCATGGCTCCCGCCGCGCCCGGACGGGCGGCGCGGGCGCGCGAGATTTCTCCCCGACCTCCCGCGAACGGTCTTGAGTGCGCGCCCCGGTACAGGTATTCCGTTCGGCGATGAGATCCCTTCGCTTTCTGTCATTCCGGTTGGCCGGCGTGGGCGCCGCCCTGGCGCTCTCCGGGTGCGCAGGCCCGGACGCTGCCCGGACGCAGCCCGGCAACCCCGCCGACCAGCGCCTCGAGATCTTCGCCGCCGCCGACGCGCTGCAACAGAAATGGCGCCATGTGCGCATCTGGGGCGAGTTCGAGCTGGACCCTGGCCGCGGTCGGCGACCGGGTCGCCATCGTTCCGAGCGTCGATGGCTCGTCCACGGCGCTGGCGCGCCCGTTCGAACTCGACACCGGGAAGTGCCCGGTCGCCGAGTGGACCTGGCGGGTGGACGCGCTGCCGGAGCAGGCCGACCTCGCGAGCCGGGACAGCGAGGATGTCGCCGCCTCGGTCTTCTTCGTGTTCGGCGATCCGGGGGCGCTGTCGAACCCGAGGCCGGTGCCGACGATCCGCTATGCCTGGTCGACGGCGGCGAATCCGCCCGGCGCGATCGTCGACAGCCCCTACTTCCCGGGCACGCTCCGCAGCATCGTGGTGCGGAGCGGCCCGGACGGTCTCGGCGCCTGGGTCGCCGAGCGGCGGGACCTCCGGGCGGACTACGAAGCCGCCTTCGGCACGCCGCCCAAGGAGCCGGTCAGGGTCGTCGCCCTGTTCACCGACAACGACCACCTGAAGGAGCCGGTCCGGGCCATGTACCTGGAGGCCAGCGCCCTCTGCACCGAGCTCCCGGACGAGCCCTGGCTGTTCTGACCGCCGGGGCGGCATCCCGCCCATGCGGCCGGCTCCGCTTGCGCCGGGATTGCCCTACCGTCCGGTGCTGGGCGCGGACCGGGTCCCCGGGCGGCAGATTTCGAGGGCGATGTAGTAGCTGACCGACCCGGGCTCCAGCGGCCCGAACGGGCTGTTGACATACTGGGCGGCAAGCTCCTCCTGGGTGTCGGCGTTGCCGGTATAGCGGAAGGTCCAGTAGCGGCAGTTCACCTCGCGCCGCGCATAGCTGGTGCCCAGCGCCCCCACACGCTTGGTGATGATCTCGAAGATCCCCGGCCCCATCTCCCGGCGCCCGAGATCCTCATAGGTCGCCGTCGGGTCGGCGAGCACCGGGATGATCGCGCCCGCCGCCGCGGAGGGCGGGGACAACAGCAGGAACGGGGCGACTGCGAAGGCCCGCCAAAGCATATGGTCTCTCCGGATGAGGGTGAGCGGTGCGCCGGCGGGCGATGCCATCAAGGGCGGCGCCGGATGTCAATCCCGGATCGGCGGCCGCCTGCCGGACGGCAGGCGGCCGGCCTGTGTGTTTCCGCCGGCGTCAGTCCGCGGCGAAGCAGTAGAAGTAGCCGTTGCCGCCGGTTCCCTTCAGGTCCTCCTGGCTGCAGCCGCGCGAGGCGTGGGACGAGTTCCACGAGGTGTTGCCGCCGCCGTGGCGGTCGTGGTGGCCGACGATCGCCGAGCCCTCGCCGTTCGAGGTCCAGTTCGAGCAGGTCTTGTCGCCCTCCTGCCAGGGCCAGAAGGCCATGCCGTCTTCCTGGGTGCCGGTCAGGATGTCGTGCTCGTTGGCGTCGTCGTAACGGCCCTTGATCCGGTTGCCGTTCTCGTCCAGCGCCGTGCGCAGGTAGATGTTCGGCAGGATGTGGAGCTGGTCGAGATCGGTGGCGATCAGCTCGCCGCGGGCGTTGTACCACGGACCCTGCCCGATCCGCAGCCGTGCCGATTCGCCGCGCTTGCCCGGCTCCTGGGTCGAGAGGTAGGCGCGCCAGGTGCGGCCGGTCGAACCCGCCGCCTCGGCCAGCTTCTGGCAGTGCGCATCGGCCCCCTCGAGCCCGCCCAGATTGGCCCCGTCCCCCATGCCGACGCTGGTGATGAAGAAGCTCATGTCCTGCGCACGGGCAGCGCCCGGCATCGCCCCGAGCCCCAGCGCGGCCCCGGTCAGAATGATCGCTGCAAGTTTCATCTGTTTCTCCCTTGCGGTCTGAGTATGCCCGGCAGAGCCGTCGCAGGCCGGAAGCCTAGAATAGTGCCGGCGCGGCGTGGATCACAATTGCTTGGGCGCGCCGGTTTCTGGGCGCGAAGGTTCTTTGGGCGCACGGGTCGTTTTGGGCGCGCGGCCGCGCGGGCGGCGGGCACGGCCTGATCCCGAGCGACGGCCGGACTGGCCGCCACCCGGCGAAACCCGGACACGCGCATTCAGCCGCCGGCGGAGGCCCTCTTCCTCTGGCCGGAGCGGCTCGACAATCCGCCCGGCGGCGGCGGGACGTCGGTTGACTCCGCCATGATAGCGCGGAGCCCGGAACCGCCGTCGGGCAACGGGAACGGTGTCACCTTGTCGGACTGCGGCGCCGGGGGAACCGGCCCCAGGCGATCGAGGGCCCGGCCGACCCTGTCCTCGACCTCCTGCGGCGACGGCAGGCCGAGATCGCCGGTCGCCCGCCGCGCGCACCGTTCGATGGCGTCGCGGACGTACAACACGACGCGCTCCGGCGTCACCGCGGTCCGGGCGGCCTGGGCGCCGTCGGGGCTGGCGACCATCGCCCGCGTCTCGGCTCCCGGCACCTCCGGAACGGACCCGCCCGCGCACCGCGATGCTTCGGCGGGCCGCGCCGGCGCCCGGACATGGCCCATCGCCCGCCGGTCCGGCCAGCGTCCGGTGTTCCCGCCGGTGCGCCAGACCCCGGCGATCGCCATCATGCAGAGCAGGGCGACGAGGACGCCGATCATCGCCCCGGCCGGCAGGCGCGCCGGGGCCGCCGGCGCGGCCCGGTCGATGACCGCGGCCGCGACGATCCCGCGCCCGTCCACCTCGGTCCAGCCGGACGGCGGCGCGCCGGCCAGGCCGGGAACCGCGGAAAGTTGCGCCGGCGTCGTCAGTGCGCCGGGAACCGCCCGGTCGCCGCCGGAAGGCGCGGCGGGGGGCGCGCGCCGCCCGTCGAGCGCGCCGTCATTCATGGCATGGCCCGGCTGCGGCGGCGCCGCGCCGGGCGCGGGCGGCAGCCCGGTCGACGCCGCCAGCTCCGCCAGACCGGCGAAACGCGCGGCCAGACCCGGCCCCGCGAGCCCATGCGCGCCTGCGGCATGCGGAAGCGCTCCGGGACCGCCGCGTGCCGCGACGCCGCCGGATGCCGGATCCACCGCTAGGGCGGACGCGGTCCCGACGGCCGGCACCGCGATGGCGGCGGGCGCGGCCATCGCCACCACCGGCCCGCCGGCTTCCGTCCCGGAATCGCCCGGTGCACCGGTCGCCGCCCAAGCCAGGCCGAGGGCGGCGAGTTCCGTCTCCGCGAGCCCGGTCTCGATCTGCTCCGGCACCAGTGGCAGATCGCGGACCACCCGACCCGGCTCGCCGACCGGCCCGTAGACCGTCGCGCCCAGGGCGACAAAGACCGCTCCGGCGTTCCCGGCCCACAGCCGGGGTTGATCGGCGCCAGACGGTATCTCGAGGCTCTCGCCCGCCGGCAGGATCCCTTCGAACACGATTCCGCGGGCATCGGAGACCTGCACCCAGGCCTCGCCCGTCGCGATCAGCACCGCCGATGCGGGCAGGATCGAACCCGCCGCCGGTGCGGGCGCGGCGACGCCGCTCGCCGCCACCGCCTGACCGGCCGGCCTGGCCACCGGATTCGCCGAGGTCTCGGGGGCCGCCCGCACCGCCGCGACGGCCGGGCGAGATTGCCGGGGCTGCACGGCGGTCCGCGCCCGAGCGGGCGTCCCGTCGGCTGGCTGCGGCAGGGCGGCTTCCGCCGTCCCGCCGGGCTCGGTGCCGAGGATCGCGCCGAACAGGGAATCCAGGAAATTGCCGCCCTGCGGCTGCGACGGGATAACTCCCGGCCGCCGGCCGGAATTCTTGCCGCTCTCGCCGCTGCCGCGCGAAGCCGAATCGACTCCGAACCCGGCACCCGCGCCGGCCCCGCCTGCGCCACCGGCCCCGCCTGCGCCACCAGCTCCTGACCCGCCAGCACCGCCGCTGTCACCGCTTGCGCCGCCACCGGCCCCGCCGGCCCCGCCAGCACCACCGGCTCCGCCAGGGCCGCCGGTTTCACCGCCACCGCGTCCACCGCCACGCCCGCCGCCCTTCCCGCCACCGTTCCCGCCGGCCTTCGCGACGGCGGTGGGCGTTACCAGCCCGTCGCCCCCGGGAGCGAGCGGCACCGCCGCGAGGCAGAGCGCCAAAAGCGATCTTGTCAGGAAAGGTATCGGGCGGCACAGCATGACGAACCTCCGCACGTTCGGAGCCACACAATCGAGCCACCACACCCACAAGCAAAGACGCTGCGCCTGGCATCCTAGGCACAATCACCGGCGTTGGAAAGTTTCGAATTCGCACGATTCCGCAACATTCCGCGGCCGGGTCGGCGAAGCGGCCGCGGCGCCCGCCCGGCACCGCGCCCTTCCCTTCCGGCCGGTCTCCGCTATCGTTCGCCGAAGAGGATTCACCGGAGAAACCCGGCAAAGGAGGCGCCGATGAGGAAGATCCAGGTCCAGGGCGTGCATCACATCACGCTCAACGGCGCCGATCGGCAGACCTCGGTCGATTTCTGGGAGGGCGTGCTCGGCATGCCGCTGGTGTTCGAGCAGCCGAACCTCGACGACCACTCGATCAACCACCTCTATTTCGATCCGGGCGACGGGCGGCTGATCACCGTCTTCACCAGGGAGGACCGCAAGGCGGGCGAGCGGGTGAAGGACCAGGTGGGCTCGGTGCATCACCTGGCGTTCTGGGTCAGCCTCGCGGTCTACAAGCAGATCGCGGCCCGGCTCGACGAGCGCGGCATCGGCCACACCGGCGAGATCGACCGGGGCTTCATGTGGTCGATCTACTTCCGCGAGCCCTGCGGGCTCAGGCTGGAGCTCGCCGCCTACAAGTTCGAGCCGCCGCCGGGCCTGACCCATGCCCAGATCCTGCGCCGCGCCCATGACCTCAGGGTGGCACGCGGCGCGCTCAACATCGAGGACGCGGACCTGGCCGACGCCATCGAGGCGCTGATGGCGGAGCGGGGGCTGAGTTCAGCGGGGGGTGAGGGGGCCGTCCGACGTCTCGGCCATCGGAGAGTTCCAGAGGGCCGCCCCCGCAGCGGATGGCCCCGTCTCGTTCCGTCCGCCCGGTCGCTCGGCCGCATCAGGCTCTTCATCAGGCTCTCGGTGCCGTTGAGCACGGCCAGGTTTTTGACCTTGCCCGCGATGGCGTCGAGCGCCTCGAGCTCCGTCAGCCGCAGCATCACCGGGCGCTCGGCCATGACCCTCGGCCATGACCTTCGCCGTGTCGAGCGGAGCCCGCGTCGCCGCGGCCTCCTCGCGCCGGCGGATGACGTTGGCCTCGGCCTCCTTCTCCGCCGCCACGACGCGGTTCCAGGCGGGGCGCGGGCACGCCTGGGCCGCCCCGGCAAGCAAACGCTGCAAGAGCCGGTCGCGGGACTCCCGATGGTTGCATAAACGTCACGAAATATGTTGCCCGCATGACTCACCCGCATGGTCATGATGCCTGGGGGTGAGATGTAGAAAATTTCATCCGCTGGTAAGGTCGAGGCAGAGAAGGGGCACCACACAGAGACTGCCGGAATCCACCACCGGCCAATGAAAGGAAGCTTTCGGATGTGCAAGGCAGAGCAGTTGGTTGCGCAGTTGAGTGAAGGTGAAAGAAGGTCTCTAAGAACGCTCCGGGCGAAATGCGCCCAGCGCCCGATTTCCACCAACCACGAGGAGAAGCTGATCGAGCTGGGACTCGCCGAGCTGAACGGCGGCAATCCCGACCTGACCCATACCGGGCGCCGGGTGCTGGCGATGATCGGCGGCTGGTAGGCAATATCCATAAAAGCAAGGCCCTGCCAGGCGGCGTCCTGGCAGGTGGTGTGATGGCGGGCGGTTCGCCGGCAGTTGGCGTTCTGGCCCGCGGAGGCTTGCTCGGACCGGACTCCCACTCCATCTATGTGGCGCTGACGCAACAGGTGCCGATTGGTTGCGGCGGGCCACGAAGGAAACACATTCCGGTCGGGTTCTATGGTTACCCGGTTCTTGCTGAGGCACTCAGCCGAGCCGCGTGGGGTGGATCGCATAATTCCGGACGGAGTTGCGGTGAGATGTGGAGCAGAGTGAGAGAACTGGCCGATCGGCTGACCCCCGACGAGCGGACTTCCCTGGCAGAGCTGGATGACGGGCCGCTGCGCGAGCGGATCCCGTTCAGCCATGCCGAGCGCCTGCTGGCGCTGGGGCTGGCGGAACTGACTTTCGGCCGGCTCGACCTGACCAGCGCCGGCCGGCACGCGCTGGCGGAGCTGCGCGCCGCCTGAGGGCTGCGCGCGGAGATCTCGCCGCGGCCGGGGGACTGCCAGGACGCCGGCTCGCACGGGCCCGCCAGCCACAGCCGCATGGGACGCGCGTCCCCCGCAGAATCCGGCTCGCCAGTGTCCCGTCCAGCGGACGGTCGATGAGGCTTTCCCCGGCGTCGGTGAAGCGACCCATCCGACGTTCTCCCGAACACCTCCGCCCGGGTCACCGCCACCGCCGCCTCACCCCCGGTTCATCCCCGGTTCACCCCCGGTCGATCACCTCGACCGCCAGGATCGTCGGCAGATGGCGGGCGATCTCCTGCCAGGTATCCCCCTCGTCGAGGCTGGCAAAGACCGAGCCACTGTTGGTGCCGAAATAGACGCCCGCCGGGTCGCGCCCGTCGCCGGCCATGGCCTGACGGAGCACGGTGAAGAAGCAGCCCCGCTGCGGCAGCCCCTCGCGCATCGCCTGCCAGCTCTGCCCGCCGTCGCGCGAGCGCCAGACCGCGGCGGCCGCATCGGGCGGGAAGCGGCCGGCCATGTCGCCGTTCAGCGGCAGGGTCCAGAGCGTCTGCGGATCACGCGGGTGGACCCGGATCGGGAAGCCGAAGGTCGAGGGCAGGCCCGGCGTGATGTCGTCCCAGCTCCGTCCGCCATCGGCCGAGCGCCAGACGCCGTGGTGGTTCTGCTGGTAGAGCAGGTCGCTGCCGCCCGGCGCCCGCATCATGTTGTGGACGCAGTGCCCGGTCTCGCCGTCGCGGGGCGCGGCCGGGTGGTCGTGATGGCCGCAGGCCTCGGCGTTGGAGAGGCGGTTGCGCCGCTCCCAGGTGGCGCCGCCATCCTCGGTGGCGAAGACGCCGGCGGCCGAGATGCCGACCCAGAGCTTCCGCGCGTCCGCCGGGTCGGGCACGATGGTGTGCAGCACCAGGCCCGCCGCGCCGGGGTTCCAGCTCCCGGCCGATGGGTGGTCGGAGAGGCCCTGCACCCGCTCCCAGGTGCGGCCATGGTCGCGGCTCGCCAGCAGGCTCGCGGGCTTGGTGCCCGCATAGAGCGTGCCGTGGGCGTGGCAGAGCGACCAGATCTGGGCGAAGCCGTCGCCGAACGGCAGCGGCTTATCGCTCCAGCCGATCATCCGCGCGAAATCCGCGTCGTTGGCGGCCCAGTCGTCCATGGTGCCCCTGGTCAGCCGGGCGACCTCCCAGCTTTCGCCGCCATCCTCCGAGCGCCAGACCCCCGCCCCGTGCCAGTCGCCGCCGCCGCCGGCCCAGAGCGTGCCCGTCTCCGGGTCGCCGATCAGGTGGTTGACCGGCCAGCCGTCGCAGAACGGCCCCCGGACCGTCCAGCCGCTGCGCCCGCCGCCACCGTCGAGCAGGAAGGCGCCCTTGGTGGTGCCGATCAGCACGGCGAGACCGCCGGTTCTTGCGGGACCGGATGCCTTGGGACTGGAGGTCTTGGGACTGGATGCTCTTGGGACTGGGTTTCCTGGATCTGGATGCCATGGGACGCGCCCTCCGCCGGCGCCGGCGGAGGCTAGCACGGCGCCTCCGGGCGGCATAGCCGGGTCCGCCCGGCCGTGATCCGTCCGGAAGACGCCCCAGTGGACCGGACCCGGCAATTTCCGGAAAATTTACCAAAAATCCTTTCTTCCGCGCGATCCTCCCCGATCCCGTCCCAGTTCAGCCCGAAGACCCGAGGCATAGCCCATGCAATACCCGACCCCCGCCCAGGCCTCCGACAGCCACCCCGGCGACGCCACGACCCCCGATCACGCCGCCCCCGTCCCGATCCGGCTGGTGCCGCTGGCCGAGATCGACGCCGCCGCCCTGCCCCGCGACCGCGAGGCGCTGGAGGACGAGGCGCTGGCCGAGCTCCGCCACTCGATCGCCGCCGGCGGCCTGCGCATGCCCGTCGAGCTCTGGCGACTCTCCGAGCCGCGCGGGGCGCACCGCTACGGCCTGATCTCGGGGCTGCGCCGGCTCAGCGTCTTCCGCTCGATGCACGAGCTCACCGGCGAGTCGCGCTGGGCGGCGATCCCGGCGCTGATCCGGGCGCCGGCGAGCTATGCCGCCGCGCTCTCGGCCATGGTCGAGGAGAACGAGATCCGCTGCCAGCTCTCGCCCTGGGAGCGCGGCCGCATCGCCTGGCTCGCCCAGCGCCAGGAGATCTTCCCGACCGTCGAGGCGGCGGTCCTCGGCCTCTACCCCTCAGCGGCCCGCCAGAAGCGCAACCGGCTGCATGCGGTGGCGCGGCTCGCCGAGGAGCTGGACGGCTTCCTGACCGCGCCCGAGCGGCTGACCGAGCGCCAGTGCCTGCGCATCGAATCCGCGCTCCGCGCCGGATATGGCAGCATCATCCGGGTGGCGCTGACCGAGTCGCGCAGCGCCGAGCCCGAGACCCAGTGGCAGCTCCTGCTCCCGATCCTCGCCGAGGCCGAGAGCCAGCCCCCGGAGGCGCCGGCCAACCCGCTTGCCGGCGGCGCCTCCCCGCGCTCCGGCCGCCCGCGCCGGATGCTGAAGCCCCGCGAGACCCTGACGATACGCCGCGAGATGACACGGGACGGCTGGTGCCTCCACTTCACCGGCCGCCACGCCACCAGCGCGCTGCTGGACGAGGTGTTCGACGAGATCGAGCGGCTGCTGGGGCCGGAGTGAGGGGGGTGGAGACGAGCTTGTTTCCGCGGAAATGCGCGCCACGGCGAACAATCGTTGAGCGGCGGTTTCATGCCCGAAACCGGACTATCCCGCAGACGACCGCGCGCGCGCACGGTCGACCGACTTCGGAGACTGCTGACCGGCCGGTGGCCGCGATCATCGGTCGCTGGACTTCGCCCCGGCCCGGGAGACCCGCGGAGACCTGCGCGAGGCCTGGCTACCGCGGCTCGCGCAGCATCGGGAACATCGGCGGTGAGTCGCCCGATCGGATCTCTCCCAGCACCCGGAAACCGTGGCGCTCATAGAATTGCCGGTTGGTGGGGCTGGTGGCTTCGAGATAGGCCAGCTGCTGATCGCGGTCGCAAACCGTCAGCCCGTGCCGCATCAATCGCGTTCCGTGTCCCCGCCCCTGATGCACCGGGTCAACCCCGATCAGGGGAATGTACCAGTGGGGTTCGGGGGGGTGAAATCCGGCCATCTGCTCGAACAGGAACAGCACCTCGCTAAGCTTCGGCTCGGACATGTTCCGCTCGAAGAGTTCCCCAATCGGCCCGTCGTCCGGCTGGACGCCGGGAGGCAACCACTGTGCGACACCGACGAAATCGCCGATGACATAGGCGGTGCCATGCTCGAACGACTTGCCGCCGAACAGCGTCACCAGTGGCATGAATGTACTTATGAACTGAAGCGGGTCGGCCCAGGCCCAGCGCGCCGCCGGATCGGCGCTGAAGGCCATGGTCATCGCCGCTTCGAACCGGCCCCTGTCGCATCGGGTAACCGAGCGGATTTCCGGCGCGTCGTCCGGGGCCTTCCCGCAGGCCCCGGAACCGTGGCCGGGGGAGATCAAGTTGACGGACGGCGATCGGGCGGCGATGGAGATGTCTGTCATGGCGTCCTCCTGTGGGGTGAGCATGACGCCGCTTCCCGCTCAGGTCCTTGGTTCGGACCTGAAAAGTCCTGAATCGGGCTGAAGTTGGCCTACAAGGAGGTTTGGGAGTATCCTGCCTCCGCCGTAGGAGAGGTTCCTGGCGAATGGACTGGGAGTTTGGGAACTACCGGCTGCAGCGCGCCAGTCGCCTGCTCATCGGGCCCGAGGGGCCTGTGGAGCTGTCGGCGCCATCCTTTGAAATTATCGATATCCTGCTGAGCAGGGCCGACGAGGTGGTCGGCAAGGGCGATCTGCTCGACAGCGTCTGGCCGGGCCGGGTGGTGGAGGACAACACCCTCCAGGTTCACGTCTCCGCACTTCGCAAGACACTCCCGGCCGGGACGATCGTGACGGTGCATGGCCGGGGCTACAAATATGCCGGACCCAGGCCTTTCGCGGCGACACCGGAACTTCACGAGACGCGCAGGCCATCGATTGCGGTGCTGCCGTTCGACAACATGAGCGGTGATCCGGGACAGGACTATTTCAGCGACGGCATGACCGACGACATCATCGCCGAACTCAGCAAGTTCAAGGAGTTCCTGGTCATTGCCCGCAACTCCTCCTTCCGGTTCCGCGGCAGGGCGAATGACCTGGCCGAGTTGGCAAGGAAGCTCGGCGTCCAGTACGTCGTCGAAGGCAGCGTGCGGAAGGTCGGCAACCGGATCCGGGTAAGCGCCCGGCTGATCGATGCCGCCTCGGCGGCCCATGTCTGGGCCGAGCACTACGATCGCGAGCTCGACGACATCTTCGCCATCCAGGACGAAGTCACCCAGATGATCACGGCGCGGTTGGCCCGGCAGGCAAGGACTGCAATCGCCTCGCGCACCAGGGGCCGTCCGACCGGCAGCATGTCGGCCTATGAGAGCTACCTCCGAGCGCTGCAGCTGGCCCGCGCGTACGACACGGTGATCCAGGCGGAGCCGTATTTGCAGAAGGCCGTCGAACTGGACCCCGAATTTGCGAGCGCGCGCGCCATGCTGAGTTTCGTTCAATCGATCAGATTCTTCTGGTCATACGATCCCGGACACCTTGAGTCCGGGCTTCAGATCGCAAGGGCCGCGCTGCAGCTCGACCCCGAGGAAGCGTACGCGCATCTCGCAAGCGGGTTCGCCCTCATGTACCTGCGCCGGATCCGGGAGGCCGAACCAAGCCTCGACCGCGCCGTGGCCTTGAACCCGAACGATCCGTTCATCCTCAGCATTCGGGCCCTTCTGCTCAGTTTCGTCGGCAGGTTCGATGCAGCGCTCGTTGAACTGGACCACGCTCGACGACGAGACCCGTTCGCGGTGGGATGGTTCGAGGATTTCCACGGCATCATCCTGACGGGAGCCGGGCGCTACCGCGAGGCGCTCGCCTGCTACACCAGGATGGCCACGATGCCAGCATGGTCGCTTGTCTACGTGACCATCTGCCAGGCCGAGCTGGGCGAAACGCAGCAGGCCGCAGCCGCCCTCGCGAGACTGAAGGCAGGCTATTCTCGCTCTCCCGGCATGACCATCGACGCCATTATCCAGGAGGAAGTCTTTTACCACGACCCCGCCACGCTCGATCGGTTCCGGGCGACCCTCCGGCGCATCGAACAGGAAGGATGAACATGGCTGCGGCTGCTGCCCGCCACGACGGCGCCCACCGGTCGGCACCGCAAGCGAGACCCGCCGCCAAACCAACCGCTTGCCCCATACCCGCACGCCGAGGCGCCGCGCACGCGCCGCCGGAGCCTATTCCGCCGGCGCGCCGGCCGGTCCGCCCGGGGACTCGCAGGCCTCCAGAACGCAAGGCCGCCGGATCGCCGCCGCCCGGTCCTTGTCGCTCATCAGCACCGGCGGCCTGTCCGACCAGGCCCTTCCGCTCATCATCAGCTTGTAGCCGTAGTCGTAGAGCGCGCTCATGTAGCCCGGATCGAACAGGCCCGGATTCTGAAGCTCGAACTCCTCGCCCATCCAGGTCGCGTTGAACTCCGCCCCCCTGAGATCGGCGGATACGTAGGCGGTGAGGAGGTCGGCGACCCCCTGCACCTTCAGCAGCGTCCCGATCGAGCGGCCGGCGATGCTGAACAGCTGCCGCTTCACGATCCTGGGCTCCGGCGCGATCCGGCCGTTCCGGACGACGTAGATCACCTGGCGCCCGCCCCCCAGGCCGCGCGCGGCGGCCACCGAGCCCATCTCGACCTGCCAGTTCGAGAGCACCGTGGCGACCGAGACGACGCTGCCGTCGACATGGAGTTCGTCGAACCTCCGGCCGCCCGCCTCGACATCGAACAGGACCGGGGGGAAGGCGACCGGGATCGACGCGGAGGCGAGCAGGGCGTCGCGAAAGATGTCGAGCCTGCCGGGAGCCCGGCTGTCCGCGATCGCCCCAAGATCCCAGATCATGGCCCGCTCGGCGTCGAGATTTGCCGTCTGGACGACGAGGCGGCGGCCCCGTCGGTGTTCCCGCGCGATGTCGTCCAGCATCTTGTCGTCCACGAAGTGCGCGATCAGGTCGGCCAGCGGCGAGGTGTCGGCAACCGACGCATTGGGCAGGATGCCGAAGATGCCGCGGATCTTGAAGATCTGCTCGCGCTCGAATCCGCCGTACATCTGCCTCAAATCGTCGTCGTAGTCCGGCCCCAGGAAGGCGAACGGGGCCGCGAGCGCGCCGGTGCTGACCCCGGTCACGACGGTGAACTCCGGTCTGGTTCCCAGTTCCGTCCAGGCGTTGAGCAGCCCGGCCCCGAAGGCGCCGTTGTCCGCGCCGCCGGAAAGGGCCAGCATGCTGACGTCCCTCCCGACTCCCGAGGCGTCGCGCTGACGGGCCATCTCTGTCAACACCTGGTCGAGATTTGCCGGCGCAGCGTCCGCCCAGTAGCGGGCCCCCGGAATGCCCGGAATGACGGCATCGTGCTGCAGCTCCAGCGGAACCGGGTTGCGCGGCGGGGCGGCGCAGGCCGCGAGCACGAGCGAGGCGGCGGTGAGGATGATGAAGCGCATGGCCGGTTGAGCTCAGATCATGATCGGGATGTGGACGCCGGGCGGCCCAAACCAATGGTTCCGGGGTGCATTCTGGTTCATGGCGGGCCCCGGGTCCATCGGCATGATGCGTGCGGGCGCCGGGGCCGGCCATCCGCGGCGCGCGCCCTACTCCCCGTCGCTGTTGAAGATCGACACGGTGACCTTCCAGCCGCCGTCCGGCTGGCGATTCAGGATATTGACGAACTTGCCCTTCTCGGTCGGGTTCGCGCCCTCGACGGCGAACTTGCCGATCTCGTAGGCCATGTCGCCCTCGACGCCGTACTCCACCAGTTCGTTGCTGTGGGAGCCGCCGCTGTCCTGGTCCATCCGCGACCGGTAGGCGTCCTCGAACGCCTTCCGGCCCCGCATCATCGGCTGGCCGGGCGGCAGCAGGGCGACATCCTCGGTGAAGAACGCGGCGCAGCCGGCGGCGTCGCCCCGGTTGAAGGCGTCGTTATAGGCCGCGTGGAAGTCCAGCAGCATCTTCTTCCTCTCCATGACGTCGTCCTTTCCGTGATCGTGTCGGCAACCCGTCGCGACCGCATCCTGCCACGCCGGGTCGGTTTTTGGGACCCTCCGATGCACGCCGCGCCGCGCGCCGGAAGGTGCCTCCACGTCACCCGGCGGGAGGCGACCGGGCCGCCGCCGGACGAGGTGTCCGGCGCGACCGGGCGGGTGTTGGGGCGGGGAATCGGAGAGGAGCTTGCCTCCGCCAGAATGTGCGTTGCGGCGAATTGCCGTTGAATGACCAGTAAATACGGGGAATCAGACCATCTCGCAGAAGACCGTGAGTGCGTACGCCTGCCCCTGGCTGTGAAAAGACGCGTGAGCGGGAGATCCTCCGGTGGCAATGTGAGATTCTCACCGACGTGCCATTTCTGTCTCATTTTGATAAAGTTCGGTTGGTCCTGCTGCAAATCACTGCACCGGACCGACAACAAGATGACGAGAGAGGGGGAAGGAAATGACTGCAACTCCATGGACCATCGAAGGCCAGTACGTGGAAACCTGCAACTGCGCTTTCGTCTGTCCCTGCATCACGTCGAATCTCGCGGACATGCCGACCGAAGGCGACTGCAAGGCCGCCATCGCCATGCGGATCGAGAAGGGCCAGAAGGATGGTGTGAGCCTTGACGGGCTCTCGTTCATCGTCCTGCTGCACTCGCCTGCCGCGATGATCGACGGCAACATCAAGGTCGGGTTGATCGTCGACGAGAAGGCTGACGACGCCCAGACCGAGGCGATCACGGCGATCGCGACCGGCGCCGCCGGCGGGCCGATGTCGCATCTCGCGCCGCTGGTGGGCGAGATGGCAGGCGTCGAGAAGTGCGCGATCAGCATCACCGGCGAAGGCATGACCTTTGGCGCCAAGGCCGGCAGTCTGGTCGATCAGGCTGTTGCCGGCATCCCGAGCATGGCCGACGCGACGGTTCCGCTCGCGCTCGACAACACCGGCCATCCCGCGAATGCCCGGCTAGCCCTGGCCAAGGCGACGCGAAGTGTCTTCAATGTCTTCGGGATCTCATGGAATGACAGCACGGGTTCTCGCAACGGCCATTTCGCACCGTTCGCCTGGTCCAACTAGGCAGTGATCCGCTGGTCCCGGCGGTCGCCCCGACGCAGTGCGGGCAGACGACCGGACCATGTTGAGATCTGCTCCGTCCGAACAGGTGCATCAATGCGCGCTGAGACCCCCATGCCGACGCCTGTCGAAAGTGTCCTGCGGCGAGACCGGACAATCTCGATCGCCGCACTTGTCTTGATCATG
This sequence comes from uncultured Pseudomonadota bacterium, assembly GCA_963700775.1. GTDB lineage: Bacteria > Pseudomonadota > Alphaproteobacteria > Rhodobacterales > Rhodobacteraceae > Thermohalobaculum. Next base: position 468,455 of record CAVOYU010000001.1, read on the forward strand.
TTGCTGAGCTGGGCCTATGTGCTGGGCGGGGCGGGGATGGGCATGTCGGCCTTCGACATGTCCTCGCTGCCGATGGCGCTGGGCCAGGCGGCCGGACAGCCGATGGCGATGTCTGGCGGGGCGACGGATGGCATGACGGGCGCCATGCAGACGATGGCGATGCCGGTCGGCTGGAGCCCCGGCTACTTCGTGCTGATGTTCTTCATGTGGTGGATCATGATGGTCGCCATGATGCTGCCGAGCGCGGCGCCGACGGTGCTGCTCTATGCGGTCGTCAACCGCAAGGCCGAGGCGCAGAAGGGCGGGCAGGCCAGCCCCTGGAGCGTGGCTGCCTTCACCGCCGGCTACCTGGTCGCCTGGGCTTCGTTCAGCGTCGTGGCCGCTTCGCTGCAATGGGCGTTCGAGCGGGCCGGGCTTCTCTCGCCGATGATGCTGAACAGCACCAGCATGTCCCTTGCCGGGGGCATCCTGATCGTCGCGGGGCTCTATCAGCTCACGCCGCTGAAGCGCGCCTGCCTGAAGCATTGCCGAGGGCCGATCCAGTTCCTCTCGCAGCATTGGCGCCCCGGCGTGCAAGGCGCGTTCAGGATGGGCCTGCACCATGGCGCCTATTGTCTGGGATGCTGCTGGGGGCTGATGGCGATCCTGTTCTTCGGCGGGATCATGAATCTCTACTGGATCATCGGCCTGGCGCTGGTGGTCCTGATCGAGAAGCTGGCGCCGTTCGGGTACCGCGTCGGCCAGGCTCTGGGCGTGGCCCTGCTCGCCTGGGGTGGCTGGTTCCTGGTGGCCGCGGCGACCGCCTGATGCCTGTCGACGATCGATGACGACAAGGAGAGACCTGCCATGGCTTATGTGGACAGGATGATCCGGACCAAGCAGATCGGAACCTGTAGCTGCGATTACGGTTGCCCCTGCGAGTTCAATGCTCGGCCCACGCGGCTGCCCTGCGAGGGTGTTATGGCGATGGAGATCACCGAGGGCCACTTCGGCAAGGTCCAGCTCGACGGGCTGCGCGTCGCCGGCGTCTATCGTTGGCCAGGCCCGGTACACGAGGGTAACGGGACATGGTGGTCGGTGGTCGACCGCAGGGCGACCCGGGAGCAGGTCGACGCGCTGTTCACGATCCTCGGCGGCAAGGAGCAGGAGCCGACGACAGGTTTCGCCATTTATGCCTCGACGATCGCCAACGAGCCGGAACCGGTTATTGCCAACATCGCGTTCGAGTTCGACCTCGAGGCGCGCCGCGGCCGGTTCTCGGTCGAGAACGTGCTGGAGGCGGACGTCGACCCGATCAGGAACCCGGTGACCGGCGAGGAGCACCACATCGCGATCCGCCCCCATCGCGGCTTCGAGTTCAGAGAGGCCGAGATGGCGAGCGCGTCCTTCTGGAGCCAAGGTGAGCTGCAGCAGAAGCACGACGGCCGCTTCGCGGCGCTGAGCTTCGTAAGCTACGGACCCCATGGGATCATCGCCGAGGAAAGCTTCCCGAACCGAAGCGCCTGAGGGCTACCGCACGCCGGAACTTCGGATTGACACGGGCACCGTCGATGCGCCCGGCCATCCTGACCGTGATGGCGTAAGCGGGATCTTGGGTTGCCACGACTCGGGACGGCATGCGTCTGAAGGTCAATCATTCGGCGCATTGCAGGCGGCGCTGTGTGTGGCGCTCTACGACCAGGGTTGGCAAGAGCACGCGCTCGCCTTGCCTATGTCGCCGGCCAGGAACGATCGCGATTCCGTACGCTGGCGGAGACTGCGGCGAGCGAAGGGTTTCCGGCCGCGGTGGCGGCCCGCAGGGCGCGCATTCATGCGCACCATACCCCCGCCACCCCTGTCCCATTCTGGCACATGTCCTGAATTTCCCGGCAAAACCAAACCCTTGATCCCCCGTCCGCGCGCGGACACTCCGCGCACGCCCGCACCGACGCCCGCACCGACACCCGCGCCGACAGCCCCCTCGTCCCCTCTCCCGCCCCCGGAACCGACCTGCTAACCTCCCCCAATGGAGGCGCTCTGCCGCGATTGCCTGAGCCTGTTCGACCGCGACCCCGGGCCGCGCTGCCCGGCCTGCGCCCGACCGCGCCTCCTCCGCCACCCGGAGCTCTCCCGCCTCGCCATCGCCCACATGGACTGCGACGCCTTCTACGCCTCGGTCGAGAAGCGCGACGACCCGGCGCTGACCGACCGGCCGGTGATCGTCGGCGGCGGCAGGCGCGGCGTCGTCTCCACCTGCTGCTACATCGCCCGGATGGCGGGCGTGCGCTCGGCGATGCCGATGTTCCGGGCCTTGAAGCTCTGCCCCGACGCCGTCGTGCTCCGCCCCCGGATGGAGGTCTACGCCGCCGCCAGCCACCGCATCCGCGAGGCCATGCTGGCGATGACGCCGCTGGTCGAGCCGCTGTCGCTCGACGAGGCCTTCCTCGACCTCTCCGGCACCGAGCGCCTGCTCGGCGGCCCCCCGGCGCTGTCGCTGGCGCGGCTGGCCCGGACCATCGAGCGCGAGATCGGCATCACCGTGTCGGTCGGCCTCAGCCACAACAAGTACCTTGCCAAGGTCGCCTCCGACCTCGACAAGCCCCGCGGCTTCTCGGTCATCGGCCGGGCCGAGACCCTGGATTTCCTCGCCCCCCGCCCGGTCCGCTCGATCTGGGGAGTGGGCGCGGCGCTGGCCGGCCGGCTCGAGGCCGACGGCTACCACGCCATCGCCGACCTCCGCGCCCCCGGCCCCGAGAAGCTGGTCGCCCGCTACGGCCGCATCGGCCGGCGGCTGCACGAGCTCTCCCTCGGCATCGACAACCGCCGGGTCGACCCCGGCCAGGAGACCAAGAGCATCTCGTCCGAGACCACCTTCGACACCGACCTCGCCGACCGCGACCTCCTGATCGGCCATCTCTGGCGCCTGGCGGTCAGCACCTCCGACCGGGCCAAGGCCAAGGGGCTCTACGGCGGCACCGTGACCCTGAAGCTGAAGCGCGCCAACTTCCGCAGCCTCACCCGCCAGCAGAGCCTGGCCGAGGCCACCAACCTCGCCGACGAGATCTACCGCCATGGCGAGGCGCTGCTCGGCCCGGTGCTCCCCGAAGCCCCGTTCCGCCTGCTCGGCATCGGTCTCTCGGCTCTCACCGACACCCCCGCGACCGGCCTCTTCGACGACCCCCGCGCCACCACCCGCCGCGCCGAAGCCGTCACCGACCAGATCCGCGCCCGCTACGGCAAGAACGCCATCATCCGGGGCCGCGCCCTCCGCTAGGCGAAATGGCGGGTAGCAGAATTGCCACAGTTCGTGGCCTCATTGCACAGGCGCGCCACAGCGCGATTGAACTTGCTGCGCCGCACACTTAATCTTCCGCCTTAGCGATACCCTGTATCGTAGCCCTTCTTGGGCGTTTCCTCCCTTAGACTTGGGCCGGGTCATCCCGGCCTTTTTTTTGGCCTGATTTTCTCGATGCGCCGGATGTTCCCGGACCGTCCGGTCACGCCGCGCGCCGCACGTCGGCAGCCGCCCCGCCTGCACCCTCCGGCGCCGCCAAGCGGTCACTCGCCAAGCGGTCACTCGGCGGCCATGCCCTCGGTCCCCTGGCTGATCCCCGCAAGCTCGCCCACCACCTGCGACAGCCGGTCCTGCAGGGCGCCGAACCCCGGCAGCGGCTCCAGGGTCCGCTGGTCCAGATAGAGGCCGCGGTCGATCTCGACCTGGATCGCATGCAGTCCGCGCGAGGGCCGGCCATAGCGCTGGGTGATGTAGCCCCCGGCGAAGGGCGCGTTGCGGGCGACCACGAAGCCCGCCCGCTCGAAAGCGCGCTGGGTGAAGCTCACCAGCGCCCGGCCGGCCGCGGCACCGAAACGGTCGCCCAGCACGATCTCCGGGCAGCGCCCCTGCACCCTCGGCGCCGCGCGCAGCGCCTCCGAGGGCATCGAGTGGCAGTCGAACAGCACCGCCATGCCGAAGCTGTCGCGGGCGCGCAGCAGCAGCGATTCCAGCATCGAGTGATAGGGCGTGTGCAGCGCGCGGATGCGCGCCTCGGCCTCGGCCAGCGGGATCTTGCCGCGGTAGATCTCGGCCCCCTCCGAGACCACCCGCGGGATCACCCCCAGCCCCGCCGCGACCCGCTGGTTCAGCCCCTGCGGCCTGACCCCGCTGATCAGCGCCGGGTCGAGCTCGCCCGGCGCCCGGTTGAGGTCGATCCAGGCCCTGGGCGCCAGCGCGGCAAGCAGCGGCGCCCCGTGCTCGGGCGCCGTGGCGAACAGCGCGTCGACCAGCACGTCCTCCGAAGCCCGGAGCGCCGTCATCGACAGCCGGCTCCGCCGCACCAGCTCGGCGGGGTAGCTGCGGCCGCTGTGGGGCGAGTTGAAAACCGCGCTGGTGGCCAGCCGGGCCGGCTCGGTCAGCCGGAAGGGAGGGTTCGAATCCATGCCGGCACTCTAGAGGCTTGCCCCCGCCGCCGCACCCCAAATTTTCGCGCCCCCGGGGCCTCCCGCTTGGGGCTTGCACGCCACGGCCCGCCGGCTTATACGGCTCTCCACCCTCGGGGTCAGGGCGCGTAGCTCAGCGGGAGAGCACTACGTTGACATCGTAGGGGTCGCTGGTTCAATCCCAGCCGCGCCCACCATCCACCCCTTCCTGACGACCTGCCAGCGCCCGCCCGCGGTCAGCCCGCGGCCGCCGGCGCGAGCAGCTCGGCGCAGACGTCGCCGAATGCCGCCACCAGCCGGTCGATCTGATCGTCCCCGGTGGCCGGGCTCACCAGCATCATGTTGTGGAACGGCGCGATCAGGCAGCCGCGGTTGACCAGCGCGAGATGGATCACCGCCTCCAGCTCGGGTCGGTGCGCCAGCGCCAACTCGCCGCCGTTGCGCAACGGCTCCGGCCAGCAGATGAACTCGACCCGGGCGCCGACCCGAACCACATGCCAGGGCGCCCCGGCCCGCGCGATCGCCGCCGCCAGCCCCGCCTGCAGCCGCGCCGCGCCGCGCTCCATATGGGCGTAGCTCGCCTCGGTCATCACCTCGCCCAGCGTCGCCCGCAGGCAGGCGAACTGCATCGGATTGGCCGACAGCGTGGTCCCCATGCCGGAGTGGCCCGAGGCACGCCCGGCATTGGCATGCAGGTAGCGGGCGGCGACCGCGGGGCTCAGCCCCCAGACCGCGGTCGGCATCCCCCCGGCCACGCATTTGCCGACGACGAAGAGATCGGGCCTCAGCCCGTGCACCGCCGTGTAGCCGCCGAGGCCCGACGAGATCGTGTGCGTCTCGTCGATCATCAGCAGCGTCCCGTGCCGGTCGCAGAGCGCGCGCAGCCCGTCGTGGAAGCCCGCGGCCGGCAGCACCATGCAGGAGTTGGTCATCACCGGCTCGGTCAGCACCGCCGCGACCTCGCCCGTCGCCAGCGCCGCCTCGACCCCGGCGAGGTCGTTGAACTCGGCGCAGACCGCAGCCTCGGAAAGATCGTGGACCTGGCCGAACAGCCCCGGCCGGGTGACGGTGCGGCCGCCCTCCAGGGTCACGAAGGTGTCCTCCACCGTGCCGTGGTAGCAGCCGTTGAACACCAGCACCTTCGGCCGCCCGGTCACCGCCCGCGCGACCCTCAGCGCGAAGCGGTTGGCATCGGTCGCCGTGGTGGCGATCTGCCAGCGGAAGTCGCCGAAGCGGCGCGTCAGCAGCGCGCCTGCCGCCAGCGCGTCCCCGGTCGGCAGCATGTAGGTGAGCCCTCGCCCGGCCTGCTCCCGAATCGCCTTCGCGACCGGCTCGGGCGAGTGGCCGAACATCGAGCCGGTATCGCCGAGGCAGAAATCGTCGAGCCCATGCCCGTCGAGATCGGTGATCCGGGCGCCCCTGGCCTCGGCCGCGAGGATCGGGAAGGGCTGCGGCCAGTCCTTCATCCAGTGCATCGGCACGCCGTCGAGGAACGCCGCCGCCCCCGCCTCCAGCGCCGCCCGGGTCTTCGGCCGCGCCGCCGCATAGGCGGACCGCTCGCGCGCCGCCAGCGCCCGGATCCGCTCCGGCGCCACCCCCGCGATCACTCCGCCGCCACCGGCGGCGCCCTTCTGCCCTGCCATGTTCCCTTGCTCCCGAGACAGTCTCGCCCGCGCCTGAGGCGCCGCGCCGTGCACTCCGCCCGTGCGAAAGGCGGGGGCCGACCGAGAGTCCACCGGCTGGCCCCCGGTCTATCCCATCCGCCCGTCCGCGCGGAAGCCCCGGAGAGCCGCTACTGGTCCGGCGTGTAGGTGAGTTCGACCTCGATCTGCAATTCGTCGATATGCTCGGCCGAGATCGCCTCCATCAACGCCGCCATGTCCATCGGCTGGGCCGAGCGGAACCGCATCCTGATCTTGCCCGGCCGGTCGATGTCGTGGAACCGCGCCGTGACGGTCTCGAGGAACCGGGCCTCCGGGCTTCCCGGAGGGATCGGGCCGAGGTCCGCCGAAAGACCGTCGAGCGTCTGGGTGATCAGCGCCTCGCGGGACTGTCCGCTCTCGCGGGCCATCTGGTCGAGCATCGCCGCCCCGAAGCCCAGATCGTGCATCTCGAACTCGACCGCCTCGCCCTGGGCCATCACCGCGACGCCCATCGGCCCCATGGCGGTGACGCCTTCGGGCCAGACCACGCGGGCCGCCATGCTGACCGAGATCTGGTTGTCGAGGCCCAGCCCGAAGCGCGCCTCGCGCCGGGTCATGTCGCCATCGGGCGGCAGCAGGCTCATTGACACAGAAAGCGCCGTCGGCCCGGTGATTTCGGGCAGCGACATCCCGTTCGACTGCGCCTCCGCCGCCAGGGCGGCATAGTCGATGCCCTCGAGCGCCACCGAGAAGCGCTCCGGGGCGCCATAGGCCGAAAGCCCCGCCAGGTCGAGATCGCCGATCCGGATCTGGCCGATCCTCACCGGCGCCGTGGCGCCGGACGGGTCGTTCAGGGTCACCCCGCGCAGGACGAAGCCCTCGGGCCCGGTCTCCTCGATGCTGTCATAGCTCACCAGCTGCCCCAGCCCGAAGGTCTCGATCAGGACATTCAGCGCCTGCGCCGCGCTCTCGATTGTCATCCCGGCGAACGGGTTCATCTGCCCCATGCCGGGCATCGCGGCCTGGCCCGTGCCCATCGTCATGCCTTGGCCGGACGGCTCCTCCCGCGCGACCTTCAGGGTCGCGGCCTGCCCTTCCTGGCCCGGATAGGCGCCGACCCAGACCGCATAGTCGCCGGGCGCCGCACCCTCGACCGGGACCGCGGCATTGACCCCGTCATGGTCGTCGTTGCAGCGCACCGCCCCGTCCGGGCCGACCACCAGGATGGTCGTGTCGGCGCTGTCCGAGGCGGCGCCGAACCAGACCGCCGCCTCGGGCGCGGACAGGGTGACCGTCGCGTCCGGGCGGCTCGGATCGATCTGGCCGCCGCAGCCGTCCCCGGCTTCCGAGGCCGAGGCGCCGGCTGCGAGGGTCAGCCCGACCTCGACCGCGCCATCGGCGGGAAGCGCGTGGCGCCCGGCCGCCGGCTCGGCGGCGGCATCGAGCGCGAACGGAACCGGCGCGGCGGCGGCTCCCTCGGGCGCGTCGCGGCTGACCCGGACGGTCGCCGGCTGGCCCTCGCCGCCGGGATAGACCCCGACCCAGACCGCATAGTCGCCCGCCGCCGCGCTGCCGAAGACCACCGCCGGATCGTAGCTCCCGGCGTCGTCGTTGCAGGCGACCGTGCCGTCCGGCGCGACCACGATCAGGGTGGTGTCGACCGCGGAGGCGGCGCTGACCGCCATCTGCGGCTCGGGTGCCGCCAGGGTCACGGTGACGTCCGGGCGCGTCTGGTCGATCAGGCCGTTGCAGCCCGGCCCGGCCTCGTCGCCCGGCACCCGGCCCATCAGCGTGACGGCCGCCTCGGCCATCCCCTCGGCGGGCAGCGCCAGGCGCCCGAAGGTCGGCTCGGCCTGCGGCGCCAGCGGCACCTCGCTCAGCAGCGGCGGCAGCAGCGCCGGGTCGACGCTTATGCCGGTCAGGCTCACCACGTCCCGCGGCCCGAGATCTGCCTCCGAGATCAGGATCGAGCCGGTGGCGGCGGAGCCCGCCGCGGCCGCCATCGGCCAGACCAGGTATTCGCCCGACAGGACCCGCCCGATCTTCACCTGGGCGATCCCGTAGGGATCCAGCGCCTCGCAGTGATAGATGCCGTCCGGATCGGCCACCATCACGCCGCCGGCGCCCTCGCCCACCAGATAGACCTGCAGCGGCACGTTCGCGCCGGACAGGCTCACCGCCACCGCCGGATCGGCGGAAAGGAAGCCCGGACAGCCGCGCACCCAGCTTCCGGCCGGCTCGGAGCCGGTGACGGAATAGGCGATCTGGACCGGATCGGGCTGGAACCCGCCGCTCAGGTCCAGGCGCTCCTGTGCGGTGGCGGCGCCGGCGGCGAAAACCGGCAGAACGACGGCGAGCAAGGCGGAGACAGGACGCGGCGTATCGGACATCTGGATACCCGGGAAATGAAAACCGTGCGGAAAGACGGCCCCGGGACTATCCTCCAAGCCGCCCCGCCGGGGAAGTGGGAAAGCGGCGGATCATGCGCCCGCCCGGCAGACAGGCGTCCGCAAAGATGGCAGATTGCACGCCGAAGGAGAGCGCACCCATGGCCACCGTTACCGTCGAGACGCCGGTCGGCCGCCTCGCCGTCACCGAGCGCGGCGGCCGGATCACCCGCGTCGGCTGGGACGAGGCTCCGCCGGGCGGCGGGCCGGACGGCGAGCCATCCCCGTTGCTGGCCGAGGCGGCGCGCCAGCTCGCCGCCTACTTCGACGGCACGCTCCGCGACTTCGACCTGCCGCTCGCTCCCGCCACCGGGCCACATGCCGCGGTCTTCGACGCCATGTGCGCGATCCCCTATGGCCGGACCCGGAGCTATGGCGAGATCGCGAAGGATCTGGGCATCCGCCCCGACGAGGTCGGCCAGGGCTGCGCCGCGAACCCGATCCCGGTGATCGTCCCCTGCCACCGGGTGCTCTCGGCCAGCGGGCTCGGCGGCTATTCCGGCGGCAAGGGTGTCGAGACCAAGATCGCGCTGCTGAAGCTCGAGGGCGGCTACCCGTTCCTGCTGTAGGGCGGGCTTCAGCCCGCCACCCCGGCGCGCCGGAGGCGGGATGAACCCCGACTACGCGGCCACCAGCTTCCCCGCCAGCGCCCGGTCGATCAGGGCGATGGTCTCCTGCACCCCGTAGATGGCGATGAAGCCGCCGAAGCGCGGACCCTGGCTGGCACCCAGCAGCACCTCGTAGATCCCCTTGAACCAGTCGCGCAGCGGCTCGAACCCGTGCTCGTTGCCGACCGCGAAGACGATGTTCTGCAGCGTCTCGGCGTCGCTCGGGCCGTCATGGGCGGCCAGCCGGCCGCGCAGGTCCTCCAGCGCCGCGCGCTCCTTGGGATCGGGAGCGCGGAACTGCCGGTAGGGGGCGATGTGATCCAGGAAGTAGCGCACCGCGTGGCCCGCCGCCGCGTCGAGCCCCGGATGGGTCACGGCCGAGGCCTCCGGCGCATAGCGGCGGATGAAGCCCCACAGGACCTCCTTGTCGGTCGCCGAGGACACCGCCACCAGGTTCAGCAGCATGGCGAACGACACCGCCATGTCCGACGCGGGCGGGTTGCCGTGGTGGATGTGCCAGACCGGGTTGTTGACCTGCTGGTCCGGGTCCTGCCCCGGATAGGCCCGCAGCTGCTGGTGATACTCGTCCACCGCGCGCGGGATCACGTCCCAGTGCAGCCGCTTCGCCGTGCGCGGCTTCTGGTACATGAAGTAGCTCAGCGATTCAGGGCTCGCATAGGTCAGCCATTCGTCGATCGACAGGCCGTTGCCCCTGGACTTCGAGATCTTCTGCCCCTCGCCATCCAGGAACAGCTCATAGACGAAATGCTCGGGCGCCCGGCCGCCCAGCGCCCGGCAGATGCCGTCGTAGATCGGCGTGTTCGGCCCGTGGTCCTTGCCGTACATCTCGAAATCGACGCCGAGCGCCGCCCAGCGGGCGCCGAAATCGGGCTTCCACTGCAGCTTCACGTTGCCTCCGGTGACCGGCACGGTGACCTCGGTGCCGTCCTCGTCGTCGAAGGTGATGGTGCCGTTCTTGCCGTCCACCTGCTTCATCGGCACGTACAGCACCCGCCCGGTGTCGGGCGAGATCGGCAGGAAGCAGGAATAGGTTGCCTGCCGCTCCTCGCGGAGCGACGGCAGCATGATCGCCATGATCTCGTCGTAGCGCTCGGCGGCTCGCAGCAGGATCGCGTCCAGCTTGCCCGAGCGGTAGTACTCGGTCGCCGATGCGAACTCGTACTCGAACCCGAAGGTATCGAGAAAATCGCGCAGCATGGCGTTGTTGTGGTGGCCGAAGCTCTCGAACTTGCCAAAGGGGTCCGGCACCTCGGTCAACGGCCGGTGCAGGTATCCCTTGAGCATCTCGCGGTTTGGCACATTGTCGGGCACCTTGCGCATCCCGTCCATGTCGTCCGAGAAGCACAGCAGCTTGGTCGGCAGGTCGCTGATCGCCTCGAACGCATGCCGCACCATGGTGGTGCGCGAGACCTCGCCGAACGTACCGATATGGGGCAGGCCCGAGGGTCCGTAGCCGGTCTCGAACAGCACGTAACCCTTCTCAGGCGGCGCCTTCTCGAACCGCTTCACCAGCCGGCGCGCCTCCTCGAAGGGCCAGGCTTTGGAGGTCAGAGCGGCGGCGCGCAGGTCGGGCATCCGGGGTAGCCTCGGTGTCGAGCAGGGTCCAGAGAACGGCTGCGCAACTCCTATTGCCGTGGGCAGGCAGGGTCAATATGTTCCCCCCCGACCCGTCGCCCCACCCGTCGCCCCGACGAAACTTCAGGAATTTTCCATGACCTCCGAAGCAATGAGCCCCCAGGATGCCCTTGTCGCGGTGATGGTGGCGGTCGCGGCCGCCGATCAGGACATGACCGACCGCGAGCTGGCCTCGATCACCGGGATCATCAGCATCCTGCCGGTCTTCGCCGGCTATGACGACGACCGCATCCCGCGGGTCTCGGCCATGGTGGTGGACCTGCTCGAGGAGGAGGACGGGCTCGACGCGCTCATCGGCCTCGTCGAGGAATCGCTGCCGGATCACCTGCGCGAGACCGCCTACGCGCTCGCCTGCGACGTGGCCGCCGCGGACGTCTCCGTGGCGATGACCGAGCTGCGCTTCCTCGAGATGCTGCGCTACGGCCTGCAGATCGGCCGCCTCGCCGCCGCCGCCATCGAGCGCGGCGCGCGGGCGCGCCACCAGCGGCTGCAGCCCAGGACCTGACCGCGGGCGAGCGCGCCATGACCCTCCGTCTGCACTGGTCCCCGGACAGCGCCAACATCGTCATCCGGCTCGCCCTCGAGGAGCTCGGCCTGCCCTTCGAGGCGGTCCGCGTCGACCGGGCGCGACACGGGCACAAGGCGCCGGAATACCTGAAGCTGAACCCGCAGGGCCTGCTGCCGGTGCTCGAGGACGGCGAGATCGTGCTGTTCGAGACCGGGGCGATCCTCGTCCACCTCGCCGAGCGCACCGGCCTGCTCGGCCCCGATGGGCCGGAGGCCCGCGACCCGCAGGCGCGGGCGGCCTTTCTCAAATGGCTGTTCTACCTCTCGAACACGGTCCACGCCGACCTCCGCGCCGCCTTCTACAGCCAACGCTACGTCGCCGACCCGGCGGCGATCCCGACGCTCCGGGCCGGGCTCGCCACCCGGATGCGCGGCCATTTCGCGCTGCTGGCCGGGCAGCTCACGCCGCAGGGCTGGCTCATCGGGGCCGCGCCGACGCTTGCCGATCTCTACCTCGCCGCCTGCCTGCGCTGGGCCCGGCTCTACCCGACCGGCGCGCCGCTGCTCGGCCCGGACGGCGTGCCGGCACGGGCCATGGAGTTTCTCCGCGCCTGCGAGGCCCGCCCGGCTGTGATCAGGGCCTTCGCCGCCGAATTCGTCGCCGGCCGCCCCCTGACCGACCCCGCGCCGCCGCAGGTGCCGGCGGGCGAGGTCACCGGCTAGGCGCCCCGCCGGCGAAGGAAATTTCGCCCCCGGCGCGAAATCTTCCAAGGATCGGGCCGGAGCGCGCGTCCATATCCGTTGAGAACCGGGTCAGGCAGGCGCATTCCCATGCCCGCCCCCCGCCCGAAAGAGGTATGATCGTCCCATGCGGCAAAGCCCGATCGCCCGCCTCGCCCGCGACCCGCGGCACGGCCAGATCCTGGCCGTCGGCTCGCTGGCGCTGGCGGGCGTGATCTGGTTCGGGGTCGAGATGCCCTGGTGGCGCCCGGTCACCGCGCTGATCGCCGCGAACCTTACCCAGTGGCTGGGCTCGCGCCTCGCCCGCATCCCCTATGACTGGCGCAGCCCCACCATCACCGCGCTGTCGCTGACGCTCCTCTTGCGCACCACCGGCTGGGAGCTCGCCGCGCTGGCGGCCATCCTCGCCATCGGCTCGAAGTTCATTCTGCGCATCGGCGGGCGGCACTTCTGGAACCCCGCCACCTTCGCCATCGCCGTCGTCACCGCGCTCTTCCCCGGCGCCTGGGTCTCGACCGGGCAATGGGGCGTCAGCGCCTGGATCGCGGTCTTCGCCGCCGGCGCCGGGCTCGCGATCACGCGCAGGGCCGGGCGCGCCGGGGTGCCGTTCCTGTTCCTCGGCGCCTGGGCCGCGATGGCCTTCGCCAGGGCCTGGTGGCTCGGCGATCCGCTCGCGGTCCCGCTGCACCAGCTCGGCTCGGGCGCGCTGATCGTCTTCGCCTTCTTCATGATCTCCGACCCGATGACCCAGCCCTGGCATCCGGGCGCCCGGGCCGCCTGGGTGATCTTCACCGCCGGCCTCGGCTTCTGGCTGCAGGCGAACTGGATCGTCACCGCCGGCCCGGTCTGGGGCCTGGCGCTCTCGGCGCCGCTGGTGCCGCTGCTCGACCGCCTGTTCCCGGCCCCGCGCAAGCACTGGACCGGCCCTCTTCCGCCCGCACCGAAAGGAGCATCCGCATGACCTCTCTCCGCAAGCGCCTCGCCATCGCCGCCTCGGCCCTGGCCCTCCTCGCCGCGGCGCCCGACGCCCTGGCCTTCTGCGGCTTCTTCGTCGCCAAGGGCGACGCCAGGCTGTTCAACGAGGCCTCGAAGGTGGTCCTGGTCCGCGACGGCGACCGCACCGTGATCACCATGGTCAACGACTTCCAGGGCGAGGCGAAGGACTTCGCCATGGTGGTCCCGGCCCCGACGGTTCTCGAGCGCGAGCAGATCCACGTCACCGAGAACGCGCTCGTCGACCACCTCGACGCCTATTCAGCGCCCCGCCTGGTCGAGTATTTCGACGCCGACCCCTGCCAGCCGATCGTGTTGATGGAAAGCGCCATGGCCCTCGGCGCAGCCGCGCCCTCCCTCAACCGGGCGGACTCCGACATCCGCGCCAAGGCGCTCGGCGTCACCGTCGAGGCCCAGTACCTGGTCGGCGAATACGACATCCTGATCCTGTCCGCGACCCAGTCCGACGGGCTCGAGACCTGGCTGGTCGAGAACGGCTACACCATCCCCGCCGGGGCGGCCGACGTGCTCGGCTCCTACATCCGTCAGGGCATGAAGTTCTTCGTCGCCAAGGTGAACCTCGAGGAGCACGCCAGGCAGGGCGGCGGCGTTCTGCGCCCGCTCCAGATCGCCTTCGAGAGCCCGAAGTTCATGCTGCCGATCCGCCTCGGCACGGTGAACGCCAGGGGCCAGCAGGAGCTGATCCTCTACACCCTCACCCGCAAGGGCCGGGTCGAGACCGCCAACTACCGCACCGTGCGGATGCCGACGGATGCCGAGATCCCGGTGATGGTCAAGGACCGCTTCGGCGAGGTCTACAAGGCGATCTACGGCACCGCGGTCGGCAAGCAGGGCGGCGCCGCGGTGATGATGGAGTATGCGTGGGACATGGGCTGGTGCGACCCCTGCGCCGCCGACCCGCTGAGCGCCGAGGAACTGCGCGAGCTCGGCGTCTACTGGGTCGACCCCACCCGCATCCTGCCGGGCCAGGGTTCGGACGTCTTCGTCACCCGGCTCCACGCCCGCTACGACGCCGAGAGCTTCCCCGAGGACCTGCGGCTGGTCGAGACCGGCGACCGCGAGAACTTCCAGGGCCGCTACATCCTGCGCCACGCCTATGAGGGCGAGATGACCTGCGAGGCCGGCGAGCAGTACCGCCAGTCGCTGCCGGCCCGCTGGGAGGCCGAGGCCCAGACGCTGGCCAGCCTCACCGGCTGGGACATCGCCCGGATCCGCGAGGACATGAAGAACGGCGGCACCGACCCCGGCAACCCGCCCGCGCCGGTGCCATGGTGGAAGAGCATCTGGAAACAGTGAGGCAGGCGACGGGCGGTTCTGGGCGGCGGCGGATCAGGATCGACGCCGCCGCCCGTCCCCCCGGGGACCACGCCGGATCGCTCCCCCACGGTCCGACGGTTGCACGCTACAACCTGTAGCTGCTACAGGTTCAAGGGATTAATCAAAGATTTCCAGCGGGAGGCAGCCATGCCCACGATCGGCGAGGCAGCACGGGCCAGCGGTCTGGCCATCGAGACGATCCGATATTACGAGCGCACCGGAGTGGTCCCGCCGCCGCCGCGCACCGCCTCGGGGCGCCGCAGCTACGACCGCGCCGAAATCGCCCGGTTGCGCATGATCCGTAGCTGCCGCGATCTCGGCTTCCCGCTCGCCGACGCGCGGGCGCTGCTCGGCCTCGCGGAAAGCGGCAAGGCGCCCTGCGGCGAGGTCAAGGCGATCGCCGAGGCGCATCTGGCCGAGGTCCGTCGCAAATTCGGCGAACTGGCCGCCCTCGAAACCGCGCTGGCCGGTCTGGTCGCGTACTGCGCCGGCGGCGATCGGCCCTGCCCCGCGCTCGACGTCCTCGGAGGCACCTGACCGGTCAGGCGAACAGGCAGCACCGCATCGAGACCGAGGCAAGGTCAATCCCCTCGTTGAAGAAGCTGATCTCGTCCGCCTCGTCGGCCACCGCCAGCGTGTAGAGCAGTGGCAGGAAGTGCTCGACGGTCGGATGCGCCGCCCGCATCAGCGGCCCCAGCCCCTCCGCCCCGGCCACCCAGCCGAAGCGGCGCTCCTCGATCGCCCCGGCGATCAGCCGGTCGAACTCCACCGCCCAGTCATGGGGCGCCCCGCCCGGCCGCATGGTGCGCAGGTTGTGCACGATGTTGCCGCTGCCGACCACCAGCACCCCCATCCCGCGCAGCGCCTTCAGGTCCCTCGCCAGCTCGTAATGCTCGGCGACCGGCCGCGAGAGATCGAGCGAGAGCTGGTAGACCGGCACCTCGGCCTTCGGGAACATGCGGATCAGCACCGACCACGCGCCGTGGTCGAGGCCCCATTCCTCGCTGGACCTCGCATGGTGCTTCGCCAGCAGCTCGACCGTCGCCTCGGCCAGTTCCGGTGCGCCCGGGGCGGGGTATTGCTGGTCGAAGAGCTTCTGCGGGAAGCCGCCGAAATCGTGGATCGTCTCCGGCTTCGCGCCCACATGCACCAGCGTCGTCCCCCGCGTCATCCAGTGCGCCGAGACGCAGAGGATCGCCGCCGGCGCCGGCAGCGCCGCACCGATCTCGGCCCAGCCGCGGCTGTAGGGAGAGTCGACGATCGCGTTCATCGGGTTGCCGTGCCCGACGAACAGCGCCGGCATCCGCGCTCCGGGCTTCAGGTGGCTGGTAAGGCTGGACATGGATGGGGTTCCTGGAAGGGGTCGCGATCACGGTAGCGTGGCGCGGGCTCCGGTCAATGCACGCACCCGCCCCCGGACCCGCTCCCGTCGTCCCCGCGGAGGCGGTAACCCGGAGATCGATGACAGATTCCCGCCTTCGCGGGAATGACGGCGGATGTAAAGAGCGCCACGCCAACCGCTGCCCCTCAAATCTCCAGCCCCTCAGCCTCCGCTAGCGGGAAGTCCACATGGATGTGGTTCCCGTCCGGGTCCCAGACATTGACCTGCACCACGCCCGCGTCGCGGATCGGGTTCAGCCGGTAGCGCTCGCCCTCGGCCTTCAGCAGCGCCAGCATCTCCTTCAGCCCGGTGGCCGAGACCGCGAAATGCTCGAGCCGCACATCGCCCGGATCCGCCCCCGGCGCCTTCTCGACGCCCACCAGATGGACGATCGGGAAGCCGTCGGCATAGAGCCATGCGCCGGGGAAGTCGAACCCCGGCCGCTTGCCCGGATGCATCCCCAGCACCCGGCCGTACCACTCGATCATCGCCTCCAGACTGGCGGTGCGGACATTGATATGGTCGAGACGCTTCATCGTGGCGGTCATCGGCACCTCCCTGGGAGGCGGCAGGTTAGCCCGGTTCCGCGCAGGGGGGAACCTCGCAGCGCCCGCCCTCTCAATACGGCCCCGGCACGATCTCGCTGCCGTCGAAGAACCGCCCCGGCCGGAACCGGGTCAGGTCGTGGCCGGGGTCGCGGCCCGTCAGCACGTCCGCCATCACCCGCCCCACACCCGGCCCGATGCCGAAGCCATGCCCGCTGAGGCCCGTGGCGTAGTACAGCCCCGGCAGCCCGGGCTCCTCGCCCAGCGTCGGCACCGCGTCCGGCGTCACGTCGATCATCCCGGCCCAGGCCTCGGCCAGCTTCACTCCGGCGATGGCCGGGAAACGCCGCGGCAGCCGCTCCTCGATCCGGCGGACCACGACCGGCGAGGGTTCCGGGTTCAGCACCCGCATCCGCTCGAACGGGCTCACCTCGTCGGCGCTCCAGCGCGTCGGCGCGCCCCAGGCACCGGGATAGCCCCTCGGCGCCGCCAGCCGCACCCGCACGTCACGGGCCGATGCGCGCAGCAGCTTCAGGAACTTGACCGCATACCGGAACGACTTCCGCGACAGGTAATGCTCGGCCAGATCGCCCGTCGCGACGGTATAGCCCCCGTCCGACCGCCGCCTGAGCGTGAGACCCGGCGTCGAGATGTTCGGCCCGTAGGCATCCGGCGCCGGCCCGGTCCGCGCCACGGTGGAGCGCACCGCCAGCTGCGGCAGGTCCACCCCCATGTTGTGCGCGAAATGGGTCGACCAGGCGCCCGCCGCCAGCACCACCTGCGCCGCCTTCACCCGGCCCTTCTCGGTCACCACCCCCGCGACCCGGCCCCCGGCGATGTCCAGCGTCCGCACCGCGCAGTCCTCGATCACCGCCGCCCCCGACCGCCGCGCCGCCCGCGCCAGCGCCGGGACGGCGACGAAGGGCTCGGCCCGGCCGTCCGACTCGGTGATCATCGCGGCGGTGAACTTGCCGCGGATGTCGGGGTAACGCGCCGCCAGTTCGGCCGGGGTCAGCATCTTCGTCCCCAACTGGTGCTGCCGGGCGAGATCGTACCAGCTCTCGTACTTCGCCCGCCCCGCCTCGGTCTCGGCGATGTAGAGGCAGCCCGCCTGCGTGAAGGTCGAGGTCCCGCTCGCCGGTCTTCTCCGCCAGCCCCTGCCAGATGCGGTTGGCCTCGATCATGATCGGCAGCTCGGCCGCGTCGCGGCCCTGCTGGCGCACCCAGCCCCAGTTGCGGCTCGACTGCTCGCCGCCCACCCGGCCCTTCTCGCAGAGCATCACCTTCGCACCACGCTCGGCGAGGAAATATGCCGTGGCGCAGCCGGCGATCCCGGCCCCGATCACGACGACGTCGCATTCCGCCGGCAGCGGGTCGCGGAAGGCCACCGGGGTCTTCTCGGTGATCGGCGGCATGGGGGCTCCTCTAGCTCTCCAGGCGCCTGACCCAGCTCCGGATCAGCCCGCGCTCGAACTCGCGCGCCCGCGCCATCCAGCGCTTGTCGATCCGCTGGATCTCACCGTCCGGCCGGCGGTCGATGTCGTTGGAGAAGATCGCGAAGGCCAGCCGCCGCCCCGAGGGGGTGACGATATAACCCGCCAGCCCGCGCACATAGTCCATGGTGCCGGTCTTCGCCGCGATATCCAGGTTCTTGTAGTCGAGGTCGACGCTCTTGGCCGCGACGCTGTAGTCCTTCAGCAGCATGGCGATCCGCTCCGGCAGGCCGCGCGCCGCCTCGCCCGCGGGCTCGCGCCGCGCCACCGCGGTCAGCACCTCGACCAGCCGGCGCGGCGAGACCCGCGACTCGGTCGAAAGGCCGGAATGGTTCGCCAGCCGGAAGCCCGGATCTCCCAGCGGGAAGCCCGCCAGCTGCGACGCCCAGGCGTTCATCGCCGCCGCCGAGCCCGTCGGCGTCAGAACCTCCGCCTGGCCCGCATGGGTCGCCGCGAAGCCGACCAGTTCGGCGGTGATGTTGGTCGAATTGCGCAGCATGGCGCGCAGCATCGGCGCCAGCTCGCGGCTCCGGTGAAGCGCGACGGTCTGGGCGCCGGCCGGCACCGTGCCCTGCTCCGGCGCGGCGATGGCGATGCCCTTCTCCCGCCCCAGCGCCTGGAACACCTCGCCCGCATAGCGCTCGGGCTGGCGCACCGGCAGCCAGCGCGAGCCCTCGCCCCGAAAACCGTTCGGGTTCATCTCCCAGAACTCGCCGCCGCCCTGCAGGCTGTGGGTGAACATCGGCACGTTGGTGGCGCTGGCCAGCGCCACCCGCACCCCGCTCACCTCCGGATCGGTCCGCATCGCGGTCGCCGAGAGCCGCAGCAGCCGCGACTTGCCGCGGGCGTCCCATTTCAACCGCACCCGGTTGAAGTTGAGGCAGAGTCCCGACAGCGCCGGATTGTAGGCGGCGTCCTCGGGCTGGCTGTCGCTGATCGCCTGCAGACGCGGCCCGGCGCTGCCATCGACGACGAAACGCCCGGAAACTCGGCGCACGCCGCGCTCCTCGAGCTCTGACACCAGCGCCAGCAGGTCGTCGGAGTCGAGCTCCGGATCGCCACCGCCCTGCAGGATCAGGTCGCCCTCCAGCCGGTCGCCGCTGACCGGCCCGGTGGCCGCCAGCCGGGTCTCGAAGCGGTGACCGGGACCCAGCCGTTCAAGGGCGTAGAATGCGGTCGGCAGCTTCGCCACCGAGGCCGGGGCGAAGGGCCGGTCGGCCTCGAACTCGTCCACCACCTCGCCGCTGTCGAGATCGACGAGCATCCAGCCGGAGACGCCGGTGTGATAGCGCCGGACGCTCGGCGCGGCGTCCTTGGCCGCCGCCGCGATCGCGACCCGCTCGGGGCGCGGCACCGGGATCGGCGGGGTGCCCGCCGCTCCCAGCAGCATCGCGGCCACTGCCGCGCCGCCCGCGAGGAATCCGCGCCGCTTCAAGTGCATTCCGCCACCGTACTGCCCCCGAACTTCCCGTTTCGCCCCGAACGCCCTGTTTTGCCGCAGAATCGCAGATGCGGTGGCGCTCTGCAACCGTCAAGCTGCGCCCGGCCGGGCGCCGTTCCGCCGCAGGGGCAGCACAACCCGGATGGCGGAGCCCGCCGCCTCCGGGACCGAGACCGATCCTCCATGCAGCCCGGCGATCTGCCGGACCAGCGGCAGGCCCAGCCCGTAGCCCTTCGCGTTCTGCCGGCCGGCGGCGCGGTAGAACGGCTCGAACACCTTCTCCCGTTCGGCCGGCGGAATGCCCGCGCCACCGTCCCTGACCGTCAGCCACGCCTCCCCGCCGACCTCGGCCAGCTCCACCTGCAGCGGCGGGCCGCCATGGACAGACGCGTTCTCCAGCAGGTTCCGCAGCATCCGGCGCAGCAACGCCGGGTCGCCCCTGATCTCCGGCGCCGTCCCCTCCAGCGCGCAATCCTCGTAACGGGCGCACTCCTCCGCCGCCAGCGCCACCAGGTCCACCGGCCGCGAGAGATCCGCCTGCGCCCCGGCGTCCAGCCGGCTCATCAGCAGCATCTCGTCGATCAGCCCGTCGAGCTCGGCGATGTCCCGCTCCAGTGCCGCCCGGCGGCCGGGGTCGCCCTCCTTCAGCAACTCGATCCCCAACCGGATCCGCGCCAGCGGCGTGCGCAGTTCGTGCGAGGCGTTGGCCAGCAGCATCCGGTGGGCGCCGACCAGCTTCTCGATCTTGGCCGCCGCGTCGTTGAAGCTGGACGCGAGCCGCGCCACCTCGTCGCGCCCTTCCACCTCGACCCGCGCCGACAGGTCGCCGGCCCCGATCCGGTCCACGCCGGTCTGCAAGCGCTCGATGCGCCGGGTCAGCCGCCGCACGAAGGGATAGGCGCCGAGCCCGACGCCCAGCGCCACGGTGCCAAGGAACAGGATCAGGTTCCTCAGCGGCCGGTGCGGCCCCTGCCGGCCGAGATCGATCACCAGCCGCCGCCCGTCGGGCAGGACCAGCGCCCAGGCCGGCGCGCCGTGAAGCCGCCGCCAGCCGCGCCCCGGCAGTCCTTCCGGCGGCGGCGGGCTCGGCCTCCCGCTGGCGGCGATCAGCTGGCCGCCGCGATCATAGAGGGTGATGTCGATGTCGAGCTCGCGCGCCAGCTCGGCGATCGCCGCCCGCTGGCTGTCCGCCGGCGCCGCCGGGCCGGGCAGGTCGCGGAAGGCCAGCCCGCCGGTCACCGCCAGGGTCTCGCGGAACCGGTCGTTGCGGTCGAACAGGTTCCACAGCAGCGCGACCAGCACCACCACCAGCACCAGGCTGCCGATGATGGTGCCGTAGATCTGCAGGTAGATCCGCCGCCTCAGCATGTTTTCCCCCATGCCCCGTACCATATCCCGCGCCATGTCCCTGGCCCGCCCCGGGACCCCGACGGACGGCGCGCCCCGGCGCGAGGTTCCGGGTCGGGTCCGGAGCACCGGACGCGGCCGGAAACCGTCAACGCGCACGCCTGCCGGCCCGCCTCAGTCCTGCTGCTGCGCGAACACATAGCCTGCCCCGCGGACCGTGATCACCCGGCGCGGATGCTTCGGGTCTTCCTCGATCTCGGCCCGGATGCGCGAGATATGCACGTCGATCGAGCGGTCGAACGCCTCGAGGCTGGTGCCCTTGAGCTGGTCCATCAGATAGTCGCGGCTCAGCACCCTCCCGGCGGCGCGGGCCATGATCTCCAGCAGCTTGAACTGGTGCGCGGTCAGCGCGCAGGTCCGCCCGTCGAGCCGCGCCTCCATGGCGCCGGTGTCGACCTCCAGCCGCCCGAAGCGCAGCACCGTCGCCCCCTCGCCCGCCCTGCCCCGCCGCAGGATGGCGCGCAGCCGCGCCAGCAGCTCGCGCGGCTCGAAGGGCTTCGGCAGGTAGTCGTCGGCGCCGAGCTCCAGCCCGACCACCCGGTCCATCGGGTCGCCCTTGGCGGTGAGCATCAGCACCGGCACCTGCATGACATCTGGCTCCCGGCCCTCAGCCTCCGGCAGACCTCCAGCCCGTCCATGTCGGGCAGCATCAGGTCCAGGATCACCGCGTCGAACCGTCCGCCAGCCAGCCGCGACAGACCCTCGGCCCCGGTTCCGGCGACCGTCACCGCAAGGCCGGACCCGCCGAGATAGTCCCTGACCATCCCGGCGAGCCTGGCGTCGTCCTCGATCAGCAGGATCTGCGCGCTCATCCTTCCCGCCTGCCCGGGGCGTTTCGGGCCCTAGCCGCGCCGGTGCCGCCCGCGCATCTCGCTCCGCTCGCGGATCATCTCGGCCAGTTCCGCGCGCTGCTCGGGCGTCAGGGTCTCGGCCACCTCGGCGATCGTGTCGACCAGAGTCTTGCTGATCCGGTCCGCCTCCGCAAGCCGCGCCGCCCTCAGCCGCTCCAGCGCCTCGCGGTCGATGGTGGTCGCGGTCAGCAACCCGCTGATCTCGCCCCTGGTCGCCTGCATCCGCTCGGCCAGCGGCTTGATGTCGGCGGCGAGCCCGGTCATCAGCCCGATGATGCGGGTCTCCTGCTCGTCGGTGGCGTCGATCTCGATCGCCATGTGGCGGACCATGCGCTCGACCCGGTCGGCCACCTCCTGCTCCGACATCTCGGACAGGCGCTTGTGGTCGCGTCCGTGCCAGCCGCCATGGCCCGGCCAGCCGCCGCCCTCCGCGGCCGCCAGGCGGAAGTGCCCGTAGGCCTTGCTCTCGGCCGCCGCCTGAACGCCGGCGGCGCCGGCGGCGAGGATCGCCACGGCCGCCAGCGCCGCCGCGGCCTTGCGGCCGGGGGTCGCCAGCCAGCCGCCCCGCGCCGGCTCCGGCGCGGCGCTGGCGGATCCGCCGCCGGCCTCGGGGTTCGTCCCGGGGTTCGTCTCGGGGTTCGTTCTGGGGTTCGTTCTGGGGTCGCTCATCGGTGTCGCTCCCGTCGTGGGGTTTCTCGGATGCGCGCCGGGCTTCCCGGCCGCAGTCCCAATCTGGGCGCGCGCTGTTGCGGGCGTTTCTCCGCGGGGTAAAGAAATGTAAAGCCGCGCCGCGCGCCTTCTCAGGGCCATTCGCCCCGCGCCCGGATCTCGGTCGAGGAGGCCGGCGACATCGGCCCGGTCAGCAGCGCCCAGCGCGGCGCATCGCCCCGGCCCAGCAGCGTCGCGCCCCCCTGATGGATGCGCTGATGCGAGAACCGCCGCGCCGCCGGCGACAGCCCGGCCCGCACCTGCTCCCCCGGCCGCGCCAGCACGCCCACCGGGAAGTTCGCCATGATCCAGTCCCAGCGCTGCCAGCGGTGGAAGCCCGCCAGGTTGTCGGCCCCCATGAGCCAGACGAACCGCACTCCCGGATAGCGTCGGGTGAGCTTTTCCAGCGTGTCGGCGGTGTAGCGGGTGCCGATATGGCGCTCGATGTCGGTCACCACCACCTTCGGGTCGCGCATCATCGCCCGGCAGGCCGCCAGCCGCCGCTCGATCTCCGCCGGCCCGCGCGGCTTCAGCGGATTGCCCGGCGACACCAGCCACCACACCCGGTCGAGCCCGAGGTTCCGCAGCGCCCAGCGGGTGATGTGCACATGGCCCGGATGCGGCGGGTCGAACGAGCCGCCGAGCAGGCCGATGCGCTGGCCGGGCGTGGCGATGGGTCCGCGATGATACAAGGCACAGCCCCCGAACTGGCAGCCCGAACTGGCAGAACGCCCAATACGCAGGTGCCGGGCGGCGGGTGTCAATCCGCTTGCGCCGGGCGCCGCCATCGCGCCCTCATCTTTCCGGGCGGCGGAACCGGACGGCCCTTCCCCTCCGCCCCGCCGCCGGGGTACAATCCGGCCCGCGGGGCGTGGCGGCCTGCGGCGCCCGGAACGACCGGCCGATCAGGAGAGCCCGATTTGGACGAAAAGCCCGGGGATCTACACCGCAAGCAGGTCGCGGCCGCCTGGGCGGTCCACACCTTCACGGCCTCGGGCGTGGTGCTGGGCTTCCTGGCGCTGCTGGCGATCCTCGACGGCGACAAGATCGCGGTGTTCATCTGGCTCGGCCTGGCGCTGTTCGTCGACGGCATCGACGGCACGCTGGCGCGCCGCGCCAAGGTGCACGAGATGACCCCCCAGTTCGACGGCGCCACCCTCGACAACGTCATCGACTACTTCAACTACGTCGCCGTGCCGGCGATGATGGTCTACTGGTTCGACTTCGTGCCCCAGGGCTGGGCCACGGTCTCGGCCGCCGCCATCATGGCGGTCTCCTGCTACACCTTCGCCAATCTCGGCATGAAGTCGCACGACTACTACTTCGTCGGCTTCCCGGCGCTGTGGAATCTGGTGGTGCTGTATTTCCACGTGCTGCAGACCGGCCCCTGGACCAACCTCACCGTGATCGCGGTCTGCTGCGTGCTGACCTTCGTGCCCTGGAAATACGTCCACCCGTTCCGGGTCAAGGACTGGCGCCGGGTGACGATCCCGATGACCGTGCTCTGGGCCGCCACCTCGTTCCGGCTGGTGCTGATCCACCCGGAGGGCGAGCGCGCCCGCGAGGCGAGCCCGATGTTCTTCTGGCTCTGGGTCGGCGCCTCGTTCTACTTCCTCACCCTCTCGCTCTGGCGCTCGCTGAAGATCGAGCCGGGCAAGGACTAGGGGGGGTCGGTGGAGGACACGCCCGCAGGCTATTCCGGCAAACCGCTCGGCGCCAGGCTGGGGCTGAAGCCCGGCGCGAGCCTGCTCGCGATCGACGCGCCGGCGCATTACCGCCTGCTGATCGCCGACGTCCCGGACGTCCGCCTGCGGTTCGCCGCGCCGATCGACCTGCCGGCGCCGGGCCACGACGCGGTGCATCTGTTCTGCCCCGACGCCGCCACCCTCGGCACCGCCGCCCGGGGCGCGCTCGCCTCGGTGGCCCCGGGCGGCATGCTCTGGGTCTCGTGGGCGAAGAAGGGCTCGCCGCTTCACGCGGACCTGACCGAGGACGCGGTGCGCGCGGCGATCCTGCCGGCGGGCTGGGTCGACGTGAAGGTCTGCGCCGTCGACGCCGACTGGTCCGGGCTGAAGTTCCTGCGCCGGCGCGCCTGACGCGCCGATTGCGCGCCCCGGCGCGAGCGGCTAAATCACCGCCCAGCACCCCAACCCACGGCGCGAAAGGCGGACCCTGCCCATGGCTTCCTATCAGTATGTCTACCACATGGACGGGCTCGCGAAGGCCTATGGCAACAAGAAGGTGTTCGAGAACATCCGCCTCTCCTTCCTGCCCGGCGTGAAGATCGGCGTCGTCGGCGTCAACGGCTCGGGCAAGTCGACGCTGTTGAAGATCATGGCCGGGCTCGACAAGGAGTTCACCGGCGAGGCCTGGGCCGCCGAGGGCGTCCGGGTCGGCTACCTGTCGCAGGAGCCGCAGCTCGACGAGAGCAAGGACGTGCGCGGCAACGTGATGGAAGGCGTGGCCGCCAAGCAGGAGAAGCTCGACCGCTACAACGAGCTGGCCATGAACTACTCCGACGAGACCGCCGACGAGATGGCGAAGCTCCAGGACGAGATCGACGCCAAGGGGCTCTGGGACCTCGACTCCCAGGTCGACGTGGCCATGGAGGCGCTGCGCTGCCCGCCCGACACCGCGGCGGTGGGCACCCTCTCCGGCGGCGAGCGGCGCCGCGTCGCGCTCTGCAAGCTGCTGCTGGAAGCGCCCGAGATGCTGCTCCTCGACGAGCCCACCAACCATCTCGACGCCGAGACCATCCTCTGGCTGCAGAAGCACCTGATCGAGTACCCGGGCACGGTGCTGATCGTCACCCACGACCGCTACTTCCTCGACGAGATCACCAGCTGGATCCTCGAGCTCGACCGCGGCCGCGGCGTGCCGTGGGAGGGCAACTACTCGTCCTGGCTCGAGCAGAAGGCCAAGCGGCTCGAACAGGAGGCCCGCGAGGACAAGGCCCGCCAGCGCACCCTGTCGCGCGAGCTCGAATGGATCCGCCAGTCCCCCCGCGCCCGCCAGGCCAAGTCGAAGGCCCGCATCAACGCCTACAACGAGCTCGCCGGCAAGTCCGAGCGCGAGCGCGAGGGCCGGGCGCAGATCATCATCCCCCGCGGGCCGCGCCTCGGCGGCAAGGTGATCGAGGTCGACCACCTGACCAAGGCCTATGGCGACAAACTGCTGATCGACGACCTGACCTTCGCGCTGCCGCCGGGCGGCATCGTCGGCGTCATCGGCCCGAACGGCGCCGGCAAGTCGACGCTGGCGCGCATGCTGACCGGGCAGGAGCAGCCGGACAAGGGCACCATCACCTTCGGCGACACGGTGAAGCTGGCCTATGTGGACCAGTCCCGCGACGACCTCGACCCCGGCAAGACGGTCTGGGAGGAGATCTCCGACGGGCTGGATGTCATCAGGCTCGGCGACGCCGAGATGCACAGCCGCGCCTATTGCGGCGCCTTCAACTTCAAGGGCACCGACCAGCAGAAGAAGGTGGGGCTGCTGTCGGGCGGCGAGCGCAACCGGGTGCACCTGGCGAAGCTGCTGCGCAGTGGCGGCAACGTGCTGCTGCTGGACGAGCCCACCAACGACCTCGACGTCGAGACGCTGAGGGCATTGGAGGACGCGCTGGTGGACTTCGCCGGCTGCGCCGTGGTGATCAGCCACGACCGGTTCTTCCTTGACAGGATCTGCACCCACATGCTGGCCTTCGAGGGCGACAGCCATGTGGAATGGTTCGAGGGCAACTTCGAGGCCTATGAGGAAGACAAGATCCGGCGGCTGGGCGCCGATTCCGTGCAGCCGAAGCGGATCGGGTATAAGAAGTTTAAGAGGTGATACCGAAAATCGCTGGCGGATCCAATTCAATCAGTCATCTTCACGCCACCCAAAGTGATTACGAGAGCTAGGTTAAAGAATGCTACGCAAATAGTTGCTGACAATAAAGTAACATAAAAAAATCCAGTTCTATCTTGCTCGATGATATAAAATGACACAAGAAATGCTATGACTGCGGCAGCGGAAGTTAAAAAAAATGTAAGCAAGAGAGTTCGAAGATTATTAAGATAGCGATCATACTTATTTAGGACTAGATTCGCGATCACCAGAACCGGCAATTGACCCAATAGCCCCAAAAATAGTTAGGAATCTTAAGCTATCTGGCAAAACGAGAAAATATGATAAAATGCCGCTTACGAACGCAACCACCGCAGCAAACCCGACCCCCTTCATCGAATAGCCCTCTCTCGACCATCGCTCGAGCCGATAGGCACAGCAACATTGATCGTCAATATTTCAATTAACTCGAGATCTGCGCCAACTATCACAACTGACGCAGGGACAATGCTCATTTCATGAACATCACTGTACTCGCGACGAAACTCATCCGCGCTTCCCAAGAAATAGTATTCATAGCCACCCCTTTGCGGCTGAACGATGCTCAACTCATCATTCCTCCATTCTACGGCTTGGATTAGGGGAACTAACCCCTCAAATTTTACCGCCCGAAGCGATTCTTTCGCAATGGTAGATCCCGCGATGCTTGATCTGGAATTATTGGGTAGATCTACCTCGTTTCCAGCAATTCGAGCTTCAATTTTGCCTCCAGAATCAGAAATACCACGACTACGGTCGATGATAAAAGGCAGTCTTTCGAAAGATATTCCCACATTTATTTCTTTTGGAGAACGAGAGATCGTTAACACGCTGCGGTTTTCTAGCGGATAGTGCCTAGACTCTATGTCGATTACAACCTCCACGATCTCCCCAGAACTCATTCTAAAATGCCCACTAAATCCAGAAAAAAATTCTAAAAAATGCTCTGCGTTCCCTTCGATCGTTTGTGATCCTGTAAGAAAATTTATCGCGCCGTCAAATATAGACTTTCTTTTCGACGCAGATGCAGAATCTCTAACTTCGTCCTTCGAGTCGAGTTCCGTAGCGATTGCTTGCACACTAAAAGACTCTTGGCCTGCTTCTTGCTGTTCTCCGCCAAACAAACCTGACTTCTCCAATACTTCTGCGATGATTATTTTGCTTGGACTCAAATTGAGACCCAATGCTGAATGCTGATCAGAAGTGTATACAGCCGCAGGTTGCCTTACTTTTCGCAGCCCATAAAATATTGGTGCGTTAAAGTCAGCCGTCATCGATTCACGTGGGGCAGGATCAATCTTACAGCGAGCGGTTCCAGCGGGGACGGTCCGTAGTAAAGCGTATGGGAATCCCACTTTTCCCACTCGAAACTAGGGTTGAGACTCATTCAGACCCAGAATGCGATGAGAGTAGCGAGCGCGACGGCGGAGAGGAAGTTGCGGGCGAGCTTGTCGTAACGGGTGGCAATGCGTCTGAAGTCCTTCAGTCGGCAGAATGCGGCCTCGATGCGCCATCGGCTGCGGTAGCGGATCTCGTCATGCCGGATCGGCTTCTTCCGGTTGCAGCGGCCGGGGATGACGGTCAGCGTTCCGGTGGCTCTCAGGCGCTTGCGCAAGGTGTTGGCGTCATATCCCTTGTCGGCGATGAGGCAGCGCACCGGACCTGCCGCATCCATCAGTTCGCCGGCCATGCTGACATCGGCGACGTTGCCCGGGGTGAGGCGGAGGATGGCCGGGCGGCCCAGAAGGTCGGTTACCGCATGGATTTTCGTGGTCTGGCCGCCGCGTGAGGGACCGATCGCCTGCGCCTTCGCCCCCCTTTACCGCCATGGGCGGAGCGATGGGCTTTCACATAGGTGGAGTCGATCGAGGCGGAGAGCGCAAGCACGCCTTTGGCGACCAGGGCATCGAGGATGTCAGTCCATATCCGGCGCCGGGACCAGCGGTTGAAGCGATTGTAGATGGTGGTCGGCGGGCCGTACCGGGCGGGACAGTCCTTCCAGCGGCAGCCGGCCTTCAGCACATGCAGAATGCCGCTGATCACCCGGCGGTCGTCCACCCGCCGCGCGCCCGGCTGGTTCTTCGGCAGATGCGGCTCGATCGCCGCCCATGCATCATCGCTTAACCAGAATAGACCCCTCATCCCCGCCTCCGGCATGAAACTCGAAGGCAGAGAATCTGATTTGCTAAGCCAGTTCAAGCACCTGATTGGGTTCTGACCCTAAGATCGCTTGAGTCCGGCATAACCTCGACGAGATGCACGGCGCGCTCGTGCGATCCGCGATCCTCGACCAATGTCGCCCACCGAAACTTGTGGACACCATCGTCAACGGGCCCTTCGATTGGCGATCTGGTGATCGATAAGTTTTTCGTCGGCGCACAATCGGCGGCCAATCCTGCGCTACTACACCCGAATGCCGCAAAGAAAAATGCGGCTGCAATTCGCTCAACCACAGTAACCTTCCTCTTTCGCCAAATTCTCCTTCATTTTCGTATATTTTAAACTGAAACATGGGTCATCGCAAGCGAGCCGTAGGGTGCGTGCTCGCACGCACCACTTGACGCCACCACCTGCTCTGCACTCGCGTCCCCGTCCCGACCGCTGCACCAACGGTGCATGCGAAGCACCGACCCTGCGGGGACCGGTGGGCATATCCATTTGGAAGCCGTATTCGCCGTCGCGAACGGCCGCCCTGCCCGGGTGGTCCGGCCGCACCGCGCAGGCGGCGATCTCGCGAACGCGGCAATCCGACCCGCGCCCGGCGAGGGTCACCGGGGAATCAGACCGCGCGCCGCGTCCGCCGCGCCCGGATGTCGGCTTCGCCGCAGGCTTCGCCGTTCGGCGCGATCCCGGGTATAACGCCGGGCGAAAACACCGTGGCGCCCCGGCAACACTCGCCCCGCGGTCGCCGCGCCGGCCGTGTCCCGGCCGCATCACCGCCGTATCCGCCACGCCACATTGCGCCACCGGAAGGGGCTCGCCCGCCACCGGCGGCGGCGCACCGGCGGGCGCGCTCCCGGCCCGCCGCAACCCGCCCGGATATGTCCCATTTCGGGACATTCGTAATTCCCGTTGAAAATCAACGCCTTGCGAAGCGTCCGCACGCGGACGCCCCGCGAACGCTCAGGCCACGGTGAAATTCTGCCCCTTCACCGCCTCGGCATAGCCGGCCACCACCTCGCCCATCTTGTCCCAGTTCGGCAGCGCCTTCATCCGGGCGAACCAGGCCGCCACGTTGGGGTATTTCGACAGGTCGAAGCGCACCACCTGCGAGACGCCGAGGATGCCGGCGCCCAGATAGTCGGCGATGGTGATCCGGTCGCCGGTCAGGTACTTCCGCCCGTCGCCCAGCTGGTGGTCGTTCAGCAGCTTCAGCCAGTGGCCGGTCTTCTCCAGCCCCCACTGCACGGTGGCCTCCTGCGCCTCGTCCGAGCGGCGCTTGTGATGGGGAAACATCTGCGGGTAGCAGAGGTTGTAGCCCCAGTCCCGGTAGAAATTGGCCATGAACCAGTCCATCGCCTCGTTCACCCGCGCCCGCGCCTTCAGCTCCTTCGGGTATTCCGGCAGGTCGAACTTGTCGGCCAGGTATTTCAGGATCGCCGAGGACTCCGTCAGCGTCAGGTCGCCGTCCACCAGCACCGGCACCATGCGGTTCGGATTGACCTTCGTGAACGGCTCCTGATGGTGGGCGCCCGACATCAGATCGACAATTTCCTCCTGCACCTTCAGGCCCTTCTCGGCGATCAGCAGCCGCACCGGACGGCTCACGGTCGAGACCGGATGCATGTAGAGCTTCATCGTTTCCTCCCAGGGAATTCGCCGCCGGGCCGGGCGAGTCGCGCGGCCCCGGACCCGCGACATTGCGCCGGCGCCACGGCGCCCGCAACGGCTTTCGCGCACCCGGACGGGCACCGGCGCCACCCCTCCGTCACGCCACCCCTCGGGGGATTTGCTCTGGACCGCGGAGCCGTGACATTCTAGGCAGGGGCGATTGGTACCAAGGAACCGGGCATGCCGCTTAACCATTTTCGTCAGCCGCCCAAGATCGTCGACCACGTAGGAAGCACGCCGGTCCCCGGAGCCTACCCGGCACGGCTCGAGGCGCTCTTTCCCCGCGCCCTCTCCGACGCCGCCATCGCCGAGATCGGCTCCTGGCCCGGCTACGCGCCGACACCGCTCCTCGGCCTCGACCGGCTCTCCGGCGCCCTCGGCCTTTCGGCCGTGCTCTACAAGGACGAGAGCAAGCGCTTCGGCCTCGGCTCGTTCAAGGCGCTGGGCGGCGCCTATGCGGTGGTGCGGATCCTGGCCGACCGGCTGGGGCTCAGCACCGCCGAGATCCGCGCCGGCCGCGGCGGCGAGCGGGCGAGGGCGATCACGGTCACCACCGCCACCGACGGCAACCACGGCCGCTCGGTCGCCTGGGGCGCGAAGATGGCCGGCTGCCGCTGCCGCATCTATGTCCACGCCCAGGTCTCCGAGGGCCGGGCGAAGGCGATGGAGGCGCTCGGCGCCGAGGTGGTGCGGATCGAGGGCAACTACGACGACTCGGTCCGGATCTGCACCCAGGAATCCGCCAGGAACGGCTGGCAGATGGTCTCGGACACCTCCTTCGAGGGCTATCTCGAGATCCCGCGCCAGGTGATGGCCGGCTACACGATCATGGCCCGCGAGGCGATCGAGCAGGCGGGCGAGCCGTTCACCCATGTCTTCGTGCAGGCCGGCGTCGGCGGGCTCGCAGCGGCGCTGGCGGTACGTCTCTGGATGGAGATGGGCGAGAACCGGCCGCGTCTGGTCATCGTCGAATCCGAGCATTCCCCCTGCATCATGGCCAGCGCCCGGCGCGGCCGCGCGACCGCGGTGAAGATCCGCCACGAGACGGTGATGGCCGGCATGTCCTGCGGCGAGGTCTCGCTGCTGGCCTGGGAAATCATCCGCCGCGCCGCCTCGCATTTCGTCACCATCGCCGACGCGCCGGTCCCGGCCACCATGCGCATGCTGGCCTCGGGCGCCGCCGGAGGCGGCAACATCGAGGCGGGCGAATGCTCGGCCGCCGGACCGCTGGCGCTGATCGCCGCCTGCTGCAACTCCGGGCTCCGCGCCGCCATGGACCTTGATGCCTCGGCCCGGGTGCTGCTGATCGGCACCGAGGGCGCGACCGACCCGGCGATCTACCGCGAGATCGTCTCGGCCAGCTGACCCCGGCCGTTCACGGCGCTTCGAAAAGCCCCGCGCACTCCCGCCACGAAGCGCGGAGCGCAGCCCCGGCGCCGTGCGGCAGGTTCAGGAACACGAGCCCGGACCCGGTCATGCCCCGCGCCGGCGGGTCAAGGAACCGGACCTCGTGGCGCAGCGCGCCCGGCAGCCGCCCGGCCTCCAGCGGCCCGGTCAGGTCGGCATGCCGCCCCTGCGGCAGCAGCGGGTACCAGACCATCACCACCCCCTCGGCCCATTTGCGCAGCACCGCCAGCGCGGTTTCCGCAGCCCTGGCATACTCGGTCTTCACCTCGTAGCTCGGATCGATCAGCGCCAGCCCGCGCCGGGGAACCGGCGGACAGAGCGCCGGCAGCCCCTCGTGCCCGTCGCGCCGGTGGATGGCGGCGCCCTCGCCCGCCAGCGCGGCCTTCAGGCCCGCATGCTCGGAAGGGTGCAGCTCGCAGAGTTGCAGCCGATCCTGCGGCCGGGTGAGCGCTCGGGCGATCAGCGGCGATCCGGGATAGGCGTCCGGCCCGAACCGCGCCCGGCAGGCGGCCAGCGCCTGCCAGAACGGCCCCTCGCCGGGCTCCAGCCGGCCGATCCCGCGCGCCGCCTCTCCGGTCTTCAACGCCTCGGGCCCGGCGAGGCTGTAGAGTCCGCGGCCCGCATGACTCTCCAGATAGGAGATCGCGCGGGGCTTCCGGGTCAGATGCGCCAACAGAGCCGCCAGTGCGAAATGCTTGTGGATATCCGCCGGCCCGCCAGCGTGATAGGCGTGCTGGTACGAGAGCATGGCGCCCGTACCGGGCGCTACTCCGCCGCCGTCCGCTTCGCCGCCCCGGCCCGCAGATCCACCGCGTGCAGCCTCGCCAGCCGGCCGTCCTGCTGCTCGGGCCAGTGGCGCATGTTGAGCACGCCGCCGTCCCGGCGGACCTCGGCGACCTGGTCGAGATCGGCGTCCGCGATCACCCAGCCCGGCTTGTCGATCGCGCCCGCCGCCAGTACACCCGTCCCGGGGAAACCCCGGTCGGGCGGGCAGTAGATGCCGGCCGCCCCGGTGGTCACGTCGATGGCCTCGTTCCACTCCGCCCGGCCAATGGTCGGCGACTGCACGGTGATGCACTGCCCCTCGAGCGCGCGCGCCTGGGCGCCGAGCCGCACCCGCCAGTAGCCGGCCTGGCCCTCGGTGCAGGAGGGCGCAAGGATGATCTCGGCTCCGGCCTCGATCATGGCACGGGCAATCAGCGGGAACTCGACATCGTAGCAGATCGCGATACCGATCCGGCCGAGCGCCGTGTCGAAGGCGCGCGCCTCCCGACCTGGCCTTATATCCAGCGCCTCGCGCTCGTAGCGGGTCATCACCAGCTTGTCCTGCACGCCGACGGCACCCTCGGGCGTTACCAGCCGCGCGCGGTTGACTGCCTCGCCGTCCTCGCGGCGCACCAGCGCGCTGGCGGCGCAGATATGCACCCCGTAATCGGCGGCGAGCCTGGCATGGAGCGCGTCCGCTGCGGCGAGGTGCTCGGTCTGAGCGTCGATGGCACGTCCGTGGTCGGCGGCGGCCTCGCGGCCGGCGAAGGTCGCGAGCTCGAGCCCCGCCCATTCCGGGAACACCAGCAGCTCGGCCCCCTTGGCGGCGGCGGCATCGACCCAGGAGGCGATCTTCTCCTCGTAGGCCGCCCAGCTCCCCAGGAAGTCGAACGGATAGGCGGCGGCGGCAATGCGGACCATCAGAGCTCTCTCATCCAGAACTGCATGGGCTTGTCGGTCGCCGTTGTAGCGCCAAGCTCCTTCCAGGGGAAGCTGGCGACCAGCCCCTCCATCTTCGCATAGCCGCGCTTCAGCCAGAAGGGATCGAGCGGCGCGTAGTCCTTCGGGCGGAGGGGGTGGTCCGCGGGCCGGACAACCGCACAGAAACAGGACCAGCGCCGGCCAAGCTCCCGCCCGCGCGCCTCGCGGAGGTCGAAGAAGGCGTGACCGACACCGTAGCCCCGGTACTGCGGCAGCAGCACGGATTCGCCGCAGTAGAAGATGTGGGCCAGGTCATAGCCGCGCGCGGCGAAGGGCGCCGCGAACGCCTTCGCGTGATCCTCCATCGGCGCCCCCGTGGCCGCCCCGACCAGCCGGCCGCCGTCGAAGGCGCCGACCACTATGGCACCGGGGCTTGCGGCATATGTGGCGAGGTAACCCTCCTCATAGGCCGCATCTCCGTCATAGAGATACGGATAGGCTCGGAACACCTCGATCCTGAGCCGGGCGACATCCGGCAGCGCGGCGGCCAATGCCGGGCCCGTCAGCGGCTCGACCCGCAGGCTCGGCACGCTGCTCATCCGGAGACCTGAGCCATCCAGTCGCCGAGATTGTAATAGGTGGTGACCCGCGCGATCCGGCCCCCGGAGATCTCGAAAAAAGTGCCGGCCGGCAGCGTATAGGTCTGCCCATTCGCCTCCGGCAACCCCTCGTCGGTCGCGAGATATTCCCCGTTCACCGTGAACTCGGCCGCGGCGCGGGTGCCCGTGGCCTCGGTCATGATCACAATCCCGGTCAGCCGCTCGCCGTAGCAGCGCGACATGTGGGCGCAGAACTCGGCGAAGGCCGCCTTGCCGTGCCGGACGCCGCCCTGATTGACGTCGTGGCGCACGTTCTCGTCCAGGCAGGCGAGCATGCCATCGGTGTCGCCGGCGTTGAAGGCGGCGTAGTAGCGGGCGATCAGATCGGCGGCGGCGGTCATGGGCTCCTCCCGGTTGCGCGGGGAGGGTGTAGCGCAGGGGCGCGCGGCAGAAAAGTCCGCCCGCGACCGATCGGCGCCGCACCGCGGCCTCACACCCCGGCGAACCCCTTCGGCAGCCCGGTGTCCGCCTCGGGCTCGGCGAGCCGCGGGCGGCCGGTCGCGACGGCGGTCACCGTCGCTTCCACCAGCATCCGCTTGCCCTCGATCTCGACATCCCGGATGTCGGTCTCGACCGTGACATGAACCTCGGCGGCGCCGGCTGCGGCCGCATCGGCCCGTGCAGCGTCCTCGAGGGCGGCCCCGGCCGTCCCGATCGCGGCGTCGAGTTCCGCGAAATCCCGGGCACCCGCCGGAAGATGCACCCGGAACCTCCCCTCGGCCGGGCAGGTGACGGTCGCCGTCCTTGCGATCCGAACCCGCCCCACAACGGCACCGATGGCGTTGGCGACATCCGCGTGCTCGGGCACCGCATTCTCGGCGTCCAGCAGCGCGGCGACATTCGGATAGTAGGTCGGAGCCGAGGCGCCGAGCCCGATCAGGGGCACACTGAGCGACAACCTCGGCTGCACCAGCCCGGAGTGCCGGTCCAGCGCGGCGCGGGCGAGGAAGCTGCGGCTCGGCTCGGCCTGCTCAAAGCCGTCCTCGGCGAGCGCCGCGTCCAGCACCACCTCGGCCGAGCGTCGGATCAGGGCATCGACGATCCGCCGCGAAAGCTCGCGCGGCCCCGGCGCCACGGCGCGCCCGTCATTGCCGCGAGTGCGCGCGAACAACCGCGCCGCCTTCTCCGCCGCCCCGGCGTCCCACTCGCCGTGGATGCCGAGAACGTGGGCCGCATCGGTGGGCGTCAGCGCCGAAACCATCACCAGGCCGCGCCCGACCAGCCGTTTCAGCGCGGTGCGGAGCAAGCGGGTGCGCAGCACATCGCCGGCCGGCCTCGGGCCGCCGGCAAGCGCGTCCAGAACCTGCGCGTCATGCGCGCCGAGCCCGGCCGGACGGGTCAGGTCCGGGGCGACCAGGAAACGGCCGTCAAGATCGGTCACGAAATCGCCAGCGAGTTGCCGGTCCAGCGTCTCGTGCACCATGGCGCCATGCTCGGAGGCCAGCAGAGCGACCGGGATCACGCGCCGCGGTCCCAGCACCAGCCGCGTGGTCAGCCCGACCGGGTTCACCTGCACCTCGGAGTCGCCACCAAGCCCGTGGGTGGTCATCCCCACCGCCTCGACCATGGTCCGCCAGCCGCCGACCATCGCCCCCTGCGGGTCCAGTCGCGGCCGCCCGCCGGCGAGAATCGCGATGTCGGTGGTGGTGCCGCCGATATCCGAGACCACCGCATCCGGCCGGCCGGTCAGCCACGACGCCCCGACCAGGCTCGCGGCGGGGCCGGAAAGGATCGTTTCGATCGGACGCAGTCGCGCGAACTCGGCCGAGACCAAGGCCCCGTCGCCGCGCACCACCATCAGCGGCGCCGCGATGCCGAGATCCGCCATGATCCGCCCGGCCGAGCCGATAAGCCGGTCGATCATGCCGATCAGCCGCGCGTTCAGCAGCGCCGTCAGCCCGCGCTTCGGCCCGCCGACCTTGGGCGACAGCTCGTGGCTACAGGTAACCGGGCGCCCGGTGCGCTCGCGGATGAAGTCGCGCACGGCTATCTCGTGGGCCGGGTTGCGGACGGCGAAATAGGCGCAGACCGCGTAGCCGTCGGCCGCGGCGGCGTCGACCCAGGCCGCCAGCGGACCGAGGTCCAGCGGCGCCTGCTCGTCGCCCATTGGCCCGTGGCCGCCCTCGATCAGGATCAGGGGGTCCTGCCCCAGCGCCTCGGCGATCCCGGCGCGCACGGCGTCGGCCGCATCGAAGCCGATCATCACCAGGCCGACCCGGCCGCCATTGCCCTCGACCAGAGCGTTGGTCGCCAGCGTCGTCGAAAGCGACACCATGGCGACCTGCTGCGGGGCCACGCCTCCCGCCTCCATCGCCGCCGCGATCGCGGCGCCGATGCCGCGGGCGAGGTCGTCGCGGGTGGTCAGCCGCTTCGCCTTGGCGATCAGAGACGCCGGTCCCAGCCCGGCCAACGCCTCGTCGAGCACCACGGCGTCGGTGTAGGTGCCACCGGTATCGATGCCCAGCAGCACCCTGCGGTCGGGCCGCATCGTCGGGGAGTCTGGCATCGGGCGGGCTCCGTGGCTGGGGCGACGCCCGGCTCAATACCCGAACCGCGACATGATGCAAGCCCGCCCGAGCCGAAAGTCTGCCCGGCGCGCGGTCGAAGAGCAGAGGGTGAATCAGGCCGAGAGCAGTGCCTTCTTCTCTGCGCCGCGCGCCAGCGCCACCGGCTCGGAGGCATCGCTGATCGCCAGGCGGCGGGCGGAAATCACCACGCGGCCGACGCAGTCGCGCACGCCGGCAAGCAGCACCCGGGTCTCGGTATCGAGGCGCTGGCCATGGCTGAGCAGATACTGATCGAGCGCGAACTCGACGTTCTCGAGCGGCAGTTGCACCGTGCTCAAGACCTCGCCGATCCGGTCGCGTTCCTGCGCCTGCCGCATCCCACTCACCATGTTGCCCTCGTTCTTCTGCCCGATCCGGCTCGTTGTCCTGATCGTTGGAGGATCGATGTCGACGGTTAAGGGGGTGTAAATACAAGATGTTGAGTTCGTCCCAATTCGGATCAGAATTGCCTGGAACTTATTGCATATTGTAGCCTTCGAGTGCGGGTTCAGCGTCGCCCGGCATCTCGTTCCATCGGCCGCGAAGCCCAGTTCGGGGCAGCGCGAATCGAGGCTGCAACGGTGCATTCCGACAATTCGCCGGCCGATCCACCCGGCTCCCGCCGTCATGGCGGTTTCCGTGCCCGTCACCGGCGAAGGCACCGGCGACGCCCAATTCGGCGGCGGGGGGGGGGGCGGTCAATTCGAGGCTGCGCTTCCACAGCGCGGAAAACGTCCCGGCAAATGGACGCTGCGGCATTGGTTTGATCATTTGACCACTCGCCTTTCCGTTTCCAGACGCTAAGGTGAGTCAACAATGGGCGGCGCGCCCCGGATCGGCCCGCACGGATGCCCGCGATGCGACGTCATCTAACTTCGGTGCGCCGAGTTGATCACCACCCGGCAAGGCGCGCCAGGGTGGGGCAACGCCCGGTGAAAATGTGAAATGTGCACGCAAGGGAGGAAGCACATGACCAAGTCTAAAGAAACCACAACGGCTTCGCGCCGCAGTTTCCTGAAGGGCGGCCTGCTCGCCGGCGGCGCTGCGGCCACGACGCTCTCGGCTCCAGCGGTCCTCGCCCAGAGCCCGATCACCGTAAAGATGCAAACGTCCTGGCCGGCATCCGACATCTGGATGGACTTCGCCGCCGCCTATACCGCCCGGGTCGAGCGGATGTCGAACGGACGGCTCAAGTTCGATCTGCTGCCCGCCGGCGCCGTTGTGAAGGCGTTCCAGGTGCTGGACGCGGTCAATGATGGTGTGCTCGACGCCGCGCACACCGTACCGGTCTACTGGTACGGCAAGCACAAGGCAGCGTCGCTGTTCGGCACCGGTCCGGTGTTCGGCGGCAGCGCCACCACGATGCTGGCATGGTTCCATGTCGGCGGCGGCAAGGACCTCTACAGGGAGCTGACCCAGGACATCATGGGCCTGAACGTCTATGGCTTCTACGGCTTCCCGATGTTCGCCCAGCCTTTCGGATGGTTCAAGGGCGAGGTCACCAGCGTCAGCGAGCTCCAGGGCTTCAAGTATCGCACCGTCGGCCTGGCCGCAGACCTGATGCAGAAGCTCGGCATGAGCGTCGCGCAGCTTCCGGGCGGCGAGATCGTGCCGGCCATGGAGCGCGGCGTGATCGACGCCTTCGAGTTCAACAACCCGACCTCGGACAGCCGCTTCGGCGCTCAGGACGTGGCCAAGAACTACTATCTGTCATCTTACCACCAGGCCTCGGAGTCCTTCGAGTTCCTCTTCAACCGCGACTTCTACGACGGGCTGGACGATGACCTAAAAGGCATCCTGGAGTACGGCGTCGAGGCGGCGAGCACCATCAACACCGCCATGGCGATGGACAACTACTCGACCGACCTGCAAAAGCTCGTCAACGAGTACGATGTCAAGATCCACCGCACCTCGAAGGAGATCCTCGACGCTCAGCTCAAGGCATGGGACGAACTGATCCCCGAACTCGAGCTCGACGACTTCATGAAGCGGACCCTTAACAGCCAGCGCGCCTGGGTCGAGCGGGTGGTCTACTATGAACTGATGAACGCGCCCGACTACGCGCTCGCCTACGACCACTACTTCCCGGGCAAGCTGAAGCTCTGACGACTTCAGAACCGGAAATCGACACGGCCCGGCGGCGCGCCAGCGCGGCCGGGCCGCTCCACAGATAGGGCAAGCCGTCAATATGATCCGCTACGTACAGCTGGCCGACCGCACCTCCGCCTGGTTCGGCAAGGCCTTCGCCTGGACCATCATGATCATGGCCATCGGCACCGGCTACGAGGTCGTCGTGCGCTATGTCTTTAGCGCGCCCACGAGCTGGTCCTTCGACCTCTCCTACATCATGTACGGCACGCTGTTCATGATGGGCGGCGCCTATACGCTGTCTCGCAACGGGCATGTGCGCGGCGATTTTCTCTACCGGCTCTGGCGCCCGCGCACCCAAGCCTGGGTCGAGCTGGTGCTCTACATCATCTTCTTCTTCCCCGGCATCCTCGCCCTGGTGATCACCGGCTGGAAATACGCGGCCCGCTCCTGGCGCTTCGTGGAAGTCAGCATCAACTCGCCTGCCGGCATCCCGGTATTCCAGTTCAAGTCGATTCTGGTCCTCGCCGGCATCCTCCTGGTGATCCAGGGAATCGCCCAGGTCTTCCGCTGCATCATCTGCATCCGCACCGGCGAATGGCTGGCCCATGAGGAGGATGTCGAGGAACTCGAGGACATGCTGCTGAAAGAGGCGGCCGCGGGCCATATGGACCACGCCGAAAAGATCGCCCGGGGGAGCGACTGACCATGACGGACCCGCAGATTCGCCCTATTCATGCTGGGGATCTTCATCCTCATCATCTTCCTGGGCTTCCCGATCTCCTTCACCCTGATGGCGCTCGGCATCGCCTTCGGCTACTACGCCTATTACGACCCTTCCCGGATGTGGCGCAGCTACGAGCGCTCGGTCGCAGACGGCGCCGACGGCCTGACCCAATGGCAGACCTGGATCGAGGGGTTCTTCAACAACCGCATCTTCGACCTGTTCGTGAACCAGACCTACTCGGTTATGGAGAACGACGTGCTGACCGCGGTGCCGCTGTTCCTGTTCATGGGCTACATCGTCGAGCGCGCGAACATCGTGGACCGGCTGTTCTCCACCCTCTACGTCGCCGCACGCCGGCTGCCCGGCGCCATGGCCGTGGCAGCGCTGATCACCTGTGCACTGTTCGCGACCGCCACCGGCATCGTCGGCGCGGTGGTGACGCTCATGGGACTGCTGGCCTTCCCGGCCATGCTGAAGGCCCGCTACGACACCGCCTTCGCCTCGGGCGTGATCTGCGCCGGCGGCACGCTCGGCATCCTGATCCCGCCGTCGATCATGCTGATCGTCTACGCTGCGTCGTCCGGACGTCTCGATCGTCCGGCTCTATGCCGGAGCGCTGCATACCGGGCTTCCTTCTTGCAGGGCTGTACCTCGTCTACATCATCGGCCGGGCGATGATTCAACCCCGAAATCGCCCCGAAGCCGCGGCCCGAGGACGTGGAGGAGATCTCCTTCGGGCGTCTGGTGGTCCTGCTTGCGACGTCGTTCATGCCGCTCGCCATCCTGATCCTCGCGGTACTCGGA
Organism: uncultured Pseudomonadota bacterium; assembly: GCA_963700775.1. Classification (GTDB taxonomy): domain Bacteria; phylum Pseudomonadota; class Alphaproteobacteria; order Rhodobacterales; family Rhodobacteraceae; genus Thermohalobaculum. The sequence continues at coordinate 508,245 of CAVOYU010000001.1, forward strand.
ACAATCCTCTTCGGCCTCGCCACGCCTTCGGAGGCGGCCTCGGTCGGCGCGCTTGGCGGTCTCGGCCTTGCCGCGGCCTACCGGTCGCTGACCTGGCAGCGGCTGCGCGAGTCGGTCTATCTGACCATGAAGACCACGGCGATGGTCTGCTGGCTCTTCGTCGGCTCCTGGACCTTCTCGTCGGTATTCTCCTATCTCGGCGGCGACCAGGTGATCGGCGATTTCGTGCGCGGGCTCGACATCTCGCCGCTCGCCTTCCTGATCATGGCCCAGATCATCATCTTCCTGCTGGGCTGGCCGCTGGAGTGGTCGGAGATCATCATCATCTTCGTGCCGATCTTCCTGCCGCTGCTGCCGCATTTCGGCGTCGACCCGCTGTTCTTCGGCATCCTGGTGGCGCTGAACCTTCAGACCTCGTTCCTGACTCCACCCATGGCCATGTCTGCCTACTATCTCAAGGGCATCGCTCCGCCCCAGGTGCAGTTGACCGCAGATCTTCAGCGGCTGCATGCCGTTCCTGGCCATGGTGCTGCTGTCGATGGCGCTGCTGTACATTTTCCCGGCGCTCGCCTTCTGGCTGCCGGACCTGGTCTATGGCGGCTAGGCGATGACCAGGCCGGCGGACCTGACAGCCCTCGAGGCGGCACGGCGCATCGCGGCTGGCGAGCTGACTTCAGCCGGCCTTGTCGCCGCCTGTCTCGAGCGCATCTCGGCCGACGAGGACCGGGTCCAGGCCTGGCAATTCCTCGACCGCGAGAAGGCGCTCGCCCAGGCGCAGCAGTGCGACCGGCGGCGCGCCGCCGGAATGCCGCTCGGGCCGCTGCACGGCGTGCCGGTGGGGCTCAAGGACATCATCGATGCCGAAGGGATGCCGACCGAGAACGGAACCCCCCTCGACGCCGGCAAGCGGCCGCCCGCGGGATTCCACCGTGGCCCGGCGGCTCAGGGCGGCCGGCGCGGTGATCCTCGGCAAGACCGTGACCACCGAATTCGCCTACTACCATCCCGGCAAGACCCGGAACCCCCACAACCCCGCCCATACTCCCGGCGGCTCCTCGCAGGGATCGGCCGCCGCGGTCGCCGCGGGCATGGTGCCGCTGGCGCTCGGCAGCCAGACCAATGGCTCGGTGATCCGCCCGGCCTCGTTCTGCGGCACCGTCGGCTTCAAGCCCTCCTTCGGCTCCATCCCGCGCACCGGCGTCCTTCGGGTCGCGGGGAGTCTCGACCATGTGGGGGTGTTTGCCCGCAGCATCGAGGATGCGGCGCTGGCCGAAGTGCTGATGGGGTCTGACGGTCACGACGGCGATGCGCGTGTCAGCCCCGGCCCCCTGCTGGCCACGGTGCTATCCGCCCCGCCGGTGACGCCCTCGCTCGCCCTGGTGCGCACGCCCTACTGGGACCGCGCCTTGCCGGAAACCCGGGCTGCCTTCGGTGAGCTCTCCGAGGCGCTGGGCGACGCCGCCGACGCAGTCGACCTGCCTGGCCCCTTCGCCGGCGCCGCCGGCTGGGTCACCAACATTATGGCCGCCGAGATGGCGCGCAATCTCGGTCACTACGTCGACCGCGATCCCGGACAGACCAGCGACAAGATCCGCGACCTGGTCGCCGCCGGGCGCAAGCTGCCGGCGCCCGACTACCTGATGGCCCGCGACATGCGCGGCGTCCTGCGCTCGGCGCTCGACCCGATTTTCGACCGCTTCGACGCCATCCTCACTCCCGCGGCTCCGGGCGAGGCACCCGAGGGACTGAGCGCCACCGGCGACCCGATCTTCTGCGGGCTCTGGACCCTTTGCGGCCTGCCCGCCGTCACCCTGCCGCTGCTGAGCGGCCCGAAGGGCCTGCCAATGGGTGTTCAGCTGGTCGGCGCCCACGGCCAGGACGCACGCCTGTTGCGCACCGCCCGCTGGCTGGTACAAACTCTCTCCAAGGAGGAACCCGCATGACCGACCGCATCCTCGCGATTCTGGCGCTGCTGGCCTTCGCGCTCTCGGTATCGGTGGTGCCGTATTTCGTGCCCGACCTCGACCTGATCGTCGTGATCGCGCTCTGCGTCGGCTTCGCCGCCTACGACTTCTGGCGCGAGCTGTCGCGGCCGAAGAACGGCGGCTGAGCCGGGATGACCGCACCGGGGGGTATCGCCCGCTCCGCACCTGGCCCGGGATGAATTGGCGGCGGCGCGAGGTGCTGGGAGCAATCGGCGCAGCGGCGCTCCGGCCGGCCGGCCTCCTCGCTGCAACACCGCTTGTGCTGACCGCTGCGCCTGCGTCGGTCCGGCTGGCGCCGCCCGACATGCCCGAGACCGCGGTCTGGGCCTATCAGGGCTCGGTCCCCGGCCCGGTGCTGCGCGTCCGCCAGGGCGAGCGGCTTCGCGTGCGCTTCGAGAACGGACTCGACCAGCCCTCCACCGTCCACTGGCACGGCATCCGGCTGGCGAACGCGATGGACGGCGTGCCCGAGCTGACCCAGGATCCGGTGGCCCCCGGCGGCAGCTTCGACTACGACTTCATCGCCCCCGACGCCGGCACCTACTGGTACCACCCGCACAACCGGAGTTGGGAGCAGATGGCCCGCGGCCTCTACGGCGCGCTGATCGTCGAGGAGCCCGAGCCGCCCGAGGTCGACCGCGACCTGCCCCTTCTGCTCGACGACTGGCGCCTGACCGGCACGGCCGCGATCGACGAGGAGAGCCTCGGCGCCATGCATGACTGGGCCCATGCCGGGCGGATCGGCAACTGGATCACGGTCAACGGCGACGGCGCCGCCACGATGCCAGCCCGACGGAACGAGCGGCTCAGGCTCCGGCTCTGCAACACCGCCAATGCGCGCATCTTCGACCTCGCGCTCAAGGGCCTCTCCGGCTGGCTGGTGGCGCTCGATGGCCAGCCCGTGCCGCCCGGGCCGATGCCCGAACGCCTGTCCCTCGCCCCGGCCCAGCGCGCCGACCTGATCGTCGACGTGACAGGCGAGCCCGGCGCCGAGGCCGCCCTCGCCTTCGTCGAGCGGGAGGTCGCCTATGCGGCGCTGGTGGTAACGGTCGAAGGCGAGGCCCGTGCCGCCCCGCTGCCATCCCCCGCGCCCCTCGCCCCGAATCCCGCGCCGCTTCCGGCCGACCTCGCCGGGGCGCTCGCCGCCGATCTAGTGATGGAGGGCGGCGCCATGGGTCGGATGCAGGGCGCGAGCCTGCACGGCCGGCACATGGGCATGCGCCAGCTGGTCCAGAACGGCATGGCATGGTCCTTCAACGGCGTCGCCGGCATGTCCGAGGCGCCCTTGCTCAGCGCCCCCCGCGGCGGCACAGTGCGCCTCCGCATGGTCAACGACACTGCATGGCCGCACGCCATGCACCTGCACGGCCACCACTTCCAGGCGGTCACCGACGGCCGCGCCTCCGGCCCGCTCCGCGACACCATCCTCGTCCAGCGCGGCGAGACGACAGAGGTCGCCTTCCTGGCCGACAACCCCGGCAAATGGATGCTCCACTGCCACATGCTCGAGCACGCCGCCGCCGGGATGATGACCTGGATCGAGGTCGGATGACCCCGATTGCCTCGCCGTGCTGCAGCCGCGCGGGAGATTCGGTCCGATATACAGTTGCGGAATCTTCCGATCCGGCCAATAATTTTGACCAAAAGGGAGGAGCCGTCATGTGCCAGATCTTCGCGGGTCAGGATCCCGCGACCTATGAATACGAGACCAGATCGCTCAGGCTCAACGGGCAGTCGACCAGCATTCGGCTCGAGCGCGCCTTCTGGAGCGTCCTGAACGAAATCGCCGGCACAGAGCAGCTTTCGGTGCCGCAATTCATCTCCAGGCTCCATGCCGAAGTGCTGGAACTCCATGGCGAAGCTCGCAACTTCACCTCGCTCCTGCGCTGCGCCTGCCTCGTGCACCTGAACCGGATGGCGCAAATGGCGCCGGTTTCGCGGCTGGCGGCAGAGTAGTACCCCGCTAACACCCGCAGCGCCCCAGCAGATCGTAGCCTCCCCTCGAACCCAGCCGGAGGGGAGCGAGAAGTGGCGAAGGCAATCCACTCGATGATTCGCGTGCTCGACGAGGCGCGCTCGGTCGGATTCTACCGCAAGGCATTCGGACTGGATGTCGCCGACCGTTTCGACTTTGACAGTTTCACCCTAGTCTACCTCCGCAATGCGGAAGCGGATTTCGAACTCGAGCTCACCATCAACAAGGGCACGACACAGCCCTACGACCTCGGCACCGGCTACGGCCACATCGCCTTCGCCGTCGACAATCTCGACACCGAGCACGCCCGGTTCAAGAAGGAAGGCCTCAACCCGCGCGACATCGTCGAGTTCAATCGGGACGGCAAGCTGATGGCCCGGTTCTTCTTCGTGCAGGACCCCGACGGCTACAAGATCGAGATCCTGCAGAAGCACGGCAGATACCAATGACCCGGGCGCGCCGGCAACGGCGTGCGCGGCAACCGGCTTGGGCCGGAATGATCGGGAGGACGACAATGACACACACCACCAGTCCGCGCGGAATGACCCGCCGGGAACTCATGCAGCGGGGCACGGCGCTCGGCGCCGCCTTCGTCGCCGGCGCCGGCTTCCTCGCCCATGCCAGGGACGCCTGGGCGATGGAGCTGAAGGCGCTCAGCCCGGAGACGATGGCAACCCTGATCCAGATGTCGCGCGACATCTACCCCCACGACCGCGTTCCGGACATGCACTACGCCATCGCGGTCAAGGCCCATGACGACAAGGCGGCCGAGGACGCCGCCTTCAAGACGATGATCGAGGAAGGCGTCGTCGCTCTCGATGCCGCGGCCCAGGCCAGCGGCGGGTCCTCCTATCTCGGCACGGGCTGGGAGATCGACCGGGTGGCGCTGCTGCGCGGGATCGAGGGAACGCCGTTCTTCCAGGCGGTTCGCGGCGGCCTGGTCGTCGGTCTCTACAACCAGAAGGAGGTCTGGCCGATCTTCGGCTACGAGGGCGAGTCGTTCTCCAAGGGCGGCTATATCGCGCGCGGTTTCGACGACATCGCGTGGCTGTGAGCGGACAACGGGAGGACTGAGACATGGCTGCGCCTTATGACCTGAATGACGGCAGCGTGGTGGTGGTGATCGGCACCGGCGCCGGCGGCGGAACGCTGGCGAACGAGCTCGCGCAGAAGGGTGTCGACGTGGTCGCGCTCGAGGCGGGCGGGCGCTACCTGCCCGGCGACTACATCAACGACGAATGGCCGAGCTTCGGCCAGCTCGCCTGGACCGACACGCGGACGACCTCGGGCACCTGGCGGGTGGCGAAGGATTTCGCCGGCCTGCCCGCCTGGATCGTCAAGGCGGTCGGTGGCTCGACCGTACACTGGGCCGGGGCGTCGCTCCGGTTCCAGGACCACGAGTGGAAGGCCCGCACGACCTATGGCGACGTTGCCGGGGCGAACCTGCTCGACTGGCCGATCGACGGCGCCGAGATGGCGCCCTGGTACGACAAGGCCGAGGACAAGATGGGGACGACCCGGACCAACGGCATCCCCGGCCTGCCCGGCAACAACAACTATAAGGTGCTGGAGGCCGGCGCCAGGAAGCTCGGCTACACCGAGGTCCACACCGGCCGGATGTCGATCAACAGCCAGGAGCGCGACGGCCGGCCAGCCTGCCAGCAGGTCGGCTTTTGCTTCCAGGGCTGCAAGTTCGGCGCCAAGTGGTCGACCGCCTATACCGAGATCCCGAAGGGCGAGGCAACCGGCAGGCTCGAGGTGCGCGAGCGCGCCCATGTGCTGACGATCGAGCATGACGACAGCGGCAAGGTGACCGGCGTCGTCTATGCCGACAAGGACGGCAACCACCAGCGCCAGGCGGCGCGCGCCGTCTGCGTGGCCGGCAACTCTATCGAAAGCCCGCGGCTTCTGCTGAACTCGCATTCCGGCATGTTCCCGAACGGGCTCGCCAACTCGTCCGGCATGGTCGGCAAGAACTACATGCGGCACATGACTGGCTCGGTCTACGCGATCTTCGCCGGAGCCGGTGCGCATGTGGCGCGGCACCACCATGGCCGGGATCGTGCAGGACGAGGCGCGGTTCGATGCCTCGCGCGGCTTCGTCGGCGGCTACGAGCTCGAGACCCTGTCGATCGGGCTCCCCTTCATGGCCGCCTTCCTCGACCCCGGCGCCTGGGGCCGCGAATTCGCCTCGGCCATGGATGGCTACGAGAACATGGCCGGACTCTGGATCGTCGGCGAGGACATGCCGCAGGCAAGCAACGCCGTCACCCTGCATGCCGAACTCAAGGACCAGTACGGAATGCCGGTGCCGAACGTGAATTTCGACGACCACCCGAACGACGTGGCGATGCGCAGCCATGCCTACCGGCAGGGCGCCGCCATCTACGACGCGGTCGGCGCCGTGCGCACATTCCCGACTCCGCCCTATCCGTCGACCCACAATCTCGGCACCAACCGGATGTCCGAGAACCCGTCGGACGGCGTGGTCAACAAGCACGGGCAAAGCCACGACATCGCCAACCTGTTCATCTCGGATGGCAGCCAGTTCACCACCGGCGCGGCGGAGAATCCGACCCTGACCATCGTGGCGCTGGCGATCCGCCAGGCGGACTACATCGCCAGCCAGATGAGCAGCGGAGCGATCTGACGCAGAACTCCCTGTCCGGCCGCCGGGGCAGCCCGGCGGCCGCTTTTTCCGGACCCGGCCTTCCGGAGGACCAGGTTGTTTCCGCCGGCCCGCAATCCGGGCCGCTGGTGAGATGATCGTCGGCGCGTGTCCTCCCCCAACAAACCACCGCCGGCGCACCTTCCCCTCCCTGCGGTCCCTCGAACGGGCAGGGAGGGGCCTTTGCGCCCGGCAGGGCGCCTCGCGCTGGGCTATGGCGCCGGGAACCGCGGCGGCGCCAGCGAGGCCTGGAACCAGCAGATGAAATTGTGGATCGAGAACACCGGCAGGCCGGTGGCGGCACGCACATCGGCCGCATAGGGCACCATGTTGGTGCATTCGAGCAGGATCGCCCCCACTTCGGGGCGCGCCGCCCGGAAATCGCGCGCCGCCGCCACCATATCCGCCCGCGCGGCCTCCACATCGAGCCGCGGTTCGTTGTCGAGGATTGCGCGGGAGAACTCATCGCCCCCTTCGGTGCCCCAGACCAGCGTGCCGGCGGGCACCCCGGCCTTCGCCAGATGCTCCTCCGTCATCGTCTCGGACGAGATTGTCAGGATGCCGACCCGCCGCCCCGGCGGCAGCGTCGCCTGGATCATCGGCGCCTGCATCAGCGACGAGGTCGCCACCGGCACCGCCAGCGCCTCGGCCAGCTCCGCCTGGAACAGCGACAGGAACCCGCAATTGGTGGTGATCCCGTCCACCCCGTCCGCCACCAGCTCGCGCCCGGCGGCGACGAAGGCATCCAGTAGCCCCTCGGCGCGCTGGCGCACCACCCGGTCCGGCGAGGCGCCACGCACCACCTTGTAGAGCACCGGGAAGGGCCAGCTCAGCGCATTGCCCATGTCGCCCGGAATCCGCGGAAACCGTGCCTCCAGCATCAGGATGCCGATGGATGCGCCGTAGACCGCCTTTCCACCCTCGGCAATCATGCCGGCCTCCGTCCGTGCCCTTGACTCGGTCCCGACATTCGGCCGAGCGTCGGGCCGGCGCAAGAGGGGAGAGTATGGCGGAGCGGCGGAACCAGGCGAACGGCGCCGAGGCCATGGTGCGGATGCTGGCCACCCACGGGGTGCGCCACATCTTCGGTCTCTGCGGCGACACCTCGCTGCCCTTCTACGACGCGCTGGCACGCCTCGATCACGGCATGACCCATATTCTCACGCGGGACGAGCGTCACGCCGCCTACATGGCGGATGCCTATGCCCGCGTCACTGGCCGGGTCGGCGTCTGCGAGGGGCCGTCGGGCGGCGGGGCGACCTACATCCTGCCCGGCGTGGTCGAGGCCAACGAGAGCTCGGTGCCGGTGCTGGCGATCACCTCGGATGTCGCCACCACCTCGCATGGCCGCTTCCCGCTGACCGAGCTCGACCAGCAGGCGCTGTTCGCGCCGCTGACCAAGTGGAACGGCACGCTCTCGGACGCCGCCACCCTGCCCCGCATGGTGCGGCGGGCCTTCCGCGAGATGACCACCGGGCGGCCGGGCGCGGCCCATCTCTGCCTGCCCTTCGACGTCCAGAAGGCGCCTGTTCCGGAAGACGAGATCTGGGCTGACCCGCAATTCGGCACCTACCCGGCGCTCCGCGCCGCCGCCGACCCGGCCGAGACCGGGCGCGCCGCCGCGGTGCTGGCGGCGGCGAAGCGGCCGCTGATCGTCTGCGGCGGCGGGGTGGTGCTGGCCGGCGCCGAGGAGGCCCTCCGCCGGCTGGCCGAGGGTCTCGGCATCGCCGTCGCGACCACCGTCAGCGGCCAGGGCAGCCTGCCCGAGACCCATCCGCTCTGTCTCGGCGTGGTCGGATCCAACGGCGGGCGGCCCGAGACGCGGGCGGTGGTGGACGCCGCCGATGTCGTCGTCTTCGTCGGCTGCCGCGCCGGCTCGGTCACCACAGAGCGCTGGCGCTCGCCGGGGCCGGGCGCCCGGATCGTCCATATCGACCGCGACCCGGCGGTGATCGGCGCCGCCTATCGCACCGACGCCGCCATCTGCGCCGACGCCCGACTCTGCGCTCGAGGCGCTGGCCGAGGCTGCCGGCCTCGCCCCCTTCGCCGGCGCCGAGGCGGCGGTCGCCGCCGCAAAGGCCGCCAAGGAGGCGCATTTCCGACCGCTGGCCGAGAGCGACGCCCGCCCGATCAAGCCCGAGCGGGTGATCGCCACGCTCGAGCGCGTGCTGCCCGAGGAAGCCGTGGTCTGCGCCGACCCCGGCACCCCCTGCCCCTACTTCTCGGCCTACTACTCGATCCGCCGCCCGGGCCGGACCTTCATCACCAACCGCGCCCACGGGGCGCTCGGCTACGCGCTCGCCGCCTCGGTCGGCGCCCAGGTCGGGCGGCCTGAGGCGAAGGTCGTGGCGGCGATGGGCGACGGCAGCTTCGGCATGTGCGTGGGCGAGTTCGAGACCATCGTGCGCCTCGGCCTGCCGATCACCTCGGTGGTGTTCTCGAACGGCGTCTACGGCTGGATCAAGGCCGGCCAGAAGTCGGGCTTCGGCGCCCGCTACTACTCGGTCGACTTCTCCCGCACTGACCACGCGGCGGTCGCCGCCGCCTATGGCGTGAAGAGCTGGCGCGTCGAGGACCCGGCCGAACTGGATGACGTGTTGCGCAAGGCCGTTTCCCATGATGGCCCGACCTTGGTCGACGTGATCGCCGAGCCGCTCCAGGATGCGGCCGCGCCGGTGAGCGAATGGGTGGCTTGAGGGGGGCACTTGGTAACGTCAGTGTCAGGGCAATACCCTCGTCGTACAGCATTCGCTCGCGCACCGAATTCCATTGTACGTGCCGCCTCACGTCCTCTGCCAAGACCGGGAGGACGACTATAGGCGGCTTGAAGGCGAGGTTTTGGGGAGCCGTGATGCAGGGCGATAGGGATGAACGCAAGCGGCTGGAACAATAGCAGGGTGAACTGACTGTCTTTCGACCCTGGTTCATGGACTCGTACTCAGAAAGCTCACCGGCGGCGGTCATACATCCCCAAATCCTTGCAGACTTTGGGGCGGCTCGAGCTTGGCGAAGCGACATTTGAGGAGCTTTAGTGCCTCGCCCAAAGAGATTGGACTCCAGCAAGCGCACCCTACATCCCGCTTCTCACACCTCCTGCTCACACCCCTGTTTTTAGACTTTTAAATTAAATCAACGACTTAACGACCTTCTCAAGGTTGAGCAGGCTTGCGCAAGGCCGCTTTCCCGAGGTCGCCGCCGCCCGGCCCGTCGCGCGGCAATCGGCATCTTCACCGAGAAACCTGTCGACCTCTGCGCCGGACCTGCGCAGATTGTGTGCCGGCAAGATCGGACTTCCGGCCGCGTAGCGGACCGAGCGGAGGAGAGGGCCTCAATGAAAGTCATCGTCGTCGGTGCCGGCATCACCGGCGTCGCCGCCGCTGAATGGCTGCGCCGCGACGGCCATGCGGTAACGCTGATCGACCGGGTCCGGCCGGGTGACCCGGCGCAGACCTCCTACGGCAACGCCGGCATGATCTCGCGCTCGGGCGTGGTGCCGGTCTCGGTACCGGGGCTCGCCTGGAAGGCCCCGGCGATGCTGCTCGACCCGGACTCGCCGCTCTACCTGCGCTGGAGCTACCTGCCGAATCTCGCCCCCTGGCTGGCGCGGTTCCTGTGGAACGGCCGGCGCGAGAAGGTGGTGGAGATCGCCCGGGGCATGGCCGGGCTGATCCGCGACTCGGTCGAGCAGCACGAGGCGCTCGCCCGCGGGACCGGCGCCGAGCGCTTCATCCGCCACGGCGACTACGTTTACATCTACCCGGACCGCAAGACCTTCGAGGGCGACGCCTTCGGCTTCGGGCTCCGGCGCGACCACGGCGTGACCTGGGAGGAGTGGGACCGGGCGACGCTCGTCGAGCGCGACCCGCAACTGGGGCCCGGCTTTGGCTTCGCCGCCTCGATCAAGGGCGGCGCCTGGCTCGCCGCGCCGGGCCGCTATGTCGCGACCATCGCCGAGAGCTTCGAGCGCGAGGGCGGCATCTTCCTTCAGGGCGAAGTCGTCGACATCGTCCCGACCGATCGCGGCCATGCCGCCGTCAGGCTCACCGGCGGCGCGCTCCGCGAGGCAGACCGCGTCGTGCTGGCCGCCGGCGTCTGGTCCGGACGGCTGGCGAAGAAGCTCGGCCACGAGGCGCGGATCGAGGCCGAGCGCGGCTACCACGTGATGCTCAAGAACCCCTCGCACATGCCGCCTTCGCCCTATTCCTTCGTCGCCGCCAAGATCGCGGTCACGCCGATGGAGGAGGGCCTGCGCTTCGCCGGCGTGGTCGATCTCGGTGGCATCGACGGCCCGCCGCTCGCCACCCCGGTCGAGGGCATCCGCAAGCGCATCCGTCAGCTATACCCGTCGCTGCGCTGGGAGGGCGAGGAAACCTGGATGGGCCGGCGCCCATCCACCGTCGACAGCCTGCCGCTGCTCGGCCCGTCGCCGAGGGTGCCCGCCATCCATTTCGCCTTCGGGGGCCAGCATCTGGGCATGACGATGGGTGCCCGGCTTGGCCGGATGACCGCCGACATGATCGGCGGCCGCAAGCCGAATGTTGACATCGCGCCCTATCGGGTTGACCGTTTCGACCGAAACTGACCATACGCACCGAAAATGGGAGGGACTGCCATGAAGAAGATGATCGGGCTCACAGCCAGTCTTGTCCTCGCCGCAGGAGCGGCGCAGGCAGAGAACTGGGACATGCCCATGGCCTATGCGGATTCGAACTACCACACCCAGACCGGCAAGGCCTTCGCCGAGTGCGTCGGCACCGCCACCGGCGGCGAGATCACCATCACCGTCCACGCCTCGGGTTCGCTCTTCAAGGGCAACGAGATCAAGCGCGCGGTCCAGACCGGCCAGGCGCCGATCGGCGAGCGGCTGCTGAGCGCGCATGAGAACGAGAACAAGATCTTCGGTATCGACTCAGTGCCGTTCCTGGCGACCAACTTCGAGGCCTCGGACAAGCTCTGGGCGGCGGCGAAGCCGAGCATCGAGAAAATCCTGGACGAGCAGAACGTGGTGCTGCTCTACGCCGTCCCGTGGCCACCGCAGGGGCTCTACTTCAAGAAGGACGTGGACTCGGTCGCCGACATGGCCGGTATCAAGTTCCGCTCCTACAACACCGCCACCGCGCGGCTGGCCGAGCTGACCGGGATGCTGCCCGTGCAGATCGAGGCGGCCGAGATCAGCCAGGCCTTCGCCACTGGCGTCGCCGAGTCGATGATCTCGTCGGGCGCCACCGGCTACGACCGCAAGGTCTGGGAGCACTTGACGAACTTCTATGAAGTCGATGCTTGGATGCCGCGCAATTCGGTCTTCGTGAACAAGGACATTTGGAACGGCATCTCGGACGTGAACAAGAACGCGATCCGCGGCTGTGCGGATCTCGCGGCCTATGCCGGCTACTGGCGCGCGGTGCAGTACACCGACTTCACCCTCAAGGGTCTGGCCGACAACGGCATGAAGGTCCAGAAGGCGGGCGAACAGCTGCAGGTCGACCTCAACAAGATCGGCGAGACCATGTCCGCCGAGTGGATGGCGGCCGCGGGCGACGAGGGCAAGGCCATCGTCGAGAAGTTCAAGTCGATGCAGTGACCGGCTGACCGCATCCCCCGGGGGGAGCGCCGCTCCCCCCGGTTTCTCTTTCCGAGACATTCCTTTCGCATCAGGGCGGCGCGGCTCGGGCGCCGGGGGGAACGAACAAGATGCTGCGCACGGTCCGGCGTGCCCTCGACGCCATCTACCTCGCGGGCGGCGTGTTGGGCGCGCTGTTCCTGGTCACAATCCTCGGCCTGATCGTCGCCCAGATGATCGCCCGCTGGACCGGGCAGGTGTTCCCCGGCGCGACCGACTATGCCGGCTATGCCATGGCGGGGGCCAGCTTCATGGCGCTGGCCTATGCGATGAACCGGGGCGCCCATATCCGGGTCAACCTGGTGCTGACCCATATGGCCGGCTGGCGCCGTCATGCCGAGATCTGGTGCTACGGGGTTGGCGCGCTGATCGCGGTGTTCTTCGCCCGCTATGCCATCAAGGGAACCTATCTCTCCCACAAGCTCCGAGACATCAGCCAGGGGCTGGACGCCACCCCGCTCTGGGTGCCGCAGCTCCTGATGTCGACCGGCACCTGCCTGCTGGCGCTGACGCTGATCGACCAGTTCCTCCGCCTCCTGCTGACCAGCCACAAAGGGGTCGAGGGCGAGCAGGACTGGGAGGACGCGCCGGGCGAGAAGCGCCAGTCCCGCTACATCGCCACCGGCCTGTTCCTGATCGCGATCTACGTGCCCGTCGCCTTCTTCAAGGGGCTGGCCGCCTCGGTCATCGTCAAGACCGCGATATTCCTGTTCATCCTGTTTTTCCTGCTCGGCTCCGGAGTTCTGGGTAGCGCTTGCACTGATCGGGGTTGCCTATTTCGGCGTCACCGGCTTCACCTCGCGGCCTGCCGGCGACGCGATGATCACCACCATCTGGACCTCGTCCTCGAGCTGGTCGCTGACCGCGCTGCCGCTGTTCATATGGATGGGCGAGATCCTGTTCCGTACCCGGCTCTCCGAGGACATGTTCAAGGGCCTCGCGCCCTGGATGGCCCGGCTTCCGGGCGGGCTGCTGCACACCAACGTCGTCGGCTGCACCATTTTCGCCGCGGTCTCCGGCTCCTCGGCCGCGACTCTGATGACGGTCGGCAAGATGTCGATCCCCGAGCTCCGCAAGCGCAACTACCCGGAGTTCATGACGATCGGCACGCTGGCAGGCTCGGCCACCCTTGGGCTGATGATCCCTCCTTCACTGACGCTGATCGTCTATGGGGTTACCATCAACGAATCGATTACCAAGCTGTTCATCGCCGGCATCCTCCCGGGCCTCGTGCTTGCGCTGCTGTTTATGGGCTACATCGTGGCTTGGCACTATGTCCGGTCCGACCAACGCCCGGAGCCCGAGCCGCCGATGGCGCTGGGCGCGCGGCTCTGGAACTCGCGCTTCCTCGTTCCGGTTCTCTGCCTCGTCTTCTCGGTGATTGGCTCGATGTATACCGGCCTGGCCACACCCACCGAGGCCGCCGCTATCGGCGTGATCGGTGCGCTAATTTTGGCGATGGCGCAGGGCAGCCTGAACTGGAGCACTTTCACCGAAAGCCTGATGGGCGCCACCGCCACCTCGGCAATGGTCGCCTTCATCCTGATGGGGGCGTCATTCCTCTCGCTGTCGATGGGGTTCACGGGCCTGCCCCGGGCGCTCGCCGAGTGGATCGCCTCGCTGAACCTCCACGTCCTCACTCTGATCGCGGCGCTGACGCTGTTCTACATCGTCATCGGCTGCTTCCTCGACGGCATCTCGGCGGTCGTGCTGACCATGGCTGTGATCGAGCCGATGGTGAACATCCCGGCCTTCCGTGAGCTCGGCTTCTCGATGATATGGTTCGGCATCTTCGTGACCGTTGTGGTCGAGATGGCACAGATCACCCCACCGATCGGGTTCAACCTGTTCGTGCTTCAGGGAATGACCCGCTACCAGATGAGTTACATCGCCAAGACTGCCCTGCCGATGTTCCTGGTCATGGTGCTGATGGTCGGCGTATTGGTGCTGTTCCCCGAGTTGGCGACCTGGCTGCCGGAGACCGCCCGTGAGGGGCCGGGCGGTTGAGCGTCAGTCGCAACGCCATACCTTGCGACCACCGGGTGCCTCATAAGACATGGTCGCCCATATGGTCGCCCGACGGATGTCGAACCCGGCCACCTCGTGGCTCGAACCCGGCAGCCCCCCTGCACATGGCCTCGAAGACGATGAATCCGATCCGCATTCCCGGCTCCGTCAGATTATCTGGTTGATTTCAAGCAGGTTCATCGCCGGGTCGTAGACGTAGATGTGCCGCATCCGCGGGATTGCGAAAATTCCGGTCGCTGAAAATGGGATGCCCGCGGCCTTCAGCCGGGCGATCACCGCATCGAGATCCTTGACCTGGATCGCCACATGGCCGCCGATTGAGGGATTGTGGTCCAACCCGTTCATCCGGGCGAACTCAGGTTCGGGCCGGATCAGATGCAGGCCAGGATTGGCGCCCTCCGCTGACATGGATGGCGTAAAGAGCGTGAGCCGGGCCGGATCAGCGCTGACCTGGCCGGTCTGCGCCGGCGGCGGAAAGGTCCAGGCCTCCTCGGCCATGCCGATGATCTCGGTATAGAACCGAGCCGACGCGCGCACATCCGTCGCGGGCAGGTTCACATGGTGGATCGCCCAGCTCATGGATCGCTCCCTCGGGTTCTTCGCAGGGGAGTATTGTGTCGCGCAACAAATCGGGTCAATGGAGTATCCGGTCAGTGGAACGAAAGGATTAACCAATGGCGCAACCGGAGATCCTGCAGATGATGCCGCTGATGGGCCGCATCACCGAAGCGCTGGAATCCGCCTACCGGGTGCACCGCCTTTGGGAGGCCGATGACAGGCCCGCGCTGCTGGCGAAGATCGCGCCGAAAGTTCGTGCCATTGCAACCAACGGCAACGCCTCCGGCGAGGTGATCGCGGCGCTGCCGAAGCTCGAACTGATCTCCTCATTCGGGGTCGGCTATGATGGTGTCGACGTCGCCGCCTGCCGCGAGCGCGCTGTGCGCCTGACCAACACCCCCGATGTGCTGAACGACGCGGTAGCGGAGCTGACCATCGGCCTGATGGTCGCCCTCTGCCGGCGCATCCCGCAGGCCGACTTCCATGTCCGCGAGGGGCTGTGGCTCGAGGGCGCCTACCCGCTGACCGCCGAGCTGACCGGCAAGCGCGTCGGCATCCTCGGCCTCGGGCGGATCGGCAAGGAGATCGCCCGGCGCTGCCAGGCATTCAAGATGCGGATCGCCTATCATGGGCGAACCGAACAGCCCTATGAGCCCTACGAATTCTATCCCAATCTGACGGCGATGGCCCACGATGTTGACTGGCTGGTGGTGATTGCGCCCGGCTCGCCCGAAACCAAGGGCATCGTCTCGCGCAAGGTGCTCGAGGCGCTTGGAAGCAAGGGCTGCCTCGTCAACGTCGCCCGCGGCTCGCTAGTGGATGAAACCGCCCTGGTCGAGATGCTGCAGTCCGGTGCTCTCGGCGGCGCGGCGCTCGATGTCTTTGCCGACGAGCCGCGGGTACCCGAGGTTCTGTTCGGCCTCGACAACGTGGTGCTCTCGCCCCATCAGGGCTCGGCCACGGTCAAGACCCGGAACGCCATGGCCGACCTGGTCATCGGCAACCTGGCCGCCCACTTCGCCGGCACCCCGCTGCTGACCCCCGTTGTCTGAAACCCTCCCACTCGCGAAACTCGCGCCTCGGCGACAGAACCTGTCGTTGCCAGGGAAGCATCCTCCTGAATGCGCCCGCACTATCGAAAATATGGTTGAGTTTCAGCGGGCGCCAGCTCCGTGGCTGTCACCCCGATTCGGAGGATGCCGATGCCATCGGAACTCGAACCCCGCCGCACCGCCACCCGTGCCATGCCGCTCGATATCGGCGCGAGCCGTTCGCTGCCCGGCTGGGCTTACATCGATACGACGGTCTGGCGGGCAGAGAAGCAGGCGATCTTCTACCGCCACTGGCACTATGTCTGCCACCAGAGCATGCTCGACGCCCCAGGCAAGTATGTCACCACCGCAATCCGCGACCAGGAGCTGTTCCTGACCCACGGCCATGACGGCGAGATCCGCGCCTTCTATAATGTCTGCGCCCATCGCGGCCACCCTCTGGTCGAGGGCACGGGCAGCGCCCAACGTCTGGTCTGTCCCTACCATGCTTGGACCTACGACCTGACCGGCCGGCTGGTCGGCGCGCCCGGCGCGAACCGGACCGAGGGCTTCGTACGCTCCGAAATCTGCCTCTCCGGCGTCCGGGTCGACCGCATGCTCGGGTTCATCTTCGTCAATCTCGACCCCGAAGCGCCCTCGCTCGCGGAATACGCAGGCGGCCTGCCCGATGCGATCCGCGCTGCAGTGCCGGGGATTGAGGGCTTTCTGCTGCAGCAGGGCTCCGAGTACTTTGGGCCCGAGATTGCGGCCAACTGGAAGGCGGTGGTCGACAACTTCCTCGAATGCTACCACTGCGGCCCGGCCCATCCGAAGCTTTTGCAGCCTACTCGACGTAACCGGGACCCGGCACGACTTCGGGACTAACTACACCCATCAGTACATTCCGGCGATTGCCAGCACCGAGAAACTGCCCTATCCAGTCGATCCTGCGACCGACCTGACCGATGGCGGCTTCTGGTTGCTCTACCCGAACACTATCTTCGGCTACCTGCCCGGGACGCCAAACCTCGCGGTCTCGCGGGTCGACTCGTTGTCGCCCGATCGCTGCCGCCGCTTCAGCCATGTCTACGGGCCGCCTGGGGTCTGGACCGAGAGCGACGAGAAGCGCCGCCGATGGGCGATCGACTACGTCGTCGCCGAGGACGTGGCGATCTGCGAAGCGGTGCAGCGCGGCATGCACTCGCGCGGATTCTCGCAGGGCCACTACATCATCAACCCCGACGACGAGAACTTCACCGAGGAGTGCGTCCGATTCTTCCACCGCCGCTATGTCGAGGAGATGGGGGAGGCCCTGAGCGTCTGACTCCCGACGTTCCGCACTCGATACGGGACGACGCGCCGTATCGGTGCGTCAGCCGCACGCGTTAGGCCCTGGATCAAGCCCAGGATATGAGCCGTTTCCCTACGGCTCGATATCGTCCTCAAGGAAGAAGCGGATGTTGTCCTCGAAGCTGTCGTCGGCTTTGAAGCCCATCTTCAGGGCCTTCTGCGGGTTGAAGAACCCCTTCCAGCCCAGCACGATCTTCTGGATCTGCGGGTCCGGCTCCCAGCGCACCAGCTTCTTGACCTCGGGTCCGGCGACCCGACCCATCGCCTCGACCATGTCGCCGATCCGGTGAGTCTTCCCCGGCAGCGCGAAGGCACGGTTCATGCCGAAGGCCCCGGCCGGCACCTCGGCCGCATGGACCAAGTTCTCGATGCAGCGGCGCGGCGAGAGGTACCAGTGCGGGTAGTCGGGGCCCACCGGGCAGATCGCCTCACGCCCCTGCAGCGGCTCGCGGAAGATCGAGGACATGAAGCTCGAGGCCGCCTTGTTCGGCTTGCCCGGCCGGATCGAGATCGTTGGCAGCCGCGGCGCCCGCCCGTCGATGAAGCCCCGCCGCGAGAAGTCGTTCAAGAGCAGCTCCGCCGCCGCCTTCTCGGTGCCGTAGGAGGTCTGCGGGTTCTGCTGCGTCCAGTCCTCGATCGGCTCGGAGATCTCGCCGCCATAGACGGCGATCGACGAGGTGAACACCACCATGGGGCAGGTCCCGAGCGCGCGCGCCGCCTCGAAGACGTTGAGCGAGCCCCAGAGGTTGATCCCCATCCCGAGGTCGAACTCCGCCTCGGCCTGGGCCGAGACGATGGCGGCCAGGTGGTAGATCACGTCCGCGCCCCCGGCCAGCAGCGCGTCGACCGACGCCCGGTCAGTGATGTCGAGCCTCCGGGTCGTGACCGCGAAGGGCGCCTCGAGCGGCTTCGGGTCGACGATGTCGGCTAGCACCATCTCGCCGATCTTCCGCTTCCCGAGGCTGCCGCGCGCCGCCAGCGCCCGGGCCAGTTTCTGCCCGATCATGCCGCCGCCGCCGATGATCACCACGCGCATGGTTCCCTCCCCTCAATTGCCGCCGGAGCGGTCCGTAGCGGTGCGTGCAATGCACCCGCCGCTACACATTAATGATTGTCCCGCGGCAACTGACGGGAGGTCCGCTGGTAGCCCGTCGCGAACTCGAGGCACCCACCCTCGGCGAGTTGCCCAACGCTGCGGCGATAGATCTCCTGCCAAGGCGTCTGGTTCTCGAGCCTCGGCGGCGCCCAGGCCCGGCGCCTCGCCTCCCACTCGGCCTCGGGCACCAATGCGTCGAGCCGCCGTGTTCGGGATATCGAGTCGCACCTTGTCGCCGGTCTCCAGCAGCGCGAGCCCGCCACCGACCGCCGCCTCGGGCGAGGCGTTGAGGATCGAAGGACTCTCCGAGGTACCCGACTGCCGACCGTCGCCGACCGTCGGCAGATGGTCGATCCCCTGCCTCAGCAGCGCATCCGGCGGCTGCATGTTCACCACCTCGGCCGAGCCCGGATAGCCGACCGGCCCCACCCCGCGGATGAACAGGATGGTGTTCTCGTCGATTCCCAGCGCGGGATCGTTCAACCGGTCATGGTAGTCCTCCGGCCCCTCGAACACCATCGCCTTCGCCTCATGGACCCCCTCCGAGCCCGGCTTCGACAGGAAGCGCTTGCGGAAGTCGTCCGAGATCACCGAGGTCTTCATCAGGGCCGAGTCGAACAGGTTCCCGGTCAGCACCAGGAACCCCGCGTTCCTGCGCATCGGCTCGGCCACGGTCTTGATCACCTCGGTGTCGGCGCTGCGCAGGCCGGCCAGGTTCTCGGCCACCGTCCTGCCGCTCACCGTCGGCGCATCGCCATGCAGCAGCCCCGCTGCCAGCATCTCGCCCATCACCGCCGGCACCCCGCCGGCGCGCTGAAAGCTCTCGCCAAGGTACTTCCCCGCCGGCTGCATGTTGACGAGCAGTGGCAGCGCATAGCCGTGCTCCTGCCAGTCGTCGATCTTCATCTCGACGCCCGCATGGCGCGCGATGGCGGTGATGTGCGGCGGCGCGTTGGTCGAGCCGCCGATGGCGGTGTTGACCCGGATCACGTTCTCGAAGTTCTTCCGCGTCAAGATCGCCGAGGGCCGCAGGTCCTCCTTCACCATCTCGACTATGCGCTTGCCGGTGGCATAAGCCATCTCCATCCGCGCCCGGAACGGCGCCGGGATCGCGGCGCAGCCCGGCAGGCTCATGCCCAGCGCCTCGGCCAGCGCGTTCATGGTCGAGGCCGTGCCCATGGTGTTGCAATGCCCGAGCGAGGGGGCCGAGGCGCAGACCCGGCTCATGAACTCGTCATAGTCGATCGCGCCCTCGGCCAGCAGCCGCCGGCTCTCCCAGACGACCATCCCCGAACCCGCCAGCTCGCCCTTCCACCAGCCGTCCAGCATCGGTCCGCCGCTCAGCACGATGGCCGGCAGGTCGACCGTCGCCGCCCCCATCAGCATCGCTGGCGTGGTCTTGTCGCAGCCCGTGGTCAGCACCACCCCATCGATCGGGTAGCCCTGCAGCACCTCGACCAAGCTCAGATAGGCGAGATTCCGGTCCAAGGCCGCGGTCGGCCGCTTGCCGGTCTCCTGGATTGGATGCACAGGGAACTCCAACGGTACGCCGCCTGCGTCTCGGATCCCAGCTCGCACCCGGTCGGCGAGGAAGACGTGGATCTTGTTGCAGGGCGCGATGTCCGATCCGGTCTGCGCGATGCCGATGATCGGCCGGCCCGACTGCAACTCCTCGCGGGTATAGCCGTGGTTCTGGTAGCGCTCGACATAGAGCGCCGTCATGCCTGGATTGTTCGGGTTGTCGAACCACTCCTGGCTGCGCAGCTCGCGGTTGGCGCGGGTGTCCTTGGTCATTTCCAGTCCTCTCGGGGAAAATCCACCCGAAGCGCGTTGCCTTCCGCGCCGGGGCGTCCTTAAAACGATTTAACGGTGCCCGTTCCGGGCGGTCAAGGAAGAGGCAATCATGAACCGGATCGATCTTGCGAACCGCATGGCGGTCGTCACTGGCGGCGCCCAGGGCATCGGCCGCGCCATCGCCGAGCGGTTCCTCGCTAGCGGCGCCCGGGTAACAGTCTGGGACGCCGACCGCGCTCGCGCCGAAGCAATGGTCGCAGAACTCGGCGTCGACGGCGTCTCCCATGTGGGCGTCGACATGACTGACTGGGACGCTGTCCGTTCGGCCGCAGCTCGCACCGAGGCCGAGATGGGCCGGATCGACATCCTGGTTAACAATGCCGGCATCTCCGGGATGAACACCACGGTCGCCGACTACCCCATCGAGGAGTGGCGCCGGGTCATCGACCTGAACCTGACCGGCGTATTCCACGGCTGCAAGGCTGTGGCGCCCGGCATGGCGGAGCGCGGCTACGGCCGCATCGTCAATATCGCCTCGATCGCCGGCAAGGAAGGCAACCCCAACGCCTGTGCCTATTCCGCTTCCAAGGCCGGGGTGATCGCGCTCACCAAGTCACTCGGCAAGGAACTCGCCGGGAAGGACATCTCGGTCAATTGCGTCACGCCTTCGGTGGCCAAGACCGCGATCTTCGAACAGATGACCCAGCAGCATATCGATTTCATGCTCTCGAAGGTCCCGCGCGGCCGCTTCGTGCTGGTGGACGAGATCGCGGCAATGGTCGCCTGGCTGGCCTCGGCCGAGAACAGCTTCACCACCGGCGGCGTCTTCGACATCTCGGGCGGCCGGGCGACTTACTGATGTCGATCCGATGACCGCCCGGGTCCTATGTATCGGCGAGTGCATGGCAGAGCTCTCGTCGGACGGCGCAGGCGGTTTCCGGCTGGGCTTCGGAGGCGACACGCTCAATACGGCGCTCTATCTCGCCCGTCTGCTCGGCCCCGGCAAGGCCGGCTATGTAACCCGGCTCGGCGACGATCCGTACTCGGCTTCCATGCGAGGGGCATGGGTGGCCGCGGGGATCGACTGCGCCCTGGTCGAGACCGTGGCCGGCGCAACCGTCGGGCTCTACGTGATCGACACCGACTCGCGGGGCGAGCGCAGCTTCACCTACTGGCGCTCCGAGGCACCGGCGCGGGCGCTCTTTACCGGAGGCGACTGGCGCGTCCGAGCGGAGGCGATCGCGACGGCGGAACTTGTCTATTTCTCCGGAATCTCGCTTGCGGTGTTGCCGGACGAAGGCCGCGCGCGGCTGATCGCCGCCGCCGCGGCCGCCCGCGCCGCGGGTGCGATGGTCGCCTTCGACCCGAACTTCCGGCCGCGCCTTTGGCCGGCCGCCGAGGCGGCGGACTGGGTCGCCCGGGCCTATGGGACCGCGACCATCGCGCTGGCCGGCGCGGACGAGGATGCGGTGCTGTTCCCCGGCGGCGGCAGCCCGCTCGGCGGCTGCGACGAGGTGGTGGCGAAGGCCGGAGCCGCGGGCGTCACGGTGACGGCCGCGGGCCGGAAAGACGTGATACCGGCGGAGCCCGTCGCACGGGTGGTCGATACCACCGGTGCCGGAGACGCCTTCAACGCCGCCTATCTGGCGGCGCGGCTGACGGGCGGTTCGCCGGAGGACGCCGCCCGGCAGGGTTGCCGCCTGGGCGCGCGGGTCGTTGCACATCGCGGCGCCATCGTTCCACATGAAGCCATGGCCGATCTGCCGAGGGAGGCTCACCATGCCGGCTGCTGACCTGTCCGCCGAGATGCGCGCGCTCTGCCGCCGCGCCGTCGTCCTGCCCGCGGTGACCCTGGAGCGCGCCGAGGATGCGCCGCCGCTTGCCCGCGCGCTCGCGGCCGGGGGGCTGCCGGTGATCGAGATCATGTTCCGCAGTCCCGCCGCCGCCGAGGCGATCCGCGCCGCCGTGGCCCGCGTGCCGGAGGCGGTGATCGGCGCCGGGACCCTGCTGGGGCCCGAGGACGTCGCCGCCGCCAAGGCGGCCGGCGCGAAGTTCGGGGTCTCGCCCGGCGCCACCCGCGCCCTGCTCGAGGCGGCCGAGGCGGCCGGCCTGCCGCTGCTGCCCGGCGCCGCCACCGCCTCGGAGGCGATGGCGCTGGCCGAGCGGGGATGGACGATGCTGAAATTCTTCCCCGCCGAAGCCTCCGGCGGCGCCGCCGCCCTCGGCGCCCTCGCCGCTCCGCTGCCCCGGATCGGCTGGTGCCCGACGGGGGGCGTGCGCCGCGCCAACGCCGCCGCCTACCGCGAGTTGCACAATGTCGTCTGCGTCGGCGGTTCCTGGCCCGCCCCCGCCGAGGCCATCGCCGCCCGCGACTGGGGGCGGATCGAGGCCCTGGCGCGGGAGGCGGCGGGGCGGTAGGGCGCCGTTCCGAAGGCGGCGGCCGGCGGCGCCGGGCGGCCGGAAAGAGGGTGCTCACGGGCTGCTCAACATTGAGCAGGGGGTCAAGGCATTGATTTAATTAGATATTCAAAAAACAGGGGTTTGAGCAGGGGGTGTGAGCACGGGCGGGAACGCCGGAATCCTCGCGCGCGCGTGGCGACCGGGGAAGGCACCCGAGCGGGCCGGCAGTGGCCTTGGCGACACCGTCCGGTGTAATCCTTCCGCCTGCGCACGCTGAGAGGAGACGCGAGCCATGGACCGATTCACCGGCGGCTGCCTGTGCGGCAATGTCCGGTTCGTGGCCACGGGACGCCCCTACCGGGTCGGCCTCTGCCACTGCCTCGACTGCCGCAAGCATCACGGGGCGCTGTTCCACGCCTCGGCCATCTTCCCGCGGGAGGCGGTGACGATCGAGGGCGAGACCCGCGACTATGCCGGGCGGTTCTTCTGCCCCCGCTGCGGCTCGACGGTCTTCGGGCTGAGCGGCGACGAGACCGAGGTCAACCTCGGCTCGCTGGACGCCCCGGACCAGTTCGTGCCGACCTACGAGCTGTGGACCATCCGCCGGGAGTCCTGGCTGCCGCCGTTCCCGCTGGCGCGGCGCTACGCGCGCAACCGCGAGGGCACGGGGCGGACGGAGGGGTAGGAGGAAGCGTGCTCCCGTCATGCCCGCGCGGGCGGGCATCCCGACGAGGGTGCGCGGAGATCCCCGCCTGCGCGGGGATGACGGTGGGGGCTGCGACGCCCCGGGCGTGCCCCGGAGCCTCGATGGGCGGCGGGGCACGAGGAGGTCCCGGGTCGAGCCCGGGACGTTGGGGAGCGGGTGGCCATGCCCGCGGAGGCCTAAGTGTCGACTACATCGTCGTCGGCGTCGTCATGCCCATTCGGCGACCCCGATCCGGACGGGCCAAGCATTCGCGTCAGATAGGTCACCACCCCGGTCAGCCAGCCAAACTCGCTGGGTAAACCCGTAGCAAGAGCAATCAAGTAGGCCTGCGCGCCGGAAAGCGCCGCGGCCGTGGAACATTCCACATGCTTCTCGGCCCCCTTTCGAACCCCGGATTTCACGACGGTGATCGCATCTCCGGCAAGCGCACCAAGCGCCGAGCGGATCGCACGAAGATAGGATCGGCGCGCGACCGGCGTGGCGATCGGACTGGGCTCATCGGGCGTCGGCTCCGGCATCGCGGGTTCGGCCAACTCATCCAGACCGTCCTTCGCATCGGCGCCGACCGTGGTTGGCGCGGCGTCGGCAATGTGTTCGATGGCTGCCGCACCGTCCATGACGGCCCGCTGCTCGGCGGCGGCGGTTCCGAAACCGTCACCGAATTCCGCGGCATATTCGGACCACTCTGGAAACTGTGCCAGGAACAACGCCAGCTGTGCATTGAGCGCGACAAGCTCGGCGGCGTCCTCGGGCATCAAGACCTCGTCCGCCCGCTCGGCGAAGCCCTGAAGGCGCGCAGCGTGTGCCCCGAGGAGGATCACTTGAAGAGCCTCGAAGCTGCCTCCCATAGCTTCGGCGCACCGCTCGATCACCCTCTTCAGACGCGGATGCTGGCTGCCACCGGCCGACGCGCCGAAATCGTCGAGCATCTGCCGGAGCGCCTGCCAGCCCTGTTCAGCGATTTTCCGCCGGCCCTCGGGAGGATGCGGCGCGTCGTGCGGCGCGCGGTGGAGGACGCCATCACGGAATTCGAACTGGATCGGCGGCCGCCGATCCGGAAGCCGGGTGGGCTCGGCAGCTGGTGCGCCCCGATCAGCCGCGCGATCTCGGCGTTCACCGCCTTCGGGCCCTGGTCCCAGAGCTTCGGGTCGATCAGGACGCGCGCTTCTTCGAGTGCGATGTCGGGCTTCCGGCCCTGCAGCCGCGCGCCGTACCAGGTGGTCCAGACCTGCCAGTCCTCGTCCGCGGAAAGCAGATGGCCGACAACTCCGCCCAGGTCGATCTGGCCCACGGCGGCGCTTGCGGGCCACAATGACGCGTCGCCAGCCTTTCGGCCCGCTCTCCGGTCGCAATCTCCGTGGCGTCCGCGTCCACGCTTCCCAAATTCGGCGGCGGCGGCGTCGGCGGCGGCGGCGCGGGCGGCGGCGTAGGCGGCGGCGGCGTAGGCGGCGGCGTCGGCGGCGCGGGCGGCGGCGTCGGCGGCGCGGGCGGCGGCGTCGGCAGCGCGGCGAGCGGCGGCGGCGGCGGCGCGGCGCGCGTCGGCGGCCCAGGCGTCGTGCGCGGCGGCGGTTCCGGCAGCGGTAGGGCGGCGTCCGCGACGGCGCGGGCGGCGGGGCGTCCTTGTCGGCGGCGGCAGGGCGGTGGCGGCGCGGCGGCGGCCTAGTACGACCTCTGCGCGCCGGCTTGGTCCAACAGCGGCAAGACCCAGGGCACAGCCATCGCACGAAATACCGGCAACACGATGTCCGCCCGGCGTGTCCTCTTGACGTCTCCATCGGCGGCAGCGCAGCCCGATCAGCGGCAGCACCCGCAGCGCGGCGCGGGCGGCGATCACCACCGCGTCCTCGCGCGGGCGGTCCCTGAGCCAGGCAATCAACTCGTCGCGGTTCGTGATCTCAACCAAAGGGCGCGTTTCCCAAGTGCATGACCGCGGATCAATCGGCGCATTAGGCGGCAGGTGGTCGCACCGGGTCAAGGGGATGCCGTTCCCCGCCATCCCCGCGCAGGCGGGCATCCCGCCGGGGGTGCGCGGAGGTCCCCGCTTGCGCGGGGATGACGGTGGGGGCTCCAATGCCCCGGGCGTGCCCCGGAGCCTCGGTGGGCGGCGGGGCACTGAAGGAGGTCCCGGGTCAAGACCGGGACATCGGGTCGAGGGTTGGCCAGGGCCGGAGCCAGTCGTGGGTCGCGGAAAGCTGTGCGCGGCTCAAGGAGGTCGCGGGTCCCTCGAGGAGGTCCCGGGACATGCGCGCGAGGACATGCGCGCGAGGGGTGGCGGGCCCGGCGTCGGAAACCGACGCGCCGCATGTCGCCACCGGGCTTGAGCCGGGGCGGCGGATCGCGTTTGATCCCCGCGGGTCCCGCCGGAGCGCGGGCGAAGAGAGGGAGCCCGCGGGTGGAATTCGATTACGTCATCGTCGGCGCGGGCTCGGCCGGGTGCGTGCTGGCGGACCGGCTCAGTGAATCGGGCAAGCATTCAGTGCTGGTGCTGGAGGCCGGGGGCAGCGACCTGCGGTTCTGGATCCAGACCCCGATCGGCTACGGCAAGGTGTTCTACGACGACACCGTCAACTGGAAATACGTGACCGAGCCGGTCCCGGCTCTGGGCGGCCAACCCTCCTACTGGCCGCGCGGCAAGGTGCTGGGCGGCTCGTCCTCGATCAACGCCATGGTCTGGGCCCGTGGCCACCGCTCGGACTATGACGACTGGGTCGCCATGGGCGCCACGGGCTGGGGCTGGGACCAGGTGCTGCCGGCCTTCCGCGGGCTCGAGGACTGGGCCGGGGGCGCCGACGCGTACCGCGGCACCGGCGGGCGGGTGCCGCTCTACGACCAGAGCCGCGAGATCCACCCGGTCTGCGCCCATTACCTCGAGGCCGCCCGCCAGCTCGGCCTCGGCATCGCCGCCGACTACAACGGCGCCGAGATGGAGGGGGCGGCGGTCTACCAGATCAACACCAGGGGGGGGCTGCGCGCCTCGATGGCGCGGTGTTACCTCCGCCCCGCCATGAAACGCCCGAACGTGCAGGTGCTGACCCACGCCCGGGCGACGCGGGTGATCCTGGCCGCGGGCCGCGCCACGGGGGTGGAGTTCCTGCGGGGAGGCAGGCTGGAGACGGCGCGGGCGCGCGGGTCGGTGATCCTGTCGGGCGGCGCGGTGAACTCGCCGCAGCTTCTGCAGCTTTCGGGGATCGGGCCCGGCGAGGTGCTGGGGCCGCTCGGCGTCCCGGTGGCCCGCGAGGCGCCGGCGGTGGGGCGGCATCTGCAGGACCATCTGGGGCTCGACATCCTCTACCGCGCCAACGTGCCGACCCTGAACCAGGTGCTGACCCCCTGGTGGGGCAAGCTGAAGGTGGGGCTTCAGTTCGTGCTGCTGCGCAAGGGGCCGATGTCGATCAGCGTCAACCACGCGGGCGGCTTCGCCCGCACCCGGCCCGATCTGAAGCGCCCGGACGTCCAGCTCTACTTCCAGCCGATGAGCTATACCCGCGCACC
Organism: uncultured Pseudomonadota bacterium; assembly: GCA_963700775.1. Classification (GTDB taxonomy): domain Bacteria; phylum Pseudomonadota; class Alphaproteobacteria; order Rhodobacterales; family Rhodobacteraceae; genus Thermohalobaculum. The sequence continues at coordinate 534,948 of CAVOYU010000001.1, forward strand.
GGTCGGCACCCGGCCGCTGATGCACCCGGACCCGTTTCCGGGATTCCTGCTGGGCTTCAACGCCTGCCGTCCGACCAGCCGGGGCGAGATCGTGATCCGCTCCGCCGACCCGCTGGAGGCGCCGGCGATCCGGCCGAACTACCTCGCCACGGAGGAGGACCGGCAGGCGATGGTCGATGGCATGCGCTACATCCGCAAGCTGGCCGAGACCCCTGCCCTGAGCGCGGTCATCGCCGAGGAGATCAAGCCCGGCGACGGCTCGCATGACGCGGACGCGATCCTGGCCCACGCGAAGGGCAACGCCTGGACCGTGTTCCATCCCTCCTGCACCTGCCGCATGGGCAGCGACCCGGCGACCTCGGCGGTCGATCCGCGGCTGCGGGTCCACGGGGTGGAAGGGTTGCGCGTGGTCGACGCCTCGGTCTTCCCCTGCGTGACGTCCGGCAATACCAATGCACCGACCGTCATGGTGGCCGAGCGGGCCGCCCGGTTCATCCTGGAAGACGCCAAGGGGGGATCCGCCCGATGAAGATCCGCAAGATCGAAAGCTTCGCCAACGAACATGTCGGCTTTGTCCGGGTGACCGACGAGGAGGGCCGCCAGGGATGGGGCCAGGTCTCGACCTATCACTCCGACATCACCGCGCAGGTGCTGCACCGGCAGGTCGCGCCCTGGGTGCTGGGGCAGGATACCACCGACCTCGACGACCTGCTGGATCTCGTGACCGAGCGCGAGCACAAGTTCCCGGGCTCGTATCTGCGCCGGGCCATGGGCGGGTTCGATACCGCCGTCTGGGACCTGCGCGGCAAGATCGCGGGCAAGCCGGTGGTGGAGCTGCTGGGCGGGACGCCGGGGAAGCTCCGGGCCTATGCCTCGTCGATGAAGCGGGACATCACGCCGAAGGACGAGGCGGCGCGGCTGAAGAAGCTGCGCGACGAGCAGGGTTTCGACGCCTTCAAGGTGCGCGCGGGCGCCGAGGTCGGGCGCGGCCGGGACGAATGGCCGGGCCGGACCGAGGAGATCATCCCCACCATGCGCCGCGAGCTGGGGCCCGATGTCGAGCTGCTGATCGACGCCAACAGCTGCTACGCGCCGAAGCGCGCCATCGAGGTCGGGCGGATGCTGGAGGCCGAGGGCTACTGCCATTATGAGGAGCCCTGCCCCTACTGGGAGCTGGAGCAGACCAAGCAGGTGGCGGACGCGCTCGACATCGACGTGACCGGGGGCGAGCAGGATTGCGACCTGGGCGTCTGGAAGCGGATGATCGACATGCGGGCGGTCGATATCGTGCAGCCGGACATCCTCTATCTGGGCGGCATCTGCCGGACGCTGAGGGTCTGCCGCATGGCCGCGGCGGCGGGGCTGCCGGTGACGCCGCACTGCGCCAACTGGGGGATGGTGACGCTGTTCACCATGCACCTGCTGAAGGCGATCCCGGGGGCGGGCAAGTACCTGGAGTTCTCGATCGAGGGACCGGACTACTACCCCTGGCAGGAGGGGCTGTATGTCGCCTCGCCCTACGCGATCGAGGACGGACACGCCATCATCACCGACGCGCCGGGCTGGGGGGTGGAGGTGCATCCCGAGTGGCTGGCCAGGTCGCAGTACCGGGTCAGCGAGCGGCGCTGAGGCGCGGTGCCGGCGTCGCCGGATATCCGGACCGCGGTCCCCGGCGAGGAGGAAGCGCTCGCAGCCACCGTCGCACTGGCGTTCGACGAAGACCCGGTCATGCGCTTCATCTGGCCGGACCCGGCGGCGCGCCGGGAGAACTTCCGGGCGATGGCCCTGCCCTATGCCGGACTCGCGGTCGCCTGCGGCACCGCCCAGGTGATCGGCGATTTCGCCGCCGTGGCGCTGTGGCTGCCACCCGGCCGGGACATCGACGGCGCGGCCGCGACGGCCCTGCTGCAACGGACCCTATCGCCGGCGCTGCTGCCGGCCTACCTGGCGCAGGGCGCGCGGGTCGGCGCGCTGCATCCGGCCGGTCCGCACTGGTACCTGCCGCTGATCGGCGCCGATCCCGCCCGGTTCGGCATGGGCTTTGGCGGCGCCCTGCTGGCGCATGGGCTGGCGATGCCGGACCGCGCCGGGTTGCCTGTGTTCCTAGAATCCACCAACCCCGCCAATCTCGGCCTCTACCGGCGCCACGGCTTCCGGCTGGTGGAGGAAGTGCCGGGCGGCGGCGGGCCGCCGAAATTCGCCCTGCTTCGTGACGTGGCCGGCTGAGCCGGCATCAAGGTCCGTTCCCGGCACCAACCGCCTCGGCGACATTGGTGCAGCCGTCGCGGGCCAGCAGCCGGTCGAGGCCGCGGGCGATCCGGCCCGGCAGGCCGACGCCGCCATAGACCATCGCCGTGTAGAGCTGTACCGCGCTGGCGCCTGCGCGGATCTTGGCATAGGCCTGCTCGGCGCTCGCCACGCCGCCGACGCCGATCAGCGGCACCCGGCCTTCGGTCAGGTGGGCCAGAAGCCGCAGCACCTCGGTCGAGCGCGCGAAGAGCGGCTGGCCGGAGAGCCCGCCGGCCTCGCCCCGGTGCCGGCTCCGCAGCCCCTCGCGCGAAAGGGTTGTGTTGGTGGCGATCACCCCGTCGAGCCGGTGCTGGAGGGCGAGTTCCGCGATGGTGGCGATCTCGAGCTCGGTCAGGTCCGGGGCGATCTTCAGGAAGACGGGCTTGCCGCCGCCGAGCGCGGCCTTCGCCTCGGTCACCCGGGAGAGGAGCGCATCGAGCGCCTCGCGCCCCTGGAGGTCGCGCAGCTTCTCGGTGTTGGGCGAGGAGACGTTGACGGTGAAGAAATCCGCGTGCGGCCAGAGGTGCCGGAGCACCGTCACGAAGTCCTGCGCCCGGTCGGCGCTGTCCTTGTTGGCGCCGAGATTGACGCCGACGACGCCCGCCCCCCGCGCCGCAGCCAGGCGCGGCGCGACCGCCTCCATGCCCTCGTTGTTGAAACCGAAGCGGTTGATCGCCGCGCGGTCGTCGGCCAGCCGGAACAGCCGTGGGCGCGGGTTGCCGGGCTGCGGGCGCGGGGTGACCGCGCCGATCTCCAGGAACCCCGGCCCGGCGGCAAGCGCCGCCCGTACCGCCTCGGCGTTCTTGTCGAAGCCGGCGGCGATCCCGACCGGGTTCGGCAGGGCGAGCCCTGCGACAGTGATGGCGAGCCGGGGCGAGGTGACCGGCCCGCCCCGCGGCCCCAGCCCCGCATTCAACGCCCTCAGCGCCAGCCGGTGTGCCGTCTCCGGATCCAGGCAGCGCAGCAGAGCCAGCCCGGCCCGCTCGACGGCGCTCACGCGGAGACCTCCGGCGGGATACTGTGGACCCCATCCGGCCCGACCGGCAGGGGGCAGGCCCATGAGATGTCGTCGAGGCCGAGGGTCGCATAGAGATGCGGGAACAACTCGCCGCCGCGGGCGGGCTCCCACTTCAGCGCGTCCCCGAACCGCGCCGGGTCCACCGCCGCCAGAACCAGGTCGCCCTGCCAGGCAAAGTGCTTCGCGGCAGTGGCGGCGAGCTGGCCGGCGGTAGAGAAGTGGATGAATCCGTCCGCCAGATCGACCGGCGCGCCGGCGGTCGATCCGTCGATGTTCAGCGCGGACCATTGCCCGGCGGTCAGGATCTTGAAGATGAGCATGGCTGGAAGCTGTGGCGCAACGCCGCAAGGAGGTCAAGCGCCCCGCCAGCCACCCCGCGCAGGGCCGTCCTCTTCCCCTTTCCGGGCGAAGGTTCAGCGAGGGGCGGCATTGCCGCCCGGCCCTCCGCTGCGCTCCGGACGTATGGCGGGGAAACGGCCCACCGGACCGTTTCCGGATCCGCCTCACCCCTGCGGCGTCATCACCCGGCGGGCCTTGCCGCGCTCGAGCCCGAGCTGGCGCTCGCGGAAGATGATGATCAGCCCGGCAATCACCACCAGGGTCGCACCGGCCAGCATCGGTGCCGTCGGCGCCTCGGCGAAGACGAACCAGCCGACACCCAGGGCCAGCAGCATCGAGGTGTACTCGAAGGGCGCGATCACCGCAGTGTCGGCGTGGCGGTAGCTCGAGGTCAGCAGGATCTGGCCGAGCCCGCCCAGCAGCCCGGCCGCGACCAGGAACCCCGCCTCGGCCGGCGAGGGCACCGCCCAGCCGAGCGGCAGGGTGGCGAGGCCGATCACCGAGCAGGTGGTCGAGAAGTAGAACACGATCGCCGTCGTCGTCTCGGTCTGCACCAGCTTGCGCACGAAGCAGGCGGCCAGCGCCGAGAACACGGTCGAGAGCAGTACCGCCATGGCGCCCACCGTCTCGGACTGGGTCGCGCCCTCGAGCGAGATCACGCTGAGTCGCGGATAGAGCACGATGAGCACTCCGATCAGCCCCAGCGCCACCGCTGCCAGCCGGTAGGCCCGCACGGTCTCGCCCAGGAACATGGCGGCGAAGATGGTGACCAGCAGCGGCGTGCCATAGCCGATGGCGGTGACCTCGGGCAGCGGCAGCAGCCCGAGCGCTGTGAAGCCCAGCATCATCGAGGTGCAGCCCACCAGCCCGCGCCAGACATGGCCGAGCGAGTTGACCGTGCGGAGCCCGGTCCGGACCTGGCCGCGCCAGGCCAGCCAGGTGAGGATCACCGGAATGGCGAAGAACGAGCGGAAGAACACCACCTGCCCGGTCGGGATCTCGAGCGCGACCATCTTGATGCAGGTCGACATCGCCATGAACACCCCGACCGACAGCACCTTGAGCGCGATGCCGCGGCTCGGGTTGCTCTCGGGCGCGTCAGGCATCGGGACCGGGGCGGCCCGCTCCCTCGACGACAGTCGCGGGCGTCCAGCGCGCGAGGCGCCGCGCCAGGCGCGCCTCGATGGTTTCGTCCTCGTAGTCAGCCAGCGGCGGCGCCGGATCGAGGGTATCCCGCGCCTCCAGGGTGTTGACGTTCAGCGTCGCCACCGTCCGTCCGTCATGCGAAAGCGCCGCCGCCACATAGACGCCGCAGCGTCCGCAGAGCAGGAAATCCGCCGTCCGGCGCCCGAACAGGTAGCGCGCGAGCACCCCCGGCTCGGCCCGGATGTCGAGCGTCCCGCCGGGGTCGGCGACCGTCCGCGCCCCGTGACGCCGGCAGAACGAACAGCCGCAGCGGCGGAGGGGCAGCTCCGCCAGCGGGCGGGTGGCGCGGAAGCGCAGGCGGATCGCGCCGCAATGGCAACTGCCCTCATGCGCGGGACCGGCCGCTCCCACCCTCCGGCGCTCCTATTCCGGCAACGCCATGACAGAGTAGAAGAAGACCACCTCGGGCCCAACCTTGCCGAAATGCTTGGAGAAGACCTGGTAGATCGCGCCGGAGCGGTAGATGTAGCTCAGCGCCCGGTCGATTGCGAGCCGCAGGGCCTCGTCGTCGCGCGGCATCGCCAGGGCATAAGGCTCCGAGGTGAAGGTGTTGCGGGAGATCAGCAGCTCCTCGGCCTTGTCCGAGGCGTGGCGCTGGGCGATCAGGATCGCCTTGTCGCCGAAATAGGCGTCGAGCTCGCCGGCGGCGACGGCCGCCAGGCCCGCCGCATGGTCCTCGACTGGCACGACGGTCACGCCCTCGATCTTCGGCAGCGGTCCCCCGATCAGCCAGTCCTCGGCGGTGGTGCCGGCGCGCACGCCGAGCTTGCGGCCCTTGAACGCCTCGGCGATGGCGGCATGGGACATCGCCGCCGGGCCGCCCTTGACCAGGATTTCCTTCAGGAGGTCGGGCGCGTTCGCCGCGACCACGGCGCTGACGCCGGTCGAGAAGATCGGGATCGAGAACGACATCACCGCGCGCCGCGTCAGCGTGGCCGTGGTGGCGCCGCAGAGCACGTCGATCTCGCCGGCCGCGAGTTTCTCGAACCGGTCCTCGGCGGTCACCTCGACGAACTTGCCAGTCATGTTCTCGATCTTCGAGGTCGTCATGATCGCCCCCGCGATCAGCCCGCAGAGGTCGACCGAGAAGCCCTGGGGCTGGCCGTCGACGACGGAAGCGAAGGGGGGCGCGTCGGAGCGGATGCCGAGGCGGATGTTTTTCTCGTTCACGATCCGGTCCATGGTCTCCCCGGCCAGCGCCGGGCCGGAGGCCAGCGCGAGCGCGATGGCGGGGACCAGGGCACGGATCAAGCGAATTCTCATGGGGTTCCTCCGGGGAATGGCTTACGTTGGTCGGCCGGGCAGGTGCCTAGCGGACGTCGCGCGCACCCTTGCAGGAAGCGGTGCGGCGCGCAAGCGGTGAGGGCAAGCGGGAAGGTGCGAGCTGCGCACATTGGTCGCCGCGCAGGGCTTGTCGGATTTCACGCATGTACAACAGCCAAGGGCACAGAGCCGACCGGCAATGATAGCGACCCCGGAAAAGACCACCCGGCGGATACGCCGCTCCCCCGCCGGGCTCACCCGACATGCCCCTCCTTCTTCGCCCAGGCATAGGTCTCGTCGAGGCACCGCTCCATCGGGGCGAACATCTCCTCGATCTGGTCCCCGGTGATGATCATCGGCGGGCAGATGCCCAGCACGTCGCCCATGTTGCGCAGGATCACCCCGTGCTTCAGGAGCTCGGCATTGAGCCTGCCGCCGACCTTGCCGAATTCCTTGAAGGGCGCCGCCTTGGCCTTGTCCGGCGAGAGCTCCAGCGCGCCCATCAGGCCGACGCCGCGGGCCTCGCCGACCAGCGGGTGGTCCGCAAAGCTGCGGATCTTCGCCTGCAGCAGCGGGGCCATCTTGCGCACATGGCTCAGGATGTCTCGCTTCTGGTAGATCTCCAGCGCCTTGACGCCGACCGCGCAGCCGAGCGGGTGGCCGCCATAGGTGTGTCCGTGGCCGAGCGAGGGATTGCGGCCCGATTCCGCCTCGATGGCGTCGGCCATCTCGGCATTGATCGCCACCGCGCTCAGCGGCACGTAGCCGCCGGTAAGCTGCTTGGCCATCGAGACCGAGGTCGCCTGCATCCCCAGCGTCTCGGCGCCGAACCAGTTGCCGGTGCGGCCGAAACCGCAGATCACCTCGTCGTCGACGAACAGCACGTCGTACTTGCGCAGCACCGCGCCCATCGCCTCGAAATAGCCCTTGGGCGGCACGATCACGCCGCCGGCGCCCATCACCGGCTCGGCGATGAAGGCGGCCACCGTCTCAGGGCCTTCCGCCAGGATCAGCGCCTCGAGATCGGCGGCGCAGCGCTTCGCGAACTCCTCCTCGGTCTCGCCGGGCTGCCCCTCGCGCCAGTAGTGCGGCGTGGTGGTGTGACGCACGAAGTCGAAGGGCAGGTTGAAGTGCTTGTGGTTCAGCGGCAGCCCGGTCAGCGAGGCGGTGACCAGCGTCACCCCGTGATAGGCGCGTTTGCGCGAGATGATCTTCTTCTTCTCCGGCTTGCCGAGGCCGTTCATCATGTACCAGATCAGCTTCACCTGGGTGTCGTTTGCCTCGGAGCCGCTTGAGCAGTAGTGCACCCGCGCCATCGGAACCGGGTAGAGTTCCTTGATCTTCTCGGCGAGCTCGATCGCCGGCTCGTGGGTGCGCCCGCCGAACAGGTGGTAGTAGGGCAGCTTGTGAAGCTGCTCGGTGGCGGCGTCGATCAGCTCCTGGTCGCCGAAGCCGAGGCCGCAGCACCAGAGCCCGGCCAGCCCCTCGATGTATTTCCGGCCCTGGTCGTCATAGACATAGACCCCCTCGCCGCGCTCGATCAGGTGGGCGCCGACCTGCCGGTGGGTCACCGCGTTGGTGTAGGGGTGCAGCAGCGCCTCGATATCGCGCATCTGCGCGTTCGAGAGGGGGGCGCGGTCGTGGGCCATGGGGTGAAGTCCTCCGTCCAGGGAACCTGACCCAAGACCTAGCGCGAAGCCGATCCGCGCGCCAGCGGGTGCCGGAGAGATTTCATCCGCGATGGGCTGGCCGGCTCGTGGCCAGCGGAAAGGGTCCACCCGCTTGCCATCGGACAGTACGAACGGAACGCGACGGTGACAGCCACCGGCGCCGAGACCGGACGGCCGGGAGAACGGACGGTTACCAGAATTCACAATGAGGGATTCGAGGCCGACGGAACCGAGGTCTATCCTTCGGTCGAGCTGACGATCTCGTTCGAGCGAGACGTTCGGGTTCTCGAAAAGATCATGGATGCCGTTCGATACGCGCACCAGTACGAGGAACCGACCATCCATGTTCGGGAAGAGTGGGCAAGCCGCGCTGCCTACAACCCGGACAACGACAATCCGAACCGTTGGTGGAACGACGGCCGTGGCACGCCCGCCATGGTGACATTCGGGGAGCGCGCGAAATAGGGCGGTCGGCTGAGGCCGTTTTCGTTCCGCCCCGGCTACGCGCCGCGCTGCCCCGGCGTCTACCCCAAACGAAAAGGGCGCCCCGCGGGGCGCCCTTCGCTGTTTCCGGACCGGATCGGCCGATCACATCATGCCGTCCATGCCGCCCATGCCGCCCATGCCGCCGCCCGGCATGGATTCCTTCTTCTCCGGCTTGTCGGCCACCATCGCCTCGGTGGTGATGAGCAGGCCGGCAACCGAGGCGGCGTCCTCGAGCGCGGTGCGCACGACCTTGGTCGGGTCGATGATGCCCCACTTCATCAGGTCGCCGTAGCGCTCCTCCTGGGCGTCGAAGCCGAACTTCTCGTCCTTCGAGTCCATGACCTTGCCGGCAACCACGGCGCCGTCGACGCCGGCATTCTCGGCGATCTGGCGCAGCGGCATCTGGATGGCACGGCGCACGATCTGGATGCCGGCCTCCTGGTCGGAGTTGCCGCCCTTCATGCCCTTCAGCGCCTTGGAGGCGTGCAGCAACGCGGCGCCACCGCCAACCACGACGCCTTCCTGGACCGCGGCGCGGGTCGCGTTGAGCGCGTCGTCGACGCGGTCCTTGCGCTCCTTCACCTCGATCTCGGTGGCGCCGCCGACGCGGATCACCGCGACGCCGCCGGCGAGCTTGGCCAGCCGCTCCTGCAGCTTCTCGCGGTCGTAGTCGGAGGTGGTCTCCTCGACCTGCTGGCGGATCTGCGAGACCCGGGCGTTGATCTCGCCCTTGTCGCCGGCGCCGTCGATCACCGTGGTGTCATCCTTGGTGATGCGGATCTTCTTGGCCTTGCCCAGCATGTCGATCGTGACATTCTCGAGCTTCATGCCGAGATCCTCGGAGATCAGCTGGCCGCCGGTCAGGATCGCGATGTCCTGCAGCATGGCCTTGCGGCGGTCACCGAAGCCCGGCGCCTTCACGGCGGCGATCTTCAGGCCACCGCGCAGCTTGTTGACGACGAGGGTGGCAAGGGCCTCGCCCTCGACGTCCTCGGCGACGATCAGCAGCGGCTTGCCGGACTGGATCACGGTCTCGAGCAGCGGCACCATCGGCTGCAGCGACGAGAGCTTCTTCTCGTGCAGCAGGATCAGGGCGTCGTCGAGCTCGGCCACCATCTTGTCGGCGTTGGTGATGAAGTAGGGGCTGAGGTAGCCGCGGTCGAACTGCATGCCCTCGACCACCTCGGTCTCGGTGTCGAGGCCCTTGTTCTCCTCGACGGTGATCACGCCCTCGTTGCCGACCTTCTGCATCGCGTCGGCGATCTGGCGGCCGATCTCCTTCTCGCCATTGGCGGAGATGGAGCCGACCTGGGCGATCTCGGCCGAATTCTTGACCGGGCGCGACATCTTCTTGATCTGCTCGATGACCTTGGCGACCGCGGCATCGACCCCGCGCTTCACGTCCATCGGGTTCATGCCGGCCGCGACCGACTTCATGCCCTCGGCCAGGATCGCCTGGGCCAGGATCGTGGCGGTGGTGGTGCCGTCACCGGCGGTGTCGTTGGTGCGCGAGGCGACTTCGCGGACCATCTGGGCGCCCATGTTCTCGAACTTGTCCGAGAGCTCGATCTCCTTGGCGACGGTCACGCCGTCCTTGGTGATGCGGGGTGCGCCGAACGACTTGTCGAGCACGACGTTGCGGCCCTTGGGGCCGAGGGTCACCTTCACCGCGTTGGCGAGAAGGTTGACGCCCTTCAGCATGCGGTCGCGGGCGTCGGAGTGGAACTTGACGTCTTTGGCAGCCATGTGAGGTTGCTCCTGAATTCAGGGTTCAGCAGGGATCCGGATCCCGGGATCCGGACACTTTCGATTCCTTGGCCTGGGAGGCGGGCTCAGGCCGCCTTCTTGGCCTTCTTGCCGGAAGCGGCCGTGGCCACGATCACGCCGAGGATGTCGCTCTCCTTCATGATGAGCAGCTCCTCGCCGTCGATCTTGACCTCGGTGCCCGACCACTTGCCGAACAGGATGCGGTCGCCGGCCTTGACGGCCATCGGGATCAGCTCGCCCGATTCCTTGCGGGCGCCCTCGCCCACGGCAACGACCTCGCCCTCCTGGGGCTTCTCCTTGGCGGAGTCGGGGATGATCAGGCCGCCGGCAGTCTTCTCCTCGCCTTCGATGCGACGGACCAGCACGCGGTCATGGAGGGGTGTGAAGTTCATGGAAGCGCTCCCTTGTATCGCGGTTTCCAGTTCAGTGTCCTGTGGAGGCCTGCCCCTAGCCGGAACGCATTCCGTGCGCGTTAGCACTCGCCTCCCCTGAGTGCTAACAATGGAGGCAGCGCGGATGTAATCAGACGCCTTCCCGGTGTCAAGAGGCGGTATCGAAACCGGCCCGTACCGGATAGACTGCGCGCACCGCCGTCAGCGCGAGGAGGAGTGGATGCGCCGGATTGCCTGGGCCCTGCTGGCCCTCCTGATGACGCATGCGCCGGCACGGGCGGAATGCGCCGGCAGCGATCTGCTGGCGAGAATGCTGGAGAGCGATCCGGCCGCCCATGCGGAGCTGTTCCGCGCAGCCCACGCCATGCCGAACCCGCAGGGCAAGTTCTGGCGGGTCAGCAGCGCGGGAGCGCCGCCGTCCTACCTCTACGGGACCTTCCACGACACCGGCGTCGCCCGCGACCCGCTGGACCCCACGGTGGCCGCGGCGCTGGATGCGGCCCGGCTGATGATGGTCGAGATGACGGCGGCGGAGGAATCCCGGATGCAGGCCCGGATGGCCAGCGATCCGTCCTTCGTCGTCGCCCCGGAGCAGAGCGCGCTGTTCGCCAGCCTGACACCCGAGGAGCGGACGGCGACCGAGACCTGGCTGGCCGGGCGCGGGATTCCGCCCGAACTGGCCGGTCGCCTCAGGCCCTGGATGCTGTTCTCGATGCTGAGCGTCCCCGACTGCATGTTCCGCGATGCCGTCGCAGGCGCGCCGATCCTGGATTCGATGCTGCGCGAACGGGCGACGATGGCCGGCACGCCGGTGGCGGGGCTTGAGACCTACGAGGACGCTCTCGACGCCATCGAAGCCATACCGCCGGAGCTTCGCACCGACATGCTGATCGGGATGCTGAAGGAGCGCGCGCAGGAGGAGGACGTCCGGGCAACGGTCGCCCGGCTCTACCGGGAGGGCGAGATCGCGGCGATCTGGGAATTCAGCAGCCGGGAATCGGCCGAGACCATGGGCGCCGCCCACAGCGCCGAGATGTTCGCGGCGATCGAGGCCGGGCTGATCGCCGAGCGCAACCGCGACTGGATGGCCGCCCTGGTGCCCGAACTCGCCAAGGGTGGCGTCTTCGTCGCATTCGGCGCACTGCACCTGCCGGGTGACACCGGGATTGTCGAGCTGTTGCGGGCGCGGGAATTCGAGGTGACCCGGCTCGACGGCTGAATGCCGCCGGGACCGCCAGCCCGACGCGTTGACCCGGCGGTCCGGCCGCGCTATCCGGGCCAACGGAAGCCCGAGCGAGGAGCGTCACCAATGACCCGCATTGTCCAGTCCCTCGCCGAGATCGGCGGGAGCTACGACGCGCTGCTCGTCGATCTCTGGGGCTGTTATCACAACGGCATCACCCCCTATCCGGCCGCGGTTGCCGCGTTGCGGGACTACCGCGCCCGCGGCGGAATCGTGGTGCTGCTGACCAATGCTCCGCGCCCGGCCGCCAGCGTCAAGGTCTTCCTAGACCGGATCGGGGCGCCGGAAGACAGCTATGACGGCATCATGTCATCGGGCGCCGCCTGCCGGAGGGCGATCGAATCCGGCGACCACGGACAGTCGTTCCACTATCTGGGCCCGGGGCGCGACCTGCACCTCCTGACCGAGTTCGGCCTCGAGGACACGCCGCTCGAACGGGCGGAGGCGATCCTCTGCACCGGGCTGCGCGACGACCGCACCGAGACCCCGGCGGACTATTTCGCCGAGATGGCGGACTGGCACGACCGCGGGCTGACCATGCTCTGCGCCAATCCCGACCTGATCGTCGACCGCGGCGAGGAGCGGCTCTATTGCGCCGGCGCGCTGGCGCTCGCCTACGAGCAGGCCGGAGGCAGGGTGGTCTGGTTCGGCAAGCCGCATCGGCCAACCTACGAACAGGCTTTCGCTCTGATCGCCGATCTGGCCGGCCGCGAAGTGCCGCGCGACCGGGTGCTGGCGATCGGCGACGGCATCCGGACCGACGTCAAGGGCGCGCTCGATTTCGGCGTCGACGTCATGTTCGTTACCAGCGGCCTGTCCGCCGCCGAACTGCACAGCGACCCCGAGCATCCTGACCCGGCGAAGCTCGACGCCTATCTGGCCGAGCACGGGGTGGCGCCGCAGTTCGCGATCGGGCGGCTGCGGTAGAGCAGGTTTCCGAAAGAAACTTCGCGCCACCTTTTGGGTTTCGAAACGAAATTGCGCAATTTAGTTGCTCGGAGCGCCCGACTCAGCTAACATGTTGCAATGCACAAACGCGTCATCATGCGGACATAGAGGCGGCTGATGCTGGACAACATGCAACGGGGAACGATCTGCATCGAGGATCTCGCGGTCGGCATGTCGCGCGAGCTCACGAAGACGATCGAGGATTACGACATCCGGCTGTTCGCCGACATCTCGACCGACCGCAACCCGGTGCATCTGGACGAAGTCTATGCCCAGGAGACGATCTTCGGCGGCCGCATCGCCCACGGCATGCTGACCGCGGCGCTGATCTCGGCGGTGATCGGCGAGCAGCTTCCCGGCCACGGCTCGGTCTATCTCGGCCAGACGCTGAAGTTCCTCGCCCCGGTCCGCCCCGGCGACGACGTGACCGCACGGGTCACGGTGCGCGAGATCGACCATGGCAAGCGCCGGGTGACCCTTGATTGCGTCTGCCTCGTGCGCGAAAAGGCGGTGCTCAAGGGTGAGGCGCTGGTGCTCGCGCCCTCGAAGAAGTTCGACTGAGGGGCGGCGCGCCCCGGCTGAGGGGCGGCGATGCAGGTGATCGAGGGCTTCGAGGGGCTAGAGCCCGTCCAGCGCGGCGCCTCGGTGGCGCTCGGCAACTTCGACGGCGTTCATCGCGGCCACCAGGCGCTGATCGCCGAGGCGCGGCGCGCCGGTGACCGGATCGGAGCACCGGCCGGCGTGATCACCTTCGAGCCCCATCCCCGCCGCTTCTTCCAGCCCGACGCGCCCCCCTTCCGGCTGACGCTCGCGCCCGAGAAGGCGCGCGTTCTCGGCGCGCATGGCATCGAGCGCATTCACCAACTCGCCTTTGACCGGGCGTTGGCCTCGATGACGGCGGAGGACTTCGTGACCGGGGTGCTCGCCCGGGGCCTCGGCATCCGCCACCTGGTCATCGGCGAGGATTTCCGCTTCGGCAAGGGGCGCAGCGGAGACGCAAGGCTGCTCCGCAACATGTCCGAGGCGCTGGGCTTCGGCGTTTCGATCCAGCACATCCTGAAGGGGTCCGGCGGCGAGTACTCCTCGACCGCCGTACGCGTTCATGTCGAGCAGGGCCATTGCGACGAGGCGGCCGCCCAGCTCGGCCGCTGGCACAGCGTCTGCGGGGCCGTGCAGCAGGGCGACCGGCGCGGGCGCGTGCTGGGGTTCCCGACCGCCAACCTTGATTTCGGCGAGCAGATCGTCCCGCTCTACGGTATCTATGCGGCGCGGGTCACCGTGCTCGATGGCCCTCACGCCGGCGTCCACGACGGCGTCGCCAGCATCGGCGAGCGGCCGACATTCGGCAGGAATGCGCCGAATTTCGAGGTCCATCTCTTCGACTTCGATGGCGATCTCTACGGCGCCGGGATCTCCGCCGGCCTGGTTGCGTGGCTGCGCGGCGAGGAGAAGTTCGACGGCGCCGAAGCTCTGGTCGCACAGATGCACCGCGACGCGGCGCGGGCGCGCGCGGTGCTTGCCCGCGCCAGGGCGCCGGGCTGACCGGGATGCGCTCCCTCCTGTTCAACGTCTTCTTCTACGGCTTCACCGGCGCGACGGCCCTCATCGCCTGGGGGGTGGCGAAGTTCGGTTCGCGCGCGCGGCTCCAGCGCCTGATCGGCTTCTGGGGCCGCACGGTGCGCGCGGCCGCCGCCCTGATCCTGAATTCGCGGGTCGAGGTGCGCGGCCTCGGCAACCTGCCCGACGGCGGCACCTGGCTCCTGGTCTGCAAGCACCAGAGCGAACTCGACGCGGTGATGCTGGCCTCGCTGATCCCCCATTCCGGCGCCGTCGCCATGCAGGAGCTGGAGAACTACCCCCTCTTCGGCCCGGTGCTGCGCCGCCTCGGCCTGGTGCTGGTCAGCGTCTCGGGCCCCCGCCAGAACATGACCGCCCAGGTCATCCAGGGCGCGCAGCGCATCTTCGCCGAGGGCCGTCCGCTGGTGATCTTCCCCGAGGCGACGCTGATGTCGCTTGGCGCGCGCGAGCGCTACCGCAAGGGCATCGGCCACATCTACGCGACCTGCGACGTGCCGGTGATCCCGGTGGCCTCGTGCCTGGGCGTCATCTGGCCACGGCGCGAGTGGAAGAAGCACGCGCACCAGACAGCCGCCATCGAGGCGCTGGAGCCGATCCCGCCCGGCCTCGACATGGAAACCTTCATGGCCCTGATCGAGGAGCGCATCGAGACCGCTACCATGCGCCTGATCCGCGAGCACGCGACGGGCGGCATCCTCGCCGCCGCCGAAGACCGCCACGCCCGCGGCGTAGCGAACGAGGATTAGCCCGGCGCTTCCTTGCGGAATTCTTCTGATAGTAGCCGAGAAGGCCCGAGACAGTAGAACGGTGACCCCATTCCACCGAGCATTGCTGGCGGATGGCCTGCGAAAATCAGGTCGACGCACCTCTCGTCGTCGGCCCGGCAGAGACGCGCATTCTTCGGACCGGTGTCCGAAGGCCGTACGAAGTTTGCCGGCCCACCCCAGCCGAAGCTTTAATCCGGCCAAGCGTCCGTGACTCTGGTCTTCGTTCCCTTGGCCCAGGGCTTTAACCTTAACCCAAGGGCCGCGATGCGGTCGAGCATCTCCGGGCTGGAGCCGATCGCGTTGCGGATGGGGTTTGCACCGTCCAGCTGTTCAGTCCCGGCGTGTGATGACGTGTCGGTGCGCGATCCGAGCAGCGATACAGCGATCGCGGGCTCCGATCGCCGAACTGAGCCGGGGTTTCCCACCACGATGAGATTGCCGCGCCGCGGACCAGGAACAGGACGCCTCGTACGGCGGAGATATCCAAAAGGCGGCAAGAACCGCACCCTGCCGGATCGATCCCGGGGCTTCCACCCTCGTCGTTTCCCTGTATAGAACCCCGGTCCACCGGTCCCGAACGCCGAGCGAAGATGACAGAGCCCGCCAGCAACCAGTTCGTCCTGCTCGGCGCCCGCCGGTTCTTCCCGCTGTTCCTGGTGCAGTTCCTGGGCGCCTTCAACGACCAAGTCTACCAGAAGGCCTTCATCGCGCTGATCACCTACCGCCTGGCCGACCGGGCGGGGATGGACGTGGCCATGCTGGGCATCATCGCATCGGCGCTGTTCATACTGCCCTTCGCGGTAGTATCGCCCACCGCCGGGCAGATCGCCGACCGGGTCGACAAGGCGAAGATGACCCGCTTCGTCAAGGCCTGGGAGGTGGCGGTGATGGGCCTCGCGGTCATCGGCTACCATACCCAGAACATCTACTTCCTCTATTTCGTCCTGTTCATGATGGGGGCGCAGTCGGCGGTGTTCGCGCCGGTCAAGTACAGCATCCTGCCCCAGCACCTGCACCGGGCCGAGCTGCTGGGCGCCAACGGGCTGGTGCAGGGCTCGACCTTCCTCGCCATCATCTTCGGCACCATCCTCGGCACCGAGCTGATCCTGACCGACAGCGGCGTTGCCGTGGTGTCGGTGCTGGTGGTGGCGGTCGCGGTGGCGGGCTTCGTCGCCAGCCTCTTCGTGCCGCCGGCACCGGCGCTGGGGGCAAAGCAGGGAGTCGACTGGCTGTTTCCGCGGGCGATCTGGCAGCTGGTCCGCCTCGCCCTCGACCATGTCGCCGCGCGGCGGGCGATCCTGTCGATCGGCTGGTTCTGGTTTCTCGGCGCCTCGTTCCTCGCCCTGATGCCGGCCTACACGCGCGACGCCCTTGGCGCCGACGAGGGCGTGCTGACCGTGCTGCTGACCGCCTTCTCGCTCGGCGTCGCCGTCGGTGCTTTCGGCTCGGAATGGCTCGGCGGCGGCGAGGTCTCGTTCAAGCTGCCGGCGATCGGAGCCGTGGGGCTGGCGGTGATGGGCGCCGAGCTGTGGCTCGCGACCCCCGCCGCCCCGCTGGCGGTCGCGCCGGCGCTTGCGGACCGAGCCGCATTCTTCGCCTCCGCCACCGGCTGGCGGCTGATGATCGACTTCGTGCTGATCGCCGGCTTCGCCGGCATCTATGTGACCCCCATCAACGCCGTGCTGCAGGCAGAGGCGCCGGTTCAGCGCCGGGCCCGGTTCATCGCCGCGTCGAACATGGTCGACGCCATCTTCATGGTCGGCTCCTCGGCGGTGGCGGGTCTGCTGCTCTGGTTCGGACTCGGCCCGGCGCAGATCCTGGCCCTGCTGGCGCTGAGCGGGCTGCCGGTCGGCCTCGCTGTTGCGCGCTACGCCCCCGACAGCTTCCTGGGCCGGCTGGCGCTGCTCGTCTGGCCCCGGCGCGGACCGTGACGAAGCGCCGCCGCTTCTGGGAGCGGAAACCCCTCTCCGCCCTGTCCACCGCCGAATGGGAGAGCCTCTGCGACGGCTGCGGTCGCTGCTGCGTGATCAAGCTCGAGGACGAGGACACCGGCCGGGTCCATTACACCGACGTCGCCTGCCGGCTGTTCGACGATCGCACCTGCCGCTGCGGCAGCTACGCGCTCAGGGCGAAGCTGGTGAAGGGCTGCGTGGTGCTGACCCCGAAGTCGCTGCCGAAGGTAGCGCACTGGCTGCCCGGCACCTGCGCCTACCGGCTGCTGCACGAGCGCAAGCCGCTGCATGACTGGCACCCGCTGGTCTCCGGCGACCCGGAATCGGTCCACCGGGCCGGCATTTCCTTGCGCGGCAAGGTGGTGCCGGAATACGAGGTGGCGGAGGACGAGCTCGAAGACCACATCGTCGACGAGGACTTCTGAGGGAGCGAGGCCCATGTTCTTCACCTCCGACAACGCCGCCGGGGTCCACCCGCAGATCCTCGCCGCGGTCGGCCGTGCCGCTGGCGGCCCCGCCATGGCCTATGGCAACGACGCTGTCACCGCCGCCGCCGAGGCGCGCATCCGCGATGTCTTCGAAGCCCCTGATGCGCGGGCATATCTGGTGGCGACGGGTACGGCGGCGAACTCGCTGGCGCTCGCCTGCCTCTGCGAGCCGTGGGCGACAGTCTACGCCCATGCGGAGAGCCATATCGAGAACGACGAGTGCGGTGGGCCGGAGTTCTTCACCGGCGGCGCGAAGCTGACGCTGCTGGGGGGCGACGAGGCGCGGATCGACGCGGACGCCTTCGCCGAGCGGCTGCGCACCGGCGGGCCGTTCGGGGTACACCAGGTGCAGCACGGCGCGCTGTCGGTCACCCAGGCCACAGAGCGCGGCTCGGTCTACCCGCTCGCCGAGGTGCGGCGGCTGGCGGGGATGGCGAAGGAGAAGGGCATGCGCGTCCACATGGACGGTACCCGCTTCGCCAACGCGGTGGCGCGGCTGGGCTGCACGCCGGCCGAGGCGAGCTGGAAGGCGGGGGTCGACGTGCTCTGCCTCGGCGCCACCAAGAACGGCGCGATGGCGGCCGAGGCGGTGATCCTGTTCGATCCGGCGCTGGCCTGGGAGTTCGAGCTCCGCCGCAAGCGGGCCGGGCACCTGTTCTCGAAGATGCGCTTCGTGGCGGCGCAGATGGACGCCTATCTGGAGGGCGGGCTGTGGCTGGAGATGGCGGGCCACGCCAACGCCATGGCCGACCGGCTGGCGGCGGGACTCGGGCAGGCGCCGGGCTGTCGGGTGCTGAACCCGGTCGAGGCCAACCTGGTCTTCGCCGAGATGCCGCTCGGCACCCACCGCCGGCTGCAGTCGGCCGGGGCGCGCTATTATCCGGGCGCGGGCGGGCAGGACGAGAACGGGCCGGACGACGCGCCCTGGCAGGTGCGGCTGGTCAGCTCGTTCCAGACGACGGCGGCCGAGGTGGACCGGTTCGTCGGGCTTCTCCGGGGATAGGGGCCGTGGCAAGTCGCGGGGTGCGGTTGCCGCCATGCGGACCGATGCGTGCCTTCGCGCCGCGGCCCATGAGGATGCGTCGTTGATCTGACGTTCACCGGGTGCGATCAACGCATCGCCTGGTGGCCAAACCTCTGATAATCTTTCCAGCTGCTGGATGGCAGCGGTCAATCGAGTCGGGCACGAGGTGGATTTAGCATTATTGGAAGGTCTGGTATCCGGAGCTGGATCGAGTAGCCAGATCATTGGTGGCTTGGTTATAGCGCTTTTGTACCTGTCTATCGGATTGCTTGCCGCAGTCGGGAGCGTCTTTATCTTCCGGCGAATCTTTCACGGAAGATGGGAACAGATATTCTGGACCTCGCTCCTTGTTCTGATTGCCGCCTTGTACCTGAGCTTCGCGGCCTATTTCGGCGCATCGACACATGCCTGGCAAACCGAACTGATCGGCGTTGCGGTTTTCATCGTTTGTGCCGTAGGCGGGTTTTTTTCCCGGCCCGCTATCGCGATTGGCTATGCAATGCACGGACTCTGGGATCTATCCCATTGCCTATCCGGCACTTCACTGGCGGGCCTCTCAATAACGGAGATTCCCCTGGGTTACGGCATCTTCTGCTCGTCCCTGGACTTTGCGGTCGCATGTTATCTCATGATGAGTAACACCGCATGGCACGAGCCGGGCAAGTTCACTCCGCATTTCTGGCGGCAACACCCGTAGTGCGCCGATCACCGGCGATTTCCGTGGCGACCCGCGTGCTCGCCCGGTCCCGCTTACGCGTCGGGCGAAAGCCGGTCGGGCGACCAGGCGGCTGTCTAAACAGGTTCCGCCCGCGGAGCCCTACCGGCGGCCCCTACCCCCGCGCCGACCCGTCCGCCTTCCTGGTCGCCTCGAAGCCCAGCGTCGCCGGGTCGAACTCGTAGTGCGCCGAGCAGAACTGGCAATCCGCCGTCACCCGCCCGTCCTCGGTGGTCATGTGGCCGATGTCCCTGGCCGAGTACTGCGCCAGAGCGGCCTCCACCCGCTCGGGCGAGCAGGTGCAGCCGAACTCGATATCCTGGGCGGCGAACACCCGCGGGGTCTCCTCGTGGAACAGCCGCACCAGAACCTGCTCCATCGACAGATGCGGACCGACCAGTTCGTGGGTCTCGGCGGTTCCGAGCAGAAGGTTGGCGCGCCGCCAGTCCTCCTCGCGGCTGCCCATGGCGGCCACGTCGTCGGCGGTCATCAGCCCGTCCTCGCCCGACGGCGCGTCCGGGATCACCCCGCCCTCGTCCGGCATCTGCTGCAACATGATGCCGCCGGCCCGCCACTCCGCCGGGCGGCCCGGGATCTCCGAGCGGGCGACCGACAGCTTGAACCGGGTGGCGATCTGCTCCGACTGGGCGAAGTAGGTCTCGGCGCAATCGGCCAGCGTCTCTCCGGTCAGCGGGGTCATCCCCTGGTAGGGCCGCATGTCGGGGCCCTGGTCGACGGTGACGCCGAAGACGCCCTTTCCCAGCATTTCGAACGGAGCGAGCCGCGACGAGACCACGTCACCCATGTCGAAGCCCGCATAGGCGCGCATCCGGGCAGGCTCGCCGGCCTCCTCGGGCGCGTAGTAGTCGGTCGCGATCAGCCGTACCGGCCCGTCGCCCCGGATCTGCAGGGAGAATTTCCAGCGCAGCTTGACTGCCTGTCCGACCAGCGCCGTCAGCATCACCGCCTCGGCGACCAGCGCCGACACCGGCGCCGGGTAGCGGTGCTGCTCGAGGATGCGCTCCAGCGTCCGGTCGAGCCGCGCCACCCGGCCGCGCATGTTCGAGCGGTCGAGCCGGAACGGCAGGACGGTGTCGTCGCCCTGACCCAGGGGGTGCTGCGCGGATGTCTGCTCGGTCATGTGCCCCGTCCGTTGCGGATTCGCCGGGGGAGATAGCCTCTCGGGGCCGGAGGTGCAATGCGGGGCGGCCCGACATGCGCCCGCCGGGGCTCTGGCATCATCGCGAATTCCGTGGCATCCAGCCGCCATGAAGCGCATCGGCGAGCCTTGGGTCGCGGGTCGGCCCTACCGGGACCGGATCGGCGTATATGGCCTGCTGGTCGGCGCCGGCGGGCGGCTGCTCTGCGTCCACCAGCAGGGCGAGGATGCGGCCGAGATGCAGCTTCCGGGCGGCGGTGTGGATCCCGGCGAGCAGCCGATCCGGGCGCTGCACCGGGAGGTGCTGGAGGAGACCGGCTGGACGATATCCACGCCGCGCCGGTTCACCACCTTCCAAAGCTATACCTGGCTCTGGGACTACCGGTACTGGTCGCGCAAGGTGCACCTGATCTACCTCGCGCGCGCCGTGCGGCGGGCCGGGCCGCCGCTGGAGGCCGGGCACACCCCGCACTGGCTGGCGCCGGATGAGGCGGCCGGGTTGCTCGATGTGCCGGGCGACCGCGAGATGGTGCTCAGGGCGATGGCGCAGCGGCTGATCTGACCGCCGACTGGCCGATGCGAAAATGCCGGCGCAGGGTGCGCCGGCATCCGGTCGGTCGATCATTCGGTGTCGGCTCAGCCGCCCGCGGCGGCGTGCGCCAGCGAGATGTGCTGCACGGCCTTGCCGTCGATCATGTCGGCCCAGTCGAGCGCGGTGACGCGCGCGTCTTCGGCCAGACCCTGCAGGCTCTCGCCAAGGCCGAGCTTCAGCCGCTCGACCAGCGAGACCGCGATCTCCAGGCGGTGATCCTCGAGCGTCCGGCTGCCGAGTGCCTTGTCGAACCCGAGGATCCGCGATTCGGCGGCGGCGCGGAAATCGAGCACCGCGTTCTCCTTCGCGACCGCGAGGCGGTGCCGGGCCGAAGCCAGGTATCCCTGGGCATGGACGTTGCCGCCGGCATGGCCCGCGAAGCCGTGCAGCGGGCACTCGAACGGCGTGACCGAGTTCTCCGGTCGTGCAGGGCACGGTGACGCTGCCGTTGGCGAGGTGCATCAGGACCGGCTTGCCGCCGCCCGGAGGGGCGACCATGACGATGTCGAAGTCGCCGGAAATGTCGAGGAACTCGGCCTCGCCCAGAAGCCGGCAGACGCCGAGGGCGGTATCGAGCGAATTGATATCCTCGGCGGTCACCTTTCGGCGGACCCCCTCGCCGCGATCGCCGGCGGCCTCGTCGGAATGATGAATTGTGAGGTCGATCGCGCCCTTGTGCGCGAATGCCCGCTCGGCGATGCCCTTCAGCGCGTGCGGCACCGACGGATGGTGCGCAGGCGCCAGCATGCGGGGATTGCCGGGCGCATCGACCTGGACGACCTGGACGGTCACGGTAAAGGTGGGAAACCCGGTTCCGCGCACCGCCGCGAGATGCCGCGACAGCTTGCGGTCGAAGTCGGTGAAGACATTCCGGTTCACCGTCTGGGTAATCAGGAAGTTGCGGCCCTGGTGCCGCTCGGCATGCTGAACCTCGAGCACGGGAATCCGTTCGAGGGTCGGCTCGACATACGCCTTGAAAACGCTACTCACACTCATCGGAACTACCTTCGCTTGCACGCATCACACCCACTAGCACCATAAGTCAATTAACCGCAGGTTGAAAGGAAATTCACGCAATCCCGAAATACTTGTTGCGCGTCTAATTTGGTTCTGTGATCTTTTTATGCAGCAGATGGTTCGGATTCGGGATGAAACGAGGTCGAATTGGTTGCGGCTAACGCACTGATCGATCTGTATTAGGCAAAAGATGGCGATAGCGTGGAGGCTGCCATCATCGCGCCATGTTTCTGACGCAGGCTCTGGTCTAGACCATCCGCGGGGTGAAGTGAATCAACGGGGTTCAATGCAATGACTGCTCTACCTGATTCGGCAGAGGGTTCGGTGATCCAGTTCGACCCGAATCTCAGGACGCCGCGCACGATGCGGGAGACCGGGCTGGAGGAAGGCTTCCTCATCGACCTCCTAGTAAAGGTCATGTATAGGATCGGACTTGAGCGCGCGAGCGAGATCAGCCGCGTGGTCAAGCTTTCGGCCGCCGTCGTCGACGAGATGCTGCGCACCGCGCAGGAACTGAAGCTGGTCGAGACGCTGGGCCAGCGCGGCGCCAGCCTGACCGCCGAGATGCGCTGGGCACTGAGCGGCGGAGGCCGCGCGCGCGCCCTCGAGGCGATGGCCAAGTCCGAATATGCCGGCGCCTGCCCGGTGCCGCTCGACGTGTTCGTCGCCCGCGCCAAGGCACAGTCCATCCGCGGCGAGGTTCTGTCGCGGCCGATGCTGGAGAAGGTGTTCGCCAAGCTCACCCTCTCGAACGACCTGATGGAGAAGATCGGCCCGGCGGTGAACTCGGGCCAGTCGATCATGCTCTACGGACCGGCCGGTAACGGCAAGTCGTCGATCGCGATCGCGGTGACCCATGCCTACGAGGACCAGGTCTTCCTGCCCTATGCCTTCGAGGTCGATAACCAGGTCATCACGCTCTACGACCCGACGGTGCACCGCCGGCTCGATTCGGATGACGACGACAACAAGGGCCTGCGCCGGGGCGGCGCCTACGACCGGCGCTTCGTGCTGTGCGAGCGCCCGGCGGTCATCACCGGCGGCGAGCTGACCCTCGATGCCCTGAACATCGCCTACAACCCGACCAGCAAGGTCTACGAGGCTCCCCTCCAGCTCAAGGCGGTCGGCGGCGTCCTGGTGGTGGACGACTTCGGGCGCCAGCGGCACACGCCGCAGGAGATGATCAACCGCCTGATCATCCCGCTGGAAATGCGGGTCGACTACCTGACCCTGCAGACCGGCCGGAAGTTCGCGGTGCCGTTCGACCCGCTGGTCATCTTCTCGACCAACATCCCGCCGGCCACCCTGGCCGACGAGGCGGCGCTGCGCCGGTTGCGCTACAAAATCGAGGTCGCGCAGCCGAACCAGGAACTCTACATCAAGATCTTCGCGCGCTGCGCGAAGGAGTACGGGCTGGACCTGAGCGAGGAGATCCTCGCCTTCATCCTGCTCGAGCTCTACCCGAACCAGCCTGGCGCACAGCTTCATGCGTTCCATCCGAAGTTCCTGATCGAGCAGACCGTCTCGATCTGCACCTATGAGGGCGTGAAGCCCGAGCTCCGGAAGGACTTCCTGAGGCGGGCCTGGATCAACCTGTTCTCCAAGGACTGAGATCAGGCGACCGAGCGTTGCGGGAGGCGGGAGCGGAGACGCTCCCGCCTCCCGGCTTTCCGGGGGCATGGGCAATGCGCTATGACTCGTCCATGGCTAGGGATGCGAAGCGCGGGGAGTTCTGGGCGGCAGCGGCGGCGCAGGCCGCCGAACGCGACGCCAAGGACCCGCTGGCGCCGATGCGCGCCGAGTTTCATCTGCCCGACGGCGTGATCTATCTCGACGGCAACTCGCTCGGCGCCGCACCCAAAGCCGCCTTCGCGGAGATCGAGGCGGCCACGCGCGGCGAATGGGCCGATGGGCTGATCCGGAGCTGGAACGACGCCGGCTGGTTCGACCTGCCCTCCGCCTATGGCGATCTTCTGGCCCCGCTGATCGGCGCCGGGCCGGGCGAAGTGGTTGTCTGCGACACCGTCTCGGTCAACATCTTCAAGGCGCTCCACGCGGCGATGGGGCTGCGGCCCGGGCGGCGGGAGATCGTCGCCGAAGGCGGCGGCTTCCATACCGACCGCTATGTCGCGGAGGGGGTCGCGGGAACGCTTCCGGGCGCGCGCCTGCTGCTCGAAGGGCGCGACGCCGCGAATGTCGCGGAGCTGATCGGGCCGGATACGGCTGTGGTCCTGGCGAACCATGTCGACTACCGCACCGGCGCGATCCGCGACATGGAGAGCCTGACACGGGTCGCGCAGGCGGCGGGAGCGGTGATCGTCTGGGACCTCTGCCACTCGGCCGGGGCGATGCCGGTCGAGCTCAATCGGTGCGGCGCCGACATGGCGGTCGGCTGCACCTACAAGTATCTCAATGGCGGACCCGGCGCGCCGGGCTTCCTGTTCTGCGCCGCCCGCCACCTCGACGCCGTGCGCCAGCCGCTGTCGGGCTGGTGGGGCCATGCCTCGCCCTTCGCCTTCGAGACCGACTTCCGGCCAGAGCCCGGCATCCGCAAGTTCCTCTGCGGCACCCAGCCGGTGCTGTCGTTCCGGGCGCTGAAGCCGGCTCTGGACATCTTCGCGCAGGCGGACATGACGGCGCTGCGCGAAAAGTCGATGGCGCTGACCCAGTTCTTCGTCGACCTCACGACGGAAAGCGCCGGGCCGCTCGGCGTCACCCTCGCCAGCCCCGCAACGGCCGACGGGCGGGGCAGCCAGGTGGCGCTCCGCTTCGCGGACGCCTACCCGGTGATGCAGGCGCTGATCGCCGGGGGCGTGATCGGCGACTTCCGGGCTCCGGACATCCTGCGCTTCGGCTTCGCGCCGCTCTATATACGCTTTGCCGATGCCTGCGCCGCGGCGCAGCGGCTGCACCGGATCCTGGCGGAGGGAAGCTGGCGGGAGGAACGGTTCCGGCGGCGGCAGGCGGTGACCTGACCGGCCTCAGCCCCGGCGCAGCCGGATCACCACGTCGACCCGCGCAATCCCGGCGCCTTGGGGCGGCTCGGGCAGGCGTTCGAACACCACCGATCCGTGCGGGGCGTCGGATAGCCGGCCCTCGTCCTCCCAGAAGAAGTGGGCGTGGTCGGAGACGTCGGTGTCGAAATAGCTGCGCGTGCCGTCGACGGTGATCTCGGTCATCAGCCCGGCTTCGGTGAAGCTGCGCAGGGTATTGTAGACGGTGGCCAGCGCAACCCGGTCGTCGGCCGCGAGCGCCGCCTCGAACAGGCTCTCGGCGGTGACGTGGCGGTTCTGCCCGTCTCCGACCAGGAGCTTCGCGAGTGCCATCCGCTGGCGCGTCGGCCTCAGGCCGCCCGACGCAAGCCACTGCGCCGCCCGGGCCTCCTCGGCCCGGCGGCGCTCGATCCTTCCGGCTGGTTGCCTGCTCCGCGTCGACATGGGGTGAACCTAGCGATTTTTTCCGCCTGTCGCCAGAGCAAAGCGCCGCAGGAGGCCCGAGCGACTTGTCTGCGCCCGCCACTGGGTGCTAGGGAACGAAATCATCAAGCGCGGGGAGGGAAGAGCCTGATGAGCGAGCGGCCGAACAGCTATGATTATGACGGGCTGATGGCCTGCGCGCGCGGCGAATTGTTCGGTCCGGGCAACGCCCAGCTTCCGGCCCCCCCGATGCTGATGGTCGACCGGATCACCTCGATCACCGCGGATGGCGGGCCCGAGGGCAAGGGTCAGGTCGTGGCCGAGATGGACGTGAAGCCCGACCTCTGGTTCTTCAAGTGCCATTTCATCGGCGACCCGGTGATGCCGGGCTGCCTCGGCCTCGACGCGCTCTGGCAGCTCACCGGCTTCTTCCTCGGCTGGCTCGGCATGCCAGGCCGCGGCCGGGCGCTGGGGGTCGGCGAGGTCAAGTTCACCGGCATGGTGACGCCGGGGGCGAAGCTGATCCGGTACACGGTCGACCTGAAGCGGGTGATCGACCGCAAGCTCAAGATGGGAATCGCCGACGGGACCATGGAACTCGACGGCGAACCGATCTACGTCACCAAGGACATGCGGGTCGGGCTGTTCAGCTAGGCCCGCGCCCGAGAACGGGCCCCGGCACGGGGCCGGAGCCAGACTGGAGTTCACGCATGCGCCGAGTGGTGGTTACCGGAATCGGGATCGTCTCGTCCATCGGCTCGGACGCGCAGGAGGTCACCGCCTCGCTGCGCGAGGGCCGGTCCGGGATCGTATTCGCCCCCGAATACGCCGAGCGCGGCTTCAAGAGCCAGGTGCACGGCAAGCCGAACGTCGACATCGAGGCGCTGGTCGACAAGCGGGTGCGCCGCTTCATGGGCGACGGCGCGGCCTGGAACTACATCGCCATGAACCAGGCGATCGCCGATGCCGGGCTGGCCGAGAACGAGGTCTCGAACGAGCGCACCGGCCTGGTCATGGGCTCGGGCGGGCCGTCGACGAAGACCCTGTTCGAAGCCACCACCATCGTCACCGAGAAGGGCTCCCCGCGCCGGATCGGCCCCTTTGCGGTACCGAAGGCAATGTCGTCGACCAACTCGGCGACGCTGGCGACTCCGTTCAAGATCAAGGGCGTCAACTACTCGATCACCTCCGCCTGCTCGACCTCGGCCCACTGCATCGGCAACGGCTACGAGCAGATCCAGTGGGGCAAGCAGGACATCGTCTTCGCCGGCGGCGGCGAGGAGCTGGAATGGACGCTGAGCTGCCTGTTCGATGCCATGGGAGCGATGTCGACCAAGTACAACGACACCCCGTCCCGGGCCTCGCGCGCCTATGACAGGGACCGGGACGGCTTCGTCATCGCCGGCGGCGCCGGGGTGGTGGTGCTGGAGGAGCTGGAGCGGGCGAAGGCGCGCGGCGCGCGCATCTACGGCGAACTGACCGGCTATGGCGCCACCTCGGACGGGTTCGACATGGTCGCGCCCTCGGGAGAGGGCGCAGTGCGCTGCATGAAACAGGCGATCGCGACCATCGGCGAGCGCAAGGTCAGCTACATCAACACCCACGGCACCTCGACCCCGGTGGGCGACCAGAAGGAGGTGGCGGCGATCCGAGAGGTGTTCGGGCCGACGCCGCCGCGGTTCTCGTCCACCAAGTCGCTGACCGGTCATTCACTCGGCGCGACCGGGGTGCAGGAGGCGATCTACTGCCTGCTGATGATGCAGGGCGACTTCATCGCCGCCAGCGCCAATGTCGAGAATCTGGACCCGGAGTTCGAGGGCGCGCCGGTGGTGACCAAGCTCGAGGACAATGCCGGGATCGACACCGCGCTCTCGAACAGCTTCGGCTTCGGCGGCACCAACTGCACGCTGGCGTTCAGCCGGTACCGCGGATGAGGAACGTGTCATGACCGGCATCATGCAGGGCAAGCGCGGCCTCGTCATGGGGGTCGCCAACGACCATTCCATCGCCTGGGGCATTGCGCAGGCGCTGGCGGCGCAAGGGGCCGAGATGGCCTTCACCTATCAGGGCGAGGCCTTCGAGCGGCGGGTGCGGCCGCTGGCCGAGAGCGTCGGCGCCTCGATCGTGATGGACGCCGACGTGCAGGACGAGGCCAGCCTCGACGGCGTGTTCGGCGCCCTCCGGGCGGCCTGGGGCAGCATGGACTTCCTGGTCCATGCCATCGCCTATTCCGACAGGAACGAGCTGACCGGGCGCTATGCCGACACCAGCCGGCCCAACTTCCTGAAGACGATGGACATCTCCTGCTATTCCTTCGTCGACGTGACCCGGCGGGCCGCGGCGCTGATGCCGGAGGGCGGCTCGGTCGTGACGCTGACCTATCTGGGCGCGCAGCGGGTCATGCCGAACTACAACGTCATGGGCGTGGCGAAGGCGGCGCTGGAGGCGTCCGTGCGCTACCTCGCCAACGATCTCGGGCCGCAGGGGGTGCGGGTGAACGCGATCAGCCCCGGCCCGATGCGGACCCTGGCGGGCTCGGCGATCGGCGGCGCGCGCAAGGTGTTCAAGGAATGCGAGGACAACGCGCCGCTGCGCCGGAATGCGGCGCTGGAGCATGTGGGCGGGGCGGCGGTCTATCTGCTCTCGGACCTCGGCGCCTCGACCACCGGCGACATCGTCTTCGTCGACAGCGGCTATCATGCAATCGGCATGGCGCAGCCGCAGAACCTGGGCAACGGGAACAGCGGCTAGAGCGGCGTCCGGGCGGACAGGACCGCCAGCTCATCCGGCGCCATCCCCGCGAAGGCGGGTTCTGATGGCGTCTGCCGGAGATCCCCGCCTTCGCGGGGATGACGAGGGCAAGCGCGGGGATGACGACGGCGAGCGCGGGGATGACGGCGGCGAGCGCGGCGATTCCGCCGGGCGCGGGCGGGCGCGGGACTGCGCGGTGTCGTGCGCTTCACTGCAGCTCCGGATCGGGCGCCCCGCGCTATCCCAGCCTGACCCCCGGCACGTAGCCCGCCCGGATCGCGGCGACCGTGGGCGCCGGGGTCAGCACGGTGACGGCGCCCTGCCCCGCCGGCCCGGCCTCCGCATAGCCTTCACCCGACCAGCGCCGGAGCCGGCCCTGCCATTTCAGGAGGGGCGCGCCGGGCGCTTGCGGCAGGGTCAGGAACACGCCGTCCGGCAGGGCGGAGAGCTCGGCCGCATGGGTCACCTGACGGCGGCTGCGGATGACGCGGGCGGCGTGGAGGACGCGGTCGATCTCCGGTGCCATGCGGCCCGGCAGGCCCGCCGCCACCCATGCGCCCCGGAAGCGCTGCCAGTCGCGGTAGCGGCACTGGGCGCAGGGACGGTGGCCGGCGGCGAGCGAGGTGGCCTCGTCCCAGAAGAACAGGGCGGTGTATTCGCGGGGCGGCATCGGCGCGCGGTGGCGGCCGCGGAACTCGGTGACGCAGCAGACCCAGTTGGCGTGGCGCCAGCGGGCGGCGCCGAGGCTGCCCGAGGCGTCGTGCAGACAGCCCCGGTTGCCCATCAGCGCCCCGCGCCAGGGCCGGGCGACGATCTCGCCGGTGGGGAGGACGCGGTTCTGGAGCGGCATGGGGCCTCCGGCGGGGGCGGTTTCGGGAGAGCATAGGGGGAAGCGGCGCCGGGGCAATGGAGGAGATTTCGGCTGCGTTTTCGGGGCGTCCGCGTGCGGACGCAGGGTCAACCCTTTGAAATGAAGGGAAAACGGGTTCGGACGCGATTTATGGTTAACGCCTGTCCCGCGCGCCGAAGGCCCCGGCGCGGCTATCCGGCCAGCGGATCGGACGAGGGGTTGCCGCCGCAGACCAGCACGGCGACCCGCTCGCCGGGCGCGGGCCGGTAGGCGCCCGAAATCAGCGCCGCGAGCGCGGCGGCGCCGCCTGGCTCGGCGAGAATGCGGAGTCCGCGCCACAGTCGCTGTTGCGCCTCCGCCACGGCACTGTCAGGCACAAGGACACTCGCAACACCGTGTTGCCGGGCGAGCACATAGCAGATCGAGCCGATCTTCCGGGCCCCGAGCGAGTTCACGGCGATGCCGCCGACGGCGACCTCGGTCTCCGGCCCCTCGGCCAGGGCGCGGTTCAGCGTCGGGCAGGCCT
The DNA here is from genome assembly GCA_963700775.1 of uncultured Pseudomonadota bacterium. Lineage (GTDB taxonomy): Bacteria > Pseudomonadota > Alphaproteobacteria > Rhodobacterales > Rhodobacteraceae > Thermohalobaculum. The sequence goes on from CAVOYU010000001.1 coordinate 564,404, forward strand.
CGGGCTCGACGGCGACCACCTTGCGCCGCCCCGCGAGCCAGGCGAGGGCGCCGCCGATCAGCCCGCCGCCGCCGACGGCGATCAGCACCGTGTCGGCGTCGAGACCCTGTTCCTCCCATTCGAGCATCAGGGTGCCCTGCCCGGCCACGGTCTCGGGCGCGTCATAGGCGTGGACCTGGATCGCGCCGGTCGCGGCCTCGTGGGCGCGGGCGGCGGCAAGTGCGTCGGAATAGGCGCCCTCGGTGACCACCAGATCGGCACCCGCCTCGCGGATCAGCGCGATCTTGGCCGGGCCGGCCACCTCGGGTACGTAGATGCGGGCCGGATGGCCGAGCGCGCGGGCGGCATAGGCCACCGCCGCGCCGTGATTGCCGCCGGAGGCGGCGACGACGCCGGCGGCGGGAACCTCGCGGGAGAGCAGGTTGTTGAAGGCGCCGCGCGGCTTGAAGCTGCCGGTGTGCTGGAGGAGTTCGAGCTTGAGATCGACGGGGTGCGGGAGGCCGAGGCCGCCGGCGACGGTCAGGACCGGCGTGCGTCGGACATGCGCGCGGATGCGGCCGGCTGCGGTAGAGATGGCGGCCCGCCAGTCGACTGGCGAGGCGGTGTCACTGGCGCTCACGGCCCTGTTCCCTCCACGTCTCTGCGCCGCCGCCTGCCGGTGCTCGGTGCGCCGGTACCCCGTGGCCCGGGGAGGTCCTGGGTCAAGCCCGGGACATCGCGGTGAGGGGTGCCGGGTTCGGGATTTACCCCAGCCCCGCCTCCGTTGCGATCTGGGCCCTGGTCTTCCTCGCCCGCTCGGTGGCGGACTTGAGCTGGCCGCAGGCGGCCATGATGTCCTCGCCGCGCGGGGTGCGCACCGGGCTGGCGTAGCCGGCGCGGTTGACGATCTCGGCGAAGGCCTCGATCCGCTCCCACGAGCTGCGCTCGTAGGGGGCGCCGGGCCAGGGGTTGAAGGGGATCAGGTTGATCTTGGCCGGGATGCCGGCGATCAGCTTGACCAGCCGCTTCGCATCCGCGTCCGAGTCGTTGACGCCCTTCAGCATCACGTATTCGAAGGTGATGCGCTCGGAGTTCGACAGGCGCGGGTACTGGCGGCAGGCGGCCAGCAGCTCGGCGATCGGCCATTTGCGGTTGATCGGCACAAGCCGGTCGCGCACCTCGTCGGTGGTGGCGTGGAACGAGATCGCCAGCAGGGTGCCGATCTCGGCCCCGGCGCGCGGGATCTCGGGCACCACGCCCGAGGTCGAGAGGGTGATGCGGCGGCGCGAGAGGCTGAGGCCCTCGCCGTCCATGGCGATCTTCATGGCGTCGCGCACGCCCTCGAAGTTGTAGAGCGGCTCGCCCATGCCCATCAGCACGATGTTGGATATGAAACGGCGGTCGGGCGGGCGCTGGCCGGCGACCGGCCACTCGCCGAGGTCGTCGCGGGCGACCAGGATCTGGCCGACGATCTCGGCCGGGGTCAGGTTGCGCACCAGCTTCTGGGTGCCGGTGTGGCAGAACGAGCAGGTCAGCGTGCAGCCGACCTGGGAGGAGACGCAGAGGGTGCCGCGATCCTCCTCGGGGATGTAGACCGTCTCGACCTCGTGGCCGCCGGCGATGCGCGAGCAGGTACTTGCGGGTGCCGTCGGCCGAGAGCTGGCGGGTGACGACCTCGGGGCGGACGATCTCGAAGGAGTCGGCCAGCAGCGCCCGGTAGTCCCTGGCGAGATTGGTCATGGCGCCGAAATCGGCGACGCCCTTCTGGTAGATCCACTGCCAGAGCTGGCCCGCCCGCATCTTCGCCTGGCCCTCGGGCGTGCCGGCGGCGATGAGCGCGTCGCGGAGCCCGGCGCGGGTGAGGCCGACGAGATTCGGGCGCGCCGATGGCTCCGCCTTGCGCGGCAGGGTCGCGAAGTCGGGCTGGATCGCGCGCGCAGGGGGGCGCTGGTGCTGGGTCTCGGTCATCGGCCTTGGGCCCGGGTCATGTGCGTGCAGGATAGACGGCCTTCCCCGCCGGGGGAAGGCCGCGCCTCTAGCACGGGACCGGCCGGCTGGCCAGCGCCGGCTACTTGCAGAGCGCCGCCGCAGAATCCAGCGCGGCGCTGAAGCCCGAGAGCGAGAAGGTGTCGACGGTGCTGGTGCCCCGGGCCGAGACGCCCTCGACCGTCGCCGAGGAGCCGCGGCGGAAAGCGTCCACCAGGGCGGCGTCGTCCTTGGCGGACGGCGCCCAGGCGTTCTCGCCCTCGGTGAACAGCGAGAACTTGTCGCTGCCGACCTTCGCCTCGACCTTCGAACCCGGCTTGAATGGGTAGCCGCCCAGATACGAGACCTCGTTCTCGACCCCATCGGCCGGCCGGATCGAGATCATCAGGAAGATCTCGCCCCGGCGAACCTGCACAGACTTGCCGTTCCGGAAGGCCCCGGTGCGGGTCGGCTGCGACACGATCCAGCACACCTTGCTCGCCTGATCGCCGGCCTGGAAGATCGACCAGTCCTGCTTGGCATCGACGCGGGTCTGGGTCTGGGCCGCGGCCCCGCCAAGGCTCAGCACGCCCGCAACGAACGCAGCCGTCCCTGCCCTTAGGAATTTCTTCATGCTCGCCTCATCTCGCGTGTTTAGCGGGTCTTTGCCGCCCGCCTGGATGTTCCGCATACCGGTATTTGTCCTGCTGCGCGACGCAGCATACTGTAAGTGCAGGGGAGAATTCCACCCCAACCCGCTGCGAAACGCAGATGGTCATCCTACTTTACGAAACATTCGCGCCAATCCGGCGCGGAAGCGAGGCGCGAAGATGGACGAAACGGTCAATCCGGTGCTGGCGGAGGTCTGGCGCGGCGACATCCTGGAATGCGTGCACCGGGGGACCGCGGTGGTGGCGACTGCTTCGGGCGAGGTGGTCGAGGCCTGGGGCGACCCGGAGCGGGTGATCCTGCCGCGCTCGGCCTGCAAGATCATCCAGGCCCTGCCGCTGGTCGAGAGCGGGGCGGCGGATGCGGCGGGGCTCGGGACCGAGCAGCTGGCGCTGGCCTGCGCCTCGCACGCCGGCACCCGGCGCCATACCGGGCTAGCTCGGGCGTGGCTCGCGGGGCTCGGCCTCGGCGAGGCGGACCTGCGCTGCGGCACCCATGCGCCGAATGACGCCGAGGCGCGCTTCGAGCTGCGGCAGGCGGGGGAAGAGCCCTGCCAGTTCCACAACAACTGCTCGGGCAAACACAGCGGCTTCCTGACCGCGAACCGGCATATCGGCGGCGGGCCGGAATACATCGACCCGGACCACCCGCTGCAGCGGATGGTGCGGCAGGCGACCGAGGAGGTCACCGGCGCGGAGGTGCGGGGCTTCGCCATCGACGGGTGCTCGGCGCCGAACTTCGCCGTGCCGCTGAAGGGGCTCGCGACCGCCATGGCGCGCTTCGCGACGCCGGAGGCCCGTTTCACCGGTGCCCGCGCCAGGGCGGCACGGCGGCTCCGCGAGGCGATGGCAGCGCATCCGGAGCTGGTCTCGGGCGAGGGCCGGGCCACCACGGCGCTGATCCGCGCCTGCCGGGGGCGGGCGGTGGTGAAGTCCGGCGCCGAGGCGGTGTTCACCGCGATCCTGCCGGAGCGGGGCCTCGGCATCGCGCTGAAGGTCGACGACGGCGGCGAGCGGGGCAGCCAGGCGGCGGTGGCGGCGCTGCTGGCCCGCCACGGGGCGCTGGAGCCGGACGACCCGGTGTGCCGGACCTATGCGGACGCGCCGATCCTGAATTGCCGGGGCATCGCCCACGGGCACATCAGGGCGGCGGCGGGGCTGAGGGATTAGGCGGCCGGCCGGGGCCTGAACGGGCCCGCGGAGCTGGCGTTGCTTCGAAGTTTCCTAATCAACCCTGCGGAATCCGTTTCTTGCCCTCGCCCGGCCGGGCGGAGAGTATCCGCCGGCCGCGCCTCGGCGCGGGCCGGGCCGGGCGCCCGGCCGGCGCGTTCCGGCGGGGCCTGACGGGTTGTCGGGCGAAGCCCGGCGCCCTGGCGTTCTGGCCGAGAAGACCGGACTGCCCGAGAAGGATCGGAAAATGCCAATCGAGAGCACAGACACGCTGATCGTCGGCGGCGGCCAGGCGGGCCTCGCTATGAGCGAGCACCTGGGCAACCGCGGCGTGCCGCACCTGGTGCTGGAGCGCAGCCGCATCGCCGAGCGCTGGCGCTCGGAGAGATGGGACTCGCTGGTCGCCAACGGCCCGGCCTGGCATGACCGGTTCCCGAACCTGGAGTTCTCCGACCTCGACCCGGACGCCTTCGCCGGGAAGGAGCGGATCGCGGACTACTTCGCCGCCTATGCCGGGAAGATCGCCGCGCCGATCCGGTGCGGCGTGGAGGTCACCTCGGTGCAGCGGAACGCCGGCAGGCCCGGATTCCGCGTGGAAACGTCCGAGGGGGTGATCGAGGCCCAGCGCGTGGTCGCCGCCACCGGGCCGTTCCAGCGCCCGATCATCCCGCCGCTCGTCCCGGCCGAGGTGCCGATATTCCAGCTCCACTCCAACACCTATCGCAACCCCGGTCAGTTGCCCGAGGGGGCGGTGCTGGTGGTTGGCGCCGGGTCGTCCGGGGTGCAGATCGCCGACGAGCTGCTGGCCGCCGGGCGGCGGGTCTACCTCTCGGTCGGGCCGCACAACCGGCCGCCGCGGCGCTATCGCGGGCGCGACTTCTGCTGGTGGCTCGGCGTGCTCGGCAAGTGGGACGCCGCGGCGCTCGAGCCGGGCAAGGAGCATGTGACGATCGCGGTCAGCGGGGCCCATGGCGGCGACACGGTCGACTTCCGGCGCCTCGCGGCGCGGGGGATGACGCTGGTCGGGATGACCCGGTCGTTCGATCGAGGGGTGATGCGCTTCGCGGCGGACCTCGCGGCCAACGTCGCGCGGGGAGATGCCGACTACCTCTCGGTGCTGGACGAGGCGGATGCCTATGCCGCGCGGAACGGCCTCGACCTGCCGGAGGAGCCAGAGGCGCGCAGGATCGGCCCGATGCCCGGTTGCGTGACCGATCCGGTGCTTGAGCTCGACCTGGCGCAGGCGGGGGTGACCTCGATCCTCTGGGCGACCGGCTATGCGCTGGATTTCGGCTGGCTGAAGGTCGACGCCTTCGACGCGAAGGGCCGGCCCCGGCACCAGCGCGGGATCTCGGCCGAGCCCGGGCTTTATTTCCTGGGCCTGCCCTGGCTCTCGGGGCGCTCGTCCTCGTTCATCTGGGGCGTGTGGCACGATGCCGGGTTCCTGGCCGAGCACATCGCCACGCAGCGCAAGTACCTGGCCTATGGCGGGTCCGCGCGGCGCATCGGCGGAGGCGCCTAGCCGGGCGGCGGCGGCGACGCCGGCCCGGCGGCCCGGCCCGCCGCCCGCGCCAGCATCCATTCGCGGTGCATGATGTAGAGGCCGGTCGCCACGATGATGGCGGCGCCGAGCCAGGTCCAGCGGTCGGGCAGATGGCCGAAGATCAGCCAGCCGTAGAAGGTGCCCCAGATGATCAGGCTGTAGTGGACCGGGGCCAGCACGATGGCCTGCCCGGTCTCGAGCGCCCGGATCACCAGCAGCTCGCCCAGCGCGCCGCATACGGCCATGCCGACGAGGAGCGCCCATTCGGAACCGGTCGCCGGCGACTGCCAGACGAACGGCAGCGGCAGCGTGAGCAGAAGGACACTGGCGATCGCCGTGTAGGCGACCGTCGTCGCGGTCCGGTCGGTGCCCGCCAGCGCCCGCGACAGGATCTGGCGGAAGGCGAAGGCGGTCGCCGCCAGTACCACCAGCAGCACCGCCGGATGGATGACGCCGAGGCCGGGGCGGATCACGATCAGCGTGCCGACGAAGCCGATCGCCACCGCGCTCCAGCGCCGCACGCCGACCTTCTCGCCGAGCAGCAGCGCGCCGAGGACCGTCACCATGAAGGGCGCCACGAAGGTGACCGCGGTCGCGTCCGCCAGCGCCACGTAGCGGAGCGCGAAGATGTAGGCGCTGGCCGAGACGACCGCGAGCGCGCCCCGCAGCACCTGCAGGCCGAGGCGGTCGGTCCTCAGGATCGCGGGCCCCTTCAGGAGCAGGAGGACGAACACGCCGCTCAGCAGCCCGAGCTGGCGCATCCAGACGATCTGCAGCGGGTGCAGGGACTCGGTCAGGAGCTTCGCCTGCGCGTCGGACGCGGCGAAGACGAAGAAGGCCAGCGCCATCAGGGCGAGGCCACGGAGATTCTCCGGGCGGCGCGGCGCGTCGCCGGCGACCAGGGGGGCTGCGGGGTCAAGAGGCATGGCGGGCCCCGCGGCCGGCGCGGCTCATGGCGCCACCCGCATCAGCCGGTACTCGCGCCAGATGGCATAGAGCCCGGCGCCGATCACGATGCCCATGCCGACGACGGTCCAGCGGTCCACCGCCTCGCCGAAGACGAAAGCGCCGACCGGGATGGCGAACACCATCTGCAGGTAGGTGAAGGGCTGGATCCTGACCGCCTCGGTCGCCTCCAGCGCCCGGATCAGGCAGTAATGGCCGAAGATGGCGACCCCGGTATGGGCCAGCAGCCAGCCGATGTCGGAGAGCTTCATCGGCGCATAGTAGAACGGGCCGACCAGGGTCAGCGCCCCGGCCCCGGCGACGCCGAGCCAGAAGAAGGCGGGGATGGCCGACCGGTCGGCCCGGCTGACCATGCGGGTGGTGACCGTGTAGACCGCCATCATGGCGGCCACCAGGAGCGCGATCAGCGCCTCGGGCCGGAACAGGCCGAGGCCGGGGCGGAGGATGATCAGCACGCCGATGAAGCCGACCACGATCGCCCCGGCCCTGCGCCAGCCGATGCGCTCGCCCAGCAGCGGGACGGCGATCAGCGTGGCGAGCAGCGGGTGGACCGAGAAGATCGCATGGGTCTCTGCCAGGCCGAGCCGGTCGAAGCTGATCACCACGATGACGATCTGCGCCGCCAGAAGCACGCCCCGGAACACCTGCAGCGCCGGCATCCTCGAGCGCGCGGCGCCACGGATGCCGCCGGGCCGGCGCGACACCAGAAGGGTCACGAAGGCGGCGAAGATCCAGTAGCGGATCATGATGAAGAACTGCGGCGGGTAGTGGCCGGCGAGGTATTTCGAGGTGCCGTCCTGAACCGCGAACATCACCATCGCCATCAGCGCGAAGCGGATGCCGAGCGCCGGGTCGGAGGGGCGGATCACGGGTGGTTCCCGAGACGCAGCCGGAGCCAGGGGAAGAGGGCGAACAGCGCCTGCCCGGCGAGGCCGAGGGCTCCGGCGGGCAGGGCGAGCGCGGCGGCCCAATCGGCGAGGCCGCGGCCGAAGGCGAACACCGAGAGAGCGGCTTCCGCCGCGAGCAGGGCGGCGAGCGCGGCCGCGCCCATCAGGAGGCGCGAGCCGGCGCCGGGAGCGACCGCGATGCGGCGCAGGACCGCGCCGCAGGCGAGCCAGGCGAGGGCGAGGATCAGCGGCAATTCAATTGCCACCGCGGCGAACTCGCCCGCCGCCGGGGCGATGGCGAGCGTGCGCAGCGCGCCGAGAGCGAAGCCGGCGGCGAAGACCAGAGCGGCATAGGCGAGCCCTGCCCGGAGGCGGCGCCCGCCAAGGCCGGCTCAGAAGAACGCCTGCAGCCCGGTCTGGGCGCGGCCGAGGATCAGGGCGTGGACGTCGTGGGTGCCCTCGTAGGTGTTCACCGTCTCGAGGTTCGACCATGTGGCGGATGACCTGGAATTCGCCGGAGATGCCGTTGCCGCCGTGCATGTCGCGGGCCATGCGGGCGATGTCCAGCGCCTTGCCGCAGTTGTTGCGCTTGACGAGGGAGATCATCTCGGGCGCGACGCGGCCCTCGTCCATCAGCCGGCCGACCCGCAGCGAGCCCTGCAGGCCGAGGGTGATCTCGGTCTGCATGTCGGCGAGCTTCTTCTGGAAGAGCTGGGTCTGCGCCAGCGGACGGCCGAACTGCTTGCGGTCGAGCCCGTAGCTGCGCGCGCCGCGTGCCAGCAGAACTCGGCCGCGCCCATCGCGCCCCAGGAGATGCCGTAGCGCGCCCGGTTGAGGCAGCCGAACGGGCCCCTCGAGCCCCTCGACGTTCGGCAGCAGCGCGTCCTCCGCCGACCTCGACGCCGTCCATCACGATCTCGCCGGTGACCGAGGCGCGCAGCGAGAGCTTGCCGCCGATCTTCGGCGCCGAGAGGCCCTTCATGCCCTTCTCGAGCACGAAGCCGCGGATCTTGCCGCCATGGGCGTCGGACTTGGCCCAGACGACGAAGACGTCGGCGATCGGCGAGTTCGAGATCCACATCTTCGAGCCGTTCAGGACGGTAGCCGCCGTGCGGTCTTCTCGGCCCGGGTCTTCATGCCGCCGGGATCGGAGCCGGCGTCGGGCTCGGTCAGGCCGAAGCAGCCGATGAACTCGCCCGAGGCCAGCTTCGGCAGGTACTTGCGCCGCTGCTCCTCGGAGCCGTAGGCGTGGATCGGGTACATCACCAGCGAGGACTGCACCGACATCATCGAGCGATAGCCGGAATCGACCCGCTCGACCTCGCGCGCGACCAGGCCATAGGCGACATAGCCCGCGCCGACGCCGCCGTATTCCTCGGGCATGGTGACGCCGAGCAGCCCCATCGCGCCCATCTCGGGGAAGATCTCGGGGTCGGTCCGCTCCTTGGCGATAGGCCTCGATCACGCGCGGTTGCAGCTTCTCCTGCGCATAGGCGCGCGCGGCGTCGCGGATCATCCGCTCGTCCTCGGTGAGCTGGTCCTCGAGCAGGAATGGGTCGTCCCAGACGAAGCTCGCGGGCTTCGACGCGGTCTTGACCGGCGCTTGGGTGTTCATGGCGGGGCCTCTTGGCGACGTCTGCTGAAGATCTGGGCGGAACCTACTCCTGCACCGAGGGCGCGGCAACCGGGGCATCAGCACGGTTGTGATGGACCTGCGGCGAAACCGGCGATTGCCTGCGGCAAGCGGTCCGGTTATGGAGCGGCGATGACGCCGAGATCCCGATCGCCGTTCACCCGGTCGCTGTGGCCGGAACGGGTCCGCAGGCCGTATCTGCGGCTCGCCGTCGCCGTGGCGGCGGCGCCCCTGCTGCTGGCAGGGCTGTTCACCGGCCTGGCCTTCGTGGTCGCGGGATCGAGCGTCGCCAGCAAGGAGGCGACGCTGCTCAGGACCATCGATGCGGCGAAGGCGTTCTTCCTGTTCCTGCCGGCCTTCACCGTGACCTTCGGGCTGGCGGCGATCGCCGTGCTCTGGTGGCGGGGGCTGCGCGGCCGGCTGGCCTGGACCCTGGGCGGCGCCGCCGCCGGCCTGGCCGCGGCGGCCGTGGTCGGGCTGGCGGGCGGGGCGGGAATCGCGCCGGTGCAGGTGGCGGTCGCCCTGGTGCTGGGCGCGCTGACCCTGCTGCTGGTTCGGTGGCTCGCCGGCATCCGGCTCAGTTCAGGCGGCGCAGCGGCGCCCGCTCCCACAGGAGATGGCGTCCTGGCGCCGCCCGATTGAGCAGGCCGACCGCGGCGAGGTCACTGAAACCCGGCAGGGCGGAGAGCGCCTCGGGAAGATGCTCGGCGCCCTCGGCGGCGGCGGGGATCGCCAGCGAGTCGCCGTCGGCGGCGACCAGGCGCCAGACCGGGTCCATTCCGTTCTCGACCCGGTAGATCTCGACCCGAGACAGCCTGTCGATCTCGAGGAATCCGCCGCGGTACTGGCCCATGTAGCCGATCTCGCCCTCGCGGAACACCACCAGGCCCGGCCCGGTCACCGGCCGCCCGGCGAGCGCGGCCAGCAGCGCGGCGCGGAGCCAGAACAGGGCCAGCGCCGCCGCCGCGAGGGCGAACCAGCCGAACACCACCCCCTGCCTCGCCCAGGCGACGCCGTACCAGCCGGCGACCAGCACCAGGACGAGCGCCGCCGCCGTCTCGCCCCAGCGGCGGAGCCGCTCGGCGATCTCGGGGCGCACGAGCCTCACGACCAGTCCCCGAGCGCCGCCTGCCACAGGGTCAGCGCCGCCACCGCCGCGGTGTCGGCCCGGAGGATGCGGGGACCGAGCGAGACCGGGAGCGCGAAGGGGAGCGCCGCGAGCCGGGCGCGCTCCTCCGGGCTGAAGCCGCCCTCGGGGCCGATCAGCACCGCCCAGGGGCCGGGCGCGGCGGCGGCCAGCGCCCTGGCGGCGGGCATCGCCGTCCCGCCTTCGTCGCAGAACATCAGGCGGCGGGCCGGGTTCCAGCCGTCGAGCAGCGCATCGAGGGCGGCCGGCTCGGCCACCGCGGGCACCGAGAGCGCGCCGCACTGCTCGGCCGCCTCGACCGCGTGGGCGCGGAGCCGGTCGGCGTTCACCCGCTCGGAGTTGGTGAAGCGGGTGAAGACCGGCACCAGACGGCGGCAGCCCAGCTCGCAGGCCTTCTCGGCGATGAAGTCGGTGCGCGCCTTCTTCACCGGGGCGAAGACCAACCAGAGATCCGGCGGCGAGGACTGCGGCCGGGTGCGCGCGCGGCAGATCAGCGTTCCGGCGCGCTTGCCCGCCTCCGCCACCTCGGCCAGCCACTCGCCGTCGCGGCCGTTGAAGGCCAGAACCGCGTCGCCCGGACCGAGCCGCATGACGCCGAAGAGGTAGTGCGCGTGCTCGCGCCCGAGGGGCACGGCGGTGCCGGCCACCAGGTCCGGCGTGACGAAGAGCCTGATTTTCGCGGCTGGCTGTGCCATAACCTGCCCCCATGAACGCCAGCCCAGATAACAGCGCCGCGCCCGCGGATGGAAGGGTGCGTGACGCGGTCGACCGCAACTGGGTCGACCGGCTGGCCCCGGCGGAGTGGCGGCCCTATCTGCGGCTCGCCCGCGCCGACCGGCCGATCGGCACCTGGCTGCTGCTGATCCCCTGCTGGTGGGGGATCACGCTGGCGGTGATCGACACCGGCTGGCGCTGGGCCGACCTCTGGCTCTACCCCGCGATGGCGATCGGCGCCTTCGTGATGCGGGGCGCCGGCTGCACCTGGAACGACATCACCGACCGCGACATCGACGGCGAGGTCGAGCGGACCCGGTCGCGGCCGATCCCCTCGGGCCAGGTGACGGTGGCGCGGGCGGCGGCCTTCATGGTGGCGCTGGCGCTGGCCGGGCTTGCGGTCCTGCTGACCATGAACGCGGCCGCGATCTGGCTCGGGGTGATCTCGCTGATCCCGGTCTGCGTCTATCCCTTCGCCAAGCGCTTCACCTGGTGGCCGCAGGTGTTCCTGGGCATCGCCTTCAACTGGGGCGCGCTGCTGGGTTGGGCCGCCCATACCGGCGGGCTGAGCCTGCCGCCGGTCTATCTCTATCTCGGCGGCATCGCCTGGACGCTGCATTACGACACCATCTACGCCCACCAGGACCGCGAGGACGACGCGCTGATCGGGGTGCGCTCGACGGCGCGGCTGTTCGATCAGGACACGGCGAACTGGCTCTGGCTGTTCACCGGGCTCGCGGTGATCTTCACCGGGCTGGCGGCACTGTTCGCCGGCGGTGGCTGGCTGGCGCTGACCGGCGCCCTCGGCTTCGGCGGCTTCATGGCCTGGCAGATCCGAGAGCTCGACATCGACGATCCGGCCCAGTGCCTGCGGCTGTTCCGCGCCTCGCGGTGGGGCGGCCTGATCCTGCTGGGCTTCCTGCTGGCCGACGCGGTTTTCTGACGGCCCGCAGCCCGGCGAGCCGCCCCATGGTTAAGGGGAATCCGCCTACGCACTGCGCGCGTTGAAGAATCGTCTCCGATCGGCTATCCTCTCCGCGGGGAACTGGTGGATGGAGCGAGACATGATCTCCAGGGATGCGCCTTGGGTCGCGTCCATGATCCGTGTTGATGCGGAGCATGGCGCCACTCGGGAAAGAGGGTTCAACAAGGCTCGGATCGCGCTTGCCCGCTGGGCGGCCGGCGCTGCGGCGGCGGCCTTCTGCCTGACTGTCGCGGCGACGGCGGCGGCGCAGGGTACGGGCGGACAGCCGTCCGGCGCCGCGTTCAAGCAGGCGCCCAAGTCGGTGGAGGCGGAGGCCCAGGGCGTCGACATGATCCTCGGCATTCCGGCAAACACAATCTTCTTCGTCGCCGCCGGGGTCATCGCGATCTTCTGGTTCACGGTCGGCGGCGGCCGCAAGGCGAAGCTGCAGCGGCCGCAGTAGCGGTCGATCCGGCGGTCCCGCGGCGCGGATCGTCCGGGGGCGCCGCCCCCGGACGCGAGCGCAATGGACGCGGGCGCAATGGACGCGGGCGCAAACCTCGGGCCGGCAGCCTGTCGCGTCAGCCGCGGCTGCCGAGCCGGCGGCGCATCCGGCGCACCGAATACCAGACGAGGGCGACGACCGGGATCACCGCGACGGCCGTCAGGACGGTCTTGCCGACGCCGGCCAGCTCGGCCAGCGGCGCCGTCAGATAGGCCACCAGGCTGACCCCGTAATAGCTGATCGCCACCACCGAGAGGCCCTCGACCGTCTCCTGCAGGCGGAGCTGGGCCGCGGCGCGGCGGTTCATCGAATTCGAGCACTTCCTGGTTCTGCGCCTCGACCGCCACGTTGACGCGGGTGCGCAGCAGTTCGGCGCAGCGGCTGGCGCGCTCGGCCAGCTCGTCGAGCCGCCGGTCCGCGGCGTGGCAGGTGCGCATGGCCGGGTCGAACCGGCGCAGCATGAACTCGGCGAAGAGCTGGCGGCCCGACAGCCGCTCCTCGCGCAGCATGGCGATGCGCTGACTCACCAGCGCCTCGTAGGCGGAGCCGGCGCCGAACCGGAAGGCGGCCGCCGCCTGCAGCGCCTCGATCTCGGCCGAGAACGCCGACAGCCGGTCGAGCAGGGCGGCATCCAGCGCCGAGCCGTTCGATGCGGACGGGTCCTCGCGGTTTCGCGGCGCGTCCGCGACACGGGCCGTCAGGTCTCCGACCTCGCGCTCGACCTCGTTCAGCCGCGCCGAGGTGGAGCGTGCCACCGGCAGGGCGAGCATGGCGAGCGTCCGGTAGGTCTCGATCTCGATCAGCCGCTGCACCGCCCGGCCGATCCGGCGCGGCGGCACCGCATCGTGGACGATCAGGGCGAACCGGGTGAAGCCGCCCTCGCGGATGCGGAAGTCGCCGGCGGCGACAGCCTTGCCGTCGAGAATCCGGGCGGCGGCCACGCTGTCCGCGCCGAGCGCATCGGCCAGCGGGCCGTCCAGCAGGGCCTCGGCTTCCGCAATCCCGTCAGCGGCGAGCAACTCGACCTCGATGGCGGCGATCACCTTGCCCGGCGCCGCGGCCAGCCAGTCCTCCGGCAGATGCTCCAGGAGAGAATGGCGGAACAGCGTCTCCGCCGGGCCGGAGCCGAAGAGCGTGTAGGAGGCGAACTCGGTGTGCCGGTCCCATTTCAGCCGGACGCCGCCGAGCTCGGCGAGATGATGGCTCGCGTCCGGTTCCGGGTGGGCGCGGCCGTGGCGGTCGAGGAGGTCGGTCAGATGCCGACGGTCCGCCAGAAGGTCGCGCTCGGCCGCGCCCTCCTCGGGCATCAGGGCGATGAACAGCACGCGGCCCGGCGCGACCATCTCGGCATAGGGCCGGGCGTGCAGCTCGCGCGCCAGGGCCTGGCGCAGCGGGTGGTCGGCGAGAATGCCGGGGATCATGACCGCTCCCTTCCGATTGGCAGCGGCGCAGACCTAACATCACGACGCGCGAGGGAAAAGCGCGGCGGAGCCGGCGATGCGCCGCAGGAGATCAGTTGACCGCCGGCGCTTCGTCGCAGGTCTCGGGCGCCTTGCCGGTGCCGCCGATGCCGCAGCAGCCCGCAAGCTGACGCCTACAGGAACGACAGGCGAAGCCCGGGCAGCGGCAGGCCCTCGACGAGGGTCTGCCATTTCTCGCCCGGCGCCACGTCGAAGGCCCGGGTGACCGTGCCGGTGGTGACGATCTCGCCGGCGGCCAACGGCGGGCTTTCCGGGTCCCCGGCCAGCAGGGCGACGAAGTGGCGGAGCGCGGAAAGGGGGCCGTCCAGCACCGCGCTGGCGTGGCCGGTGTCCACCGCCTCGCCGTCCCGCAGGAGCGTGATCGAGAAATCCGCCAGCGCCGCCCGCCACCGCTCCGCCGCGCCCGGTGCGATCTCGTGGCGCGGCCCGATCAGAAAGGCGCCGTGCATGCCCGCCCCGGCCACCGTGTCCGGGGCCTGGAAGCGCCAGCCGGGATAGACCGACTGCACCACCTCGATGCCATGCGCCACCCAGCCGACGCAGCCCATCAGCGCCGCCTCGTCCATGCCGGGCTCGGGCGCGCGGGCCAGCCCGAAGGCGATCTCGGGCTCGATCTTCGGCTCGGAGAGGCCGGAGAGCCCGAACTCCGCGCCCTCGGGAGCGACCTCGCGGACGGTCCCGGCGTACATGTCGCCCCAGATCGGCGCCCGGACGCCGTATTCCTCCCAGATCCGGCGGTTGGTGAAGCCGATCTTGCGCCCGGCCGGCCGCTCGCCGCGCGCCACCCGAAGCCGGCGCAGCGCCGCGGTCACCCGGTAGGCGGCCGGGAGGTCAAAGTCCGGATCGCGGCCGGTGAAGGGCGCGATCTGCGCCGGCCCATCGAGGGCCGCGAGGACTTCGGCGGCGATGATTTCGGCGGCGTCGGCGGCGGCATCCATCGATCAGGCTCCTCAGTCCGTTGTGTCGCTCTGGGTCGGTTAGCATATTCCCGCCCCATGGGATAAGCTCGGGCGTCGAAAGGAGAGAGATGCCGCGCCGCCTTGCAGCAATACTCGCGGCCGACGTGGCCGGCTACAGCCGCCTCATGAGCGCAGACGAGGCGGGAACGCTCGCCGCGCTCAGGGTCTGCCTGGACGAGGTGATCCGCCCCGAGGTCGGCCGGCACGAAGGCCGGATCATCAAGCTGATGGGCGACGGCGTGCTGGCCGAATTCTCCAGCGCGGTCCAGGCGGTCGCATGCGCGGCCGCGATCCAGCGCGCCATGGCCGATGGCGGCGGAGCCGCCGGTCAGCCCATCCGGCTCCGGATCGGCATCAACCTCGGCGACATCATCGCCGAGGGCGACGACATCTTCGGAGACGGAGTGAACATCGCCGCGCGACTGGAGGCGCTGGCCGAGCCGGGCGGGCTATGCATCTCGCGCGCGGTCTACGAGCAGGTGCGCAACAAGGTCGACCTGGCGTTCGACGATCTGGGCGAGCGGCGGCTGAAGAACATCCCCGATCCGGTGCGGGTCTACGGCGTATCGGGCGAAGGCCGCCGGGAGAGCAGCTTCGAGGCCTCGATCGGCCTTGACTTCGACATCCCCGACCTCCCCTCGATCGCCATCCTGCCCTTCACGGTGATGAGCGCCGAGCCCGAGCAGGAGTTCTTTGCCGACGGCATGGCCGAGGACATCATCACGGCGCTCTCGAAGATCAGCCGGCTCATGGTCGATCGCCCGCAACTCGACCTTCACCTACAAGGGCCGCGCGGTCGACGTGAAGCAGGTCAGCCGCGAGCAGGGCGTGCGCTACGTGCTGGAAGGAAGCGTGCGCAAGGGGGGCAGCCGGGTCCGCGTGACCGCCCAGCTGATCGACGCCCAGACCGGGCTGCACCTCTGGGCCGAGCGCTACGACCGCGACCTCGCGGACATCTTCGCGGTGCAGGACGAGATCGTCCGCGAGATCGTCACCGCCCTCGACGTGAAGCTGCGCGAGGGCGAGCAGCACCGGGTCTGGTCCAGGGGGACCAGCAACCTGGAGGCCTGGGAATGCGTGCGGCTGGCAACGGATGCCGTGCTGGGGGGCTCGACGGAGGAGCGGCCCAGGGCGACGAGGCTGATCGAACGCGCCCTGGAGCTCGATCCCGACTATCCTACTGCCTGGGCGATGCGGGGCTGGCTTCATTTCAACGAGGCCGATGTCGGAGGCGGGCTCAGGGACCGCGAGAGCTTCGAGAGCGCGCAAGAAGCCGCGTTCCGGTGCGGCCATCGCGCCCTCGAACTCGACCCGGACTACGCTGACGCCTACGGAATGCTGGCGCTGACCCACCTGAACGCCGGCGAGCACGACAAGGCGATCGAGATGGCCGAGAAGGCCATCGCGCTCGATCCCAACGGCGCCGAGAACCTGGGCGGGGTGGCGACGGCAGTGATGACCAAGTCCGGCCGGCCCGAGCGGGCCATCGAGCTGGCGAAGAAGGCGATGCGGCTATGCCCCTTTTACCGGCCCGGAATGCTGCGGGCACTCGGCATGGCCTACCGCGCCTCGGGGCGGCTGGAGGAGGCCGTCGCCTGCTACCACGAGTCACTGAAGCGCGAGACGGGGTTCCTGTCGGCCTATGTGAACCTGGCCGCCGCGCTGGGCGAGCTCGGATGGCAGGACGAGGCCCGCGAGGCGGCGCGTGATGTGCTTCGGCAAGAGCCGGAGTTCTCCATCACGGCCTACACTCGCGGCCTCGCCTACCGGAACCCCGGGGAAATACAGCGAATCGCCGAGGGGCTGCGGAAGGCGGGGCTGCCGGAGTAGGGGCCGCCCCCTCACATGTTCGGGTAGTTCGGCCCGTCGCCGCCTTGCGGCGTGGTCCAGGTGATGTTCTGGCTCGGGTCCTTGATGTCGCAGGTCTTGCAGTGGACGCAGTTCTGGAAGTTGATCTGGAACCGCGGGTTCGAGCCGTCGTCGTCGCGCACCACCTCGTAGACCCCGGCCGGGCAGTAGCGCTGGGCCGGCTCGGCGAATTGCGGCAGGTTCACGCCCACCGGCACCGAGGCGTCGGTCAGCTTCAGATGCGCCGGCTGGCTCTCCTCGTGGTTGGTGAAGGAGTAGGCGACATTGGTCAGCCGGTCGAAGCTGAGCGTGCCGTCGGGCTTCGGGTACTCGATCTGCGGGTGCTCCGAGGCCCGGCCCGTGGCCGCCGCGTCGGTCTTGCCATGCTTGAGCGTGCCGAGCGGGTTGAAGCCGAGCAGGTTCGCGACCCACATGTCGAAGCCGCCCAGGGCCAGCGAGGCCCACATGCCGAGCTTGGACCACAGGGGCTTCACGTTCCGGACCTTCTTCAGATCCCTGGCGATCGGGCCCGAGCGCACCTCTGCCTCATAGGCGGAAAGCTCGTCCGAGGCCCGGCCGGCCTGGATCGCCTCCCACGCCGCCTCGGCCGCCGCCTTGCCCGACAGCATGGCGTTGTGGTTGCCCTTGATGCGGGGCACGTTGACCATGCCGGCCGAGCAGCCGAGCAGCGCGCCGCCCGGGAAGGTGAGCTTCGGCAGCGACTGCCAGCCGCCCTCGGAGATGGCGCGGGCGCCATAGGCGACGCGCTTGCCGCCCTCCAGCACCTCGGCGATCAGCGGGTGATGCTTGAAGCGCTGGAACTCCATGTAGGGGTAGAGATGCGGGTTCCGGTAGTTCAGGTGCACGACGAAGCCCACATAGACCTGGTTGTTCTCCAGGTGGTACATGAACGACCCGCCGCCGGCATTGCCCCAGAGCGGCCAGCCCATGGTGTGGGTGACCTGCCCGAGCTTGTGGTGCTCGGGCTTCACCTCCCAGAGCTCCTTCATGCCGATGCCGTACTTCTGCACGTCATGCCCGGCGCCGAGGCCGAACTTCGCGATCGCCTGCTTCGCCAGCGAGCCGCGCACGCCTTCGGCCAGGAACACGTACTTGCCGTGGAGCTCCATGCCGGGCTCGTAGGCATCGCCCGGCGTGCCGTCGGCGCTCAGCCCGAACTCGCCGGCGACCACGCCCCTGACCTCGCCGTTCTCGCCATGGACCAGCGCGCTCGCCGCCATGCCGGGGAAGATCTCGACCCCCAGCGCCTCGGCTTGGCTTGCCATCCAGCGGCAGACATTGCCCATCGAGACGATGTAGTTGCCGTGGTTGTTCATCAGCGGCGGCATCATCAGGTTCGGCAGCCGCATCTCGCCGTGCTCGCCGATCACGAAGAACCGGTCCTGGGTGACCTCGGTCTTGATCGGTGCGCCCTTCTCGCGCCAGTCCGGGATCAGCGCGTCGAGGCCCGAGGGGTCGAGCACCGCGCCCGACAGGATGTGCGCGCCGACCTCGGAGCCCTTTTCCAGCACCACCACCGAGACGTCGTCGCCGCCGAGCTGCTTCAGCCGGATCGCCGCGGAAAGACCGGCGGGACCGGCCCCGACGATCACCACGTCGTATTCCATCGACTCGCGTTCGATCTCGGCCATCACGGTCTCCCGGCTTGCGGCTGCGGCGGAATTCTCCCGGCGCAGGCGGATTTCCAGCTTGCGCGGAGATGTATCGCGCGGTTTTGATCAGCGTCAACGAATACGCGACGCTCCGGGGGAGGGTTGCGTCATGGCCGGACGGCCGGGGGAGCGAGAACATGCACGAACTGATCCGGATGACCGCCCGCGAGCTGGTGGCGCGGCTGAACGCGGGCGAGGTCAGCCATGCGGAGGTGCTGGATGCGCTCGAGGCCCGTGTCGGGGCGGTGGACGGCCGGATCAACGCGCTGCCCACCCTGTGCTTCGACCGGGCGCGGGCGGAAGCGGCGAAGATCGCCGCGAAGCCCGCCGCCGGCCGGGGCGTGCTCGGCGGGCTGCCGGTTCCGATCAAGGATCTGGAGCTGGTCGCCGGCGTGCGCTCGACCGAGGGCTCGCCGATCTATGCCGACCGGATCCCCGAGACGTCCGACTACATCGTCGAGCGGATCGAGGAGCGGGGCGGCGTCGTCTACGCCAAGTCGAACACGCCCGAGTTCGGCGCCGGGGCGAGCACCTTCAACGAGGTGTTCGGGCGCACCCACAACCCCTGGAACCTCAGCCGCTCGGTGGCGGGCTCCTCCGGCGGCGCCGGGGCGGCGCTGGCCTCGGGCCAGGCCTGGGTGGCGCAGGGTTCCGACATGGGCGGGTCGCTCAGGAACCCGGCGAGCTTCTGCGGCGTGGTGGGGCTGCGCCCGTCCTCGGGCCGGGTGCCGAAGGGGCCGGGGGCGGATGCGTTCGGCACGCTCTCGGTCAACGGGCCGATGGCGCGCAACGTGGCCGACACCGGCCTCCTGCTCGACGCCATGGCCGGGCCGCACGGCCACGACCCGCGCGCCCAGCCCGACAATACCGGCTTCCGCGCCGCCGCCGAGGCGCCGCGCGTGCCGCGGCGGGTCGGCTTCTCGCGCGACTTCGGCATCACGCCGGTCGACCCGGAGGTCGCCGCCATCTGCGAGGCCGCCGCCCGGCGCCTCGAGGCGATGGGGGCCGTGGTCGAGGAGGCGAGCCCCGACTTCTCCGGCGCCCACGAGGCGTTCCAGACGCTCCGCGCCCTCTCCTTCGTCACCGGGCACCTGACCCACTACGAGGAGAAGAAGCACCTGCTGAAGCCGGACGTGGTCTGGAATGTCGAGATGGGATTCCGCATCACCGGCGAGGAGATCGCCCGGGCGAACCGCATCCGCGGCCGGATCACCGAGAGCCTGGCGGGCTTCTTCGATCGCTACGACCTGCTGCTGGCGCCCGCCACCATCACCGCCGCCTTCCCGGTCGAGTACCGGACCCTGACCGAGTGCGCGGGCGTGAAGTTCGACACCTATATCGACTGGCTCGCCATCGTCTTCGCGGTGACGCTGACCTCGGCCCCGGCGCTGTCGCTGCCCTGCGGGTTCACCGCGGCGGGCCTCCCCGTCGGGCTGCAGATGGTGGGGAGGCTCAGGGGCGAGGCGGAGCTCCTCTCCTATGCGGCGGCGCTGGAGGCGGAACTCGCCCTCGAGCTCGGCCCGATCGACCCCAGGGAGGGGGGCTGACGGCGGCGCCGGGGCAGCGTTCCCCTCTCCCCCCTCGTGGGGGAGAGATGGAGAGGGGGACGGCGTAGCCGTTCCCCCCAACCGCGATTCCGATTAGTCTCGCGCCATGGGAGTTCTCACGGGGCACAATCCGGGCGATGCTGGCGGGACTGGCGCTCTTGGCCTGCGCGATCATCCTTCCGCCGGGCGCTGCTGGCGCGACACCGGCCGACCTCGCGCAATTGCTCGCGCGAGCGCGCGCCGAGACCGAAGCGCGGACACTGCGCGCGCCCGACGGCACGCCGCTCTGCTTCCCGCCCGCGGCGGCGGTGGAGGGAACTGAAGCGCATTTTATCAATGGGTACAGTGGCCTTGGGATCAGCGGCAATCGCGAAAATGACAAGCTGTCCGGTTATGTCGACGTCTACATCGAGCAGAGCGACGCACCGGTTCTGCTGATCCTCCGGGGCTATTATGCCATCGTCTGGCGGCTTCATGTGTCTGAGGGCGCGAGGCTTGGCGCCGTCCATCTGATGGGCCGCACGCAGAACTTCGTGACGGGGGTTCCCAATGGCGTGCCTGTTACCTCCCGTTATCGCCAACCGCTGGCAAGAGGCGAGCCGGAGAACTGCGTCTTTGCCGGGCATGGTCCGGGCGGCATTTACCACCTGCATCCGAGGGGATCCGCGGAGGGATCGGATCAATACGATGAGACGTCGTTCGCGTATCTCTCTTACGGCGGGCGGTTCAGCGAATCCCAGGAGGTCAGAGCTCTCCGGAGCCAGCTGCGGGACCACGCCGACATTGCAATCGCCTCTTCGCAGCGGCCGTTCAAGGGCGGGAATTTCGATGAGCGGGTCGAGGTTTCGCGCCGGGCCATAGCGAAATACGAAGCGGTCCGCCAGCGTGGCCGGGACTGGCTCGGCGCCCACGAACCGCCGCCACTCGACCTGCTCGGGCCGAACGCCGAGACCATGATTGTGCCGGAGGGCATCACGGGCATCGCGGCCATGGAGTGGCTTGCGGCACGGGGCTACGCAGAGCGGACCGGCGGCGACCAAGTCGAGTATCTGTGTGATCGCAACCTCGCCCATGTGCTTCTGGAGGGAGAAGATATCCAGTGGGACTGGGACATCCAGAACTGCGGAGAGCGTCAGTTCGCCAGCCAGATGTTCACGATCCTCGGCCCGATCCGGATTACCGAGGAGATGTGCCTCGGCAAGGATCGCCCTGCGCTGTTGATCCCTACAAACGTCCGCCTTGAGTGGAACCCCACATGCACTTGGCAGCGGATCGCCTATCCGCGCGATGGCTGAGGGGCGTGTCCCCGCTCGCGCGGCGACGCCTGCAGCGGAACGGGCGGGCGCCGAACCGTGCCGATGCCCCGGACCTGATCCGGGGCCCCGTACCTCGGGGTCCCGGCGCAAGGCCGGGACATCGCGAAAGAGCAAAGAACGCGCCCCGTTCCCCCCGCCCGCGATCCCGTCTAGTCTCCGCCCATGGGAGACTCACCCGACCTCACCCGCGCGATGATCGAGGCGCTGGCCTGGCAGATCGAGCTTGGCGCCGACGAGGCGATCGGCGAGGCGCCGGTCGACCGGTTCGCCAAGTCGGCCGCCCATGAAGCCGCCGCCAAGGGCGCGGTCGCCGCAGCGCCGCGCGGGCGCGCCGGGGCCACCGGCGCGGCGCCCGACGCGCGGCCCGGACCGCAGGCCGCCGCCGCGGGGGAGAGCGCGCGGGGGCTCGCCGAGGCGGCCCGGACGCTGGGCGAGCTCGCCGGGGCGATGCAGAGCTTCGAGGGCTCGGCCCTGAAGATGGGCGCGCGCAACTTCGTCTTCGCCGACGGGGTGCCGGGCGCGCGGGTCATGGTGATCGGCGAGGCGCCGGGCGCCGAGGAGGACCGGATCGGCAAGCCCTTCGTCGGGCGCGCCGGGCAGCTCCTCGACCGGATGCTGGCGGCGATCGGGCTTTCGCGCACCGCGCCGGCGCCCGAGGACGCCGCCTATATCGCCAACATCCTGCCCTGGCGGCCTCCGGGCAACCGCACCCCCTCGGAGGACGAGGTGGCGCTGTTCCTGCCGTTCATCGAGCGGCATATCGAACTGGCAAAGCCCGACTTCATCCTCTCGGTCGGCAACACGCCGACCAAGGCGCTGCTCGGCACCGCCACCGGCATCAAGCGGATGCGCGGGCGCTGGGTGCGGCACCCGGCGAGCGGCCTGCCGCTGCTGCCGAGCTTCCACCCCGCCTACCTGCTGCGCCAGCCCGCCGACAAGCGGCTCGCCTGGCGCGACCTGCTGGCCCTGCGCGCCGCGCTCGACGGCGCATCGCCGGAGATCTGAATGATCGTCGATCCGACCACGCTGCTCGCCTTCGCCCCGGCGGCGCTGGCGTTGAACCTGACCCCCGGCGCGGACATGATGTTCTGCCTCGGCCAGGGGCTGCGCGGCGGGCCGCGGGCCGGGATGGCGGCCAATCTCGGCATCGCCGCCGGGTCGGTGGTGCATTTCGTCGCCGCCGGGCTGGGCCTGTCGGCGCTGCTGGCGGCGGCGCCCGGGCTCTTCGACCTGATCCGCTGGGCGGGCGTGGCCTATCTGGTCTGGCTCGCGGCGCAGGCGCTGCGCCATCCGGTCGGGCGCCACGACACGGCGCCGATCCGGCCTTCGCGCGCCTTCCGCGACGCGATGGCGGTCAATGTGCTGAACCCCAAGGTGGCGCTGTTCGTGCTGGCCTTCCTGCCGCAGTTCGTCGACCCGGCGCGCGGCGCGGTGCTGGCGCAGTTCCTGATCCTCGGCAGCGTGCTGATGGCGGGCGGGCTGGTGATCAACGGGGTTGTCGGGGTGTTCGCCGGCGGCATCGGCCGGGCGCTGGCCCGCTCGGCCCGGCTCGAGCGGGCGCTGAGCTTTGCCTCGGCCGGGATCTTCATGGCGCTGGCGGCCCGGCTGGCGCTGGACGCAAGGCGGTGAGCCGGCGCATCCTCGGCCAAACTCCGAGGAGCAGCCCCGGGAGAAAGCCCATGAGCCGCATCGACGACAGCCGCGAGTTCATCCCGGTCGGCATCGCCGTCCTCACGGTCTCGGACACCCGCAGCCTGGCCGAGGACCGCTCCGGCGACACGCTGGTCGCCCGGCTGACCGAGGCCGGGCACAGGCTCGCGGACCGGGCGATCGTCACCGACGAGCGCGACCTGATCGCCGCCAAGCTCCGCGAGTGGGTCGCCCGGCCGGATGTGGACGTGATCCTCTCGACCGGCGGCACCGGGCTCACCGGGCGCGATGTCACCGTCGAGGCCCATCGCGACGTCTACGAGAAGGAGATCGAGGCCTTCGGAACGGTGTTCACCCAGGTCTCGATGGCGAAGATCGGCACCTCCGCCGTGCAGAGCCGCGCCTGCGGCGGGGTGGCGGGCGGCAAGTACCTGTTTGCGCTGCCCGGCTCGCCCGGCGCCTGCAAGGACGCCTGGGACGGGATCCTGAAGCTCCAGCTCGACTACCGGCACATGCCCTGCAACTTCGTCGAGATCATGCCCCGGCTCGAGGAGCACAAGCGGCGGAAGTAGCCGCAGGCTGAACAGTCGGTTAACCGGTGCCGTGCCAGCATGGCCCGCTTCAACCGGGGATCCGCATGTTCGAGAGGCAGGCCGCCCATCCTGAACCGCCCGTGCTGGACGCGGCCTATCTGGCGCGCCTCCGGGCGCTGCTGGGCGACCCGGTGCTGGACGAGCTGCTGGAGGACGGGCTGATCGAGCTCGCCGACCGGATGGCGCGGCTGCGCGACCTGCGCCGGGCCGAGGACTTCGAGGGGCTGGCCCGGCTCGGCCACGATCTCGTCGGCATGGCCGGGCATCTGGGCCTCGCCGCGCTTTCGGCGGCGGCGGCGGGGCTGAACCGGGCGGCGCGCGACGGGGCGGCGTGCGACGGGGCGGCAGGCGGCGCGGCGGCAGGCGCGGCGGAGGCGGCCTCGGACCGGGCCCATGCGGCGGGGCTCGCGGCAGAGCGGGCGCTGCGCGCCCATCTCGGCAAGGAATCCGCGACCTAGGGCGCGGCGCGGCTTTTCGCCGGGGCCGCGGCGCGCTAGGGTGCGGGAAAGACCCCGAAAGAACCCCGAAAGAACCCCGCGGAGAACACCTCGCAAGCGGGCAGGACAACAGGCATCCGGAGCATCCCATGAGCGAAGACGCCGCAAGCGATGGCGCCGAGGCGCCGCCCGACGGCGGCCCGGCGATCCCGGTCCGCATGGTCGCGGCCGAGGAGCTGGAGGCGACCCTGGCGGAACTGCCGCCGGCCCATGCCGCCTGGGCGCGGGCGAACGGCTTCCGCGCCGCCCCCGGCAGCGCCCTGGCATTGCCGGGCGCTGACGGCGCCGTCGCCCGCGTCCTCGTCGGCCTCGGCACCGAGGCCCAGCAAAGGCGCGAGCGGCTTCACCTCGGCGCCTTCGCGCGGACCGCGCCGGCGGGGACCTATGCGCTGGAGGGCGACCTCGCGCCGGGCGAGGCAGAGCAGGCGGCGCTGGCCTGGATGCTGGGGCGCTACCGCTTCGATCGCTACAAGGGCAGCGCCGAGGCGGCACCGGAGGCGGAGCTCGAAACCCCCGGAGGCGTCGAGGCCGGCCGCCTCGGCCGGATCGCCGAGGGCGTTTTCATCGCCCGCGACCTGATCAACACGCCGGCCAACGACATGGGGCCCTCGGCGCTCGAACGCGCCGCCCGCAATCTCGCCGGGCGCCACGGCGCCGAGGTCGAGGTGACCGAGGGCGAGGCGCTGCTCGAGGCCAACCTGCCGATGATCCACGCGGTCGGCCGCGCCGGGCCGGAGGCGCCCCGCCTGATCGACCTGCGCTGGGGCAAGGAGGGCGATCCGACCGTCACCCTGGTCGGCAAGGGGGTCTGCTTCGACACCGGCGGGCTCGACATCAAGCCCTCCGCCGGCATGGCGCTGATGAAGAAGGACATGGGCGGGGCCGCGACCGCGCTGGGGCTCGCCCACATGGTGATGGGCCTCGGCCTGCCGCTGCGGCTCCGGGTGCTGGTCCCGGCGGTTGAGAACTCGATCTCGGCGAGCGCGATGCGGCCCGGCGACATCCTGCGCTCGCGCAAGGGGCTGACCGTCGAGGTCAACAACACCGACGCCGAGGGGCGGCTGATCCTCGCCGACGCGCTGGCGCTGGCGGCAGAGGAATCGCCGGCGCTGATCGTCGACCTGGCGACCCTCACCGGCGCGGCGCGGGTGGCGCTGGGACCGGAGGTGGTGCCGTTCTACACCGACGACGAGGGGCTGGCGGCCGAACTGGCGGCCGCCTCGGCGCGGGTCGCCGATCCGCTGTGGCGGATGCCGCTCTGGCCGGGCTACGAGGCCGATATCGAGCCCGACATCGCCCAGCTCGACAACGCGCCCTCGGGCGGCTTCGCCGGCTCGATCACCGCGGCCCTGTTCCTGAAGCGCTTCGCCGGCGGCGCGCCCTGGGCGCATTTCGACATCTACGGCTGGAACCCGAAGCCCCGCCCCGGCCGGCCCAAGGGCGGCGAGTGCCAGGCGGCGCGGGCGCTGCTGTCGGTGCTCGAACAGCGCCACGGCGGCCGATGACGGCGTTCGATCCGCGCCTGACCCCGGCCCGCCCCGATCTGGCCGCGGCGCATCTGGAGGGGCAGGTCGCGGCCGGGCGCTATGCCGAGGCGGTGCAGATGGCGGTCTCGGCGCCGCTGGCGCCGCTGACCCCCCGCGCGGACGCCGCGGCGCCGCTCGACACCCAGCTCCTCCATGGCGAGGGGTTCGCCGCCTACGAGCGGGAGGGCGGCTGGGTCTGGGGCCAGTCGGAGGCCGACGGCTATGTCGGCTATGTGCCGGCCGCCTGCCTCGCGCCCGCGGGCCCGGCGCCGACGCATCGCGTGGTGGCGCTGCCGCTGACCCATGTCTACCCGGAGCCCGCGGTCCGGGCGCGCCCGCTCGGCTGGCTGCCCCGCGGCGCGCGGGTGGCGGCGGGCGCGACCGAGCAGCGGTTCGCGGCGCTCGCCTCCGGCGGCTTCGTGCCTTCGCGGCATCTGGCTCCGCTCGGGCGGCCCGCCCCGGACTGGGTCGCCGAAGCCGAGCGGTTCCTGGGCGTTCCCTATCTCTGGGGCGGGCGGTCGCCCTGCGGGATCGACTGTTCCGGGCTGCTGCAGGTCGCCATGCAGGCCGCGGGCCGGCCGTGCCCGCGCGATTCGGACATGCAGGAGGCAGCCCTCGGCGAGACGCTGCCGGAGGGCACGCAGCCGCGGCGCGGCGATCTGGTGTTCTGGAAGGGCCATGTGGGCATCATGCTCGACGGCGCGCGGATGCTGCATTCGAGCGGCCATGTCATGGCGGTGACGATCGAGGAGCTGGACGCGGCGAAGGCCCGGATCCTTGCCGCCGGCGAGGGCCCGCCATCTCGCCACGCCCGCCTCGACGCGGCGGCCGGAGACGGCTAGACTTCGGGCCAAACAACAAGGGCGAGGCAGGATCATGAGGCTTGGCGCAGGGGTGGTCGCGCGGGCAACACTGTGCGGGGCGCTGCTGTTCTCCGCCGGCTGTGCGGCGGCCCAGAGCGAGGCGCCGGTGCCGCCGGCGAGGCCGGGCGACGCGGCGAGCGGTGCCGCCACGGCGGGAGCCGCCACAACCGGAGGCGCCACGGCGGTGCCGGCAGAGGATTTTCCGACCTGGAAGGCGGGCTTCCGCGCCCGGGCGCTGGCCGCGGGCATCCGCGGCGACGTGTTCGACGCGGCCTTCAGGGGCGTGACCGTCAACGCGCGGGTGCTGGAGCTCGACCGCTACCAGCCGGAGTTCACCCGGCCGATCTGGGAGTATCTCGACAGCGCCGTCTCGGACAAGCGCGTCGCCGACGGGCGGATGAACGCCGCCGAGCGCCGGGCGCTGCTGGACAGCATCGCCGGGCGCTTCCAGGTCGATCCGGGCGTGGTGGTGGCGATCTGGGGCATCGAGAGCGCCTATGGCGCCCAGTACGGCGACATACCCGTCATCGAGAGCCTGGCGACGCTGGCCTATGAGGGCCGCCGCCGGGACTTCGCCGAACAGGAGCTGCTGGCGGCGCTGCGCATCCTGCAGAACGGCGACGTGACGCCGGGCCGGATGGTCGGCTCCTGGGCGGGCGCGATGGGCCACACCCAGTTCATCCCGTCGAGCTTCGAGGCCTATGCGGTCGATTTCGGCGGCGACGGCAAGCGCGACGTCTGGAGCACGGACCCGTCCGATGCGCTGGCCTCGGCGGCGGCCTACCTTTCGCGCTACGGCTGGCGAAAGGGCGAGCCGGCGGCGATCCGGGTCGAGCTGCCGGCGGGCTTCGACTATACGCTCGCCGACGACGAGACCCGCAAGACCCCGGCCGAATGGGAGGCGCTGGGGGTCCGCCGCGCCGGGGGCGGCACCCTGCCCGCCTCCGACAGCGTCACCCTGCTGCTGCCGGCGGGCGCCGGCGGCCCGGCCTTCGCCGCCTATCCAAACTTCCGGGTGATCAAGCGCTACAACAACGCCACCTCCTATGCCCTCGCCGTCACCCTGCTGGCCGGGCAGGTCGACCAGGACATGCGGTTCGGGCAGAGCCTTTCGCTCGGTTGGCCGCGCACCGACCGGCCGCTCAGCCGCTCGGAGACCGAGGAGCTTCAGCGCCGGTTGACGGCGCTCGGCTACGACACCCAGGGCGTCGACGGCATCGTCGGGCCGAATACCCGCAGCGCGATCCGCCGCTTCCAGGCGGCCCAGGGGATGGTGCCGGACGGATATCTCTCGGCGTCACTGCTCGAGCGGGTGCGGGCGGCCGGCGGCTGAGCGCGGGAGGCAAGGGGCGTCGCGGAGGGCACGCAGTTGGACACCCACGGCCATCGACGCCTGAACGTCACCGCCGGGATCGCGTCGATCACCGTGGCGCTGGCGCTGATCGGCGCCAAGAGCTGGGCCTGGGCGGCGACCGGGTCGCTGGCGGTCGCCTCCAGCCTGATCGACTCGGCGATGGACCTGCTGACGTCGATCGGCAACTTCGCCGCGATCCTCTACGCCGCCAAGCCCGCGGACAAGGATCACCGCTTCGGGCACCATTCCATCGAGGACATCGCCGGGCTCGCCCAGGCGGTGATCGTGATGGCGGCGGCGGTGTCGCTGGGGTGGCGCGGGATCGAGCGCCTGCTCGAGCCCGAGCCGCTGGCGGCGGAGGGGGCCGGCATCGCGGTGATGCTGTTCTCGGTCGTGGTCACCGGCGCGCTGGTCTGGTTCCAGCGCCGGGTCTCCAGTGCCACCGGCTCGAAGGTGGTGGCGGCGGATTCGCTGCACTACCTCACCGATCTGCTGCCGACGGCCGGCAGCATCGTGGCGCTGGCCGCGTCGGCGCTGTTCGGGATCGTCATCCTTGATTCGCTGTTCTCGCTGATCGCCGCGGGCTTCCTGATGCGGGGGGCCTGGAAGATCGGCGGCAGCGCCGTCGCGGCGCTGATGGACCGCGAGGCGGGAGCCGAGGTGGAGGCCCGCATCGCCGCGGCGGTGGGCGAATTCCCGGAGATCCGCGGCTTTCACGACCTCAAGACCCGGGTCTCGGGCACCCGGACCTTCGTGCAGCTCCACATCGAGCTCGACGGCCAGCAGACCCTGTTCGAGGCGCACGAGACCGGCGCCAGGCTGCGGCTGCGGATCCTGGACGCGGTGCCTGGCTCGGACGTGCTGGTGCACAAGGACCCGGTGATGCCGGACGGGACGGTGCGCTGATCGAACCGGCCGCGCCGCGCGCCGATGTCGCGTAAGGGCGGGGCAAGGTCGCTCGGCCCCTAGCAGCGCCTTGAACTCATCGCCAGATTGCGCGCAACCTTCCGGACTCACGGCTGACGGGGACTGATCATGAAGACGCATGCGCGGGCGGTTGTTGTGGGCGGCGGCGCGGTCGGCGCCGGGATCGCCTATCACCTGGCCAAGGCCGGCTGGGACACGGTGCTGCTGGAGCGGGACGAGCTGACCTCCGGCTCGACCTGGCACGCGGCGGGTCTGCTGCCGCTCTTCAACATGAGCTACGCCACCACCCATATCCACGACTACAGCGTCAAGTTCTACAAGACCCTGGAGGCCGAGACCGGGCTGAACGCGGGCTTCAGCGTGGTCGGCAACCTGCGCATGGCGCAGACCGAAGCCCGCATGGACGAGTACATGCTCTACGGCTCGGTGGCCGAGACCGTGGGCGTGCCGTTCGAGTGGCTGACGCCGAAGGACATCAAGGACCGCTGGCCGCTGGTCAGGACCGAGGACCTGAAGGGCGCGATCTACCACCCGACGGATGGCTACATCAATCCCGCCGACGTGACCCAAGCGATGGCCAAGGGCGCCCGCCAGCGGGGCGTCGAGATCGTCCGAAAGGCCCAGGTCGACGGCTTCGAGCGGGTCGGCGGCGAGTGGCTGGTCAAGGGCCGGATGATGGTCGAGCGGGGCGGCAACCTGGTGCCCGGCGACGAGACCTTCGAGATCCGCTGCGAGCATGTGGTCACCGCCACCGGCAACCACGCGCTGCGCACCGCCGCCATGATCGGCTGCACCATCCCGGCGATCCCGGTCGAGCACCAGTATGTGGTCACCGAGCCCGACCCGGCGCTGGTGGAGTGGCGCAAGACCAATCCGGAGCACCCGGTGCTGCGTGACGCCGACGCCAAGTGGTATGTGCGCGAGGAGCGCGGCGGCTGGATCCTCGGCCCCTACGAGCGCGGCGCCCCCGCCCGCTTCGTCCACGGAGTGCCGGACAGCTTCCGGGCCGATCTGTTCCCCCTCGATCTCGACCGGATCGAGGCGGAGTACATGTCGATGATCCACCGCATCCCGTCGTCGGAGACCTGCGGGCTGAAGGACGACTTCAACGGGCCGATCTGCTACACGCCCGACGGCAACCCGCTGGTCGGCCCGGCGCCGGGGGTGGACAACTTCTGGTTCGCCGAGGGCTTCTCGTTCGGCATCACCGCCGCCGGCGGCACCGGCTACTACCTGGCCCAGCTGATGACCGAGGGCGAGGCCGAGATCGACATGTGGTCGCTGGACCCGCGGCGCTACGGCAAGTGGGTGAACAAGGAATACGCCGCCCGCAAGAACGAGGAGTGCTACGAGCACGTCTTCATCCTGCACCATCCTGACGAGGAGCGCGAGGCCTGCCGGCCGCTGCGCACCGCCCCCTGCTATGACCGGGTGAAGGCGAAGGGCGCCCAGTTCGGCCAGGTGAACGGCTGGGAGCGGCCGAACTACTACGGGCCGCTCGACGCGCCGGCGGATTTCGACCACCACACCCGCAGCTTCCGCCGCGGCGGCTGGTGGAAATATGCGGTCGAGGAGGCGAAGGCGGTGCGCGAGGGCGCCGGCCTGTTCGACGCCACCGCGTTCACCAAGCACATGGTCAAGGGGCCGGGAGCGACGCGGTTCCTGGACTGGCTGACCTGCAACAAGCTGCCGCGCGTGGGCCGCACCAACCTGACCTATGCCCTGACCGACCACGGCACCATCCGCACCGAGCTGACCATCGTGCGCACCGCCGAGGACGCCTATTACTGCGTCACCGCCGGCGCCGCGCAGGCCTATGACCACGACTATCTGGTGAAGATGGCCGAGAGCAAACGCGGCGAGTTCGGCTGGATCGAGGTCCACGACGTCTCGACCCAGTGGGGCGTGCTGGCGCTGGCCGGGCCGAAGTCGCGCGAGGTGCTGCGGCCGCTGGTCGTCGACGCCGACCCGGAGACGGCGCTTTCCAACAAGCGCTTCCCCTGGCTCTCGGCCGGAAAGCTGGACCTGAAGATGTGCCCGACCATGGCGATCCGGGTCGCCTATACCGGCGAGCTCGGCTGGGAGCTGCACCATCCGATCGAGATGCAGAACTACCTGTTCGACAGGCTGATGGAGGCGGGCGAGCCGGCCGGGCTGAAGCTCTGCGGCGCCCGGGCGCAGAACTGGCTGAGGCAGGAGAAATCCTATCGCGCCTTCGGCTCGGATCTGGGCCGCGACGCGACGCCGCTGGAGGGCAACCTGCACCGCTTCGTCGACATGTCGAAGGACTTCAAGGGCAAGCGGGCGATGGAGGAGACCGGCATCCGCGCCTCCTGCGTCACGCTGCTGATCGACGGGCCGCCGGACGCCGACCCTTGGGGCAAGGAGGCGCTGCTGCTGGACGGCACCAAGATCGGGCGGCTGACCTCGGGCGGCTGGTCGGTGCATTTCGGGCGCCAGATCGGCATCGGCTATGTCCGGCCCGATCTGGCCAAGGTGGGCCAGAAGCTGAAGCTCCGGATGCTGCGCGAGCTCTGGGACGCCGAGATCGTCGAGGAAAGCCCCTACGATCCGAAGAACGAGACCATCCGCAAGGACGGGTGAGATGGGAAGGCCCCCCTCTCAAGGTTGAGAAGGGGGCCATCTCCCGGAAATCGCAAGTTTCTCATAATACTCGCTCGCGGGCATCCTGGAACACCGCCCGCGCCCGATGGAGCTATTTCGCCGGCTTGATGTCGCAGACGATTGCGGTCGCGGGTTCGGTGCCGCGGTTGTAGAACCAGTTCACCGTGTTCTCGTCCTCCAGCAGCGCCGGGGTGTCGGCCGTCCAGCTGCGCTCGCCGTCTTCGCGGCCCTCGATCCACTCGCCGCTGACCACCTGGACGATGCCGGGGAAGGTCGCATGGCTGTGCCTGGCGATCTGCCCGCCGGGCGCGATGGTGATCTCGCGCAGCAGCAGGATGTGCCCCTCCAGCCCCACCGTTGCCTTTACCGACGACTCGGGCATCGTGCCCAGCGTCTTGACGGAAAGACCCTTGTGCTCGCTGGGGGGCGCCGATTGCGCGGTGGCGCTGCCGCCTGCCGCCAGTCCGGTCACA
Source organism: uncultured Pseudomonadota bacterium (assembly GCA_963700775.1). Classification (GTDB taxonomy): domain Bacteria; phylum Pseudomonadota; class Alphaproteobacteria; order Rhodobacterales; family Rhodobacteraceae; genus Thermohalobaculum. Next base: position 595,877 of record CAVOYU010000001.1, read on the forward strand.
AGGCCGAGGCAGCCGCACGCCAGAGCAGCCTTCAGAGTGCCGAGGGAACCCGTCCGGGCCGAATTGGTCATGATCAGAGCCTCCCGCGTTTTGTCCATCACTGGTTCGGTGGTATGCTCGGGCCGAAGACCCATCAAACGATCGCTTTTCATGTGCGGGTGAACGGATTTCATGTCCAAGTCGCGTAGACTTCCGCCCTTTGCCGCGATCCGCGCTTTCGAAGCCGCGGCACGGCACCTGTCGTTCAAGGAGGCCGCGGCCGAGATCCATGTGACGCCGTCGGCCGTCAGCCACCAGATCCGCACGCTGGAGGAGTTCCTGGGCACAGCACTGTTCCTGCGTGACGGCAACCGGATCGAACTGACCGGCGCGGGCCACGCCTACCTGGACGAGTTGACCGGGTTGCTGGACCGGCTCGATGCCTCGACGCAGTGTGTCGCGCGCACTGCGGACGACCGGCCGCTCACGATCCTATGTACTCCGGGCTTCGCGGCGCGATGGCTGACGCCGCGCCTCTCGCGCTGCCCAGATCACGACAGGATTGCGCTCGAAGTTTCGACCGGCGCGCCCTCCACCGATTTCTCGAAGAACGGCGCGGATCTGGCGATCGCCTGGACCGTGCCCGTCGTTCCGGGCGTGATCGTCGAGCCGTTGATGGAATCCGGGCGCTACCCGGTATGTAGCCCGGAGCTGCGCGACCGTGAGGGCCTACGAAATCCGGCCGACCTGCTGCGCCAGACCCTGTTCCATGACGAGGTACTGGATGCGTGGGACAAATGGTTCCGGCTGGCCGGGGTGGTTCCGCCGCGCGAGCGACGCGGGCCGCGCTTGCCTCACTGCGAGTTGACCCTGACCGCCGCCGAGCGTGGTCAGGGAGTGGCACTGGCCTATGATGCGATGGCGCGCGGCGGGCTCCGCGACGGCAGGCTGGTGCGGCTATTCGAGATCGCGGTGCCTCCGGTCACCATCTACTCGGTCGCCTATCCGGAGAGCCGCCGTCGCGACCCCCGCATCCGTGCGTTCCGCGACTGGACTTTCGCCGAGGTCACGGCCGAGGGCACGCTGGACCGGCAGAACCGGGTTCTGGCGGCATCGTGAGAACAGCACTCGCCGGGATCGCTCGTTTCCCGGGTGCGAAAGTTGCAAGGTCGGGCGCCTGGCGTCCGGCAGCCATTCGGTCCATTTCGGCAAGCAGATCGGCAATCGCGGTGCGGAGCCCAGCCTGGTGAAGGCGGGCCGGAGGCTTAGGCCCGGATGCCGCGCGAACTCCGGGACGCCGAGATCGTCGGGGAAAGCCCCTACGATCGGAGGAACGAGACGATCCGCAAGGACGGGTGAGGGCGTCGCCGCCGGGCGCGCGCGGCAGGGCGGGCGTCGCTCCCGGCCGATCGATCGCCGATCCGGGCCGCCGGCCTCCTGCTGCGGCGGCCGGAATGCGTGGCCCTGTGTCATGTCCGGCCGAGCCGGGTGCCATCACGCGGATGGACCGAAACGCCCATACGCGATAGGATTCAGCCCGAGGGCGATTGCGGTGTCGGGCGATGCCGCAGGTCGGCGTGAGAGTGCGCCTTGCGCGGAGTTGCGCCGCTGGTAGGGCATGGGGTGACTGAACGATCCGCGCGCTTGCTTTTCCGTCAATGGCGGCCGCCGGGCGAGGCGTCCGGGCAAGGGGTGCCGCCATGAGCCGCCCGTGCATTCCCGCCGCTTGCCTTCTCGGCGCCCTTGCGGTCGCGGCCTGCGCCGGGACCGATGTCACATCGCGTCAAGATCGGCTCGACGACCAGACGATCGCCAAGCCGGCGCTGGTCCATGTACATGACTTCGCATCGCCGTTCCCGGACGCGCCCGAGGGATCGGCGCTTGCCGGGCTGGCCGCGCGGCGGAGGGCGGCGCCGGACGCGGTGGATTCCCGGCAGCACCGGCAGCTCGGCGCACTGGTCGCGGCGCACCTCGTCGAAGAGCTGCACAAGAGAGGCATTGCGGCCGCCCGCGCCGGAGCGGCCCCGCATCCGCAAACCGGCGATGCGGTGCTTCGTGGCGACTTCATCGTCGCCGACGAGGGAGACCGGGTCCAGCGCGTGCTGTTCGGCTTCGGCGCCGGTGCCGCCGAGTTGCGGACGCTCGCCGAGACCTACCTGGTCGTCGCCGACACCCTTGTGCCCCTGCGCTCGGCCGAGGTGGAGGCCGAGGGCGGCAAATTGCCGGGCATGGTCGGTTCGCTCGCCATCGGCTCGCTCGCCGACATCGCCTTCAGCGGCAGCCTGTCGCTGGCCAGCGAGGCCGGCCCGGAAAGCATCGAGGGGGCGGCCAGGCGGACCGCCGCGCAGATCGCCCAACTGATGCTCGCGGCCTACGTCCGGCGCGGATGGATGTGAGCGGCCCGGGCCAAGATCGAGACGCTGATCCGGGCGCGGACGACCGGCGCCGCCGCCGCCCGCAACAACCGCCCGCGCATGCAGAAGCCGACGCTGCCGGTGCAGATTCCGGTGTTCTCGGGCCACGGAGGCGGCTCCGCGTCCGGCGGCGCACCGCGGGCCCGAGCGTCTAGGGATGCGCGATCACGGTCATCTCCATCGGCGGCCAGAGCGGCCCGCGCAGCCAGTCATGGAACAGGGCCTGGAAGGCCGGGCCGCGCGCGGCGGCGCGCGTCCGCATCCAGTGGGCGACCCTCGCCGTGCCGGGCCGGTCGGGAGAGGGCCGCACATAGGCGCAGCCGAGATAGGCGCCGGCGCGGTCGCGGATCACCCAGGCGAAGGCGCGGCGGGCGGCGAACTCGCGGCGGTGGCGCACCAGGTCGGCGCGGTCGGCCTCGCGGGTCAGGCCGCGCGGCCAGGGGACGCCGAAGATCCCCGCGAGCTCCTCCATGCTTTCCTCGATCGCCGCCATGTCCTCGTCGAGATCCGCCTCGGTCAGCATGGTCAGCCGGAAGTCGCCGAGCCGGACGTCCTCGGGGATCGGGCGGTCGGCGTAGTCGGGGTGCGGGTCCATCGGTTCGGGCAGAACGGACGACATCGGGGATTCTCGAAACGATCCGGAAAGGCCCGATCCTAGCACGGGCGCGACCGGCGCCCAACCGAATGCCGCGCGCGCCGGCCGGCCAGGCTCGGGACCCGTGGGCAGCCGTGGCACCGGGCGTCCGCCCAGGTCGTGAAACACCAGCGGCGATCTTCTGGCGCCAGGACAGGGTCCGGTCAGACCGGATCGCCCGGTCATCCGGCATCATCCCCGCGACAGCGGGGACCTGACGAAGCCGGCCGGGGATTCCCGCCTGCGCGGGAATGACGGGGGCGAACGCACGCCAATTCAGATGGCGATTCAGATGGAACGGACGCTGCACCGGCTGGAAAGATGCCCGAGCACCGGAGAATCGAAATTCAACGCCCGTTCTCGGTCAACACGACAACTCAGCCGGGTGCGTACCAGATCGGCGAGGTATAGGCGCGCTCGGTGGTGATCATCGGCACCTTTTCATCCATCTGCACGTTGAAGCGCCGGGCCTCGTATGCAGTCCAGCGGGGGGTCGGGATCTCGATCACGCGGGCGTAGTAGAAGGCCTTGAGCGCCGGGTCGAAATCGGGGTCGGTCCAGACGCCGATGAGTTCGGGGGCGCCGATGGTGTTGGTCCAGGTCGCCTCGGCCACGTTGACGGTGTTGCCGACCGGGGGAACCTTGCCGTCTGCGCCCGGCGTCCGGCCATCGCTCCAAACGACATCATAGACTTTCTCGGCGGTGGTGCCGTCGGCGTTGAGCCAGCCCTTGACGATCTGGATGCGGTCGAGATTGCCGCTGTACGCGTCCTTCATCGCGGCGACGAGGAAGCTGGGGGCCTTGCCGTCGGGCGCGGCGCGCAGGTCACCGCCCATCGGGACGCCCTTCGCATAGCCGATATCGGCGGGAAGTCGGGTTTGCGCGTCTTCGGGCGCGAAGTCCCAGCCGCCGAAGAAGCGAACGAGCATCCGCGAGCCGGTGGTGGCGTAGACCTCGCGGCGTTCGAAGGCGTCGAAGATCGCCGCGCGCGTGTTCTCCGTCGCCCAGACGCCGGCGTAGCCGCCCGAAGCCTGTTGCCAGCCGTAGATCGAGAATTCCGGGTCCGGCGCCTGGATCACCAGATGCTTCCAGCGGTTCGGTTCCGGTTCGACGCCGGAATGCTTGCCGAAGAAATTGTCCTCCTCGACGGCGGAGAGGCCGGTGTGGCTGTCAGTCGATCCGATCATGCCGAACCTGAACGGATTGACGCCGAGCTCGGTTTCAAGGCGAAGACCGTTTTTCAGAGCCTCGCGGGCATACTCGTATTGCAGCATGTCCGGGATCTTGGCCTGCGTCCCGTTCAGGTTCGAGGCGTCCCACGTGTCGAAATCCGCGAATTCGTCATTCGGGCTGAGGAAGGGATGCGCCTCGCCGTCGCCCTTGATCTGGGTGGCCTCGATGACCGGTTCGAAGCGGGCCCGAAGGGCGGCCAATTCCGCGGTCAGCGGCGTGCCGTCGAAATTCTTGTCGGAAAACATGCGGCCGTTCGACAGGTTGCCGTTGTGCGGGATCGCGAGAATGTCGCCGCCGGTGTCGTCTTCGAAGGTCTTGAGATATTCCCAGAAGTCTTTCAGGGTTCTTGCTGTCGTATTGCGAGAACGGCAGCACCCTGTCGGCGAGATCGGCGCCGTCGCGGAAGACCACGTTGCGGTGGATGTTGTCGCCGCCGGCAGAGGTCCATTCGAAGCCGATCAGCGCGGTGAAGACACCGGGTTCGTTGTAGCGCTCGGCCAGCGCGGTGTAGTTCTGCCAGGCGCTCTCGATGGCCTTTGGGTTGTCGATCGGCGGCACGTCGCCGGACAACGAGGCGACGATTTCCATCGCTGTATTGAAGACGACGGTGGTGTCGCCGCTGGTCAGCCTGTCGTACCAGTCCCGGCCCGTGGGCGTCGACAGGATGGCCGCATCGCCGCCCAGCAGTTGCGGCATCAGCCCATACATCTCCGCATGATCCGAGATCACCAGGAAATCCAGCGGGCGCGAGAGTTTCGCCTGCAGGCCGTGGGTGGTCGTTACCTCTTCGCCGCGTGCGAACCTGAAGGCCTGTTCCTGCGTCAGCCTGTTCATGGTCCCGGCATCGACGGAGACCTGTGTGTGCAGATGGGTGTCGCCCCAATAGACCCGCGTGGGGAAGTTGCGCCCCGCGTAGGGGGAGAAGTGATCTTTCTGGAAGATCGTCAAGACGCCCTCGGGAGATGGGAGAACATCCTGAACCTCTTGTGCGAAGAGGGTCGCCGGAAAGAAAACCGCCACCAGAGTTGTGGCCACCGAACTCTTAAGTCCGTCCAACATGGCCCGGTCCCCGCATGATTCCACTCACGAACGACGATAGCTGACGCCGATGCTAGGGCAATTGCGTCGTCAAGAAAAAGGGAAGTTTGGGCCCGGGCCCCGTCCGTTGCCGGACTGGAAAGGAATCTGCAACAAAGACATTCCGATATTGCCTTTCCGAGACCCCGCCCGGACCCCACCCGGGCCGCTCCCCCAACCGGGCGCAGCCGGAACGAAGAAGGCCCCGGAGCAATGCCCCGGGGCCCCCGCAACACGGACGAATTCGCGCCGGCCTCAGCTCTCGGCGTCGGCGGACTCGCGCTTGATCTCCTGGCCGGTCTCCTGGTCGACGACCTTCATCGACAGCCGCACCTTGCCGCGGTCGTCGAAGCCCATCAGCTTGACGCGCACCTCCTGGCCCTCCTTGACGAGGTCCTTCGGGTTGGCGCCGCGCTCAAAGGTCATCTGGCTGACATGGACCAGACCGTCGCGCTTGCCGAAGAAGTTCACGAAGGCGCCGAAGTCCATGATCTTCACGACCTTGCCCTTGTAGATCCGGCCCACCTCGGGCTCGGCCACGATCGAGTTGATCAGCTCGCGGGCCTTCTCGATGCAGGCGGCGTCCGGCGAGGCGATCTTGATGACGCCGTCGTCGTTGATGTCGACCTTGGCGCCCGATTCCTCGACGATGCCGCGGATCACCTTGCCGCCCGAGCCGATCACCTCGCGGATCTTCTCCGGATTGATCTGCATGGTCTCGATGCGGGGCGCGTGGACCGAGAACTCGGTCCGGCCGGCGCTCAGCGCCTTCGACATCTCGCCGAGGATGTGCATGCGCCCGTCCTTCGCCTGGGCCAGCGCCTGCTTCATGATCTCGGGCGTGATGCCGGCGACCTTGATGTCCATCTGGAGCGAGGTGACGCCGCGCTCGGTGCCGGCGACCTTGAAGTCCATGTCGCCGAGATGGTCCTCGTCGCCGAGGATGTCGGTCAGCACCGCGAACTTGCCGTCGGCCTCGAGGATGAGGCCCATGGCGACGCCCGCCACCGGCGCCTTCAGCGGCACGCCGGCGTCCATCATGCTCAGCGACGAGCCGCAGACAGTGGCCATCGAGGACGAGCCGTTCGAACTCGGTGATCTCCGAGACCAGCCGGATGGTGTAGGGGAAGTCGGTCGCCGCCGGCAGCACCGCCTGGAGCGCCCGCCAGGCGAGCTTGCCATGGCCGATCTCGCGCCGGCCCGGAGGGCCCATGCGCCCGGCCTCGCCCACCGAGTAGGGCGGGAAGTTGTAGTGCAGCAGGAAGCGCTCGCGCCAGTCGCCTTCCAGCGCGTCGATGATCTGCTCGTCGTCGCCGGTGCCGAGGGTGGTCACTACCAGCCCCTGGGTCTCGCCGCGGGTGAACAGCGCCGAGCCGTGGGTGCGCGGCAGGATGCCCACCTCGCTGACGATCGGGCGCACGGTGACGAGGTCGCGCCCGTCGATGCGTCGGCCGGTCTCGATCACGGTGCCGCGCAGGATGCCGGCCTCGACCTTCTTGAAGCAGTCGTCGACGGCGCCGGAATCGGCCGCCTCCTCCTCGGTCAGGCCCGCCTTCATCGCGTCCTTGGCGGCGGCGATCTTGGTCTGGCGCTCCTGCTTGTCGGTGGTGGCGAAGGCATCCCTGAGCGCGCCCTCGCAGAGGCCGCGCACCTTGGCCAGAAGGGCCGAACGGTCGGGCAGCGCGAAGCTGAACGGCTCCTTCGCCGCCGCCTCGGCCAGGTCGACGATCATGTCGATCACCGGCTGCATCTGCTGGTGGCCGAAGACCACCGCGCCCAGCATCTCGTCCTCGCTGAGCTCGTAGGCCTCGGACTCGACCATCATCACCGCGTCCTTGGTGCCGGCGACGACCAGGTTCAGGCGCTGCTCCGGGTTCTCAGACAGCTTGTTCATGTCGGAGACCCGCGGGTTCAGCACGTACTGGCCGTCGACGAAGCCGACGCGCGCGGCGCCGATCGGGCCGAGGAACGGCGCGCCCGAGAGGGTCAGCGCCGCCGAGGCGGCGATCATGCCCAGGATGTCGGGGTCGTTCTCGAGATCATGGCTGAGGACCGTGACGATGACCTGGGTCTCGTGCTTGAAGCCCTCGACGAACAGCGGCCGGATCGGCCGGTCGATCAGGCGGGAGGTCAGCACCTCCTTCTCGGTCGGCTTGGCCTCGCGCTTGAAGAAGCCGCCCGGGATCTTGCCGGCCGCGTAGTACTTTTCCTGGTAGTGCACGGTGAGCGGGAAGAAGTCGAAGCCGACCTTGGGCTTCTTCTCGTAGACGACGGTGGCCAGCACCGTGGTCTCGCCGAGGGTCGCGACCACCGCGCCGTCGGACTGGCGGGCGACCTTGCCCGTCTCCAGCGTCAGCGTCTCGCCGCCCCACTGGATTTCCTTGCGAACGATATTGAACATTCCGTTTCCTTCCTGACGGACGGCGCCCGGATGGCCCCGCCCGCGCTGCATCCCTCCCGGGATGGACCCCGATTTCGATTATCCCAACGCTTCAACCCGGGGTCGTGGGAGGAAACGAACGGACGTGAAGCCGCGCTTCTTGCCTGCCCCCCCAACGGGGTTGAAGGCGCGGGGCGCGCGGACCTGCCCCTGGTAGCCTGTTGTGCGGAAGGGCACGCAGCCTGCGGCGCGCGCCCGTCCAATTCGCGTCAGCGGCGGATGCCGAGGCGCTCGATGATGCTCCGGTACCGGGCCTCATCCTTGCCCTTGACGTAATCGAGCAGCTTGCGCCGCTGCGACACCATCTTGAGCAGGCCGCGCCGGGAATGGTTGTCCTTGGCGTGGCCCTTGAAGTGATCGGTCAGGTTGACGATCCGTTCGGTCAGGATCGCGACCTGCACCTCGGGCGATCCGGTGTCGCCTTCCTTGGTGGCATATTCCTTGATCAGCGCTTCCTTGCGCGCGGGCGTAATCGACATCGGGGTCTCCGTTTACTAGTTGCCCAGGTTGAACACCCGGTCCGGATGCAGGAGCCCCGCCTTGTAGGTGCCGATCGCCACTGGCAGCCCGTCGAGGCTGGCCCAGGCGACATCACCGTAGTCGAGGTCCGTTGCCGGAACCGGGACGGCCTGCCCCTGTCGGAGCCGGGCCGCCGCCGCCGCCGGAACGGCCAGGGCCGGGATGTCGTCCAGCCCGGTCGAGACCGGAAGCAGATAGTCAGCGCCGCCCATATGGCGTATCTCGTCGAGCATTTCAAAGGAAATCGCGTGGTCGAGGGTGAAAGGGCCGCTGGCGAGCCTGCGCAACTTCGTCACATGGGCATGGCACCGCAGGTCGCGGCCGAGGTCGCGGGCGATCGAGCGCACATAGCCGCCCTTGCCGCAGACCAGCTCCAGCTCGGCATGGTCCGGATCGGGCCGCGCGGTGAGCCGCAGGCTTTCAACGTAAAGCGGGCGCGCGGCGAGATCGAGCTCCACCCCCTCGCGGGCGAGGTCGTAGGCGCGCTCGCCCTCGACCTTCACCGCCGAGAACTGGGGAGGCACCTGCTCGATGTCGCCGATATAGGGCGCCAGCGCCGCCTCGATCTCGGCATCCCCCGGCCGCAGGTCCGACGCGGCGGTCTCCTCGCCTTCGGAATCGTCGGTCGTCGTTGCCTGGCCAAGCCGGATCGTGAAGCGGTAGGTCTTCATGCCCTCCTGCGCCAGCGCCACGGTCTTGGTCGCCTCGCCGAAGGCGATCGCGAGCACCCCGGTGGCGAGCGGGTCGAGCGTGCCCGCGTGCCCCGCCTTGCCGGCCCGGAACGCCCAGCGCGCCTTCGACAGCGCCTGCACCGAGGTGATCCCGGCGGGCTTGTCCAGCACCACCCAGCCGTCGACCTGGTTGCCCTTGTGTTTCTTCGCCATCCTGCTTCCGCCGTGTCGTCCGGCCGCGATGTCTAGCGGCAAGGGCGCGGCGGGGAAAGGGGCGCAGGGCGGCAGGTCAGGAACCGGCACCGCGACCCGCCGAGAAATCCGTTGCGACAGCAGGCGCATTGCCGCAGTCTGACCGGGTTGTCGGTGCTGCGGCGTTTATCGGGCCGCGATCATTTCGACCGCTTCGCCAAGGCAGCTCAGATATTGAAGCGGCGACCAGGGGGAGAAGACATGACCATCCGTCCAGATCCGACCTTCCACGCCACCGCAAAGCTGGCGATGGAGGCTCCGGCCGAGAACCATGCCTACACGCTGATGCTGAGCCCGGACTTCAAACAGCCCGACGGGCTGGCCGTCGTCGACGTGAACCCGAAGTCCAAGAGCTACGGCAAGATCGTCCACACGGTGATCATGCCCAACAAGGGCGACGAGTTTCACCATTTCGGCTGGAACGCCTGCTCCTCGGCGCTGTCGCCGCTGACCGGGCACGCCTTCCTGGAGCGGCGCTACCTGATCATCCCCGGGATCCGCTCGTCCCGGATCTATGTGATCGACACCAAGGGCGGCCCGAAGAAGGCCAAGATGCACAAGATCATCGAGCCCGAGGAGGTGTTCCGCAAGACCGGCTATTCGCGGCCCCACACCATCCATTGCGGCCCCGAGGGCATCTATGTCTCGACGCTCGGCGGCGGCGGCAAGAAGGGCACCGACGGGCCGCCGGGCATCTTCATCATGGATTGCGAGACCTTCGAGATCATCGGCCGCTGGGAGATGGACCGCGGCGACCAGACCAAGCATTACGATTTCTGGTGGAACCTGCCGCGCGACTACATGGTCTCGAGCGAATGGGCGCTGCCGCCGCAGTTCGAGAACGGCCTCGTGCCCGAGGACCTGCTGAGCAACAAGTACGGCCACAAGCTGCATTTCTGGGACCTGCGGGCGCGGCGCAACGTGCAGACCATCGACCTCGGCGCCAACCACCAGATGGCGCTCGAGGTCCGGCCGGCCCACGACCCGATCAAGGAGTACGGGTTCTGCGGCGTGGTCGTCGACACCACCAACCTCGAAGGCTCGATCTGGACCTGGTGGCGCGAAAGAAGGGCAAGTTCCACGCCAAGAAGACCGTCACCATCCCGCCGCAGGCCGCCAGTCCCGATGACCTGCCGCCGCTCCTGAAGGGCTTCTGCTGCGGTGCCGCCGCTGATCACCGACATCGACCTCTGGCTGGACGACAAGTACCTCTACGTCGCCTGCTGGGGCACCGGCGAGATGCGGCAATACGATGTCAGCGATCCGATGAAGCCGGTGCTCACCGGCACGGTCCAGATCGGCGGCATCGTCGCCAGGAAGAAGCACCCGAACGGCAAGGCGTTCGGCGATGGCCCGCAGATGGTCGAGATCAGCCGCGACGGCAAGCGCGTCTACTGGACCAACTCGCTCTACTCGACCTGGGACGACCAGTTCTATCCGGGCGAGCGCGGCGCGGCGATGGTCAAGGCCGATGTGGGCGCCAAGGGCGGGCTGAAGCTCGACAAGAAGTTCTGGGTCGAGTTTCCGAAGGGCTACCGCTCGCACCAGATCCGGCTCGAGGGCGGCGACTGCTCGACCGACAGCTTCTGCTACCCCTCCGTCTGAGGGTGGACGGCCTGCTCACGACCACGACCGGCCTCTGGCTGGCCGTGGTCGCCAGCGGTCTCTACCACGGCGTCAATCCGGGCATGGGCTGGCCGCTGGCGGTCTCTGCCGGGCTGATGGGCCGGGGCCGGCGGGACGTGGCGGCGGCGCTGGTACCCCTCGCCGGCGGGCACCTGCTGGCGATGCTGGTGATCCTGCTGCCGTTCGGGCTGCTGACCGGCCTGCTGGACTGGCAGCGCGAGATCAGGATCGGCGCTAGCCTGGCGGTGATCGCCTTCGGCGTCTTCCGCCTCGTCAACCGGCGGCATCCGCGGGCGCTGGCGCGGATCAGGCCGACCCAGCTCGCGCTCTGGTCCTTCGCGATCGCAATCGCCCATGGCGCCGGGCTGATGCTGCTGCCGATCTATCTCGGCCTGTGCACGGGCGACGCGGTCGACGGGATTCACCAGGCCTCGTCGATCCTGATGGCGCGGAACGCGGAGACGGCGGTGCTGGTGGCGCTTCTGCATGCGCTCGCCATGGTCACGGCGGGCGGGCTGATCGCGCTCGTCGTCCATGCCTGGCTGGGTCTGAGGTTCCTGCGCCGGAGCTGGTTCAATCTCGACTTCGTCTGGGCCGTCAGCCTGATCCTGGTCGGCGGTTTCGGGCTCGTGGCCGCCTGACCCGGCCTGCCCGGCTTCCGCTCCGGGTCGGCTACCGCGCTTCGCTCCGCCGCGAGGCCAGGGCCGTGAGACCGAGGGCGATCACCGCGCCGCCCGCCGCCAGCGCGACATCCTTCTGCGCGTCGAACTCGTCGCCCTGGGTGCCGAGATAGGCGGCGCCGGCCTCCGGATCGACGATGACCGCAACCATCCACTCGATGATCTCGAAACTGCCGGAGAACGCAAACACCAGCGAGAGCGCAAAGGCCGAGGCCCAGGGGGAGGCGACCCCGGACAGCCGGAGCACGGCCTCGCGGGCCGGGTAGGCCAGCAGGAGACCGAAGGAGAAATGCACGATCCGGTCGTAGTTGTTGCGCTCGAACCCGAGGGTGTCGCGCAGCCAGAAGCCGAACGGGACCTCGGAATAGGTGTAGTGCCCGCCGACCGCGTGGAGCGCCATAAAGAGGAAGATCAGCAAGTAGGAGAGATCCGAGAACCGGAACCGGCCGTAGGTAGCAACGATGCCGGCGGCGAACAGAACGGCGAGGATGTTTTCGAGGAACCAGTCGAACCGGTAGACCGGATCGATCGCGGCCCAGGTCCAGACCGCTGCGTAAGTGCCGAGCAGGAACTGCAGCCGGCGATTCCCGGCGAAGCTGCGCCCGGCCGCCGGAACTGCCCGCAGTCCGGCGCCCACATCCTCCTTGTCCCGGCCGGTCTGCATCAGCCGCGCCTCCCCCAGTCAGTCCGCGCAGTGCTGGACTACCCGGCCGCACCGGCCCGGGCCGGTGCCTGTTTCGCGGGTGGGGACAGATGCCCTTCACCTGACCACGCCGAGATCCGCCGAAGCCCGGACCCCACTAGCGCGCCTCGCGCCGCCAGGCCACCAGCAGCAGCAGGCCCACCATCAGCGCGGCGAGCCAGGCCGGCAGCAGGGGGGTGAGCTTCACTCCCGTCACCCGGTAGGCGTCGCGCTGGCTGAGGCCGACCCAGTTGCGGCCATGAGCACGGCGGCCCTCGCCGACCAGCTTGACCTCGGGAATCCCGTCACCGAGCCAGGCCACCGAGCCGCCGGTCGCCGCGGCCAGCGGCGCCAGAAGGTCGCCGGTCGCCAGCGGATCGGCATATTCCGCCGGGCTTGGCGGACCGACCGCGGCGACCGCGGTCAGGGTGCCGTCAGAGAACCGCCACAGGCCCTCCTCGGCGCCGTCCAGCAGCGCCTGCCAGCGGCCGGGGCCGACCTGCTCGTAGCTCAGGCCGCGGCTTTCGCTGCCGTCGGGCGCGGTGGCGACCATCGGTCCCGGGGGTTCGGCCGCCAGGGTCCGGCGCTCGACCAGCACCCGGCGACCGTCGACCCGGGCGAACAGCGCCTCCTCCTCGAGCTCCGGCTCGCGCATCAGCCAGTGGGCCAGCCGCCGCAGCAGCTCGGATTGCGGCCCGCCGCCCTCGAAGCCGCGTGCCCAGAGCCAGGCATGGTCGGAAGCGACCAGCGCCACCCGCCCCTCGCCGACCCGGTCGAGGATCATCAGCGGCCGGTCCTCGTAGCCCTTCATGACGATGTTGCCGGAAAGCGGCGTCACGTCCACCAGCCGCAGCCAGCGGCCCCAGCGGGGGCCGTCGGGCCCGAGACCCGCGGCCTCCTCGAGCCCGGCGGTCACCGGGTGGCGCTGGCCGATCTCGGTCACCCGGGGCAGGAACGGCTTCTCGAAGACCTCCAGCGTCGGCTCCGCCGGCAGGATGGCGCTGAGCGGCGTGCGGCTGAGACTCTGGGCTCCGGCGAAGGCGGGGCCGGAGGCGACCAGCACGGCCCCGCCGTCGCGGACGTAGCGCGCCACGTTGTCGAGATAGGCCGAGGCGAGCACCCCGCGCCAGCGGTAGCGGTCGAACACGATCAGGTCGAAGCTGTCGATCTTCTCGAGGAACAGTTCGCGGGTCGGGAAGGCGATCAGCGACAGTTCGGAGACCGGGGTGCCGTCCTGCTTCTCGGGCGGGCGCAGGATGGTGAAATGGATCAGGTCGACGGTCGGGTCGGACTTGAGCTGGTCGCGCCAGGTCCGCCCGCCCGGATAGGGCTCGCCGGAGACCAGCAGCACCCTGAGCCGGTCGCGCACGCCGGTCACGGTGGCGATCACCCGGTTGTTGCGGTCGGTCAGCTCGCCCTCGCGCGGCGGCAGCCGGATGTCGACCACGTTCGGCCCGCCATGGGCGATGTCGATCTCGATCCGGGTTTCCTCGCCGACCGGCAGCGTCAGCCGTTCGGGCTCGGCGCCGTCGACCGAGACCTCGATGCCGAGCCGGCCGGCGTCGGCCGCGGCGCCGTGGATGCGGGCGATCAGGTCGAAGGCCACCTTCTCGCCGACGATGCCGAAGGAGGGCGCGCTGACCGCCTCGAGCGCGAGGTCGAAGCCCTCCCTCTCGCCGGCGATCAGGGCATGGACCGGCGCCGGGAAGGTTTCGATCCGCCCGGCATCGTGGATCTGGCCGTCGGTCAGCAGGATCGCCCCGGCGACCTGCCCCGGCGCCACATGGGCCGCGGCCTCGTCGAGCGCCGTCAGCAGCCGGGTGCCCCGGTTCTCGCCGCTGTCGTCGGGCGCCACCTCGACCACGCGCAGTTCCAGCGGGTCGGCGGCGTATCGAAGGCGCCGATTCCGGCGCGGAGCTGCGCTTCGGCGGCCGCGATCTGGCCCTCGCGATCCTCGAGGCCGGCCGACTCGGAGCGGTCGACCACCAGAAAGGCGACGTTCTTCAGCCCCTCGCGCTCCTCGCGCTTGAGCTGCGGTCCGGCGAGGGCCAGCACCAGGAGGCCGAAGGCGAGGCCCCTGAGGCCCCAGCCCGGCAGCCGGCGCCAGAGGGCGACGGCGGAGCCGGCGGCGACCAGCCCCGCCAGCCCGGCGATGATGCGCCAGTCAAGCTCGGGCAGGAAGGTCAGGCCCAGTTCCATGCGCCCCTCACTGTCCCAGCCGTTCCAGCACCGCCGGAGCGTGCACCTGGTCGGACTTGTAGTTGCCGGTCAGGGCGTACATCACCACGTTGACGCCGAAACGGAGCGCCATCTCGCGCTGGTTGTCGCCCGCCCGGCCGACCGGGAACATCGGGCGGCCCTGCTCGTCGACCGCCCAGGCCGCCGCCCAGTCCGCCGACCCGACGACCACGGGCGAGACCGCGTCGTCGATCCGGTCGAACTGCGGCAGATCCGGCTCGGCCTCCCGGCGCTTGGCCCCCGGCGGCGGCGCCTCGGCCCAGACCCGGCCATTGCGCCAGCGGCCGGGAAAGCTCGTGAGCAGGTAGAAAGTGCGGCTGAGCACATGGTCGGTGTCGACCGGCGCCAGCGCCGGCAGGTTCAGCGCCCGGGCGATCTGGCGCATGTCGACCCCCGAGGCGGCGCCGAAGCCGGCCCCGCCATTCTGGGTGTCGATCACCAGCATGCCGCCGCCGGAGAGGTAGCGCGACAGGTGATCGAGCGCCGCCTCGGTGGGCAACGCCGCATTCGAGAGCGGCCAGTAGAGCACCGGGAAAAGGCTCAGCTCGTCGGCCTCCGGGTCGACGCCCATCGGCGGCCCCGGTTCGATCGCGGTGCGCTGGGCCAGGGCATTGCCGAGGCCGACCAACGCGCGCTCGGAGATCCGGTCGGTCCGGCTGTCGCCGGTGACGATGTAGCCGAGGGTGGTTTCGGCGGCGGCGGCGACGGCGCGGTCGATCGGCATCTGCGCCCGCGAGTCCGGCGCCCACAGCAGGACAGCGGCGACGACCGAAGCGGTTGCGGCGGCAGTTGCGGCGGCCCGGCCGCGGCGCGGCGCCAGGCGGCCAGAGAGCCAGAGGGTCGCAATCAGATCGATGGCGCCGAGGAGGACCGCGAGCGCGATCAGGTCGGGCCCGTAGCGGCGGGCCTCGACGCCGCCCAGCGTCTCGACCACCGCGCCGGCCGGGGCGGGCGGAAACGGCGCCAGCGTGTCGCCGGTGCGGAACAGGTTCACCACCATGGTCTCCGCCGCTCCGGCGGCGCGGGCGGCGCTGTCGGCGCGGCGGTAGAGCCCGGGCGGCAGCAGGCGGCCGGCCTCGCCCTCGGCCAGGCGCTCGCCGGGTACCGGCTCGCCGAGATCCGAGGCCGGGACCGGCCGGCCGTCCGCGCCCATCAGCACGGCGCCGCGCCAGAGCGTGCCCGCCAGTTCCTCGGCGCTTGGGGCCTCGGGCACCCGGCCCGGCGCGAGCGCCATCAGCCGGCCCAGCATCTCGACGAACAGGCCCGAGAGCGGCAGCGACGACCACTCCGCGTCGGCGGAGACGTGGAACAGCACCACATGGCCCTTGCCGAGGCGCGAGGCGGTGACCAGCGGCGTGCCGTCGGCCAGCGTGGCCCAGACCTTGCCGGCGAGATCGGGCGAGGGCTCGGCCAGAACCTGGGTCTTCACGTCGACCTCCGCAGGCGCGGCGAGACGGCGGAACGGGCCTTCCGGATCGAAGGGGCCGAGGGATCTTCGGCGCGCCCCAGGCGAGCGCGCCGCCCAGCACCCGGCCGCCGCGGCGGAGCCGCACCGGCAGGAGCTTGTCCTCGGCCACGGCGCCGGTGCCGAAGCCGCCCTCGCCCACGGCGGCGGCAAGGCGCGGGCCGGCGAAGCGGATCAGCAGCCCGCCGCCCTCGACCCATTCGGTCAGCCCGGCGCGCTCGGAGTTGGTGAAGTCGCCGTGATCCGCCAGCACGATCACCGGCGGCGGATCGGCCAGAAGGTCGGGCAGCGCGGCGGTCCGGACCTCGGACCAGGGCTCCAGGGCCTGGCGCAGGTAGTGGGTCGCCGAGGTCAGCGAGGCGACCACCGTCTCGGCCTGGAGATCGACGATCGCCGCGCTCACCCGGCTGAGGCCTGCGTCGGCCAGCGCCGAGCCGCCGGCGCTGGCGCCCTCGGACAGGGCGATGCGGCTCACCCGGTCGAGCAGCTCCGGGGGCAGGTCGAAGCGGGCGGCGGCGCTGCCGGCGCCGTCGGCGAAGCGCACCGGCGCGGCGCCGAGCCGGCGCTCGGGCTCGCCCTGCCCGGCGGAGAAGGCGATCACCGCGGCATCCGACGGGCCGGCGCCGGCGCGCAGCACGTCGGCGACCATGCGGCCGTCCTCGAGCCGCGGCGGCGTCAGGGCGAGGGCCGGGGCGAGCGGGCCGACGAGGCGGAGCGGGCCGAGCCGGGCGAGATGGCCGGCGAGCGCGGCGGTCGCCTCGCCATGGCCGAGCCCGTCATGGAACCACACCGTCTCGGCCGGCACCGGCGCCGTCCCCGCCTCGAGCGCCGCCAGCACGGCGGCATGGTCGGGCGGCCAGGGAACCGGGCGCGCCGCCTCGAGCACGGCGCGGGCCGCCGGGGCGGCGAGCACGGGCGGGGTCTCCCCCGATGCCGCCTGCCACAGGATCACCGGCCGGCCGGCCTGGCCGGCCTCCTCGACCGCCGCGAGCGCCGCGGCCTTGCGCGGGGCCCAGTCGGGAGCGCTGGCCCAGCCCTGGTCGAGCAGGATCAGCACCGGCCCTTGCCCCAGCGGCTGCAGCCGCACGCTGGGGTTCAGCACCGGCCCGGCGAAGCCGACGATCACCGCGGCGAGCGCGAGGCAGCGCAGCAGCAGCAGCCACCACGGCGTCTTGGCCGCCTGCCGCTCCGGGTCCTCGAGCCCGAGCAGCAGCCGGACGCCGGCGAAGATCTGCAGCTTCGGGCTCGGCGGGATGGCGCGCAGCAGCCACCACAGGATCGGCAGCGCGATCAGCCCCGTGAGCAGCAGGGGGTTGACGAAGCCGAGCGCGCCGAGGGTGAACATCAGGCGCCTCCGAGCGCCGCATAGAGCTGCAGCAGCGGCTTGCGCGGGCTCTGGTCGGTGCGGTGCAGGATCAGCTGCCAGCCGGAGCGGCGGGCGACCGCGGCCAGGGCGTCGCGCCGCTCGGCGAGGCGCGCGAGATAGGCCTCGCGGAGCGCGCCGGCCTGGTCGGTCTCGTGGCGCACCTGACGGGCGACGCTCTCGAACCGGGTGCGGCCGGTGAAGGGAAAATCCTCCTCGACCGGGTCGAGGATCTGGACATAGATGCCGGCGATCCCCTGCCCGGCCGCAGAGGTCAGCGCCGGCAGGACCGCATCGCGCGGACCCATGAAATCCGAGAAAAACACCGCCCGGCTGACCCGGGGCATGGCGATCCTCGGCGGCGCGCCGTAGTCCGCCGCGAGCTCGGGCCCGGTGCTGAGGATTCCCGCCCAGCGCATGAGCTGGCGCTCGCCGGTGCGCGCCTCCTCCGCCTCGGTGCCGATCAGCCCGAAGCGCTCGCCGCCCCGCGACAGCAGCACGCCGAGGGCCAGCGTCAGCAATGCCGCCCGGTCGGCCTTCGACCGGGGCGCCATGTCCGAGTGGAAGTCCATCGACTGCGCGCGGTCGCACCAGACCATCACGGTCTCGGCCGCTTCCCACTCCATCTCGCGCACGTAGAGCCGGTCGGAGCGGGCCGAGCGGCGCCAGTCGATCAGCGAGAAGGGGTCGCCCGGATGGGCGGCGCGGTACTGCCAGAATGTCTCGCCCATGCCGGCCCGGCGGCGACCGTGGACGCCGGTCGCGAGGCTGGCGGCGAGCCGCTCGGCCTCGACCAGCAGGGGCGGCAGGGTGCCGGAAATGCGCTCGGCGTCGCGGCGGAGCCAGCCGGCCCTGTCGCGCGCCCGCGATCCGGCTCCCGGAGTTGCCATCAGGCCGCCTCTTCCAGCGCCGCCCCCGTGAGCAGTTCGTCGATCACCGCGCCGATGGTCGCTCCCTCGGCCCGCGCGGCGAAGGTCAGCGCCATGCGGTGGGTCAGCGCCGGGCGGGCCAGCGCGGCCACGTCGGCGACCGAGGGCGAGAGCCTGCCCGAGAGCAGCGCCCTGGCGCGGGCCGCCAGCATCAGCGCCTGCGCCGCGCGCGGCCCCGGACCCCAGGCGAGGCGGGTGCGGGCGGTCTCGGCCGCCTCCGGCTCCTCGGGCCGGGCGGCGCGGACCAGGGTCAGGATCGCCTCGATCACCCGCTCGCCGACCGGCACCTGGCGCACCAGGCGCTGGAGCGCGATCAGCCGCTCGGCGTCCAGCACCGGCTCGGCGGCGGCTTCCTCGACGCCGGTGGTGCTGAGCAGGATCTCGCGCTCCTCGTCGCGGCTGGGGTAGTCGATGTCGATCTGCAGCAGGAACCGGTCGAGCTGGGCTTCCGGCAGGGGATAGGTGCCCTCCTGCTCGATCGGGTTCTGGGTCGCCAGCACATGGAAGGGCCGGGCCAGCTTGCGGTGCTGGCCGGCCACCGTCACCTCGCGCTCCTGCATCGCCTGCAACAGCGCCGACTGGGTGCGGGGGCTGGCGCGGTTGATCTCGTCGGCCATCAGGAGCTGGGTGAAGACCGGCCCCTCGATGAAGCGGAAGGCGCGCGAGCCGTCCGGCCCCTCCTCCAGCACCTCGGAGCCGAGGATGTCGGCCGGCATCAGGTCGGGAGTGAACTGGATCCGGTTGGTGTCGAGCCCCAGGACGGTGCCGAGCGTGTCCACGAGCCGGGTCTTGGCGAGGCCGGGCACGCCGACCACAAGTGCATGGCCGCCCGGAGAATTGCGGTCAGCGCCAGGTCCACGACGGCGGTCTGGCCGACGATCCGGCGCGCGATCTGCGCCCGGACGCGCTCCAGCGTCTCGCCTGCCTGCTCGATCTGCTCAACGGGTTCTGTCATGGCCCTTATGTCCCTTGTTATACCCTTGGGGCTGTCAATTGGCGATGCTTTGCTTACCATAAGCTATGTTCGCCGCCGGAAAGGCAACAGGTGGTCCGCATGACATCGGTCACAAAATCGGAAGCCCAGCCCGACCCCGGCGCCGCCGACAGCCTGGCGAAGGCGGTCAGCAAGGCGACCAAGGGCAAGAAGGGCCCGCCGCCGGTGCATCTCTGGAACCCGCCCTATTGCGGCGATCTGGACATCCGCATCGGGCGCAACGGCATGTGGTGGTATCTCGGCACGCCGATCGGGCGGATCGAGCTGGTGAAGCTGTTCGCCTCGGTGCTGAAGCTCGAGGACGGCAAGTATTTTCTGGTCACCCCGGTCGAGAAGATCGGCATCACCGTCGACGACGCCCCCTTCGTCGCCGTCGACTTCCGGGTCGAGAACCCCGGACCGGACCAGGTGCTGGTGTTCGAGACCAATGTGGGCGACTTCACCGAGGCAGGGCCGGAGAACCCGGTCCGGGTCGCCCGCGACCCGGAGACGGACGAGCCCGCGCCCTACGTGCATGTCCGCCGCGGCCTCGAGGCGCTGATCGACCGCAAGAGCTTCTACCGGCTGGTGGAGATCGGCGAGCATCGCGAGATCGACGGCGCGCGCTGGTTCGGGCTCCGGTCCGGCGGGCGGTTCTTCCCGGTCATTCCGTCGGCGGAGATGGAGGTCTAGCCGCCCCGCCGCCCGGTCAGCGCCCGCCGCAGCCGCGCCAGCACCCCGTACTCGGCGATCCAGGCGCTGTAGGCGCGGTAGTCCGGGTCCTCCATGAGGTGCCATTCCTCGGTCTTCGCCCGCATGTAGTAGATGAAATTGACCCCGAGCAGCATCAGGCAGTTCCTGAACGCGTCCGCCGGGCCGGCGACCGACAGGAAGGGCATGAACACCATCCACCAGAAGATGTTCTTGGTCAGATAGGCCGGGTGCCGGAAGAAGCGGAACGGCCCGTTGGTCAGGATGCCCCGGTGGGTCAGGTTCGAGAATCGGAGCCCGAAGATCACCGTCGCCCAGGCGTAGACCGCGGTCAGCGCCACCAGCACCCCGCCCCAGAGCGCCAGTACCAGCTCGCTGCCGGCCAGCCAGCCGGTCCAGGTGACCTCGCCCCGGTAGTCGAGCGGCCCGCCGGTGCCCATCACCAGGAAGGGCGCGTAGCAGACCAGCGCGAAGACCCAGGCGGCCAGGTAGGGGTTGGACGAGCGGATATGGGAATCGAGCACCCGCAGGGTAACGATGTAGCCGAGCAGCGCATAGGTGACGTCGAACAGGAACATCGCCTCGATCGCCCAGAGCGCGAAGCTGACCGGGTCGGCGAAGGCCTCGCCGGGCGTCGGGCCGATCACGAAGCCGAGCTGGCCCGGCATGTCGGCGACCATCAGCGCCAGGAAGTAGCCCTTGATGGCCCAGGCCCGGCAGTGCTCGGCCACCATCTCCCGGTCGCAGGGGCGGCCCAGCACCCACTGCCCGGCATGCCAGAGCGCGTCGCGCGGCTCGCGCATGTGGCGGTCGACATGGAACACATAGGCCGCGCCCGCCAGCACCAGGAGCGGCGCGAGGAAGGTCAGGATGCCGAAGTAGAACTCGTAGCCGGGGGCCCGGTAGGTGCGGATGGCGAAGTAGACCAGCCCGATCGCCGCCCAGGTGGCGTAGAGTCCGGCGAGCTTCACCCGGGTGGTGGCCACGGTCTCGTCGACCGGCCGGGGCGCCGAGAAGTCGAGGCCGGTCGTGGGGTTGCGGTGGACCCGCTCGACCAGCACCGACCAGAGCGCCATCGAGCCGATCAGGATGGCCACGAGCAGCAGCGCCGGCACCTCCGGTGCGATGTCGCTGCCGAGGGAGACGGCGACGAAAAGCCCGCCGGCCGCGACGCCGACCAGTCCGGTCGCCTCGCTGACCGCCGAGGCCGGGCGCCCCGCCCCGGCCTGTGCCGGCAGAGACGCGGACGCGCCCCGCTCCGCTGTGTCGGTCATCTGTCCTCGCTCATCCGTCCCGGCGCGATTGTCTCATCCGCGGGGCACCGGGGCAAGCGCGGCGGGCCAATCCGCTTGAACGCGGACGGCGGGTGATGCATCTAACCCGCATGCGCCTCACCCTTCCCCAGATCCGGGCCGCCGTCGAGATGCCGCCGCTCGGCGAGCGCTCGGACTTCGACCTGAACCCGGAGGTGAAGGCAGCCCAGCTCAGGATCCACACCCAGCGGCCGGCGGCGGTGCTGTGCGGGCTGATCGCGCGCGCGGACGCCCTGAACGTGGTGCTGACGCGGCGCGCCGGGCACCTCGCCCGCCATGCGGGCCAGGTCGCCTTCCCCGGCGGCCGGGTCGACGCGGGCGACGCCTCGGCGATGGAGGCGGCGCTGCGCGAGGCCGAGGAAGAGGTCGGGCTCGCGCCGGCCCAAGTCGAGGTGCTGGGCACGCTCGACCAGTATCTGACCTCGACCGGCTACCGGGTCACACCGTTCGTCGGCGTGATCGACCCCGGCTGGACGCCGAGGCCCGACCCGAGCGAGGTGGAGGAGGTGTTCGAGGTTCCGCTCGACTTCCTGATGGATCCGGCCAACCGGCAGCGCCACCACCACGACCGCACCGGCACGCGGCGCTACTACTACGCCATGCCCTGGGCCGACCATTACATCTGGGGCGCGACGGCGGGAATGCTCAAGGGTCTCAGCGACCGGCTGGCGGCGCTGGCGGAACGGGAAGCGGGCTGATGCGGCTCGAGGCCGAATGGCTGCGGCGGCCGGGGCTGCGCGCGGTGGTCGCGGCGCTCGGCGGCGAGGCGCTGTTTGTCGGCGGCTGCGTGCGCAACCCGCTGCTGGGGCAGGCAGTGAGCGACGTGGACATCGCCACCCCGCTGGTCCCCGACGAGGTCGCGCGCCGGATCGAGGCGGCGGGGCTGCGCGCGATACCGACCGGGATCGAGCACGGCACGGTGATGGCGGTCTCGGAGGGCGAGGGCTACGAGATCACCACCTTCCGGGCCGATGTCGAGACCGACGGGCGGCGGGCGACGGTACGGTTCTCGACCGACATCGCCGAGGACGCGGCGCGGCGCGACTTCACCATGAACGCGGTCTATGCCCGGCCCGACGGCGAGATCGTCGATCCGCTGGGCGGGCTGCCCGACCTGCTGGCCCGCCGGGTGCGCTTCATCGGCGACCCGCATGACCGGATCCGCGAGGACTACCTGCGCATCCTCCGCTTCTTCCGCTTCACCGCCTGGTATGGCGGCGACGACGGCATCGAGCCGGAGGGGCTGGCCGCCTGCGCCGAGCTGGCGGACGGGCTCGACGGCCTCGCCCGCGAGCGGATCGGGGCCGAGATGAGGAAGCTGCTCGCCGCCCCCGATCCCGCCCCCGCCGTGGCGGCGATGGCGGCCGCGGGGATCCTCGCCCGCTGCCTGCCCGGCGCCGTCCCGGCCCTGCTGGCGCCGCTGGTCCATGCGGAGGGCGAGGCCGGGGCGGAGCCCGACTGGCTGGTGCGCCTGGCCGCGATCGGGGGCGAGGATCCGGGCCAGGCGCTGCGCATGAGCCGGGCCGACAGCAAGGCGCTTGCCGCGCTGCGGGGCCTGGCGGCGGCGCCGGTCCCGGTGGCGACGGCCGCCCATGACCACGGCGCCCGCGCAGCCCGTGCCATGGCGCTGCTGCTCGCGGCGGCGGGCGATCCGCGCCTCCTGGCCCGGCTCGAGACCGAGATCGCCCGCGGGTGCGCGGCCGAGTTCCCGCTGGCGGCGCGGGACCTGATCGAGGCCGGGCTGAGGCCCGGCCCGACGCTCGGCCGGGCGCTGGCGGAGGCCCGGGCGCGCTGGCTCGCCAGCGATTTTTCGCTGGACAAGGCGGCACTTCTGGCGGAGGCTTGCAAGAAAGGTCACTAATATTGACCTATTTGACCGAGGCCCGCCATCAGAAGCCCGCCCATGGACCCGCATATCCTGATCGCCCTCCTCGGCTATGCCTTCGCCACCACCTGGACGCCCGGGCCGAACAACATGATGCTCGCCGCCTCCGGGGCGACATTCGGCTGGCGGGCGACGCTGCCGCATGTCCTCGGCGTGGCGCTCGGCTTCCCGCTGATGGTGTTCCTGCTCGCCCTCGGCGTGGGCGAGGCCTTCCACCGCTCGCCGGCGCTGCAGTCCGGCCTCGCCTGGGCGGGCTTCGCGGTGATGCTGTGGCTGGCCTGGCGCATCGGCAGCGCCGGGGTGGCGAAGGCGCAGGCCCGGGTGCGGCCGATGCGGTTCCACGAGGCGGCCGCGTTCCAGTGGGTCAACCCCAAGGCCTGGGTGATGGCGACCGGCGTCTCGGCGATCTATGCCAGCGGCATCGATCCGGTGACCGACGCCCTGCTCGCCGCCGCGGTCTTCGCCTTCGCCGGGATCACCTCGAGCAACGGCTGGGCCGTGTTCGGGGCCGGCATCGGCCGGCTGCTGGGCGAGGGGCCGCGGCTCCGGGCCTTCAATGTCACGATGGCGATCCTGCTGGCCGCGAGCGGCCTCTGGCTGGTGCTCTGGACCTGAGCCTCAGCGCAGGCCCAGCCGCCGCGCCTCGCCGAGCCACCAGCCGTCAGCCGCCAGTGTCCGCCGCAGCGGCGTGTCGGTCGACGGCGGCGCGTTCTCGATATAGCGCACCGCCTCGTCCAGGCTCTCGCCCGCGAGTGTCCGCAGATAGGCCCGCGCGCGGGGAATCGAGAAGTCCTCGTCCAGATGCTCGGCGAAGTTCGACGGCAGGTCGGTCCAGACCGCCCCGGCCAGCCCGCGCGCGGCGCACCATTCGGCGACCAGCCCGGCGACGTCTGGGCTCGACCCTTGCCGGTGGCCGGTCACAAGGCAGACCGCGCCGATATGCTGATCTTTCGCTCTTTCGCGCCGGGCAAGATCGTCGATTGCGCTTCCGATATCACGCCTCGCCGATCCGATGGCACTGGTCGCGCAGCCGACCCCGTGGACCGCGTCGAGGCAGACCACCAGCCCCATCTTGCGCTTCGGGCTGATCCGGGTGAACTCCATCGGCAGCACCGGCCCGCCGCCCATCTCCCAGCCGCCCCGCACATGGGGCGCCAGGTCGTCGAGGTCCCAGATCAGCGATCCCCAGCCGAGGATGGCGTAGCCCGACATGCGCGCTCCCGGTTCGTGCCCTGCCCGATACCCGAGACCTGATACCGGAAGGCCAGGCCCAGCGCCATGTCCCGGCGCGGGCGCCGCCGCGGGAATGCTTGCCGATCCCGCCCGCAGGCCGCATCCTGCCGGCGGGAGCGAGGGCGGCGATGACCGATTCTGACGCAGTGATCGAGGCGAACGACGCCTTCTACCGCGCCATGCGCGAGGGCGACCTCGACGTCATGGAGGAGATCTGGGCCGCCGAGCGTTCGGTGACCTGCACCCATCCCAACGGCCCGACCATCTTCGGGCGCGGGCCGGTGATGGCGAGCTGGCGCCTGATCCTCGGCCACCAGCCGCCCGACATCCATGCGGTGGACCCGCAGGCGATCGTCACCGGCCGCACGGCGCTGGTGCTCTGCCGCGAGCGGATCGGCAAGATCGAGCTGATGGCCTCGAACGCCTGGGCCCGCGAGGCCGGCCGCTGGCGCATGGTCAACCACCAGGCGGCGCATATTCCGGGGACCGGCTGAAACGCCGCGCCGCGGGCTCAGAGGTCCGGCGCGTCGTCCGGGGCGCCGGTCCGGTCCTCGGGCCCGTAGTCGCGGATCACGCTGACCACGCGCAGGCGGTAATCGGCAAAGAGCGTCCGCCGCCCGGCCGCCTGGGCGATCCGGTGCTCGGCGTGGTTGCGCCAGGCGGCCACCGCCGCCTCGTCGCGCCAGACGCTCAGCGACAGCATCTTGCCGGGCGTGGTCAAGCTCTCGAACCGCTCGACCGAGACGAAGCCGTCCATCCGCTCGAGCGCGGGCTTCAGCCGCGCCGCCCAGTCGAGATAGGCCTCGCGCCGCCCCTCGGCGGGCCAGACCTCGAAAATGATGGCGATCACTCGCGCGCCTCCCAGTCGACGCGGTCGAAATTGACGCCGCCATAGGTCTGCTCGACCGGGTGCAGCTCGATGGTGGCGACGCCGACATGGGCGGGGGCCGAGACCGCATAGGCGACCGCGGTGGCGATGTCCGCGGGGCTCAGCTCGCGGATGCCGGTCTGCTTCATCTTCGCGCTCAGCTCCGGGTCGGGGACGGCGGCCTCGTAGAACTCGGTCGTCACCCGGCCGGGGCAGATCTCGGTGACCCGGATGCCGGTGCCGCGAAGCTCGATGCGCAGGTTCTGGCTGATCAGCCGGATCGCCCCCTTCGAGCCGCCATAGACCGCCGAGACCGTGGGGTAGAGCCCGGCGATCGAGCCGATATTGACGATGTGCCCGCGCTTTCGGGCGATCATCCCGGGGATGGCCAGGCGCAGGAGGTCGAGAGTCGCGGTCACGTTGGTGTCGATGGTCTGCGCGATCTGCTCGCGGGTCGCGCTCGCGAGCCCGGTGATGCCGGCGCCGAGCCCGGCATTGTTGACCAGCACGTCCGGCGCCAGCCCCGCCATCAGCCGCTCGAGCGCCGCCCCGTCGCGCACGTCGACGGCGTGGGGTGTGCAGCCGGTCTCCCTCGCCAATGCCTCCAGCCGCTCCGCCCGGCGGGCCAGCGCGTGGACTTGCCATCCATCCGCCGCCAGCCGGCGCACGATGCCCGCGCCGATCCCGGCCGAGGCTCCGGTGACGAGGGCGGTTCCCTTGGCGGTCATGCTGTCCACTCCCATTTGCTCACGGCCACTTCGCCACCGGCGGCAGGCTCATCAGCACCGCCTCGGGGTTGTGGCCGGTCTCGAGGCCGAACTTCGTGCCCCGGTCGTAGACCAGGTTGAACTCGGCGTAGCGGCCGCGCCTGACCAGCTGCCATTCCCGCTCGGCCTCGGTCCAGTCCTCGGCCATGTGCCGCCGTGTGACCGGCAGGAAGGCGTCGAGGAAGGCCCGGCCCACGTCCTGCGTGAAGGCGAAATCCGCCTCCCAGTCACCGGTGCAGAGGTCGTCGTAGAAGATGCCGCCGACGCCGCGCGGCTCGCCCCAGTGGCGGATCATGAAGTAGTCGTCGGCCCATTCCTTGAAGCGCGGATAGTAGGCCGGGTCGTGGCGGTCGCAGGCGGATTTCAGCCTGTCGTGGAAGAAGGCGGTGTCCTCGGGCACCTCGACCATGGGGTTGAGGTCGGACCCGCCGCCGAACCACCAGGCGCCGGGGGTCCAGAACATCCTTGTGTTCATGTGCACGGCGGGGCATTTCGGCGAGCGCATGTGGGCCACCAGCGAGATGCCCGAGGCCCAGAAGCGCGGGTCCTCGGCCAGCCCCGGGATCTCCTTGCGTGCGGTGAGGCTCCGCTGCGCCCGCTCGCCGAGAGCCCCATAGACGGTCGAGACGTTGACGCCGACCTTCTCGAAGCAGCGCCCGCCGCGCATGACGCTCATCACGCCGCCGCCCTGATCGCCCCCAGTTGCAGAATCCGGGCCCTCGCCGGCGCGCCGGGTCTCCTTGCGCTCGAAGCGCCCGGCGGGCAGGCCGGCATGGGGGCCGGTGGTCTGGTCGTCCTCCAGCTCCTCGAAGGCGGCGCAGATCGCGTCGCGGAGTTCCGCGAACCAGGCGCTGGCGCGCCGTTTCCCGCTGTCCATGTCGCCGGTCACCGTTCGTCCTCCACCGGTAGCGATCCGGCCCCGACATAGCGGCCCGGCGGCGCCCGGCGCAAGACCGGTCTGGGCAGGACCGGCTTGGGCAAGACCGGCTTGGGCAAGACCGGCTAGGGACCGATCAGCCGCCGGCCATCGGCGAAGACCCGGGTCCACTCCAGGATTCTGACCGAGCGCCTGAGCCCGGTCGGCCAGAAGGGGTCGGTTTCGACCAGCCGGCGGGCGGCGGCCCGATCCGCCGCCTCGACGATCCAGAGCCCGCCGGCCGCGGCGGCGCCGTCTCGGAGCGGCCCGGCGGCGAGGATCTCGGCCGCATGGGCCTCGAGAAAGGCCAGGTGATCAGCCATGTGGCGCTGGCGCATGGGCGCCTTGTCTTCATTGTCCTCGAAAAGTATCGCGAACCGCATCCGTGCCTCCCATTCCGATTCGCCTTAGCCTAGCCTGCGATGCCGCCGCAGGACGCGGCGAGTTCGCAGATACGGACGGCGGAAATGCAGGATGCGGATTTCGACGACCTGCGCCTGTTCCTGGCGCTGGTCCGGGCGGGCAGCTTCGCCGGGGCGGCGCAACGGCTGCGGCTGGACCAGACGACGGTATCCCGCCGGCTGCGCCGGGCCGTCGCCGACTGGATCGCCGGGCTTTGCGCGAGGCTCGCCGACCCGCCCGGCGACCCGGCGGCGGCCGGCTGAGGGAATTGCGCCTCGACCGGCGCATCGGTTCGCGCTACATCCGCAGTCGCGGAACCGGGAGGACGCCACGCCGCGGCTCGATCGTGCCGGCACCGCCCCGGAATGACCGACGCACCACGAGCGACAGACGCCGTCCGCCGCCCGGCCCGCCCGACGCACGCCCCGATACAGCCCCAAGGCGCCATGTTCCGTTACTTCGAGACCCTGATCGACCCGTATCAGCCCTATGACGACCGGAAGGAATTTCCGGATCGGCTGATCCCGTTCTATCTGAGTTTCCTCGGCCCGGCGCGCTGGGTGCTGGCGGGGACCATGGTGCTCGGGCTCATGTTCGCCGTCTCCGAGTCGCTGATGCTGCGCTTCGCCGGGCAGCTCGTCGACATCCTGGCCGCCTCGACGCCCGAGAACCTGTGGCGCGACCACCAGCGCGAGCTGCTGCTGATGGGCGGGATCATCCTGATCTTCCGGCCCTTCGTCCGCATCACCGAGTCGCTGGTTTCGTCGCAGGGATTCTATGCGCCGATGGGGGCGCTGATCCGCTGGCGGACGCACCGCAAGATGCTGCGCCAGTCGCTGGGGTTCTTCGCCGACGACTTCGCCGGCCGGATCGCCACCAAGCAGATCCAGCTCGCGCCGGCGCTGAACAACTCGGTGCACCAGATGGCGCAGGAGATGTGGTACGCGCTGGTCTACCTGATCGGCGCCGGCGTGGTGCTGGCCGAGACCGACGCCCGCCTGGTCCTGCCGCTGCTGTTCTGGTTCGCGGGCTTCGTCGCCATCGCCGTCGCCTTCGTGCCGGTGATCACCCGGCGCAGCCGCGACGTGGCCGAGGCGCGCTCGGTGCTGGCGGGCCGGATCGTCGACAGCTACTCGAACATCCAGACGGTCAAGCTCTTCGCCCATGCGGAACGCGAGGAGGAGTATGCGCGCGAGGCGCTGGACGAGTTCCGCTGGACCCTGGCCCGGCAGAACCGGCTCTACACCTGGCTGACCGCGGCGCTTGCCGGGCTGTCGATCGTGCTTGTCGGCGGCGTGATCGGCTATGGGATCTGGCTCTGGAGCTTCGGCGCCGTCACGGTCGGCGCGATCGCGACGGCGGCGGCGCTGGTAACGCGGCTGAACGGAATGGTCGACTGGATCATGTGGTCGCTGACCACGCTGTTCCAGAATATCGGCACGGTGCAGGACGGCATGGCGACCATGTCGCAGCCGCTGCGGCTGAAGGATGCGCCGGACGCGCGGCCGCTGACGCTCTCGGAGGGCGCGGTGCGGTTCGAGCATGTCACCCACCGCTACGGCCGGGGAGGCGGCGGCGGCGTGATCGACATCGACCTGACCATCCGCGGCGGCGAGCGGGTGGGGCTGGTCGGCCCCTCGGGCGCCGGCAAGTCGACGCTGGTGAACCTGGCGCTGCGGTTCTTCGACCCGGACGAGGGGCGGGTGCTGATCGACGGCCAGGATCTGGCCCATTGCGAGCAGGAGAGCGTGCGCGCCCGGATCGCCATGGTGACCCAGGACACGGCGCTGCTGCACCGCTCGATCCGCGACAACATCCTCTATGGGCGGCCGGAGGCCACCGAGGAGGAGGTCTCGGGAGGCCGCCTGCAAGGTGAAGGCCGACGAGTTCATCCCCGGCCTCGCCGACCAGATGGGCCGGCGCGGCATGGATGCCCATGTGGGCGAGCGGGGCGTGCGCCTCTCCGGCGGCCAGCGCCAGCGGATTGCGCTGGCGCGGGCGATCCTGAAGAACTCGCCGA
This sequence comes from uncultured Pseudomonadota bacterium, assembly GCA_963700775.1. Lineage (GTDB taxonomy): Bacteria > Pseudomonadota > Alphaproteobacteria > Rhodobacterales > Rhodobacteraceae > Thermohalobaculum. The sequence goes on from CAVOYU010000001.1 coordinate 625,167, forward strand.
TCCTGATCCTCGACGAGGCGACCTCGGCGCTCGATTCCGAGATCGAGTTCGGCGATCCAGGATTCGCTCGAGGTGCTGATGCAGGGCAAGACGGTGATCGCCATCGCCCACCGGCTGTCGACCATCCAGCGCATGGACCGGATCGTGGTGCTGGACGGCGGGCGGATCGTCGAGCAGGGGACCCATGCCGGCCTGCTGGAGGCGGGCGGGCTCTATGCCCGGCTCTGGTCGCGCCAGTCCGGCGGCTTCATCGCCGAGGCGGCCGGGGCGGAAGCGGCGGAATGAAGCGCATCGAGACCCTCTACGATCCCTTCGCCCCGGCGGAAGGCCCGCCGCCCGGCACGATCTGGGCCTATGGGCGCTGGGCGTTCCGGGGCGCCGGCCCGGCGATCTGCCTGCTCGGCGCGCTCTCGGTCCTCGCCGGCATCGTCGAGGTACTCGGCGCCGTCTTCGTCGGCTGGGTGGTCGATCTCGCGGCGGCGGCACCGGCGAACGGGTTCTTCGCCGGGAACGCGCCGCTGCTCGGCGGCATCGCCGTCTTCTTCCTGATCCTGCGGCCCGTGATCTTCAGCCTGACCGGCGCGGTGACGAGCCGCTCGCTGATGCCGGGCCTCTACCCGATGGGCGTGCTGCGCATCCACCGCCACCTGCTCGGCCATTCGCTCAAGTTCTTCGAGGACGATTTCGCCGGGCGCCTCAGCCAGAAGGAGATCCAGTCGACCTATGCGCTGGTCGATATCGTCACCGAGACCCTGAACGCGGTCGTGTTCGGCCTCGCCGCCGTTCTCGCCTCCTTCGCGGTGCTGCAGGAGGCCGACTGGCGGCTCGGCCTGGTGCTGGCGCTCTGGTTCGCGCTCTATCTGGGGGTCGTGACCCATTTCCTGCCGCGCATCCGCAAGCGCGCCCGGGTGCGCGCCGATGCAAAATCAACCGTCGCCGGCCAGTTCGTCGACAGTCTCGGCCACATGTCGACCGTCAAGCTCTTCGCCCACGCCACCCGCGAGGAAGACGCCGCGAAGCAGGCGCTCGAGCGCTATCGCGAGACCGCGCTCGCCTTCGGGCGGATCACCTGGCTGTTCCGCACCTGGCTCGCGATCCTCTCGGGCATCCTTCCGGTCGCGCTGGTCGCCACTGCGCTCTGGCTGTGGCAGGCGGGACAGGCGACGCCGGGGCTGATCGCCGCCGCCGGGCTGATCTCGACCCGGCTGGCGCAGATGTCGGGCTGGATCAGCTTCACGGCCCTGGGCATCTTCGCCAATGTGGGCGTGCTGGAGGACGGCGTGCGGACGCTCGCCCGTGCGCACGGGATCACCGACGCGCCCGGCGCCGCCGAGCCGCCGCCGGCGAAGGGCGAGATACGCTTCGAGGAGGTAAGCTTCCGCTACGGCCGCGAGGAAGGCGGCGGGCTCGACCGCTTCTCGCTCACCGTCCGGCCCGGCGAGAAGGTCGGGCTGATCGGGCGGTCGGGGGCCGGCAAGTCGACCGCGGTCTCGCTGCTGCTGCGGCTGCATGATGTCGAGGGGGGCCGGATCACGCTCGACGGCGCGGATATCCGCGGCCTGACCCAGGACGGGCTCCGCCGCCAGATCGCCACCGTCACCCAGGAGGCGGCGATCTTCAACCGCTCGGCCCTCGACAACATCCTCTATGGCCGGCCGGAGGCGGGCCGCGAGGCCGCCATCGAGGCGGCGCGCGAGGCCGAGGCGCACGACTTCATCGAGACGCTGGCGGATTTCCGCGGCCGCACCGGCTACGAGGCCCGCCTCGGCGAGCGCGGGGTCAAGCTCTCCGGCGGCCAGCGCCAGCGCATCGCGCTTGCGCGGGCGATCCTGAAGGACGCGCCGGTGCTGGTGCTGGACGAGGCGACGGCGGCGCTCGATTCGGAGACCGAGGCGGCGGTGCAGGGCGCGCTCGGTCGGCTGATGGAGGGCAAGACGGTGATCGCCATCGCCCACCGCCTGTCGACCATCCAGCGCATGGACCGGATCGTGGTGATGGAGCAGGGGCGCATCGTCGAGCAGGGGCGTCATGACGAGCTGCTGGCCCGGGGCGGGCTCTATGCCCGGTTCTGGTCACGGCAGTCGGGCGGGTTCATCCTGACCGAGGCCGCGGAATAGCGAAGGGATTGTCCGCCCGCCGCCGAGCCACCATCTTGATATGCCGTCCACGGGATATGCCGTCCACGGGGCGCTGCCTCCGGTCGTGATGGCGATTGCGAGAGGCCCAATTGAGACCCACACCGGACTCCCTGCGACACCGAAGCTATCTCGGCCTGTTCCTGGGCCAGATGCTGCGCCGCCCCGGACGGGTCGCGGCGCTGGCGCCGTCTTCGCGGACGCTCGCCGGCGCCATGGCGGCGGGCCTTTCGCCCGAGACCGGTCCGGTGATCGAGCTCGGCGGCGGCACCGGGAAGATCACCGAGGCGATCCTCGCCCGTGGCGTCGCGCCGGGCCGGCTCGCGGTGTTCGAGACCGACCGGGTGTTCTGCGAGCTGTTGCGGGCGCGCTTCCCGGGTGTCCACGTTCTCGGCCTCGACGCGCAACGGATCGCCGAGGGGCCGTTCGCCGAGGCCGGCGCCGTGGTCAGCGGCCTGCCGATGCTCTCGATCCCGACCCGAATCCAGAGCCGGATCCTCGCCGGCGCCTTCGCGGTGCTGCGGCCGGGCGGGGTCTTCTTCCAGTTCACCTATGGCTGGCGGCCCCCGGTGGACCGCGAGGTGCGGGAGGCGCTGGGGCTGACCTGGACCGTCTCGCCCTGGATCCGGCGCAACCTGCCGCCGGCGCGGGTCTACCGGTTCACCCGGGCCGCCGTGCCCGGGCAGCGGTCCACGCCGCCCGGCTAGAGGCGCGACAGCTGCCGCCCGGCCTCGGCCGCCGCGATCGCCGCCGCCATCGCCACGTTGAGCGACCGGGCCTCCGGCACCAGCGGGATCGCTACGCTCGCGTCCGCCGCCCCGCGCACCTCCTCCGGCAGGCCCGAGCCCTCGGGGCCGAGCAGCAGGGTGTCGCCCGGCCGGAAGGCGAAGTCCCAGAGCCGCTCAGCGCCCTTCGTGGTCATTGCGACGAGCCGCCCGGCGGGCCGAGCCGCCAGGAAATCCGCCCACGAATCATGCCGGCAGAGCTCGGTCAGATCGGCGTAATCCATCGCGCTCCGCCGCCAGGCGCGGGGGCTGAAGGGGAATCCGCAGGGCTCGATCACGTGAACGGGCGTCCCGAGGCAGGCCCCGAGCCGCAGGATCGCCCCCACATTGAGCGGAATCTCGGGCTGATAGAGAGCGAGGCGGATTCCCGCATGATCGTGCTTGCTTATCGGCCTCCGGTTTTGCAAAAAGCCCTCCGACCGGTCGGGAAGTGCGGCGCGTTGTCCGCTGGACCATGGCGCGCGCTATGGCTAGGCAGGGACGCATCGTAGCGGGACGGGGAATCCGCGAAAAGATCCCGCACGTTCGAGATCATGCCCTTGAGGGGGCCCGAGAGAAGGGAGAGACGGACGTGTCTCACGCAGACAGCCACGGGGAAGGCACCCGGCGGGAGTTCCTTTACGTCGCCACCGGCATGGCCGGGGCGGTGGGCGCGGGCGCCGCGGTCTGGCCGCTGATCAACCAGATGAACCCCTCGGCGGACGTACTCGCGCTGGCCTCGATCGAGGTGGACGTCAGCAACGTCGCGGTGGGCACCCAGCTCAGCGTCAAGTGGCGGGGCAAGCCGGTCTTCATCCGCCGCCGCGCCCCCGCGGAGATCGAGGAAGCGCGGGCGGTGCCGCTCGACGAGCTGAAGGACACCAGCGCCGAGAACCGCAACAGGCCGGGCGCCGATGCCGAGGACAAGAACCGCACGCTCGACGAGGCCGGCGAATGGCTGGTGATGATGGGCGTCTGCACCCATCTCGGCTGCGTGCCGCTGGGGAACGGCGCCGGCGAGTTCGGCGGCTGGTTCTGCCCCTGCCACGGCTCGCACTACGACACTTCCGGCCGGATCCGGAAGGGCCCGGCGCCGAGGAATCTGGAAGTGCCGCAGGCGGCCTTCGTGTCCGACACCGTGATCAAGCTGGGCTGAGGGGAACACCATGAGCGGCATTCCGCACGAGCACTATTCTCCGAAGACCGGCTTCGAGCGCTGGCTGCACAAGCGCCTGCCGATCGTCGGGCTGATGTACGACACGCTGATGATCCCGACGCCCAAGAACCTGAACTGGATGTGGGTCTGGGGCATCGTGCTGACCGTCTGCCTGGTGCTGCAGATCGCCACCGGCATCGTGCTGGTGATGCACTACACGCCGCATGTGGACATGGCCTTCGCCTCGATCCAGCACATCGACCGCGACGTGATCGCCGGCGGGTTGCTGCACGACCTGCACGCCAACGGCGCCTCGCTGTTCTTCGTGGCGGTCTACCTGCACATCTTCCGCGGCCTCTATTACGGCTCCTACAAGAGCCCGCGCGAGATCACCTGGATCATCGGCATCCTGATCTATCTCTGCATGATGGCGACCGCCTTCATGGGCTACGTGCTGCCCTGGGGGCAGATGTCGTTCTGGGGCGCCACGGTGATCACCAACCTGTTCTCGGCGATCCCGCTGGTGGGCGAGCCGATCGTGACCTGGCTCTGGGGCGGCTTCGCGGTCGACAACCCGACCCTGCAGCGCTTCTTCAGCCTGCACTACCTGCTGCCCTTCGTGATCGCGGCCCTGGTGGCGGTGCATATCTGGGCCTTCCACACCACCGGCAATTCGAACCCGACCGGGGTCGAGGTGCGGCGCGACTCGCTCGAGGTGGCGAAGCGGGACACGGTGCCGTTCTGGCCCTACTACGTGGTCAAGGACCTCTATGCGCTGAGCTTCGTGCTGACGATCTTCGCCGTCTTCGTCTGGTTCATGCCCGACTATCTGGGGCACCCGGACAACTACACCGAGGCGAACCCGCTGGTGACCCCGGCGCATATCGTGCCCGAGTGGTACTTCCTGCCCTACTACGCGATCCTGCGCGCCATCACCTTCGACATCCTGTTCATCGACTCGAAGCTCGGCGGCGTGCTGGCGATGTTCGGGTCGATCGCGGTGCTGGCGCTGGTTCCCTGGCTCGACACCAGCCGGGTGCGCTCCGGGCGCTACCGCTCGCCGATGTTCCGTTGGTTCTTCTGGATCTTCGTGTTCTTCTTCCTGCTGCTGACCTGGTGCGGCGGCCAGCCGCCCGAGGGCGTGGTCCCGACCCTGTCGCTGATCGGGACGATCTACTGGTTCGCCTACTTCCTGGTGATCCTGCCCTGGCTCGGCCTGGTCGAGAAGCCGCTGCCGCTGCCCGAGACGATCGAGGCCGATTTCGACGCCCACTATCCGCCGAAATCCGCCGCGACCGCGGCCGAGTGACCCGAGAGGCGAGGAGAAAGACGATGTTCAAGACCCGCATCATCCCCGCTCTCGTGGCGGCCGCGCTGGCGGCGCCCGGCGCGGCGCTCGCGGCCGGCGGCGAGACCCATATCGAGGACGTGGCCTTCAGCTACGAAGGGCCGTTCGGCACCTTCGACCGGCTGCAGCTGCAGCGCGGCTTCCAAGTGTTCCACGAGGTCTGCGCCGCCTGCCACGGGCTGCAGTACGTCGCCTTCCGCTCGCTCGGCTCGGAGACCGGACCGGCCTTCCCGGAGGAGCAGGTGAAGGCGATCGCCGCCCTCTACGAGGTGCCGGACGAGGAGGGCGCCCCCGGCGACACCCGGCCGGGCAAGCCCTTCGACCATTTCCCCGTGAACACCGGCGCCGGCGCCCCCGACCTCAGCCTGATGGCCAAGGCGCGGGCCGGCTTCCACGGTCCGATGGGTCTCGGCATCAACCAGCTCCTCAAGGGCACGGGCGGCGGCGAATACATCTTCTCGATCCTGGCCGGCTACACCGGCGAGGAGGTCGAGGAGGCCGGCGCGGTGCTGTACGAGAACAGCGCCTTCCCGGGCGGGAAGATCTCGATGCCGCCGCCGCTCACCGAGGGCGCAGTCGAATACGCCCTGCATGGCGGCGGCGAGGGCCATGGCGAGGCGCACGCCCCGGAGGCGACCGTCGAGCAGATGGCCGAGGACGTCTCCGCCTTCCTGATGTGGGCCGCCGAGCCGCATATGGTCGAGCGCAAGGCAGCCGGCTTCCGGAACGTGATGTTCCTGATCCTGCTGACCGTGATGCTCTACTTCACCAACAAGGCGCTCTGGGCCAAGGTCAAGCGCAAGGAGTGATCCCGCACTCCATAGGGAACGCTTGCATTCCCCCGCCCTTCCGGGCGGGGGATTTGCGTTTCAGGGGCCCGCATCCCGCCTGCGGGCCGGCTGTGTTCAACGGGCTGGCACCGGGCGCGGCCTGCCCCTAAAAGGGGGCGGGAAACAGCTTCCGGCGAGGGCCAGATGCCGCTCAACAGCTTCGGCCACCTGTTCCGCGTGACCACCTGGGGCGAGAGCCACGGCCCAGCGCTCGGCGCCGTGGTCGACGGCTGCCCGCCGGGGATCCCGCTGGAGGCGCCGATGCTGCAGCACTGGCTCGACCGCCGGAAGCCGGGCCAGAACAAGTACACCACCCAGCGCCGCGAGGCCGACGAGGTGGAGATCCTGTCGGGCGTGTTCGAGGGCCAGACCACCGGCCACCCGGTGCAGCTGATGATCCGCAACACCGACCAGCGCTCGAAGGACTACGGCGAGATCGCCCAGAAGTTCCGGCCGGGCCACGCCGACTACACCTACTGGGTCAAGTACGGCATCCGCGACTACCGGGGCGGCGGCCGCTCCTCGGCGCGCGAGACCGCGGCGCGGGTCGCGGCCGGCGGCGTGGCGCGCGAGGCGCTGAAGGCGCTGGTGCCGGGGCTGAGCATCACCGGCTGCATGGTGCAGATGGGTCCCCACGCCATCGACCGGGCGCGCTGGGACTGGGAGGAGATCGGGCGCAACCCGTTCTGGACCCCGGACGCGCAGGCGGCCGCCGAATGGGCCGGGTATCTCGACGACCTGCGCAAGTCCGGCAACTCGACCGGCGCGGTGATCGAGGTGACGGCACGCGGCGTGCCGGCCGGCCTCGGCGTGCCGGTCTACGGCAAGCTCGACGCCGACCTCGCCGCGGCGATGATGTCCATCAACGCGGTCAAGGGCGTGGAGATCGGCGACGGCTTCGCCGCCGCGGCGCTGACCGGCGAGCAGAACGCCGACGAGATCCGCATGGGCAACGAGGGGCCGCGGTTCCTCTCGAACCACGCCGGGGGCATCCTCGGCGGCATCTCGTCCGGCCAGGACGTGGTGGTGCGCTTCGCGGTCAAGCCGACCTCCTCGATCCTCACGCCGCGCCGCACCATCGACAAGGCCGGCACCGAGACCGAGATCGTCACCAAGGGCCGCCACGACCCCTGCGTCGGCATCCGCGCGGTGCCCGTGGGCGAGGCGATGGTGGCCTGCGTGCTGCTGGACCACGTGCTGCTGCACCGGGGCCAGGTGGGCGGGAACCGGGGAAGGATCGGAGCGCCCTGAGCGCCCCGCCCGGCACGGGTTCAGCCCGACTTCTTCGACACGATGAAGGCGACCATGCCGCGGGAGTGGGTCGACTCATGGGCGGTCTCGAACCCGCAGGCGGCCAGATGCGCCTTCAGCTCGGCGCTGGTGAAGACCCGGAGCAGCGGCAGCAAGCCCAGGGCTCGGCCGAGCGGCGCGACCAGTTTGAAGAATGGCATCCGGTCGCCGATGCAGGCGGTGTTCGAGACGAAGACGCCGCCCGGCTTCAGGAGGCGATGGACCCGGGCGACCGCTTCGCGCGGATCGTCAAGCAGGTGCAGGATGCTGAGGCCCAGCACCGCATCCAGACTGCCCTCCGGCACCGCAAGATCGTCGAAGGCGGCGCAGCGGAAGGTCACGTTCTCGACGCCGGCCTCCGCTGCCTTGCCCCGCGCGATCTCGACCATCCGGGCCGAGATGTCGATGGCCAGGATGTGCCGCACCCGGGGTGCATGCAGCAGCGCCGTCGAGCCGGTGCCGCAGCCGATCTCAAGCACCTCCATGTCCGGCCTCAGATGGTCGCGCGTGATCGCGAGCTTGCGCTGGTAGGCCGCCTCGTCGGTGATCGGCTTCCGGGCATAGCGGTCTGCGATCCGGTCCCAGAATCGCGCCGTCCGGCCTGGCCGCTCCGTCGCGTCGCGGGTCGTCGTCATCGCTGTCATGTCGTGCTCCCATCGGTTGCGGCATTCTCCTATTCCCATGCGAAATGAAAGTGAATTGACGAAACCTGCTTGACTGGTATGCATTTCTGCATGGATTGGCGATCGGTGAAATTCGACTGGAACCGGGCGCGCGCCTTCTTGGTGACCGCCGAGGAGGGTTCGCTCTCGGCGGCCGCCCGAGCGCTGGGCATGGCCCAGCCGACGCTGGGGCGCCAGGTCAGCGCGCTCGAGAGGGAGCTTGGCGTCGTCCTGTTCGAGCGGGCCGGGCGCGGCCTCGTGCTGACGCCGAGCGGGCTTGAGCTCATGGAGCATGTCCGCGCAATGGGCGAGGCGGCGACCCGGGTCTCGCTGGCCGCCTCGGGCCGGTCGCAATCGATCGAAGGCACGGTCTCGATCACCGCCAGCGAGGCCGCCGCGGCCTTCATGCTGCCCCCGATCATCGCCCGGCTGCGGGCCGCGCATCCGGGAATCTCGGTCGAGGTAGTGGCCTCGAACAGCATCCGCGACCTGCGCCGGCGCGAGGCGGACATCGCGCTGCGGGGCGTTCGCCCGACGGACCCGGACCTGATCGCCCGCCGGCTCCCGGACGGGACCGCGCGGCTCTACGGCGCGCCGACCTATCTGGACCAGCTCGGCGGGCCGACCTGCTCCGAGGAGCTGTCGCGGGCCAGGTTCCTGGGCTTCGAGGACAACCAGCCCTTCGTTGACGGGCTGAACGCGAAGGGCGTCGCGGTGACGCCGGGCAGCTTCCCGGTGACGACCGGCAACCACCTCGTGCAGTGGGAGCTGGTCAAGCAGGGCCTGGGGATCGGCGTGATGCTGACCGAGGTCGGCGATGCCGAGCCGCTGGTGCGCTGCGCGGCGCCCTGGCTCAAGCCCTTCCGCTACGAGCTCTGGCTGGTGGCGCATCGCGAGGTAAACACCAGCCGCCGCATCCGCCTGGTGTTCGACTGGCTGGCCGACGAGCTAAGCGGCCGTCAGACCATGCCGGATTATCCGGCGGCGAAGGGACCCGCCACGAGCACCCCCACATAGACGCCATAGCTGACCAGCATCGCCGCGCCCTCGGCCCGGGTGATGCGCCAGCCGGTCACCGCGGCGAGCGTCAAGGCCGCGGTGGCGGCCAGCATCACCCAGATGTCGAAGCGCGCGATCTCGGGCGGCACCGGGATCGGGTGCACCGCCGCGGTGACGCCGAGGATGCCGAGCACGTTGTAGATGTTGCTGCCGACGACGTTGCCGAAGGCGATGTCCGGCTGGCGCCGCAGCGCCGCCATGACCGAGGTCACCAGCTCGGGCAGCGAGGTCCCGACCGCGACCACGGTCAGCCCCACGACCGTGTCCGACACCCCGGCCAGCGCCGCCAGCTCGACCGCGCCGCCGACCAGCAGCCGGGCGCCGAGGATCGTCGCGGCGAGGCCGCCGACGGCGAAGGCGATGGCCACCGGCAGCTTGCCGTCGGGCACCGACTCGCCGTGCGGGTCGTCGACCGCCGGAGCGGCGCGCTCGCTGCGGGCCGCGTAGAGGATGTAGGCGGCCAGCATCGCGAGCAGCACGAAGCCGCTCGAGCGTGACAGGCTGCCGGTCAGAAGTCACCGCGAGGCAGGCCAGCGCCGCCAGGGCCGCCACCGTGCCGTCGCGCAGGAAGGCCGGGCGGGCGACCGGGATCGGCGACATCATCGCGGCGAGGCCGAGGATCAGCAGGATGTTCGCCGTGTTGCTGCCGACCACGTTGCCGATGGCGATGCCGGGCGAGCCGGCGAAGGCCGCCTGGAGGCTGGTGACCAGCTCGGGCATCGAGGTGCCGAAGCCGACGATGGTCAGCCCGATCAGCAGCGGCGAGACCCGGAGCCGGGTGGCGAAGGCGACGGCGCCGCGCACCAGCAGGTCGCCACCGACGACGAGCAGCGCGAGCCCGGCGGCCAGTTCGAGAAACAGCATGGAAAGAGACCCTCCCCCCGCCGGGGCGTCAGCCCCCCGGACGGCTCCCGTTAGATAGGCGCGGCGACCGGCCGTTCAACGCCCCTGCCCCGCCGACGCGCGCCGGGCGACCTGCCATTCGCCGGCCGCGCCCGGCTGCAGCAGCCACCGCTTCGCCGGGATCTCGGTCCCGGCGGCGGTGTGGTAGGGCGCCGTCGCCAGCAGCATCCGCCCTTCCCCGGCCGGCGCGACCTCGCCCATGGCGGCCGAGCCGTCGGCGAATTCCACGATGCACGGCGTGGCCCGCTCCGGCGCCCCGCCCTCCGGCACCACCCGCGCGCCGGGATAGAGGTGCGACCCGCGCGCCCGCAGGACCAGGCCATCCGTCATCGGCCGGCACCGGTCCGGTAGCGCTCCCAGCCCTTCGCCCTGAGCTCGCAGGCCGGGCAGGTGCCGCAGCCGCGGCCCCAGTCGTGCGCCCGGTCCCGGTCGCCCAGATAGCAGGAATGGGTCTGGTCGCGGATCAGCTCGACCAGCGTCTGGCCGCCCAGCCGCTCGGCCAGCGCCCAGGTGCCGGCCTTGTCGATCCGCATCAGCGGCGTCTCCAGCACGAAGCGCGCCTCCATGCCGAGGTTCAGAGCCACCTGCATCGCCTTGACGGTGTCGTCGCGGCAGTCGGGATAGCCGGAGTAATCGGTCTCGCAGACCCCGGCCACGATGTGCTTCAGCCCGCGGCGATAGGCCAGAGCGGCGGCGAAGCTGAGGAAGATCAGGTTCCGCCCCGGCACGAAGGTGGAGGGCAGGCCCGCTTCGGTCATGGTGATCTCGGTGTCGCGCGTCAGCGCGGTCTCCGACACCTGCCCGAGGGTGGCGATGTCGAGCACAGTGTCGGCCCCCAGCTTCGCCCCCCAGTGCGGGAAGTCGCGGGAGAAGGCGGAAAGGAACACCGGCCGCTGGTCCATCTCCACCGCGTGGCGCTGGCCGTAGGTGAAGCCGACGGTCTCGACCGACGCGAACCGGTCGCAGGCCCAGGCGAGGCAGGTGGCGCTGTCCTGACCGCCGGAGAACAGGACCAGCGCCCTGCCGCTCATCTCCGGCTCAATCCTGGCGCTTCGGCAGCATCCGGCCGAGCTTCTCGCCGCCGACGATGTGGACATGGTAATGCGGCACGTCCTGCCGCCCGTGCTCGCCGGAATTGGCCAGCAGCCGGTAGCCCCTGCCGCCCGCCGCTTCCGAGAGCCCGGTCGCCCGCGCGACCTCGGCGATGGCACGGGCAAGGCCGGCGGCCTCGGCCACGCTGGCCGCGGCGCCGAAATGGTCGGCGTTCACGTAGGGACCCTTGGGGATCACCAGCACATGCACCGGCGCCTGCGGCTGGATGTCGTGGAAGGCCAGCGCGTGCTCGGTCTCCAGCACCTTCTTGCATGGGATCTCGCCCCTGAGGATCCTGGCGAAGATGTTCTGGTCGTCGTAGCTGTAGCCCATCTCTCTCTCCATCGGCCGCCGGCGCGGGGCAATTTCGCTTGGGGCGCAGGGCAATGCAAGGCCGCGGGCGGGCGGGGGAACTTGTTCCGCCGCGTGGCGCCGGTCATGGTGGAGCGCGATCCACCCGGGAGCCGCGGGGCAGGCAGTGAGCCAGCGCATCGTCCATTTCGTCCTCCACGTCCCGAAATGCGCGGGCATGACGGTCGACGCCCATTTTCGTGCCGAACTCGGCGCCGGTTTCCTGCGGGCGCCGCGCTGGCGGAACCCGCTCCGGCTGTTCCTGGGCGAGCGCCATGCGCTGCGTGCCGACGATCCGCGCCTGCCGGGGCTGAGACTGGTCACCGGCCACTCGCTCGGGGTCTCGCTGGGGCGGCTGTTTCCGGGGGCGGAAGTCCGCGAATCGGTGCTGCTGCGGGACCCGGTGGGGTTTCATCTCTCGCTCTACAATTTCAGGGCCGCGCGGCATCGCGCCGGGGCCGGGCGGCGGCCGCCGGATTTCGCGACCTGGTACGCCGCCCAGCGCCGCAACCCGGTCAGCCGGTTCCTGCTGAACCATTATTTCGAGCTGCGGTTCCCGGCCCTCTACCGCCTGTCGTCCCGCGACCGGCTGGCCTTCCTGGAGGCGCGATTCCGCGAGTTCTGGTTCGTGGCGGACTACCGCCGCGCCGACGAGCTGATCGCCGGGATCAGCCGCGAGCTCGGCGTCGCGGAGCTGGCGGCGCGCCGGAACGTGACCGACGCGCCGGCGGTCACCGAGGCCAGCCTCGACGCGGAAATGCGGGCACGCATCCTGACGGAGAACCCCCTGGACCGGGCGATCTGGGAGCGCTGGCGCGGCCGGGGCTGGCGCGCGGAGGCCCGGCCCCCCGAACCGCCCGCGGCGCTCCCCGGCGACGACGCGAGAGGCTTCCTGCGCGAGGACGTCGCCGTCGCGATCCGGCGGGTGACTGGCGGGTGACTGGCGGGTGACTTCGCAGTCCCCGGCGAACGGCGTTCGCTCCCCCCGGGGCCCCGGATCGGGTCCGGGGCGTCGGGCGAGGTCCGCTACGCCGACGCCTTCCCCGCGGTCAGCGACAGGAACACCTCCTCGAGCTTCGGCTCCTCGGTCGAGATGTCGGCGATCTCCAGCCCGACCGCCTGCGCCGCCGCGACCAGCGCCGGGGCGGAGACGCGGTTGCGCGGATAGGTCAGCGCCAGCAGGTCGGGCTCGCGCATCCGCGCCGTCACCTCCGGCCCCAGGTCCGGAGCCACCTTGCAGGGCGCCGCCAGCCGCAGCACCAGGGTCTTGGCGTCGATTCGCGCCAGCAGCGCCGGGGTATCCTCGCAGGCGACCAGCTCGCCGTGGTTCAGGATCGCGATCCGCTCGCACATCGCCTCGGCCTCCTCGAGATAGTGCGTGGTCAGGATCACCGTGGTGCCGCCGGCGTTCAGTTCGCGCACATAATCCCAGAGCAGCCGCCTGAGCTCGATGTCGACCCCGGCGGTCGGCTCGTCCAGCACCAGCACCGGCGGGCTGTGGACCAGCGCCTTGGCCACCAGCAGCCGCCGGCGCATGCCGCCCGACAGCGAGCGCGGATAGGCATGGGCGTGCTCGGCGAGGCCGACGCGGGCGAGGATCTCCATCGACCGGCGCTCGGCCTTCGGCACCGCGTAGAGCCCGGCCTGCACCTCCATCGACTGGAACGGCGTGAAGAACGGGTCGATGTTCAGTTCCTGCGGCACCACGCCGATCGCGGCGCGGGCGTGGCGCGGGTTGCGGTCCTGGTCGAAGCCCCAGATCCTGACCGTGCCGGCGGACTTGATCACCAGCCCGGCAAGGATGTTGATGAAGGTCGACTTGCCGGCCCCGTTCGGCCCCAGCAGGCCGAAGATCGAGCCCGCCGGCACGTCGAGGTCCACCCCCTTCAGCGCCCGGTGCGGCCCGCTGCGGCGGGTTCCCGGATAGGTCTTGGCCAGTTGCCGGACCTCGATCGCGTTCTCCGGCATCTGGGGGGCAAATCTCCGTGACGGGATCGGCCGGGACCGCTTGCCCGGCGAGACGGGATCGCTATCATGCGCCCGCAACGCCGGTCAATCGGCCCTTCCCAGAAGATCCTGCCCGAGTCGGAGACCCCGTCCATGGTCACAGAAGCCCCGGAAACCGAGGAAGTCACCACCCGCCGCGTCGCCTGCGACGGGGGCGAGGGCGCGCTGGGACATCCCAGGGTCTGGCTCGCCATCGGCGACGACGGCTTCGTCGAATGCCCCTATTGCGACAAGAGGTTCGTGCTGAAGCCGGGCGCGGCGGACCATTGAGCGCATGGCCGCGGACAAGCCAGCGGGAATCGGCAAGGGCGATCACCTCTACCTGATCGACGGCTCGGGCTACATCTTCCGCGCCTACCACGCCCTGCCGCCGCTGACGCGCAAGTCCGACGGGCTGCCGGTCGGCGCCGTCGCCGGCTTCTGCGCCATGCTGCACAAGATGCTGATGGGCTTCGGCACAGGCGGGCCGACCCATCTGGCGGTGATCTTCGACTATTCCGGCCGCAGCTTCCGCAACGAACTCTACCCCGAATACAAGGCCCACCGGCCGCCGGCGCCCGAGGACCTGGTGCCGCAGTTCGCGCTGATCCGCGAGGCGACCAAGGCCTTCGGCCTGCCCTCGGTCGAGATGGAGGGCTTCGAGGCCGACGATCTGATCGCCACCTATGCCCGCCAGGCCGCCGAGGCCGGGGCGACCGCGACCATCGTCTCGTCCGACAAGGACCTGATGCAGCTTGTCGGCAACGGCATCGACATGCTGGACCCGATGAAGAACATCGCGATCGGCCCGGACCAGGTGCGCGAGAAGTTCGGCGTCGGCCCAGACAAGGTGGTCGACGTGCAGGCGCTGGCCGGCGACTCGGTCGACAATGTGCCGGGGGCGCCGGGGATCGGGATCAAGACCGCGGCCCAGCTGATCGCGGAATACGGCGATCTCGACACGCTGCTCGAGCGCGCCGCCGAGATCAAGCAGCCGAAGCGGCGCGAGACCCTGCTGGAGAAGGCCGACCAGATCCGCCTGTCGCGCGAACTGGTGCGGCTGAAGGACGACGTGCCGGACGTGGAGCCGATCGACGACTTCGTCGTCCACGCGCCTGATCCCGACAAGCTGCTGGGCTTCCTCGCGAACATGGAGTTCCGCACGCTCACCAACCGGATCGCCGAGACCCTGGGGGTCGAGCCCCCCGTGATCGGCGCGCCCGCGGCGACCGTGGCGGCGACCGCGGGCAAGGCGGCCGGCCCGGCGCAGGCGGACGGGCCGGGGGCCGTGCGCGAGATGCCGCCGATCGACCGCGACGCCTACGCCGTGATCCGCGACGCCGCGACGCTGGCGGAATGGATCGCCGGGACGTCGGAGCGCGGCCTGCTCTGCGTCGATCTCGAGACCACCTCGCTCGACGAGATGAAGGCCGAGATCGTCGGCATCGCGCTGGCGACATCGGCGGGCCGGGCGGCCTATGTGCCGGTCGGCCACACCACCGGCGACGGCGACCTGCTGGGCCGGGTCGAGCGGGCGCCCGACCAGATGCAGCTCGAGGCGGCGCTGAAGCTGCTGAAGCCGGTGCTCGCCGACCCGGCCGTGCTGAAGATCGGCCAGAACCTGAAATACGACCTGAAGGTGCTGCGCCGCCACGGCCTCGACGTGACGCCCTTCGACGACACCATGCTGATGTCCTACGCCCTCGACTCCGGACGCGGCAACCACGGCATGGACGAGCTCTCCGAGCGCCATCTCGGCCACCGGACGGTGCACATCAAGGAGCTGATCGGATCGGGCAAGACCGCCATCACCTTCGACAAGGTCGAGATCGGCAAGGCCGCCGTCTACGCCGCCGAGGACGCCGACATCACCTTCCGGCTCTGGGAGACGCTGCGCCCGCGGCTGGCCGCCGAGCGGGTCTCGACCGTCTACCACACGCTGGAGCGCCCGCTGGTGCCGGTGCTGACCGACATGGAGCTGACCGGCATCCGGGTCGACCGCGACATCCTCTCGCGGCTCTCGAACAGCTTCGCCCAGACCATGGCGCGGCTCGAGGACGAGATCCACGGGCTGGCCGGGCACAGGTTCAACATCGGCAGCCCGAAGCAGCTCGGCGAGATCCTGTTCGACCAGATGAAGCTCGACGGCGGCAGGAAGGGCAAGACCGGCGCCTGGGGCACCGGCGCCGACGTGCTCGAGACGCTGGCCGCCGAGGGCCACGAGCTGCCCGCCCGCGTGCTCGACTGGCGCCAGGTCTCGAAGCTGAAGTCGACCTACACCGACGCCCTGCCGAACCACATCAACCCGGAGACGGGCCGCGTCCACACCTCGTTCTCGCTCGCCGCCACCTCGACCGGGCGGCTCGCCTCGACCGACCCGAACCTGCAGAACATCCCGGTCCGCTCGGAGGAGGGGCGCGAGATCCGCACCGCCTTCGTGGCCGAGGCGGGCAACGTGATCCTCAGCCTCGACTACAGCCAGATCGAGCTCAGGATCTTCGCCCACATGGCCGGGATCGACGCCCTGAAGGAGGCGTTCCGGAACGGCCTCGACATCCACGCCATGACCGCCTCCGAGGTGTTCGGCGTGCCGATCGAGGGCATGGACCCGATGGTGCGCCGCCGCGCCAAGGCGATCAATTTCGGGGTGATCTACGGCATCTCGGCCTTCGGCCTGTCGAACCAGCTCCGGATTCCGCGCGGCGAGGCACAGGCGTTCATCGACGCCTATTTCGAGCGCTTCCCCGGTATCCGCGGCTACATGGAGGCGACCAAGGAGCACGCCCGCGAGAAGGGCTATGTCGAGACCCTGTTCGGCCGGCGCATCCACACCCCCGACATCAACCAGAAGGGCCCCGGACGCGGCTTCGCCGAGCGGGCCGCGATCAACGCGCCGATCCAGGGCACGGCGGCCGACGTGATCCGCCGGGCGATGATCCGCATCCCGGACGCGCTGCAGCGCGCGAAGCTTCCGGCCCGGATGCTGCTCCAGGTGCATGACGAGCTGCTGTTCGAGGTGCCGGAGGACGCCGCCGGCGAAACCGCCGAAGTGGTCCGCGCGGTGATGGAGGGCGCGCCCCGCCCGGCGGTGCAGCTCGACGTTCCGCTGGTGGTCGACGCCGGCCAGGGCGCGAGCTGGGCCGAGGCGCACTGACGCCTGGCGTCCTCAAGCGAGGAGACGAGATCTTGTTCCGCCATCTGCTCCCGGTCAGCGCCCTCATGCTCGGCTCGGCCTTCCTGCTGTTCGCGGGCGGCATCAACGGGCTGATCCTGCCGGTGCGCGGCTCGGCCGAGGGGTTCTCGGCCTTCGCGCTCGGGCTTCTCGGCACCGGCTGGGCGATCGGCTATGTCTCGGGCTGCGTCTACACACCCCGGCTGGTGGCCCGCGCCGGCCATATCCGCGCCTTCAGCGTGATGGCCGCGCTGGCGGCGCTGGCGATCCTGGCCTCGCTGCTGTTCCTGACGCCCGCCGCCTGGATTCCGCTGCGCGCCATCTCCGGCTTCTGCTTCGCCGGCGCAGCGATGATCGTGGAGAGCTGGCTGAACGAGCGCGCGGCGCCCGGCGCGCGCGGCCGGATCTTCGGCGCCTACACCATGGTCAACCTCGTCGCCTCGACCGGCGGCCAGCTGACGCTGACCGTCGGCGATACCGGCGGCTACCTGTTCTTCGTGCTCGGCGCCATGTTCTACTGCCTGGCGGTCATCCCGACCGCGATCACCTCGTCCGAGACGCCGAAGCCGCTGGTCTCGGTCAGACTCGACATCGGGGCGCTGTGGCGCAACTCGCCGATCGCGGTGTTCGGCGTGCTGATGGTCGGCGTCTCGAACAGCGCCTTCGGCACCCTGGCCGCGGTCTATGCGGACCGGGTCGGTCTGGTACTGGCGGCGATCGCGCTTTTCGCCAGCCTGCCGATCCTGGCCGGCGCCATCGCCCAGGTGCCGGTCGGATATCTCTCCGACCGGGTCGACCGGCGCTACGTGCTGATCGGCCTCGCCGCGGTGGCGCTCTGCGCCGACGTCGCCTTCCTGGTGCTGCGCCCCGAGGACACGACCGTCAACGTGGCGCTGGCCTGCGTGTTCGGCGCGGCGGTGTTCTCGATGTATCCGGTGATCGTCGCCCATGCCAGCGACCACGCGGCGCCCGGCAGCTTCATCCAGATCAGCGGCGGGCTGCTGATGCTCTACGGCTTCGGCGGCATCGCCGGGCCGCTGGCCGCCGGCTGGGCGATGTCGTGGATGGGCGTGGCCGGCCTTTTCGCCACCACGCTGGCGGCCCATGTGCCGCTGGTGCTGTTCGCGCTGTGGCGGATCTCGAAGCGCGCGCCGGTGGCGCCCGGAAAGAAGGCCGAGTTCGTCCCTGCCCCTCTCGCACGGGCCAGTACGCCCGAGACCCTGGCGCTTTCCCGGGAGGACGACGGCGACAGCGAGCCGGAGCGCCAGGGGGGCTGAGCGGCGGCCGGAGAGTTTGTCCAGATCCAGAGATTGGCCCGATTCCAGAGCGTCGACGGGTGCTCCTCAAACGCGCGTCGCGGTTGTGTGAAATCGACTTCTCCGTTACCCTTCGAGAGATGTGTGGCGGTGGAGTGACGTAATCTTTTTAAAGGAGTGCTTGAGATGCCCAAGGGGGGAAATGGCGGCGGTGGCGCGCCGGGCGGTGGCGACGGCGGTACGAACCAGATCAATGGCGGCAGGAAGGATGACGTTCTTCACGGAACGCCCGGTGACGACGCCATCCTCGGCAAGGACGGCAATGACACGCTCTACGGCGAAGCCGGCAATGACTTCCTGAGCGGCGGCACGGGCGGCGACACGCTCCACGGCGGCGAGGGCAGCGATCGCCTGTTCGGCAACAGCGGCGACGACCATCTCTTCGGTGGTGACGGCGATGACGAGCTGCAGGGCGGCAGCGGCCGCGACACGATCGACGGCGGGAAAGGAATTGACGTCGCCTACTATATGGAGGTGCCCGAGCAGGCGGGCGGAAGCGGAATCACCGTCGCGGGTACCTACAACTCCGGGACCCAATCGACCGACTACACCGTCATGGTTCCCGAAGGTCCGGAGTTGGTCACCGGAGTCGAGATCATTATCGGTTCGAATTACAATGACCAGATGACCGGCGGAGCGGGCGCCGATACCTTCGCCGGGGCCTATGGCGCGGACACGCTTGAAGGCGGCGGCGGCGACGACTTTCTCGCAGGCGGGGGCGACGCGGACCGGTTCGTTTTCGACGACGGCTGGGGCAACGACACGATCACCGATTTCGAGGATGGCCTGGATCTTCTCGACTTCAGCGAATTGAGCCTGAACTTCGTGGCTCTGAACATCGTCGAGATTGCCGGCGACACCGTGATCAGCGACGGGTTCGGCAACTCGATCACCCTTGCCGGGATCGCCGGGTCGGCGATCGGCGAGGACGACTTCATCTTCGCCTGACGGGCCAACCGGTCAGGCCGCGATCCCCAGCAGCCCCGGAAGCTCGCCCATGCCGGTGAACACCACCGCGCCCAGGGCGCGGTAGGCGTCCGGGTCCGCATAGGCGGCGCCGCAATAGGCCAGCACCCGCATGCCGGCCGCGGTCGCCCCCTGCACGCCCGGAAGGCTGTCCTCGATCACCGTGCAGGCTTCCGGCCCGAATCCCATCTCGGCGGCGGCATGCAGGAACAGGTCCGGCGCCGGCTTGCCGCGCGCGACCATGGTCGAGGAGAACAGCACGCGATCCGCGAAGAAGGGCTTCAGCCCCGAGCTGCCGAGGGTCGCCCGCATCTTCTCGACCCGGCCCGACGAGGCCACGCAGTAGGGCCGCCCGGCGGCCTTCAGGGATTCGATGACGCGGCGCACGCCGGGGACCGCCGGCACCGGCTCGCGCTCGAGCGTGGCGATGGTGCGCGCCCTGACCGCCTCGGGCCAGCCCGCGGGGAAGGACAGCCCCGCCTCCGCCTCGAGCTCGGCCTGCACCGTCGGCATCGACTTGCCGACGAAGCGGGCCATGCAGTCCTCGAGGCCGATCTCGAGCCCGAGCCCGGCGAGGTCGGCCGCCAGCACCCGGTTGCACACCAGTTCGCTGTCGACCAGCACACCGTCGCAGTCGAAGATCGTCAGTCCGACGGAGGTCATGCCGGCCCCCCGTTCGGCGGCGTCTCCGAGAACCTGACCTCCAGCCGCTCCAGCGCCTCGCGCAGCTCGGCCGCCGCACCGGCCAGCACCAGCCGGTCGACCGAGCGCAGGATCAGCGTCGCCCCCGGGCCGACGCCGTAGAACGGGTACGACCCCATGCTGACCTCGGGATGGGCCTCGGCCAGCGCCCGCAGCGGCCCGGCGAGATCGCCCTCCGGCGCCTCGCAGCGGAAGGCGTGGCTGAGGAGCCGGGGCCCGCCCTTCAGCCGCGGCCGCAGCCCCTCGAGCATCACGTTGAAGATCGAGGGCACCCCGGCCATCACATGGACGTTGCCGAGGATGAAGCCCGGTGCGTGGCTCAGCGGGTTCTCGATCAGCACGGCGCCCTCGGGGATGCGCGCCATGCGGAGCCGCGCCTCGTTCAGCTCGCGCCCGGTGGCGGCGTAGTAGGCCTCCATGATCGCGCGGGCGTCGTCGCGCACCCCGATCGGCACCCCGAAGGCGGCGGCCACGCTGTCGGCGGTGATGTCGTCATGGGTCGGGCCGATGCCGCCCGAGGTGAACAGATAGTCGACCCGGGCGCGGAGCTCGTTGACCGCCGCGACGATCGCGTCCCGCCGGTCCGGGACCACGCGGATCTCGTCGAGCCGGATGCCCATCTCGGTCATCACGCCGGCCAGATGATGCGCGTTCGCCTCGCGGGTGCGCCCCGAAAGGATCTCGTCGCCGATCACCAGCATCGCCGCGCTGGGCCCGCCCCCCGCTTCCGCCATCTCCCGCCCCCTTTGCCTCGGCTCTCCGGCCCGCTACCTTGGCCGACATGGAATTCGAACGCCCGCTCATGCCCGGCAAGCTCCTGCGCCGGTATAAACGCTTTCTCGCCGACATCGAACTTCCGACCGGCGAGACCGTGACCGCCCATTGCGCCAACCCCGGCGCGATGCTTGGCCTCAACATGCCCGGAACCGAGGTCTGGGTCGAGCCGAACGACGACCCGGCCCGGAAGCTGAAATACGGCTGGCGGCTGGTCCGGTTCGACGATGACTGGGCCGGGATCGACACCGCGGTCCCGAACCGGGTTGTCGGCGAGGCGCTGAAGGCCGGAAAGCTGCCCGAGTTCGCCGGCTACGGCACGGTGCGCCCGGAGGTGCGTTACGGCGCCAACAGCCGGGTCGATTTCCTGCTCACCGGCGACGGGCTGCCCGATGCCTATGTCGAGGTGAAGAACGTCCACCTGATGCGCGAGCCGGGGCTGGCGGAATTCCCCGATTCCGTGACCGCCCGCGGCGCCAAGCATCTGGACGAGCTGGCCGCCATGGTCGCGGCCGGAAACCGGGCGGTGATGGTTTACTGCGTCCAGCGCACCGACTGCCACCGGATGGCGCTCGCCCCCGACCTCGACCCGGCTTACGCGGCCGCCTTCGCCCGCGCCCGCGCGGCCGGGGTGGAGGCGATCGCCTGGGCCTGCGCCATCTCGCCCGCCGCAATCACCCTTGATCGCCCGGTCCCGATCGATCATTAGGGGGCATCGGAGGACTGAAGGGAGCACTGGCGCGGATGCGAACCGGCAGCGAGCGACGCACGACCGAGGGGATCCGGCTCTACGACAGGGCGGATTTCGAGGGCATGCGCCATGCCGGCAAGCTGGCGGCGGAATGCCTCGACATGATCGGGCACCATGTGGTGCCGGGCGTGCGCACCGAGGAGCTCGACGAGATCTGCCATGAATTCATCCTCAAGCACGGCGCCAGGCCGGCGCCGCTGGGATATCGCGGCTTCCCGAAGTCGATCTGCACCTCGATCAACCATGTGGTCTGTCACGGCATCCCGGGCCCGAAGGCGCTGAAGGACGGCGACATCCTGAACATCGACGTGACCGTCGTTCTGGACGGCTGGCACGGCGACTCGTCGCGGATGTATGCCGCCGGCCGCGCCAGCCGCCGGGCGGCGCGGCTGATCGAGGTGACCCACGAGGCGCTGATGCGTGGCATCGCCGAGGTCCGCCCCGGCGCCCATTTCGGCGACATCGGCCAGGCCATCCAGACCTATGCCGAGGCGGAGCGCTGCTCGGTGGTGCGCGATTTCTGCGGCCACGGCATCGGCCACGTGTTCCACGACGCCCCGAACGTGCTGCATTACGGCCGGCGCGGCGAGGGGGCGGAGCTGAGGCCGGGGATGTTCTTCACCATCGAGCCGATGGTGAACCTGGGCGCGCCGCAGACCAAGACGCTGGCCGACGGCTGGACCGCGGTCACCCGCGACCGCTCGCTGTCGGCGCAGTTCGAGCACACGATCGGGGTGACGGACGAGGGCTGCGAAGTCTTCACCCTGTCGCCCGCGGGCAAGTTCTTCCCGAAGCTCTGAGGCAGGCGCATTTCCCGGCCGTTGCCCGTCCCGCGCCGTGACGGCAGCCCTCGGAACCGAAATTTCGGGGCGCGCGCGCATGACCGCCTCGCGACAGCCAGCGGGCAGCGGGCAGCGGGATCAGAACTCGATCTTGATCCCGGTGCCCAGGATCCAGCCGTCGACCTCGGACTTGCCCGAGGCCTCGCCATTGCTGATGGTCGCGCCCTCGAAGTCGACATAGGCGCCGAAGGCGTTCAGGGTCACGCCCTCGGCAAGGGTATAGCTGGCACCGAGCAGGTACTGGTCGACTTCCTCGTCGTCATCGCCGGCGCAGCCGAAGCCGGCTGTTTGGGTGGCGGTGGAGGTGCAGTCGTTGTCGACGTTCTCGCCGTGGAAGTAGGTGACCGAGAAGCCCCAGGGGCCGGTCACGTAGCTTACACCCGCGTCCCAGGCGTGGCCGTCCAGCACGCCGGCGTCGTTCTGCTCGGCGTAGGAGCCGCCGACGGTGAACCCGGCAAAGCCGAGATTTCGCGCCGACCGCCCAGATATCCGGATTGCTGCCGGCGGGCGCCCTGGCGATTCCGTACCGGCCCGAGACCGCGACGTCGATACTGCCGAGCGTCTCGACGTAGTTGGCGCCGATGTCGACGAAATCGCAGGTCGTGCCGTCGCAGTTGACCTGGGCGTTGCTGTCCTGATTGCCGTCGCGGGCATAGGACAGGCCAAGCTGGAACCCGACGAAGCGCGGGGTGAAGTAGGTGAAGCGCTGGGCGTTGTCGTTCGCGAGGTTCTCGATATAGGTGCTGCCGAGAGTCGCCAGGAACACGTCGGCGCCGACGCCCGAGCCGGACCACGGGATGAAGGCGGTGGTCGACCCGGAGTTGATGTTCAGGAACGTCACGTCGGGCGCCGCATAGCTCATCAGGGAGCCGGCAGAAGCCTCGGATCCCAGAATGACGCGGCCGAACGAGCCATCGATGAACAACGCTGCCTCGTCGATCTGGTCGCCGGTGCTTGCCGCCTCGAGCTGGATGTCGGCGCCGATCGAGATGCCGTTGTCGAGCGTGATCGAGGGCAGGAAGTGGACCTCGGCGTCCTGCTTCGAATCGATGCCGTCGTAATCGCCATCGAGACTGATCGAGCCGTAGCCCGCGGTGGTGCCGGTGAGCACCCCGGCATCGACGTCCGAACTCGAAAAGGCGACGAACTGCTCCATGTAGCCGCCGAGCCGCACCTCCCACTCCGCCGACCGGGCGGACGTCGCGAAGCCGGCGACGAGTGCGATGGCGCTGGTGCGCAGCAAAGTCTGATTCACGATGTCCCGTGTGAGGCGCAAGCTGCGTTACCGTGGCAAGACCGAGCGACCCCGACGGCCCCGCCGCCGACCCCGTGTCGGCACCGCCCGAGACCCGGCCGTGATACTTGCACCACAAGATCTGGAAGTCAGAACGGGGAAATTGTCAATGGGTGGCGTGCGGGGATCACGAAAGATCGTGCAACAGACAAGGGCTTGATGCACCGCTAGCGCCGGAAGGCCGCGGCCAGCTCCACATGCGGGCTCCAGCGGAACTGATCGACCGGCTGCACCCAGTCGAGCTTGTAGCCGCCATCGATCAGCGTGCGGGCGTCGCGGGCGAAGGTTGCCGGGTTGCAGCTCACCATGGCGACGCGCCGCACCCCGGACTGGGCGAGCTGCAAGGTCTGGGCGCGGGCCCCCGCTCGAGGCGGGTCCAGGACCGCGGCGCCGAAGCCCTTGAGCTCGGAGACGAGCAGCGGCCGGCGGGCCAGATCGCGCCGGGCGCAGGTGACGCGCTTCAGTCCCGGCGCCGACCGCCACGCGGCGTCCAGGGCCGCGAGCGAGGCGGCATCGGCCTCGACCGCATAGACCTCGGCCGCCTCGGCCAGCGGCAGCGCGAAGGTGCCGGAGCCGCAGTAGAGATCGGCCACGCGGCCCGCCTTGCCGACCGCCTCGCGCACCGCCGCGACCAGCGCCAGCTCACCCTCGGCCGTCGGCTGCAGGAAGCCGCCGGGCGGCGGCACCACGCGGGCGCGGCCCATCCGCACGACCGGCGCGCGCATGCAGGCGACCTCGTCGCCGTTCCAGCCGAGGCGCGCGATACTCGCCCGCGCCGCGACGCCGGCGAGCAGCGCCCGGGCCGGGCCGGTGATCTCCTTTGCGTTGGTCGCGGCCACATCGACGCCGCCCTCGGTGAGCGTCAGGGTCAGCCGCACCTCGCCCTTGCGGCTGGCAGCGGCCTCGACGATCTCCTCGAGCCGCGGCAGCGCGTCGATCAGGGCAGGTTCGGCGACCGGGCAGCGGGTCACCGGGATGATGTCGGTGTCGCCAGGGACATGGAAGCCGATCACCATGCCCTTGCGGGTTCGCCGCGCCGCCACCGCGATGCGCCGCCGGCTGCCCGGCGGCGAGGTTACGGCCGGGCGTACCTCCGCGTCGCGGATGCCGCGCGCGGCAAGCGCCGCCAGCACCAGGTCGCGCTTCCAGCCGGCGACGAGTTCATCCGAGGCATGCTGCAGGGAGCACCCGCCGCAGGCGCCGAAATGCGGGCATTGCGGCTCGGTCCGCTCGGGCGACGGGGTGATGATCTTCTGCACCCTGGCGCGGCCGCCGTGGCGCACCACCCGGACCCGCTCGCCCGGCAGCGCAAACGGGACGAACAGCGCACCGCCCTCGGCAACGCCGTCGCCCTGGGCGCCGAGGCCCTCGATCTCGATCTCGTCCGCCATCCGCCCAGTGCCGCGCCCTCAGGGGAGTGTCCGGTCATCGCTCCGGCTTGCGTGCGGCAACCAGGAATTCCCGGTTGCCGTCGCCTCCCTCTATAGGGCTCTCGCATTCGCCCGTCACCTGCCAGCCGAGGCCGGTGAGCCAGTCGCGGATGCGGGCGCGGACGGCGAGGTGAACGGACGGATCGCGGACGATGCCGCCGCGCCCGACATGGGCGGGACCGGCCTCGAATTGCGGCTTGATCAGCGCCACCAGAACCGCGCCGGGCCTGGCCAGCGCCAGGGCGGAGGGCAGCGCCTTCTCCAGCGAGATGAACGAGACGTCCGCCGTGATCCAGTCCGGCGGCGGCACCAGGCCTGCCGGGATATCGCGGGCGTTGACGCCTTCGAGGCTCACCACACGCAAATCGGCGGCGAGCCGCGGCGCAAGCTGGCCGTGGCCGACGTCGAGGGCGTAGACCCGACTTGCGCCGCGGGCGAGCAGCACCTCGGTAAACCCGCCGGTGGAGGCGCCGACATCCAGCGCCACACCCTGCGGGGCCAGTCCAAAGGTGTCGAGCGCATGCAGCAGCTTCAGCGCGCCCCGGCCGACCCAGGGCATCGGATCGGCCGAGACCGCGACGCGGGCCTGCGCATCGACGGGCTGGGCCGCCTTGCGCGCCACCGCCCCGTCCACCGTGACGGCGCCTGCGTCGACCAGCGCCCGCGCCCGCGCCCGGCTATCCGCCAGGCCAATTTCGACCAGGCGCTGGTCGAGCCTCATGTCATGCCGAGGCCGCGCCGGATCGAGACGAGTGCCGAGGTCTCGCGGTCGTCGAGGGTGATTCCGTCGGCGGTCGCGACCTTCGAGGCCATGGCCAGCAGGTCCGGCCCCGCGTCGGCGCCGGCCTTGTCGCGCACCACCCGCACCAGGCGGCGCACCGCCTCCTCGGGCGACTGGCACTGGCCTGCCACCCAGCGCCCGAAGGTGGCGATGTCGACCGCCTCGACGGTGTCGGCGCCGAACACGGCGCCCGCCTCGGCGGTCAGCATGTCGATCTCCTTCTGCGACAGCGGCGCGTCCATGCCGGCAATCGCGGCGGCGATCCCGGCGGCGGCCAGCCGCGGATCGTCGACGCAGTCGGCCGGATGGGTCTTGCGGTTGCGGTTGTAGCCGAAGCGCCGGATGGCAAGCCGCACGTCATTCGCCGCGCCCGCCAGCTCGCCCGCCGCCTCGTGCGCGGTCTTGAACCGCCAATACCAGATCAGGGCCGCACTGAGCAGCCCGAGCGCACCCAGGATGATATGCATGATCCACCCCCGATTTCCCCAGTTCCCCGCGGGAATTGTGCCAGAAACGGGACAAATCGTAAACTGTGGGGATTCTTCCGGGGTTTCCTCGGGAACATTCCCCGCGCCGCTCAGGCCCGCTGCGCCGCCGCGGACTGCCCCAGCGCGCGCAACGCCGTCTCGACGATGCCGGGGGCGTTCAGCCCGGCGGTCTCGTACATCGCCGCCGGCTTGTCCTGGTCGATGAAGACATCGGGCAGCACCATCGGGCGGATCTTCAGCCCCTGGTCCAGCAGTCCCTCGGTGGCCAGAAGCTGCAGCACATGGCTGCCGAAGCCGCCGACAGCGCCTTCCTCGACGGTCACCAGCGCCTCGTGGTTCCGCGCCAGCCGCAACACCAGCTCGCGGTCCAGCGGCTTGGCGAAGCGGGCGTCGGCGACTGTGGTCGAGAGCCCGCGGGCGTCCAGCTCCTCGGCGGCCTTCAGGCACTCGGCGAGCCGGGCGCCGAAACTCAGCAGCGCGATCTTGGTGCCCTCGCGCACCACCCGGCCGCGACCGATCTCCAGCGGCACACCGGCCTCGGGCAATTCCACGCCCACGCCCTCGCCGCGCGGATAGCGGAAGGCGGAGGGCCGGTCGTCGATCGCCGCTGCGGTCGCCACCATGTGAACCAGCTCCGCCTCGTCGGCCGCGGCCATCACCACCATGCCCGGCAGGCAGGAGAGATAGGTCACGTCGAAGCTGCCCGCATGGGTCGCTCCGTCGGCGCCGACCAACCCGGCGCGGTCGATGGCGAAGCGGACGGCCAGGCGCTGGATCGCCACGTCGTGCACGACCTGATCGTAGGCGCGCTGCAGGAAGGTAGAGTAGATCGCCGCGAACGGCTTCATCCCCGAGGCCGCCAGGCCGGCGGCGAAGGTCACCGCGTGCTGCTCGGCGAGGCCGACGTCGAAGCAGCGGTCGGGAAAGACCTTGCCGAAGAGGTCGAGCCCGGTTCCATCGGGCATCGCGGCGGTGATGGCGACGATGCGGTCGTCCTTCTCGGCTTCCCTGATCAGGCTCTGGGCGAAGACCTTGGTGTAGCTCGGCGCATTGGCGGCGGGCTTGGCCTGCTGGCCGGTGACCACGTCGAACCTGGCCACGCCGTGATACTTGTCGGCCGAGTTCTCGGCCGGCGGATAGCCCTTGCCCTTGCGGGTGATGCAGTGGATCAGCACCGGCCCCGTGGCGCGCCTGCGGACGGTGCGCAGCACCGGCAGGAGCTGGCCCATGTCGTGGCCGTCGATCGGACCCACATAGTCGAAGCCAAGCTCCTCGAACAGCGTGCCGCCGACCGCCAGGCCCTTGACCAGCTCGCGCGCCCGCCGGGCGCCCTCGCGGAACGGCTCCGGCAGCAGGTTCACCGCCTCCTTCGCCGCGGCGCGCAGGTCCTGGAACGGCGCCTGGGCGTAGAGCCGCGAGAGATAGGCCGACATGGCGCCCACGGGCGGTGCGATCGACATCTCGTTGTCGTTCAGGATCACGATCAGCCGGTTGCCGAGATGCCCGGCATTGTTCATCGCCTCGTAGGCCATGCCGGCCGACATCGCCCCGTCGCCGATCACCGCGATGACGTCGCCGATCTCCTCCCGGCCCAGCTCGCGGCCGACGGCGAAGCCCAGCGCCGCCGAGATCGAGGTCGAGGAATGGGCCGCGCCGAAGGGATCGTACTCGCTCTCCGCCCGCTTGGTGAAGCCGGAGAGCCCGCCGCCCTGGCGCAGCGTCCGGATGCGGTCGCGCCTGCCGGTCAGGATCTTGTGCGGGTAGCACTGGTGGCCGACATCCCAGATCAGCCGGTCGCGCGGCGTATCGAACACCGCATGGACCGCCACGGTCAGCTCGACCACGCCGAGCCCGGCGCCCAGATGCCCGCCGGTGACGGAGACCGCCGAGATGGTCTCGGCGCGCAGCTCGTCCGCCACCTGCTTCAGCTCGGCGTCGGTCATGCCGCGCAGGTCCGCAGGCACCTGCACGCGATCGAGCAGCGGGGTTGCCGGGCGGTCGCTCACCGAGATCTCCAAATCCGTTTCCCGTCGGCGTTCAGCCGGCGCTGCTTGGCAGATCGGGGGCGCTTTGGCAATGCGCCCCCTCGGCGCATCACTCGGTCCTGAAGGGTTCGGCGCCCGACGCGGCGCCGTCGCCGCCGGCGACGATCTTCTCGACCTTGAGCTCGGCCTCGGACAGCTTGGCCTCGCAATGCTTCCTGAGCGCGTCACCGCGTTCGTAGAGGGCGATCGATTTCTCCAGCGGCACCTGCCCGCCCTCAAGCTGGTTGACCACCTGTTCGAGCGCCGCCAGCGCGTCCTCGAAACTCATGTCGGAAATCTTCTTCTCGGTCACAGACTTCCCTCCGCATGGGCGATCAGCGCGTCAAGATGGGCGCAAACCGATTCAGCGAGCCCGTCGAGGTCATAGCCGCCTTCCAGCGTCGAGACCACCCTGCCCTCGCAACAGGTCGCCGCCAGCCGGCAGATCTCGGCCGTCACCCAGCCGAAGTCTCCGGCGGTCCAGTTCAGGTTCGCCAGCGGATCGTCCCGGTGCGCGTCGAACCCGGCCGAGACCATGATCAGCTCCGGCCCGAAGTCGCGGATCGCCGGGAAGAGCCTGCCCTCGTAGACGGCCCGCATCTCGGCGCCGCCGCTGAACGGCCTGAGCGGCGCGTTGAAGATGTTGCCGACCCCGGTCTCGTCCCTGGCCCCGGTGCCCGGATAGAGCGGCATCTGGTGCGACGAGGCGAAAAGCACCCGCCCGTCCTCCCAGAAGATGTCCTGGGTGCCGTTGCCGTGATGGACGTCGAAATCGACGATGGCGAGCTTCTCCACTCCCAGGGTCTCGAGGGCATGCAGCGCGCCGACCGCGACGTTGTTGAACAGGCAGAACCCCATCGCCCGGCGCCGCTCGGCATGGTGGCCGCAGGGACGCACGGCGCAGAACGCGGCCCGGTGGGCGCCCGCCATCACCGCCTCGACCGCGGCGATGCTGGCACCCGCCGCATGGCGCGCCGCATCCAGGCTGTCCGGGCACATATGCGTATCCGGATCGAGACTGGACCAGCCCTTCGCGGGAGCGCGCGCGGCGATCATGGCGACATAGTCGGGATCATGCGCCCGGGAGAGCTGCGCGTCGCTGGCCGCCGGCACCTCGGCCCGCGGCAGGGAAGCGTATGGCGGCCCGGCAAGCACCCGGTCCACGGTCTCGATCCGCGCCACCCGCTCGGGATGGCCGGGCGGGGTGACGTGGCGGTGGCTCGACGGGTGGGTCAGGATCAGCACGGACATGGCCGCAGGTTAGACCGGTTCGGCGGGAGAGGTAAATGGAGCGGATGCGCATCGGGAGCGACGCCGGCGCCGCGCAGGAGGGTTTCCCCGTGCGATCCGGTTGCCATACACTTCCCCCGGCCCCGGTATCGGCCGGCATGGCGCCTCGCATTCGGACCAGCAGCGCCCGGGAGGGTATGGACGCAGTGAACGGACGCATGTTTCGCCTTTGCCGGCGGCCGGTGCAGGGCGTTACCCTCGCCGCGCTTGTCATCCCGGCGGCGGGGGCTGCGCGGGCGGACGAATGGCCCTCGCTGCGGGCCGACATTTCGGTCGAGTTGCAGGACGACTATGTCTTCAGCGCCAGCGACGCGGCGGCCGAACTCAACGACACCTTCGCGACCATCGACGTCGAACTGGCCTGGACCCTGCCGGAGGGGACCGGCATCTATGCCTCGTCGACCTTCGAGCCGGTCGAGGATCCGGATGGCGACCGGTTCTTCCGGGACGAGGGGCTCTATCTCGAGGAGGTGTATTTCGGCCTCGCGGCCGGGCCGGGTTTCCTGATCCTCGGCAAGTTCGACCCGGTCTTCGGCACCGCGGGCGACAACATGCCCGGAATTCTATGGCGGCGACATCGCCGGGGACTACGAGCTGGACGAGCGGATCGGCGCCGCCGTCAGCCTGCCCTTCGAGGCGCTCGGCGGCGAGCACACGCTCTCAATCGCGACCTTCGTGGCCGACACCACCGCCCTCAGCGGCTCGCTCTTCACCCGCCGCGAGCGACTGCACCGGAGCGATGGCGGGGTGTCGAACACCGGCCGGCCGGAATCGCTCGCCGTGGCGCTCGGGGGCGGCTTCGGCGGCACCGGCTACAACCTCGGCATCCGCTACCAGGGGGTCGAGGGCGAGGACACCGCCGCCGAATACGGCGCCGTCGCGGGACTGGCCCACGAGTTCGAGGCCGGCCCGGCGGAAATCGCGCTCTTCGGCGAGGGCGCCTGGTTCCCGGACTATGACGGCGCCACCGAGCGCGCATGGTTCCTGACCACGGGAGCCGAGGCGGGGATCGGCGACTTCGCCATCTCGGGCGTCCTCGGGCTCGGCGACACCGGCGCCGACCCGGCCGACCGGCTGGCGACCACGACGCTGGAGTACGTGATCGCCGACGGGCTGACGGCCTCGATCGGATACCGCTACCTGCGCGAGGACGGGGTGAAGAGCCATACCGCGGGCGCGCTGCTGACCTGGGATTTCAGCCTCGAGTGAGGTACCGGGCGGGAGCGCCGGCCCCTCGGCCCGCAGCGCATGCCCGCACGCTCAGTCCGGGGTCAGCATGTAGCCCGAGCCGCGCACGGTCTGCAGGTAGCGCGGCGCTTTCGGGTCGACCTCGATCTTGCGCCTGAGCCGGGTGATCTGCACGTCGACCGCGCGCTCCTGCACCTCGCCGGCGGTGCCGCCAAGTTCCTCCGCCAGCCGCGCCCGGCTCACCGGCTCGTTCGCCTGGCGCGAGAACACGCGCATCAGCGCCTGTTCGGTCGAGGTCAGGCGCACCACCTCGTCGCCGCGCCGGAGCTCGCCGCGCAGGATGTCGAACCGCGCCTCGCCGAGCACGATGGTCTTCGGCGCCGGCTCGGGCACCGGCGGCGGCGCGGCGCGGCGCAGGATGGCGGCGATGCGCAGCAGCAGCTCGCGCGGCTCGAACGGCTTCGGCAGGTAGTCGTCGGCGCCGGCCTCCAGCCCCTCGATCCGGTCGTCGGTGCCGCCGCGTGCGGTCAGCAGGAGAATCGGCGCGTCGATCTCTCCGCGCAGCCGCCGGGTCAGCGAGAAGCCGTCCTCGCCCGGCATCATCACATCGACCACCAGCATGTCGAAGGCCAGGCTCTGGAGCAGCCGCGAGGCATGGGCCGCGTCGCGGGCGACGGTCACGAGATAGCCGTTGCGGGTCAGGAACCGCTTGAGCAGGTCGCGGATGCGGGCGTCGTCATCCACGACCAGGATATGGGCGGGACCCTCGGCCGGGGCAGTCACGAACCCTCCTGCCCGACCAGCGACAGCACCGCGTCGCGACCGGATTCGTTGATCATCCGCTCCAGCACCCGGCGGAAGCCGGCCACCGCTTCGGGGCCGGCCTCGTTATAGGCCCGCCGCAGCCGGGCCCGCTGCGGGGCCGAGAGCAGGCGCTCCAGCTCCTCGCCCGCGGGGCTGAGGCGCAGGTGGCGCTGCCGGCGGTCGGCGGTTCCCGGCGTGCTCGCCACCAGCCCGTCGTCGACCAGCTGGCGCAGCACCCGGTTCAGCGACTGCTTGGTCACGCCGAGGATCTCGAGCAGCCCGGCGATGGTGATGCCGGGGCGGCGCTTGATGAAGTGGATCGCCCGGTGATGGGCCCGGCCGTAGCCGCGCTCGGCCAGCACCGCATCCGGATCGCCGGTGAAGTCGCGATAGGCGAAGAACAGCAGTTCGATCCCCTGGCGGAGCTGCTCGTCGGTGAGGAACAGGAGCTGGTCCGACCGGTTGAGCACCGGTGCCCCCCTGCTGATCGTCGCCCGCATCGCACACCTCCCCGCCACCGTGCCGACCGCTGTGATTCCGGCATGCGCCGGTAAATATTTATGTCAGTCTTATTGACTGATTGGAAGCCCGATGTTAGGCCAAATCCGGGGGCCGCGCACAGATTTATTCGGGCGCGGCCCGATTTGCGCAAGATACCGACCCCGCGCGCGCTCCGAGCCGCACGCCGGGAACCGGCATGGAGAGGGAGACGGGTCATGGCCGCAGGCCAAACCTATGACGACCGCGACGGGTTTATCTGGATGGACGGCAAGCTGGTCGAATGGCGCTCGGCCAATGTGCATATCCTGACCCATGCGCTGCACTATGCCAGCGCCGTGTTCGAGGGCGAGCGGGCCTATGGCGGGCGGATCTTCAAGTCGGAGGAGCATTCGCAGCGGCTGCTGGCGTCGGGCGCGGCGATGGACATGCCGATCCCCTGGACCGTCGAGCAGATCGAGGAAGCCAAGACCGCCACGATGAAGGCCAACAAGTTCAGCGACGCCTATGTGCGGGTGCTGGCCTGGCGCGGCGCCGGGCTCGACATGGGGGTCGCCGCGGCGCGCAACCCGATCCGCATGGCGGTCGCCACCTGGGAATGGGGCGCCTATTACGGCGACGCCAAGATGAAGGGCGCCAAGCTCGACATCTCGAAGTGGAAGCGGCCGAGCCCGGAGACGATCCCGAGCCATGCCAAGGCGGCCGGGCTCTACATGATCTGCACCATGTCCAAGCACGCGGCCGAGGCCAAGGGCTGCTCGGACGCGCTGATGATGGACTATCGCGGCTATGTGGCCGAGGCGACCGGCGCCAACGTGTTCTTCGTCAAGGACGGCGCGGTGCATACGCCCCAGCCCGACTGCTTCCTGAACGGCATCACCCGGCAGACCGTGATCGGGATGATGAAGGACAAGGGAATCAAGGTGGTCGAGCGGCACATCATGCCCGACGAACTCGAGGGCTTCGAGCAGTGCTGGCTGACCGGCACCGCCGCCGAGGTCACCCCGGTGGGCCAGATCGGGCCCTACAGCTTCGAGGTCGGCGCGCTGACCCGCGACATCGCCACGAGCTACGAGCAGCTGGTGCGGGGGAACCACTAGGGGCTGGTCGACCGGGGCTGGCCGAAGTTGTGAGGGCCGCGACGCTGTGCGACAGTGGCGCGGCCCTTTTCCTTTGCCCCCGAGCTTTGCCGTGGCGAGCGAGACCCCCGATCGCGATGTCTACCAGATGATTCTCGACGCGGTGGACGCGGGCGAGCTGCCGGCGGGCACGCGGCTGGTGGAGACCGAGCTTGCCGAGCGGCTCGGGGTCAGCCGCACCCCGGTGCGCGAGGCGCTGAAGCGGCTCGAGGCGCAGGGGGTTGCGGCGGCGGAGGGGCGCCGGCTGGTGGTGGCGACTCTGGACCACGACCAGCTCGGCGAGCTCTACGAGGTGCGCGCGGTGGTCGAGGGTCTGGCGGCGCGGCTGGCCGCCCGTCACGCGGCGCCCGAGGAGACCGCGGTGCTGCGCGGCATGGTCGAGGCCGACCGGGCGCTGGCCGGGCGGCCCCGCGAACTCAGCCAGGCGAACAAGCGCTTCCACCGCCAGCTCCACCGGGCCAGCCACAACCGCTATCTGGACCGGATGCTGCAGGACATGCGCCGCTCGCTGGCGCTCCTGTCGACCACGACGCTCGCCGTGCCGGGGCGCGGGGCGGAATTGGTCGGCGAGCACGACGCCATCATCCGGGCGGTCGAGGCCCGCGACGAGGACGCGGCCGAGGCGGCGGCCCGGCGGCACATCTCGAACGCCTACATGTCGCGGCTGAAGATCACCGCCGGGGGGTAGCCCAGGGGCGGGCGATTCCGGGTGTCCGCGTGCGGACGCCTGGTTAAGTCGTTGGTATTATTGGATTGCCCGTTCGGACGCCAATTATGGTTAATGGATTCCGGCCCGGTTTCATGGCCTGCGGCTGCGCCCTGGTCCGAGTTCCCGATGGTTGCCGGGCGATCAGCCATCGTGCGGGAAGCGTGGTTTCCAAGCCAGGGGCCGACGCCTCAGGACTGGCGTCGGAAATGTGCCGTCATGCTTGCGGACTACCCGGACATCCGCGCGAAATCGGGCAGCGCGCCGTTCACTTCGGGAACACGAAGGTCACATTGAAGGTGAACCCCAGGCCCTCCGGGCTGGCCGGCGTATCCGCCGCCCACCAGCGGAGCCGCCCCTGGAAGCTCACCGGCTGCTGACCGATCACCACCAGCTTCGAGAGGCCGAAATTGATTGGCCCGCTCAGTTCGTCGTCCGCCTCCCAGTTGTAGTTCATCTCCGCGTTGACGGAGTAGGTCCAGGCCGAAGGCGTCGTGTAGGAGATGAACGGCTGCATGAAGGTATTGTTCAGGTCCGGCACGTTGTTGCGCGTCTCGGCGACACCCCACAGATGATTGGCCAGGGCGCCATAGGTCCAGGGGCCCTGCTGGAACAGCGCGACCCCGGTCGGGCCGATCCCGAATGTCCCGAGGCCGAGCAGCTTGTCCGTCGATGTCGGGACCGCGGCTGCGGGGCCGGCGCCCCAGATGAGGTTTCCGACCGAGGTCGGCACCGGCGCCTTCGGCGAAATGAACAAGCTCTGCAACGTGTCGCTCAGGCCGAACTGCGACCCGGAGTTTCCGGCGATGTCATCCTGGTAGATGACGGGCACAATCGTCCGGCTGATGACGTTCCAGTCCTCGTTCAGGCCAATCGGAATGACCGGCTGGACGTTGTTGGTGTTGCGCCAGCCGTCGCTCGGCCCGATCTTGAAGTCGAAATTGCTCTGGATCGGGAAGCTGATCAGGTCCGCGACCGGGTTGTTCAACTGCTGCGCCAGATTCTCGCTCTCGTCGGCCCCGGCACTCTGCGTCAAAGACGCGAGCATGAGCGCGACGAGGGCGGGAATGGATAAGTTTCTGGTCATGCAAGCTTCCCTGCCGGCTTATCCGCATCGGCAGTCGGACATCTTGATTCGGCCGGGTGCCCGATCGGGTGAGTGGAGGGACCAGCGGGATTCGATGAGGCAGGGCCGACCCGGGCCGGACTCCGGCGCTCCCGCGCCGCCGCGCGCGCGGCCGGTGATCGCGCACTTCGGAAACCTGACGCGGGACCGGCCCGGCTCAGGGCCGGGCATGTCCCCGTTCAGATCGATCGGCCGTGAACTGCGGCCGGATGGCCCGGATCAGGCGGCGCCCTTCAGGGCTTCGGCCAGACCGGAGAAGAAGTAGGCCGGCGGGACGTTCAGCTCGGCCACGATGTTGCGCATCAGGCCCGGGCTGATCGGCGCGTCGCCGGTCTCGAAATCGCGGATCTTCTGTGCATCGACACCAAGCCTTGCGCCGAGCTGCTGGCGGCTCATCCTGGCCGAGGTCCGGCACTGGCCGAGCTTCGCTCCGACATGCACGTCAAACGGATGCTTCATAACTGCCCCTCGCTCCGAAAAGTTGCCCTCACGGGCGGATCGTCAGACACAAACGAATTGAAGAAAGGCGAACAACTCACTAACTCCACGCAACTTTTGATCATCTTAATCCGCATTCGGGCAAATTTTGGGCGAGCAAGCAACGATTTTCGGGCACAGTGTGACTCGGGCGCCACATGACCTGGCGCAAGGCCGGAGTCCGGATCCGCCTAGCGGATGAACCGCGCAGCCACCGGGGCGCCGAGGATCACCACCACCAGGCGCACCAGGTGGTGGGTGACCACATAGGCGAGGTCGGCGCCGGCGACGATGGCCAGGATCGCCATCTCGGACTGGCCGCCGGGGGCGAAGGCGAGGAAGGCCTCCATCGGCGGCGCGGCGCCGATGCCGATCACGATCTCGGCGAAGACCAGCGAGATGCCCGCCAGCAGCACGCAGTAGCCGATGCCCGAGAGCACGTCGCGGCGCAGCTCGCGCATGGTGACGCCGACATAGGCGGCCCCGGCCCCGAGGCCGAGGATGAACTGCGCCGCCAGCAGCGCCTCGCGCGGCGGGCGGTGCTCGATGAAGCCCGAGAGCGACACCAGCGCGGTCGCCACCAGCGGGCCGATGATCGGGGCGCCGAACAGGCCGACCCGGCGCGCCAGCCACCAGCCGGCGGTGCCGGCCGCGGCCATGATCGCCATCGCGCCGAGCGGAATGTCCGCGGCCGAGGCGCCGGGCGAGCCGCCGAGCGGCACGCCCCAGACCGCCTGCAGCAGGAAGGGCGCGCTGGTCACGATCACCAGCACCCGGGTGGCGTGCAGCAGCGAGAGGGTGCGGACATTGCCGCCCGCCTCCTCGCCGAACACCAGCATGTCCTGCAGCCCGCCGGGCATGGCGCCGAAATAGCTGGTGGCGTGGTCGAAGCCGCAGACCTTGCGGAACCACGGATAGCCGACGAGGCCGATCACCAGGATGAACGGCGGCACCAGGAGGACCGAGTAGATCATCTGCGGCATCCGGTGCATCAGCTCGGGCGTGATCGCGGTGCCGACGGCGACGCCGAGCACGATCCGCATCGCGGTGGCGAGCCAGCCGAGACCCTGCAGCTTCGCCCCGGCGAGCGCCGCGAACAGGCAGCCGAACATCGGCCCCAGCATGAAGGGCAGCGGCAGGTCGAAGGCGAAGAACGCCGCCGCCCCCGCGGCCGAGGCGGCGATGGCGGTCAGGCGGGCCGGGGTCAGAATTGCTTTGACGGATTGCATACAGGCGTATACCTAACGGCCGGACGGAGACGGATCAACGATGCAGAACGCGGGCGCCACGGTTTCGGGCAGCACATATGACGTCCTCATCGCCGGCGGCGGCAATGCGGCGCTTTGTGCCGCCATCACCGCGGCCGAGCACGGGGCGAGGGTACTGGTCGCCGAGGCGGCGCCCAAGGCCTTTCGCGGCGGCAACTCGCGGCACACCCGCAACCTGCGCACCGCCCACGGGGCGCCGACCGAGGTGCTGACCTCCGCCTATCCGGTCGAGGAGTATTACGACGACCTGATGCGGGTGACCGCCGGGCGCACCGACCCGCATCTCGCCCGCATGACCATCGAGGAATCCGCCCGGCTGACCGGCTGGATGCACGCCCGCGGGGTTCGGTTCCAGCAGGCGATCGGCGGCACCCTGTCGCTCGACCGCACCAACGCCTTCTTCCGGGGCGGCGGCAAGGCGCTGATGAACGCCTACTACCTGACCGCGGCGCGCCTGGGGGTCGAGGCGGTCTACGACGCCGAGGTGACCGGGATCGAGATCGAAGGCGGCCGCTTCACCGCCGCGCGGCTGCGCCACCGGGGCTTCGAGGCCAGGGTCGAGGCGCGGGCCCTGGTGGCGGCGGCCGGGGGCTATCAGGCCAATCTGGAATGGCTGGAGGAGGCCTGGGGGCCGGGGGCACGGAACTTCCTGATCCGCGGCACGCCTTACAATCGCGGCGGGGTGCTGAAGCTGCTGCTGGAGGCGGGCGCCAGGCAGGTCGGCGACGCCGACCAGTGCCACGCCATCGCGCTCGACGCCCGCGGACCGAAGTTCGACGGCGGCATCGCCACCCGGCTCGACAGCGTGCCGTTCTCGATCATGGTCAACCGCGACTGCCGGCGCTTCTACGACGAGGGCGAGGACTTCTGGCCGAAGCGCTATGCGATCTGGGGGCGGCTGGTGGCGAAGCAGCCGGACCAGATCGCCTGGTCGATCATCGACGCCAAGGCCGAGCCGCTGTTCCTGCCGCCGCTCTACCCGCCGGTGCGCTCGCAGACGGTCGAGGGGCTGGCGGAGGCGCTGGGGCTCTCGCCGGCGGCGCTCAGGGCGACGGTCGACGCCTACAACGCCGCCTGCGCCAAGGAGGGGCCGTTCGATCCGGCGGCCCATGACGGTCGGCGCACCACCGGGCTGACCCCGGAGAAGACGAACTGGGCGCGGCCGATCGACACTCCGCCCTTTGTCGGCTTCCCGATGCGGCCCGGGATCACCTTCACCTATATGGGCGTCGGGGTCGACGACACGGCGGCGCTGCTCTGGGCCGACGGCAGCCGGGCCGAGAACATCTACGCCGCCGGCGAGATCATGGCCGGGAACGTGCTGGGACAGGGCTACCTGGCCGGGATCGGGATGACCATCGGGACCGTGTTCGGCCTGAAGGCCGGGGAAGGAGCGGCGCGCCATGCCAGGGTTTGATACCGCCCCCTTGCTCGTCCCGGAAGCGGACACCGTCGCCGAGGCCCGGCGCACCATGGAGATCTGCAACGCCTGCCGCTACTGCGAGGGCTTCTGCCCGGTGTTCCCGGCGATGGAGCTGCGGCGCGGCTTCAGCGACGGCGACCTCGGCTATCTCGCCAA
This sequence comes from uncultured Pseudomonadota bacterium, assembly GCA_963700775.1. Classification (GTDB taxonomy): domain Bacteria; phylum Pseudomonadota; class Alphaproteobacteria; order Rhodobacterales; family Rhodobacteraceae; genus Thermohalobaculum. Next base: position 663,358 of record CAVOYU010000001.1, read on the forward strand.
TCTCTGCCACCACTGCAAGGGCTGCTACCACGCCTGCCAGTACGCGCCACCGCACGAGTGGGGCCTGAACCTGCCGCGCACCTTCGCCGAGCTCCGGGCCGAGACCTATGCGGAACACGCCTGGCCGAAGGGGCTGGGGCGGCTGTTCGAGCGGAACGGGCTGGTGGTGTCGCTGGCGACCGCGCTGGCGCTGGCGGCGGTGATGATCCTGACGGCGGCGCTGGCCGGGAGCGAGACCATGACCGACCGCCATACGGGACCGGGGGCGTTCTACGCGGTGATCCCGTGGGGGGTGATGGCGACCCTGGGGCTGGCGAGCTTCGGCTGGGCGGTGGTCGCCATGGCCATGGGCGGGCTGAGCTTCTGGCGGGCGAGCGGCGGCGGGGCGCTGCCGCCGGCGGCGCTCGGGCTGGCGCTGCGGGATGCGGGGCAGACCCGGCATCTGGGCGGCGGGGGCGATGGCTGCAACGATGTGGACGAGCGCTTCGGCATGGGCCGGCGGCACCTGCATCTGGCCACCATGTGGGGTTTCCTGCTGTGTTTCGCGGCGACCTGCGTTGCCACGGTGATGGATCACCTCCTGGGCTGGCAGGCGCCCTATTCCTGGTACTCGCTGCCGGTGGTGCTCGGGACGATCGGCGGAATCGGGATCGTGGCCGGGACCGCGGGGCTGTTCGCGATCAAGTTCGTGACCGACCGGGCGCCGGAGGCGACCCGGCTCCGGGGCATGGATACGGGGTTCCTGGCGCTGCTGCATTTCACCGCGCTGACCGGGCTTGCGCTGCTGTTCTTCCGGCACACGACGGCGATGGGCTGGCTGCTGGCGATCCATCTGGGCTTCGTGCTGGCGCTGTTCGCCACCCTGCCCTATGGCAAGATGGTGCATGGGGTGTACCGGACGCTGGCGCTGGCGCGGCATCACCGGGAACAGGCATCGCATCGCTGAGACTCGCGTAAAATGCGACATTTCGGTGAAATTTCAGCGCCTTCTTGAGAGCGGGCGCCAGAGTTGCTAAGTTGAGGGTGTTGGCGGCGCTGTTTCACGGACTCACCCTGGGCCCGGCAGCCGGACAGACGGAGGTATAGGATCTGACCCAACAAGTTGCCGCGAGCGCCCTGCGCGCTCATGCGCCGAAGCCCCCGGTGGCCGCTTCGGACGACGAGACCGGAAGCCGCGAGCTTCTCAATCTCATCACTTCCACTCTTGATCAGGACGGCGCCGAGGACATCCTCGACATCCCGCTTGCCGGCAAGTCGGCGGTGGCGGATTTCATGGTGATCGCCTCGGGCCGCTCGACGCGCCATGTGGCCGCGCTCTGCGAGAAGCTGACCGAAAGGCTGAAGCAGGACGCCGGCGTCAGCGCGCGGGTCGAGGGCAAGGAGGCCGCCGACTGGGTGCTGATCGACGCCGGGGACGTGATCGTCCACGTGTTCCGGCCCGAGGTCCGCGAGTTCTACCAGCTCGAGAAGATGTGGCTCGCCGCTCCGGACAAGGCGGCCCGCCGCGCCTGAGGGCGCCTGTGAAGATCACGATTGCCGCAGTCGGGCGGATGAAGCCCGGCCCCGAGAAGATGCTGGTCAACGACTACCTCAACCGCGCCGCGCTGGCGGGGCGGGCGCAGGCGCTTTGCCCGTTCAACATCTCCGAGATCGACGAGCGCAAGGCCCATGACCGGGCCGAGCAGTCGCTGCGGCTGGCCGCCGCCGTGCCTGCCGGGGCCGCGGCCATCGCCCTCGACGAGCGCGGCGAGACCATGACCAGCCCCGCCTTCGCCAAGCTGATGGCGGCGATCCGGGACCGGGGCGCGCCGGAGGCGGTGTTCCTGATCGGCGGCGCCGACGGGCACGACCGGGCGCTGTGCGAGCGGGCCGAGAAGGTGCTGTCCTTCGGGCCGATGGTCTGGCCGCACATGCTGGTGCGGGTGATGCTGGCCGAGCAGCTTTACCGGGCGGTGTCGATCCTGGCCCGATCGCCCTATCACCGGGAGTGAGGGCCGCTGGCGCGGGAGACTGGCATGCGGGGGCTCGGGACAGGGTGCGCCCGATGCCCCTGACCGTCCGGCCGGCGGGACGCGCCGGCGATGGCGGCGCTGCTGAACGCGCTGATCGCGCGCGGCGGATCGACCGCGTACCGCGAGCCGTTCGACGCGGAAGGGATCGTCGGGACCTTCATCGAACCGAAGCTCGGCATCTGCTGCCTTTGTGCGGTCGACGGCGCGGACACTGGCGGGGCGGCGGACGGCGGGGCGGCGCGCGGCGACGGCCGCCTCGGGTCGAACCCGGCGGTCTGGAGAAGATCCGCGCGAGGAGTTCCGTGTCGAGATAGGCAACGATTTCGACGATCCGGCCCTCGCGCATGACCATCGCGAAGCAGTAGACTTGGTTGTATTGTTGCCCCGTCCTGCCGACACCTGTGCTCTGGAAGCGCAGGAACACCTTGGCGCCCTCCGCAGCGACATCGATCAATCTTGTCGTCAAGGGACCTTCGAGGCGCTCGAGAAGCGGGCCGAAGGCCCGGTCCACGAGCGCCCGCTTCGAGCGGTAGACGCCGGATACCGGCGTCGTCCCGATGACCGTCCAGACAACATCCTCCGCGATGATGTCGAAGAACGGGGCGCTATCGCCTTGGTCCCACGGCTCGAAGGCCGCGCGGACCAGTGCCTTGTTGTTTTCGCTCGATGTGATGACCTCCACTCCCTGTCGGGAACCGCGCCTCCCGCCGACCCCTGACGCAGATGTCATTCGCCGGAAACCTTCGTCTTCGGCCGCTGGTCTTCGGCTGCCCCACGGCATCGTGCGCGGACAATCACGCCGCCTTGGCCACGCTAGGCCGATTCCCGTCGCCCGCGCAAACTGCCGGTGCCGCCGCATCAGGGCGCGACGCGGTGCCCGGAGGCGGCCCGCGCACAGGCCCTCCCCGACGCCCCTGCGCCTCCACCCGTTGCACCTGCCGCCGCGAGAGGCTAAATGCCCGGGCGAGCAGTCCTGAGAGCCGAGGCAGGGAACCATGCCCGACCACCGCCCCGTGATCCTGATGGTGCTGGACGGCTGGGGGCTGTCGGCGCCCGGGCCGGCGAACGCGCCCTCGCTCGCCGATACCCCGAACTTCGACCGGATCTGGGCGGAGTGCCCACGCACCACCCTCTCGGCCAGCGGCACCGATGTGGGGCTGCCCGAGGGGCAGATGGGCAATTCCGAGGTCGGGCACACCAATATCGGCGCCGGGCGGGTGGTGTGGATGGACCTGCCGCGGATCGACAACGCCATCGCCGACGGCAGCTTCGCCGCCAGTCCGGCGCTGGCGCGCTTCGCGGCGCGGCTGAAGGAGACCGGCGGCACCGCCCATGTGATCGGGCTCGCGAGCCCCGGCGGCGTGCATTCGCACCAGCGCCACATGGCCGAGACGGCGCGGGTGCTGGCCGGGATGGGCGTGCCGGTGAAGCTGCACCTGTTCCTCGACGGCCGCGACGTGGCGCCGAAGTCGGCGCTTGGGCAGGTGGCGGAGCTGGAACGCGCGGTCGGCGCGGCGGGCGCGGTCGCCACCGTCTGCGGCCGGTTCTACGGCATGGACCGGGACAAGCGCTGGGACCGGGTGCAGGCGGCCTTCGGCGCCATGGTCTCGGGCACCGGCGAGCGGGCGGCGAGCGCCGCGGCGGCGATCGAGGCCGGCTACGGGCGCGGCGAGACCGACGAGTTCGTGCTGCCGACGGTGATCGGCGACCATGCGGGGATGCGCGGCGGCGACGGCGTGCTCTGCATCAACTTCCGCGCCGACCGGGCCCGCGAGATCCTGGACGCGCTGCTCGACCCCGGGTTCGACGGTTTCGACGCCTCGGCCCGGCCGCGCTTCGCCGCGGCGCTGGGAATGGCGGAATATTCCGACCGGCTGAACCGCCTGATGGACGTGATCTTCCCCTCCGACGAGATCGTCAACACGCTGGGGCGCTGGGTGTCGATGCAGGGCAGGCGCCAGTTCCGGCTGGCGGAGACCGAGAAATACCCCCACGTCACCTTCTTCCTGAACGGCGGTGTCGAGACGCCGGACCCCGGCGAGGACCGCACCATGGCGCCCTCGCCCAAGGTCCGGACCTACGACCTTGCGCCGGAGATGTCGGCGGCCGAGGTGACCGGGCACCTGGTCGCGGCGATCCGCGATCTCTACGACCTGATCGTGGTCAACTACGCCAACCCGGACATGGTCGGGCATACCGGCTCGATCCCGGCGGCGGTGGCCGCATGCGAGGCGGTCGACCGCGGGCTCGGCGCGGCGCTGGCGGCGCTGGAGGAGACCGGCGGGGCGCTGCTGGTCACCGCCGACCACGGCAATTGCGAGATGATGATCGACCCCGAGACCGGCGGGCCGCACACAGCGCACACCACCAACCCGGTGCCGCTGGTGCTGGTCGAGCATGGCGTGGCGGCGCGGGGCTGGAGGCTTTCCGACGGCGGCCGGCTGGCCGATCTGGCGCCGACGCTGCTGGCGCTGATGGGGCTCGCGCAGCCGGCCGAGATGACCGGGCGCTCGCTGCTCAGGGACCCGGGCCGGTGAGGCGGCCCGGCGCCCCGGTCGCCGCGGTGCTTGCCGCGCTCGCGATCGCCGGTGCCGCCCTTGCAAACGGCGCCGACGAGCTCGTGCGGGCGCAGGCGCTGCTGGCGCGGGCCGGGGTGCTGCTGGACGACGCGGAGGCCGAGGACATGCGCCTCGGCGCGCTCGGCCGGGCGGTGGGCGCACACGAGGCGGCGCTGGCGGCGCTCCGGGCCGCGCTGCGGGCGCTGGCTGCCGAGGAACGGACGCTGACCGACCGGATCGACGCCGATGCGGGGCAGCTGGCGCAGCTTCTGGCGGCGCTGCAATCGATCGCGCGGGCACCGTCCTCGGCCCTGCTGGCGGTGCGCGGCGGGCCGCTGGAGGCGACGCGGGCGGCGATGCTGATCGCCGGCGTCACGCCGGAGCTGGACCGGCGGGTGGGCGAGCTGACCGGGCGGCTGGACACGCTCCGGTCACTCCGCGCCCGCGAGGAGGAGGCCCGCGACCAGACCCGCGCGGCGCTGAGCGTGCTGCAGGAGCTGCGCGCCCACACCGCCGATGCGCTGGGCCGGCGCGACAAGGCCGGCCTCGCGACCCAGAGCGAGCTGCGCGACCAGGCCGAGGTGGCCCGGATGCGGGCCCGCGACCTCGCCGGGCTGGCGGGCGAGCTGGCCGGCGCCGGGATCGGCGCCGCGCCGGACATGCCGCCGGGGCGGGTGCCACTGCCCCTCGCCGGCGAGGTGACGGCGACCTTCGGGGAGCCCGACCCCTGGGGCCGGCCGGGCCACGGCTGGTCGGTCACGGCGCCGGCCTTCGCCCAGGTCACGGCCCCCTGGGACGGCACGATCCGGTTCGCCGGGCCGCTGATCGACTACGGCCAGATCGTGGTCCTGGAGCCCGCGACGGGCTATCTTCTGGTCGTCGCCGGGCTCTCCCATGTCGAGCGGGAGGCGGGCGAGGTTGTGCTTGCGGGAGAAAAGCTGGGGGATCTCGGCGGAAATCTGCCCTCGGGCGAGGAAATTTTGCGTGAAGCGGCGAATGGGAGTAGTCAGTTTCGGCAGGAAACGGTCTATCTTGAACTGAGACGGTCGGGGGAACCCTTGGACCCGGAAGAATGGTTCGACCGGACAACGAGCGAGGCAAGTCGATGATGCGCAAGACAGTGGTGGCCCTTTTGGCGGGCGTGGCGCTGGGGGCGATGGTGCCTCAGCTGGTCGCGACGACGGTGGCCCAGGAGAATACGCCCAAGACGACCTACGAATACCTTGACCTGTTCGGCGACATCTTCGAGCGGGTACGGGTCGCCTATGTCGAGGAGGTGGACGAGCAGAAGCTGATCGAGGCGGCGATCAACGGCATGCTGGCCTCGCTCGATCCGCATTCGGCCTATCTGCCGCCCGAGAACTTCGCCGACATGCGCGAGCAGACCAAGGGCGAGTTCGGCGGGCTCGGCATCGAGGTCACGATGGAGAACGGCTTCGTCAAGGTGGTGTCGCCGATCGACGACACGCCGGCGGCGCGGGCCGGGCTGCTGTCGGGCGACTTCATCACCCATATCGACGGCGAATCGGTGCTGGGGCTTTCCCTGTCCGAGGCGGTCGACAAGATGCGCGGGCCGGTCGGGTCGGAGATCAACATCACCATCAGCCGCGCCGGCTCGGAGGAGCCGTTCGACGTCAAGATCACCCGCGACGTGATCAAGATCCGCGCGGTGCGGGCGCGCGTCGAAGGCGATGTGGGCATCCTCCGCATCACCACCTTCAACGAGCAGACCTTCGCCAACCTCGAGGAGGCGATCGCCGAGGTGAAGGAGAAGATCGGCGCCGACAAGGTGTCGGGCTACATCGTCGACCTGCGCAACAATCCGGGCGGTCTCCTGAACCAGGCGATCGAGGTGGCGGACGCCTTCCTCGACACCGGCGAGATCGTCTCGACCCGCGGCCGCGACCTCGAGGAAGCCGACCGGGTGAACGCCCGGACCGGCGACCTGACCGGCGGCAAGCCGGTGGTGGTGCTGATCAACGAGGGCTCGGCTTCCGCCTCGGAGATCGTGGCCGGGGCGTTGCAGGACCAGCGCCGCGCGATCCTGCTGGGGGCAAAGACCTTCGGCAAGGGCTCGGTGCAGACGGTCATGCAGCTCGGCGACAAGGGCGCGATGAAGCTGACGACGGCGCGCTACTACACCCCGTCCGGCCGCTCGATCCAGGCGCTGGGCATCGAGCCCGACATCCTGGTCGAGGAGCGCAAGATCTCGGACACCGAGGCCGAGGCCGAGGCGGAAAAGCGCACCCGCTCGGAGGCGGACCTGCGCGGCCGGCTGGAGAGCGAGCTCTCGGAGGACGAGCGCAAGCAGCTCGAGGAAGAGCGGGCGCGGCACGAGGCGACGGCGAAGCTCCGCCAGGAGGACTTCCAGCTCGCCTATGCGCTCGACCTGCTGGCCGGGCTGTCGATCTACGGCAGGAACGGGAACTGACGGGCCGGACGGGGGTGCGCCCGAGCGCGCACCCCGCTCCCGGCCCCGCGGACCGATGGCACGCATCCTGACCGACGCCGAGATCGACGCCCTGCCCTACCGGCCCTGCGTCGGGCTGATGATCCTGAATCCGGCCGGCCGCATCTTCGCCGGCCAGCGGCTCGACAGCAGCGTCGAGGCCTGGCAGATGCCCCAGGGCGGGATCGACAAGGGCGAGACGCCGCGCGAGGCGGCGCTGCGGGAGCTCACGGAGGAAACCGGCATCCGAGCAGGAAGGGTCGAGTTGCTGCGCGAGAGCGGCGGCTGGATCCCCTATGATCTGCCGCGCGAGCTGGTGCCGAAGCTCTGGAAGGGCCGCTACCGGGGCCAGACCCAGCGGTGGTTCGCGCTCCGCTTCGGGGGCAGCGACCAGGAGATCGACATCGCCGCCCATGTGCCCGAGTTCAGCGTCTGGGAGTGGATGGCGCCGGACGAACTCGTCGAGCGGATCGTGCCGTTCAAGCGCGACACCTATGCGCGGGTCTTCGCGGAGTTCGCGGACCTGCTCTGAGCGAGGGCCGGCCCAATGCGGGCGCAGGCGTTCCGGTCCGGGATCACCGCGAGAGGCTGGTTCAGCCGCCGATCTGGCCGAGCAATGCCTTGAAATCGTTGAGCTTCTGAAGCGCCGCCTGCCTGCGGCTGTCGGCCGCGTCGGCCAGCGCCTGCTCGGCCACGGCGATTTTCTCCTCGATGTAGCCGCGGTCTACCGCAGCCTTCTCGACCGCCTCCTCGGCCAGAACCGAGACGGTGTTCTGCGAGATCTCGGCGAAGCCGCCGGTGACGAAATAGCCTTCCTCGGAGCTGCCGTTGCGCACCACCACGAAGCCGGGGCGCATGTTGGTCAGGAAGGGCGCGTGGTTGGCCATCGCCGTCAGGTCGCCCGCCATGCCCGGGATCGTCACCGCCTCGGCCTCGGCCGAGGCGAGCTTGCGCTCGGGGCTCACGAGCTCGAAGGTGAGGGTCTCTGCCATCTCAGTCCTCTCTGCCGGCCAGCGCCGACTCGAACATCGAAGCCGCCTTCTCGAACTTGTCGCGGCAGCCCGGGTTGCAGAACCCGACGGTGCGGCCGCGGTAGAGGGTCAGGCTGTCCGCCGCGACCGGCTTGCCCGACCAGGGGCAGACCTCGTTGACGCAGTCCGCCAGTTCGAGCGTGCCGGCCGTCGCCATGTCACGCCGCCTCGGCGGCCATCTTCTGCGCCTTCTCGACCGCCTCGTCGATGTCGCCCACCATGTAGAACGCCGCCTCGGGCAGGTGGTCGAACTCGCCGGCGGCGAGCCGCTTGAAGCCGTCGATGGTCTTGTCGACCGAGACGTACTTCCCGGGCGTGCCGGTGAAAACCTCGGCGACGAAGAACGGCTGGCTGAGGAAGCGCTGGATCTTGCGGGCGCGGGCGACCGTCAGCTTGTCCTCCTCCGAGAGCTCGTCCATGCCGAGGATGGCGATGATGTCCTGCAGCGACTTGTACTTCTGCAGGATGCCCTGCACGTTGCGGGCGACCTCGTAGTGGTCGTCACCCAGCACCTGCCGGTCGAGGATGCGCGAGGTCGAGTCGAGCGGATCGACCGCGGGGTAGATGCCGAGCTCGGCGATCTGGCGCGACAGCACGGTGGTCGCGTCGAGATGGGCGAACGAGGTCGCCGGCGCCGGGTCGGTGAGGTCGTCCGCAGGCACGTAGATCGCCTGCACCGAGGTGATCGAGCCCTGCTTGGTCGAGGTGATGCGCTCCTGCAGGGCGCCCATGTCGGTGGCGAGCGTCGGCTGGTAGCCCACCGCCGAGGGAATGCGGCCCAAGAGCGCCGACACCTCGGAGCCCGCCTGGGTGAAGCGGAAGATGTTGTCGATGAAGAACAGCACGTCGGAGCCGGACTCGTCGCGGAACTGCTCGGCCAGCGTCAGGCCGGTCAGGGCGACGCGCGAGCGGGCGCCCGGCGGCTCGTTCATCTGGCCGTAGACCAGCGCCACCTTCGACTTCGGCAGATCGTCCGGGACGATGACGCCGCCCTCGATCATCTCGTGGTAGAGGTCGTTGCCCTCGCGGGTACGCTCGCCGACGCCGGCGAACACCGAGAAGCCGCCATGGCCGCGGGCGATGTTGTTGATCAGCTCCATGATCAGCACGGTCTTGCCGACGCCGGCGCCGCCGAACAGGCCGATCTTGCCGCCCTTGGCGTAAGGCGCCAGCAGATCGACGACCTTGATGCCGGTCTCGAGCATCTCGGACTCGGTCGACTGCTCGACGAATTCCGGCGCCGCGCGGTGGATCGGGCGCCTCTCCTCAGCCTCGACCGGACCCTTCTCGTCGACCGGCTCGCCGACCACGTTGATGATGCGCCCCAGCGTCGCCGAGCCGACCGGCACCGCGATGGCCACGCCGGTGTCGGTGACCTTCTGGCCGCGGATCAGGCCCTCGGACGCATCCATGGCGATGGTGCGGACGGTGTTCTCGCCCAGGTGCTGGGCGACTTCGAGCACCAGCCGGTTGCCATGGTTCTCGGTCTCCAGCGCGTTCAGGATCGCGGGCAGCTCGCCTTCGAACTGCACGTCGACGACAGCGCCGATCACCTGGGTAATCTTGCCAACAGCCTGGCTCATATCGGTCTCCCTGGGTATCTCAGAGCGCCTCGGCGCCCGAAATGATCTCGATCAGTTCCTTGGTGATCGCGGCCTGGCGCGAGCGGTTGTACTGGATGGTCAGGCGGTCGATCATGTCGCCGGCGTTGCGGGTGGCGTTGTCCATGGCGGACATCCGCGCGCCCTGCTCGGAAGCGGCGTTCTCCAGCAGCCCGCGGAAGATCTGCACCGCCAGGTTCTGCGGCAGCAGGTCGGCGAGGATCTCGTCCTCGTCGGGCTCGTATTCGTAGTTCACCGGGCGCGCATCCTCGTCCGCGGCCTCGCCGACGGCGGCGGGGATCAGGCGCTGCTCGGTCGGGATCTGGCTGATCACCGACTTGAACTCGTTGTAGAAGAGGGTGGCGATGTCGAACTCGCCGGCGTCGAAGCGGGCGAGGATGTCCTGGGCGATGTCGTGCGCCTCGCCATAGCCGACGCGGCGCACCTGGCCGAGATCGACGTGGCCGATGAAATACTGCGCATAGTCCCGGCGCAGCTGGTCGCGGCCCTTGCGGCCGATGGTCAGGATCTTGACTTGCTTGCCCGCGGCCAGAAGCCGCTGGGCATGGCCTTTCGCCAGCCGCACGATCGTGGAGTTGAAGCCGCCGCAGAGACCCCGCTCGGCGGTGGCGACCACCAGCAGGTGCACCTGGTCGCCGCCGGTCCCTCGCAGGAGCTTCGGCGCGGTCTGGCTGTCCTTGGCGGCGCGGGCGAGATTCGCGAGCACATGGTCCATCCGCTCGGTATAGGGCCGCGCGGCCTCGGCCGCCTCCTGCGCCCGGCGCAGCTTGGCGGCGGCGACCATCTTCATCGCGCTGGTGATCTTCCGGGTCGACTTGACCGAGTTGATCCGGTTTTTCAGGTCCTTGAGGCTTGGCATGCCCGCGGGCTCCTCTCAGTCGGCAATCTGCGGTACCCGCCTCAGGCGAGCGTCTTCTTGACGCTCTCGATCACGGCCTTGATCCGGTCGGCCAGCTCGCCCTCGACCTTGCGGTCGTTGTCGCGGATGTCCTTCAGCAGATCGGCCTGATTGTTGCGGAGCTCGCTCAGCAGCGCCTGCTCGAACTTGCCGATGCTGGCGACCTTCATGTCGTCGAGGTAGCCCTGGGTGCCGGCGAAGATGACGCAAACCTGCTCGGCATTGGTCAGCGGCGTGTACTGCGGCTGCTTCAGGAGCTCGGTCAGGCGGGCGCCGCGGTTCAGCAGCCGCTGGGTCGCCGCGTCGAGGTCCGAGCCGAACTGGGCGAAGGCGGCCATCTCGCGGTACTGGGCGAGTTCGAGCTTGATCTTGCCGGCGACCGACTTCATCGCCTTGGTCTGGGCGGCGGAGCCGACGCGGCTGACCGAGAGGCCGACGTTCACCGCCGGGCGGATGCCCTGGTAGAACAGCTCGGTCTCGAGGAAGATCTGGCCGTCGGTGATCGAGATCACGTTGGTCGGGATGTAGGCCGACACGTCGCCGGCCTGGGTCTCGATCACCGGGAGCGCGGTCAGCGACCCGGCCTTGTGGTTGTCGTTCAGCTTCGCCGCGCGCTCGAGCAGGCGGGAGTGCAGGTAGAACACGTCGCCCGGATAGGCCTCGCGGCCGGGCGGGCGGCGCAGCAGCAGCGACATCTGGCGGTACGAGACGGCCTGCTTCGAGAGGTCGTCATAGATGATCAGCGCGTGCATGCCGTTGTCGCGGAAATACTCGGCCATGGCGCAGGCCGAATACGGCGCCAGGTACTGCATCGGCGCCGGCTCGGACGCGGTGGCGGCGACCACGATCGAATATTCGATGGCGCCGGTCTCCTCGAGCTTCTTGACCAGCTGGGCGACCGTCGAGCGCTTCTGGCCGACCGCGACGTAGACGCAGTAGAGCTTCTTCGACTCGTCGTCGCCCGCGGCTTCGTTGTAGCTCTTCTGGTTCAGGATCGCGTCCATCGCCACGGCGGTCTTGCCGGTCTGGCGGTCGCCGATGATCAGCTCGCGCTGGCCCCGCCCGATCGGGATCAGGGCGTCGATCGCCTTCAGCCCGGTCGCCATCGGCTCGTGCACCGACTTGCGCGGGATGATGCCGGGCGCCTTGACGTCGGCGACGCGGCGCTCCTCGGCCTTGATGGCCCCCTTGCCGTCGATCGGGTTGCCGAGCGCGTCGACGACGCGGCCCAGCAGCGCCTTGCCGGCGGGCACGTCCACGATGGCGCCGGTGCGCTTGACGGTGTCGCCTTCCTTGATGTCCCGGTCGTCGCCGAAGATCACGATACCGACATTGTCGGCCTCGAGGTTCAGCGCCATGCCGCGGATGCCGCCCGGGAACTCGACCATCTCGCCGGCCTGGACCTGGTCGAGGCCGTAGACGCGGGCGATGCCGTCACCGACGGAGAGCACGCGGCCGATCTCGGAAACCTTGGCCTCCTGGCCGAAGTTCTTGATCTGCTCCTTCAGGATCGCAGAAATCTCAGATGCCTGGATGCTCATCACCCGACCTCTCTCATTGCATTTTGCAGCGATGCGAGCTTCGAGCGGATCGAGGTGTCGATCATCTTCGAGCCCAGCTTGACGACAAGACCGCCGATGATCTTCTCATCGACGGTCAGTTTGAGTTTGATTTCGCGGCCGATGGCCTTCTTGAGAGTGGCGACCAGGCTGTCGCGCTGCACCCCGGAGAGCTCGCGCGCCGACGTGACCTCGGCCGTGACCTCGCCCCGGTGCTCGGCCATCAGCCGGGCGAAGAGGCCGATCACATCGTCCAGCACGAAAAGCCGGCGCTTCGAGGCCATCAGACCGATGAGGTTCGAAACCAGTTCCGAGAGGTCCATCGCCCTGGCGACGGCGGCGACGGCGCGGCCCTGCTCGGCTCGGGTGTAGATCGGTGACGAGATCAGGGTCCTGAGATCGTCGCTGGTCTCCAGCGCCATGCCGAGCGCGGCCATGTCCCGTTCGGTCCGGTCGAGCGCTTTGGCGTCGCTCGCCAGGTCGAACAGCGCGGTCGCGTAGCGGCCGGCGGCGCTCGATGACAGGGATGAAGAATCGGTCACGTGTCGCCTTCCCGATATGGCCCGGTCCGGACGGCCGGGCTTCGTTCTCCAAGAGCATTTCCCAAGAGCATACCGTTGCCGGACAGGCAGCCCCCCGGTTGCGCGCCGCTTCGCTATCATAGGGTGCCCGCGCATGCAACACCGTCCGACAGCGCTTTCGCACCGGGGCGGGTTCTGGCCGAGGGGGCGGGCTTTGTGAAGCGGATTTCCCCGGCAGGCCGGGGGCACATCGTCGCAGCGCCCGCCGCCCCGGGCGCGCTGAGGCGGGGGCCGCCGGGCGGCCCCGGAACGTCAGGCGGGGTCGATCCGGCAGGTGTAGCAGTTGTTGGTGGCCGAGCGCACATGCACATAGGCGACGCGCGGGTCGTCGAGCACCTCGGCAGCGCGGCGGGCGACCTCGGAGACCGGCACGATCCTGCCGAGGCCGTAGACGATCCGGTCGTCGGTGCCATAGCCCTTGACCAGCCGCTCCCCGCCGGTGCGCCGGAACACCGGCGGCGCGTCCTCGCCCTCCCAGCGCGGGCAGTCGTCGGCGCAGAGGAAGATCGGCCCGGATTCCGCATAGGGCTGAGGGGCCGGGAAGGGCCGGTGGGCGAGAATCAGCATGCCCGCGCCCTCGGGGATGAAATGCAGGCAGTGGCGGCAGGGATTGCCGCCGCCGTCGGAGACGGTGCGCTCGGCCGGCTGGCCGTTGGCGTCGGGCGCGCCGGCGCGGTAGGCGCGGGCGACCCCGGTCGGCAGGGCGGTGAACCGGACGCGGCGGGACTCCGGGCGGGGCATGGCGGCCTCCTTGTTGCGGACGGGGCAAGGATGGCGCGGCCGGACACCGGCGGCGACCCGGATCTTGCGGCGGGGCGACGGGACCCCGGCTCGGGCCGGGGGACGGCGGCCGGCCGGCTACAGGAAGCTCTGCGGATCGATGTCGATCACCACCCGGACCGCCGAGGGGACCTTGACGGCGGCGCGCCAGGCGGAAAGCGCCGCCTGCAGGGCCATGCCCTTCGGCGCCTTGACCAGCAGGCGGACCCGGCTGCGGCCGCGGACCCGGGCGATCGGGGCGGGGGCCGGGCCGAAGACCTCGGCGCCGGCCCGCTCCAGCAGGGATGCGGCGCGGCCGAGGCCGTTCGCCACCTCCCAGACCCGCGGCTCGTCCGGGCCGGAGACGATGATCCCGGCCATCCGGCCATAGGGCGGCGCGCCGGCCGCGTGGCGGGCGGCGGCCTCGGCGCGCCAGAACGCCTCCTCGTCGCCCGACAGGATCGCCCGCATGACCGGGTGGTCCGGGCTCGCGGTCTGGATCATCGCCGTGCCGGGCTTCTCGGCCCGGCCGGCCCGTCCCGAGACCTGGTGCAACACCTGGAAGGTGCGCTCGGCCGCGCGCAGGTCGCCGCCGTGGAGGCCCATGTCGGCATCGATCACGCCGACCAGCGTCAGCAGCGGGAAGTTGTGCCCCTTGGCCACCATCTGGGTGCCGATCACGATGTCGGCCTCGCCGGCGGCGATCGCCGCGAGGCGCGCCTTCAGCTCGTCCGGCCCCGACATCAGGTCCGAGGACAGGATCTCGATCCGGCTGCCGGGGAACAGCGCCGCCGCCTCCTCGGCCAGCCGCTCGACGCCGGGGCCGCAGGCGGCGATGCGGTCGTCGCGGCCGCAGTTCGGGCAGGCGCGCGGGACCGGCTCGGTGTGGCCGCACTGGTGGCACAGAAGCTGGGCGCGGAAGCGGTGGGTGACCAGCCAGGCGTCGCAGTCCGGGCAGCCGAAGTGATGGCCGCAGGCGCGGCAGAGGGTCAGGGGCGCGTAGCCGCGGCGGTTCAGGAACAGCAGCACCTGCTCGCCCGCCGCCAGCCGCGCCCGGGCGGCCGCCACCAGCGGCTCGGAGATCCAGCGGTCGCGGCCCGGCTGGTCCCGGCGCAGGTCCACGAGCCGGATCTCCGGCAGGGTGGCGGCGCCGAAGCGTTCCGGCAGGTCGATGCGGCGATACTTGCCGCTGTCGGCGTTGGCCCAGCTCTCGAGCGCCGGGGTGGCGGAGGCCAGCACCACCGCCGCGCCCTCGATCGAGGCCCGCAGGACGCCCATGTCGCGGGCGTTGTAGAGGACCAGGTCCTCCTGCTTGAAGCTCGCCTCGTGCTCCTCGTCGACCACGATCAGGCCGAGGTCGCGGAACGGCAGGAACAGGGCCGAGCGGGCGCCGACCACCAGTTGCGCGCCGCCTTCCGCCACCGCCCGCCAGCAGCGCCGCCGCTCGGCCCCGGTGACGCCGTGATGCCATTCGGCGGGCCGGGCGCCGAAGCGGCTCTCGACCCTGGCGAGGAAGCCGGGGGTCAGCGCCACCTCGGGCAGCAGCACCAGGGCCTGGCGGCCCTGGGCGATGCATTCGGCCACCGCCTCGAGATAGACCTCGGTCTTGCCCGAGCCGGTGACGCCCTTGAGCAGCGTCGCCGAGAAGCGGCCGCCCGCGATGTCGGCCCTGAGCGCCTCGGCCGCCGCGCGCTGCGCGTCGGAGAGATGGGCGCCCATCGCCTGGCCCCAGAGCGGCGGATAGGGCGGATCGCCGGGCACCTCGCGCGCGGCAAGCACCCCGGCCGCGGCCAGGCCCTTGACCACCGAGGACGTCACCCCGGCCAGCCGCGCCAGCTCGACCATCGCGAAACCGAGGCCGCCATGTTCCTCGAGCAGCTCGATGACCCGGCCGCGGGCCGGGGTCAGGCGCTCGGGACGGATGCCGGTCAGGCTCCAGCGGGTGACGGTGCGCGGCGGGGCGCCGAGCTCGGGCACCCGCGTCGCCAGCCGCAGCATCATGCCGGGCGGGGTCATGGTGTATTCGGCGGCGCGGCCGAGGAAGCCGCGCATCGCCTCGGTGAAGGGCGGCACGTCGAGCCGGGCGAGCACCGGCTTCAGCCGCGATTCGGCCACCGAGCCAGCGCCCGGACCCCAGACGACGCCGATGGTCCGGCGCGGCCCGACCTCGACCGCCACGAAGTCGCCGGGCGCGATCTCCAGGCCCTCGGGCACCGCGTAGTCGAGCGGCTCCGGGAAGGGGAGCGGCACCACGACGCCGGCGCGCCGCGGAGATTTCGGCCGGGCCGGCGTCATTCCGCCAGGTCCCCGCAATCCGGGGTTGGCCCGCAGCCGGGGCATGCAGTAGATTGCCCGGCGAGGCAGTGGCCGCCGCGGAGCGGGCGGCACCCGCAGAGCGCAAGGACCCAATCCATGAAATTCTTCATCGACACCGCCGAGATCGACGAGATCAGGGAGCTTGCCGCCACCGGCATGGTCGACGGCGTCACCACCAATCCCTCGCTGATCCTGAAGTCGGGCCGCGACATCATCGAGGTCACCCGCGAGATCTGCAAGATCGTCGACGGCCCGGTCTCGGCCGAGGTCACCGCCACCGAGGCCGGGGCGATGATCGCCGAGGGCAAGAAGCTGGCGAAGATCGCGCCCAACATCGCGGTCAAGGTGCCGCTGACCTGGGACGGGCTCAAGGCCTGCAAGGCGCTGACCGATGCGGGCCACATGGTGAATGTCACGCTCTGCTTCTCGGCCAGCCAGGCGCTGCTGGCGGCGAAGGCCGGGGCGACCTTCATCTCGCCCTTCATCGGACGGCTGGACGATATCGGTCTCGATGGCATGGAGCTGATCGCCGACATCCGCCAGATCTACGACAACTACAACTTCCGGACCCAGATCCTTGCCGCCTCGATCCGGTCGGTGAACCATGTGGCGACGGCGGCGAAGATCGGCGCCGACGTGGCCACGATTCCGCCCGCCGTGGTCAAGAAGCTGGTCGAGCATACGCTGACCGACAAGGGGCTGGCGGCCTTTCTGGCAGACTGGGCGAAGACCGGCCAGCAGATTCTCCCGGACAAGCCGAAAGGGGCGCGGAGGACGCCGAGAGCGGCGGCAGCGAAGGCCGCGGCATCGAGTGTCAAGGCTTCGCGCACCAGGGCGGTGAAAGCCACAGCGGCTAAAGCCAAGAGCGCCAAGGCCAAACCGGCCGGGGCCAAACCGGTCACGACCAAGCCGGTCGGGGCCAAACGGGTCGGGGCCAAGCCGGTCAGGTCGAAGGCGGCGGCGCGCCGATGACCGGGGCGAAGGCAAGCGAGGGCGCCGGGATCAGCCTCGATTCCGAGGAGCGCGAGCTGATCCGGTCGCTGATCCTGGCCGATCCGGAGATCGTGCTCTCGGACGACATGGTGATGCGCGCCCTGCTCGGCTCCACCGCCAAGGGCGCGCGCAACATCGTCGATCTGCGCGACAAGCTGGTCGACCGGCTGGAGCAGCGGCTGGCCAAGCTGGTGCGGGCCAACCGCAGCGTGATCGCGGCGGCCTACGAGAACGTGGCCGGGACCCAGCAGGTGCACCGCGCGGTGCTGACCCTGCTGGATGCGCCGGACCTGGGCGAGTTCCTGCGCCGGCTGACCCGCGACGTGCCCTCGATGGTCGGGGTCGACGAGGCGCGGCTGTGCCTCGAGGCGGATATCGACGAGATCCGCACCGCCGCCCGGCTGGCGCCGGGGCTGGGCGAGCGGGTGCTGCTGGTCCCGGAGGGGACGGTGGACGAATACCTGATGCTGGAGGGCGAGACCTCCGGCGGGCCGGTGATCCTGCGGCCGAGCGGGGTCGAGGCCGAGATCGTGTTCGGCCGGCCGACCTATGTGCGTTCCGAGGCGCTGCTGGCGCTCGATGTCGGCGGCAAGGGGCTGCTGGCCTTCGGCGCCGCCGATCCGGACCGGTTCGGGCCGGATCAGGGGACCGACCTGCTGATCTTCTTCGGCCGGGCGGTCGAGCGGCTGCTGACCGGGCATCTGGCGCGCGAGGACTGATGCCGCCGGACACCCCGGCGATTTCGGCGGGGGCCGCCGACCTGCTGGGGCGGTGGCTGGCGCAGCTCTCCGCGGTGCGCCAGCGCAGCCCGAAGACCGTCGAGGCCTATGGCCGCGACGTCGCCGGGTATCTCGGATTCATGGCCGGGCACCGCGGCGGGCCGATGGGCCTGCGGGCGCTCGGCGAGGTCACGATTTCGGAGCTCAGGGCATGGATGGCGGCCGAGCGCGGGCGCGGGCTTTCGGCCCGGTCGCTGGCCCGGGCGCTCTCCGCGGTGCGCGCCTTCCACACGTGGCTTGACGCGGCCGAGGGCGTGGACTGCGCCGCGATCCATGTGGTGCGCAGCCCGAAACTGCCGGCCCGGCTGCCCCGCCCGGTGCCCGAGGCGGGGGCGCGGGCTCTGCTCGGCGCGGTCAGTGCCGATGCCGAGCCCTGGATCGCCGCCCGCGACCAGGCGGCGCTGACGCTCCTCTGGGGGTCCGGGCTCCGGATTTCCGAGGCGCTGGGGCTCCGGCAGGCGGACGCGCCGCTCGGCGACGTGGTGCGGGTCACCGGCAAGGGCGGCAAGCAGCGCGAGGTGCCGGTGCTGCCGGCGGCGCGCGCGGCGGTCGAGCGCTACCGGGAGCTCTGCCCGCACGTGGCCGGCCGCGGCGGGGCGCTCTTTCTCGGCGCCCGCGGCGGGGCGCTGAGCCCACGGCTCCTGCAGAAGGCGATGGCCTCGGCGCGGATGGCGCTGGGCCTGCCGGCCTCGGCGACACCCCATGCGCTGCGCCATTCCTTCGCCACCCAGCTGCTGGCCGCCGGCGGCGACCTGCGGGCGGTGCAGGAGCTGCTCGGCCATGCCTCGCTGTCGACCACCCAGGTCTACACGGCGGTGGACGAGGCGCGGCTGATGGAGGTCTATGACCGCGCGCATCCGGACGGGGACCGCGCCGGGGAGACGCGCGCGGGAGGAGCGGGGGCCGGGGGAGCGGGGGCCGGGAATCGCGGCCGGCCCGGACGCGCGACGGCAGGCAAGGGGCGGTAGGGCGGCCGGTCAGGCCGCGGTGGTCCGGACACCGCTCGCCGGATCCGGCCGGACCCCGCCGTCCGGGCTCTCGGGCCGCGCCGCGCCGGAACCGGGTCCACCGTCCGGGCCGCCGTCGGAGGGCTGGCGCCGCACCGGATCGCGGGCAAGGCGCCGGAGGGTCTCGATCAGCTCCCGCGGCAGCACCGGCTTCGCGTGGACCGCGTCGACTCCGATGTCCTCGGCCCGATCGGCTCCCCTGTTTCCGGCGCCAACGTTCAGGATCAGCGGGAGACCGGCAAGACGCGGATCGGCCCGCAGGCGCCGGACGAGTTCGAGGCCCTCGGCCGACGGGCCCAGCTCGTCGATGATCACTGCGGCGTAGCCCTGCCGCGCCTCTCCGGCCTGTTCCAGCAGGCCGATCGCGTCCCGCGGGGCGACCGCCTCGTCGACGCGCAGGCCGAAGGCCTCGAGCTGAAGCCGGGCAATGCGCCGGTTGAGCGTGTCGCCGTCGACGATCAGTACCCGGTGCCCGGCGAGGCCCTCCGCCGCCGGCCCGAGCCGGCCGTCGCCACCGGCGAGCGGCCCTGGCAGCGCGAAGGGCAGGCGGACGAAGAAGGTCGATCCGATTCCCGGCGCACTCTCGATCCAGATGCGCCCGCCCATCCGGTTCACCAGCTCGCGGCAGATCGCAAGCCCGAGCCCGCTTCCCTCGAGCCGGCGCCGGGCGCTGGTGTCGATCTGGGTGAAGCGCTCGAAGACCAGCTCGTGCTTGTCGGGCGGGATACCGATGCCGGTGTCGATCACGGCGAGCTCGATCTCCCAGTCCGCCGCCGGGTCGCGGCTGCCCGAAACCCGGTGAACCTTGATGGCGATGCCGCCCCGGTCGGTGAACTTGATCGCGTTTCCGGCCAGGTTGGCCAGGACCTGGCGCAACCGGTTCGAATCGCCCACCATCATCGCCGGCAGTTCCGGATCGATGAATATGCCGAATTCCAGGCCCTTGGCGGAGGCGGCGCCGCGGAGCAGCGTCACGACCTCGCAGACCGCCTGCTCGATGGAGAATTCCTCCCGCGCGAGATCCAGAGACCCGGCCTCGATCTTGGCGCAGTCTAGGATGTCATTCACCAGCGCCAGCAGGGTCTTGCCGGACGCGTGGATGATCTCGACCTGCTTGCGATGCTCGGGCTTCAGGCCCGCGTTCAGCAGCAGCGTCGCAAAGCCGAGGATCCCGTTCATCGGCGTCCTGAGCTCGTGGCTGGCGACCGACAGGAAATTCCGACGCGCCAGATCCTCGGCCGCCATCGCCTCGCGCTCCGCGTCCAGCGACGCCTGCCGCGCCTCGAGGGCGCGGACCATCGGGCGGTAGACTGCCGCGACGGCCGCAACGGCGCCGAGAACGCCCGCGACGGTCACGCCAAGCACCATCGCGGCGGCGAACAGGGCGCGGCCGGAGCCGGCGAGGTCCTCATAGGCTTGCCGCGCCAGCGCCGCCGTCGCGGTACTGCCGCCCGCCGATCCGGCGGATTCGCGCTCGATCCGGGCGACGTCGTCCGCAAGGCGATCGAATGCGGCAATGTACCGGTGCTCCGCCTCCTCCGCTCGGACGACCAGGATCGCGACGGCCGCCGACAGGGCGAGGCCGGCCGCGATCGTCAGCGCCACGACGAGCCTGCACGCGGGCAGGCCGCCGGATATCAGCTGTTTCGACATGATGTCGCCGCCCTTTCGCGGATGTGCGGGATCGGGCGACGCTGAGCGCGAAAGATTAACGGTTCCCTAACGGATGCGGCACCGGGGTCTCAGATCGCGGCGCGGAGCGCCTCCATCTGCTTGCCCAGATTGCGCGCGAGCAGCTCGTCCGTGAGCCGGCCGTCGGCGTCGAAACGGTCGGAGGCGTTGCCGACCGTGACCTCGACGGCATTCACCAGCCGCACCTTGAACGGGATCAGCATCAGGTAAAGCCCCGCCATTGAACGCTGTCCGCCCGCATAGCCCGCCGCCGCCGCGACCACCGCGACCGGCTTGCCGGTCAGCGCCACCGGGTGCACCCGGCTGATCCAGTCGAGCGCGTTCTTCAGCACGCCCGGCGGGTTCTTGTTGTATTCGGGGGTCGAGATCACGATTGCGTGTGCGGCGCGGATCTGGTCGCAGAGCCGCGTCACTTCGTCCGGCATGCCCTGCGCCTCGAGGTCGGCGTCGTAGAGCGGCAGCCGGATGTCGGCGAGAACGAACTCGTCCGGGGCGAAGAGGCGCGCCGCCTCGTGCACCAGTTTCGTGTTGTAGCTGCCCGCGCGCAGCGAGCCCGAGATCCCGAGAAGCCTGACCATCCGCCCCCTCCCCTTTGCGTCGTGGCCAGAGTTAGGCCGATCTGCCCGTCGGTCCAGCCCGCTGCGGCGCTCAGGCGTGAATCGCCCCGTCGCCGCAGGCCAGCGCCGCCTCGCGCATCGCTTCGGAGAAGGTCGGGTGGGCGTGGCAGGTCAGCGCCAGGTCCTGGGCCGCGGCGCCGAACTCCATGGCGACGCAGACCTCGTGGATCAGGTCGCCGGCCGCCGGGCCGATCACGTGGCAGCCGAGGATGCGGTCGGTATCGGCATCCGCGAGAAGCTTCACGAAGCCCTCGGTGGCGAGGTTCGCCTTGGCCCGGCCGTTCGCCATGAAGGGGAACTTGCCGACCTTGTACTTGCGGCCCTCGGCCTTGAGGCTCTCCTCGGTCTGGCCGACCGCCGAGACCTCCGGCGAGGTGTAGATCACCGAGGGGATGACGCCGTAGTTCACGTGGCCGTGCCGGCCGGCGATCTCCTCGGCGACCGCCATGCCCTCGTCCT
Source organism: uncultured Pseudomonadota bacterium (assembly GCA_963700775.1). Taxonomy (GTDB): domain Bacteria; phylum Pseudomonadota; class Alphaproteobacteria; order Rhodobacterales; family Rhodobacteraceae; genus Thermohalobaculum. The sequence goes on from CAVOYU010000001.1 coordinate 684,690, forward strand.
CGGCCTTGTGGGCCAGCATCGGCCCGGCGATGACGTCGCCGATCGCCCGGATGCCGGGGACATTGGTCCGCCAGTGCGCATCGGTCTTGACCATGCCGCGCTCGGTCTCGACGCCCGCCGCCTCCAGCCCCAGCCCACTTGTGTAGGGCCGCCGGCCGGTCGCCAGGAGCACCACGTCGGTGTCGAGGGTCTGCTCGCTGTCGTCCTTGCGGAGCTTGTAGGTGACCTTCAGCTTCGACTTCAGCTTCTCGACCCCCTGCACCGCGGCGCCGAGGACGAAGCTCAGCCCCTGCTTCTTCAGGATCCGCTGGAGGTGCTTCTGCACCTCGCCGTCCTGGCCCGGCGTGACGTGATCGAGGAACTCGATCACGGTGACCTCGGCGCCGAGCCGGCTCCAGACCGAGCCGAGCTCGAGGCCGATCACCCCGGCGCCGATCACCACCATCTTCTTCGGGACCCGCTTCAGCTTCAGCGCGCCGGTCGAGGTGACGACCCGCTCCTCGTCGATCTCGACGCCCTTGAGGCTGGCGGGCTCGGAACCGGTGGCGATGACGATGTTCCTGGTCTTCAGGGTCTGGTCGCCGACCTTGACCTCGGTCGCCGAGAGGATCTGGCCCCAGCCCTTCACGTAGTCGACCTTGTTCTTCTTGAACAGGAACTCGATGCCCTGGGTATTGGCCTTGATCACCCCGTCCTTGTAGGCGAGCATCTTCGGCACATCGACCTCGACGCCCTTGGCGGTGATGCCCATCTTGCCGAAGTTCTCCTGCGCCTCGTGGACCATCTCGGTCGCGTGCAAGAGCGCCTTCGAGGGGATGCAGCCGACATTGAGGCAGGTGCCGCCGAGCGCGCCGCGGCCCTCGACGCAGGCGACCCTGAGGCCGAGCTGGCCGCAGCGGATGGCGCAGACATAGCCGCCGGGGCCGCCCCCGATCACCACGACGTCGTACTCGGCCATGTCGCCCTCCGTTGCGATTCCGTCCGTTCGGCCCCTGTCTAGCCTGCGGGCGCACGTTTCTCCACCGCCCCGATCCGGCCCTGCGTCATCATGTTCGAGATGAAGTGCAAATCCTCGATCGAGGGCGAGACGATGGCGTGCAGCTCGGCGTCGGAATAGCCGGCGTACCGCATCAGGTTGGCCTTCTGCTTCATGTTGGCGCCGTAGAGCGCCTCGACATCAGCGAAGTTGTTGTGGCTGCCGACGGTGTAGCGCCCGGCCTCCTTTACCCGGCGGATGCCGTCGAAGACCCCGTGCAGCCCCTCGATGATCGGGCGCAGCCCGGCGAACTCGATCCCGCCGGGCGGGTCGTAGCGGATGCGGTGCACCTGCAGATCGGCGAGGCCGAGCTCCTGCACGAAGGATTCGGACTCGACGAAGCTGTCATTGTAGCGCCCGCTCATCAGCGGCGCCGCCAGCCAGTCGAAGGCGGCGAGGTATTTCAGCACCACCGCATCCATCCGCGAGTCGAAGACGTTGCGCCCGCCGGTGCTCGCCAGATGCACCAGCTGCTCGAGCCGGTAGTAGCGCACCGACAGGTGCAGCAGCCGCGCCAGGTCCATCGGCGACCAGGTGCCGTCGAGGTGGATGGACAGGATGCGGGTTTCGGTCATGGACCGGGACGGTCCGTCACAGATCCATCAGCAGCCTGCGCGGGTCCTCGAGCGATTCCTTCACCCGCACCAGGAATGTCACCGCCTCCTTGCCGTCGATGATCCGGTGGTCGTAGCTCAGCGCCAGATACATCATCGGCCGGGCGACGATCTGGCCGCCCACCACCATAGGCCGCTCCTGGATCTTGTGCATGCCCAGGATCGCCGACTGCGGCGGGTTCAGGATCGGGCTCGACATCAGCGAGCCGTAGACGCCGCCGTTCGAGATGGTGAAGGTGCCGCCCTGCATGTCGTCCATGCCGAGCTTGCCGTCGCGGGCGCGGACGCCGAGGGCGTTGATGGTCTGCTCGATCTCGGCGAAGCTCATCTGGTCGGCGTCGCGCACCACCGGCACCACCAGTCCCTGCGGCGTGCCGACGGCGACGCCCACATGGCAGTAGTTCTTGTAGACGATGTCGGTGCCCTCGATCTCGGCGTTGACCGACGGGATCTCCTTCAGCGCATGGCAGCAGGCCTTCACGAAGAAGGACATGAAGCCGAGCTTGACGCCGTGCTTCTTCTCGAACAGGTCCTTGAACTCGGAGCGCAGCGCCATGATGGCGCCCATGTCCACCTCGTTGTAGGTGGTCAGGATCGCGGCGGTGTTCTGGGCGTCCTTGAGGCGCCGGGCGATGGTCTGGCGCAGGCGCGTCATCCGCACCCGCTTCTCGCGCCCGGCATCGGCCGCCGGGGTCGCCACGCGGGGCGCCGGGGCGGCGGGAGCGGCGGGGGCCGGCTCGGCAGCGCGCGCGGCGGCACCGGAGGCCACGGCCTTCTGCACGTCCTCCTTCATCACCCGCCCGTCGCGGCCGCTGCCGGCGACCTGGCCGGCGGCGATGCCGGCCTCGGCCATCGCCTTCCTGGCCGAGGGGGCGTCCTCGATGTCCTTGCGCTCCGCGGGCGAAGCCTTGGCCGGCTCGGCCCTTGCCGCGGCTCCGGCCTTCGCGGGCGCCCTCTCCGCGGCCTTCGCCGGCGCGGCGGCGCCGCCCTCCTCGATGGTCGCCAGCAGCGCGTTGACGCCGACCGTGTCGCCCGCCTTCGCCACCTGCTCGCCCATGGTGCCGGCGGCCGGGGCCGGAACCTCGATGGTGACCTTGTCGGTCTCGAGCTCGCAGAGCATCTCGTCGACCGCCACCGCGTCGCCGGGCTGCTTGAACCAGCTGGCGACGGTGGCCTCGGTGACGGATTCGCCCAGCGTGGGCACCCTGACTTCGATCGGCATCCCTCGGTCCTTTCCCCTCAGATCAGAGTGTCAGCGCCGCTTCGACCAGCGCCTGCTGTTCCGCCTTGTGCCGCGAGGCGAGCCCGGTCGCCGGCGAGGCGGACGCGGCCCGCCCGGCATAGATCGCCCGGCCGGTCTTGGCGCCGATCCGGCCCAGCACCCATTCGATGTTCGGCTCGACGAAGAACCAGCCGCCCTGGTTCTTCGGCTCCTCCTGACACCAGACCACGTCGGCGTTCTTGAAGCGTGCCAGCTCGCGGGTCAGGCTGAGCGCCGGGAACGGGTAGAACTGCTCGAGCCGCATCAGGTAGATGTCGTCGAGCCCGGCGCCGTCGCGCGCCTCCAGCAGGTCGTAGTAGACCTTGCCGGAGCAGATCACGACCCGCTTGACCTGGTCGTCGGGCGCCAGCTTCAGCTCGGAATTGCCCATCTCGGCATCGTCCCAGAGGACCCGGTGGAAGCTCGACCCGTCGGCCATCTCGGCCAGCTTCGAGACGCACATCTTGTGGCGCAGCAGCGACTTCGGCGTGAACAGGATCAGGGGCTTGCGGAAGCTGCGGTGGAGCTGCCGGCGCAGCACGTGGAAGTAGTTGGCCGGCGTGGTGCAGTTGGCGACGATCCAGTTGTCCTCGGCCGAGAGCTGGAGGAACCGCTCGATCCGGGCCGAGGAATGCTCGGGGCCCTGGCCCTCGTAGCCGTGGGGCAGCAGCAGCACCAGCCCGGACATGCGCAGCCATTTGCGCTCGCCGCTGCTGATGAACTGGTCGATCATGATCTGGGCGCCGTTGGCGAAGTCGCCGAACTGCGCCTCCCACAGGGTCAGCGCCTTCGGCTCGGCGAGAGTGAACCCGTATTCGTAGCCCAGCACGGCGTATTCCGAGAGCATCGAGTCGATCACCTCGAACGCCGGCTGGCCCTCGCGGACGTTGCCGAGCGGATAGTAGCGCTCCTCGGTTTCCTGGTCGGTCACGCCCGCGTGCCGTTGGCTGAAGGTTCCGCGGGTGCAGTCCTGGCCCGAGAGGCGGACCCGGTAGCCCTCGTCGAGCAGGGTGCCGAAGGCCAGCGCCTCCGCGGTGGCCCAGTCGACCCCGGCACCGGTCTCGATCATCTCGCGGCGCTGCTCGTAGATGCGCTGGATCGTGCGGTGGGCGTGGATTTCCTCGGGCAGGCCGGTGATCGCCAGCCCGACCGCCTTCAGCTTCTCGATCGCCACCGCGGTCTGGCCGCGCTGGTATTCGCCCTCCGAGGTCTCGAGGCCCGACCAGCGGCCGTCGAGCCAGTCGGCCTTGTTCGGCCGGTAGTCCTTTCCGGCCTCGAACTCGTCGTTGAGATGGGCCTGGAAAGCGGCCTTCGCCTCCTCGACCTCAGACGCGGCGATCAGCCCGTCGGCGACCAGGCGCTCGGAGTAGATCTGCAGCGTGGTCGGCTGCTTCCTGATCGCCTGGTACATCAGGGGCTGGGTGAACATCGGCTCGTCACCCTCGTTGTGCCCGAAGCGGCGGTAGCAGAAGATGTCGACCACCACGTCGCGCTGGAACAGCTGGCGGAACTCGGTCGCCACCTTGGCGGCGTGGACCACCGCCTCCGGGTCGTCGCCGTTCACGTGGAAGATCGGGCAGTCGACCATCTTGGCGATGTCGGTCGGATAGGGCGACGAGCGCGAGTGGTGCGGCGCGGTGGTGAAGCCGATCTGGTTGTTGACGATGATGTGGATGGTGCCGCCGGTCTTGTGGCCCTTCAGGCCCGAGAGCCCGAAGCACTCGGCGATCACGCCCTGCCCGGCAAAGGCGGCGTCGCCGTGCAGCAGCACCGGGATCACCGAGGTGCGGTCGTTGCCATAGCTCTCCTGCTTGGCCCGCACCTTGCCCAGCACGACCGGGTTCACCGCCTCGAGATGCGAGGGGTTCGCGGTCAGGCTGAGATGCACCTTGTTGCCGTCGAACTCGCGGTCCGACGAGGCGCCGAGGTGGTATTTCACGTCGCCGGAGCCGTCGACGTCCTCGGGCTTGAAGCTGCCGCCCTGGAACTCGTTGAAGATCGCCCGGTAGGGCTTGGCCATCACGTTGGCGAGGATGTTGAGGCGGCCGCGATGCGGCATGCCGAAGATGATCTCCTTGGCCCCCAGCGCGCCGCCGCGCTTGATGATCTGCTCCATCGCCGGGATCACCAACTCGCTGCCGTCGAGCCCGAAGCGCTTGGTGCCCATGTACTTGACATGCAGGAACTTCTCGAAGCCCTCGGCCTCGATCATCTTGTTCAGGATGGCCCTGCGGCCCATCTTGGTGAACTGGATCTCCTTGCCGAAGCCCTCGATCCGCTGCTGCAGCCAGGATTTGGCCTCCGGGTCGCTGAGATGCATGAACTGGAGCGCGAAGGTGCCCTGGTAGGTGCGCTTCAGCAGCGTCTCGATATCGCGCATGGTCGCGAATTCGAGGCCGAGCACGTTGTCGATGAAAATCGGCCGGTCGAGGTCGGCATCCTTGAAGCCGAAGAACTTCGGATCGAACTCGGGATGTTGCGCCTGGCCCTGGAGCTTCAGCGGGTCGAGGTCGGCACCGAGATGGCCGCGCGAGCGGAACGAGCGGATGTACATAATGGCGCGGATCGAATCGAGCACCGCGGTGCGCAGGTCGGCATCCGAGATGCCTCCCGACGGCCCGGCCTTCGCCTGGATCTTCTCGGCCAGCTTCCGGGCGCCGGGAACCGCGTCCCAGTTGCCGTCGAGCGCCGCGACCATCTCGCCATTGATCACGGGCGGCCAGTCGGCGCGCGCCCAGGGGGCGCCACCGGCCTCGGCGGCAACCTCGGTCGGGTCGTCGCCGAGGGTGGCGAAATAGGCGGCCCAGCTGGGATCGACCGAGGCGGGATCGGTCACGTAACGGGCATAGAGCTGTTCGACATACTGGGCGTTATGGCCCTGGAGGAAGGAGGAAGCGCGGAACGGCCCGTTCGGACTCTGATCGTTCTGGCTCTGATCGTTCATGCTGCCACTGGCGGCCTTGCGGCCCCCGGTCCCCTGGTGGCGGAGCGCTGATTGCCCCAAGATGATCCGGGCGGCCCTTTGCCGGGCCGCCCAGCGCAGTATTACTCACGGAGCGTTTCAAGCAAAGCCCTTGCGCGCGGGTTAAGGGCTCCGGATCGCTGTTTCGGCATCGCGGGCGGGTCAATTCTTCGCCTGCGGGCCGTAACGGTTCGCTTCTGGCTGGCCTGCCAAGGCACGCCACGCTAGCGCCAGGTCGGTGACGGCCCGGCGGAATCCCGCGCTCGCTCCTTCGGCCCCCTAGCGGCCGATTGCCTTCAGCAGGGCCTCGCCGAGGCCGGCCGGGCTGTCGGCGACGACGATTCCGGCCGACTTCATCGCCTCGATCTTGTCCTCGGCGCCGCCCTTGCCGCCGGAGATGATGGCGCCCGCATGGCCCATGCGCCGGCCCGGCGGGGCGGTGCGCCCGGCGATGAAGCCGGCGACCGGCTTGGCACGGCCTTTCTTCGCCTCGTCGGCCAGGAAGGCCGCCGCGTCCTCCTCGGCCGAGCCGCCGATCTCGCCGATCATGATGATCGACCTGGTCTCGTCGTCGCCCAGGAACAGTTCGAGGCAGTCGATGAACTCGGTGCCTTTGATCGGATCGCCGCCGATGCCGATGCAGGTGGACTGGCCGAGCCCCGCGGCGGTGGTCTGCGCCACCGCCTCGTAGGTCAGGGTGCCCGACCGCGAGACGATGCCGACATTGCCGCGCCGGTGGATGTGGCCCGGCATGATGCCGATCTTGCAGGCGTCGGGCGTTATGATGCCGGGGCAGTTCGGGCCGATCAGCCGGCTGGCCGAGCCGTCGAGCGCCCGCTTCACCTTCGCCATGTCGAGCACCGGGATGCCCTCGGTGATGCAGACGATCAGCTCCATCCCGGCGTCGATCGCCTCGAGGATCGCATCCGCCGCGAAGGGGGGCGGCACGTAGATCGCGCTGGCATTCGCCCCGGTCTTCGCCCGGGCATCCGCGACGGTGTCGAAGACCGGCAGGCCGAGATGCTCGGAGCCACCCTTGCCGGGGGTGACGCCGCCGACCATCTGGGTTCCGTAGGCGATCGCCTGCTCGGAATGGAAGGTGCCCTGCGCGCCGGTGAAGCCCTGACAGATCACCTTGGTGTTTTCGTTGACGAGTACGGACATCTAAGCCCCTCCGACTTAGCGCCACTCTCGCGTGAGCCGCCAAACGACCACGCCGGAGATAGCGTTGATTACGATAATTACCGCGACGGACAGCATTACGTGCCCGCCCAAGAGTATTGCGCCGAATCCAACGGGGCCTAGGGTATCCGGACTTGCGGCAATGCCCCTGATCCACCCGTCGATGTACCAGACTATCGCACCGCCTAAGAGAAGTTCACCCAAGAGCGCGGACAGAACTCCATATTTGCGCGCGGCCACCAGGAACTGGACCCACACGACCCCAAAGGCAACAACGCCGGCGACGCTCACTGCTGTGACCAGAAGCCCCATCGGGCGGTCACCTCCTCACCGCTCTGCACGATCTTGCTCGGCCGCATCTGCCAGATTGTCCGCCGCGATCACGTTCAGGCCGCTCTCGTTGATGATCTGCTTGCCGAGCTCGACATTGGTGCCCTCGAGCCGCACCACCAGCGGCACCTTCAGGCCCACCTCCTTGACCGCGGCGACCACGCCCTCGGCGATCACGTCGCAGCGCATGATGCCGCCGAAGATGTTGACCAGGATGCCTTTCACCTTCGGGTCCGAGGTGATGATCTTGAACGCCTCGGTCACCTTCTCCTTGGTGGCGCCGCCGCCCACGTCGAGGAAGTTGGCGGGCTCCGAGCCGTAGAGCTTGATGATGTCCATGGTCGCCATGGCGAGGCCGGCGCCGTTGACCATGCAGCCGATCTCGCCGTCCAGCGCGATGTAGTTCAGGTCGAACTTCGAGGCCTCGAGCTCCTTCGGGTCCTCCTCGGTCTCGTCGCGGAACTCGACGATGTCCTTGTGGCGGTAGAGGGCGTTCGAGTCGAAGTTCATCTTGCAGTCGAGGCAGACCAGATTGCCCTCCTCGGTCACGATCAGCGGGTTGATCTCGACCAGCGAGCAGTCCTTCTCGGTGAACACCTTGTAGAGCGTGTTGATCAGCTGCACGCACTGCTTGACCGCGTTGCCCTCGAGGCCCAGCGCGAAGGCCACCTTGCGGCCGTGGAAGGGCTGGATGCCGGTCGCCGGGTCGACCGAGAAGCTGACGATCTTCTCCGGCGTCTCGTGGGCGACCTCCTCGATGTTCATGCCGCCCTCGGTCGAGGCGACGAAGGCGATGCGCGAGGTCTCGCGGTCGACCAGGAGCGAGAGGTAGAGCTCGCGGGCGATGGCCGCGCCTTCCTCGAGATAGATGCGGTTGACCTGCTTGCCGGAGGGACCGGTCTGGTGGGTGACCAGGGTCCTGCCCAGCATCTGGCGGGCGTTCTGCACCGCCTCGTCGGCCGAGCGCGCGATGCGGACGCCGCCCTTGTCGCCGGCCTCGGCCTCCTTGAACCTGCCCTTGCCGCGGCCGCCGGCGTGGATCTGGGCCTTGACCACCCAGACCGGGCCGCCGAGCTGGTCGGCCGCGCCGCGCGCCTCGGCGGCGTCGAGCACCGGGACGCCGCGCGAGACCGGAGCGCCATACGCCTTCAGGATCTGCTTCGCCTGGTATTCGTGGATGTTCATGGGCCTGTCGTCCTCCCCGAAGCGCAGCGCCCGGGACGGCCGCCGCACCAGCTGTTCCGGCACTCGGCCGGCAGGCGATGGCCGCTCGCGGCACCCCCCGCCGGGTCGCGCATCCCGTTTATCGCGCCGCCGGCGGGGCAGCAACCGTGAAGGCTCCGCCGGTACCGGGCAGGCGCGCCGCGCCGCCACCCCATCCATGGCTGTGGTATGTGGCATACCAACGCTAGCAAACCTTTCGGGAAAACGAAAGGGGCGACCGCAGGGGCCGCCCCGGTTTTCCGGATCGCGGGAGCCGCCTCTCAGCCGAGGCCGGGATCGATGCCCTTGCAGGCCTCGACCAGGCCGTTCACCGCGGCGATCGACTTCTCCAGCATCGCCTTCTCGTCGCGGTTGAGGCTGATCTCGATCACCTTCTCGATGCCGTTCGCCCCGATCACCACCGGGGCGCCGACATAGATGCCCCTGAGCCCGTAGGCGCCCTCGACCCAGGCGGCGCAGGGCAGCACCCGGCGCTGGTCCTTGAGGTAGCTCTCGGCCATGGCGATGGCCGAGGCGGCGGGGGCGTAATAGGCCGAACCGGTCTTCAGCAGGCCGACGATCTCGGCGCCGCCGTCGCGGGTGCGCTGGACGATGGCGTCGATCCGCTCCTGGCTCGACCAGCCCATCTTCACGAGGTCGGGGAGCGGGATGCCGGCCACCGTCGAGTAGCGGGTCAGCGGCACCATGGTGTCGCCATGGCCGCCGAGCACGAAGGCGCTGACGTCCTTGACCGAGACGTTGAACTCCTCGGCCAGGAAGTAGCGGAAGCGGGCCGAGTCGAGCACGCCCGCCATGCCCACCACCTTCTCGGCCGGCAGGCCGGAATACTGCTGCAGCGCCCAGACCATCGCGTCGAGCGGATTGGTGATGCAGATGACGAAGGCGTTCGGGGCGTGGGCGGCGATGCCCTCGCCGACCGCCTTCATGACCTTGAGGTTGATGCCGAGCAGGTCGTCGCGGCTCATGCCCGGCTTGCGCGGCACGCCGGCGGTGACGATGCAGACATCGGCGCCGGCGATGTCGGCGTAGTCGTTGGCGCCGGCGAAGGCGGCGTCGAAACCGTCGACCGGGCTCGATTCGGCGATGTCCAGCGACTTGCCCTGCGGAACCCCCTCGACGATGTCGAACATCACGACGTCGCCCAGTTCCTTCAGCCCCACCAGATGCGCGAGCGTGCCGCCGATCTGGCCGCTGCCGATCAGCGCGATTTTGCGTCTGGACATCATCTTCTCCCGGATTGCCCTCAAGACCTGGCCCGGCAACCGCCGGCGGGACGCTGGACCGCGCCGGGTTCCGGCCGCCGGTTGCAGTGCATCATTTCGCGCCCGATGGCAAGAGGCCGGACGGCCGCGGCGGCGCGGCGATTTCGCGCCGTGGAAAGGGGATTGCGGGGCGGCGGGCGGCGCGTGCCGTTCGGAAAACGCCGTCGTCGATGCGAGACGACTTGGTCGTCCGAGCGAATTTCGAGTGTCCGGTTCGATCCGGATCTTGCCGACGGGAATGTTTCGGGAAGTGCCACTTGACGACACAGAACCCGAACGACGGCGATTGGCAATGAACCCTCTCGGGTGTTAGTGGTGTGTCGCTACCTTTGCGGCTCCATCGACGAGAATCCATGCCGTCGGGCACCTCCTCACCGATAAACTATCGAATGCCGGCTGAATGGGAGCCGCATGAAGCGATATGGCTGCAGTGGCCCGAACCCGACATGCGCGGCTTCCCCGGCTATGCCCGCAAGATGCAATCGACCTGGCTGGAAATGACGTCGATACTTGCTGACCACGTTACGGTCAGGATCGCAACCGCCAACCCGTCCGCCGCAGAGACCGTTGAGCGCGACTGCGAGCGCTTCGGCGCCAATATGCGGAAGGTCGAGGTGCATGTTGTTCCGGTCGACGACGTATGGGCGCGCGACGTCGGTCCGGTTTTCGTGAAGGACCCGAGCGGAGAACTCGTCGTTACAGACTGGAACTTCAACGGCTGGGGCGAGCCGGCGGCGGTGATCGGGCGGGACCGAAACGTAGCAGCGACCATCGCTGCGCACTTGCGGCTGAAGCGCGAAGTGGGCGGCATCGTCACCGAGGGTGGTGCCATCGAGGTAAACGGGACCGGAACCCTCATGGCAACGCGGTCGTCCATATTGAACCCGAACCGCAACCCGGGAAAATCGCAACACGAGGCTGAGGCCACGCTTTCACGCCTGCTCGGGGTCTCGAATTTTGTCTGGCTGAGTGGCGCGCCTCCGGTTGACTGCTACCGGCTCGGCGACGCGACCGACTTCCACATCGACCTTGTCGCCCGCTTCACTGGGCGGAATGTCGTGCTTGCCAACCACACGGACGACGACGGCGATCCGCGCAAGGCGTTCATGGACCGGCACGTCGCGGAGCTGAGGGCATCTACAGACGAAGCGGGTGCGCCGCTTGAAGTTATCCCGCTGCCCTGCCCGCACATGCAGAGCATCAGCACCGTCAGGTTCAGCGGGACGAGCGTTGACGTCCCGCCAGGCTCACCGACGGACGCGGCCTACTCGAACTATCTGGTCACGAACGGCCTCGTGCTTGTTCCGGCATATGGCAGACCAGAGGATGCCCAGGCAAAGGCAATCATCGCCGAACATTTCCCAGGGCGGGAAGTTATCGGCATTTCGGCAATCAGCATGACCGAGCAGGGTGGAGCAGTGCACTGCGTGACGCAGCAGCAACCGATCGCTACGCGCGCAGGCTGAACAGCGCCGACACAACGGGCGGCGCCTTTGCGCATAGCGTCTTTGTGTCGCGCGAAGCTGCTGCCTAGGGTCAAGAATACACGTAGCGCGCGCCCGGCGAAGGCCGGAACCACCCCGCATCGCTTCCGTTCGAACGCTACGCAATCTCTGTCGGTTTGCGCTCGATGCCGGCCGCGCCCACGCGTGCCGTCGCAGTCCAGGACCACCTCGCCGTCTGGCCGGGGCGTGTGGATCGGCCTGCCTCTCGCGCCCTCAGCCGCCGCGCTTCGGCACCGTGGGCACCCAGCAATAGCCGTCCGGGTCGAGGATGAAGGCCTCGCGCACCCCGTGGGGCTTGTCGGCGGCGCCGGCCAGCACGATGCCGCCGAGTTCGCGGGCCACCGCCTCGGCGGCGTCCGGGTCGCGGCCGTAGACCCGGAGCTCGGCCCCGGCGCCGCGCCCCTCGGCGGCCCTGGCGATGCCCGAGAGCGGGTGGTTGCGGTAGCTCCGGTCGCTGTGGAGCTGCCACACGGCGCCCTGCGCGGTCAGGAGTGCGAAGTCCTGTTCCCAGTAGGTGACCCGCGCGTCCAGCACCCGGGCCTGGAACCGCGCCGCAGCTGCGACGTCGGCGACCAGCAGGTTCAGGCCGACGCCGGGGGCGATGCCGCGGCCGAAGGCCTCCGGGTCCGGGCGGTTCTCGCCCTCGGGGGGCAGGATGTCGTCGTGCATGGATCGGCTCCCTGACTTCGGCGGGGCCATCCTGCCCCGGTGCCGGGCGCCGCGCAATCGCCTGCCATGCGCGCCCGGTCTTGCGTGATGCTGCGGTGCGGCATAGGTTCTGGCGCGACCCGACCCATCCCGGACGAGGCCCCGACATGCCCCACTCCTCGCGCCCCCGCCGCTCCGTCCTCTACATGCCGGGCTCGAAGAGCCGGGCGCTGGAGAAGGCACGGTCGCTGCCGGCCGACGGGCTGATCCTCGACCTCGAGGACGCGGTCGGCCTGGCCGAGAAGGAGACCGCGCGGGGCCTGATCGCCGAGGCGGTGCGCGCGCGTGGCTACGGCAAGCGCGAGGTGGTGATCCGGATCAACGGCCTCGACACCCAGTGGGGCGGGCAGGATCTCGAGATGGCGGCCTTCGCCGGGCCGGACGCGATCCTGGTGCCGAAGGTCGAGAGCGCCGAGACGGTGCAGAAGGTCGCCGCCCGGCTCGCCACCCTCGGCGCCCCGGAGCGGACCCGGATCTGGGCGATGATGGAAACCCCGCTCGCCATGCTGAAGGCGCCCGAGATCGCCGCCTCGTCGCCGCGCCTCGCCTGCATGGTGATGGGCACCAACGATCTGGTGAAGGAATTGCAGGCCGAACATACCGAGACCCGCACTCCGGTGATGACCGCCCTCGAGCTCTGCGTGCTGGCGGCGCGGGCCTACAAGCTGTCGATCCTCGACGGAGTCTACAACGCCATCCAGGAGACCGAGCAGCTCCGCCGGAGCTGCGTCCAGGGCCGCCAGATGGGCTTCGACGGCAAGACCCTGATCCACCCGGCGCAGATCGCGGTGGCGAACGAGGTGTTCGCCCCCTCGGCGGCCGAGATCGACCTCGCCCGGCGCTATGTCGCCGCCTTCCGCGAGGCCGAGGCGCAGGGGCGCGGGGTCGCGGTGGTCGACGGCCAGCTGGTCGAGAACCTGCATGTCGAGAACGCCAAGCGCCTGCTGGCCCAGGCCGAGGCGATCGCGGAACTGGCGGCGGCAAACCTGGAAGCGGGAGCGGCATGATGGTGATCCTTGTACTCGGCATTGCGCTCTGGTGGGCGAGCCACCTGTTCCCGGTCTACTGCACCGGCCGGCGCGCGGCGGCGATCGCCCGGCTGGGCGAAGGCCCCTACAAGGGCCTGTTCTCGCTGGTCACGCTCGCCTCGGTGGCGCTGATGGTGATCGGCTACCGGCAGGCGGAGGTGATCAACCTCTGGTTCCCGCCGGCCTGGACCATCCACCTGAACAACCTGCTGATGGTGGCGGCGGTCGTCCTGATGGAGGCGCGCTACTTCCGGAGCGGCGTCACCCACTATGTCCGCCACCCGATGCTGACGGCGGTCAAGCTCTGGGCGGCGGCGCATCTGATCGTGAACGGCGATCTTGCCTCGGTGCTGCTGTTCGGCGGGCTGCTGGGCTGGGCGGTGGTGGCGATGATCGGCACCAACCGCCGCGACGGCACCTGGACGCGGCCGCCGAAGGGCACCCTGAAGGGCGCCGCCCTGCACGGCCTCTTCGTGCTCGTCGTCTTCGGCGTGATCTTGTTCATCCACTGGAATCTGCTGGGCGTCCGCCCGTTCCCGGGCTGAGTCCGGCTGATCCGACCCTGCGAGGACAAGATGTGGGCCTACCGATTCCTGAGCGAGGACGACAGCGCGGCCTTCTGTCACAAGGTCACCAAGGCGCTGAACCAGGGCTGGGAGCTCTATGGCAGCCCGACCTACGCGTTCGACGCCGCCCGCGGAGTGATGCGCTGCGGCCAGGCGGTGGTGAAGCAGGCGCCGGGCGCGTATGCGCCAGAGACGAAGCTGGCCGATATCTGAACCGATCGACAGGGGCGCCTCGACAGGCCGCTGCGCTTCGGCGACAATGACCCCAAGGCCGGACCCTTGATCCCATCCAGTCCCGGCAACGGTCCGGCCCTCGCGGCGCCATCCGGCCCCGCGGCCTTGGAAGGGAGGACCGTCCCATGCCCGACAGCGTGTACAAGATCATCGAGATCGTCGGCACCAGCACCGAATCCTGGGAGAAGGCGGCGAAATCCGCGGTCGAGCGCGCTTCGAAGTCGCTGCGCGACCTGCGGGTCGCCGAAGTGATCGACCAGGACCTGGTGATCGAGAAGGGCAAGGTGAAGGCCTACCGCACCAAGCTCAAGATCTCGTTCAAGTTCGAAGGCTGACACGCAGGCCGGCGGCCCGGCCGGATCGCCGCCGCCTGCGGTGCGCAGGCGGCGGGATCTGACGTGTTGAGCTTGCGGGAGCGGCGGCACTCTGCATAGATGCCCGCGAATCCGGCCAACCCCCGAGCAACCCCGAGCGCGAGGCGTCATGTCCGAGACCGGCTCCAAGACCAATCCCGGCAACTTCTTCGAGGACTACCGCGTCGGCCAGCGCCTGCGCCATGCGACCCCGCGCACCGTCACCGAGGGCGACCGGGCGCTCTACGGCGCGCTCTATCCCAGCCGCTTCGCGCTGCAGTCCTCGGACGCGTTCGCTCGCGCCTGCGGCCTGCCGCGGAGCCCGCTCGACGACCTGGCGGCGTTCCACATCGTGTTCGGCAAGACCGTGCCGGACATCTCGCTGAACGCGGTCGCCAATCTCGGCTACGGCGAGGGGCGGTTCCTGCGGCCGGTCTATCCGGGCGACACATTGTCGACCGTCTCGGAGGTCATCGGACTGAAGGAGAATTCGAACCGCAAGACCGGCGTCGTCTGGGTCCGCTCGACCGGCCGCAACCAGCGCGACGAGACGGTGCTGGAGTATTGCCGCTGGGTCATGGTCCGGAAGCGCGACGCGGACGCCCCGGCGGCCGTCCCGGACATGCCGGTGCTCTCGCCCGCGGTCGATGCCGCCGACCTGATGGTGCCGGAAGGGCTGGATTTCTCCGGCTACGACGCCGAACTGGCAGGGTCGCCGCACTTCTGGGACGACTACGGCGCCGGCGAGCGGATCGACCATGTGGACGGCTGCATGATCGAGGAAGCCGAGCACATGCTGGCGACACGACTGTGGCAGAACACGGCGCGGGTGCATTTCGACCCGGCGGCGCGGGATGGCGAGCCGCGGCTGGTCTATGGCGGGCACATCATCTCGATGGCCCGCGCGCTCAGCTTCAACGGCCTCGGCAACGCCCAGATGGTGGTGGCGATCAACGGCGGCACCCATGTGGCGCCCTGCTTCGCCGGCGACACGGTCTATGCCTGGTCCGAGGTGCTGGACAAGGCGGAGACGGCGGAGCCGTCTGTCGGGGCGCTGCGGCTGCGGCTGGTGGCGGTCAAGAACGCCCCGGCGGGCGCCATGGAGCTGCGCGGGGCGGACGGGAAGCATGCCCCGGGCGTGGTGCTGGACTTCGACTACTGGGCGCTGATGCCGCGGCGGGTGAGGCCGGGGCGTCGAGGCCGGGGCTTCCGGATCAGCGCATCGCGCTGAGGTTCGCGATCAGCATGTCGCGCTTCTGGTCCATCTGCCGCTGCAGCTTGTGAGCCATGTCCATGTCGGCGCCGCAGACCTCGCGGGCGATCTGGCTGAACTCCTCGTGGGCGAATCTCGAGGCATCGGTCACGCCCTGGCGCACCAGGCTTTCGATCGCCTTCTTCTGGTCCCTGGTCAGGGTATGGACAATGGTATCGATCTCGCGGGTGATCCGGTCGCAGATGGTACCGAGCGGCATGGCTTGCTCCCTGGCTGGCCGGCGGCGGCCGGCTTGCGGAGCCGGCGCGAGGTGCGGAAGTGCGCCGGCATTTCCCCGCAGGTAGGCACGCTGCCCGGGCGGCGCAAGCGCGGCGGGACGTTCCGCCGCATGGAGGAACTCGCGGCAGGCGCCGGCGGCGCGGCTCAGTCGCCGAAGGTCTCGGCCGGATCGACGCCCCAGATCGCCTGCTTCGGCACCCAGCCGCTGCTGCCCCTGACCTCGAGTTCGCACCACTCGGGCCGGCAGCGCACCAGCTGCGCCACCACGCCCTGCTGGGCGATGGCGTTGGCCGCCGCGGTCTCGGCCGGCTCGTCGCGGAGCGCCACCTCGGGCGCGGTCACCAGGGCGGTGCGCCGCGAGGTCAGGAGCGCGTGGTAGACCCAGCCCCCGGCATCGTCGGAATCGACGATCCGGCGCCAGTGGTCGTACTCGTCGACGATCCTGACCGGCAGGCCGGCGCGCTGGAACACCCAGTCGATCCGGTAGTCGAGGCCGGGGCCGCGCCGGGCGTTCACCGTGTCGGCGCGGATCGACACGTAGCGCGGCAGCGGCAGCTTGGTCTCCGGGCCGACGCCCGGCTCCTGCTGCGCCCCCGCCCCGCCCGCGACGACCGCCTGCGCCGCGAGCGCGAGCGCCGCGACGATTGCCGCCAGCCTCCGGATTCCGCTCCGGTCTGCCGCCATGACCCGCTGCCTCGCCGTCCTGCCACCCCTGGCCGGTTTCGCCGCCCAGATTCTCGGCCCGGTTTGCCGGGCCCTGTTTTTGCGCGACGAGGGCCGATTTGCCCTTCAATCACCGCGCGCGAGAACTTATCACGGGAGGCAGGCCAAAGCGAACAGGGAAATCCGCCCATGCCCCGCAAGCGTGTCTCGGTCGTCGTCACCCGCAAGCTGCCCGAGGCGGTCGAGACGCGGATGCGCGAGCTGTTCGAGGTGACGCTGAACGAGACCGACACCCCGATGAGCGCGGCGGCGCTGGCCGAGGCGATGCGCGGCGCCGATGTGCTGGTGCCGACGCTCACCGACCGGATCGACCAGAAGCTGCTGGCACAGGCGGGCGAGCGGCTGAAGCTGATCGCCAACTACGGCGCCGGCATCGACCATGTCGACGTCGAGACCGCCCGGCGCCGCGGCATCCTGGTTTCCAACACGCCCGGCGTGCTGACCGAGGACACCGCCGACATGACCATGGCGCTGATCCTGGCGGTGCCGCGCCGGATCAAGGAGGGCGTCCAGCTGATGCAGTCGGGCGACTGGCAGGGCTGGTCGCCGACGGCGATCATGGGCCACCGGATCTGGGGCAAGCGGCTCGGCATCCTGGGAATGGGCCGGATCGGCTCGGCGGTGGCGCGGCGGGCGCGGCCCTTCGGGCTGCAGATCCACTACCACAACCGCCGCCGGGTGCACGAGGACGTCGAGGCCGAACTCGACGCCACCTACTGGGAGAGCCTGGACCAGATGCTGGCCCGGGTCGACATCCTGAGCGTCAACTGCCCGCACACGCCGGCGACCTTCCACCTGCTTTCCGCCCGCCGGCTCGCGCTGATGAAGCCGACCGCCTATATCGTCAACACGGCGCGGGGCGAGGTGATCGACGAAAACGCGCTCACCCGGATGCTGGTGAAGGGCGAGCTCTCGGGCGCCGGGCTCGACGTGTTCGAGCATGCGCCCGCCGTGAACCCCCGCCTGATGGCGCTGCCGAACGTGCTGCTGCTGCCGCATATGGGCTCGGCGACCGAGGAGGGGCGCATCGAGATGGGCGAGAAGGTGATCATCAACATCAAGACCTTCGCCGACGGCCACCGGCCGCCCGACCAGGTGCTGCCCTCGATGCTGTGAGGGACGGATGGACCTGTCAGAGTGGGAATGGACCTGCGCCTGTTGCGGCCGGCGCAAGCGCGGCGTGCCGGATTTCGGCTACGACGCGCCGATCCACCACGCCTGGGCCGAGCAGGGAGACCCGGAGTTCAAGATCCTCGGCAAGGACAGCGACACCTGCCGGATGGAGATCGGCGGGCAGCCGTGCTTCTTCGTCCGATGCGTGCTGCGCATCCCCGTCCACGGCGCAGAGACCGGCCTCGGCTTCGGCGTCTGGTCCTCACTGAGCGAGGCCAGCTTCGGCCGCTACTCCGAGAGCTACTCGGAGCCGGGCCAGAGCCGGATCGGACCGATGTTCGGCTATCTCGCGAACCGGCTGCCGGCCTATCCGGACACCCTGAACCTCATGGCGGACGTGATGCCGCAGGACGGCAACCAACGCCCCCACCTGCGGCTCCGGGACGAGGCGGCGGAGCACCCGCTCTACACCGACCAGAACGAGGGCCTGGACGGCGAGCGGCTGAACGGATTGCTCGGCCGGATCATGCCCTGCGACGGGCGCGCCTGATATGGCGCTGGTGATCCGCCCCGCCGTCCTGGCCGACGAGCCCGCCATCGCGGCGCTGCACCGGGAGAGCTGGCGCCAGTCCTACCGCGGCACGCTGGCGGACGGCTACCTCGACGGCGCGCTGGCGGCGGACATGGCCGCGCGCTGGCGCCGGCGGCTCGGCGAGCCGCAGCCGGGCTGGCTGGTGCTGGTGGCCACGGTCGACGGCGCCTTCGCCGGGTTCCTCGCCGCCGGACCGGACCCCGAGGACCCGCGGCGCGATCTCTTCGACAACCTCCATGTGGACCCGGGCCTGCGCAGCCACGGCATCGGCGCGGCGCTGATGCGGGAGGGCGCCGACCGGTTGGCCGCCCTCGGCCGCGGCCGAGCCATTCTCTGGGTCATCGCCGCGAATGCCGGCGCCATCGCCTTCTACCGGGACCTCGGCGGGATCGTGGGGCCGGCCGAGCCGCATACGATCGCGCCGGACCTGACCGTTCCCTCGGTCTCCGTCCGCTGGGACCGCATGGCCGACCTCGCCACCGCGGCGCGGCAGCGGCTGGCGCGGCGGGCCGGCCCGCCGGTTGCCCTTGCCGCCGACCGGGTGGCCGCGGTGAGCGGCACGGCCTCGGGCGCCGACCACCCGGTCGCGAACGGCCTGAAGGTCCGGGCGCGGCGCAAGCAGCGGCTGGGCGACGCCTTCGGGCTGTCGGACTATGGAGTCAACCGGGTCGAACTCGATCCCGGAACCTGGTCGTCGATCCCGCACTGGCACAGCCGGGAGGACGAATTCGTCTATCTGCTCGAGGGCGAGCTGGTGCTGGTCGCCGGCGGCGAGGAGCAGAGGCTCCGGCCCGGCGACTGCGCCGGGTTCCCGGCGGGGCTGGACCGGCCGCATCACCTGGAGAACCGGTCGGCGGCACGGGCGGTCTATCTGGAAGTCGGCTCCAGGCGCCCCGACCGGGACGAGGTCGACTATGCCGGCGAGGATCTGAAGATCGTGCAGCGCGAGGACGGGAGCCGCGACTTCGTGCAGCGCGACGGGACACCGGTCGAGGGTGCCGGCGGTGACTGAACCGGCGGCGACCGGACCGGCCCCGCTCGGAAGGACGGCGGCGATGCGGCCGCCCGGAAAGGCAGCCCCGCATCGGGCTTTGCCAAAGCGCCGGCTTCGCGGCTAGGCTCCAGCGCATGTCCGATCGCGGCGAAACGGAGCAGGATCCCTTCCGGCGGTGGCGGCAGAGCAGCCGCGACTTCCTCGATTCCGCCGCCATGCCGGAGACACTGCGCGAGCGCTGCGCGGCGCTGTTCGCGGCCTGGAGCCGCTTCGCCCGCACCTATGCCGAGGCCAGCGGCGTGGCCGGGCCGGCGGCGGGGGGTGGGCCGTTCGATCCGGTCGGCTGGATGGACGCGGGCGGCGCCGCTGGGTTCGGCGACCTCTGGCGCTGGTTCGGAGCCGGCGACGGCGCCGATCCCTGGAGCGCCGAGGCGGCGGCCCTGCGCGGCTCTTCGGAATGGACCGCCTACGCGCTGGCGCTGGAGCGCTATCGCGGCGTCATGGCGGCGGCGTGGTTCGCCGCCTATCAGCGCTTCGCCGAGGAACTGGGCAAGCGCGGGGAGGCCCCGGACTGGGAGCGGATCAGGCGGCTCTGGCAGCTTGCGGCGGATGCGGAGCTCGACAAGGCGCAGCGCTCGGAAGCCTTCCTCGATGCCCAGCGCGAGGTGATCCGGGCCCGGCTGGCGCTGGCCGCGCTGCTGCGCGAGCGGACCGAGCAGGTGGCTTCGCTGCTGGGGCTGCCGACCCGGGCCGAGGTGGACGAGTTGCAGGAGACGGTCCATGCGCTCAGGCGCGAGATCCGCGCGCTGAGGGCACGGCTGGACCGGGCGCCGTGACCGGCGCGCCGGACCCGGCGGCGCTGGCCGAGCGGGTGATCGCCCTTGGCCTGCGGCTGGCCGAGACACGGGGCGGCGCCACCGTGCGGATCGCGGCCACGCCGCGCGACGAGATCTGGCGCGACGGCAAGACCCGGCTCTACCGCTACCGGCCGATGGCAGAAGGCGGACCCCGCCTCGGGCCGCTGCTGATCCTGCACGGGCTGATCGGGCGGCAGAGCATGACCGACCTCGAGCCCGGGCGCTCGCTGGTGCAGCGGCTGCTGGAGGCCGGAGTCGACCTCTGGGTGCTGGACTGGGGCAATCCGGGGCGCGGCGACCGGTTCAAGGATTTCACCGACTATGCCGAGTACCATCTCGGCGACGCGCTGGAGGCGCTCCGCGCGGAGTCAGCGAAGCGGGGGGCGGCGCTGTTCGGCATCTGCCAGGGGGGAACCTTCGCGGCGATTCACGCGGCCCGGCATCCGGAGCGGGTGACGGGGCTGGCGCTGGCGGTGACACCGATCGATTTCCACGCCGACATGGCGGGGCCGGACGGGCGGCAGGGGCTGCTCAACGTCTGGGTCCGCAGCCTGCCGGCGGACCTGCTGGCGGATCTGGTCGACGAGCGCGGCAATCTTTCGGGCCAGCTCACCGGCGCCCTGTTCCAGCAGCTCGCCCCGGCGCGCACGCTGGCGAAATACACCTCCGGCCTCGTGGAGCTGGCCGACAATGCGGCGGCGCTCGAGACCTTCCTGCGCATGGAGAAGTGGCTTGCGGACCGGCCCGACCTGCCGGGCGCGGCGGCGAAGGAGTGGCTGATCGGGCTCTATCAGGAAAACCGGCTGGTCCGCGGCGAATTCCGGATCGAGGGCGCGCCGGTCGACCTCGGCGCGATCGCCTGCCCGGTGCTGAACATCTTCGGCGCCCAGGACCACATCATTCCGCCGCCCTGCAGCCGGGCGCTGGGACCGATCCTCGCCGGTCGGGACTACGAGGAGCTGGAAGTGCCGACCGGCCATGTGGGGGTGTTCGTCTCCGAGCGCGCCCGCGACATCGTCGCCCCGGCCGTCATCCGCTGGCTTGCCCGTCTCGGTTGAGCGCGGGCGTTGCCGAGCGGCATCGCTTGCGGCGAATTCGCCCGTGCGGGTCGCCGTGAGCGAGCCGGCGCCGATAATCTGGGGGCGACGGGGGCGGAAACGCACTATATATATGCGCTGAACAAGATGCGCCGCGGGCGAACCGCGCGACGCGACAAAATCGTCTTGGAGGCTGACTTGGCAGGCCAGAAATCCCGGTTCCCGATGCGTTCGGCAGTGCTGCTTGCTCTTTCCCTGTCGGTGGCGCTGCCCGCGGCGGCCGCGGCGCAGGGGCTGCCCGGCATCGCCGGACCCTATCTCGCCGCCGAAAGCGCGGCCCGGCGCGGTGACATCGCCGAGGCGGCGCGCCTCTATGCCGAGGCGCTGGCGCGCGATACAGAGAATGCCGGGCTGATGGAACGCGCCATGACCCAGCAGGTCGCCGCCGGGCAGATCGAGCTCGCGATCCCGGTTGCGCGGCGCCTGGCGGCGGTCAGCCCCGGACACCATCTGGGGATGCTGGTCCTGGCGGCGGACGCGATGAAGCGCGACAATCCGGAAGGGGCGCGCAAGGAACTGGCCGCGGACCGGCCCGACGGGGCGCCGTTCGTCGGCAGGCTGATGGATGCCTGGGCGGCCTTCGACGCCGGCGATGCGGAGGCGGCGCGGGTCGAACTGACCGGCATGGAGGAGAGCAAGGTCGGCGGCAGCGCCGGCGAGATCGTCGCCGCCTACCATCTCGGCCTGCTCGAGGCCGCGGCCGCGAACGACGAAGCCGCGGTGGCCCCATTGCAGCGTGCGGTCGAGCGCGCCGGGAACGGCACCCTGCGCCTCGCGCGCATCCGCGCCGGCGTGCTGGCCCGGCTCGGCCGGATCGACGAGGCGAAGGCGGTGGTCGCCGAACGGCTGAGCATGACCCTCGGCGACAAGCGGCTCGAGCTCCTGCAGGGAAATCTGGACGCCGGCAAGATCCCGGCCCCGATCGTGCAGAGCGGCACCCAGGGCGCCGCCGAGGCGCTGTTCGGGGTGTCGGGCTTCCTCGCCCGCAGCAACAACGGCGAGATCGCGCTGGCCTACTCGCAGCTCGCCGCCTATCTGGATCCCGAACTGATCGAGGCCAGGCTGCTGATCGCCGAGCTGCTGTCGCAATCGAACCAGCAGGATCTGGCCATCGCCGCCTACGAGTCGATCCCGGCCGACGCACCGGAAGCGCTGGACGCCATGATCGGCCGCTCGGAGGCCCTGCGCGAAGCCGGCCGCGCCGATGCCGGCATCGCCGTCCTGCGCGAGGCGGTGCTGGCCTATCCGCGCTCGATCGAGGCGCATACCGCGCTCGGCGACATCCTGCGCCGCGAGAGCAAGTTCGCCGAGGCGGCCACCGCCTATGACGGCGCCGTGGCCCTGATCGGCACCGCCGAGCAGCGCCACTGGCCGCTCTACTACCAGCGCGGCATCGCCTACGAGCGCTCGAAGCAGTGGGAAAAGGCCGAGGCCGATTTCCTCGAGGCCCTCGAGCTCGAGGCCGACCAGCCGCTGGTGCTGAACTATCTGGGTTACAGCTGGGTCGAGATGGGCCTCAACCTCGACCGCGCCCAGGCGATGATCGAGAAGGCGGTCGAGCAGCGGCCCGAGGACGGCTACATCGTCGACAGCCTGGGCTGGGTGCTGTACCGGCTCGGCGACTTCCCGGGCGCGGTCGAGCATCTGGAGCGGGCGGTGGAACTGAGGCCGGTCGACCCGGTGATCAACGATCATTTCGGCGATGCGCTGTGGATGGTCGGGCGCAGGACCGAGGCCCGGTTCCAGTGGAAGCGCTCGCTCTCGTTCGAGCCCGAGGACAAGGATGCCGAGCGGATCCGCCGCAAGCTGGCCGAGGGGCTGGACGCCGTGCTCGAGGCGGAGGCCGCCGCCGGCAACCCGGCGGTGATCGGTCCGGGCGCTTCGGGCGCCGCGGCGCCGAGTGGCGGCTGATCCCGGACCGGCGCGCGCCGAGGCGGCGCCGGCGAAGGTCAATCTCTTCCTGCATCTGCGCGGCCGGCGGGCCGACGGCTATCACCTGCTGGAGAGCCTGGCCGTGTTCCCAGCGGTGGGCGACCGGCTGACCGCGGCGCCGGCGGAGCGGCTGACGCTGGAGGTTGCCGGGCCGTTCGCGGCGGGTCTCGCGGGCGAGGCGGACAATCTGGTCCTGCGCGCCGCAAGGGCACTGGCCGCGGCCAGCGGAATCGCGGCCGGCGCGGCCCTGCACCTGGAGAAGAACCTGCCGGTCGCCTCGGGCATCGGCGGCGGCTCGAGTGACGCCGCGGCGGCGCTGCGGCTGCTGGCAGGGCTGTGGGGTGTGGAGGTTCCGGAGGGGCTGGCGGTCTCGCTCGGGGCCGACGTGCCGGTCTGCCTGGGCGCACCCGCCTCGCGGATGATGGCGGGGGCCGGCGAGGCGCTGTCCCCTGCCCCGGCGATGCCGGGCTTCTGGTTGGTGCTGGCGAATCCGGGCATCGCGGTCGCGACCGGTGCCGTCTTCGCGGCGCTGACCCGGCGCGAGCACCCGCCGGGGCCAGGGGCGCCGGCGCTCCGCGATTTCACCGCGCTGCTCGGATGGCTACGCCAGCAGCGGAACGACCTGCAGGACGCCGCGGTCTCGGTCTGCCCCGCAATCGCCGAGGTGCTGGCGGCGCTGGCCGGCGCGCCGCTGGCGCGGATGTCCGGCTCGGGCGCGACCTGCTTTGCGCTGCACGGAGACGAAGCGGCGGCGCGGGCGCAGGCGGAGCGGCTGCGACGGTCGCGGCCCGGCTGGTGGGTGGTGGCGGCGCCGGTCGCGCCGATACCGGCGCCCCAGGCCTGATCCCGCCGCTTCGCCGGACCGCGCGGGGCCCCGGATCGAATCCGGGGCATGGCGACGGCGGGCCTAGACCCGCTCGATC
>CAVOYU010000002.1:0-367595 GCA_963700775.1 uncultured Pseudomonadota bacterium
TCTACCAGGTGCAGAACCGCCGGGCGGCGGATCTTGCGACGCTGTTGCAGCAGGCGCTGGCGATCGGCGACATCGCGGCCATCGGTGGCGCGGTCGCCGGGGGAGTGGCACCGGGTCTGACCGAAGTCGCGGTCGCCGCGGATGCGTCGTCGTCGGCACAGCCCTCCGACGGCGCACTGTCATTTGCTCCGCGCCTGGCGGGCCGCAGCGAAGGCACCGGGCAGTTCGAGAACGTGACGGTGTTCGCAGACGAGGGTACGAACTCGGTGATGACCATCGCGCCGCGCGACCGGTATCCGGTCATCCTGGCGGCGCTCCGGCGGCTGGACGTGCAACCCGTGCAGGTGCTGATCGAGGCGACGATCATCGAGGTCGTGCTGTCGGACGAGCTCAAATACGGCGTGCGATGGTTCTTCGAGAGCGGCAACGTATCGGTCGGCTTCTCGGATCTGGCGCTGGGCGCGGTGGCGCCGTCGTTCCCCGGCTTCAACTTCGTCCTCGAACTCGAAGGATGTCCGGGCGGTGGTCAGCGCGCTCGATTCGGTCAGCGATGTGGAAGTGGTGTCCTCGCCCTCGCTGATGGTGCTCAACAACGAGACGGCGCGGATGCAGGTCGGCGATCAGGTCCCCATCGCGACGGCCCAATCGGAGAGCGTCGACGACGCCAACGCCCCGATCCGGAACGAGATCGAGTACAAGGATACCGGTGTCATCCTTGAGATCACGCCGCGCGTGAACTCCAGCGGGCTGGTACTGCTCGATATCGTCCAGGAAGTGAGCAACGTGGCAGCACAGACGACCGAGGGAATCGAGTCGCCGACCATTTCTCAGCGCCGTTTCGAGAGCAGCGTGCTGCTGAACGACCGCGAGACCCTAGCGCTGGGGGGCCTGATCCGCGACACCAAGTCGAACTCGAAGAACGGCATCCCGCTTCTGTCGGACATTCCGGTCCTAGGTGCCGCCTTCGGGTCGACGGAGCTGAACAAGGATCGGACCGAGCTTCTGGTGGTTCTGCGCCCGATCGTGGTGCGCAACCATAACGAGGCGAAGTCCGCCTATCAGGAGCTGCGCTCGAAGCTAAAGGGTCTGGAGGATCTCGGGCGCTATCTGCCGCCGACCTGAGCGGCACCGATCCGGTTCCGACATGAAAGGTCGGAAAAGATGAAACCCGCCCGGAAGGGCGGGTTTCGCAGCTCTACGTTTCAGCCGTGCTTCACTCGACCGGTTTCCAGTCGTCGCCGGGATCGAAGCTTTCGATCGCGGAGGCCGCGTCGATCGTGTCGTCGCCGAGATCGGCTTCGTAGACGATGCCGTTCTCGCCGACCAGGAAGCTCATGACGCCGGTGTCGCCGTAATTCGCGGGGAATGCGATCATGGCATGGCTGGCGACCATGTGGCCGTTGACCATGTAGTCCATCGCGCCGCCCGGCGCGCCGGCGCCCTGCTTGGTCAGGATACGGTAGTAATAGCCGAGATAGGGATCCGGGCCGCTGTCCGTGCCGCCGACGCTGTAGCCGTCTGCCGCCGCCTGGGCGATGAAGTTCCCGACCGGGCTTTCCGGAGCGCCTTCGGCCGGCGGCCAGTAGAGCCCGTCGCGCTTGCCTTCGGTACTGAGGATGCCGGAGGCGAATTCCATGACGCCGTCGCCGTCGTAATCGTGCTGGCGGTAGTTCGCCTGGACCCGCACATAGCGCTGCATGAGCTCGATCACGTCGAGCTCGTTGCGGCCGATGCGCCGGTCGAGGATCTCCTCGCGCGCGGCTTCGGCGTCGAAGCTCCATTTGCCGTCACCACCCTTCGTCAGCGGGACCGGGAAGGGCCACTGGTCGGTGCCGACGTAGAGGGTCGCGCTGTCGCCCTCCGTGACGATCCGGTGCATGTTGCCATAGGCGACGAAGAACCGCTTCCAGTCCTCGCGGTCCTGGTCGTCATCGCCCGAGAGGATCACGTCCTCGCTCTCGGGGCCGAAGATGGCGATGAGGCCGTCGCGGTCGCTCGCCTGGAGCGTGGTGATCACCTCGCCGACGGCTTCCTCCGGGGTCTGGAACTGACGCGGCTCGGCCAGGGCGCCGAAGGCGCCGAGGGCGAGGATGGCGGCGAGGGCGCCGCCCAGGATGGTCTTCTGCATGGTCATATCCTCTCGGATGAAACAGTGCTGGCAGGCCTGCCGGCCACCGGCCCATGGATAGTCGTCGCGGCGGCTTGCTGATCAGGCGCAGGCCGCCGGGTGAAGCGTTTGGTGGGGCCAGGGATCATGCTAGCGCCTCCGGCCGTTGCTGGCCTTGCCACGGCTCTTCGAAGCGGCCGCTCTCGATCCGCCGCCGGAGCCCGCGCTGAAGGCGGAGCCTTTGGAGGACTCCCTGCGCTGCGGCTTGGCGCCCGCCTTTGGCCTGGCGATCTGCTGCGGCTTCGCCGCCGCGCGGTCACCGGAGGCCCGCTGTGCCGGCTTGGCGCGATCGGTCCCGGCCCGGTTCTGGCTTTGCTTGCCGCGGTCCGCCGCCCTCCGGGTCTGGGTCATGTTGGCGCCGCCGGAGTCGAAGGCGCTGTCCTTGGCGGCCGGTTTTCGGTTCGCGGGCTTGCGGACGTCGCGGTCCGAGGTCGCCGGGCGCTTCAGGTCACGGCTCGGCGCGTCCTTGCGGGCGCTGATCTTGTCCCTGGCTTGATCGCGCTCGCGGTCCCTGGTGCCCTGCGGGCGTTTCGCGTCCCGATCCCGATTGGGATCCCGCCGGTTCGCGATGTCGTTCCGGGCCTCCTTGCGGCGCTTGTCATCGGGCTTCCAGCGGCCGTCGCGGTCGATATCGACCCGGTTCCGGTTGACGGTGATGTCGCCGGTTTCGATGTTGATCTTGTTGTTGCCGCCGCGGTATCCGTAACCGGGACGCGGGTAGAAGCCGTGGTCGTGCCAGCCGAAATGGCCGTAGCCCGGACCCCAGTAGCCGTGCCAGTCGTCATCATCGTCGAAGATCTCGTTGACGAGCATTCCGGCGCCGAACGCCAGCACGCCGGTCATGATCAGATCGCCCGAGGAGTAGCCGGTGTCGGTCTGGACGACCACGGGCGCGGCCGGCGCGGGCGTCACATAGACCGTCTGGGGATCGTAGGTCGGGACGTAGATTACCTCCGGGCTTGCCGGTTCGATGGTGATGTCGTCGCCGTCGACCGTCACGGTCTGGGCTTCGTTTGTCTCGAGGTTGCCGACTGCGTTGGCGCGGGCGCGCTGGCGCTGGATGGCGTCGAGCACGTCGTCGCTCTGGGTCAATACGGCATCGCCAAGGTCCTCGGTGAAGTCGATGTTCTCGGCCATGCGGCCGATCACGTTCGGGAAGCCCGCCGCGAGCACGGAGACGCTCGGGTCCCAGCCCTCGGCATCGGCGGCTTCGGCGCGCCCGTCGGCCGCCAGGCCGGCATTCTCGTCGACCCAGCGGTCGGCCTTGATGATCTCGAGTGGGAAGGTAGCGGCAACGAGCACCTGCGCCAGCAGCGCATCCGGATAGAGCGCAATCGGCGCGACGAGATCGTCGAGTTCCTCGTCCGAGAGCAGCAGGTCGGCTTCGTCGATGGCGTCCGTCGCCGCGGCCGGATCCGGGCCGGCGCTGGCGACGGTTTCGCCCGTTGTCTGGGCCCGGGCGTCGGGGATGCCCGTCGCCCATAGAGGCAGGCCGATCGCGAGAGCGAGTACCGCTCCGCATCGCCGCCAATCGTCCGTGAAGATCATCGGGTTCTCCCTAGGTGTCGTCTATCCGATCCCTGCCCGCTGCCGTGCGAGCGGCGCTGTGTCGGTGCCATTGGCGATTTCGGGTGTGTACGGTCCGGCTTCCGCCGCGTGCCTGCATGGCCGGTGGGCCATAATCTCTCTCTTGCCGGGTCTCCCGCGCCCGCTTGCGGTGGCGCCTCCAGCTCATCTCGTTAATCCTGTCGACCCGATTACTGACCGGGGGAAATGATTC
Organism: uncultured Pseudomonadota bacterium; assembly: GCA_963700775.1. Classification (GTDB taxonomy): domain Bacteria; phylum Pseudomonadota; class Alphaproteobacteria; order Rhodobacterales; family Rhodobacteraceae; genus Thermohalobaculum. The sequence continues at coordinate 3,948 of CAVOYU010000002.1, forward strand.
CGTCCAGTGATTATTCAATGAAACGAAGTGACCCCAGCGCGTGCTTCGGCGCCGGACGCGTATAGGCGGCGCGCGCGAAGGGCGCGGCTGAACGGTGGGTGCGGCGCCGACGGAAGGGGCGCGCGAGATCGTTGATATGGCGTCGGAAGGAAAGCACACATCCCGTTGCCGGCACCGGGGATGCATCGACAGAGGGCGCCGGGTGTTCTATCTTTCCCGTTTGGCGTGCCCGCCGGGTGTTGGGTGCAGGTACGGCGGGCGAAGCGCGGTTCTGGAAAGGCGAGATGGCAGTCTGGAAGCAATTCCTGGTTCTTCTCCTGATCGCGGGATTCGGCGCCGCTGCCTATGAGGGCTACCGTCGGCATTTTGCGCCGCCCGAGTCGGTTGCGGCGGCGAGCGGCGGCGCGCGTGATGTGGCGGTTGAGGTCGCGGTGGCCGAAACTGTCACCCTGCCGCGGACCGTCGAGGCGGTCGGCACGACCCGGGCGCGACAGTCGATCCAGATCGTTCCCCTGGCATCGGGACGGGTGGTCGATATCGCCATCCGGCCCGGCCAGCGGGTGCATGCGGGCGACGCCCTGGTACGTCTAGACGACGATATCGAGCGCGCCGATCTGGTGGAGGCGGAAGCGCTGCTGATCGAGCAGCGCCAGGCGATCGAGCGCGCCGAGCAGCTTCAGCGGACCAATGCGGTTTCGCTGGCGACGCTCGAGCAGGCGATATCGGCGAAGGCGGCGGCGCAGGCGGCGGTCGAGCGGGCGCGGCGCCGGCTGGCCGACCGGGTGATCTCGGCGCCCTTCGACGGCGTTGTCGGGCTCAGCAGCATCGATCTTGGCGCGCGTGTCGACGACCAGACCGTGATCACGACCCTAGACGACCTGGCCGAGGTCGAGGTGGAGTTCTCGCTGCCCGAGACGCTGTTCGCCGAAATCGCTGCCGGCCAGGGGATCAATGCCCGCAGCGTGGCGTTCCCGGACAGCGCCTTCGCCGGTACGGTCGGCACCATCGACAGCCGGGTCGATCCGGTGAGCCGGTCCTTCAAAGTGCGCGCAGTGATTCCGAATCCCGAAGGGGTCCTGCCGTCAGGGATGTTCATGTTCCTGACCCTGACCCTCTCGGAAGCGCAGTATGTGGTGGTGCCCGAGGAGGCGGTGATGGTCCAGGCCACCGAGACCTATGTATTCGTAATTGACGGCACCGAGGCGCGCCGGCGGGTGATCACGACCGGCCCTCGCCGGGAGGGCCTGATCGCCATACGCTCGGGGCTCGAGCCCGGCGAGACCGTGGTGATCCGCGGCATGCAGCGGCTGCGCGACGGATCGACCGTGAAGATCATGGGCGCGCCGGTGATGGGGCAGGCCGCGACCAAGGCCGGGAACGGCACATGATCCTGTCAGACCTCGCGGTGCGCCGGCCGGTGCTGGCGGCGGTCGCGAACCTGCTGATCGTCGTCTTCGGCATAGCGGCATCGACCAACCTGCCGATCCGCGAGCTGCCGGATGTCGAGACCTCGGTAGTCTCGGTAACCACGCTCTATCGCGGCGCGGCACCGGAGGTCATCGATACCGACATCACCGAGAAGGTCGAGGGCGCGGTCGCCAGCATCACCGGAATCCGGTCGATCAGCTCGGAAAGCCGGCAGGGACGGGGCCAGACCACGATCGAGTTCGTGACCGGCCGGGATATCGACGAGGCCGCCAACGACGTGCGCGACGCGATCGGGCGGGTCCGCGGCGAGCTGCCCGAGGAGGCGGACGAGCCACGGGTAGTGAAGAACGACGCCAATTCCGACCCGGTGATGCGCCTCGCGGTCACCTCGGACCGGATGTCGACTGCCGAGATCAGCGACTATGTGGACCGTTTCGTCGTCGACCGGCTGGCGACCATCGACGGGGTCGCAAATGTCGAGGTCTACGGCGACCGGCCCTTCGCGGTCAGGATCTGGATCGACCGCCGGGCGCTGGCGGCGCGCAACCTCACTGTCGCCGATGTCGAGGCGGCGCTGCTGCGCAACAATCTGGAGCTGCCGGCGGGCGAGGTGAAATCGCAGGAGCGCCAGCTTTCGGTCCGGCTCAACAGCCGGATCTCCAGCGTGGACGATTTCCGGTCCATCGTGGTCGACCGCATCGCCGGCTACCCAGTGCCGCTTGGCGACGTGGCGCGGGTCGCGCCCGGCGTCGCCTATGACACGTCGATCGTGCGCAACAACGGGGTCGACGCGGTCGGAATCGCGGTGCTGCGCCAGAGCCAGGCGAACACCATCGCGATCTCGCGGGCGGTCCGGGCCGAGATCGACACGATCAGTCCGACCCTGCCCGAGGGCATGGCGATCGAGGTCGGTTCGGACGACGCCCTGTTCGTCGGCGCCTCGATCCGCGAGGTGCTGACCGCGCTCGGCATTTCGCTGGCGCTGGTGGTGCTGATCATCCTGCTGTTCCTCGGCAGCCTGCGGGCGACGCTGGTGCCGGCGATCACCATCCCGGTGGCGCTGATCGGCTGCCTGAGTCTGATCTCGGCCTTCGGCTTCTCGATCAACACCCTCACCCTTCTGGCGCTGCTGCTGGCGATCGGGCTGGTCGTGGACGACGCCATCGTGGTGCTGGAGAACATCCAGCGCCGCATCGATCTCGGTGAGAGCCCGGTGGTGGCAAGCGTGCTCGGTTCGCGGCAGGTGATGTTCGCGGTGGTCGCAACCTCGGTGACGCTGATCGCGGTGTTCGTGCCGCTTTCGTATCTGCCCGGGCAGGTGGGACGGCTGTTCGTCGAATTCGGCTGGGTGATGGCCAGCGCGGTTGCAATCTCGACCTTCGTGGCGCTGACCGCCTGTCCGGCCTTGGCCTCGAAGTTGCTGGGGCCGCGTCGGGTCGGGGTGCCGGGCGAGGTGCCGCGGGAGAGCCTGGTCCTGCGCTTCTACCGCGGCCTGCTGAATCGCGCATTGCGGATGCCGCTGGTCGTGTTGGCGGTTGCCGTGGCGGTAACCGCCGGTGCCTGGCCGCTTTACGGGAGCCTGCCGCGGGAACTGACCCCGCCGGAGGATCGGGGCGTTGCCTTCGTGCCGCTGACGGCGCCGCAGGGAAGCACCCTGGAGCACACGGACATCGCGGTCCGGCAGGTCGAGCAGATCGTCGAGCCGCTGCGCGAGTCGGGAGACCTGGTGACGGTGTTCAGCTATACCGGCACCTGGGGCCGCGCCTTCCGCGCCTTTGTAGTGCTGCGGCTGGCGCCCTGGGATCAACGGGACCGCAGCGCCGCCGAGATCGTGCGCGAGATCATTCCGCGCATGGGCGAGGTGACGGTCGCCCGCGGGTTCCCGGTCATACCGGCGGGATTGGGTGTCCGAGGTTCCTCGACGCCGGTCAGGGTGGTTATCGGCGGACCGGACTTCGAAAGCGTCAAGGGCTGGGCGAACGAGCTGCTGGCCAGGGCCGAGGAGAACCCGAACCTGGTCAATCCGGAGATCGATTTCGAGGAGAACCTGCCGCAGCTCGATGTCGAGATCGACCGCATCCGGGCCGACGACCTCGGCATCTCGGTCGAAACCATCGCCGCGACCCTGCAGACCATGCTGGCGGCGCGCGAGGTGACAACGTTCGTCAGCCGCGGGCGCGGCTATCCGGTGATGATCCAGGCCGAAGATGCCGACCGGCGCTCGCCTTCGGACATCGCCAACATCTTCGTGCGTGCCGGCGACGGCAAGACGCTGGTGCCACTGGGGGCGCTGGTGAAGCTGAAGGAGAACGCGGCCGCGCCATCGCTGCGCCGCTATGACCGACTGCCCTCGATCCAGCTTTCGGCGGCGCTGGCGGAAGGCTACGACCTGGGCGCCGCCCTGAGCTATCTGGAGGACGCGGCACGGGACATCCTGCCGCCGGAGGCGAAACTCGGCTATGATGGACAGTCGCGCGTGTTCAAGGACACCTCGGCGGGTGCGAGGCTGGTGTTCGGCCTGGCGGTGCTGATCGTGTTCCTGGTGCTGGCGGCGCAATTCGAGAGCTTCGTGCATCCGGCGGTGATCATGCTGACCGTACCGGCGGGTGTCGCCGGCGCGATCTACGCGATGGCGCTGAACGGGCTGTCGTTGAACGTCTACAGTCAGATCGGGGTGATCCTGCTTATCGGGCTGGTGGCCAAGAACGGCATCCTGATCGTCGAGTTCGCCAACCAGCTCAGGGACCAGGGCGCGAGCGTGCGCGACGCGGTGATCGAGGCTTCGGTGCTGCGGCTGCGGCCGATCGTGATGACCGTGGTCTCGACCATCCTCGGGGCGCTGCCGCTGGTGCTGGCCTCGGGCGCGGGAGCCGAGGGGCGGATCGCCATCGGCAGCGTGATCGTGGCGGGGCTGGGGCTGTCGAGCCTGCTGATGCTGATCGCGACCCCGGTGCTCTACGATCTGATGGCCCGCTTCACCGCGCCGCGCGGCGCGGTCGAAAAGGCGCTGGAGCGCGAACTCGGCAGCGGCGTCGCCGGGGAGTAGCCCGGCGTCGCAATCGGATGTTGCGGGCCTGCCGCATTCCGGTAATCCTGACGGCCGGGGGTCGCGGTGCCGTGGCCCCGACACTGGAGCGCGCCCCGGCATGTACCGTGCCCGCCTGTTCGCCGTGCGCCAAGCGCGGAGCTTCGAGTGGATCTACCAGCAGGTCGAAAGGCTGATGGTCGCGCTCGACCCGCTGTTCGCCAGGCTCGGCTATGACCGAGTCGAGCGCCCGATCGCGCTGGTCGAGCGCGGCGTGAAGGGCCTGCTGTTCGACTGCCAGATGTGCGGCCAGTGCGTGCTGAGCTCGACCGGCATGTCCTGCCCGATGAATTGCCCGAAGCAGCTGAGGAACGGTCCCTGCGGTGGGGTCCGACCGGGGAACTACTGCGAGGTCAAGCCCTGGATGAAATGCGTCTGGTGCCTGGCCTGGGACGGCTCGACCCGGATGGAGGGCGGCCAGAAGATCCGCGAGGTGCTGCCGCCGGTGGACCACAGTTTGCGGGGCTCGTCGGCCTGGTTGAGGGTCAGCCGCGAGAAGGCGGCGAAGCTGCGCGAGTCGCGGGATGCGGCGCGCAACGCGGTGGCGATGGCCTTTCCGGCGGCGCGGGAGAACGAGCCGTCGGCGGCGCCGCTGGCGCCCGAGCCGCCGGCCGCGGTGAACCGCGAGGCACGCAAGTGAGCCGCGGCGATCCGGATATCCCGGAGCTGGTGCGGCCCTACGAGGAGCCGCCGCCGGGCCACGTCTCGGGCAGCCGGCTGGAGCGGGTGCTGAGGGCCGGCAAGTTCGCGGTCACCGCCGAGCTTAACCCGCCGGACAGCGCCGACCCGGCGGACGTGTTCGAAGCGGCCCGCCCGCTGGGCGAGGTGGCGGATGCGCTGAACGCGACCGACGCCTCGGGGGCCAACTGCCACATGTCGTCGATCGGCATCTGCGCGCTGCTGACCCGGGCGGGCTATGGCACGGTCTACCAGATCTCGTGCCGCGACCGGAACCGGATCGCCATCCAGGGCGACGTGCTGGGGGCGGCGGCGATGGGGGTGAGGAACGTGCTGTGCCTCACCGGCGACGGGGTGGGGGTGGGCGACCAGCCGGGCGCCAAGCCGGTGTTCGATTTCAACTCGCTGACGCTGCTGCGCACCATCCGGACCATGCGCGACCAGGGGGTGTTGCTGTCGGGGCGGAAGATCACCCGGCCGCCGCGGATGTTCCTGGGCGCCGCCGAGAACCCCTGCATCCCGCCGCTGGAGTGGCGGCCCGAGCGGCTGGCGAAGAAGATCGAGGCCGGGGCCGAGTTCATCCAGACCAACTACATCTACGACCTGCCCGTCTTCGAGAGGTTCATGGCGCGGGTTCGCGACATGGGGCTGGACAAGAAGGTGTTCATCCTGGCGGGCGTCGGTCCGCTGGCCTCGGCCAAGGCGGCGCGCTGGATGCGGTCGAACGTGCCGGGCATCCATGTGCCGGACGCGGTGATCGAGCGGATGGAGAAGGCCGCCAAGCCCGGCGAGGAGGGCAAGCGGATCTGCATCGAGCTGATCCGGCAGATCCGCGAGATCAAGGGCGTGGCCGGGGTCCATGTGATGGCCTATCGCCGCGAGCACCAGGTCTCGGAGATCATCCTCGAATCCGGAGTCCTGCAGGGCCGCGCCGGCGCCGGGGGGCGCCGCCGGGGGGGCGATCCGGCGGTGTGAGCACGGCTGCTCAATGTTGAGCAGGGGGTCAAGAGGTTGATTTCATTGGAAAGTCAAAAAATGGGGGTTTGAGCAGGGTGTGAGCAGGTGGGTTCGGAGAACCCACCGTGCGGCTCATTCCCTGTCTGGTTTGCGCCGGGGACGCCCAGGGCGCGGAACCTGATCTCAGTGCGTGGCGAGCGTCGACTGCGGTGGCTGCGGCGGATTTGCTCGCAGTGGGCGACGACAAGATTCCCGCCCTTGCCGCAGCCTGCCATGCACGCGGTCTCTCGACCGGGGGCGCGTTCCTGCATAAGGCTATGGGTGTCCGGCCCGCGAGAGCCGGACGGATGACCCCTCTTGCCGGGACGCCGACATGCCCGCGCCTTCGATCGCCATTGACCTCGAGGCCATCGCCGGGAACACCCGCGCCATCGTGGAGCGCTGCGCGGCGCAGGGGGCGAAGGTGTTCGGCGTGACCAAGGCGACCTGCGGCTCGCCGCTGGTCGGCCGCGCCATGCTGCGCGGGGGCGCGGTGGGGCTGGGCGAATCGCGGATCGACAATGTGCGGCGGCTCAGGCGGGGCGGGATCACCGCGCCGGTGATGATGCTGCGCATCCCCTCGGTGACCGAGGCGCCCGACGTGGTCAGGCTCTGCGACATCAGCCTCAACTCCGAGCGCGCCGTGCTGGAGGCGCTGTCGCGGGCGGCGGAGGAGCAGGGCGCCGTCCACGACGTGATCGTGATGCTGGAGATGGGCGACCGGCGCGAGGGGGTGAGCGCGGCCGAGCTGATGCCGCTCTGCGACTTCGCGGTCGGCGCGCCGGGGCTGCGGCTGGCCGGGCTCGGCGCCAACTTCATGTGCGCGAGCGGGGTGCTGCCGACCATGGGCAAGCTCGAGGCGCTTTGCGCGCAGGTCGAGGCGGTGGAGGCGCGGTTCGGGGTTACGCTCGACTACGTCTCGGGCGGCAACTCCGCCAACCTGCCGCTGATGGAGGAGGGGCCGATGCCGGCCCGGATCAACCAGCTGCGGATCGGCGCGGGCATCCTGCGCGGCGAGAACTCGATCACCGGCGCGACCCTGCCCTGGCTGCGCGGCGACGCCTTCACGCTGGAGGCGGAGCTGGTCGAGATCAAGACCAAGCCCTCGCTGCCCGAGGGCGAGACCGGGCGCGACGCCTTCGGCAACCGGCTGACCTTCCAGGACCGGGGCGACCGGGTGCGCGGGATCGTCAATCTGGGCCGGGTCGACATGCGGCCCGAGGGGCTGACGGCGCGGGACGCGGATGTGGAGATCACCACGGCGTCGAGCGATCACCTGATCGTCGACCTGACCGGCTCGAAGCGCTTCGCGGTCGGCGACGCCATCCGCTTCGACATGGACTATGGCGCGCTGGTGCAGGCGTTCCTGTCGCCCTACGTCGAGAAGCGGCTCACGGGCCGCGAGACGGTGGCGCCGCAGATCCACCGGGTGCGGCTGTTCGCCGACGAGGAGTTGCTGCTGCGGCCCGAGACCCATGCCTTCCTGGGCGAGATCGCCGATCTGGGGCTTGCGGTCGAGGCCGGGGGCGCGGCGGGGCCGGACGAGCTGCCGCTGTGGATCTGCCCGGAGCGCGACGAGACCTGGGCGCGGATCCGGGCGGAGATGGGCGAGGAGACCGAGCTCGGCCTGCTGTGGTTCGACTCCGAGCCCGGCCCGGCCGCCGGGGCCGAGACCGAGGCGCTGGCGCTGGTGGGGCTGAGGACCGCGACGCGGAGCCAGTCGGAGCTGATCCGGACCCGCGAGATCCTGGCGCTGACCATGGAGGATGTGGACCTGATCGGCATCCGCGAGGCGACGCGGCGGGCGCTGCGGCGGGTGACGGCGACCACGGACGGCTTCATCATGGCGCTCGACGCTTCGGTCGGGCGGGGCATGGAGCCGGACGAGATGGAGGCGGGGCTGAGCTATCGCGAGTGCTCGACCGCCATGGAGCTTGTGGCCGCCAGCGGCGCGGTGCGGGCGATCGCGCTGACCGGCTTCGGGCCGGACGCGCGGCCGGAAGCGCTGAAGGCGGCCTATGGATATCTGATGAGCGCGCTCGGGCGGCGCATCCTGCGCTGAGGCGACGGAGGGGGAGGAAAGCGATGACGAAGTTCAACCAGCCGCTGGGCGGCAACCAGATGCCGCGCTTCGGCGGGCCGGGGACGATGATGCGGCTGCCGGCGCAGGCGACGGCCGAGGGGCTGGACGTGTGCTTCGTCGGCGTGCCCTTCGACATCGGCACCTCGAACCGCTCGGGCACCCGGATGGGGCCGCGGCAGATCCGGACCGAGTCCTGCATGGTCAGGCCCTACAACATGGCGACGCGGGCGGCGCCCTTCGACTCGCTGCAGGTGGCGGATATCGGCGATATCGCGATCAACACCTTCAACATCTTCGAATCGATCCGGATCATCGAGGAGGCCTTCGACCGGATCCTCGCGACCGGCGCGAAGCCCCTGACCATCGGCGGCGACCACACCATCCCGCTGCCGATCCTGCGCGCCATCAAGAAGGTGCATGGGACCGTCGGGCTGATCCATGTGGACGCCCATGCGGACGTGAACGAGCACATGTTCGGCGAGAAGATCGCTCACGGCACGCCGTTCCGCCGGGCGATCGAGGAGGGGCTGGTGGACCCGAGGCGGATGGCGCAGATCGGCCTGCGCGGCACCGGCTACACGGCCGAGGACTTCGACTGGGCGGCGGGGCTGGGGGTGCGGGTCGTGCCGGCCGAGCAGTGCTGGCACAAGTCGCTGAGCCCGCTGATGGCCGAGATCCGGGCGCAGATGGGCGACGGGCCGGTCTACCTGACCTTCGACATCGACGCCCTCGACCCCGGCTGCGCGCCCGGCACCGGCACGCCGGAGATCGGCGGGCTGACCACGGTGCAGGCGCTGGAGATCGTGCGCGGCTGCCGGGGGCTGAACCTGGTCGGCGGCGACCTGGTCGAGGTGTCGCCGCCCTACGATCCGTCGGGCAACACTGCGATCACCGCGGCATTCCTGCTCTACGAGATGCTCTGCGTGATGCCGGGCGTGCAGTACCGGAGCTGATGGGGGCGATGATGAAGACCTGCGGCGAGGTTCTGGTCGAGATCCTGCAGAACTACGGGATCGACACGGTGTTCGGCATTCCTGGCGTGCATACGGTGGAGCTCTACCGGGGGCTTCCGAACACGAGGATCCGGCACATCACGCCCCGCCACGAGCAGGGGGCGGGGTTCATGGCCGACGGCTATGCCCGGGCGAGCGGCCGGCCGGCGGCCTGCTTCATCATCTCGGGGCCGGGGATGACCAACATCGTGACTGCCATGGGCCAGGCCTACGCGGATTCGATCCCGATGCTGGTGATCTCGAGCGTCAACAACACCCATGAGCTGGGCCTGGGCGAGGGGCGGCTGCACGAGCTGCCGGACCAGAAGGCGCTGGTGCGGGGCGTCTCGGTTTTCAGCCATTCGGTGCTGCGGGCGGCCGAGTTGCCCGGCGTGCTGGCGCGGGCCTTCGCGGTGTTCGACAGCGACCGGCCGGGGCCGGTGCATATCGAGCTGCCGCTCGACGTGATCACCGCCTCGGGCGAGGAGCTGGAGCGGGCGGCGCATCGGACCCGCTCGCGCCCCGGCCCGGCGCCGGACGCGGTGCGGCGGGCGGCGGAGCTGCTGCGGGACGCGCGAGATCCCTTCGTGGTGCTGGGCGGCGGCACGGCGGACGCGGCGGAGGCGGCGCGGGCGCTGGTCGAGCGGCTGGGGGCGCCGGTGGCGCTGACCATCAACGCCAAGGGGGTGCTGCCGCCGGGCCATCCGCTGAGCCTCGGCAGCACGCTGCCGGAGAAGCCGGTACTGGAGGCGCTGGAGGCGGCGGACGTGGTGCTGGCGGTCGGGACCGAGCTGAGCGAGACCGACACGCTGCTGTTCTACAGCCGGCTGAAGCTGACCGGGAAGGTGATCCGGGTCGACATCGAGGCCGAGCAGATGACCCGGAACGCGCTGCCCGAGGTGGCGATCCTCTCGGATGCCGGGCTGGCGATGGAGGCGCTGCACGGGGCGCTGAAGGGCCACGCGGCCGATCCGGCGACGCCCGGCCGGGTGGCGCGGATGCGGGCGGAGCTGGCGAAGATCCTGCGCGCCGACTACCGGGTGCATGGCCGGTTCCTCGACGCGGTGGCAAAGGCGCTGCCCGGCGTGATCATCGCCGGCGACTCGACTCAGCCGGTCTATGGCGGGAACCTGACCTACGAGCCTGCGGCGCCGAGGTCCTATTTCAACTCCTCGACCGGCTACGGTACCCTCGGCTACGGGCTGCCGGCGGCGTTCGGGGCGAAGATCGCCTGCCCGGACCGGCCGGTGGTGGCGCTGATCGGCGACGGGGGCATCCAGTTCACCATCGGCGAGCTGGCGAGTGCGGTCGAGATCGGGCTGCCGGTGCCGGTGCTGCTGTGGAACAACCGTGGCTATGGCGAGATCAAGCAGTACATGCGCGACCGGCAGATCCCGGAGATCGGGGTCGACATCTACACGCCTGATTTCCAGACCATCGCCCGGGGCTTCGGCTGCCACGCACTGAAGGCGGAGGGTTGGGCGCATCTGGGCGAGGCGCTGAAGGCGGCGGTGAAGGCCGACCGGCCGACGGTGATCGAGATCGACGACGCGGCGGTGCGGGGCTGGGCATGAAGGTCGCGGTCCTCGGGGCGGGGGTCGTCGGCGTCGCCACCGCCTATTACCTGGCACGCGACGGGCACGAGGTGACATTGGTCGACCGGCGCGACAAGGCGGCGGTCGAGACGAGCTTCGGCAATGCCGGGCTCTACAGCCCGTCCGACGCCTATGCCTGGGCCTCGCCGGATGCGCTGAAGATGGCGGTGAAGTCGCTCTATCGGTCGGATCTGGGGATCAAGTACAAGATCAGGCTGGACCCGCAACTGTGGCTGTGGTCGCTGAAATTCCTGACCCAGTGCACCCATCCGGCGGCCCGGCGGAACACGCTGCGGAAGCTGCGGCTGCTGTCCTATTCGAAGGATTGCCTGGACGAGGTGGTGGCCGAGACCGGGGTCGGGTTCGACGGGCTGAAGCGCGGTATCCTCTACTATTTCCGCTCGCCCGACGGGCTGACGGCGGCCGAGCACCACATGTCGATCCTGCGCGACCAGGGAATCGAGCTGGAGACGGTGGGCCGGGACCGGATGCTGGAGCTGGAGCCGGTGATGCGGCGGGCGCCGGAGGTGGCGGGGGCGATCTACTCGCCGAACTGCCAGAGCGGCGACAGCCACAAGTTCGCCAACGGGCTCGCAGGGTGGTGCGTGGCCAACAAGGGGGCGACGCTGCGCTACGGAACCACGATCCGGCGGCTGGTCGCCGAGGGCGACCGGGTGGTGCGGGCAGAGACCGACAGGGGCGCGGTGGAGGCGGATGCCTTCGTGCTGGCCGCGGGCGCCGAGAGCGTGTTTCTGGGGCGCGATGTCGGGATCAGCCTGCCGATCTACCCGGTGAAGGGGTTCTCGATCACGGCGCCGATGACCCGGCCCGAGGACGGTCCGACGCGGAGCCTGGTGGACGAGGACCGGCTGGTCGCGATGTCGCCTTTCGGGGACCGGCTTCGGGCGGCCTCGTCGGCGGTGTTCGGCGGCTATGACTACGGCCACCGGCCGGAGGACTTCGCGTCGATCCTGGAGACGGTGCGGTATCTCTATGGCGATGCGGTGGACGTGGAGCAGGCGATCTACTGGACCGGGCTGAGGCCGATGACGCCGACCTCGGTACCGATCATGGGGCCGTCGCGCTGCCGCAACCTGTTCCTGAATGTCGGCCACGGTCATGTCGGATGGTCGATGTCCTGCGGCTCGGGTCGCTTCGTCGCCGACTGGGTGGCGGGGCGGAAGACCGAGATCGACGGGGAAGGGTATCTGCTGGGGTGAGCCGGCGGGGGCTGGCGCGGTTTCCGGGCAGATGTATCCAGCGCTCGCTCTCCGTCATTTCCGCGAAGGCGGGAATCTCCGGGCGAGGTCAGTGAGATCCCCGCCTTCGCGGGGATGACGATAGCAAGCGCGGTGACTCCGCCTGAGCGGTGACTCCGCCTGAGGAGTGACTCCGCCTGAGGAGTGACTCCGCCTGATCGGTGGCTCCGCCTGATTGGAAGCCGCCCCGATGTTGCCTGGGGCGGTCAGAGGAGGTCCCGGGTCGAGCCCGGAACGTCGTGGCGAGGGGGGCTATTCCGGCAGGGCGATCGGGCCGTGGTCGGCGTAGCGGTCGCCGGGGCCGGGATTCGCCTTGGCGGTGTGGCCGCCGAGATGGGTCATCACGCCCCAGACGGCGTTCAGAGCGGTGTGCACCGCGCCCTCAACCCAGGCCGGGGTCCAGCTGATGTCGTCGCCGGCGAGGAACACGCCGCGCCGCTCGGGCGGCAGGCGGTCCTGCATGAAGTGGCCGTACATGCGGTGATTGTAGCGGTAGTGGCCCGGCAGCGCGCCCTTGAAGGCGCCGAGGAAGTTCGGGTCGTTCTCCCAGCTCACCGTGATCGGGTCGCCGATGATGTGGCTGCGGATGTCGACCTTCGGGTAGATCTTCTCGAGCGCCGAGAGCGCCAGCTCGACCCGGCGCTCGACCGGCAGCGGCAGCATCTTCAGCGCGTCCGACATCCAGGAATAGGTGAGGCACATCACGCCCGGCCGGTCGGGGCCGAGGTCGAACAGGTAGGTGCCGCGCGTCAGCCGGTCGGTGAGCGTCATCGACATGACGTCGCGGCCGGTCTGCGGGTCCTTGTCCTTCCAGAACGGGCGGTCGACCATGACGAAGGTCTTCGAGGACTGCATGTAGCGCGTGCGGTCGAGGGCCATCCACATCTCCTGGCAGAACAGCCGCTCCTCGGTGTCGATGGCGGTGGTCAGCAGCCAGCTCTGGCAGGTGACGAGCACGGCGTCGAAGGCCTCGGTGCGGCCCCAGCGGTCGGTGACGTCGAGTCGCCCGTCGAAGCGTCGCGGAACAGGCGGGTCGCGCCGGGGCGGGTGGCGCCGCCATTGAGCGCGGACAGGCTGGTGCCCGCAGGCCAGTGGACCATGCGCTCGGGCACCCGGCGCCACAGGCCCTGGGGCACCTGCTCGACGCCGCCCAGCATGAAGCGCTGGTTCTCGTCGCAGTCGGTGACGATCGACGCGCAGGATCTCGAGCATCGAGTTCGGGAAGTCGGTGTCCCAGCCGCCGGTGCCGAAGCCGACCTGGCCGAACACCTCGCGGTGGCGGAAGGAGAGCTTCGGAACGCCTTCGAGGAGGCGACGAAGTCGTAGAAGGTGCGGTCGTCCCAGCCGCGGACGAGCGGGTTCCAGATCTCCTTGACCCGCGCGGCGTCGCGGGCGCGGATCGCGGCCTTGCAGATCGGTGAACCTCGTGCCGTCCTCGAGCGCCTCGGTCATAGGCGGCGGCGACCTCGCGGAAGAGCGGCGGCAGGTCGGCGAGCGTCTCGGCGTAGAGGGTCTCGCCGGCGAGGTCGATCACGGTCGAGCCGGCGGCGGGGGTCAGCGGGTTGGGAAACGGGCGGCTCTCGATGCCGAGCTTGCCGACATAGTGGTAGAAGCCGGTCGAGGAGACCGGGAAGCGCATGCCGCCGAGCTCGGCGATCACGCCCGTCGGCGCCCTCGAAAGGCTGCGAGCGCAGCCGACCGCCGAGCTGGCCGGACTCGTAGAGGACCGGGCGGACGCCCATGCGCATCAGCTCGTAGCCGGCGATGATGCCCGGCGATGCCGGCGCCGATGACCGCGACCTTCGCGCCGTGGCGTTCGGCGGGCATGGCGCCGAGGCCGGCGGGATGGCGAGATCCAGTCGTCGAAGGCGAAAGTGAAATCCGGACCGAACATGGTCAGGGGCGCGGCCTGGGATGCAGTCATGGGATGTCTCCGGCGGGGCGGTCCGGCAATTGGTCCGGCGATCCGCTGGCACCAAGCTCTAGCACCGCCGCGCGGCGGCGACAAAGCGGAATTGCGACGGTCGCGGAAGGGCCGGGAGGCGGGTCTACTCCGCTGCCGGCTTCAGCGCTGCCTGGGCGAACGGCTCGCCCGTGCCGGGCTCGGCCCGGGCGGGTTTCTGGACCGTGCCGAGGGAGTTGAGATAGGCGCGGTCGAAGCGCGTGCGGTCATAGACGCTGAAGTCCACCTGGCTGTCGCGGAAGCTCTTCAGCGGCTGGCCGAGGCCGAGGATCCCGCGCTCGCGCTGGCGGCGCACGACGTCGAGATCGATCTCGATCGGCATGAACTCCTCCTGGGCGCGGGCCTGGTGCAGCAGCTTGCCGTCCGGCCCGACGATCACCGACTGGCCGTTGCCGCCGGCGCTGAGGCCGTTGATGTGGAAGAGATAGGTCTGGAACATGGCGCCCGTTGCCTGGGCGATGGCGAGATCGGCATAACGGTCCATGAAATGGGCCAGCACGGGGTTCAGGATCACCTCGGCACCCATGGCGGTCAGGGTGCGCGCGATCTCGGGGAACCAGATATCGTAGCAGATGGCGACGCCGAAGCGGCCGACGCCGGGAATGTCGAAGACGCAGAACTCGTCGCCGGGCGAGGTTCCCTCCTCGTAGGGCGTGAAGGGGAACATCTTGCGGTAGCGGGCGACAACGTCGCCGTCCGGATTGATGACCGGGGTCATGTTGTGGATCGCGCCGTCGCGCTTCTCGAACATGGAGCCCGGCACCAGCCACAGCTTGTGGCGGCGGGCCATCTCCTGGAATTCCTGCTCGAAATCCCCGCCGGCCGGCTGGGCCGAGTGCAGCGCCGGGCCATGCGCGGCCAGCTCGCTGAACAGGACCATCTGGGTCCAGGGATAGAGATGCATCAGGATCTCGAGCCGGTTGCGCATCTGCTCGATGTTGCGGTGCATCCCGATATGCATCTGGATGCCTGCGATGGCGAAGGGTCTCATTGCCCCTGCTCCTCTCGTTGTGCCGGACGGGTCCGGGGTTCGACCTGGTGCGGGTACGGCTGCGCCCCGTGCGGCCGGGCGTCGCCCTCGCGCGGATGCTCGCCGTCGGCGAAGGTGATGGTGCGGGTGCCCTCGGCGAAGGCGCCGAAGCTCTGATCGAGGGGCGCGAGGCCGGGCCAGGCGAGCTGCATGGTGCCTTCCGCCGGGTGGTAGACCGCGGTGTAGACGGTGCCGAAACCGTCGCCGTAGCGGGTGGTGTGCACCGGGTCGGACAGGAACGCGGCCCGGAGCGCGTGGCGATCGGCTGCCGGTTGGCCGAGAGTGCGGGCCAGCGCCTCGGCGCGCTCGACGGTCCGGGTCTCGCGGGCGTGGCGGGGCCATTCGACGCCGATCTGGTGGTTGGTGGCGTAGCGCGCCTCGGTGACGATCGGCGGGCGGTCCGGCGCCAGGAACACGGTCGCGTGGCGGCCCTGGCGGTCGATCAGGGTCAGGTTGTAGGACATGTGGCAGGGCAGCAGGCGCAGCGCCTCGACCGCGTCGGTCACGTCGGAGCAGACCTCGAGCAGATAGCGCACGATCAGGGGCACGCCGAAGCCGCGCCCGATCGCCGGACGGCCGCCGAAGGCGAGCGAGACCGCGAGCCCGGCCTCGTTCATGCCGTCGGCGAGGCCGGCCATGCCGTCGACCATGCCGATGACCCGGCGGCCGAGCCAGGCGCTGTCGAGCAGGCAGCCCTCGTTGAGCGCCGGGTCGAGGTCGTAGTTCCGGATCAGCACCGGGCCGTCATCGTCGACCAGCGCCGACTGGGCGCAGTGGACGAGGTAGCGGGGCGGGGTCCAGAAGGTCAGGAACTGCGCGGCGCGTTCGTCCGCGGCGGCGGTATCGACCAGGCGTTCCCAGAGCCTCGCCATCTCGGGCATGTGGCGCCGGAGTGCGCGTTCCGCCTGCTCGGCGCGCTCGACGCCCGCGAGCGGGCCGCCGGCATGGCAGCCGAGCCAGGCCGACCAGCCGGGCCAGCCGCTGTCGAAGATGCCGCGCCACTTCGGGCCGGGGGCCGCTTCGGCGACCGACCGGAAGGCCAGGTCAACCGGAGCCGGCCGCGGCCGGGTGGGAGTTTGGATCGCATCATGGTCCATGATGTAGACGATCTGCCTTTGAGCCGGGGGTTGTCAATAGTTCTCGGCGCAAGGCTGGTTCCCGGCGTCGGCAAGATCCTTGGAGCAATCTTGGAGCAATCTTGGAGCAATGCGGTAAAAATTCTGCCGCCGATCGCCTTTGGCCTGTCATTTTTCACCGATTCCCGGGTAGCGGCGGCGTCCGGCCGGCACGTGGCGGCTCACGCGCGGCAACGGTATGAAGCATGATGTGACCGGGTTTTGCCCGTCTGGCGCGATTGCGGCGACGCCGACCATGGTCCGCTTGACGGCGCCGGAGCGGCCGCGCGATGTTCGTCGGGTACGGGACCGCTGCCGCGTGCGGGCGGCGCGACCGGCGATGCGGCGTGACGACAGTCTGGCCCGAGGGGAGGCGAACGATGACGAAGGACCGGCCGAAGCTGAGGAACCTCAGCGAGATCTTCCGCTTTCTGCGGCGCAACGAGACGCCGATCTATGTGGTGACGCCGACGCCGTTCAGCCTGCTGGGGCTCGACCAGTGGGTCGGCGGGCTGGAATACGTCAACTATTTCGACATCTTCGACGGCCAGCACCCGCGCTGCTTCGTGCCGCGCACGACCCAGACGCCCGAATTCAAGTCGATGGAGGACGTGGCGAACTACCTGGTCGACCACCCGGACTTCCGCGCCCGGGTGAAGAGCCGCCCGCGCGGCAAGGCGATGTTCGTGATGTTCGACCAGGAGACCGAGCAGCTTTGCGAGGAGGTGGGCGTCGACATGGCGCTGCCGCCGGCGGAGCTGCGCATCCGGCTCGATTCGAAGATCGAGACGACCCGGCTCGGCAACGAGGCGGGGGTCGCGTCGGCGCCCAATACCATGGGCAAGGCGAAGAGCTATGCCGAGCTGATGGAGCTGGCGACGGGCGCGGGACTTGGCGGCGACCTGGTGGTGCAGACGCCATACGGAGACTCCGGGCGGACCACCTTCTTCATCAAGTCGAAGGCCGACTGGGACAAGTACGCCGCGAAGATGAAGGACGAGCCGCTGAAGGTGATGAAGCGGATCAACCATCTGCCGGGCACCATCGAGGGTTGCGCGACCCGGCACGGCACCCTGGTCGGGCCGGTGATGACGGACATCACCGGGTTCGAGGAGGTCACGCCCTACAAGGGCGGCTGGTGCGGCAACGACATGGCGCCGGACATCCTGCCGCGGGGCGTGCCGGCGAAGGTGCGCGAGATGACGCGCAAGTTCGGCGACCGGCTCTATGCCGAGGGCTACAAGGGCGTGTTCTGCCTCGACTTCCTGCTCGATACCGACACCAACGAGGTCTATCTGGGCGAGCTCAACCCGCGGATCAGCGGCGCCACGCCGCCGACGCATCTGATCACCTCGACCTATGGCGGCTGCCCGCTGTTCCTGTTCCACATCCTCGAGTTCCTGGACGTCGACTACAAGATCAACGTCAACTCGGTGCAGCGGCGCTGGACCCATTACGACAACTGGACCCAGCTGGTGCTGAAGCAGACCGAGGACAAGGTCGAGCTGCTGACCAAGGCGCCGCGCTCCGGCATCTGGCGGATGGGGGCGGACGGCTCGGTGAAGTTCCAGCGCCCGGCGCTGAACATCCAGAGCGTCGGCGACGAGAGCGAGGCGTTCTATCTCAGGGTCTACGGGGTGGGGGAGTACTGCTACCACGGCGCCGATCTGGGCATCCTGATGACCCGGGGGCGGATGCAGAGCCCGAAACGCGAGCTGCTGGAGCGGGCGAAGAAGTGGAACGCCGGCATCAAGGCCCAGTTCCAGAGCGTGCCGCCGGCGCCGGCGGTGCATCTGACGCCGCCGCCGGATTTCTCGGCCGGCAAGTGGTACTGAGGCCGGTGCGGGCGGGGGCTACTTGATCCGGAACCGATGACCCGGCTCGGCGTCCGGGTCCTCGACCGGGTCGAGTTCGTTCTGCAGCCAGAAGTAGCGGAACCCGTTGGCCCGGAGCCAGCGCTCGAGCCGGTCGAGGCTGCCCCATTCGCGGATTGCGCCCCGGGCGCTCTCGATCTGGGCCCACTGGCCGTCGACCTGCAGCAGCGCGGTCCAGGTGTGGGGGTGCCGCTCCTGGTCGCCGAAGCCGCCGCCGAGCTGCTGGCGCGCGGCGCGCACCACCACCGGATAGGCGGTGATCCGGTAGCTGGCCACCAGCCCCGGGATCTCGGCCTGGGTGAACGCCAGGGTCGGAACGATCTTCGGCTGCATCGGTCGAGCGGTAGTCAATCCGATGCCGCCCGGTCAAGGGAACTTCGCGCGACCCGACGACGGATCAGCCGCGCGGCAGGGCCGCCGGGTCGGCCCGCTGGACCCGGTCCTCGATATCGTCGGGCAGCAGCGAGAGGTTGCGCACCACCCGCCGCGGACGGCCGAGCGGGCCGTAGAGGTCGTCGCCGACGCGGACATAGACCGCCCCCGCATTGCCGGCCCGGAGCCGGGGCGCGCGGGCGTCGGCCGGAACCTCGTAGGTGCCGCCGGGGGGCAGGGTGCCTTCGAAGACCAGGGCGGCGCCGTCGGTGACCTGGACCCAGGCCTCGCCGGAAGTGACCAGGGTGACCGCGCGGGGTCCGGAGGGTGCCGATGGGGCGGGCGCGGGCTCGACCGGTGGCGCTGCGGGGGCCGCCGCGGTGACAGCCGGGGGCAGGGCGGGCTCCGGCAGGTGGCTGGCGATCCCGGCCGCGGTTTCCTGGATCGCGTCCAGGCGCGCCTCGAGGGAGGACAGGTCGAGCTCGGGGGCGGGGCGGTCGGCGAGGCCGGCGACGCCGGCTTCGAGCGATGCGATCCGTGCCTCGATGCCGGCCAGGTCCGGGCCGGGGCGGCCGGCGAGGTCGGCCATCCTCGTGTCAAGCGCCGCGATCCGCTCGCGGAACTCGCCGATCTGCAGCGGGTCCGGCCGCTCGGCGACTTCGGCCAGCAGCGCCTCGAGGCGGCCAAGCTGGGCCTGAACCGGCTTCAGGTCGGTCTCCGGCGGCATCCGGCCCGCGAGAGCGTCGATGCCGGCCGCCAGCGCCTGCAGGTCTGCGCCGAGTTCGGCGCGGAGCGCGGCGGTGTCGATCACCGGGGCGGGGCGCTCGGCGATGTCGGCGAGCCGGGCGTCCAGGGCGGCGATCCGGTCGCGGATCGGCGCGGTATCGATCACCGGAGGCGGCTGCGCCGCGACCGCGCCGATGGCGGTTTCGATGTCGGCGAGCCGCGCGTCGAGCGGGGAGGTGTCGAGCGTCGGCTCGGGCCGGGCCGCGAGCGCCGCGATGGTGGACTCCAGCCCGGTCAGCCGGGCCTCGAGGGCACTGGTGTCGAGGCTGGGCGGCGGCCGCGACGCAATGGCGGCAAGGCGGCTGTCGAGCGCGGCGAGCTGAGCCTGAAGCGCGGCGGTGTCGAGGCCGGGTGCCGGGCGGCCCGCCAGTTCGGCGATGCTCGCGTCGAGTGCCGCGAGACGGTCCTCGATGCCGGCGAAGTCGGGCTTCGGCACGGGGCGGGCGGCGATCTCGGCGATCCGGGAGTTGACGCCCGAAATCAGATCGCGCAACTCGTCCGGATCAATCCCGGCGCGCCCGGCGATCTCGGCCAGACGGGTGTCGAGGGCGGCGATGGCGCCGCGGAGTTCCGCCGGGTCGAAGGCGGGCCGGCTGGCGATCTGGTCGACGCTGTCGCGGATCGCGGCGATCTGGCCGCGCAGCGCCTCGGCGTCGAGCGTTGCGGCGGGCCGGGCGGCGATCTCGGCGAGGCTGGCGGAAAGCGAGGATATCTGCGCCTCGAGCCCGGAGGCATCGAGTCCGGGGGCATCGAGACCGGAGGAGCTGAGCCCGGTGGCGATCCCAGCAAGCGTTGCCTCGATGGCGGCGAGCCGGGTCGAGACAGCGGCCGCGTCGCCGTTGACCGCGGGGCGGGAGGCGAGATCGGTGAGCTTGCGGTCGATCACGGTGATGCGCCGCTCCAGCGCGCCGAGTCCCGCGCCCTGCGCCCCGCGCTGGTCAAGCGCGGCGATCCGCTCGTCGAGGGCGGCGAC
Organism: uncultured Pseudomonadota bacterium; assembly: GCA_963700775.1. Taxonomy (GTDB): domain Bacteria; phylum Pseudomonadota; class Alphaproteobacteria; order Rhodobacterales; family Rhodobacteraceae; genus Thermohalobaculum. The sequence continues at coordinate 24,177 of CAVOYU010000002.1, forward strand.
CAGGGCGCGGATTTCGTCGCCGTTGCCGGCGGTCTGGAGGGCGCTTTCGGAGGCGCCGTTTACGGAGGTGCCGCTTCCGGGGCCCGCGATCCGAGTCAGGTTGGCCGAGCGCTCGAGTCCCGGCACGGCGTCGCGCACCCGCCCGACCACGTCGAATCCCAGCAGCCACAGGACCACGGCCCCGCCGAGAACGACGCCCAATGCGACACGCAACACGGAACTCACGGGACACCTCCAACCGCGGAAGGATATGCCACCTATAGTTGAGGTTCAAGCGATACCGCTCGCGCCGGGCTGATAATCGCGCATTTGTTCGGTCAATAATGACGTTGCGATTTCAATGGTTTCTTCTGGAAACTTACGGCGAGTTCGTTGGTCTTCCGGGGCGACTTCCGGTGCGACTTCCGGGGCGCGGCGGGCAGGCGCGAAGCGGTTCAGGCCGCCGGGCCGCCGTGACCGAGAAGCGGGAAGGCGCTGAACACGCCCGGGTCCGAGACCGGGGGCGCGCCGCGCCGGACCTGGTCCGGGCCGAGGCCGCCGATACCGGTGACGCCGAGGAGGCCCATGGCGGTGCGCATCTCCTCCTCGAGGATCTCGAGCATCCGCACGATGCCCGGCGCGCCGGCGGCGGCCAGCGCGTAGCAGTAGAGCCGGCCGAGGCCGACGGCCTGCGCCCCGAGGGCCAGTCCCTTGACGATGTCGGTGCCGCGGCAGAAGCCGCCGTCGACGATCAGCGAAGTCTTGCCGCCGACCGCCGCGGCAATCTCGGGCAGCAGCTCCATCGCGCCGAGACCGTGGTCGAGCTGGCGGCCGCCATGGTTCGAGACGTAGACGAACTCGACGCCGTGCTCGACGGCGATCAGCGCGTCTTCGGCGGTGGCGATGCCCTTGAGGATGAGCGGTATGTCGAAGGCCTTGCGGATCCGGGCCACGTCGGCCCAGGAGAGCCGCGCCTGGGCCTGCCGCGCGTCGTCGCCGACGCCGGCCCGCCACGGCTTGGCGAAGCGCCGGGCGATGTCGCGCTCCCGGCGGCTGTAATGGGCGGTGTCGACGGTCAGGCAGAACGCCTCCATGCCGGCGGCGATGGCGGCCTCGACATGCTCCTCGATGAAACGCCCGCCGCCGCGCACATAGAGCTGGAAGATGGCGGGGCTGGCCGTGGCGGCGCGGATCTCGGCCTTGGTCCGGTTCGAGACCGAGCTCACCATCATCGGGATGCCGAAGCCGCCGGCGCCGCGGGCGACCGCGACGGCGCCTTCGGGGTCGAAGGTCTCGAGGCCGCCGACCGGGGCCAGCAGCACCGGCAGCCGCGCCTTCCGGCCGAAGAGCGTGGCGGTGCAGTCGACCTCGCTGACGTCGCGCAGCACCCGCGGGCGGAGCGCGATGGTGTCGAGGGCGTGGCGGTTGCGCCGCAGGGTGGTCTCGGTCTCGGTGCCTCCGGTCAGGTAGTCCCAGCCGTTGTCGTCGACCCGGGCGCGGGCGGCGGCGACGAACTCGTGCAGCGTCAGGAATTCGGTGCTGAGGTCGCGTTGCATCGGGGAATCGTCTCCGTCGGGATGGCCGGTGGCGGCCCGGTGATAATCCGCGCCGGGCGCGAGGTAAATCGGGCGGCGGGGGGTCAGGATTGCCGGCGAGGCCCGGATGGCTTCGAGCGCGTCGGTTTCCGCTGCTTCGGCGCCGCGTCCCGCAGCCCGTAACCGGCGAAGGACTTGCGGGTCTCGGCGATCGCCGCCTCGTCCAGCAGCACCGGGCCGCCGATCTGGAGGGCGTTGAAATACTGCCGGGCCAGGTTCTCGAGTTCGACGGCGAGCCACATGGCCTTCTCCAGCCCCGGCCCGGCGGCCAGCATGCCGTGGTTCGCCATCAGGCAGGCGTTGCGGCCCTCCATCGCCTTCAGCACGGCGCGGGAGAGCGCGGCCGTGCCGTAGGTGGCGTAGCCGGCGACGCGGATGTCGCTGCCGCCGAAGGCGGCGATCATGTAGTGGACAGGCGGGATCGGCCGGCGGGCGATGGCGAGCGTGGTGCAATAGATCGCGTGGGTGTGGACGATGGCGCCGAATTCGGGCCGCGCCCGCATCAGGTCGAGGTGGAAGCGCCACTCGCTCGAGGGTTTCAGCGGCCCCTCCCAGGCGCCGCCGCCGTCCAGCGGCATGGCCGCGATCATTTCGGGCGCCATGGTGTCGTAGGGTGTCGCCGAGGGGGTGATCAGCAGCCGGTCGCCGAGGCGCGCCGAGATGTTGCCGGAGGTGCCCTGGTTGAGCCCGATGGCGTTCATCCGGCGGCATTGGGCGATGATCTCGCGGCGCAGCGCCAGCTCGGCTTTCTTCATGGATTTGTTCTGCCGTTACGGGAGTTTGCGGGAATCAGTTGACTTCGAATTCGAGCTCGACGGGGATGCCGTCCGGCCCGTTGATCGGCACCAGGTCCATCGGGCAGGCCGAGATCACCGCGATCGACGGCATGGCGGCGCGGAACACCACCAGGTCGCCGGGCTTCGAGACGGTCGGCAGGAACTGCACCTGGCCGTCGGCGGCGACGGGGATGTTCATCCAGAGGTTCAGCGGGCAGGGGATCGCCGGCGCCCGCTCGCCGATGGCGATCAGTGCCATGCGCAGGTTGTCGGTGCAGTTGTCGTGGTAGGACTTGCAGCCGAGCTGGCGGTAGCGGTCGAGATCGCAGGCGGCGATCACGGTGTCGTGGACGCCGGGCGAGGTGTCCTCCTCGAGGCGCAGGATGGCGCGGCGGCGGTTCGTCACCAGCCGGTCGCCCGCCTTCGGGAAGATCGAGCGCAGGTCGACATGGACATGCTCCATGGAGAGGTATTCGTTGAGGTCCTCGGCGCTGAACGCCCAGAAATCCCCGACCTGCGTGCCCTTGGGGTTGATGACGCTGAGCCGCTGGCCCTGATCCAGCCTGACGGCGACGCCGCCGCGGGCAGGCACGGTGTAGCGCCTGCCGGGCTCGGGCACCCCGTCGGGCGAGATGGCGTGGTCGAGGCTCTTGTTGAAGCCGTCCGGGACACCGGGTTCGAAGCCTGGCATGGCGGTCCTCCTCCTGTCACGGCCACCATGGCGCGAATCTTGGCTCGGGCAAAGGATATTGCGGCGGTTGCACCACGTGGCGAAGGCTGGTCTGCTGGCCTGGCGAGGCGAGCGAAAGGCAGGGCGGGTGGCCGGACAGGCGGCGGAGAACGACGGCAGGCGGCGGACGGCGCTCTCGGTGCCCGGCTACCGGCGCTATTATGCCGGGTTCTGGTTCGGCACCACCAGCTTCTGGATCCTGAAGATCGCGGTCGGCTGGTCGGCCTGGGAGCTGTCACACTCGCCGGCGGTCACCGGGCTGGTCGCGGCGCTGGCCCTGCTGCCGACCATGGTGCTGTCGCCGATCTTCGGCGTCTATGCCGACCGGGTGCGCCTGAAGGTCGGCATCCCGGTGGTGCTGGCGGGCCAGATCGCGGTCGGCCTCGCGATGGGAGGTCTTGCGGCGGCCGGCTGGCTGAGCGTGCCGGCGCTGGCGCTGCTGGCGACCGCCTGGGGCATGTTCGCGGCCGCCTATCAGCCGATGCGGCTGTCGATGCTGGCGCGACTGGTGGACCGGGAGCTGTTCCAGAGCGCGCTTGGCCTGACCTCGGTCGCCTTCAACGTCGCGCGGATCGTCGGTCCGGCGATCGGCGGTGCGATCATCGCGCAATGGGGCGTGGCGCCGGCCTTCCTGGCGGGCGCGCTCGGCTATGTGCCGTTCCTGCTGCTGTTCTCGACCGTCACCATGCGCGAGCGCACCGAGCCGGGGCCGGAGCGGCGCAGCGTGCTGGGCGAGCTGATCGAGGGCGCGCGCTACGGCCTCGCGCTGCCCTTCGTGGTGCCGGTGCTGCTGATGACCGCGGTCAACGCCTTCGTCGGCCGGGGCTATTTCGAGATCCTGCCGGTGATTGCCGGGCGGGTCCTGGCCGGGGGCGCGGGCGGGCTGGCGGCGCTGACCGCCTCGGGCGGCGGCGGGGCGATCCTGGCCGGGCTGGTGCTGAGCCGGATCAGCCCGGAGGCGCGGGTGCTGGGCCGGGTGCTGCCGCTGGCGCTGGGGGTGACTTGCGCCGCGGTGATCGCGGCCGGCTGGGTGGCGGACCTGACCGCGGCCTGTGCCCTGGCGGCGGTGGCGGGGTTCACCGCGTCCTTCGCCGGGATCTCGACCCAGACGCTGATGCAGCTCGCGACCGACGACGACCACCGCGGCCGGGTGATGAGCTTCTGGACCGTGGTCAGCTTCGGCGCCCCGAGCCTGGGAGCGATGGCCATGGGGGGGCTCGGGGACGCGATCGGCGTCGGGCCGGGGCTGGCGGTCGTGGGCGGGGCGGGGGCAGTGGCGGCGGCGCTGCTCGGCTTCGCGATTGCGCGGCGCGGATCCTAGCGCCATATGTGTCGCGCGGAGCGGCGGGCGGCTATCCTGCCGCGGAAACGGAAGGGCGGCGAGAGTGGCGGCGATGACTGGCGGAGGGCAGGGAGCATCAGCGATTGAACGCGCCCGCCGCATCTGCGTCGCGCCGATGATGGACTGGACCGACCGGCACTGCCGGATGTTCCACCGCCGGTTCACGCGGCAGGCGCTGGTCTATACCGAGATGGTCACCGCCGCCGCGGTGGTGCGCGGCGACGCGGCGCATCTGCTGCGGCACGACCCGGCCGAGCAACCCCTGGCGCTCCAGCTCGGCGGGGCCGATCCGGAGGAGCTGGCCGGGGCGGTGCGGATCGCCGCCGGGTTCGGGTTTCCGGAAGTGAACCTCAATGTCGGCTGTCCCTCGGACCGGGTGCAGTCGGGCACCTTCGGAGCCTGCCTGATGCGCGAGCCCGGGCTGGTGGCCGACTGTGCCGCGGCGATGATCGGGGCGGCGGGGCCGGATGGGCCGGAGATCACGGTGAAGTGCCGGATCGGGGTCGACGAGCAGGACCCGGAGATCGTGCTTCCGGCATTCGTTGACCGGGTGGCGGCGGCCGGGGTGCGGGTCTTCGCGGTGCATGCGCGCAAGGCCTGGCTGGAGGGTCTGAGCCCGAAGCAGAACCGCGAGGTGCCGCCGCTCGATTACGGGCTGGTGGCGCGGGTGAAGGCGGAACGGCCGGAGCTGGGGATCGTGCTCAATGGCGGGATCGCCTCGCTGGCGCAGGCAAGGCGGCATCTGGCGGAAGGCTTCGACGGGGTGATGATCGGGCGGGCGGCCTATCACGAGCCGGCGGCGGTGCTGGCCGGGGCGGACGCGGCGATCACCGGCGGAGGGGCACCCGAGGTTACGGCCGAGGAAGCGGTGCGGGAGATGTACCCCTATATCGAAGCCGAGCTGGCGGCCGGCACCCGGCTGGCGCAGATCACCCGCCACATGCTGGGCGCCTTCGCCGGCCGGCCGGGGGCCCGGCGCTGGCGGCGGATCCTGTCGGAGGGGGCGCACCGGCCCGGTGCCGGGGTGGCTCTGGTCGAGGAGGCGCTGGCGGCGGTCGCGCCGCTGAGTGCCGCGGCGGAGTAGCCGATGGACGAGCGGGCGCGGCAGTTCTTCGAGCGCGGCTGGTGCCGGTTCGGGTTCGATCCGGTCCTGGCGGAATGGGCCGAGGCGGCGCGGCCGGCGGCCGAGGCGACCATGCGCGACCCGGAGCTGAGTGCCCGGTGGCTGCGCTGCGGCGGAACATGGTTCGCCGGGGTCAACGCGCTGCCGAACGACGGCGCCGGGGCAGTGCCGGGGCGGGGGGTGCCGCCGCTGGCGGGCCAGGCCGTGGCGTTCGCCGCCGAGGCGCTGGGTCTGCCCGGCATCGCCTGGGACCGGGCGCAGGTCTCGGTCTGCTTCCCCGGCTATCCGCAGCCCTGGGAGGGCGAGAGCGATGCCGCCTTCCGGTTCCGGCGCGACCACGATGCGGCCCATGTGGACGGTCTGAGGCGCTCGGATCCGGGGCGGCGGCGGAATCTCGGCGAGACGCACGCGTTCATCCTGGGCATTCCGCTGACGCGGACCCTGCCCGACGCGGCGCCGTTCACTGTCTACGAGGGCTCGCACGAGCTAATGCGCCGGGCCTTCCGCGAGCGCCTTGCCGGGATCGACCCGGCAGACTGGCCGGCCGAGGATATCACCGAGACCTATGTGGCTGCCCGGCGGGAGGCGTTCGAGACCTGTCCGCGGGTCACCGTGCATGCGCGCCCCGGCGAGGCCTATCTGGCCCACCGGCTGGTGCTGCACGGGGTCGCGCCCTGGGGCGGTTCGGCCGAGACCGGGCCTCGGACGATCGTCTATTTCCGCCCGGAGCTGCCCGGTGCCGGCGGTCCGGCACCCTGGCTGTCGCTGCCCTGAGCGCGGACGCGCGCCGGGTGTCAGTTGGAGTTCAGCAGCACCTCGTCGCGCGGCTCGTCGGTGACGCCGTGCTGGCGCAGGATCAGCTTGTCGCCGCGGAAGATGGTCTCGTCGAGCCGGTCGAGGAAGCTCATGCCGAGCAGCCCCATCTTCAGGCGCCCGGGCTGGGCGACCGCGGCCGGTATCTCGAAGACGGCGATCTCGCCGATCTTGATCGAGGAAAGGGTGACGGGCGCGACCGAGGAGCGGCCGTTCGCGGTGGTCACCGGGATCGAGTAGTCCAGCGACTTCGGGTCGATGCCGAGCCTGGCCACGTCCTCGTAGGGGATCAGCACCATCGACGCGCCGGTGTCGATCATCAGGGTGATCTCGATGCCGTTCACGGCGGCTTCGGCGCGGTAGTGCCCGTCCCAGGCCCGGCGTAGCTCGGTGCCGCCCTCGGAGCGCGAGACTGCGACGGTCGGGATCAGCTCGGCCCGGATCCGGTTGATGATCACCTCGGCATGGTCCTGGAACAGGAAGGCGGTGCCGATGCCGCCGACGGCGCCGATCCAGATCGCCAGATGCATGAGCGCCCGGCGACCGCCGCGGACCAGAATGCGGCCGATGCTGAACAGCGCCAGCAGGCCCGCCAGTACAGCACCAAAGGCTATCTGCGTGCGGTAGAGCGTGGGGTCATAGACGCCGTCGGACGGGGGGCCGACGACGACCAGGACGGCGATCGCCACTCCGATGACCAGAACAGGCCAGAAAAGCATGTGTCTTGCGCGTTGCTCCTGTCGGTTCCTGAACCGACCGATCCCGGCGCGCGGTCAGCAGGCGCCGGAGCATCGCGACGGTTCGGGCTCAGGGTTGTAAACTAGCACGAAATTGCGGCGATCAGTAGGCCTGGTCCGGGGGCCTTGATCGGGGCGAAACGGTCCTTCATCCGCGCCTGGCGCCGCGCCGCGCGGCGGCGCCTCCGCGGCGGCTCGGGCCGGGACTGCGGCCCGGCAGATCGGCCAGCACGGCGCGTCGCTCCTCCGGGGTCATGCGCGACCAGCGGGCGATCTCGTCGATGCTGCGGCGGCAGCCGACGCAGAGCCGGGTCTCGGGGTGGACGACGCAGACCTTGACGCAGGGGCTCTCGACCTCGTCGCGCTTCCAGATCTCGTCAGTCATGCTCGCCCTCGCGGCGCAGGACCGCCAGCCGGTCGAGCGCGCCCTGGAGGATAATCGCGGCGGCGAGCTTGTCGATCACCTCGGCACGACGCTTGCGCGACGAATCCGCCTCGAGCAGCGCCCGCTCGGCGGCCACCGTGCTCAGACGCTCGTCCCACAGGGCGACGGGGAGGTCGAGCCGGCCGGCGAGGTTGCGGGCGAAGGCGCGGGCGGACTGGGCGCGCGGGCCCTCGGAGCCGTCCATGTTGCGGGGCAGGCCGACGACCACGCCGACGATCGCGCGCCCGGCCGCGATCTCGGCCAGCCGCGCGGAGTCGGCGGCGAACTTGCCGCGCCGGATGGTTTCGAGCGCGGTGGCCACCAGGCGGAGCCCGTCGCTGACCGCGACGCCGATGGTCCTGGTGCCGAGGTCGAGCCCCATCAGCGCGCCGCGTGACCGGGCGAACCCGGCGACGTCATCGAGGACGGCGCCGCTCATTCGACGGGGACCCCCAGCAGCAGGGCCTGCTCGCGCAGGAAGCCGGCTTCGGTCGAGTCACCGAGGGCGGCGAGGCCGAGGCCGTAGATGCGCCGGGCGTCCTCCGGCCGGTCGAGCTGGACATAGGCGTTGATCAGCCGCACCCATTCTTCGACCGAGCCGCCTTCGGTGGTGAGCCGGGTCTCGAGCCGGCCGACCATGGTCTCGATCATCGCCTGGCGCTCCTCGGGCGACATCCGGGCGGCGGCGGCCATGGTCTCGGCGTCGGGACCAGGCGCGGCGGGTGCCGGGGCGGCGCCCTGCGGCTGTTGCAGCGCCCGCGCCTCGGCGAGCATGGACTCGACGAAGGCGAGCCAGGGCGCATCCGGGGACGCGGTCGCTTTCAGGCTCTCCCAGGTGGCGATCGCACCGTCGATGTCGCCGGACTGGGCGAGGGATAGGCCGAGATAGTAGCGCACCATCGGGTCGCCGGGGATGCGGGCCACCGCGTCGGCGAGGATGGCGCGGGCCTCGGGCGAGACATAGCCGTCCGCGGCCATTACCATGGCGTTGATCTGGGCGGCGAGAAGTTCCGGCTCGCGGTCGATGCCGACCAGGCGGATCAGCTCGGCATAGGCGCGCCAGGCCTCGGCGTTGCGGCCGAGCCGGACATAGCCGTTGGCCAGGAGACGGCGGCCCTGGACGTCGTCGGGGCGGGATTGCACCAGGCCTTCGAGCTGGGCGATCAGCCTGGCGAACTCCTCGGTCTCGGCGGTGGCGGGAGGCGGCGTAGGGACGGTCGCGGCCTCGGCCTCGTGCTGGCTCGGCAAGGCCGCGTGGGGCGGCGCCTGCCGGCCGATGAAGGGCAGGTCGGGCATGCCGGGGGCGCCATTGGCCAGATAGATCACAAGCGCCAGCGCCGGCGCGCCGATCAGCGCCACGGCGGCAAGCAACGCCGAAGGCGCCCGGGGCGCCGGCGCGAGGGCGCCGCCGGTCTCGGCGCGGGCGGTGGCGGCGAGGAGCCGGCGCGAGACTTCGGCACGGACGCCAATGGCCTCGCCCTCGGTGATGGTGCCACGGGCGAGGTCGCGGTCGATTTCCTCGAGCTGGTCGCGATAGAGCCGGGCGTCCTGGGTGGCGCGGGTCTCGGACCCGGCGCGGCCGAGCAGCAGCGGCCGGGCGATCGCCAGGCCGGTTGCCAGCGCGATGGCGCCTGCCACGGCGTAGAACAGCAGCATTCCCGGTCCTCCTGCGCGGCGCCGCGGCGGCCGCGGCGTCGCCGACACAGGTAAACGCCGCGCGGCGGGCATTCAACCGCCAAGCGCCGGGGGGCTGCGGCATGAGCGCCCATGTCGCGCGGGAACGATCAGGCGACGGATTCCCCTAGGCAGGGCCGCGAGCCATGGTCTAACCCCGGATCGGATCGCGGATCAGTCCGCGGATTGCGGCCCCCGCCACGGAGACTGCCATGAGACGCTATTCCGCCTTCGCCGTCGCGAAAGAGGCGTTCAGCTATCACCAGGGCTGGGAGCGCGCCTGGCGCAGCCCGGATCCGAAGCCGCATTACGAGGTGATCGTGGTCGGCGCCGGCGGGCATGGGCTGGCGACCGCCTACTATCTGGCGAAGAACCACGGCATCACCAATGTGGCGGTGCTGGAGAAGGGCTGGCTGGGCGGCGGCAACACCGGGCGGAATACCACGATCATCCGTTCCAACTACCTGCAGCCGGCCTCGGCGGCGATCTACAAGCTGTCGCACGACCTTTACGAGGAGCTGAGCCAGAAGCTGAACTTCAACGTGATGTTCAGTCCGCGCGGTGTGCTGATGCTGGCGCAGACCGAGCATGAGCACCGGGCCTGGAAGCGCACGGCGCACGCGAACCGGCTGGCCGGGATCAAGAGCGAGCTGGTCAGCCGCGAGCGGGTCAAGGAGATCGTTCCGATCATCAACATCGACGGGCCGCGCTATCCGGTGCTGGGCGGGCTGTGGCAGCCGCGCGGCGGCACCGGGCGGCACGATGCGGTGGCCTGGGGCTATGCCCGCGCCGCCTCGGATCTGGGCGTCGACATCATCCAGCGCTGCGAGGTGACGGGCATCGACATCGAGGACGGCCGGGTGACGGGCGTCCGGACCTCGCGCGGTTCGATCACCTGCGGCAAGCTGGCGATCGTGGTGGCCGGACATTCGGGCGTGCTGGCGGAGATGGCGGGCTTCCGGCTGCCGATCGAGTCGGTGCCGCTGCAGGCGCTGGTCTCGGAGCCGATCAAGCCCTGCATGGACGTGGTGGTGATGGCCAACACCGTGCATGGCTACATGAGCCAGTCGGACAAGGGCGAGATGGTGATCGGCGGCGGTTCGGACGGCTATAATGCCTTCACCCAGCGCGGCAGTTTCCAGCATGTCGAGGACACGGTCAGGGCGCTCTGCGAGACCTTCCCGGTGATCTCGCGCCTGAAGATGCTGCGCCAGTGGGGCGGCATCGTCGACATGACCGGCGACCGCTCGCCGATCATCGGAAAGACACCGGTCGAGGGCATCTTCATCAACTGCGGCTGGGGCACCGGCGGGTTCAAGGCGATCCCCGGCTCGGGCTGGGCGATGGCGGCGACGGTGGCCAGGGGCGAGCCGGACGACATCGCCGGGCCGTTCAGCCTGGGGCGGTTCCGTGAGGGCCGGATGATCGACGAGAGCGTGGCCGCGGCGGTGGCGCATTGAGATTGGTCGCAGGGGCGGAGCGCGCGTCCCCCTTGAAGCCAATCGCGCCGCTTCACACATAATTGCTGCCCCGGTGCGAACGGCGCCGGCGCTGACCACCCCGAGGGGTGAGGAGTTTCCAATGAAACAGAACGTCGTCATTGCCATTGTGGTCGTGATCGTGCTTGCGGTCGTCGGCTACCTCTACCTGATGCCCGGCGGCGCGCCGGAGCAGGCTGCCGCCCCCGAACCGGCCACGACGACCCAGACCGACACGGCCACCCAGGGCGGAACCGCGACGCAAGGCGGAACGGGCACGGCGACGACCGGCAACTGAGCGGGGCGCCGGACACCCGGCCGACGGCCCGGTCACTTGGCAGGCGCCGGTCCGATTGGCCGGCGATTCAGGAAAATGCACTCGCCGCCGGCGCGCCTGGATGCGCGCCGGACGGTGGTATTTTCGACGATCGATCTGTTCCGCGTGACCGGTCGTGTCCCTGGCCGCGGATGCTGCCCGGCGCCGGCGGGGTTTTCGGCGATTCGAAGCTGGAGATCAGCCCCGCAGGCCGAGAATCTCGATCACGGAGATTCCGAAGTTCTTGCCCCGCGTCAGGTATTTCGCGGTGCCATACGCGATGTAGAGAACGATCAGCGTGGCCACGATGAACGTGACCTCGACCGACGTCGAATAGCCGGTTCCGAGGAACCCTTCGTTCAGTTCGGCGACCCATCCGAATCCGTCGTCTGCCTTGGTCGCCACACCAACTTGCGCTGCCAGAAACGCCATGATTGCACCTCACACTTCGCGACACGGTCAGGAAATTTATGCGGAAGAATGTGTCATGACTTGGGCGTAATGGGGCCTCAATAAGGAAGTATTGATTGAATTCCCGTGGTTGTTTAATCAGTAAAAGTTGACACAACCTTAAGTTTATAGGCGGCGGCTGCGTTGCTCCGGGAGGTTAGTTTCTGGCCCGAACGACCGGCTGCGGCGCCGGCCGGTGTCGTCGCAAACTCCTTCGCCGGGAGCGTGGCGCCCGGACTGGCGCGGTGCCGATATCGGGCGGGGATGAGGATAGGATCCGGCGCGACCCTGCCGGCGCCCGCCCGCGTTGCGACGTCGCAGGTCGCGGATGTATCAAATCATGGCGGGTCTGCGCCTGATCTCGGGCGGCTGCCGTGGCATCACCGGCCCGCTGCCGGAATCAGGTTCGTATCGGAGGCGCCCATGCTGGTCCTGCACTGCCCCAATTGCGGCGCCGACTGCGCCGAAACCGAGCTGGCCGCAGGCGGCGAGGCGCATCTGAAGCGCTTCGGCCCCGGGGCCTCGGACGAGGAATTCACCGGCTACCTGTTCTCGCGCAAGAACCCGCGCGGCGTGCATTTCGAGCGCTGGCGCCACGCCTTCGGCTGCGGCAAGTGGTTCCATGCCGCCCGCTGCACGGTGACGCTGGAGGTGTTCGGCACCTACACCGCGCAGACCAGCGTGCCGCCCCAGCACATCATCGACGCGATCAAGGCCCGCCGGCCCGGCTGGGAGGGGGTGTGACATGGCGCATCGTCTGAATGGCGGCGGCCGCCTGATCGACCGCACCAAGCCGATCCGCTTCACGTTCAACGGCGAGGCCCTGCCGGGCTTCGAGGGCGACACGCTGGCGTCGGCGCTGCTGGCCGGCGACCGGGTCATGGTCGGGCGCAGCTTCAAGTATCACCGCCCGCGCGGCATTCTCGCCAGCGGCGCCGAGGAGCCGAATGCGCTGATGGGCCTGGGCGAGGGCGGCCGGTTCGAGCCGAACCAGCGGGCGACGACGACCGAGCTGCATGACGGGCTGGTCGCAGCCTCGCAGAACCACTGGCCGAGTCTGAATTTCGACATCGGCGAGGTGAACGCGAAGATTGCCTCGGTGGCGCCGATGTTCTCGGCCGGGTTCTACTACAAGACGTTCATGTTCCCGCGGGCCGCCTGGAAGCACCTCTACGAGCCGGTGATCCGGAATGCGGCCGGGCTCGGCAAGGCGCCGAAGGAGGCCGACCCCGACCGCTACGAGCATTTCCACGTCTTCTGCGATGTGCTGGTGGTGGGCGGCGGCGTGAGCGGCCTGGCGGCCGCGCGGGCCGCGGCGGAGGCGGGCGCGAAGGTTCTCCTGGTCGAGCAGACCGCCCATTGGGGCGGGCGCGCCAATGCCGAGACCGATATCGAGATCGGCGGCCGGCCGGCAGCCGACTGGGCGGCCGAGCAGGTCGCGGCGCTGGAGGGGATGGAGAACGTCACGCTTCGCGCCCGCACCATGGCTTCGGGCCTCTACGATCACGGCTATGCGCTGGTCTACGAGCGGGTCTCGGATCATCGCCCGGGTGACGCCGGCGCGCCGAGGCACCGGCTGTGGCGGGTGCGGGCGAAGCGGATCGTGGTCGCGACCGGGGCGCTGGAGCGGCCGCTGACCTTCGCCAACAACGACACGCCGGGGGTGATGCTCGCCGGAGCGGTGCGCGACTACATCCGGCTCTGGGGCGTGCTGCCCGGCAGCCGGGCGGTGGTGGTCGCCAACAACGACGACGCCTACCGCACCGCGATTGCGCTCAGCGAGGCCGGCGCCAAGGTGGCGGCGGTGCTGGACGTGCGCGGCGAGGCGACGGGGGCGCTGGCCGAGCAGGTGCGGGCGCTGCAGATCCCGGTGCGCACGGGCCACGGCATCGGCAAGGTGCTGGGCGGCAAGCGGGTGAGCGGGGTCGAGATCGGGCGGATCACCGGCACCGGGCAGATGGGCGGCACCGCCGAGAGGATCGACTGCGACCTGGTCGCCATGTCCGGCGGCTGGTCGCCGGTGGTGCACCTTTACTCGCACTGCGGCGGCAAGCTGGACTGGGATGCGGGCCAGGTGATGTTCCGTCCGGCGCCCGCCCGCGGTGCGCCCACGGGGGCCGACGGGGCGGTCAACACGCTCTGTGCCGGGACCGCGAACGGGCATCTGGGCACCGCCGAGGCGCTGGCCGACGCGGTGGCGGCGGGCCGCGAGGCCGCCGAGGACTGCGGGCACAAGGCCGGCGGATTCGCGGCGCCGGAGGCGCGGGAACCCGCGATGGCGCCCGTCGCCGCGCACTGGTTCACCCCCGCGCGCGGCAAATACGCCCACGGCACCAAGCATTTCGTCGATTTCCAGAACGACGTGACCGCCGCCGATGTGCGCCTGGCGGCCCGCGAGGGCTACGAGAGCGTCGAGCATACCAAGCGCTACACCACGCTGGGGATGGCGACCGACCAGGGCAAGACCTCGAACATCAACGGCCTGGCGCTGCTGGCCGACGAACTGGGCGCGGAGATCCCGGATGTGGGCACCACCACCTTCCGACCGCCCTACACGCCGATCTCGTTCGGCGCCATCACCGGCTCGGCCAAGGGGCCGCTGTTCAAGGCGGTCCGCCGGTCGCCGATGCACGCCTGGAATGAGGCCAACGGCGCCGATTTCGAGCCGGTGGGCGACTGGTACCGGCCTTTCTGCTATCGCCGCATCGGCGAGGACCGGCACGCGGCGGTCACCCGCGAGATCCTGAATGCGCGGCAGAAGGTGGGGCTGCTCGATGCCTCGACGCTGGGCAAGATCGTGGTCAAGGGGCCGGATGCGGGCACGTTCCTGGACCTGATCTACACCAACGTGATGTCGAGCCTGAAGCCGGGCCGCTGCCGCTATGGCCTGATGTGCAACGAGAACGGCTTCCTGTTCGATGACGGCGTGGTCGTGCGCACCGGCGAGGACGAGTTCCTGCTGCACACTACCTCGGGTGGTTCGGACCGGGTGCATGGCCATCTGGAGGAGTGGCTGCAAACCGAGTGGTGGGATCTGAAGGTCTATACCGCCAACGTCACCGAGCAGTGGGCCCAGGTCGCGGTCGCCGGGCCGAATGCGCGCGCGGTGATCGAGGCCGCCGGCACCGACATCGACCTTTCGGCCGAGGCGCTGCCGTTCATGGCCTATGCGGAGGGAAAGATCGCCGGCTGCCCGGTGCGGATCTACCGGATCTCGTTCTCGGGCGAGCTCAGCTACGAGATCGCCACGCCGTCGAACCGTGGCCTGACCCTGTGGGACGCGCTGCTCTCGGGCGGGGCGTCGCACGGGATCATGCCCTACGGCACCGAGGCGCTGCATGTGATGCGGGCCGAGAAGGGCTTCATCATGATCGGCGACGAGACCGACGGGACCGTGATCCCCCAGGACCTGAATCTCGGCTGGGCGGTGTCGAAGAAGAAGGCGGACTTCATCGGCAAGCGGGCGCAGGAGCGGGCCGACCTGACCCGGCCCGACCGCAAGCAGCTGGTCGGGCTCGCCACCGAGGACCCGAAGGAGGTGCTGCCCGAGGGCGCCCACGCGGTCGCCGAGGTGAAGGGGCCGGGCGAGAAGATGCGCACCATCGGCCATGTCACCTCGACCTATTTCTCGCCGACGCTCGACCGCTCGATCGCCATGGCGCTGATCGAGGGCGGGTCGGGGCGGATGGGCGAGACCCTGAGCTTCCCGCTGGAGGGGGGCAAGGTGATGAAGGCCCGGGTGGTCGATCCGGTCTTCTACGACAAGGAAGGGGTGCGCCAGAATGTCTGAGGCAGTTTCAGCCCTGACCCGCGCCGTCGCCGAGGCCGGGCAGACCATCCGCATCGCCGACCGGGGGCCGGTCGGACAGGTGACGCTCAGGGGCGATCTCGCCTCGAAGGCGCTGAAGGCGGCCGTGCGCGCCGGGGTCGGGGTCGATGTGCCCGGAGTTCGGCAGGCGGCCTTTGCAGGGGGCAAGGGCGCGGTCTGGATGTCGCCGGACGAACTGCTGCTGTTCTGCGGCTATGACGAGGCCGGGGCGCTGGTGGCGGCGCTGGACGAGGCGCTGGCGGGCGAGCACCACCTGGCGGTTGACGTGTCGGACGCCAGGGTCGTGATCGCGCTTTCCGGCGCCGGTGTGCCGGAAGTGCTGGCCAAGGGAGCGCCGGTCGACCTCTCGGACGCGGCGTTCCCGGTCGGCGCGGCGCGGCGCACCCATGTGGCCGGGATCGCCGTCGGGTTCTGGCGCACCGGCGACCGGGAGTGGGAGATCGTCTGCTTCCGGGGCTTCGCGCGCCACCTGTTCGACTGGCTGGTGACGGTGTCGAGAACCGGCAGCGAAGTCGGATATTTCTGAGCGGCGCCGGCCTTTCGCATAGATTTCCTGCGCGATCGCAACGTCTTGCCGCGTCCGCGAACGGTCTTCGCGTCTGCGAAAAGCCGGTATGCATAATTGGTTGGTCAAATGACAGGGGCACTGCCCTATCTTGTTCCTGACCGCAGCGGGAAAGGCCCTGCAGCCGGACCGCACGGGACCAGGTAATCTTGGAAGCAGCCACGGAAAGGCGATCCAGATGAGCAAGATGATGAGCGAGATCGAGCGCCGCTACCCGACCCACGAGGAGGTCGAGCTGGCGCTGGCGCGGGCCAAGCGGATGCGCGCGGTCGCGGTGCGGAACGCGATGTTCAGCACCTGGGCGATGCTGCAGCGCGCCGTGTCGCGCAAGCCCGCGAAGCAGGCGCTGCGCCACGCCTGACGGGCGCGGGCCGGCAGAGGGTTGATGCCGCCGAGTTGTTCCTCCCAGACAATGGCGGCCTCGAGGGCGGGTTCCTGATGGAGCCCGCCCTTTAACTTTGCCCGCTTCCGCGCTAGCAGGAGGCCCAGCCTTCGGAGCCGAGCCATCATGACCGAGACCGATCGACCCGTCGTCAAGCTGCGCCCGGGCAAGGGCCGCCGCCTCGCCGAGGGGGCGCCCTGGGCCTTCGCCGACGAGATCGCCATGGACCGTCGCGCCAAGAAGCTGGCGCCGGGAACGCTGGTGCGGCTGGTGGAGGGCGAGCGCGAGATCGGGCTCGCCGCCTTCAACCCGGAGAGCACCATCTCGGCCCGGCTGCTGGACGCCGATCCGGGGGCGGCGGTGGACGAGGGCTGGTTCGCGGCGCGATTGACCCATGCGCTGGCGCTGCGCGAGCGGCTGTTCGACGGGCCGTTCTACCGGCTGGTGCACGCCGAGGGCGACGGGCTGCCCGGCGTGATCGTGGACCGCTACGGCGAGACGCTGGTGGTGCAGCCGAACGCCGCTTGGGCGGAGCTGCTGCTCGAGCCGCTGTCGGCGGCGCTGCTTGCGGTAACGGGCGCGCGGAACCTGGTGGTCAATGCGACCGCCCGGGTGCGGAAGCTCGAGGGGCTGGAGGAGTATCTGAAGGTCACCCACGGCGCCGCGAATGCGCCGATTCCCGTGGCGATGAACGGGGCGACCTACCTCGCCGACGTGACCGGCGGCCAGAAGACCGGGCTCTATTTCGACCAGCGGGCCAACCATGCCTTCGCCGCGCGCCTCGCGGGAGGCGGGCGGGTGCTCGATGTCTTTACCCATGTGGGCGGCTTCGCGCTGGCGGCGCTGGCGGCGGGGGCGGGCGCGGCGCTGGGGGTCGACAGCTCGGAGCCGGCGCTGGGACTGGCCGCGGAGGGCGCGCGGCTGAGTGGGGTGGCGGAGCGGTTCGAGACCCGGAAGGCGGATGCCTTCGACGCGCTGCAGGCGCTGGGCGCCGAGGGCGCACGGTTCGAACTCGTGGTCTGCGATCCGCCGGCCTTCGCGCCCAACAAGGGGTCGCTGGCGAACGGGCTGAGGGCCTATGAGCGGCTGGCGCGGCTGGCGGCGCCCCTGGTGGCGCCGGGGGGCTGGCTGGCGCTCTGCTCGTGCTCGCACGCGGCCGACCCGGAGAGCTTCCACCGGGCCAATGCGCGGGGGATCGGCAGGGCGGGGCGGAGCGCCGCGCTGGTGCATATGGGGCGGTCGGGGCCGGACCACCCGACCCACATGGCGCTGCCGGAGACGAGCTATCTGAAGGCGCTGTTCTACCGGCTCGATGGCTAGGACCGTCGCCCGCCGATTTCGCCGTCATCCCCGCACAGGCGGGGATCTCGCCGCGATGTCCGGGGATTCCCGCCTGCGCGGGAATGACGGTTGATGGGGCAGCCAACAAGACAGCCAACGGTCTTCCTCGACGCCTGCGTGCTCTACCCGCCGCTGGTGCGGGGGGTGCTGCTGGGGGCGGCGGAGGCGGGGCTGTTCGTGCCGCGCTGGTCGCGCCGGGTGCTGGACGAGTGGCGGATCGCGGCGGCGCGGAACGGCGGGCTGGCGGCGGAGCGCGGGGTCGAGGCGGTCGCCGCGCGGATGGCGGAGAGCTTCCCGGAAGGCGAGGTCAGCCCGGAGCCGGGCGTGGAGATGGCGATCGAGCTGCCGGACCCGGCGGACGCCCATGTTCTGGCGGGCGCCGTGGCGGCGGGCGCCGGGGTGCTGCTGACCTTCAACCTGCGCGACTTTCCGGCCCGCAGACTGGCGGCGCTGGGGATCGCGGCGCGGCATCCGGACGGGTTCCTGTGGGAGCTTCTCAGTGCGGCGCCGGAGGCGATGGGCGGGGTGGTCCGCGCCGCCGCCGCAGCGGCCGGGGCGGAAACGCCGGAGGAGGTCCGCCGGGCGCTGAAGCGGGCGCGGCTGCCGCGGCTGGGGAAGGCCTGGGAGGCCATGGCGGCCGGCCGGGGCTGATCCGCGCCGGTGCCTTGGCCGCTGAAATGTCCGTTGTCCGCGCGGTGTCCGCGTGCGGACGCATGGTCAAGCCATTGATATCGCTGGAAAGAGCAATTGTCCTGGAATCATGGTTAATGATAGGTTGCGTTTCTGACGCCCGGTCGGCGGGTCAGGTCCGAGGAGGGAACTGCGCATGCTCGACATCCAGCCGATGGCGGGGCGGATCGGCGCCGAGATCGCCGGACTCGACCTGCGTGCGCCGATTGCCGGCGATCTGGCCGGGGCGCTGCGGCAGGCGCTCGATACCCATCAGGTGATCGTGTTCCGGCGCCAGAACCTGGATCTGGCGCAGCAGAAGGCGCTGACGCTGGTGTTCGGGCCGCTGAGCCGGTCGCGCTACATCTCGTCCGGGATCGAGGGCGAGCCGGACGTGATCCGGGTGCTGAAGGAGGCCCATGAGGGCGGCGGCGTCTTCGGCGGCGACTGGCACTCGGACCTGAGCTTCCTCGACGAGCCGCCGGCGGGATCGGTGCTGTGCGCCCACGAGGTGCCGCCCTATGGCGGCGACACGGTCTGGGCCAGCCAGACCGCAGCCTGGGAGGCGCTGCCCGAGCCGCTGAAGCTGCTGTTGGACGGGCGCAGGGCGGTTCATGTCGGCAAGCCCTACGGGGTCAGATGGGCGCCGCCGATGAAGGAGCGCTCGGGCGCCTCGATCAGGATGGTGCGCGGCGATCCGGAGGCGGATGAGGAGCGGTTCCACCCGGCGGTGCTGACCCTGCCGCGGACCGGAAGAAGGGCGATCTACCTGAACCCGATCTACACGGTCAGGCTCGACGGGCTGACCGAGGCCGAGAGCCGGCCGGTGCTGGAGCAGGTGCAGGCCCACGTCACCCGGCCGGAATTCTGCGTGCGGCTGCGCTGGGGCGAGGGCGACGTGGCGGTGTGGGACAACTTCGCCACCCAGCACTACGCGGTGAACGACTACCACGGGTTCCGGCGGCTGATGTACCGGACGGCGTTCGGCGGGCCGAAGCCGGTGTAAGGGTGGGGTCGATCCCGCCGTTTCCCGCGACCGCGTTAAGGGCGGGCGGAAGCCCGCCCTACTCGCCCATCATGCGGGCGAAGCCGGTGGCGTGGGCCTCGCGGAGGGTGGCGAGGGGGACGGTGGAGGCGCCGAGGTTGACCGTGGCGCCGCCGGTGGTGCCGGCCTTGCGGGCCGGGACGCCGGCCTTGGCGGCGGCGGCGAGGACGGCGTCGGCCTCGGCCGGCTCGCAGGCGACCACGTAGCGGGCCTGGTCCTCGCCGAAGAACCACTGTGCCGGGGAAAGCGCCGGGTCGGCCTCCAGCGTGATGCCGGTGCCGGCGGCCAGCGCCATCTCGGCGGCGGCGATAGCGAGGCCGCCGTCGGAGAGGTCGTGGGCGGCGGTGATCAGCCGCGCGGCCCTGAGGGCGCGGACCAGTTCGCCGGCCTTGCGCTCGGCCGCGAGGTCGACCGGGGGCGCGTCACCCTCGGCGCGGCCGTGGAGCTCCCAGAGGTATGCGGACTGGCCGAGATGGCCCCTGGTTTCGCCCAGCAGCACCAGTGTCTCGCCGGCGCCCGGCGCCATGGGGATGCGCTCGTCGAGGCTCGCCATCAGCCCGACCGCGCCGATGGTGGGGGTGGGCAGGATCGCCTCGCCGCTGGTCTCGTTGTAGAGGCTGACATTGCCCGAGACGATCGGCATGTCGAGGGCGGCGCAGGCGGCGCCGATGCCCTTCACGCAGCCGACGAACTGGCCCATGATCGCCGGGCGCTCGGGATTTCCGAAGTTGAGATTGTCGGTCGTCGCCAGCGGTCTGGCGCCGGTGGCTGAGAGATTGCGGTAAGCCTCGGCCACCGCCTGCTTGCCGCCCTCGAACGGGTTGGCCTTGCAGTAGCGGGGCGTCACGTCCGAGGTGAAGGCGAGCGCCTTCGGCGTGCCGTGGACGCGGACCACGGCGGCGTCCGAGCCGGGGCGGACGACCGTGTCGGCCATCACCATGTGATCGTATTGCTGCCAGACCCAGGCGCGGGAGCAGAAGTTTGGGGCGCCCATCAGCCGGGTCAGCGCCTCGGCCGGGTCGGTGGCGGGGAGGTCGCCGAGGGGGGCGGCAGGCGGGGTCTCGATCCAGGGGCGGTCGTATTCCGGGGCGGTGCCGGAGAGGGCCTTGAGCGGCAGGTCGGCCTTGATCTCGCCGCCATGGCGGATCAGGAAGCGGTCCTCGGCGATGGTGCGGCCGACGACGGCGAAGTCGAGGTCCCACTTGTCGAAGATCGCCTTGGCCTCGGCCTCCTTCTCGGGCTTCAGCACCATGAGCATGCGCTCCTGGGATTCGGAGAGCATCATCTCGTAGGCGGTCATCGCCTGCTCGCGGCAAGGCACGCGGTCGAGGTCGAGCTCGACCCCGAGGTCGCCCTTGTCGCCCATCTCGACCGCCGAGCAGGTGAGGCCGGCGGCGCCCATGTCCTGGATCGAGATGACGGCGCCGGAGGCCATCAGCTCGAGGCAGGCCTCGAGCAGGCGCTTCTCGGTGAAGGGGTCGCCGACCTGGACGGTGGGGCGTTTCTCCTCGGCGTCGTCGGAGAATTCGGCCGAGGCCATGGTGGCGCCGCCGACCCCGTCGCGGCCGGTCTTGGCGCCGAGATAGACCACCGGCATGCCCACGCCCGAGGCGGCCGAGTAGAAGATCTTGTCGGTGTCGGCGAGCCCGGCGGCGAAGGCGTTGACGAGGCAGTTGCCGTTGTAGGCCGGGTGGAAGCGGACCTCGCCGCCGACCGTCGGCACGCCGAAGCAGTTGCCGTAGCCGCCGATGCCGGCGACGACGCCGGCGACCAGCGAGCGGGTTTTCGGGTGCTTCGGGTCGCCGAAGCTCAGTGCGTTCATCGCCGCGATGGGGCGGGCACCCATGGTGAAGACGTCGCGGAGGATGCCGCCGACCCCGGTCGCCGCGCCCTGGTAGGGCTCGATATAGGAGGGGTGGTTGTGGCTCTCCATCTTGAAGACCACCGCCTGGCCGTCACCGATGTCGACGACGCCGGCGTTCTCGCCCGGACCGCAGATCACCTGGGGACCCTTGGTGGGCAGGGTGCGGAGCCATTTCTTCGAGGATTTGTAGGAGCAGTGCTCGTTCCACATGGCCGAGAAGATGCCGAGCTCGGTGAAGCTCGGCGTGCGGCCGAGCAGGTCGAGGATGCGCTGGTACTCGTCGGGCTTCAGACCGTGGCCGGCGGCCAGCTCCTGGTTGACGTCCGGCTCTCGGGTCATGGGGGCCTCGGGAGGGTCTGCAGCGTGGATACGCTCGGGGGAATGCGGATTCGCGCCGGTTCTAGCGGCTGTGCCGGGCAAAGGGAAGTGTGCGGAGGAAGCGCTCGCCGGGCCTCAGTAGAACCGCTCCCAGAGCACGCGCAGCCGCCCGGCCACCTCCTCGGCGTCGGCCGCGTCGGCGGGGCCCGAGGAGTGGATGGCGAAGAAGGCGTTCACCTGGCCGGCGACCACCGGGCAGGAGATCACCACGTCGCTGTCGCCGGGGCGGAGGTCCCAGGCGGAATACTGCCAGGCGGCGGGATCGGCCGGATCGCCGGCGGTCGAGTGGCCGCCGAACTCGTCGAGATAGGCGTCGAGCACCTTCTGCGCCGTCGTCATGCAGGCGCCGCGCGAGGATACGGGGCCGAGATCGCCGAGCTTGAAGGTCTCGGCCGCCGCCGGGGCGGTGCCGAGCGCGGCCAGAACCGTGCCGAGGATGAGGTATCGCATGCCTGCCTGCCCGTGCTTGTGCCCGCGTTTCCCGATATGGGGCCACAGGCGGCGGCCCGATGCAAGAGCGGGTTTCGCGGCGGGAGTTCGTCGGGAGCTCGGCGGGGGGCGGCGTCAGACGGCCGCGAGCGACTCGGCGAGGCTGTGGAACAGCAGCGCCCCGTCGGTGCCGCCGAGGGCGGGATCGGCCAGGCGCTCCGGGTGCGGCATCATGCCCAGCACGCGGCGGTTGGCGCTGAGCACGCCGGCGATGTTGTCGGCGGAGCCGTTCGGGTTCGACTCGGGCGTCGGCAGGCCCGCGGCGTCGACATAGCGGAAAGCGATGCGGTCCTCGGCCTTCAGGCGGGCCAGGAGGTCGGCATCGGCGATGTAGGCGCCGTCGTGATGGGCGATCGGCACGGTGACGATGCGGCGGTTGCCATAGGCGGAGGTGAACGGGCTGGCGGTGGTCTCGACCGCGAGGCGCACGTCCGAGCAGACGAACTTCAGGGTCTGGTTGCGCATCAGGGCGCCCGGCAGGAGGCCGGCCTCGATCAGGATCTGGAAGCCGTTGCAGACGCCGAGCACGAGGCCGCCCCTGTTGGCGAAGTCCACGACCGCCCGCATCACCGGGGCGCGCGCGGCGATGGCGCCGCAGCGCAGGTAATCGCCGAAGGAGAAGCCGCCGGGCAGCGCCACCATGTCGAGGCCGTCGGGGAGGGAGGCGTCCTTGTGCCAGACCATCTCGGCCTTGCGGCCGGTGGCCTCGGTCAGGGCCACCGCCATGTCGCGGTCGCAGTTCGATCCGGGGAAGACGATGACGGCGGACTTCATGGCGCGCTCCCTCAGACGATTTCCACCCGGTAGTTCTCGATGATGGTGTTGGCGAGCAGCTTCTCGCACATCTCCCGCGCGGCGGCCTCGGCCCTTGCCGCGTCGGTCTCGGCGAGGTCGAGGTCGATCACCTTGCCCTGGCGGACGCCCTCCACCCCCTTGAAGCCGAGCGTGCCGAGGGCATGGCGGATCGCCTCGCCCTGCGGGTCGAGGACGCCGTTCTTGAGGGTGACGAAGACGCGGGCTCTCATGGGGCGGGCCTTTCCTGCTCGTTTGCCGCCGTCATAGCGCCATGGCCGGGGCCGAACAACGCAAAAGCACGCAGGCAAGCGCCAAGCCGCTCCCTGCCGAACGGTTCAGTGCACCAGCTTCGGCCCGACCCGGCGGTTGCCGCTTTCGGGGAGGATGCCGAGGCGCTTGGCGACCTCGGAATAGGCGTCCGTCAGGTTGCCGAGGTCGCGGCGGAACACGTCCTTGTCGAGCTTGCGGCCGGTCTTGATGTCCCAGAGCCGGCAGGAATCCGGGCTGATCTCGTCGGCGACGATGATGCGCTGGTAGTCGCCCTCGTAGACCCGGCCGCACTCGATCTTGAAGTCGACGAGCTTGATCCCGACCCCGGTGAAGAGGCCGGACAGGAAGTCGTTCACCCGCAGCGCCAGGGCGATGATGTCGTCGATGTCCTGCTGGCTGGCCCAGTTGAAGGCGATGATGTGCTCCTCGGTGACCATCGGGTCGCCGAGCTTGTCGTCCTTGTAGCAGAACTCGATGATCGGGCGCGGCAGCGGCGTGCCCTCCTCGATGCCGAGGCGCGTCGAGAGCGAGCCGGCGGCGACGTTGCGCACGATCACCTCGAGCGGGATGATCTCGCAGGCGCGGATCAGCTGCTCGCGCATGTTCAGCCGGCGGATGAAGTGGTTCGGTACGCCGATTCCGGTCAGCGCGGTCATGATGTGTTCGGAAATGCGGTTGTTGAGCACGCCCTTGCCGTCGATCACGCTTTTCTTCTGGGCGTTGAAGGCGGTGGCGTCGTCCTTGAAATGCTGGACCAGGGTCCCGGGCTCGGGCCCTTCATAGAGGATCTTGGCCTTGCCCTCGTAGACCATTCTGCGGCGGGCCATGGGTGGTCTCCGTCAGGGAATTGAAAAACGGGCGCCGGAAGGTCCCGTCGCTCGTGGCGCTGTCTATAAGCACCGGCGCCATGTTTCACAAGTGCGCTTCTGACCCATTGGCATTCCGCTCCGGTTTTTCCTATATCGGGGGCAGAGTAGGATCCAGGCGAAGCAGGACAGGGGAGAGCAGCCCGATGACCACATTCGACGACCGCGAGGCAGCCTTCGAGAAGAAGTACGCCCATGACGCCGAAATTCAGTTCAAGGTGGAGGCGCGGCGCAACCGGCTGCTGGGCCTCTGGGCGGCCGCGAAGATGGGAATCTCGGGCGACGCCGCGCAGACCTACGCCAAGAGCGTGGTGGTCGAGGACCTGAAGGAGGCCGGGGACCAGGACGTGCTGCGCAAGGTCGCGGCCGATCTGGAGGCCAAGGGCGCCGGGGTTCCGGAGGCGGATCTGCGCCGGAAGATGGGCGAACTTCTGGCCGAGGCGAAGGCCCAGGTGATGTCCGAAGCCGGACATTGATCCCGGGCCAGACCCGGGTTCCGGATATTTCTCGGAAAGAAATCGCGCCCTGGCGTGTTCTCCCCGTGAAGCCCCGCTCCGGGGGGTTCGTGCGGGGCTTCGACGATTACGTCCGGCGATGCCGAGGTTTCGGCGCTGCCGGACTGGAGAGATCTCTTTCCTGCTTACATAGTTCGGCGGCGGTACCGGCGCGGGCGTCAGCCCGCGCCGAACACCCGCCGGAAGATCGTGTCGACATGCCTGGTATGGTAGCCAAGGTCGAAGCAGGCCTCGATCTCGGCGCCGGTGAGCGCCGCTGAAACCTCCGGGTCGGCCCCGAGTTCGGTCAGGAAGTCGGCGCCCTGTTCCCAGGCCGTCATCGCGCTGCGCTGCACCAGCCGGTAGGCTGTCCTCGCGGCTCACCCCCTTCTGGGTCAGCGCCAGCAGCACCCGCTGCGAATGGATCAGGCCGCCGAGGCGGTCCAGGTTGGCGCGCCATGTTCTCCGGATAGACCACCAGCTTGTCGATCACGCCGGTCAGGCGCGCCAGCGCGAAGTCCAGCGTCACGGTGGCGTCGGGGCCGATATTGCGCTCGACCGACGAGTGGCTGATGTCGCGCTCGTGCCAGAGCGCCACGTTCTCCATCGCCGGGATCGTCATCCCGCGCACCAGCCGGGCCAGCCCGGTCAGGTTCTCGGTCAGCACCGGGTTGCGCTTGTGCGGCATGGCCGACGAGCCCTTCTGGCCGGGGGAGAAGTATTCCTCGGCCTCGAGCACCTCGGTGCGCTGGAGGTGGCGGATCTCGGTGGCGATGCGCTCGACCGACGATGCGATGACACCGAGGGTGGCGAAGAACATGGCGTGGCGGTCGCGGGGGATGACCTGGGTCGAGACCGGCTCGGGGCTGAGCCCCATGGCCTTCGCCACATGCTCCTCGACGCGGGGGTCGATGTTGGCGAAGGTGCCGACGGCGCCGGAGATGGCGCAGGTGGCGACCTCGGCGCGGGCAGCCACCATACGAGCGCGGTTGCGGTCCATCTCGGCATAGGCCTGGGCCATCTTGAGGCCGAAGGTGATCGGCTCGGCGTGGATGCCGTGGCTGCGGCCGATGCAGACCGTGTCCTTGTGCTCGTAGGCGCGACGCCTGAGGGCGGCGAGCAGGGCGTCGAGATCGGCCAGCAGGATGTCGGCGGCGCGGACGAGCTGGACGTTGAAGCAGGTGTCGAGCACGTCGGACGAGGTCATGCCCTGGTGGACGAAACGCGCCTCCGGTCCCACATGCTCGGCGAGATGGGTCAGGAAGGCGATGACGTCGTGCTTCACCTCGCGCTCGATCTCGTCGATGCGGGCGACGTCGAACTCGACGTCCCTGGCCTTCCAGATCGCCTCGGCGGCGGATCTCGGGATCACCCCCAGCGCGGCCTGGGCATCGCAGGCGTGGGCCTCGATCTCGAACCAGATCCGGAACCGGGTCTCGGGCTGCCAGATCGCCGTCATCTCGGGGCGCGAATAGCGGGGGATCATGTGGGTTCGTTCCATTGCCTGAGCCTCGCTGCGCGAGGTAGCAAAGGGCCATGACAATAGCAACCGAAGGGATCGCAACCGAATCCTGGTTCCGCGGCCGCTGGCAGATGGTGCGGATCATCGAGAACGTGTCGGACGGCGTGATCGGTGAATTCTGGGGTGCCTGCGAGTTCGTGGCGGAGAGCGGCGGGCTGATCTGCCGCGAGGACGGGGTATTGCGCTTCCGGGGTGTCGACTATGCCTCCGGGCGGGTGTCGCGGTGGCGCTTCCCCGGCGCCGGGCGGATCGAGGTGCTGTACGAGGACGGGCGGCCGTTCCACGATTTCGCCGCGGAGCTGCCCGAGGCGACCCATCTCTGCGGCGAGGATCTCTACCGGGTCAGCTACGAGTTCGGCGCCGATACCTGGCTGAGCCGCTGGGACGTCGCCGGGCCGGCGAAGGACTATGCGATGACCACGCGCTACCGGCGCGAGAAACCGCCGGCGGGCGATTCCGCCGCAGCTTGAATCCGGGCGGCGCGCGGCGCATCCGGGGGCGGGCGGGGGTCAGAATAGTCGCGCATCCGGGCGCGGGACATGCTATTTTCCGCGTTGGTGGATCGAGTCAATGACGGGGAGCATGAGGATGATTCTGAAACGCATCATCAGCGGCGCGCTGCTGGCGTCGGCGGCGGCCCTGGCGCTTGCCACGGTGCCGGAGCCGGCGGCGGCAGGACAGAACTGGTGTCCGCCGGGGCTGGCGAAGAAGGGGTGCATCCCGCCGGGACAGCGCAAGAAGTGGTATCCGGGCGACTACATCCCGCGGGAAATCGACTACCGGCGGGTCTACTACGACGACTATCAGCTGCCGCGCCCGCAGCCTGGCTATTTCTACGCCGATGTCGGCGGCGACGTGTACCTGCTGGCGGAAGCCACCCGGCGGGTGATCGAGGCCGTCAACCTGGTGAACGCGGCGTCGCAGTAAGGGCCGCGCTCCGGCCGGAGGCCGGCCCGCGGGGGGTCTTGGCGGGGGGTCTTGGTCAGCCGGCGCTTGGCCAGTCAGTCGACGAGGGAGTCGCGCGGAGCCGGCTGATGCTGGCTTCGCCAGGTCGCGAACTGCTCGCGGCCGTCGAACCGGCGCCAGTTGGCGCCGTCGCAGAGTTCGAACGGCCGGTAGCCGACCTTGTAGTCCATCTTCGGGCTGCCGGGCACCCAGTAACCGAGATAGACGTGTTGCAGCCCCATCTCGGCCGCCAGCCGGATGTGGTCGAGGATCATGTAGGCGCCGAGGCTGCGCGCGGCCTCGTCCGGATCGAAGAACGAGTAGACCATCGAGAGCCCATCGCCGAGGATGTCGCTGAGGCAGGCGGCGATCAGGCGCTGGGTGCCGGTCTCGTGGTCCTCGAGTGCGTATTCGACCACGGTCGAGTTGATCGGCGTCTCGTCGATCATGCTGGCGAAATCGAAGGCGTCCATGTCGGACATACCGCCGCCGGAATGCCGGCTGTCGAGATAGCGGCGGAACAGGTCGAACTGGGTCTCGGTCGCCCAGGCCTCGCAGGGGCGGCGGATCACGTCCGCGTTGCGCGCCTCGATCCGGCGCTGGCCCCGGGAGGAGCGGAACATCGCGACCGGGATCCGGATCGACATGCAGGCCGAACAGCCGACGCAGGCCGGGCGGTAGATCACCGACTGGCTGCGGCGGAAGCCCTTGAGCGAGAGCGCGTTGTTGACGTTTATCGCGGAGCTGCCCTGAAGCGTCGTGAACACCTTCCGCTCCTCGCGCCCCGCGAGGTAGGCGCAGGGCTGCGGCGCGGTCAGGTAGAATTGCGCCTTCAGCGACGTTTCGTGGTGGCTCATCGGGACTGTCCGGTTCGTGTGTCCTTACACGATAGCAGGATATTGCCCATTGTCACCGGGTTGTACATGCGATCGGGCCCCTCCGACGGCTGAAAATTGCGTCACAACAGCATGATTCCCTTGGATAGGTTGCAAGACTGCTACCATCCGCCCGCCGAAATCGAATCAGGCGGGAGGCGGAGCCGACTCAAGCGGCTGGCGGCGGGCGCACGCACGGCCTAGTTTCGCCGGGTCGAAGCGCAGGACGGGAGGGAAGCCGGAGATGGATTTGACCGAATATGCCAGCCTGGACGCGACCGGGCTCGCGGAGCTGATCGCGCGGGGCGAGATCACGCCGCGCGAAGCCGCCGAGACGGCGATGCGGGCGGTCGAGGCGGTGAACGGCGAGGTCAACGCCGTGATCGAGACCTATCCGGACCGGATCGAGGGTCTGGACGAGGCGACCCTCGGCAGCGGGCCGTTCCGGGGCGTGCCGCTGCTGATCAAGGACGTGTTCGGCCACGAGAAGGGCCGCACGATCGAATTCGGCAGCCGGCTCTGCCGGGGCATGAAGGTGGCGCAGACGACCCATGTGGGCGAGATGTTCAGGGCGGCGGGGCTGAACATCCTCGGCCGGTCCAACACGCCCGAATACTCGATGGCCGCGGCGACGGAGAACGCTCTCTACGGCGCGACGTCGAACCCGTGGCGGAAGGGATACTGCGCCGGCGGCTCCTCGGGCGGAGCGATGTCCGCGGTGATGGCCGGGATCGTGCCGGTCGCCCACGGCACCGACATCGCGGGCTCAATCCGCATCCCCGCCGGCTGGTGCGGCGGCGTGGGGCTGAAGACCTCGCGCGGGCGGACCTCGTTCGGCCCGGGGCTGGACGAAGGCGGGTTCGGGCTGTCGGTCGGCTTCGCGCAGACGAAGTCGA
This sequence comes from uncultured Pseudomonadota bacterium, assembly GCA_963700775.1. Taxonomy (GTDB): domain Bacteria; phylum Pseudomonadota; class Alphaproteobacteria; order Rhodobacterales; family Rhodobacteraceae; genus Thermohalobaculum. Next base: position 52,839 of record CAVOYU010000002.1, read on the forward strand.
TCCGCGACACCGCCGCGTTGCTGGACTGCCTGTCGGAGCCAAAGACCGGCGACCCGTTCACCATCCCCAGGCCGGACCGGCCCTATGCGGTGCTGGCGGCCGAGGCGTCGGCGCCCCTGAAGATCGGCGTGGCGGCGAAGCCGTTCATGGGTGTGCCGGTGGACCCGGAGGTCGCGGCCGCGGTCGACGCGACGGCCAAGACGCTGGCGGGGATGGGCCACGAGATCGTCGGGATCGATCCGGAGTTCGACGGGCTGACCTCGGTCCGCAAGTTCTGCGACATGTGGTTCTTCGGCTTCGACCTGCGGCTGGCCGCCTATTCGAAGGCCTCGGGCATACCGGTCGGGGCGGACGTGCTGGAGCCGGTGATCTATGCGGTCTACGAGCATGCGCTGAGGATGACGGCCGCGGACTTCTTCGCCGCCATCGCCGAGGCGAACCGGGCCCGTCGGGCGCTGGCGAGGGTCTACGAGAAGTGCGACGTCTGGCTCGGACCCACCGTTGCCCGCCCGGCCGAGCCGCACGGGACCTACCATCTCGGCCGCACCGACGTGGCGACCATGGAGGACTATGTCGCGAAGATCTTGGCGGTGCCCGCGCAGTTCACCGTGCCGCACAACGTGCTTGGCACCCCGGCCCTGACGCTGCCGCTGGCGATGCATTCGAACGGGCTGCCCATCGGCGTCCAGCTCGGCGCGGCGCATGCGCGGGAGGATGTGCTGCTGCAGCTCGGCGCGGCGCTGGAGCAGGAGATGCCATGGTCCGGGCGGGTGCCGCCGCTGCACGTGTCGAGGCTCTGATGCGGGCCTGGCGGTGGCAGAGGGGGCGCGGCTCAGGCGTTTTCCCTAACATCCTCGGCCGGCCGCCGCGTTCAGCACCCGCCAGGCCTGCCTGAACGGGCGGAGATGGAGCATGCCGACGCCGCGCCAGGTGCCGTCCCCGGCGGCGCCGAGGCCGAAGGCGAGGTCGTCGCCCTTCGGGGCGCGGCGCGACGTGCAAACAACACCGGCCGGGGAAACCGGGCGCCGCCTGATGGCATTGCTTGCTGGCAAGAGGCTAGATGATATAATCCGCGCATCTGCCTGCTTGCAAAGGATAACCGACGATGATCGTTGCGCCGGCGAACTCGGTGGAAGTGCGGATTGCCTCGGCATTCGGCGACGGAATGCCACGGCTGGAGCGGTTCGCGCGGCTGTCGGCGATCATGATGGCGCTTGGCGTGGCGATCTATGTCGTCTCGGTGGTGGTCAAGATCAACGCGCCGGGCTACCAGGGGGAAGCGGTGCAGATCGACTTCGCCGCCTTCTGGGCCGCGGCGAGGCTGGCCCTGGCGGGCGAGCCGCTGGCGGCCTTCGATATCGGGCGGCTGCAGGTGGCCATGGCACTGCCCCCGGACACGCCGGGCGGCGAGATGCTGTGGCTCTACCCGCCGGGCTGGCACATGGTGATCACGCCCTTCGGCCTGCTGCCGTTCTCGCTGGCGTTCACGGTCTACAGCGCGCTCTCATACCTGGCCTTCGCCCTGGCGGTCAGGCCGCTGGCCGCGCCGCTGCCCGGGGGGCTGGCCCTGATGCTGGCGGGGCCGGCGATCGTGCTGATCCTGAAGTTCGGCAACAACAGCCTGTTCTCGACCGCCGCCCTGATCGCGGCGCTGGGGGCGCTGGGGCAGGGGCGGGCGGCACTGGCCGGATGCTTCATCGCGCTCCTGACGCTGAAGCCGCAGCTCGGCGTGCTTATCCCGGTGGCGCTGATCGCCGGGGGGTATTGGCGGGTCATCGGTTGGGCGACGGCGGGCACGGTGGCGATCGCCGCGGTCTCGACGCTGGTTATGGGGGTTGCGTACTGGGGCGCCTGGTTCGAAACGCTGCGCTTCATGTCGGAGTTGATGCAGACGGACCTTGTGCGCTTCTACCTGATGATCACCTGGTACGCCCTGGCGCGGTTCTGGGGCATCGCCCACGAGGCGGCGTTCGTCATCCAGATGACGTTCACGCTGGTTTCCGCGGCCGCGGTCGCCTGGGTCTGGCGCCGTCCGGTGAACTTCGACCTGAAAGCCGCGACGCTCTGCATCGCGATCCTGGTCGCCGCGCCCTATGCCTGGCACTACGAGATGTCGCTGGCGCTGGCGGCGGCGATGTTCCTGGCCCGCGACGGGTTCGGCGCCACGACCGGGGCGCGGCTGTGGCTGTTCGCCCTCTGGATCGGCCAGGTGCCGGGGCTGGCGCTCGAACACGAGGTGCCGCCGGCGGTCTACTCGGCGCCGCTGCTGACGGCGACGCTGGGACTTTGCCTCTGGCGGGCGGCCAGGGCTCCGGAGCCGGTGCCGGCCTGACCGGGGAGGTTCACTCCCCGATCTTCTCCAGGTCGTAGGGCGTGGACTGGTAGACCTCGTTGATCCAGTTGCCGAACAGCAGGTGGGCGTGGCTGCGCCAGCGGTTCTCGGGCGGCTGGGCCGGATCGTCGCCGTGGTAGTAGTTGACCGGCACGCGGATCGGCGTGCCGTTGGCCACGTCGCGCTTGTACTCCTCGTCGAGCGAGGTGGTGTCGTACTCGATGTGGTTGAACATGTAGAGCGCGCGGTGGGCCGGATCCTCGATCATGCAGGGGCCGGTCTCGGGGGCGTTCATCAGGATGTTGAGGCCGCGGTCACCGGGCAGGTCGGCCTCGCGGATCTCGGTCCAGCGGCTGACCGGGACGGTGAAGTCGTCGGAGAAGCCGCGCAGGTAGGGCGAGCCCGGCGCGCAGTTGCGGTGGCGGAAGCAGCCGAAGGCCTTGGCGTCGAGCGCGTGCTTGGGGACGCCGTGAAAGTGGTGCAGCATCGCCTGGGCGCCCCAGCAGATCGCGAAGGTCGAGTGGGCGTTGGTCTGGGTCCAGTCGAAGACGCGGGTCAGCTCGTCCCAGTAGGTCACCTGCTCGAACTCCAGCAGCTCGATCGGCGCTCCGGTGATGATGAAGCCGTCGAACTTGCGGCCGCGGACCTCGGCGAAGGGGGCGTAGAAGGCGTCCATGTGCTCGGCCGCGGTGTTCTTCGACTGGTGCTCGGTCATGCGCACCAGGGTCAGCTCGATCTGCAGCGGCGTCGCGCCGATCAGCCGGGCGAACTGGGTCTCGGTGCGGACCTTGTTCGGCATCAGGTTCAGGAGACCGATCTGCAGCGGTCGGATGTCCTGGCGGATCGCCGCCTCCTCGGACATCACCATCACGCCCTCGCGCCGGAGCACGTCGTGGGCGGGCAGGGATGCGGGGATCTTGATGGGCATCTGCGGGTCCGGTCGGCTGGGTGTCGGGAGGTGTTGAGATAGGCCCCGGAACGGGCCGAGGCAAGCTTGCGCCGGGCTCAGCGCATTCGCCGCCGGATCGCCTCGGCGATGAGCCGGTCGAAGTCGGCGGGGCTCTCGAGCGCCTCGACCTCGTGGGCCTCGACGGTGATGCCCCAGGAGGCGCCGATGGCGTCGTAGAGCGGCAGCCGGTGCGCCAGCAGGCGGCGGAAGCCCCAGGCGGCGAAATGGTCGGGGTCGACCTCCGCTTCCGCCTTGCCGGCCTCGGCCCGGTACTCGGCCCAGACCTGGCGGAGGAATTCCTCGGAATAGTACATCGGCTTCGGCGATTTCTCGAACCGGCGGGCGAGCTCGTTGGCGTGCCCGGGCGTGCCGCGGATCTGGACCAGGAGGACGTTCCCCGCGAGCATCGTCAGCACCGGGTCGGCGGGATCGGCCGGGTCGACCACCTCGCAGATCGAGCCGCCGGTGTCGCAGATGAAATGGGCATAGCCGTAGATCTCGCGCGCCTTCCCGATGAACTGCGGCGTGTCCGAGAGCGCGGCGATCTCGGCCTCGCGGTGCTCGCGCTGGCGGCGGACATACTCGTCGAAGGGGATGCCGCCCTTGGCCGGGTCTCCGGGCTTGCCGAGATAGGTCGAGAGCGGGCTCAGGTTCTCGAAGGTGATGTTGGAGGCGATGTAGATCGAGTCCGAGCGCAGGAGCTGGCGCAGGAAGGGATTGCGCATCGCCTCGCGCTTGAAGTTGTCGACGATGTGCTCGCCCATGTAGCGGGTGCCGATGCGGAAATCGACCGAGTAGTGAAACCATTCACCCTCGCGCCGGAGCATCGCCGCGGTGCTGGTCTTGCCGAGGCCGGACATGCCGAACAGCGCGACCGCCTTCTGCGGCGCCTCAAGATAGGCTTCGGGCGTCTGGTAGATCATGCGGCGGTTTCCCCTCGGGCTCCCGGCTGATTAGCGCAAGGGCGGGGGGCGGCGCAATCGTCAGAGGCTCTGGCCGGGGGACTGGAGCAGCATACGGCGCTCGCGCAGCCAGGGGTGGACGGCCACTGCCTCGCGCAGCGCTTTCTGGCCGAGCTCGATCCGGCCCTGCTGCATCAGCATCACCGCCTTGCCGGCCAGCGCGCCGAAATGGCGGGGCTCGAGGGCGAGCACTTTCTCGACGTCCTCGAGCGAACGGTCGAACTCCTCCTGGAAGAACAGCACCGTGGCGCGCTGGTTCCAGGCCTCGGACCAGTCGGGGGCGCGGGCGACCAGCTTGTCGAGATGCTCGATCGCGCCGGCGAAGTCGTACTGCTCGCGGCGCTCCATCGCCTTGTTCATGAGAGCGGCGCTCTCCGGATCGGGGGCGCTGCGCATCCAGAAGCGCCAGATCCGGTCCTCGACGGCGCGGGCCGCCTGCTCGGTCGGCGCGGTGCGGAGCGCCTCGAAGAGCCGGTCATGGACGGCCCGGGCGTCGGAGGGCGGCGGGGGTGTCTGCGCGGCCACGTCGGCCGGCGTGGCGACGAGCGCAAGGATGAGGAGCGAGAGGACACGGATGCGGTTCATGCGATCGATAGTGCTGCAATCCGGCGGCGGATCAAGGGGGTCGACATTGCCGGTCAGCTCGTCACGGCGAAGACGGGCCAGCGGCCGGGGACGCCCTTCAGCTCGCGCTCGCCCACGGCCTCGAAGCCGTGGCCCGACCCGACCATGAGGTCGCGAACCGTGCCCGAGGCAAGCACACCGCCCGGCTCGGCCTCCGCCATGATCCGCGCCGCGATGTGCACCGCCATGCCGGTGAGGTCGCCGTCCCGGCGCTCGCACTCGCCGGCGTGGAGGCCGGTGCGCAGCGCGAGGCCTAGCCGGGCGGCGTCCTGGCGGATCGCGAGGGCGCATTCGATCGCGCGGGTCGGGCCGGTGAAGGCGAGGAGGTGGCCGTCGCCGGTCTGCTTGACCGCCTGGCCGCCGTGGGCCGACACGCGGCGGCGGACCGCGGCATCGAGCAGGTCGAGGATGGAGCGCCAGCCTGTGTCGCCCATCTGCGCGAGCCGCTCGGTGGACCCGACGATGTCGGTCATCAGCACGGTCAGCAGCGAGCGTTCGGACGTGGCGCCGCTGCGCATCCCGGTCAGGAACTCCTCGACTTCGCCCACCAGCCGCCGGACATCGCCATACCAGCCGATATGGTCGTCGCCGGGCAGAAGCCGGAACTCGGCGCCGGGGATGAGGGACGCGACGCAGCGGCCCTCCTCGACATTCACCCAGCGGTCGCCCTCGCGGTGCAGGACCAGCGTCGGCGTGTGGATCGTCGGGAGGATCGCACGGATGTCGACTTCGTAGTTGAGCCGGCTGATCAGCTCGGCCGTCTGCGGGCTGGCGGAATGGCGCAGGTAGGCTGCGAACCACTCGCGCGCCGCGGGGTCATGCGCGACGCTGGGCGCGGCGAGTTCCAGATCGAATGGCTCGCCCCAGCCTTCGCGCATCCGGCGGTGGAGTTCCTCAATCGCCTCGGGCTTCTGCGCCCAGGGATAGTCGGGCGCCCAACTTCCCCGGGCCAGAGAGCCGGACAGCACCAGGGCGCGGGTCCGCTCCGGGTGCGTGGCGGCGAACATGCAGGCGGTGTTGGTTCCCTCCGAGCTGCCCATCAGCGCAGCCCGCGTCGAGCCGGCCGCGTCGAGCACGGCGAGTATGTCCTCGGTACGCTGCTCGAGCGTCGGATAGCCGACGTTCCGGTCGGAGAGGCCGGTGCCGCGCTTGTCGAAGACGATCACCCGGGCGAAGCGGGCGAGCATGGTCACGTAGCGGACGTAGTCGGGGCTTTCCCACGCGTATTCGACATTGCTCACCCAGCCTTGCGCGTAGAGGAGGTCGATCGGGCCGTCGCCGATCACCTGATAGGCGATCGACAGGTCTCCGCATCGGGCGTAGCGGGTCCGGGGACGCTGCATGACAGGGGACATGACCGGGGGCATGACCGAGGCTTCCGCAACGAGTATGCCACAGCGGGCGGCGGGAGGCACCCCTGTTCGGCCTCGGGTTGAAAGGAGCCCCGCCGGGGCGGGGCTCCCAGGGTCTTGCCGGAGACGATCCGGATCAGCCGTGGGCGAGCACCGCCAGCAGCAGCAGCGCCACGATGTTGGTGATCTTGATCATCGGGTTGACGGCCGGGCCGGCGGTGTCCTTGTAGGGATCGCCGACCGTGTCGCCGGTCACCGCCGCCTTGTGGGCGTCGGAGCCCTTCTCGTGCAGCTTGCCGTCCTTGTCGGTGAAGCCGTCCTCGATCAGCTTCTTGGCGTTGTCCCAGGCGCCGCCGCCCGAGGTCATCGAGATGGCGACGAAGAGGCCGGTGATGATCACGCCGAGCAGCATCGCCCCCAGCGCCGAGAACGCCGCGCCTTTGCCGGCGACCGCGTTGACGACGTAGAAGCAGACGATCGGCGAGAGCACCGGCAGCAGCGAGGGGACGATCATCTCCTTGATCGCGGCGCGGGTCAGCATGTCGACCGCCCGGCCGTAATCCGGCTTCTCGGTGCCCTGCATGATGCCCGGCTTCTCGCGGAACTGGCGCCGGACCTCCTCGACCACCGAGCCGGCGGCGCGGCCGACCGCGGTCATGGTGATGCCGCCGAACAGGAACGGCAGCAGGCCGCCGAAGAACAGGCCGGCGACCACGTAGGGGTTGGCGAGCGAGAAGTCGACGGTCACGCCCTCGAAGAACGAGCCCGGCGACGGCGGTGGCGGAGAAGTGCTTCAGGTCCTCGGTATAGGCCGCGAACAGCACCAGCGCGCCGAGGCCGGCCGAGGCGATGGCGTAGCCCTTGGTCACCGCCTTGGTGGTGTTGCCGACCGCGTCGAGCGCGTCGGTGGTGTTGCGCACCTCCGGCGGCAGGTCGGCCATCTCGGCGATGCCGCCGGCATTGTCGGTCACCGGGCCGAAGGCATCGAGCGCCACCACCAGGCCCGCCAGCGCCAGCATGGTGGTCACCGCGATGGCGATGCCGTAGAGGCCGGCGAGCTGGAAGGTGAAGATGATGCCGGCGATGATCACCAGGGCCGGGAGCGCGGTCGCCTCGAGCGAGATCGCCAGGCCCTGGATCACGTTGGTGCCATGGCCGGTGACCGAGGCCTGCGAGATCGAGCGCACCGGACGGTAGCCGGTGCCGGTGTAGTACTCGGTGATGACGATGATCAGCGTCGGTCACAACCAGGCCGACGGCACCGCACCAGAACAGGTCCATCGCCGTGTAGGACAGGTTGGAGGTGGTGAACTGGGTCGCCATGCCCTCCGGGAAGATCAGCGCGGTGACCGGGTAGAGCGCGATCAGCGACAGCACGCCGGCGGCGATGATGCCCTTGTAGAGCGCACCCATGATCGACTGTGACGGCCCGAGCTTGACGAAGAAGGTGCCGGCGATCGAGGTCAGCACGCAGACGGCGCAGATCGCGAGCGGGTACATCATCACCGCATCGCCGACGGCGGTGCCGGCGAAGTAGATCGAGCCGAGCACCATGGTGGCGACAACGGTCACCGCATAGGTCTCGAACAGGTCCGCGGCCATGCCGGCGCAGTCGCCCACGTTGTCGCCCACGTTGTCGGCGATGGTGGCCGGGTTGCGCGGGTCATCCTCGGGGATGCCGGCCTCGACCTTGCCGACCAGGTCGCCGCCCACGTCGGCACCCTTGGTGAAGATGCCGCCGCCGAGACGGGCGAAGATCGAGATCAGCGAGGCGCCGAAGCCCAGCGCCACCATGGCGTCGATCACGGTGCGGTCGGAGGGAGCGAAGCCGGCGAACTTGGTCAGGATGGTGAAGTAGACCGCGACGCCGAGCAGCGCCAGGCCCGCCACGAGCAGGCCGGTGACGGCACCGGCGCGGAACGCGACCTCGAGACCCTGGCTGAGGCTCTTGCTCGCGGCCTGGGCGGTGCGGACGTTGGCGCGCACCGAGACCAGCATGCCGGTGAAGCCCGCTGCCCCCGAAAGCGCGGCGCCGATCAGGAAGCCGATGGCGACCGGAACGCCGAGCAGGTAGGCGACGAGGAAGAAGATCACCGACTCCCACGATGCCGATGGTGGTGTACTGGCGCGTCAGGTAGGCCTGCGCGCCCTCCTGGATCGCCGCGGCGATCTCCTGCATCCGCGCATTGCCTGCGTCGGCTGCCATCACCGATTTGATCGCCCAGACGCCGTATACGATCGACAAGGCGCCGCAGACGATGATCAGCAAATTCAACATTCGATTCCCCTCCTCAGAAACGGGCGCGGCTTTGTCGCTTAAATCTCCTTGTCAGGCAAGTGGTTGCAGGCGCGTTGCTGAGCCGCATGCGGGATTTGTGCGCAGGCCGAAGGAAACAGTGGGAAAATTATTACTCCGCAACCGGTTAGGCGCGGCATTGCAGATGGCCTGTTGGTAACGTTCGGGCCCGGCGGTGGCGGGTTGCAACGAAGGTTTCGCGAAGGTTCGGCCGAAGCGCCGGGTCGCGGCGGCGGTCGGTGGCGGGTGTGGGGATACGGGGGGATGCGTCCCGTTGCTGCATTGCAGCGAATGGGGCCTGCGCCTATAAGCCCGCCAGTCAAGCCCGCCAGTCGCGGCGCCATCTGAGCGAGAGCAGGTCACATGAGGATCGATGCCATTGCGGTGGGCAAGAACCCGCCCGAGGAAGTGAACGTCATCATCGAGGTCCCGGTCGGCGGCGAGCCGATCAAGTACGAGCTCGACAAGGAGGCCGGGACGATGTTCGTCGACCGGTTCCTCTACACGCCGATGCGCTATCCGGGGAATTACGGCTTCATCCCGCACACGCTGAGCGAGGACGGCGATCCGGTGGACGTGCTGGTGGCCAACACCCGGCCGATCGTGCCGGGGGCGGTCATCGCCTGCCGGCCGATCGGGGTGCTGATCATGCAGGACGAGGCCGGGGGCGACGAGAAGATCGTGGCGGTGCCGACGGCCAAGATCTCGCGGCGCTGGGAGCGGGTGAGGGAATACACCGACCTGCCGCCGATCACGGTGCAGCAGATCGAGCACTTCTTCGCCCACTACAAGGACCTGGAAGGCGACAAGTGGTCGAAGATCGAGCGCTGGGGGGATGCGGCGGAAGCGAAGCGGATGATCGTCGCCGCGGTGGAGCGGGCGAAGGGGTAGCGCGGGGGCCGGAAGGCCGGGGCGATGTGAACCTTACGCCGCCTCGTCCATCGCCGCGAGCGTCGCCTCCCAGGCCAGCAGGATCGAGGCGTGGCGGTTCTTGTAGTCTCGGGCGGGGCGCAGGACCTCGAGGTCGGCGAAGGGGGCGTCCGGGGTGGGGCCGTCCTCCTTGATCATCGCACGGAGCTGGTCGCGGCCCCGCTCGATCTCGGCGCGGGTGCGGCCGATGGCGTGGGCGCCCAGCACCGAGGCCGAGGACTGGCCGAGGGCGCAGGCCTTCACGTCCTGGGCGAAACCGGCGATGCGGCCGTCCTCGAGCTTCACGTCGACCGTCACCGTCGAGCCGCAGAGGGGCGAGCGCTTCATCGCCGAGCCTTCAGCATCCTCCAGCCGGCCGACATGGGGAATCGAGGCCGCCAGCGCCAGGATGCGCTGGGAGTAGAGCTTCATCAGGTCTTCCTGGACCGCCGTCATTCTCGCGCCGTCCTATCCCAGCCGTGATCCCTTGTGCATCCGGGGTAGATAGCCCTTGACGCCCCGGACGAAAAGCCCTCCGTTGCCCGGAACCGCAGGAAAGGCGAGGGATTTCCCCGTGACCGAGCGTCGCCCCTTCGATGCCCCCTTCGATCCCCCCTTCGACCCCGCGAGCCTGACGTTCGACGACCGCGGCCTGATCCCGGCCATCGCCCAGGCCGAGGGCTCGGGCGAGGTGCTGATGATGGCCTGGATGAATGCCGAGAGCCTGGCCGAGACGCTGCGCACGGGGCAGGTGACCTACTGGTCGCGCTCGCGGCAGGCGCTGTGGCGCAAGGGCGAGAGCTCGGGGCATGTGCAGAGGCTGGTCGAGCTGAGGGTCGATTGCGACCGTGACTGCCTGCTGCTGCTGGTCGAGCAGACCGGGCCCGCCTGCCACACCAACCGGCGCTCGTGCTTCTACACCGCGGTGCGCGACGGGGCCGAGGCCGAGATCCTGGCGCCGGAGCGGCCCGCGTGAAGGGCGAGAGCTGGGCCGACCGGCTGAGGCCCGACCGGCTGAAGGCGCTGGCGCTGGGGCTGGCGCTGGGTGCGGCCGGGGGCGCCGTGGCGGATTACTTCGACGTGCCGCTGGCCTGGATGCTGGGAGCGCTGTTCGTCACCATGTTCGCCCGCGTGGCGGGGGCGCCGATCGACGTGCCGATCTGGGTGCGCGCCAACTTCCTGATCCTGATCGGGCTGTTCCTCGGCGAGAGCTTCGAGGGCGTGCAGGTGGCCGAGTTCCTGCAATGGCCGATCTCGATCGCCGGCGCGATCCTGTACCTGCCGGTCGCCACCGCCTGCGCCTTCGTCTTCTACCACTACATCGCCGGCGAGCAGCGGATGACCGCGCTCTGCTCGTCGATCCCTGGCGGGCTGATCGCGGTGGTGGTCGTGTCGGGCTCGCTGGGGGCGGACGAGAAGCAGGTGGCGCTGGCGCAGTCGCTGAGGATCGCCATCGTGGTCTGCATGGCGCCGGTGGTGGCCTTCGGGCTGCTGGGCTACCCGCCGCCGGACGAAACCTCGTTCGCCGCGCATTCGCTGATCGGGCTGAAGGATCTGCTGATCCTTCTGGCCGTTTCCTTCGGAGTGATGTGGGTCATGCAGCGGCTGCGGATCCCGATCCCGTTCATGATCGGGCCGCTGCTGGCCAGCGCGGCTCTGCGGCTGGCGGGGGTGATCGAGGGGGTGCTGCCGCATCAGCTCGTGGAGGTGGCGCTGGTGGTCACCGGCTCGTCGATCGGCACGCGGTTCTTCGGCGTGACGCCCATGAGGCTGCTGCGCTTCGGGGTGCTGACCCTTGGCGGGACCTCGGTGCTGATGGGGGTGTCGGCCGTCTTCGCGCTGGCGGTCAGCGCCCTGACCGGGCAGGCGTTCCTGACGGTGCTGCTGGCCTATGCGCCCGGCGGGGTGGCCGAGATGAGCCTGATCGCGCTCGCCATCGACGCCAATCCGGGCTTCGTCGCCATCCACCATGTGGCGCGGATCGTCTTCGTGCTGATGATGGTGCCGTTGATGACCGCCTGGGTCGGGCGGATGCGTGCGGCCGGCGGGCGCGGAGCGCCGGGCGAATGACCTCCGTCACGGCTGTGTCGTACCGGCCGCGGCGGTGCTAGGATCGCGCCGGTCCGGGTTGCGGTCGTTTCGGGGGGAATGATGAAGGCATTGCTGAATTTGTTGAAAAGCCTGGTCATCGGCGGGATCGTCTTCCTGATCCCGATCGGGATCGTGATTGTGGTGATGTCGAAGCTGCTGATGATTTCGCACCAGGTCGGGGACAAGCTGAACAAGCTGGCCTTCGGCGACAGCTGGTCCGAGACCACGGTGCTGGCGGTGGCGGTCGGGATCCTGATGCTGATCGCGCTGGCCGCGGGGCTGTTCGCACGGACCAGGGCCGGTCGGGCGATCTTCGTCTGGCTGGAAGGAGCGGTGCTGGCGCGGCTGCCGATCTACACGGTGCTGCGCCAGATGATCGCCGACATGTCCGGCAGTGTGGACCGCCTGAGCGACGGCGGCGAGGTGCGGGTGGTGCAGATCATGTTCGACGATCACAGCCAGATCGGCTTCGCCGTCGACCGGGCGCCCGACGGCCGAGAGATCGTGTTCATTCCCGGCTCGCCGAGTGCCCTGTCCGGGACGGTGGTGATCGTCGAGCAGGACCGGGTGAAGCCGACGAAGATCTCGGCGACGCAGGTGATCAACGGCATGCGCCGCCTTGGCGGCGGTATCTCCGGCACGATCAAGAGCGAGGGCTAGGCGCCGGAGAGCCGGACCAGCGCGTGGCGCTTCTTGCCAGCCGAGAGCTTGCGCGGGGATCCGAGGTCGGCCGCCGTCAGCATCAGGCCGGGGTCGGTGACCGGCTGGTCGTCGAGCCTTGCGCCGCCCTCGGCGATCAGTCTCTTGGCCTCCTTGCCGGAGGCTGCCAGGCCGGAGCGCACGAAGAGCTGGACGATCGAGACGCCGGAAGCGGTTTCTGACGCAGCGAGGTCGAGGGCTGGCAGGTCGGCCCCGGCGCCGCCTTGCTCGAAGGTCTCGCGCGCGGTCTCGGCGGCGGCCTTCGCCGCCTCGGCACCATGGGCCATCGTGGTCGCGGCGTTGGCCAGCGTTTTCTTCGCCTCGTTGATCTCCTGGCCCTCGAGCGCCTCGAGCCGGGCGATCTCGTCGAGGGGCAGGGTGGTGAAGAGGCGCAGGAACCGGCCCACATCGGCGTCCGACGCGTTGCGCCAGAACTGCCAGTAGTCGTAGGCGCTGAGCATGTTCGCGTTCAGCCACACCGCCCCGGCGGCGGTCTTGCCCATCTTGGCGCCGTCGGCGGTGGTGATCAGCGGCGTGGTCAGGCCGAAGACCTCGGCGCCGTCGGCGCGTCGGGTGAGGTCGATGCCGTTCACGATGTTGCCCCACTGGTCCGAGCCGCCCATCTGCAGCCGGCAGCCGGTGCGCCGATGGAGCTCGAGGAAGTCGTAGGCCTGGAGCAGCATGTAGTTGAACTCGAGGAAGCTCAGGTTCTGCTCGCGCTCGAGGCGCAGGCGCACCGAGTCGAATGTCAGCATCCGGTTGATCGAGAAATGCCGGCCGTAGTCGCGCAGGAAGGGGATGTAGCGCAGCTCGTCGAGCCAGTCGGCGTTGTTGACCATCACCGCGTTGCCGCCGGACTCGCCGAAGGCGATGAAGCGGGTGAAGACCTCCCGGATGCCGGCCATGTTCTCGGCAATCCGCGCCTCGGTGAGGAGCTGACGGGATTCGTCCTTGCCGGAGGGGTCGCCGACCCTGGTGGTGCCCCCGCCCATCAGCACGATGGGCTGGTGGCCGCACTGCTGCAGCCAGTGCAGCATCATGATCTGCACCAGCGAGCCCACATGCAGCGAGGGCGCGGTGCAGTCGAAGCCGATATAGGCCGGCACGACCCCCTCGAGCAGGGCCTTGTCGAGGCCCTCGAGGTCGCTGCAGTCCTGCATGTAGCCGCGCGCGATCATCATGCGCAGGAACTCGGCTTTCGGCTGGTAGGTCATCGGTCGTCCCTCTAGTCTGGTGGCGGGGTTCTATAGCGGAACCGCCGGCGATGGGAAGGGCGGCGAGGGAAAGGGAATGGTCAGGGTCTCGCAGGGGCAGCCGGTCTGGGCGATGGGGCTGATGAGCGGCACCTCGATGGACGGGGTGGACGCGGCCATGGTGCTGACCGACGGCGAGACGATCGGCGCCTTCGGCCCGGGCGTCTTCGTGGAATACGATGCGCGCTACCGCGCCGAGATGGCGGCGGCGAATGCGGTGGCGCCGGGGACCCCGACCGAGGTGCTGCGGGATCCGGCGCGCTGGCCCGCGGCGCTGACCCGGCTGGCGGAGAGCGCGGTGTCCGTGCATCTGGTGGCGATCGGGCGCTGCTCGGGCGCGCCGGACGTGGTCGGGTTCCACGGCCAGACCGTGTCGCACCGGCCGCGCGAGGGGTTCACCCTGCAGCTCGGCGACGGGGCGGCGGTGGCGGCGGGGGCCGGGGCGACCACGGTATGGGATTTCCGCTCGGAGGACATGCGCCAGGGTGGCGAGGGGGCGCCGTTGGCGCCGTTCTATCATTTCGCGCTGGCGCGGCATGTGGGCATCGGCGAGGCGGTGGCGTTCCTGAACCTGGGCGGCGTCGGCAACGTGACCTGGATCGACCCGTCGGCGGCGGCGCCGGAGGCGCCGGGTGCGCTGGTCGCCTTCGACACCGGGCCGGCGAATGCGCTGATCGACGATTTCATGCAGGCTCGTACCGGCCAGGCCTTCGATGCCGGCGGCGAGGCGGCGGCACGGGGGCGGGTGGCGGCCGAGGTGCTGGCCGGTCTGCCGCGGTTCCCCTATCTGGAGCGGCTGCCGCCGAAATCGCTCGACCGCAACGACTTCCGGCCGGTCCTCGACGCGGTGGCCGGGCTCTCGACCGAGGACGGGGCGGCGACGCTGACCGCGTTCACGGCGGACTGCGTGGCGGCGGGGCTCGGGCATGTGCCCTCTCCGCCGGCGCGCTGGCTGGTCTGCGGCGGCGGGCGGAAGAACCGGACGATGATGCGGATGCTGGCGGAGCGGCTGGGCGCCCCGGTCGGGCCGGTGGATGCGATCGGGCTCGACGGCGACATGCTGGAGGCGCAGGCCTTCGCCTATCTGGCGGTGCGGGTGCTGCGGGGGCTGCCGACCTCGGCGCCCTCGACGACCGGCTGCCGGACGCCGGTCTGCGGCGGGCGGGTGAGCGACCCGTGAGGGGCGGGGCCGCCTAGCGGCCGCCTTCCTCCATCCGCATCTTCACATAGTCCTTCACGCTGCCGACCAGCTCGTCCATGCCCTTCTCGAAGAAGTGGTTGGCATCGGGCACGGTCTGGTGGGTGATGGTGATGCCGCGCTGGGCCTTGAGCTTGTTGGACAGCTTCTCGACCTCGTCGAGCGGCACGATGCGGTCCGCCGAGCCGTTGATGATCAGGCCGGAGGACGGGCAGGGGGCGAGGAACGAGAAGTCGTAGAGATTCGCCGGCGGCGACACCGAGATGAAGCCACTGATCTCGGGCCGGCGCATCAGCAGCTGCATGCCGATCCAGGCGCCGAAGGAAATGCCGGCCACCCAGCAGGCGCGCGCGTTCTGGTTCAGCGCCTGCAGGTAGTCGAGCGCCGAGGCGGCGTCGGAGAGCTCGCCGATGCCCTGGTCGAACTCGCCCTGGCTGCGGCCGACGCCGCGGAAGTTGAACCGCATCACGGTGAAGCCGAGGTCCCGGAAGGCGTAGTGCAGCGCGTGGGTCGCCGGGTTGTTCATCGTGCCCCCGAACTTCGGATGCGGGTGCAGGATCAGCGCGATCGGCGCGTCGCGGTCCTTGTGCGGGTGATAGCGGCCTTCGAGGCGGCCCTCGGGACCCGCAAAGATGACCTCCGGCATGTCGTTCCCTTCTGTTTCCGGGGAGCGTGCGCCCCGAAAGCTTGATTTCTTCTGTCGGGTTTCCTAGAACAATTCTAAATCAGCCGGATAGGGCTGCCCGAGCGGTGATGTCGAGGTAATGCCCCGGCGCCCGGAGGTCAATATCCGCGGCATGGGCGGCGTGGCCTGCGGGCCGGGCCGATTGGAGGTCAGCCGATGAAACTCAGCACCAAGGGCCGCTATGCGGTGACCGCACTGGCGGATATCGCGCTCAACGGGGCGGACACGCCGGTGACGCTGGCCGAGATCTCGGAGCGTCAGGACATCAGCCTGGCCTATCTGGAGCAGCTGTTCGTGCGGCTGCGCCGGGCCGGGCTGGTGGAATTGGTGCGCGGCCCCGGCGGCGGCTACAAGCTGGCGCGGCCGGCCGGGGAGCTGCGGATCGCCGAGGTGATGGTGGCGGTTGACGAGCGGCTGAACGCCATGGGTTGCGACGGGCGCTGGGAAGAAGGGATGGGTTGCGGCAGGTCTAAGGAGGCCTGCCTGACGCACAATCTGTGGGAGCAGCTTTCCGCCCATGTGCATGTGTTCCTGAGCCAGACGACCATCGCCGATGTGACCGGCAACAAGATGTCGCCCTGCCCGGCGGTGCCCGACTTCGCGGCGCTGCTGGAAGACGAGGAGGCAACTGCGTGACTGGCTTGGACGGCCGCCGCGTCTATCTCGACTGGAACGCGACCGCGCCCCTGAGGCCGGAGGCGCGGGCCGCCATGCTGGCGGCGATGGACGCGGTGGGGAATCCGTCCAGCGTGCATGCCGAGGGCCGGGCGGCGAAGGCCATTGTGGAAAAGGCGCGGGGGCAGGTGGCTGGGCTGGTGGGCTGCGAGCCGGGCGAGGTGGTGTTTACGAGCGGGGCGACGGAGGCGGCGCGGGCGGTCTTCGAATTCGACTGTATTCGCGACACTTTTCTCTACGCAGGAATTGAGCACGATTGCGTTGTCGAAAATGCGCGTTTTGGCCATCCATCTGGTGCCTCAGTCCGGGTCGACGGCCTCGTCGAGCTTTCTTGGCCGACAATGAAGATGATTATCCGCGATGAGGGCTCGAAGAACGCGCTTGTTGTTCTTGCCGCTGCGAATGGCGAAACCGGCGTGACCCAGTTCGGCCCATTGGGATCCCTGTCCGAGATTTCAGAGACGGATGAACGGATTATCGTTTTCTCCGATGCCGTGCAGGCCGTCGGGAAGACGGCTTTCAGATATTCCGACTTCCGGATCGATTTTCTTGCGGTGTCCGCGCACAAGCTTGGCGGCCCGAAGGGCTGCGGCGCTTTGGTTGTGGGAGAGGGCATCAAACTGAGCCCGCTGTTGTGCGGCGGAGGCCAGGAGTTGGGCCGCCGGGCCGGCACCGAGAACGTGATCGGAATCGCCGGCTTCGGCGCCGCTGCCGAAGCCGCCCGGCGCGATCTGGAGGCGGGGGTGTGGGACCGGGTCGCGAAGCTGCGCGACGACCTGGAGTACGCGGTTGCGTCCGCCGCTCCGGATCTCCACATATTCGGGAAGGACGCGCCGCGGCTGCCGAACACCTCGTGCTTCGCCGTGCGCGGCTGGAAGGGCGAGACGCAGGTGATGCAGATGGACCTCGCCGGCTTCGCGGTCAGCGCAGGCAGCGCCTGCTCGTCGGGCAAGGTGCAGAAGGCCAGCCGGGTGCTGCTGGCGATGGGGTTCGACGAGGTGACCGCCTCGTCGGCCATACGGGTATCGCTCGGACCGACGACGACCGAGGCCGAGGTGATGGCCTTCGCCGATGCGTGGGTCGAACAGTACCACCGCCGGAAGGAACGCGCGGCGTAGTGTGGGTGCTCGGCGCCCACCGAAGTGATGGAATTGGTGGGTGCAAGCACCCACCCTACGGATTGCCCCGCAGGGGCATGAGAAGGAGAGCCGGATGAACGCCCTGGACGACCTGAAGGCCAAGGAAGGCGTCGAGCAGGACACCGTCGACGCCGTTCGCTCGATGGGCAAGTACAAGTATGGCTGGGAGTCCGACGTCGAGACCGAGTTCGCGCCCAAGGGGCTGAACGAGGGGATCGTACGGCTGATCTCGGAGAAGAAGCGCGAGCCGGAGTGGATGCTGGAGTGGCGGCTGGCGGCCTGGCGGCGCTGGGAGCAGATGGAGCAGCCTGACTGGGCGATGCTGAAGATCGCGCCGATCGACTATCAGGATCAGTATTATTACGCCCAGCCAAAGGGGTTCGACGAGAAACCGAAGTCTCTGGACGAAGTCGATCCGGAGCTGCTGCGTACCTATGAGAAGCTGGGGATTCCGCTGAAGGAGCAGATGATCCTGGCGGGTGTCGAGGGTGCCGGCGCGGTGCCGGCGGAGGGGCGCAAGGTCGCCGTCGACGCGGTCTTCGACTCGGTCTCGCTGGGCACGACCTTCAAGGCCGAGCTGGCCAAGGCGGGGGTGATCTTCTGCTCGATCTCCGAGGCGCTGCGGGAGCACCCGGAGCTGGTCAGGAAGTATCTCGGCTCGGTGGTGCCGCAGTCGGACAACTTCTTCGCCACGCTGAACTCGGCGGTGTTCTCGGACGGCTCGTTCGTCTACGTGCCGCCGGGCGTGCGCTGCCCGATGGAGCTCTCGACCTATTTCCGGATCAACGCCGAGAACACCGGACAGTTCGAGCGGACGCTGATCATCGCCGACAAGGGCGCCTATGTCAGCTATCTCGAGGGCTGCACGGCGCCGATGCGCGACATCAACCAGCTTCATGCGGCGGTGGTCGAGCTGGTGGCGCTGGAGGATGCGGAGATCAAGTACTCCACCGTGCAGAACTGGTATCCTGGCGACGAGGAAGGCAAGGGCGGCATCTACAACTTCGTCACCAAGCGGGCCGACTGCCGCGGCGCGCGCTCGAAGGTGAGCTGGACGCAGGTGGAGACCGGCTCGGCGATCACCTGGAAGTATCCGTCCTGCATCCTGCGCGGCGAGGCCAGCCAGGGCGAGTTCTACTCGATCGCGATCACCAACAATGCCCAGCAGGCCGATACCGGGACCAAGATGGTGCATCTGGGCAAGAACACCCGGAGCCGGATCGTCTCGAAGGGCATCTCGGCGGGGCGGGCGCAGAACACCTATCGCGGGCTGGTCTCGATGCATCCGCGGGCGGCCAATTCGCGCAACCATACCCAGTGCGACAGCCTGCTGATCGGGGACAGGTGCGGGGCGCACACGGTGCCCTACATCGAGGTCAGGAACGCCAGCTCGCGCTGCGAGCACGAGGCGACCACCTCGAAGGTCGACGACGACCAGCTGTTCTACTGCCGCAGCCGCGGCATCGGCGAGGAGGAGGCGGTGGCGCTGGTGGTGAACGGCTTCTGCAAGGAGGTGCTGCAGGAGCTGCCGATGGAGTTCGCGGTGGAGGCGCAGAAGCTGGTGGCGATCTCGCTGGAGGGGAGCGTGGGCTAGGCATGAAAGACGACAAGACCCTGCTCTATGGCGGCGTCCTCTACGGGCTGTTCGTCGCTGCGGCGGTCTACTGGCTGGGCGCATATCTGAATGTCACCGCGTCGGTGCCGGTCCGGGCGCTGTTCTCGCTGGGAGTCGGGTGCCTCGCCAGCCTGGTGTTCCTGTTTTCCTACCTCGCCGGAAAGCGGCGCAAGAAGGACTGAAATATGCTTGAAATCAAGAACCTGCATGTGAAGCTGGAGGAAGAGGACAAGCCGATCCTCAAGGGGGTCGACCTGACCGTCGGCCCGGGCGAGGTGCATGCGATCATGGGGCCGAACGGGTCGGGGAAGTCGACGCTCTCCTACGTGCTCTCGGGGCGCGAGGGCTATGTGGTGACCGAGGGCTCGGCGACGCTGGACGGGCGCGACCTGCTGACGATGGACCCGGAGGACCGGGCGGCGCTGGGGCTGTTCCTGGCGTTCCAGTACCCGGTGGAGATCCCCGGCGTCGGCAACATGACCTTCCTGCGCACGGCGATGAATGCCCAGCGCAAGGCGCGCGGCGAGGCCGAAATCAGTGCGCCCGACTTCCTGAAGCTGGTGCGCGAGAAGGCGAAGGCCCTGCAGATCGACGCCGAGATGCTGAAGCGATCCGTCAATGTGGGCTTCTCGGGCGGCGAGAAGAAGCGCAACGAGATCCTGCAGATGGCGGTGCTGGAGCCGCGCATGTGCGTGCTGGACGAGACCGACTCGGGGCTGGACGTGGACGCGATGAAGCTGGTGGCCGAGGGGGTGAACGCGCTCCGCGACGGCAAGCGGGGGTTCCTGGTGATCACCCACTACCAGCGGCTGCTCGACCACATAAAGCCGGACGTGGTGCATATCATGGCGGACGGCCGGATCGCCGAGACCGGCGGGCCGGGGCTGGCGCTGCGCGTCGAGACCGAGGGTTATGCCCATCTCCAGGAGCCCGCGGCATGAGCGCCGCCGCGCTGGCACGGGACGCGAAGCGCCGCGCGGCCGAGGCGCTGCTGCATGTGCTGCCGCTGCCGGGCCGCGAGGCCGGCTGGGCGCGGGCGGCGAGGGCCTCGGCGCGGACCCGGTTGCTGGAGGCCGGAGCGCCGGCGAGGCGGGACGAGTACTGGAAGTACACCGATCCGGCGAAGCTGATCGCGCCGGTGGCGGCGGTCGGCGACAGCGCGGACCGGCCCGAGGTCGGGAGCCAGTTCGGCGACGTGCGTCCGCTGAAGGCGCGGTTCGTGAACGGGCGGTTCCGGCCGGACCTGTCGAGCGCTCTGGAGCAGGACGGGCTGACGATCACGACGCTGGGCGAGGTCCTGCGGCAGGATATCGGCATCGGGCGAGAGCTCTTCGGCGTGCTGGAGGCGGCGGGGCAGGAGAAAGTGGCCCGGCCACTGGCGGCGCTGAACACCGCCTGCGCCACCGAGGGACTGGTGCTGCACGCCACCGGCAAGGCGGCGAAGCCGGTGCATCTGCGCCATGACCAGATCGGCGAGGGGGCGAGCCTGATGCGGCATCTGGTGAAGGTGGAGGCGGGAGCCTCGCTGCTGCTGCTGGAATCCGGCACCGTCACCAGCAAGGTGGTGGAGATCGACGTCGCCGCGGGCGGCAGCCTGCATCATGTGCGGATCCAGGAGGGGCCGCGGGCGCCTTCCGCGACCCATATCTTCGCCCGGCTGGGCGAGGGCGCGACCTTCAAGACCTTCACGCTGACTGCGGACGGCGAGCTGACGCGGAACGAGGTGGTGATGGAGTTCGCCGGCGCGGGCGCGGTCGGGCACATTGCCGGGGCCGTGCTGGCAAAGGGCGGCTCCCATGTCGACAACACGGTGTTCGTCACCCATGGCGCCGAGGGCTGCGAGAGCCGGCAGGTGTTCAAGAACGTCCTCGCCGACAAGGCGCGCGCCGTGTTCCAGGGCAAGATCTTCGTCCGCCGGGTGGCCCAGAAGACCGATGGCTACCAGATCAGCCAGGCGGTGCTGCTGAACGACGGCGCCGAGTTCCTGGCCAAGCCGGAGCTGGAGATCTATGCCGACGACGTGAAGTGCAGCCACGGCTCGACCACGGGCAAGCTCGACGAGACGGCGATGTTCTATCTGCGCTCGCGCGGGGTGCCGGCGGCCGAGGCCGAGGCGATGCTGGTCGCGGCGTTCGCCGACGAGGCCTTCGAGGAGATCGAGGATCCGGCGCTGGCGGATGCGATGCGCGCCCATGTGGCCCTGTGGATGGCGGGGCGGGGAACGGCGGAGCGGGGTCAGGCGTGACGGCGGCGTCGGCGGCGCCCGCGGCCCTGCCCTGGCGCGTGCTCGGCGCATGGGCGGATCTGCGCGGATCGATGCGGGCGGAGCTGGACTGCGCGCCCGGCGAGCCGCGGCTCTTGGCTTATGTGATGCTCTCCGGGCTGATCTGGTTTCTGGGCCGGGTTCTGGTGGTCGAATTCGGGCCGCTGGCGCCGACCCTTGGCCCGGACGAGGCGATGAAGCGGATCGCGGCCGAGTTCGTGGGCTCGATCTTCTTCCGGACGCTCGCCTTCTACGGGGTGGCGGCGCTGGCCGGGGCGGTCGCGATGAAGCTGGGGGGCAGGGGAAGCTGGCGCGACAGCCGGGCTGCGATGTTCTGGGCGGCCCTGGTCGCGGCACCGGTGACGCTGGCCGGGACGCTGCTGTCGCTGCTGCTGGCCGAGGCGCCGGGCCAGGCCGGGCTGATCGCCGGGATGATCGGATCCGTGGCCTTCGCCTGGGCGGCGGCGCACTGCATCGCCGAGGCGCATCGCTTTGCCAGTCTCTGGCGGGTGCTGGGTGTGGTGGTGCTGTCGGCGGCGGCCTTCGTCGGCGGCCTGCTGCTGCTGGTTTCGGTGCTGTGACGGCTTATCTTCGGGTCGTGAGTTGTTTCGGTGCGCCCGGCTCTGGTATCACGGCGCGGGCAGGGCGTACCGGGGGTGTTTCCGGAAGCAGTGCGGGCAATGGGCAGGAGCCAGCTTATGATCGGCGCCGTCGTGGAGAACATTATCGGCGGCTATCTGCATCCGCGCGCTTCGGCGCGCCGGATGCTGGACGCCGGTCATGGGATCGAGGTGGCGCTCCAGATGCTGGTGCTGGCCTTCGTGGTGCGCGAGATCTTCATGGTCATCACTCCGGGCGCGCGTCCCGAGGGGGTGACGGTGTCGCTGGTCGGCTACCTGGTCTCGTTCTTCGATGCCCTGATGTCGTTCGCGGTCATCACCACGCTCGCCTGCTATGTGGGCCGGATTTTCGGAGGCGTCGGGACGATGCGCGACTCGGCCGTCGTGCTGGGCTGGTACACGCTGGTGACGAGCTTCGTGGTTCCGCTGGTGATGCCGGCGCTGATGCGGATCTACGAGGCGGCCGCAGCCACGGCGGAGGATCCGTCGGCGCCCGTTCCGCTGCCGGCCGGGCCAGCCATGATCATGCTGGCGACATCGAGCATCGTTCTCTGGATGCTCGCATCCTACATCGCCGAGTTGCACCGGTTCAACCGGACCCTGAGCGTGCTGTCGGTGATCATCGGCATCGCCCTGGCGGTATCGGTGCTGGTGTCGAGCTTCTTGCCCCTCGCCTGAGCGTGAAACGGGAGTGCGGCGATGTATGACGTGGAGACGGTCCGCGGGGATTTTCCGATCCTGTCGCGCAAGGTGAACGGGGTCGATCTCGTCTATCTCGACAACGGCGCTTCGGCGCAGAAGCCGCGGGCGGTGATCGACGCGGTTACCCATGCCTATTCGCAGGAATATGCGAACGTGCACCGGGGGCTGCACTTCCTGTCGAACCTCGCGACCGAGAACTACGAGGCGGTGCGCGGCAAGATCGCCGGTTTCCTGGGGGTCGCCGACGAGAACGAGATCATCCTGACCTCGAACACCACCATGGGGATCAACCTGGTCTCCTATGGCTGGGCGGCGCCGAGGATCGAGGCCGGCGACGAGATCGTGCTTTCGGTGATGGAGCACCATGCCAACATCGTGCCCTGGCACTTCCTGCGCGAGCGCCAGGGGGCGGTGCTGAGGTGGGTGGATATCGATGACGGCGGCGGGCTGGACCCGCAGGCGGTGATCGATGCGGTCGGCCCGCGCACCAAGCTGGTGGCGCTGACCCACATGTCGAATGTGCTGGGGACGGTGGTCGACGTGGCGGCGGTCTGCCGGGCGGCGCGGGAGCGCGGGGTGGCGACGCTGATCGACGGCAGCCAGGCGGCGGTGCACATGCCGGTCAACCTGAACGCCATCGGCTGCGACTTCTACGTGGTCACCGGCCACAAGCTCTATGGCCCGACCGGGTCGGGCGCGCTCTATGCCCGCAAGGAGCGGCAGCGCGAGATGCGGCCCTTCATGGGCGGCGGCGACATGATCCGCGAGGTGCGGCAGGATGCGGTCTCCTATGCCGACGGGCCGCTGCGGTTCGAGGCGGGGACGCCGAACATCGTGCAGGCGATCGGCTTCGGCGCGGCGCTGGACTACCTGACCGGGCTGGGAATGGAGAACATCGCCGCCCACGAGGCCGATCTGCGCGACTATGCGACGGCGCGGCTCGCGGGGCTCAACTGGCTGCACATGCACGGGCGGGCGAAGCAGCGGGGCGCGATCTTCTCGTTCACGGTCGAGGGGGCGGCGCATCCGCACGACATCTCGACGGTGATCGACCGCAAGGGCGTGGCGGTGAGGGCCGGGCACCATTGCGCCCAGCCGCTGATGACCCGGCTGGGGGTCACGGCGACCTGCCGGGCCTCGTTCGGGCTCTACAACACCCGTGCCGAGGTCGACAAACTGGTCGAGGCGCTGGAACTCTGCCACGAACTCTTCGGGTAGCGGGGCATTTGCGGCTGCAAGACGCAATCGGGGGCGGCCGTGAGGCCGCCCCCGATGATTCCTGGCCTTCCCGGCGCCTCAGGCGGCGCGCTTGATCTTTGCGCCGCCGCCGCGCTGGGCACCCGAAGCTGTCGGGCGGCCGCGGCGGTTGCCGCCGGGAGCCGATGGATCGACCGGGCGCTCGTCGGTTGCAGCAGCAGCTCCGCGAGGGAACATCCGGCCGAGCGCGATCCACACCAATGCCGTTGCCCCGGCAAGGGCGCCGAGGGCCACGAGCATCTTCGAGGCACCGACCAGGCCCGGGTCATGGGCCAGCGTGGTCACGATCTCCGTGACTCCGAACGCGACGAGCCCGGTGAAGACCAGTGATATCGACTCGGCGACGCCGAAATCGTCGATCGACAGGCTGGCGCCCGGCCTGCTGAGGATCAGGCGGCCGACAGCAATCAGCAGGAACGCCGCGAACAGCAGCCCCGAACCGTAGATATATTCCATTCAACGCTCCACGACCCTTGGTCGCCTAAGGAAGACGGTCGCGGCGTGTGGGACGTTCGACTGCTCGATCGGGTGACGTCTTGGCGTCGGCCGGAAGTCGCGTGGCGGGCCGAGAACCACGCGTGGCTGGATTATATACCGTCCACAGAGACGCGCAAGATGCCTCCCGGCGCGGCGACCCGCGGGCTGCGCGTGGTCGCCGACGTTACCGCGCCGGCCCGAGCACCATCACCCCGACAGCTCCGGCGGCGATTTCCTCGTCGCTCATGGACATCGGAATCATGTCGCCCCGGGCCCAGAGATCGGAAAGGTGGTCGTACCAGCGCGAGAAGGGGTGACCACTCTGGCCGGTCGCGATCATCATCAGCGAGCCGTCCGGGTCGGCGAAGTCGATCACGACACGCAGCCCGGCGGCATGGATGTTGCGGAAGGGCGTGGGGCCACGACCGCTGCTCTGGCCGCGCAGCAGGGTCTCGTTGCCGCCCGAGGTCTCGTTGGTGATGTTGAAGAAGGGTGCCAGCGCGGCGTAGAATCCGAGCGGCGTGTGCCTGTGCACGGCCACATGCGCGGCGCCCCAGCGCCAGCCCTGTATGTTCGATCCGTATTCCCGCGACAGCGAGACCAGCGCATCGTCCAGCGCCAGGGCGGCCATCTGCGGACAGGTCTCGGTCTCGGGCGTCTTGTCGATGTCGCACCATGCGCCGGCGCCGTCGACATTCCGGAACACCCGCTCGACGAACAGCGGCCGCTCTCCCTCGACGTCCTCGAGCAGCGGCCCGAGCTCGTCGGCGGCGAGCCGGCGGGTCAGCATCCGCATCCATTCCGAGAAGATCAGCGGCTCGGGGCTGTGCTGGTCCATGTCGCCGTTCCAGCGCGCGAGCATCTCGACCGCCTGCTGGCGGCGCCGGTCGGTCTGGGCATCGGCGTCGCTGCCCCACCAGAGCTCTCGGGCGATCAGGGGCAGCACGGCGCGGGCCATCTCGGAGACGGCGTCGTCCTGAAGCGCGACGAAGCCGTCGCGCGAGTGGTAGGCGCGGCTGGAGAGCTCCTTCTCGAGGCGGCGGATGCGGTAGGAGGCATCCCAGTCGAAGCTGATGTTGATCGGGTAGGGGGCATCGGTGATCCGGTTGTTCGCATTGGCAACCGCGCCGGTCGCGGGCCGGATCACGCGCGGATTCAGGATCGGCGGCCGCAGGCCCTGCCAGTCGTTCGCGGCGATCCAGCCGGGACTTGGGATGCGGCCCTGGCTGGGGCTGGCGGGGTTGCGGGCGGGGATCGCGCCGGCGACCACCATGGCGACGCCGCCGCGGTCGGCAAGGAACAGGTTCTGGGCCGGCGCCAGCGCCATCTCGCTGGCGGCGATGGCGGCGTCGATGTCCGTGGCCCGCATCAGGTGGAGGAGAGAGCTCATGGTCTGGTCGCCTGGCTCGAGCGCGGTCCAGCGCAGCGCGGCCACATGGCCTTCGGGCGTCACCGCGCTGGCGCCGAACTCGTCGCCCGCCAGCACCGGCCCGTGCCGGGTGCGGTAGGTCACCTCGGACACCGCCGGGCCGTCGGCAAGCTCGATGCGGATCCGCCTGACTTCGAAGTCCTCCCAGCCGTCCGGGGTGCGGTACTGGCCCGGATCGTCCGGGTTGACCTGTTCGATGAAGAGGTCCTGGTCGTCGACATTGGTGGTGGTGAGGCCCCAGCCGATGTCGCGGTTGCGGCCGATCAGGACCGCCGGAACACCCGGCAGGCTACCGCCGATGGCGGCGATGCCCGGGCTGCGGAGATCGACCAGGTACCAGACGCCGGGAGCGGAGAGCCAGAGATGCGGATCGTTGGCCAGCAGGGGCTTGCCGGCGGCGCTGCGCGAGCCGTCGACCGCCCAGGCGTTCGAGGCGCCCATCAGCTCCCTGGCCGACGGAGGGCCGAAGAGCTGGAGGAAGGGGTCGCCGTCCGGGGCCGGCGCGGCGGCGGCGAAGCGCGCTCCCGGGAAAAGCTCGGAGAAGCGGCGGGGCGAGGTCGCGGCCGGATTCGGGTCGTCGGGCAGGATGTCGGCGACCTTCTCGGGTGGCAGGTTCAGCAGGAACTTGCCGCGCAGCACCTCGTTGCGCGCGCCGGCGGAAAGGCGGAGCGCCATCATCTTCATGATCGCCAGCGAATCGGCCGGGACCCAGGGCGCCAGCGCGCCGTCGAACAGGAACAGCTCGGGCGCCCCCCGCCCCAGCGCCTCCTCGTTGACGTGGCGGATCCAGGCATTGACCCCCTCGGCATAGGCGGTGAGCGCCGCCTGGGTCTCGGGGGTCTGGGCCGGGAAGGAATCGGCGGCCGCGCCGTAGAGGTCGAGGATCTTGACCAGCCGGTCGAGCTCGATCGTGCGGGCCCCGAACAGCGCCGAGAGGTTGCCCTGAGCCGAGCGGCGGGCGAGCTCCATCTGCCAGAGCCGGTCCTGGGCATGCACAAGGCCCATGGCGAAGAAGGCGTCGTGGTCGGTGGATGCCCGGATATGCGGCACGGCGTTGGCGTCGCGGGTGATCCGGACCTCGGCGTTGAGCTCGGGGAAGCGGACCGAGGCGTCGTAGTCGGGCAGCGAACGCGAGACCAGATACCATGCGAGCGCCGCGCCGATCGCCAGGGCGCCGGCCACAACGGCGAGGATGCGCAACAGCCAGCGCAGCAGCGCGGTCATCGAATCGGTCCTTTCGCCCTTCGGCCTTGACCCGGGAGGGGGCAGCCCCACACTGTGTCGCGGCTCCCGGTGCGCTTTGTTCCAGAAGCGGCGATCCGGTTCAACAGCAAGACGACATATCCAGCCAGAGGGAGAGGGACAGTGGCAAAGGTATCGTTTCTGGGATTGGGCGTGATGGGCTATCCGATGGCCGGGCATCTGGTTGCCAAGGGCCATGAGGTCACCGTCTACAACCGCACCGCCGCCAAGGCTGATGCCTGGGTCAGGCAGCATGGCGGCCGGGCCGCGCCGACGCCGCGGGCGGCGGCCGAGGGGGCCGAGTTCGTCATGTGCTGTGTCGGCAACGACAACGATCTGCGCGGCGTGGTTCTGGGCGAGGCGGGCGCGCTGGCGGGGATGGCGAAGGGCACGGTCTTCGTCGATCACACGACGGCCAGCGCCGACGTGGCGCGCGAGTTGCACACGGTGGCCAGGCAGAAGGGGATCGGGTTCATCGACGCGCCGGTCTCGGGCGGGCAGGCCGGGGCCGAGAACGGGGTGCTGACGATCATGTGCGGCGGCGATCAGGCGGATTACGACCGCATCGCGCCGGTGATCGAGGCCTATGCGCGGATGCAGAAGCTGCTCGGCGGGCCGGGGGCGGGGCAGCTGACCAAGATGGTCAACCAGATCTGCATCGCCGGGCTGGTGCAGGGGCTGGCCGAGGGGCTGAACTTCGCGGTCAAGGCCGGCCTCGACGCGGAGGCGGTGGTCGGCGTGATCTCGAAGGGCGCGGCCCAGTCCTGGCAGATGGAGAACCGCTACAAGACCATGCTGGCCGACAAGTTCGACTTCGGCTTCGCGGTCGACTGGATGCGCAAGGACCTGGGCATCTGCCTCGACGAGGCGAAGCGGAACGGGGCGCGGCTGCCGGCGACCGCGCTGATCGACCAGTTCTACGGCGAGGTGCAGGACATGGGCGGCGGGCGCTGGGACACGTCGAGCCTGCTGAAGCGCCTGCGTCCCTGATGCTGCCGCCGCTGCCGCTGCCGGACGGCGTGACCGCGCGCCAGGTGGCGACGGCGAGCGGGCTCGACATGCATGTGCTCGAGGCGGGGGCGCCGGATGCGCCCCTGCTGCTGTTGCTGCACGGCTTCCCGGAGCTGGCCTTCTCGTGGCGCCGCGTGATCCCGGCGCTGGCGGCGGCCGGGTTCCGGGTGGCGGCGCCGGACCAGCGGGGCTACGGGCGGACGACCGGCTGGGACGGGGACTATGACGGCGACCTGTCGGCCTTCGCGCTGCCGAACCTGGTGCGCGACGCGGTGGCGCTGGTGCGCGCGCTGGGGCGGGACTCGGTCCATGCGGTGATCGGGCACGACTTCGGGTCCTTCGTGGCCGCCTGGTCGGCGCTGATCCGGCCGGACGTGTTCCGCCGGGCGGTGCTGATGAGCGCGCCCTTCGGCGGGCCGCCGCCGATCGGGCCGGCGGGCGGGGACATCGAGGCGGAGCTGGCGGCGCTGCCGCGGCCGCGCAAACATTACCAGTGGTACTACTCGACCCGTGCGGCCGATGCCGACATGCGGCACGCGCCGCAGGGGCTGCATGCCTTCCTGCGCGCCTATTTCCACATGAAGAGCGCCGACTGGACCGAGAACCGGCCCTATCGCCTCGGCGGCTGGACCGGGGCGGAGCTGGCGAAGCTGCCGACCTACTATGTCATGGACCTCGACAGGGACATGGCGGCGACGGTGGCGCCCGAGATGCCCTCGGCGGAGCAGGTGGCGGCCTGCCGCTGGCTGCCGGACGAGGTGCTGGCGGTCTACGCGGCCGAGTTCGGGCGCACCGGATTCCAGGGCGGGCTGCAATGGTACCGGTGTGGCACGAGCCCGCGGTTCCTGCGCGACCTCTCGGTCTATGACGGGCGGCGGATCGAGGTGCCGGTGACGTTTCTCTCCGGGGCGAGCGACTGGGGCTACCGGCAGAAGCCGGGGGCGCTGGAGCGGATGGAGACGGAGCTCTGCGCCGACTACCGCGGCACGCATCTGATCGAGGGGGCCGGGCACTGGGTGCAGCAGGAGCGGCCCGAGGCGGTAATCGCGCGGATCCTGGCGTTTCTGGGTTGAGCGCTACGAGATCGCCGCGCCGGCCCCGAAGGAGGGCTGAGGCCGCCGCCGCATTCCGCCTTCCGGTGCGCCTCCCGATCGGGTATGGGGGGCGCACCCAGAATAGCGGAGGCGGCAGATGCCGAAGAAGACGCCCTTCGACCGTTCCGTCAAGATCGCGCCGTCGATCCTTTCGGCCGACTTCGCCGATCTCGGCGCCGAGTGCCGCGCCATCGAGAAGCAGGGGGCGGACTGGGTCCATGTGGACGTGATGGACGGGCACTTCGTGCCCAACCTCACCATCGGCCCCGGGGTCTGCGCGGCGATCCGGCCCCATATCCAGGGGATCATGGACGTCCACCTGATGATCGCGCCGGCCGACCCCTATCTGGAAGCCTTCGCCAAGGCGGGTGCGGATATCATCACCGTCCATGCCGAGGCCGGGCCGCATCTGGACCGGTCGCTGCAATTCATCCGGGCGCTCGGCAAGAAGGCGGGCGTGGCACTGAACCCGGCCACGCCGCCGGAGGCGATCGAGTATGTGCTGGACCGGATCGACCTCGTCTGCGTGATGACGGTCAACCCCGGATTCGGGGGGCAGGGCTTCATCGGGGCGATGCTGCCGAAGATCGCCCGGCTGGCCGAGCTGATCGGCGAGCGGCCGGTGCATATCGAGATCGACGGGGGCGTGACGGCGGAGAACGCCGGGAACTGCGTCGCCATGGGGGCGGACGTGCTGGTGGCGGGCTCGGCGGTGTTCAAGGGCGGGTCGGTGAAGCAGGCGCGGGTCTACGGGGCGAACATCCGGGCGATCCGGAAGGCGGCGAAGTCGGCGGTATAAGGGGATGTGGGCACGGAGCGGCGGGTTCCGAGAGCCCACCCTGCGCCAGGTCTCATTCCGCGGCGCGGACGATGCCGGGGGGCTTCGGCTGCTGGGTCTCGGTCCAGATGATCTCGGGCACCGGCTCGCGGGCGAGGCGGCGGCGGAGCTGGCGGTCGCGCATCCAGGCCGAGCCGGACCAGCGGCCGCCGAAGAGGCCGGCGATCCCGTAGAGGCCGGTCAGAAGCCCGGTCCCGAAAAGGCGCCCGAGCCAGACCCGGGCGGCGAGCGCCGCAGGGGTGACGACAAGCGTCAGCACCGTGGCCAGGCCGAGGCCCCAGACGACGGCGGTGGCGAGCTGGACCCACCAGAGCGCCGTCGGCGCGCCCCGGCTGATGCCGCCGTTCACGAAGTCGAGGCTCATCGCGAACATCATCGGCAGGAGCCCGGCCATGGTGGTGATGGTGGTCAGCAGCACCGGGCGGATGCGGGCCTCGGCGGTGCGCACGATGGCCTCGAGCGGGGGCATCCGGCGCGAGAACTCCTGGAAGGTGTCGATCAGCACGATGTTGTTGTTCACCACGATGCCGGCGAGCGCGACGATGCCGGTGCCGGTCATGATGATCGAGAACTTCTGGCCCATCACCATCATGCCGATCAGCACCCCGGCGACCGACATCACGACGGCGGACAGAACCAGGACCGAGTTGTAGAGCGAGTTGAACTGCGCCAGCAGGATCACGAACATCAGGCCCAGCGCGCCGGCGAAGGCCTTGACCAGGAATGCCTGGCTTTCCGCCTGTTCCTCGCGGTCGCCGGTGAAGCGGGCGGAGACCGAGGCGGGGAAGGGGGCGTCCTCGGCGATCCAGCGCTCGAAGGCCTCGATGGCCGCGATGTCCGAGGTTTCCGCGTCGACATTGGCCCGAACCAGGAAGTAGCGCTCGCCGTCGCGGCGGTCGATCTGGGCGAGCTTCGGCGCCGGTTCGCGGGAGAGGAAGTTCGAAAGCGGCACGAGGCCGCGTTCGGTCGTCAGCTTGAGGCTGTCGAGCGTGGAGAGCCGCCGGTCCTCGCGGGGGAAACGGACGCGGATGTCGAGCTCCTCGTCGGCATCCGGCGGGCGGTAGGTGTCGAGGATCGCGCCGCGCGTCACGGCCTGGACCAGCGGCCCGATGGTGGCCACGTCGGCGCCATAGCGCCCGGCATTGGCACGGTCCACATCGATCTTCCAGTCGATGCCAGGGAGCGGGCGGGTGTCGTCGATGTCGATCAGGCCCGGCGTCTGCCGGAACCGGGCATCGGCGATGGCGGCGGCGCGGTGCAGGTCGGTCCAGTTGTCGGATCGGACCTCGAGCTGGATCGGCTTGCCTTGGGTCGGGCCATCCTCCTGGAGCTTGATCTCGGCGAGCACGCCGGGGACGGCCTGGATGCGGCGTTCGATCTCCTGCAGGATCGCATCGCCGGGACCGCGCTGGTTCCACGGCGCGAGCTCGAGCTGGACCTGACCGACCGCGTCGGGCGGACCCTCCTGACCGCTGCTGTCCGCAAGACCGCCCCCGCCGGAGAAGGCGAAGACGGAACTCCACGCCCG
This sequence comes from uncultured Pseudomonadota bacterium, assembly GCA_963700775.1. Taxonomy (GTDB): domain Bacteria; phylum Pseudomonadota; class Alphaproteobacteria; order Rhodobacterales; family Rhodobacteraceae; genus Thermohalobaculum. Next base: position 84,079 of record CAVOYU010000002.1, read on the forward strand.
GAACCGACATCACCGCCTGCTCGGTGGCGCGGACCATGCGGTCGCGCTCCTCGAGGCTGAGATTGCCGCGGGCGCGGACATAGACGATGGCACGTTCGGGGTCGGTCTTGACGAAGAACTCGACCCCGGCGTTATGGGTGCCGTAGTAGCTGAACACTCCGGCCATCATCGCGGCGGCGAGGCCGAGGGCGACGAAGGGGCCGATCGGGTTCAGGACAATCGCGCCGATGGCCTTGCCGAACAGGCCCCGGCGGTAGATCTCGGGGGGCTGCGGCGGCCGGCTGGCCCGGCCGATCACGCGGAGCCGGGCCTGGTTCAGCATGCGGCTGATCCGGCCGGCCACGCCACCCAGCACCGGCAGGTAGATCAGCGCCACGATCAGCGAGGCGGTGAGCACGAAGATCAGCGTGATCGGGAGCTGGCCCATGAACTCGCCCGGCATTCCCGGCCAGAACAGCATCGGCAGGAAGGCGCAGAGAGTCGTGGCGGTGGAGGAGACGATCGGCCAGAACATTCGCCGCGCCGCCTCGGTATAGGCGGACATCGGGCCGGCGCCCTCGGCAATGCGTCGGTCGGCGTATTCGACGACGACGATGGCGCCGTCGACCAGCATGCCGACGGCCAGGATCATGCCGAACATGGTCATGTTGTTGACGCTCATGCCCAACGCCGCCATCAGCCCGAAGCTGAGCAGGAAGGAACAGGGGATGGCGATGCCGACCAGCAGCGCCGAGCGGAAGCCAAGCGAGGCCAGCACCACGATCATCACCAGGAGGACCGCGGTCAGGACGCTGGACTCGAGCTGGCCGACCATGTCCTTGACCCGGGCGGACTCGTCCATCGAGAAATCCACCTGCACGGCACGCCGGAGCGGCTCGGGCCAGGCGGCGACGAACTCCTCGACGGTCGACCGGACCGCGGCGACGGTGGCGATGATGTTCTCGCCGAGGCGCTTGCGGACCTGCAGCGAGATCGACTTCTCGCCGTTGAATCGGGCGTGGCCGGTGGCGTCCTCGAAGGTGCGGCGGATGTCGGTCACGTCGCCGAGGCGGACCACCCGGTCGCCGTTCACCTTGACCGGCAGGTTGTAGATGTCCTCGATGGTCTCGATCGAGCCCGGGACGGTGATCGAGAATTCGGCCGTGGCGCTTTCGACCGAGCCGGCGGCGATGAGCTGGTTGTTGCGGTCGAAGACCGACAGCAGGTCCTGGGCGGTGACGCCGTAGGATTCGAGCTTGAGGGGATCGATCAGCACCTCGACCATCTCGTCGCGGTGGCCGGTGATCTCGGCCTCGAGCACCGAGGACAGCGCCTCGATGTCGCGCTGGAGGTCCTTCGAGAGCCGGAGCAGGGTGCGTTCCGGCACCTCGCCGGACAGCGAGACCACAAGCACCGGGAACTGGGAGAGGTTGACCTCCTGGATGGTCGGCTCCTCGGCGTCGGACGGGAATTCGGCCTGGGCCTGGTCGACCTTGTCGCGGACATCCGCCAGCGTCGCCTGCTTGTCCCAGCCGAAATCGAACTCCAGCAGCAGGCCGGCATGGTTCTCGGAGGCGATGCCGGTCATCTGCTTGAGGTCGTCGAGGCCGCGCAGCTCGGTCTCGAGCGGCTTGACCAGCAGGCGTTCGGCGTCGCGGGCGGAGACGCCGGGCAGAGGGACCGAGACGTAGAGCACCGGCACGTCGATGTTGGGCGAGCCCTCCTTCGGCAGCGACTGGTAGGCGATCCAGCCCGCAACCATCGAGAACAGGATGAAGCCGAGCACCATCCGTGCCCGGGCGGCTGCCCAGTCGACGATGCCGGTCATTGCAGAGCCGTCCGGTCGACCGGCGTCGGCGCGACGCCGCGGCCGTCGCGGACGAACTCCTGGCCGACGACGATGATGTCGGCGCTGTCGGGCAGGCCGGCCACCCAGACACCGTCGGTGACGTCGCGGATGATCCGGACCGGGACGAAGCGGGCCAGGCCGTCGACCGCGACGCGCACACCGAGGCGGCCGTCGTCGTCGAGGGTCAGGGCGGATTGCGGGATCAGATGCGCGACCTCGGCCGGCAGGTCGATCTGGAGCTCGGCGGTCATTCCGTCGCGAATCCGCCCATCCTCGTTCGGGAGTGTGACCTCGACCTCGAAAGTGCGGGTCTCGGGGTCGGAAACACGGCTGATGAACGAGATCTCGCCCGGAATGGTGCGGCCGTTGATCAGCCGGGCGATCGCCCGTTGGCCGAGTGCGATCTGGTCGACCTCCTGCTCGGAGACAAAGCCCGAGACCTTGACCCGGCTGAGGTCGATCACCTTCGCGCAACTGTCGCCCGGGCCGAGCCGCGAGCCGAGCTCGGCGGTGTCGGACTCCAGAACGCCGTCGAAGGGCGCGGAGATGACCAGGCGCGAAATGTCGAGCTTTACCAGGTCGACCGCGGCTTGAGCCGCCTCAAGCTGGGCTTGGCGGGCCATGCGCGTGGTCTCGGCGGCAAATCCCTTCTGGCTGAGCGTGGTCGCGGCGTCGGCTTCGACCAGGGCCTCCGCGAGACTGGCCTCGGCCTCGAGGAGCTGGGCCCGGCGGGCGCCGGGATCGAGCTCGCAGAGCACCTCGCCGGTGGTCACGGTGGCGCCCTTCCGGATCGGCTGAGAGATCACCAGGCCGGCGGTCTCGGCAGGGACCGAGACATTGCGGATGGCGACCGTGCGACCGCGGAGCGTGAGGGTGTTAACGGTTGGCGTGGCCTGGCTCGCCAGCACCATCACCGGCACCGGCAGGTCATCGGCGTCATCGGCCGGAGCGGCTGAGAGGACAACCGGATTGACCTCGGCGGGAGTCCCCGGGCCGGTATCATGGCGCAGGGAGAACCAATAATAGATCCCGCCTGCGATCAGCAGCGCGATGAGCAGCGATGTCAGGCGCATCCGATCCTCTCCGGTCCGCGTGCCGAGGGACGGGGCCCCTGCGTCGGATATTTCGGTACAACGCCAAGATAGGCGTCTTCCGTCACGTGGAAAAGGGGTGACGCCGCGTCGGGTTGGCCGGCGGGACGCAAAATGCCGCTCAAAGCGGTGCAAAGACACACTTCTGCAACGGCCGGCGGCGGGCTAAGGTCGTCGGGTTGCAGGATGCCCCGGCTTCAGCAGCGCCGGCCCTCTCCGACCCCGAGGAAGCGACCATGTCGACCCAGAGCACGATCTCGAAGAAATCGGCAATCACCAATCCGGACCAGGGCTCCGAAGTGCCGCGCAAGCGCATGACGGTGCCCGACTTCATGGCCCGGAAGGGCGGCGAACCGCTGGTCTGCCTGACCTCCTACACCGCCCATGTGGCCCATATCTGCGATCAGGTCTGCGACCTGCTGCTGGTGGGCGACAGTCTGGGGATGGTGATCCACGGAATGCCGAACACCCTGGGCGTCACGCTCGAGCACATGATCATGCATGGCCAGGCGGTAGTGCGGGGCGCCGACAAGGCGCTGGTGGTGGTGGACATGCCGTTCGGGTCGTTCGAGGAAAGCCCGGAGGTGGCGTTCCGCAATGCCTCGCGGGTGGTGAAGGAGACCGGCTGCCACGCGGTGAAGCTGGAGGGTGGCGTCGAGATGGCGCCAACGATCCAGTACCTGGCGCGTCGCGGCATCCCGGTGATGGCCCATATCGGGCTGATGCCGCAGGCGATGAACACCGCCGGCGGCTACAAGGCGGTGCGCGACGAGGCGCATTTCGACGCGGTGATGGCCGATGCCAGGGCGGTCGAGGCGGCGGGCGCCTTCTCGGTGGTGGTCGAGGGCGTCGCGGCGCCGCTGGCGGACCGGATCACCCAGGCGGTGAGCATCCCGACCATCGGCATCGGCGCTTCGGCCAAGTGCGACGGGCAGATCCTGGTGTTCGAGGACATGGTCGGGCTGATGCCGCGGGTGCCCACCTTCGTGAAGCGCTACGGCACCATGGAGGAGATGATGAAGGCCGCGGTGAGCCAGTACGCAGAGGAGGTGCGTTCGCGCAATTTCCCGGCGCCCGAGCATACCTACAAGCCGAGATGACCATTGGCCTTTCCTTCCGGGCGCGGCGGCGCTAAACCACAGCCCGCGACGCTGCTAGGAGACGATCTGTGAGCGAGACTCGACTCCTTCATTCAGGAAGTGACCGAAGAGGTGCGCCACGACCGGATGTTCCGGCTGTGGAAGAAATACGCGCCGTACGGCATCGCCGCCGTAGCGGCGGCGGTCGCGGCCTCGGGCGGCTGGACCTGGATGAAGCACCGCGAGGCCGAGAAGGCGCGCGCGGCCGGCGCCGCTTTCCTGTCGACGGAGCTCGAACTCGGTGGAGAAGGAAAGGGAACTGGTCGCCATGATCCAGGGGCCCGCAGCGGTCGTCGCGCGGTTGCGGCTGGCGGGCGTTATGGCGGAGCAGGGCGACACGGAGGGCGCCGCGGCGCTTTACAGCGAGATCGGGGCGGAGCCGGGGCTCGATCCGGCTTACAGGGATCTGGCGCGGCTCCAGGCGGTGCGGGTGAGCGCCGCCTCCATCGACCCCGCGCAGGCGGTCGAGGAACTCGAGCCGCTGTTGGCCGAGGGCGCGCCCTACCGGCTGCTGGCGCTGGAGTTGCGCGCGGTGATCCGTATCAATGCGGGCGAGACCGAAGCGGGCCATGCGGATCTGGCGGCGATCTTGCAGGATCCGGGGGCGACTCCGGGATTGCGCGACAGGGCCACGGCGCTCTTGCTGAGCAGCGGCGGCGAGGTGCCGGTGACGGCGACCCTGGTGCAGTGACGGCGGTCGGGAAACGGCGCGGAGACAGGCAGGAGAATGTAATGCGCAGCTCTGGTGTGTTGGCGCCGCGGTTCCGGCCGCTTGCCCTTGGCTTCGCGGTCCTGGCGGTGATGTCCGGCTGCGGGATCTTCGACGACGATGAAATTCTCGAGGGCGAGCGCATCAGCCTGCGCGCGGACCCGGCGGGCGCCGCGCCGACGGTGGCCGAGGAGGCGCCGCTGCCCGAGGCGGTGACGAATGTCGACTGGACCCAGACCAACGGCACGCCGACCCACAATCTGGGCCATCTCACCGGCCCGGTGACCCTGTCCCAGGCATGGTCCGAGAACGCCGGGACCGGCAACAGCCGGAATGGCGCCATCACGAGCGCGCCGATCGTGGTCGACGGCACGGTCTTCACGCTCGACGCCGAAGCCAGCCTGTCGGCGTTCGATGCCAGTACGGGCACGCGGCGGTGGAGCACCAGCCTGGTGCCCGAGGGCGAGCGCGGACAGGAAGGCTTCGGCGGCGGGCTCGCGGCGGATGGCGGCAACATCTACGCGACAACCGGGTTCGGCGAGATGCTGGCGGTCAGCCCGGCTTCAGGCGAGATCCTCTGGCGCCAGAGTTTCGGTGCTCCGTTCCGCGCGGCGCCGGCGGCACGCGACGGGATCGTGGTGGCGGTCACGCGCGACAACACGGCGATCGCCGTCGATGGCGCGAACGGCAAGGTGCGCTGGCGGCAGCGGTCGGCGACCTCTGATGCGGGATTCCTGGGTGGTGCCAGCCCGGCCTTCGCGGGGCCGATGGTGGTGCTTCCCTACGGCTCGGGCGAGCTGGTGGGGGCCGAAGCCCTGAGCGGCCGGCGGCTGTGGAGCGCAGTGCTGAGCGGCGGCCGGATGGGCATGGCGCGCTCGTCGATCACCGACGTGTCGGGCGACCCGGTGCTGGCCGGCCCATTTATCGTGGCGGCAAACCAGAGTGGGCGAATGATTGCCATCGATGCCCGTAACGGCCAGCGCGTCTGGACCCGCAGCATCGGTTCCTCGGCGCCGCTGTGGGCCGCCGGCGACACGATCTTCCTGGTCTCTGACACCGCGATGCTGATGCGGATCTCGGTACGCGACGGGCGAACGCTGTGGGCCAAGCAGCTTACCGCCTTCACCGATCCGGATGACCGCGAGGGCGCGATCAGCTATTCCACGCCGGTGCTGGTCAACGGGCATCTGATCCTGACCGACAGCGAGGGGAGCATCTATTCCTACGATGCGAATACCGGGGTCGGCGGCGAGGTCAAACGGATCAGCGGCGGCTCGGCGACCGGACCCGTGGTTGCTAACGGCATGATCTTCATCCTGTCGGACAGCGGAGTGCTCTACGCGTTTCGCTGAGCGGGCGGGAGCAGCCGGGGACCGGCAATGACTTTCAAGATGGCGATCATCGGGCGCCCGAACGTGGGCAAGTCGACGCTGTTCAACCGGCTGGTCGGCCGGCGGATCGCGCTGGTCGACGACCAGCCGGGCGTCACCCGCGACCTGCGCGAGGGCGAGGCGAAGCTGGGCGATCTGAGCTTCACCGTGATCGACACCGCCGGGTTCGAGGAGATCACCGACGAGAGCCTGCCGGGCCGGATGCGCAGGCTGACCGAGCGGGCCATCGCCGAGGCCGATCTGTGCCTGTTCCTGATCGACGCGCGGGCCGGGGTGACGCCGAGCGACGAGGTGTTCGCCGACCTGCTGAGGAAGCGCGGCGCGAAGGTGATACTGGCCGCCAACAAGGCCGAAGGGCGCGCCGGCGAGGCGGGGATCTACGAAGCCTATGGGCTGGGGCTGGGCGAGGTCATCGGCATCTCGGCCGAGCATGGCGAGGGGATGGGCGATCTCTACGCGGCGTTGCAGCCCTATGCCGACCGGTTCGCGGCCGAGGCTTCCGCGGACGAGTTCGATCCGGACTCGGAGGAGGACGCGCTGGCCGAGCACCGGCCGTTGCAGATCGCCGTGGTGGGGCGGCCGAACGCCGGCAAGTCGACGCTGGTGAACGCGATCATCGGCGAGGAGCGGCTGCTGACCGGGCCGGAGGCCGGGATCACGCGGGACGCGATCGCGGTGACCTGCGACTGGGGTGGGCGGGCGTTCCGGGTGTTCGATACCGCGGGCCTCAGGAAGCGCGCCCGGGTGCAGGAGAAGGTCGAGAAGCTTTCGACCGGCGACGCGGTCAGGGCGATCCGGTTCGCCGAAGTGGTGGTCGTGCTGATGGACGAGGCCAGCGCCTTCGAGACCCAGGACCTGCGGATCGCCGACCTGGCCGAGCGTGAGGGCCGGGCGGTGGTGATCGCGGTCAGCAAGTGGGACCTGGTCGAGGACAAGCCGGGCCGCAGCCGGGAGCTGCGGGAAATGCTCGAGCGGCTGCTGCCGCAGTTGAACGGCGCACCGCTGGTGCCGGTCTCGGCCGTGACAGGGCGAGGGCTCGACCGGCTGCGCGACGCGATCCTGGAGATGCACCGGGTCTGGAACCAGCGGATCTCGACCGCCAACCTGAACCGCTGGCTGATCGAGGCCGTGGAGCAGCACCCGCCGCCGGCGGCCTCGGGCCGGCGGATCCGGCTGCGTTTCATGACCCAGGTGAAGGCACGGCCACCGAGCTTCGTCGCCTGGTGCTCGAAGCCGGAGGCGCTTCCGGAGAGCTATGTTCGCTACCTGGTCAATGGCCTGCGCGACAGCTTCGGGCTGAAGGGGGTGCCGATCCGGTTCGCCCTGCGGAAGGGCGAGAACCCCTACGCGCCGAAGCGCTGAGCGCCGCCGCGGCGACCGACGTTCAGAGCTGCACCCGCCCGCCCGCCGAGAAGCTGCCGGCGCCGATCTGCGCCATGAGCCGCGCGGCGGCGTCGTCGATCGGGCAGAGCCGGGCCCGGTCCTCGCCGGGGTAGAAGCGGGCGCGGAGCGCTGTCGGCATCGGCGGGGGCACCACCTCGGCGATCGCCATGCGGCTGCCGGATTCGGCCGCCCAGGCACGGGTAAGGGCGGACTGGGCTGCCTTCGAGGCAGCGTAGGTGCCGTGGAACTTGGTGCGGTTGGCGGTATCGTCGGCGGCGATCAGGGCGAGGGCGCGGGTCGAGAGCCTGAGCAGTGGATCGACGATGCGGATCAGGCGCTGGAACGCGCGGACGTTGACGGCAATATCGCGGTCGAGTTCCTTCGCGTCGATGTGCTCGGCGGGTTGCAGCGGCGCGGCGTGGATCGCGGTGTGGAGCCAGATGTCGGCCCGGCCCCAGCGCTGATGGATCGCGGCGCCGAGGCGCTCGAGGCCGGGGTCGTCGCAGATGTCGAGCGGCACCAGGGTCGCGGTGCCGCCGGCGTCGCCGATGCGGTCGTCAAGCTCCTCGAGCCCGCCGGTGGTGCGCGCAACCGCGATCACATGGGCGCCGGCGGCGCCGAGGGCGGCGGCGGCGGCAAAGCCGAAGCCGCGGGAGGCGCCGGTGACAAGGGCGGCCTGGCCGTCGAGGAGGCGGCCGTTCATCCGGGAGCGCGCCGCGGGCGCGAGAGGATCCGGTCACCCCGCTCGGCCAGGAGCGCGAGCGAGGTGTAGTCGGTGACGGTCATGCCGCCATCGACGATCAGCGTCTGGCCGGTGACGAAGGACGCCGCCGGCGAGCCGAGGAACATGACCGCGGCCGCGATCTCCTCCGGGCGGCCCATGCGGCCGAGGAGGGAGGGCGGCAGGTCCCACGCGCCGCTGGGCGTGCCGGATGGGTGGGTGTCGGCGTCGTTCTCGGTGGCGATCCATCCGGGGCTGACGCCGTTCACCCGGATGCCGAGCGGAGCGGCCTCGGCCGCGAAGGCGCGGGTCAGGCCCTCGACCCCGGCCTTGGCCGCGGTGTAGAGGCCCCAGTTGCCGTGGATCGCGGCGGTGGAGGATATGTTGACGATGGCGCCGTGTCCGGAGCGGGCCAGGCGCGGCAGGAAATGGGCGCTCATCAGATAGGCGCCGTCGAGGTTCGGGCCGCGCATCGCCTGCCAGCGGGCGCCAGGACCCATGTCGCGGGTGATGCCGGAGCGGCGGAGCCCGACACCGGCGTTGTTGACCAGGAGGTCGAGCGCCGGCAGGCGCGGCGCGAGGCGGTCACGCAGCGCGACCACCTGGGATTCCTCGGCAATGTCCGTGGAATGGAACTCGGCGGTGCCGCCGGAGGCGGTGATCTTGCGGACGACCGCCGCGCCACGCTCCTCGTTGCGGCCGATGATCAGGACGCGGGCGCCTTCGCGGGCGAGGGTCATGGCGATCACCCGTCCGATGCCGGAATTGCCGCCGGTGACGAGCGCGGTCTTGCCGGCAGCCCAACTCACGCGCGGACCACCTCGCGGATCTTTCCCTGGGCGCGGGCGTCGGAGGGATCGATGGGATAATCGCCCGAGAAGCAGGCGTCGCAGTACTGCGGCGACGTGCCGTCACGGCCGGCCGGATGGCCGCAGGCGCGGTAGAGGCCCGCGAGAGAGACGAAGCGGAGCGAATCGACGCCGAGATGGGTGCGCATCTCGGCCTCGTCCATGCGCGCGGCCAGAAGCTTTTCGCGCTCCGGCGTATCGACGCCGTAGAAGCAGGACCAGCGCGTCGGCGGGCTGGCGATGCGGAAGTGTACCTCGAGGGCTCCGGCGGCGAGGATCATGTCCTTGATCTTGCGGCTGGTGGTGCCGCGGACGACCGAATCGTCCACCAGCACCACGCGCTTGCCCTCGACGACGGCGCGGCTGACGTTGAGCTTCAGGCGCACGCCCATGTCGCGGATCTGCTCGGTGGGCTCGATGAAGGTGCGCCCGACATACTGGTTGCGGACGATCCCGAGCGCGAAGGGGATGCCGCTTTCCTGGCTGTAGCCGATGGCCGCGGGGGTGCCGCTGTCCGGGACCGGGCAGACGATGTCGGCCTCGACCGGAGCCTCGCGGGCGAGCTCGACGCCGATGCGCCGGCGGGTCTCGTAGACCGAGAGGCCGCCGATCAGGCTGTCGGGGCGCGAGAAATAGACATACTCGAAGACGCAGAAGCGGGACCGCTCGGGCTCGAAGGGGCGGTGCAATTCGACGCCCTTGTCGGTGATGATCACCAGCTCGCCCGGCTCGACCTCGCGGACGAACTCGGCTCCGATGATGTCGAAGGCGCAGGTCTCGGAGGAAAGGATCCAGGCGTTGCCGAGTCGGCCCAGCACCAGGGGACGGACGCCGCGGGGGTCGCGCACGCCGATCATCTTGGTCCGGGTGATGGCGATCACCGAGAAGGCGCCCTCGACCAGGCGCAGCGCGTCCTTCATCCGGTCCGGGATGGTCTTCTGGATCGACCGCGCCATCAGGTGGATGATGCACTCGGTGTCCGAGGCGGACTGGAAGATCGAGCCGCGGTCAATGAGCTGCGCGCGGAGCGAGTCGGCGTTGGTCAGGTTGCCGTTGTGGGCGATGGCGCAGCCGCCGAGGGCGAAATCCGCATAGAGCGGCTGGATGTCGCGCAGCGCGGCGCCCTTGCCGCCGGCGGTGGAGTAGCGGGTGTGCCCGACCGCAAGCCGGCCGGGCAGCAGGTCCATCACGCTCTGCTTGGTGAAGTTGTCGCGCACATAGCCGGTGCGGCGGACGTTGTTGAAGCCGGTGTCAGGGCTGTAAGAGACGATCCCCGCCGCTTCCTGTCCCCGGTGCTGGAGGGCGTGGAGGCCAAGCGCCACGTAGTTTGCCGCCTCATCGACGCCGAAGACGCCGTAGACGCCGCATTCCTCGCGGAGCTTGTCGTCGTCGAATGGATGAGACTGCCAGCCTGACTGCCCGGACAGATTCATTCCACGGCTCCCGCGAAGGCTGCACTGCGCGCCTTATATAACGCTCGGCGCGGCAGTGTCACCCATCCTTCACGAACGTACGCTCGGGTCCGGTCAGTTCCCGGTGGTCGTGGTTCCCGTGGTTCCGGTGGTGCCGCTGGCCGGCGCCGTGCCGTCGGCGGGGGCCGGAGCAGGCGCCGTGCCAGACTGGTCGGCCGGGGCGGCGGGCTCGGTGCCGGAGGGCGCCAGGTCGCCGCAATTCACGGTGAGTGCGTCGATCCGGGCGCTGAACCAGTCGGGGATGCTCTGCGGCAGGTTCTGGTCGAGCATCGCCGCGGCCTCGTCGAACATGGTCCGCGAGGCGGCGTTGTCGAGCGGCGGCCAGCTCTCGACCCCGCTGAGATTGGTGTAGACGAGATAGGCGATGGCGATCAGCAGCAGGCCGCGCAGGGCGCCGAAGATGAAGCCCAGCATGCGGTCGAGCGGGCCGAGCGCCGAATCGAGCACCAGGTTGGCGATCAGCGGCGTGAACACCGACAGGATCAGCAGCACGGCCGCGACCACGACGGTGAAGGCAGCGATCATCGAGAGCACGCAGGAGGCGGCGAGAAACTCGCCGACGACCGGGATCTCGCGAATCAGCGGCTCGAGCTGGGGGGCGACGTAGAAGGCGGCGACCGCCGCCGCGACCCAGCCCGCGATTGCGAACAGCTCGCGGGTGAAGCCGCGCGAGTAAGCGAGGATCGCCGACAGCAGCGTGACTACCGCGACCCCGGCGTCTACGACGGTGAACTCCATGCTTTCTGTCCCCCGATCTGGTCCTGACTTACTGCCGCGCCGATCCGAAATTATCGACAACAAAGGCCGGCAGATCGTGCACCCCGGATACTGATATGCCAGATTCCTGCGTTCGCTTCATCTGATTTGGCATGAAAGCGGCCGAAAACCCAAGCTTGTTTGCTTCTTTAAGTCTTAGCTCGGGCTGAGTCACGGGCCGGATAGCGCCGGACAGGCTGATTTCACCAAAAATAACTGTGTCCTGTGGCACAGGAACCCCGGTCAGGGCCGAAAGCAGGGCCGCGGCGACGGCCAGATCGGCCGCGGGCTCGGCGATGCGCAGCCCGCCGGCGACGTTGAGATAGACGTCCTTGCCCGCGAGCGAGACCCCGCAGCGGGCCTCGAGCACGGCCAGGATCATCGCGAGGCGGGCGCCGTCCCAGCCGACCACGGCGCGCCGCGGGGTGCCGAGGGGGGAGGGAGCGACGAGCGCCTGGAGCTCGACCAGCAGCGGCCGGGTGCCCTCGATGCCGGCGAAGACCACCGAGCCGGCGGTCGCCTCGCTGCGGTCGCCGAGGAAGAGCGCGGACGGATTGGTGACCTCGGCCAGGCCGTGCGCCGGTCATCTCGAAGACGCCGATCTCGTCGGCGGGGCCGAAGCGGTTCTTGACCGCGCGCAGGATGCGGAACTGATGGCCGCGCTCGCCCTCGAAGTAGAGCACGGTGTCGACCATGTGCTCGACCACGCGGGGGCCGGCGATCTGGCCCTCCTTGGTGACGTGACCGACCAGGACGACCGCCACGTCGCGGCGCTTGGCGAAGCTGACCAGCTCGTGGGCGCAGGCGCGGACCTGGGTGACCGAGCCGGGCGCCGAGTTCCACGTGGTCGGCCCACATGGTCTGGATCGAATCGATGATCACCAGGCCCGGGCGTCTCGGCCTCGAGGGTGGTCAGGATGTCGCGCGAGGTTGGTCTCGGCGGCGAGCAGCACCGGCGCCTCCGCGAGGCCGAGGCGGGCGGCGCGCATGCGGATCTGGGCGGCGGCCTCCTCGCCGGAGACGTAGATCGTGCGGGCGCCCTCGGCGGCGAAGGCGGCGGCGGCCTGGAGCAGCAGGGTCGACTTGCCGATGCCGGGATCGCCGCCGACCAGGATCGCCGAGCCCGGCACGAGGCCGCCGCCCAGCACCCGGTCGAACTCGGCGATGCCGGAGGAGCGCCGCGGCGGCGGGGCCTCGGAGCCGGCGAGGGGGCTGAGCGGCACGGCGCGGCCGCGGCCGGCGCCGAGGGTCCTGGCCGACGGGCCGGAGGCGGAGAGGCCCGCATCCTCCTCGATCGAGTTCCAGGCGCCGCAGGCGTCGCAGCGGCCGGACCACTTGCGGTGGGCTGCGCCGCAGTCGCGGCAGACATAGGGGGTCGCCACCTTCGCCATCGCGCTATCCGATCACAGCCGCCGGGTACCCGCAAGGTCGCGCACCGGGGGTCAACTCCAGAGCTCGATCCGTCGCCGGGTCTCGAAGCCGACCCAGACCGAGGCCAGCACGCAGCCGGTGAACAGCCAGAGGCCCCAGGCGGAGGCCACATGGCCGATGCCGACGCCCTTCACCAGAACGATGTAGAGGGCGATCAGGAACACGTCCGCCATCGAGAGCTTGCCGACGATCTCGATCAGGCCAAGCGCGCGGGGTCCGACCACGCGGAAGTGTATCGCCGCGAGGAACAGGGTCTTGCCGTAGGGGATGACGACGGCGAAGAGCGCGACCAGGGAGGCGAGGGCCGCGTCGCTGGCCCAGAGATCTCGGACGCCGCCGAGGACGGTGATCTCGGTGCCGGAGAAGAAGGGCAGGAAGCCGGCCCGCGCCAGGGGGGCGAGCCAGGAGGCGGGGTAAAGGAGCAGGAGCAGGAGGTTCAGGGCGACGGCCGGGTGCAGCAGCATGTCACCGGATCGCCTCGATCGGGCCCTCGGCGAGACCGTTCACGAACTGGTGGATATAGGGGTTGTCCGTCGTGTCGATCTCGGAGACCGGGCCGGTCCACTGGATCACGCCCTCGTGGATCATCGCCACCTTGTCAGCGATCTTGCGAACCGAGGTCATGTCGTGAGTGATGGTGAGGGCGGTCACCCCCATTTCGACCACGATCTCGCGGATCAGGTCGTTGATCACGTCGGCCATGATCGGATCGAGGCCGGTGGTCGGCTCGTCGAAGAAGATGATCTCGGGCTCGGCGCCGATGGCGCGGGCGAGGCCGACGCGTTTCTGCATGCCGCCGGAGAGCTCGGCCGGGAACAGGTCGGCCGAGTCTCCTTCAGGCCGACGCGGCGGAGCTTCTCGATGGCGATCGCGCGGGCCTCGTCGCGCGGGCGCGCCGTCGGCCCTGGAGGAGGCGGAAGGCGACGTTCTCCCAGACCAGCAGGCAGTCGAACAGCGCGCCGCCCTGGAACAGCATGCCGAACTTGTCGAGCAGCGTCTCGCGCTCGCGGCCGCGCTTGCGCTTCACGTCCTCGCCGTCGACGAGGATCTGGCCGGCATCGGGCGTTATCAGCCCGAGGATGCATTTCAGCGTCACCGACTTGCCGGTGCCGGAGCCGCCGATGATCACCAGCGACTCGCCCGCCGGCACGGTCAGGTCGACGCCGCGCAGGACGTGCTTGGAGCCGAAGCTCTTGCGGACGCCGCGCATCTCGATCTTGGGAGTCTCGGCCATTCGCTCAGGCCGGGAACAGCGCTTCGGTGAGGACGTAGTTGGAGGCCAGGATCAGGATCGAGGCGGTGACGACCGCATTGGTGGTCGCCCGCCCGACGCCCTGCGCGCCGCGGCCCGAGTTGATAGCCCTGATAGCAGCCCATCAGCGCGATGATGAAGCCGAACACCGCGGCCTTGATCAGGCCGGAGGACACGTCGCCGGTCTCGAGGAAGTCGCAGGTCGTCTTGATGTAGGTGGTGGCGTTGAAGTCGAGCCGGAAGATGCCGACCAGGAAGCCGCCGATGATGCCGATGATGTCGCCGATGAAGACGAGGAGCGGCATGGCGATGGTCGCGGCCAGCAGGCGCGGCGCGACAAGATATTTCATCGGATTGGTCGAGAGGGTGGTGAGCGCGTCGATCTGCTCGGTCACCCGCATGGTGCCGAGTTCGGCGGCGATCGAGGCGCAGACGCGGCCGGCGACCATCAGGCCGCCGAGAACCGGGCCAAGCTCGCGGGTCATGCCGATGGCGACGATCTGCGGCACCACCGACTCGGCGTTGAAGCGCGAGCCGCCGGTGTAGATCTGCAGTGCCAGCGCGCCGCCGGTGAAGAGCGCCGTCATGCCGACGACGGGCAGCGAGTAATAGCCGATGCGCATGAACTGGCGCATGAGTTCGACCGGGTACCAGGGCGGGCGGAACACATGGGTGGTGCCGGAAAGGGCGAAGCTCGCCAGGGCGCCTGTCTCGCGGCAGAGCCAGAGGACGGTGGCGCCGATCGAGGCAAGGAAACCCTGGAAGGCTGGAACTATGGGCATGCTGCTTGGGCTCCGATGTCCTGTTGCGGGTACCGGGGAACCCGCCCGTCGTCTCCCTTCCCGCAAGAGGGGTCGAGGTCGGAGAGTCCGGGAGCGGTGCCCGCCACCTGTGTTCAGGCTTCCCTATAGCGTCGAAGGTAGCGGCTTCCAAGGGCGGTGAGGATCTCGTAGCCGATGGTGCCGGCGGCTGCGGCGAGGTCGTCGACGGTCTGGTGTGGCCCGATGATCTCGACCATGGCCCCCGGTGCGGCCTCGGGGCAGCCTGTGACGTCGAGGGTGACCAGGTCCATCGACACGCGGCCCGCGAAGGGCAACGGCCGTCCGTCGAGAAAGCCGGTCGCGCGGTTGCCCATGGCGCGGATCAGGCCGTCGGCATAGCCGCCGGAGAGGGTGGCGATGCGAGAGGGGCGGGTGGCGGTCCAGGTGGCGCCGTAGCCGACAGGCTCGCCGGGGCCGATTTCGCGGGTCTGGAGGATCGGGAGGTGGAGGGTGACGGCGGGCCGCGCGTCGGCGAAGGGCAGGCCGCCATAAAGGCCGATCCCGGCGCGGGTCATGTCGAAATGAGCGTCCGGGCCGATCAGGATGCCCGCGGTGGCGGCGAGCGAGCGGGGCCGCGGCACGCCGTCGGTCATGCGGCGGAAAGCGGAGATCTGGGCCGGGGTCAGGGCGTGGCCAGATTCATCGGCGCACGCGAAATGGCTCATGACCAGGCGCACCGCCTCGGGCAGCGGGCCGAGGCTAGCGAATTCGAACCCCTCCATGCCCAGGCGGTTCATGCCGGTGTCGAGTTGGACCGCGCAGGGGGTGCCGGGAGCGTCGAGGAACCAGGCGGTGGCCTGGGGAACGGAGTTCAGTACCGGGCGCAGGGCGTGGGCGCGGTAGAAGGCGGCGTCGGCGGGTGGGGCGGCCGGCTCCCGGTTCCTCTCCGTGGCGGGCGGAGGGAGCTTCTCGGCGAGGGTTGCAGTGTCCGGTGCGTAGCCGGCGAGGATGTAGATGTCGGGGCCGGGGCCGACCGACTTGCGGAGGAGAGCGCCCTCGGCGGGGAGGGCGACGAAGAAGGTGTGGGCGCCGGCGCGGACCAGCGCCGGGCCGACGCGGGCGGCGCCGCAGCCATAGGCATCGGCCTTGACCACGGCGGCGGTCTCGACCGAAGGCGGGGAGTGGGCGTCGAGGGCGCGCCAGTTGGCGGCGATGGCGTCGAGGTCGATGGTCAGAGCGCCGGTCAGCGTCACGTGAAGTCCTGAACGAAGCCCGACGATTCGCGGACCGGGTCGGAGAACTTGGTGAACTTGCCCTCGAAATGGAGGTCAATGGTGCCGATCGGCCCGTGGCGCTGCTTGCCGATGATCACCTCGGCGCGGCCGAACAGGCGTTCCGCCGTCGCCTTCCAGTCGGGAAACTTGTCGGAATCATCGGATGGTTTCAGGCGCTCGTGGTAGTATTCCTCGCGGTAGACGAACATCACCACGTCCGCGTCCTGTTCGATCGAGCCCGAATTCGCGAAGATCGGCGAGCTGGGGGCGCTTGTCCTCGCGGTCCTCGACCTTGCGCGAGAGCTGGGAGAGGGCGATCACCGGTATCTCGAGCTCCTTGGCGATCGCCTTGAGCCCCTGGGTGATCTCGGAGACCTCCTGGACGCGGCCGTCGCTGTTGCGGGTCGCGGACGGGCGGACGAGCTGAAGGTAGTCGACCACCAGCGCGTCGAGCCCGTGCTGGCGCTTGAGCCGCCTGGCGCGCGCCGCCAGCGAGGAAATCGGCAGCGCCGGCGTGTCGTCGATGAAGAGCGGGATGGATTCGAGCTCGCGCGCAACTTCGAGGAAACGGTAGAACTCGTCCTCGGTCATGCTGCCCTTCACCAGCTCGTCCGACCGGATGCGCGCCTCGCCCGCGAGAATCCGGTTGGCAAGCTGCTCGGATGACATTTCAAGGGAAAAGAAGCCGACGACGCCCCCCTCGATCGCGCCTTGCGTGCCGTCGGGTTTGGTTCCCTTCTTGCATTTGTGGGCGATGTTGAAGGCGATGTTCGTGGCGAGCGCCGTCTTTCCCATGGAGGGCCGGCCCGCGAGGATTATCAGGTCGGAATTCCGGAATCCGCCAAGCTTGTGATCAAGCTCGCGAAGGCCTGACGAGAGCCCGGCAAGTCCGCCGCCCCGCTTGTGAGCGGCCTCCACTACATACGCAGCACCGGTGGCCGCGGCGGCAAAGTTGACGAATCCTCCTTCTCGGTTGCCGCTCTCGGCCAGCGTATAAAGGGCCTGTTCGGCCTCTGTGATCTGCTCGGTTGGCTCCGCCTCAGAATCGAAGCTCGATGCGCGATGGATGATCTCCTCGCCGACCTGCACCAGCTGGCGCCGGAGTGCGAGGTCGCGGACGATCTCGGCGTAGTCGCGCGCCGCGGAGATGGAGATGGTCGCGCCGGCGAGGCGCGCCAGGTAGTCGGTGCCGCCGAGCTCCTTCAGCCCCTCGTCCTCGGCGAGGAAGGGCTTCAGCGTCACCGGAGAGGCCAGGGCATTCTTCTGGATCCGCCGGGAGGCGAGATCGAAGATTCGGCCATGGACCGGCTCGTAGAAATGATGGGGCTTCACGATCGGATCGATCCGATCGAAGATCTCGTTGTTCAGAAGGAGCGCGCCAAGCAGCGCCTGCTCCGCCTCCACGTTGCTCGGCTGCAGTTGCTGCGCCGAGACTTTACTGCCGTCTGCCATGAATCGGGACCCCTCGCTCTCAGCGTCTCGATGCCACCTCCCTGCCTACAGGAGAACATGAACAAATTGTGAACGCAAGCGTAAGCTGGGGATTGTTTTTGACAGTTTGTGAAGAACTTAGGGGAAAGGCGGGCTAGCTCGTTGACCGGCAATGCATTCCGGGCGGAACGGTTTCGAAAAAAAACTTGTGGATCGATCTGTGGAGCGCTCACGGGGCCGGAAACGGAGCCGCCGCGCCCTGGACGGGCGCGGCGGGATGTCGTCTGCGAGATGCCTCCGGGTGCCGGGGCTTCGCCGCGGCGTCTCAGCGCGGTTCGGGTTCCTCGACGAGAGTGCTCACGCCGGAGGCGTCCGAGGGGCCCGTCTCTTCGTCGAAGAGCTCGGCCACGTCGAACTCGGCGGCCGCCTCGGCGTCCGCCGCGGCTTCCTCGTCGGCCCGCATGTCCTGAATCGACACGCCGGCGGCCTGGAGCTCTGCCTCATCGGCAGATCGCGCCACGTTGATGCTGACGGTCGCCGAGACTTCCGGATGAAGCGAGATCCGGATCGGATGCAGGCCGAGCTCCTTGACCGGGCGGTCGAGGACGACCTGGCGGCGCTCGATGGTGAAGCCTCCCGAGGTGGCCGCTTCGGAGATGTCGCGGGCGGTCACCGAGCCGTAGAGCGACCCGGCCTCGGAGGCCTGGCGGATCAGCACGAACTTCTGGCCGTCGAGCTTGGCGGCAACGGCCTCGGCGTCCTTGCGCAGTTCGAGGTTGTGGGCCTCGAGCTGGGCGCGCTCGGTCTCGAAGCGCGCGAGGTTCGCCTTCGTCGCGCGGAGCGCCTTGCCCTGCGGCAGCAGGAAATTGCGGGCGTAGCCGTCCTTGACGGCGACCACGTCGCCCATCTGGCCCAGCTTCTCGACCCGCTGCAGGAGTACGACTTCCATGGTCTGTGCCTCCCTCAGTTCAGCGCGTAGGGCAGGAGCCCGATGAAGCGGGCGCGCTTGATCGCCTGGGCGAGCTCGCGCTGCTTCTTCGACGAGACGGCGGTGATGCGCGAGGGCACGATCTTGCCCCGCTCGGAGACGTAACGCTGCAGGAGCTTCACGTCCTTGTAGTCGATCTTCGGCGCACTGTCGCCCGAGAACGGGCAGGACTTGCGGCGGCGGAAAAACGGTCTGCGTGCCATGTCTGCCTCTCCTTACTCAGCCCTGGGTGCGCGGTCCGGGCGCGGGCCCCGGTCGCCACGATCACCCCGGTCGCCGCGATCCCCGCGATCACCCCGGTCGCCGCGATCCCCGCGGTCGCCGCGATCACCCCGGTCGCGATCGCCACGGAATCCGCCGCGGCCGCCGCGCTCGTCGCGGCTGCTGCGCGCCTGAATCACGGCGCTGGGACCTTCCTCGTGGGCATCGACCTTGATGGTGAGGACGCGCATGACGTCGTCGTGGAGGCCCATCAGGCGCTCCATCTCCTTCACCGCCGCGGCGGGCGCGTCGGTGCGCATGTAGCCGTAATGGCCCTTGCGGTTCTTCTTGATCTTGTAGGCCAGGGTGCGCAGGCCCCAGTACTCGGTGCCGACGATCGAACCGCCATTGTCCTTCAGGATCTGGCCGAAATGCTCGACAAGACCTTCCGCCTGGGCGTTCGACAGGTCCTGGCGCGCGATGAAGACATGCTCGTAGAGAGCCATCGTCACGTCCTTTGCTCTGGCGCGCTTCAAAATACGGGGGTCGATCTCCCGAACCCGTATACGAGAGGCGACGCGATCGAATAACCTCGGGAGAGAGCGGGCGTATACGCGCCCGGACACGGGAATGCAAGGGGCGCGAAGGCCCCGAGGGCGGGAGGCGGGAGCGGATATGGCGAAACCGAGGGCGCGGGATCTGGGACTGGATTTTCCGGGCGAGCCGGGGGCGTGGAACGCGATCACCGATGTCCCCGGGGTGCGGGTCGGCATGACCACGCTGATCCGGGGCGACGGGCCGCTGGTGCAGGGCCGGGGGCCGGTGCGCACCGGGGTGACGGCGATCCTGCCGCGCGAGGACGGCGCGCGGCCGTCGCCGGTCTGGGCCGGCTATGCGGCGCTGAACGGGAACGGCGAGATGACCGGCACCCACTGGATCAACGATGCCGGGTATTTCCTGGGGCCGGTCTGCATCACCAATACCCATTCGGTGGGGATGGTGCACCATGCGGTGACCGGCTGGATGATCGAGCGCTACGCGGCGGCCTATGAGCGGGCGGCTCTGTGGGCGATGCCGGTGGTCGCGGAGACCTTCGACGGGGTGCTGAACGACATCAACGGACGCCATGTGCGCGAGGAGCATGTGGTGGCGGCCCTGGACGGCGCGGCGGCCGGCCCGGTCGCGGAGGGGAATGTGGGTGGCGGCACCGGAATGATCGCCTACGAGTTCAAGGCGGGCACCGGGACGGCGTCGCGGCGGGTCCGGGTCGGCGGCGAGGAATACACGGTCGGCGCGCTGGTTCAGGCGAATATGGGGCTGCGGCCCTGGCTGAGCGTCCTTGGGGTGCCGGTCGGCCGCCACCTGACCGCCGACCGCATGAAGCGGGACGAGGCGGGCTCGATCATCGCCGTGGTGGCGACGGACGCGCCGCTCGGCGCCCTGTCGCTGCGCCATGTGGCGCGGCGGGCCGGGCTGGGGATCGGCCGGACAGGGACGGTGGGCGGCAACAGCTCGGGCGACATCTTCCTGGCGTTCTCGACCGCGAACCGGCGCGAGATGATGGAGTTCGAGCCGCCGGTCGGCCGGTTCGAGCTGCTGAACGGCGAGCATATCAATCCGGTCTATCTGGGTGCGGTCGAGGCGGTGGAAGAGGCGATCATCAACGCGATGGTGGCCGCCGAGGACATGACGACACTGAAGCCCGCGGGACAGATCTGCCGGGCGATCGACCATGACGAACTTGTCGAGGTGATGCGGCGCCATGGGCGGCTGCGGGCGGCTGCGGTCTGACGGCCTCGGCTTGACAGCAGGGGTCCGGCGGGCCAGAGAGCGGGCGAAGACGGGGTGGGCAATGGCGGGGCGGGTAATGACGGGGGAGGCACCGATGCGCGCATTCACGTTTCCCGGACAGGGCGCCCAGGCGGTCGGCATGGGCCGCGACCTGGCGGACGCCTATCCGGCTGCGGCGGCCGTATTCCAGGAGGTCGACGAGGCGCTGGGCGAGAAGCTGAGCGCGCTGATGTGGGAAGGGCCGGCCGAGACGCTGACGCTGACGGCGAACGCGCAGCCGGCGCTGATGGCGACCTCGATGGCGGCGATGCGAGCCTTGGCGGCAGAAGGCGTGACGGTGGACGCGGCGCGCTTCGTCGCCGGCCATTCGCTGGGCGAATACTCGGCGCTGTGCGCGGCGGGCGCGCTGAGCCTCGACCGACACTGCGCGCCTGCTCAGGATCGCGCGGCAAGGCGATGCAGGCGGCGGTGCCGGTCGGCGTTGGCGCCATGGCGGCGCTGCTGGGGCTCGACTTCGACGGCCGCGCGCGCGGTGGCCGAGGAGGCGGCGCAGGGCGAGGTCTGCCAGGCGGCCAACGACAACGACCCGGCGCAGGTTGTGGTCTCGGGCCACAAGGCGCGCGGTCGAGCGGGCCGTGGAGATCGCCAAGGCGAAGGGCGCCAAGCGGGCGCTGCTGCTGCCGGTCTCCGCGCCCTTCCACTGCGCGCTGATGCAGCCGGCGGCGGACGCGATGGCCGAGGCACTGGCCGAGGTGGACATCAGGGCGCCGCAGGTGCCGCTGGTCGCCAATGTGCGCGCCGAGGCGGTGAGCGATCCCGGCGAGATCCGCGGACCTGCTGGTCGAGCAGGTCACGGGCATCGGTGCGCTGGCGCGAGTGCGTGCTGTGGATGGCCGGGCAGGGCGTGACCGAGCTGGTCGAGATCGGCGCCGGCAAGGTGCTGACCGGCCTGGCGCGGCGGATCAAGCGCGCGAGCTCGCGACGCGGGCAGTCAACACGGCGGCCGACGTCAAGGCGCTCGCCGAGGCGCTGGCGGCGTGAAGGGAGGAACGGGAATGTTCGATCTGACCGGCAAGACGGCGCTGGTGACCGGCGCGAGCGGGCGGCATCGGCGGGGCGATCGCCCGGGCGCTGCACGCGGCAGGGCGCGACGGTGGCGCTGTCGGGCACCCGGACCGGTCCGCTGGAGGCGCTGGCCGGAGAGCTGGGCTCGCGGGTGCATGTGACGCCCTGCGACCTCTCGGACGCGGCCTCGGTCGAGGCGCTGCCGAAGGCGGCCACCGAGGCGATGGGCGGGCTGGACATCCTGGTGAACAATGCCGGCGTGACGCGGGACAACCTGTTCATGCGAATGTCGGACGAGGAATGGGCGCAGGTGATCAACGTGAACCTGACGGCGGTCTTCCGGCTGAGCCGGGCGGTGCTGCGCGGCATGATGAAGAAGCGCTGGGGGCGGATCATCGGCATCACCTCGATCGTCGGCGTCACCGGCAATCCGGGGCAGGGCAATTATGCCGCGGCCAAGGCCGGGATGATCGGCATGTCCAAGTCGCTGGCCGCCGAGGTGGCCTCGCGGAATATCACGGTGAACTGCATCGCGCCCGGTTTCATCGACCACGGCGATGACCGACAAGCTGAACGAGGACCAGAAGTCGAAGCTGATGGGTGGCATTCCGGCCGGGCGCATGGGAACCTCGGAGGAAATTGCCGCTGCGGCGGTCTATCTGGCCTCGGAGGAGGCGGCCTACGTGACCGGCCAGACCCTGCATGTGAATGGCGGAATGGCCATGATATGATCCCAGAAATCGGAATTTGCGCCGCGCGGCAGTTGTGCTAAGGAACGCGCGGGAAATTCCAGAGGGGCCGCCGTTGTGACGCGATGGGGCCTTGCAGCACGACCAACCAAGGGGCCCGAGGGGCCTGAGAAACAGGAGCGGACATGAGCGACATCGCGGATCGCGTCAAGAAGATCGTCGTCGAGCATCTGGGCGTCGAGGAGGACAAGGTCGTCGAGGCCGCGAGCTTCATCGACGATCTTGGCGCGGACAGCCTCGACACGGTCGAGCTGGTCATGGCCTTCGAGGAGGAGTTCGGTATCGAGATTCCGGACGACGCAGCCGAGAGCATCCAGACCTTCGGCGACGCAGTGAAGTTCATCTCCGAGAAGTCGGCATAACCGGCTCTGATCTCGGTCCGAGACAGTGATCGAACGCGGCGAACGGGCGACCGGGAGCCGCGTTTTTGTTTTTACGGAGAGTTCCGGGTCCGGTATGAGTTCTCGCCGGGCCGGTGATGCCGCGGGATGACGGCGGCCGGCCGAGGGAAACGTGACAGGGGACAGCAGATGCGCCGAGTTGTCGTAACCGGTCTGGGAATGGTGTCGCCGCTGGCCTGCGGGGTCGAGGAGACCTGGCAGAGACTGCTGGCGGGCAAGTCCGGTGCCGGCAAGATACGGCACTTCGACGCCTCGCACCTGCCCTGCCAGATCGCGTGCGAGGTTCCGGTCGGCGATGGCTCGAACGGAAGCTTCAATCCGGACGACTGGATGGCGCCGAAGGAGCAGCGCAAGGTCGACCGCTTCATCGTCTATGCGCTCTGCGCCGCCGAGCAGGCGGTGCGCGACGCCGGCTGGATGCCCGAGGACGACGAGGGTCGCGAGCGCACCGGCGTGATGATCGGCTCGGGCATCGGCGGGCTGGAGACGATCGCCGAGACCGCGGTGATCCTGAAGGAGCGCGGACCGCGGCGGATATCGCCGTTCTTCATCCCCGGTTCGCTGATCAATCTGTGCTCGGGGCAGGTGTCGATCCGCTTCGGCTTCAAGGGGCCGAACCATGCGGTGGTGACGGCTTGCTCGACGGGTGCGCATGCGATCGGCGACGCCTCGCGGCTGATCGCCTTGGCGATGCGGACGTGATGGTGGCGGGCGGGGCGGAGAGCCCGGTCTGCGAGATCGGCGTTGCCGGGTTCGCGGCCTGCAAGGCGCTGTCGACCGGCTACAACGATACTCCGGAGCGCGCTTCGCGGCCCTATGACCGCGGACGCGACGGCTTCGTGATGGGCGAGGGGTCCGGGATCGTGGTGCTGGAGGAGTACGAGCACGCGGTGAAGCGCGGCGCCAAGATCTACGCCGAAATTCTGGGATACGGCATGTCGGGCGACGCCTATCACATCACGGCGCCTTCGCCCGATGGCGATGGCGGCTTCCGGTCGATGCGGGCGGCGCTGAGGAATGCGAAGCTGGAGCCGAGCGCGGTCGATTACATCAACGCTCACGGCACCTCGACGCCGCTCGGGGACGAGATCGAGCTCGGCGCGGTGTCGCGGCTGATGGGAAACCACGCCTCGAACGTGACCATGTCGTCGACCAAGTCGTCGACCGGCCACCTGCTGGGAGCCGCCGGGGCGGTGGAGGCGATCTTCTCGATCCTTGCCATCCGCGACCAGGTGGCGCCTCCGACCCTGAACCTCGAGGACCCGTCGGTGGATACGCCAGTCGACCTGGCGCCGCTGAAGAAGGTCGAGCGGGAGATCAAGGTTGCGCTGTCGAACTCGTTCGGGTTCGGCGGCACCAATGCATCCGTCGTCTTCGGTCAGGTTCACTGAGGCGAGCGGAGAGCGCATGCGCAATATTGCGGCAAATGTGATCTCGATCCTGATCGTCGTCGGGATCGTCCTGCTGATCGGGATCGGCTATGCGAAGCGCGAATTCGTGGCGCCGGGGCCGCTCGAGGCGGAAACGATCGTGCTGCTGCCCAGGGGGGCGGGCCTGAACGACACGTCGCGGCTGCTGATGCTGCACGGAGCGATCGACAGCGAGTTCCTGTTTCGTCTCGGTGCCCGTTACCGGCGTGACGAGCGGGAGATCCGCTACGGCGAATACCGGATCCCTCCGGGCGCGTCGATGGAAGAGATTCTCGACATGCTGGTCCGGGGAGAGTTGATCCAGCACAAGGTCACGGTGGCCGAGGGGCTGACCACATTCCAGATCCTCGATATCCTGCGCCAAAGCGAGGTGCTGACCGGCGAGATCACGGACATACCGGCAGAGGGCAGCCTGGCGCCCGACACCTATTTCGTCGAACGCAATCAGAGCCGGGCCGAGGTGCTGAAGCGGATGTCGGAGGCGCAGGCCAAGCAGGTCGCCGAGGCCTGGGAGCAGCGCTCGCCCGACTCGCCGCTGAGAAGCCCTGAGGAGCTGCTGGTGCTGGCCTCGATCGTGGAGAAGGAAACCGGTATCCCGGAGGAGCGGCCGCGCGTGGCGTCGGTGTTCCTCAATCGGCTGAAGCGGGGGATGCGGCTGCAGTCGGACCCGACGGTGGTCTACGGGATCACCGAGGGCAAGGAGCAGCTTGGCCGGGGCCTGCGGCAATCGGAGCTCGAACGGGCGACGCCCTACAACACCTATGTGATCGACCGTCTGCCGCCGACCCCGATCGCCGCGCCCGGGCGTGACGCGATCCTGGCGGTGGTTAACCCGGAGCCAACCGACTATCTGTATTTCGTGGCGGACGGCACCGGGGGGCATGTGTTCGCGGCGACCCTGGACGAGCACAACCGGAACGTTGCAAAGTGGCGTGAGATAGAACAGAAAGCCAAGCCTTAACAAATTGTTAAAAGGATTATTTTTCAATTCACCTGAACAAATTTCTTGACTCGGCGCGCGCTCTCGTGTAGAGATCTATGCAAGCTGGAAATGGTGTGAACGGGCGGGCCGAGGGGCTCGCCTTTTGCGTTTCCGGCAGCATCACCAGGGGAACTCCACACGTGAGAACGGCTGAGCAGTTCGGCCGGTGGGGGAGCGTGCGCGGGCGGAGGTGGCAAGGTCGCTTGCTGTCGACCTATGAGCGAGCGCGCAAGCAGCTTGCCCGCCTGTCGGTGAGTCTGGACGCCGAGATCGACCGACTCGGCGCTGCCATCGACCTTGAAGATCAGAAGCGCCGGAGCAGGGAGCTGAGCGACCTGGTCCGGACCTACCAGAAGGCGCTCACAATCGTGCTGGACTGCGAGGCGAAGCTCGAACGGCGGGCCGAGCTGTCGCGGCCGGGGAAGGACCTGATCGACCTTGACGAAGCACGCGCCGAAATCGACCGCCGTCTCGCTCGCCTCGCTGAGCGAGGCTGAGCGGGAGGCGTTCCTGGGCGCCCTGTCCGGCAACGCCATGGCGGCGCTGCCATTTGTCTGGAGCTTCTGGGCCCACCCGCTGCACCAGCTCGAGCCGGAAGGCGACTGGCAGTGCTGGGTGATCATGGGCGGCCGCGGCGCGGGCAAGACCCGGGCCGGCGCCGAGTGGGTGCGGATGCAGGTCGAGGGGCCGGTGCCGGAGGCGCCCGGGCGCGCCCGGCGGATCGCGCTGGTCGGCGAGACCATCGACCAGGCGCGGGCGGTGATGGTGGAGGGCGACTCGGGGGTGATGGCGGTAACGCCGCCGGATCGGAGGCCCGAGCTCAGAGCGAGCCAGCACAAGCTGATCTGGCCGAACGGCGCCGAAGCGCGGCTGATGTCGGCGGCGAACCCGGAGGCGATGCGCGGGCCGCAATTCGACGGGGCATGGTCGGACGAGCTGGCGAAGTGGCGGAAGGGCCGCGAGGCCTGGGACATGCTGCAATTCTGCCTGCGGCTGGGCGACCGGCCGCGGCAGGTCGTGACGACGACGCCGCGGGACAACGACCTGCTGGTCGAGATCCTCGGCGCGCCCGGCACCGTTGTGACCCATGCGGGCACGGCGGCGAACCGCGCCTATCTGGCGCCGGACTTCCTCGACCGGCTGACGGGCCGTTTCGGCGGCACTTCGCTCGGCCGGCAGGAAATCGAGGGAGAGCTGGTGCGGGGTCGCGAAGGGGCGCTGTGGACGCCGGCCGGGCTGGACGCGGCCCGGACAAGTGATGCGCCCGAGCTCGACCGGGTGGTGGTGGCGGTGGATCCGCCCGTAACCAGCGCGCCGGGCTCGGACGAGTGTGGAATCGTTGTCGCCGGCATGCGCCGGCGGGGAGAACCGAATGACTCGGAAGTTTATGTCCTGGCTGATCTGTCGTGCGCGGGTCAAAGCCCGCGAGCTTGGGCGGGAATCGCTGCTGAAGCTTATCGAGACCATGCGGCGGACCGGCTGGTTGCCGAAGTGAACCAGGGCGGGGACCTGGTCGAGAGCATCCTGCGCCAGGTCGCGCCACAGATCAGCTACCGCGCCGTGCACGCGACCCGTGGCAAGCGGGTGCGGGCCGAGCCGGTGGCGGCGCTCTACGAGCAGGGGCGGGTCTGGCATGTGGGCGCGTTCCCGGAGCTCGAGCGGCAGATGTGCAATTTCGTCGCCGGGAACCAGAATGGCATCAAGAGTCCGGACCGGCTGGATGCGCTGGTCTGGGCAGTGACCGACCTGGTGCTGGGTGGCGGGGACGCACTCGCCCCGCGCGTCCGGAATCTTTGACCGACGGCAAGATCGTCAACGACGGAGACCATCGCGACATGGGATTTCGACTGTTCCGGAGGGCTGCCAGCGCGCCCGCCGAGGAGAAGGCGTCGGCCGTCGGGCCGCTGATGGCGTTCCACGGCACCGGCCGTGCGGTCTGGAGCCCGCGCGACCATGTCTCGCTGACGCGCAACGGCTACGAGCAGAACGTGGTCGGCTTCCGGGCCGTGCGCATGGTGGCCGAGGCGGCGGCGGCGATCCCGCTGGTGCTCACCGAGGACGGGGCGCGGATGACCGAGCATCCGGTGCTGCGGCTGCTTGAGCGACCCAATCCGGGGCAGACGGGGCGGAGCTTCGTCGAGTGCCTGTACGGGCATCTGCAACTCAGCGGCAACGCCTATGTGGAGGGTGCCGGGCACGGCAATGACGGAGTGCCCCGCGAGCTCCATTGCCTGCGTCCCGACCGGATGAGCGTGGTGCCGGGGCCGGACGGCTGGCCGATGGCCTATGAGTATGCGGTGGGGCGGCAGAAGCACCGCTTCGACATGACGGGTGAAATCGACCCGATCCTGCACCTGAAGGCGTTCCATCCGCTGGACGACCATTATGGCCTGAGCCCGCTGGAGGCGGCGGCCTCGGCGATCGACGTCCACAACGCCGCCTCACGCTGGTCGAAGGCGCTGCTCGACAATGCGGCGCGGCCTTCGGGAGCGATCGTGTTCGCCGGCAAGGACGGCGGCGGACAGCTCTCGGAGGAGCAGTACCAGCGGCTGCTGTCGGAGCTCGAGGAGAACCACCAGGGGGCGCGGAACGCCGGGCGGCCGCTGCTGCTCGAGGGCGGGCTCGACTGGCGGCCGATGGGATACTCGCCGCAGGACATGGAGTTCCTGGAGACCAAGAACGCCGCCGCGCGGGACATCGCGCTGGCCTTCGGCGTGCCACCGATGCTGCTGGGGCTGCCCGGCGACAACACCTACTCGAACTACCAGGAGGCGAACCGCGCCTTCTATCGCCAGACGGTGCTGCCGCTGGTGCGCAAGACCGCGAATGCGCTGGGCGCCTGGCTGAGCGCCGGGTTCCGCGCGACGCTGGGGATCGAGCCCGATCAGGACGGCATTCCGGCGCTGTTCGCCGAGCGCGACGCGCTGTGGCGCCGGGTCGGGGGCGCGGCGTTCCTGGACGAGGACGAAAAGCGGGCGCTGCTGGGCCTGCCGAAGCGGGCCGGGCAGTAGGGAGACCGACATGACGCAAGCGACCGCAACGGCCCGTGCGCCGCACGGGCTGGAGGTGAAGTTCACGCCCTTCGAGGGGCTGGCGCCGGGGACCGCCGTGGTGGAGGGCTATGCCTCGCTGTTCGGCGAGGCTGACCAGGTCGGCGACATGGTCGCGCCCGGGGCCTTCGGGACGTCTCTGCAGCGGCTTGCCGCACTGGGGCGGAAGGTAAAGTTTCTCTGGCAGCACGACCCGGCGCGGCCCATCGGGGTCTGGCACGAGGTGCGCGAGGATGCCCGTGGCCTGTGGGTCAGCGGCGAGATCCTGGCGGATGTGGCGCAGGGCGCCGAGGCGCTGGCGCTGATGCGGGCCGGCGCGATCGACGGGCTGTCGATCGGCTATCGCACGGTCAGGGCCGAACCGAGCCGCGGAACCGGCGGGCGGCGGCTGCTGGAGATCGACCTGTGGGAGGTGTCGCTGGTGACATTTCCGATGCTTCCCACCGCCCGGGCCATGCTCGCCGTGCCGACGGCCGCCGAGATCATGGAACTGGCGCTTGCCGAGGCCCTTTCCGAGGGCAGCGGCCGTGACCGCTGAGGCGTGCCCGGCGGGTTTCCCTCCATCCCCGAAGAAGGAAGACCAAGCATGAGCGAGACTGATGAAAGGGTTCCGGCTGCGGCCGAAGCCAAGGCGGCTGCGGCCGAGTTTCTGAAGGGTTTCAACAGCTTCAAGGACGACATGAGCAAGCGCATGACCGAGATGACGGGCCGGATCGAGAGCCTGGACCGCAAGGGCGCCGAGCTGCGCCGCCCGGCGCTGGAGGCGAGCGCGACTGCCCGCCAGCCGCACAGCAAGGCTTTCGCCGCCTATGTGCGCCGGGGTGACGAGGACGAGCTCAAGGGTCTGGCGCTCGACACCAAGGGGCTGAACAGCTCGGTCGCCGCCGAGGGCGGCTATCTGGTCGATCCGAAGACCGCCGAGCAGGTCGAGCACGTGCTGCGCTCGGGCGGCAGCCTTCGGGCCATCGCGCGGGTGGTGCAGGTCGAGGCCGGCGCCTATGACGTGCTGGTCGACCAAAACGAGATCGGCGCCGGCTGGATCGACGAGACCAGCGCCGTGGGCGAGACGACCGGGCCGCTGATCGACCGCATTTCGATCCCGCTGCACGAGCTCTCGGCCAGCCCCAAGGCCTCGCAGCGGCTGCTGGACGACGCCGCCTTCGACGTCGAGGCCTGGCTCGCCGAGCGGGTCGCCGACCGGTTCCTGCGCGCCGAGAGCGCCGCCTTCGTGAGCGGCGACGGCGTCGGCAAGCCGAAGGGCTTCCTGACCAAGACCATGGTCGCCGATGCCAGCTGGACCTGGGGCGAGATCGGCTATGTCGCGACCGGCACCAGCGGCGGCTTCGACGCCAACGAGCCGGCGGACGCCATCGTCGACCTGGTCTACGCGCTGGGCTCGGAGTATCGCGGCAACGCCGCCTTCGTGATGAACTCGAAGACCGCCGGCGAAGTGCGGAAGATGAAGGACGCCCAGGGCCGGTTCATCTGGCTCGAGGGGCTGGCGGCGCACCAGCCGGCGCGGCTGATGGGCTATCCGGTGGCCGTCGTCGAGGACATGCCCGACATCGGCGCCGGGAGCCTGTCGATCGCCTTCGGCGATTTCGGCCATGGCTACACGGTGGCCGAGCGGCCGGACCTGCGCATCCTGCGCGATCCCTACTCGGCCAAGCCCAACGTGATGTTCTTCGCCACCAAGCGGGTCGGCGGCGACGTCACCGACTACGCGGCGATCAAGGTGCTGAAGTTCGCGGTGTCGTAAGGCGCCGCGCCCCTTGCCCGGCGGGGCGCCGCTCCGCCGGGCAAGATGAGAAACTTCAGGGAGGAATGGCCAGATGATGCTGAAGGAAGTCGAGCCGGCCGCGACGCCGCCGGTGACGCTGGACGAGTTCAAGGCGCATCTGCGCCTGGGGCAGGGGTTCGCCGACGACGGGTCCGAGGACACGCTGCTGGAGGCCTATCTCGGCAACGCCGCCGCCGCCATCGAGGCGCGGACAGGCAAGGCGCTGATCCGGCGGAGCTTCACTCTGACGGTCGCCGCATGGAACCGGGAGGGGCGGCTGGTGCTGCCGATCGGCCCGGTGTCGGCGGTCGACGCGATCGGTTTCGTCGGTCCCGGAGCGACGGCAGCCCTGGCCCCCGGGGCCTGGGCGCTGGCGCCCGGGACCGGGCGCCAGCTTCTGTCCGGGGCCGGCGGCGGGGCGTTGCCGGCGATCCCCGACGGATACGCGGCGGAGCTTCGCTTCGAGGCCGGCTTCGGGATGACCGTGGCCGAGGTGCCGGGCGAGCTTCGCCAGGCGGTGCTGCTGCTGGCGGCGCATTTCTACGAGGAGCGTTCGGCGGCGGCGCAGCCGATTCCGGCCGCGGTGCAGACGCTGATCGGGACGCAGCGGCCGGTCAGGCTCTGACGGAGGGCGGAATGACGAACCGGGTTCCGAGGCTGTCGGCGCGCCTGACGCTGGAGGCGCCGCAGCGGGTCGCCGATGGCGGCGGCGGCTGGCAAGTGAACTGGCAGGCGCTGGGCACGCTGTGGGCGGAGTTACGGCCGGTCCACGGGCGCGAGGTGGTCAGCGGCGGGCGCGAAAGCGCGCGGGTGACGCACCGGGTGACCGTGCGGGCGGCGGCCGAGGGCTCGCCTCGCCGCCCGCGGCCCGAGCAGCGGTTCCGGCAGGGTGGGCGGCTCTTCGCCGTTCGCGGCATCGGTGTCTCGGACGACGGCGCCTATCTGACCTGCTGGGTCGAGGAGGGCCCCTTCGCATGACCTATGCCCTGTCCTGGCCCCTGCAGCAGGGGGTGTTCGAGTTGCTTGCCGCGGCTCCCGGCGTTGCCTTGCTTGTGGGAGGCCGCATCTATGACGCGCCGCTTCCGGCCGAGGCGGATCCGGACGGGCTCTATGTCACCATCGGTGACGAGAGCGCCGCTGACTGGAGCACCGGGAGCGACCGGGGCGCGGTGCACGACCTGACGATTGCCGTGCATGCGCCGCGGCGCGGCTTTGGCGAGGCGAAGCAGGCGGCCGGCGCGATCTCCGACGCGCTGCTGGGCGGCCAGATCGCCATGAGCCGGGGCCGGGCGGTGCAGGTGCGCTTCCTTGGCGCCAGGACGCGGCGCGCGGAGGGCGATGCGCTTCGGCGGGTCGAGATGCGGTTCCGTGTGACCGTCGAGGACACGCTTTAGGGTTCAGCCCCAAAGCCTTCATTCCAATCTAAATCCAGGAGAAAGCGCATGGGAGCGCAGAAGGGCAAGGACCTGCTTCTGAAGCTGGACGAGACCGGCGGCGGGAGTTTCCAGACCGTCGCCGGTCTGCGGGCGACGCGGTTGTCGTTCAATGCCGACACGGTCGATGTGACGACGGCGGAGTCGGCCGGACGGTGGCGCGAGTTGCTGGCCGGCGCGGGCTTGCGGACGGCCGCCGTGTCGGGCTCGGGAATCTTCAAGGACTCGGCCTCGGACGCGGCGCTGAGAAGGGTGTTCTTCGACGGCACCAATCCCGGCTTCGAGATCGTGGTTCCGGATTTCGGGGTGCTGAGCGGGCCGTTCCAGATCACCAGCCTCGAATACTCCGGCCAGCACGATGGCGAGGCGGCCTTCGAGGTCGCGCTGGTCTCGGCCGGTGCGCTGACCTTCTCCGAGGTCTGAGCATGGCCAACCCGCAGCGGGGCGAGGTGGCGATCCGGATCGACGGAGAGCTGCGCGTGATGCGGCTGACGCTGGGCGCGCTGGCCGAACTGGAGGAGCGGCTGACGGCAACGAGCCTGCTGGCCCTCGCCGAGAAATTCGAGGACGGCGGAGTCTCTGCCTCGGAACTGATCGCGCTGCTTGCGGCAGGCATCCGCGGTGGCGGCGGGACGATCAGCGAAGCCGAGCTGGCCGCGGCCGCCATCGAGGGCGGGGCGCTGGGCGCGATGCAGGCCGGGCTGGCGTTGCTGTCGCGCACCTTCCGGCCCGAGGAGGCCGGGGCGGCGGGATGAGCGGGCGGCTGGCCTGGGCCGAGCTGATGCGGCTCGGCCTCGGGGCGCTGCGGCTGGCGCCGGACCAGTTCTGGGCAATGACACCGGTCGAGTTGCAACGGGCGCTGGAAGGCGCCGGCATTCTGGCCGCGGGCGCGGACAGGCGCTGGATCGGGCGGCCGGACCTCGAGGCGCTGATGGCGCGATTCCCGGACAATCAGGAAGGAACACCCGGATGAATGCGGGAGACGGATCGGATCTGGCCGGGTCGACGCGCGACCTCGGCGCGTCGCTGGCCGAGATGCAGGAGCTGGCGGGCGGGTTCGCCCGCGAGATCGGCGAGGCCGCGCGGGCGATGCGGGCGATGGACGGCGAGACGCAGCGGCTGTCGCGGTCGCTGGGATCGAGCCTGCGCTCGGCGTTCGATCGGGCGGTGTTCGGTGGCGGCAAGTTCAGCGACGTGATGCGGGGACTGGTGCGGGACGTGGCGCTGCGGTCGTTCGACGCGGCGCTGCGACCGGTGCAGGGAGCCATCGGCAGCGGCCTGGCCGGCGGTCTGGCTGGCTCGCTGGCTGGAGCATTCGGCTTTGCCAATGGCGGCGCGTTTTCCGGCGGGCGGGTGCGGGCCTTCGCCCGGGGCGGCGTGGTCGACGGGCCGACGATGTTCCCGATGCGGGGTGGCGCGGGGCTGATGGGCGAGGCGGGGCCGGAGGCGGTGATGCCGCTGACCCGCGGGCCGGACGGTCGGTTGGGCGTCGCCGCGCGCGGCGGCGGCGGCGGGCCGGTGGTCACGGTCAACATCACCACCCCGGACATCGAGGGGTTCCGGCGCTCGCGCGGGCAGGTTGCGGCGGAGCTGGCACGCGCGGTCTCGCGCGGCGCAGGCAGGCTGTAGGGAGGCATGATGAGCTTTCACGAGGTCCGGTTTCCGGGCGCGATCTCCTTCGGCTCGACCGGCAGCGTCGAGCGGCGGACCGAGGTCGTTTCGCTGGTGAACGGCTACGAGCAGCGCAACACGCCCTGGGAGCAGTCGCGGCGGCGCTACGATGCGGGGTTGGGGGTGAGGTCGCTTGACGACCTGGAGGAGGTGCTTGCCTTCTTCGAGGCGCGGCGCGGGATGCTGCACGGGTTCCGTTGGAAGGACTGGCTGGATCACAAGTCCTGCGCGCCTTCCGGCACGCCGGGACCACTGGACCAGGCGGTCGGAACCGGCGATGGCGACACGGTCGGATTCGGGCTGGTGAAGGTCTACCAGCCGGGAGCGAACGAGTTCCGGCGGGCGATTGCCAAGCCGGTGAGCGGTTCGGTGCGGGTCGCGGTTGATGGGGCCGAGCTGGCCGCGGGGACGGACTTCACCGTCGACGCGGCCACCGGCGTGGTGACGCTGACGGTCGCGCCGACGGCAGGCGCGGCGGTGACGGCGGGGTTCGAGTTCGACGTGCCGGTGCGGTTCGACACCGACTCGGTCAGCGTGAACGTTGCGGCCTTCGAGGCGGGCGAGATCCCCTCGATCCCGGTGATCGAGGTGCGGGTCTGATGCGGAGCGTTCCGAATGCCATGCGCGCCGCGCTGGAGGGCCGCGCGACGACCTTCTGCCGGTGCTGGGCGGTCGCGCGCGGCGATGGGGCGGTGCTGGGCTTCACCGACCACGACCGGCCGGTCGCGTTCGACGGGGTGACCTTCGAGGCGAGCTCGGGGCTGACCGCGGAGGCAGTGGAGAGCTCGGCCGGGCTGAATGTGGACACGCATTCGGTACAAGGCGCGCTGAGCTCGGCGGCGATCACCGAGGCGGACATCGCGCGCGGGCTCTATGACGGGGCCGAGGTGACGATGTGGCTGGTAGATTGGACAGATGTATCGAGCCGCCTGCTGCTCTCGCGCGGCAGCATCGGCGAGATCCGGCGCAGCGGCGCCGCCTTCGAGGCCGAGGTGGCGAGCCTGGCGGAAAAGCTGAACCAGCCCTATGGGCGCGCCTTCCTGCATAGTTGCGACTGCCGTCTCGGCGATGCGCGGTGCGGCGTGGATCTCACGCTGCCGCAGCATCGGGGCGAGGGAGTGGTGACCGGCGTGATCGACTTGCAGCGCTTCGCCGTCTCGGGGCTCGAGGGGTTCGGGCGCGGCTGGTTCGACGGCGGCGCGCTGGTCTGGATCTCGGGCGCCAATGCGGGCGGCGAGGGGCAGGTCAAGACGCATCTGGCGCCGGCCTCCGGGGCCACGCTGGAGCTGTGGCTGACGCCGTCGATTGGGGTCGTGGCCGGGGACGCGTTCACGGTCTCGGCGGGCTGCGACAAAACCATGGCGACCTGCAAGGCGAAGTTCGCCAACCTGCTGAATTTCCGCGGCTTCCCGCACATGCCCGGCGACGACTGGGCGGGGGCCTATGTGAGCGGCGAGGGAGAATACGATGGCGGCTCGCTGTTCCGCCGCTGACCTGACGGTGCGCCGGGGCGCCGCCGAGGAGGCGCGGCGCTGGATCGGCACGCCCTATTGCCACCAGGCGAGCCTGCGCGGGGCGGGGGCGGATTGCCTCGGGCTGCTGCGCGGGGTCTGGCGGGCGACGATCGGCGCCGAGCCTGAGACGCCGCCGCCCTATTCCTCGGACTGGTCCGAGGCGGGCGGCGAGGAGCGGCTGATGGCGGCGGCGATGCGGCACCTGGTGCCGGTCTGTGCGCGCGAGGCTGGCGTCGGCGACGTGCTGCTGTTCCGGATGCGGGCGGGCGCGCCTGCCAAGCATGTGGGCCTGTTGGTGAGCGATGGGCTGGAGACGGGCCGGATGGTGCACGCCTATTCCGGTCACTGTGTCTGCGAAACCCATCTGGCCGCGGGCTGGCTCAATCGGCTGGCCGCGGTGTTCCGGTTTCCCGCGAGGGGGTGCTGATGGCGACCGTTCTTCTTTCTGCCGCCGGGTCGGCCATCGGCGGTGCCGTCGGCGGGACCGTGCTCGGGCTTGGCGCGGCGACTTTCGGCCAGGTCATCGGCGCCACCGCCGGGGCGCTGATCGACCAGCGGATCCTCGGCTCGGGCAGCCGCGCGGTCGAGGCGGGACGGGCGCGCTCGCTGCATCTGCAGACCTCGACCGAGGGGACGCCCGTCGCGCAGGTTTACGGGCGGATGCGGATTGCCGGGCAGGTGATCTGGTCGACGCGGTTCAAGGAGAACGTCCGCACCCGGACCCGTGGCGGCAAGGCCACCGGTGGGCAGAAGGTGAAGGAGTTCTCCTACACGATCTCGCTGGCGATCGGGCTTTGCGAGGGGCCGATCGAGCGGATCGGGCGGGTCTGGGCGGACGGCAAGCCGTTCGACGCCAAAGGCGTCGAGATGCGCGCCCACCTCGGCGACGAGGCGCAGCTTCCCGACCCGAAGATCGAGGCGGTCGAGGGCGCGGGCAATGTGCCGGCCTATCGGGGGCTGGCCTATGTGGTGTTCGAGGACCTGCCGCTTGACGGGTTCGGCAACCGCATCCCGCAGTTCAATTTCGAGGTGTTCCGGAGCGCCGGGCCGCTGATCGACCCGGATGCGCCGGAGGCCGGGAAGCCGCTGAAGGAGCTGATCCGGGCGGTGGCCCTGTCGCCCGGCAGCGGCGAGTTCGCGCTCGATCCCGAGCCGGCGCAGATCGTGTTCGCGGGCGGTGGCGGGCCTTTCGCCAACATCAACAATGCGGGCGGGCGGCCCGACCTGCTCGAGGCGCTGGACCAGCTCGAGGGCGACCTGCCGGCGGCGGAGGCGGTGTCGCTGCTGGTCTCGTGGTTCGGCGACGACCTGCGCTGCGGGCGGTGCTCGGTCCGGCCACGGGTCGAGGAGCCGGGGCGGAAGACGACACCGGAGCCATGGTCGGTGGCGGGGCTGACGACCGCGACCGCGGTGCCGGTGAGCCGGGACGCGCTCGACCGGCCGAACTTTGGCGGCACGCCCTCGGACGGGGCCGTGATCCGGGCCATCGGCGAGCTGAAGGCGCGGGGCAAGCAGGTGATGCTTTACCCGTTCCTGCTGATGGACATTCCCGGCGGGAACGCGCTGGACGACCCCTACAGCGGGGCGGCGGGCCAGCCGGTTTTTCCCTGGCGGGGGCGGATCACCCTGGACCTCGCGCCGGGCGTCGCCGGGTCGGCGGACCAGACGGCCGCGGCCGCAGCCGAGGTGGCGGCATTCTTCGGGACAGCGCAGGCCGCGGATTTCTCGGTCGCGGGCGGGCAGGTGATCTACTCCGGGCCGGCGGAGTGGGGCTGGCGGCGGTTCGTGCTGCACCTGGCGGCACTCGGCAAGGCGGCGGGCGGGGTCAATTCGATCTGCATCGGCAGCGAGATGCGCGGGCTGACCACGATCCGCAGCGCGCGGTCGGTC
This sequence comes from uncultured Pseudomonadota bacterium, assembly GCA_963700775.1. Taxonomy (GTDB): domain Bacteria; phylum Pseudomonadota; class Alphaproteobacteria; order Rhodobacterales; family Rhodobacteraceae; genus Thermohalobaculum. Next base: position 120,511 of record CAVOYU010000002.1, read on the forward strand.
TATCCGGCGGTGGCCGAGATGCAGGCGCTGGCGGCCGAGGTCAGGGCGCTGCTGCCGGATTCGAAGATCGGCTATGCCGCGGACTGGAGCGAGTATTTCGGCCACCATCCGCAGGACGGGACAGGCGATGTGCTTTTCCATCTCGACCCGCTCTGGTCGGACGGGAACATCGACTTCGTCGGCATCGACGACTACGCCTCGCTGGCGGACTGGCGCCATGCGCGGAGCCATGCGGATCGCGAGGCGGGGCATGCCTCGATCTACTCGCTGCCCTACCTTGAAGGGAACGTCGAGGGAGGGGAGAACTACGACTGGTACTACGCCGATGCGGCTGCCCGCGAGGCGCAGCACCGGACACCGATCGCGGATTCAGCCCATGGCGAGGACTGGGTGTTCCGGCCGAAGGACCTGCGGGGCTGGTGGAGCAATCCCCACCACGACCGGGTCGACGGGGTGCGGTCGGCCGTGCCGACGGCCTGGGTGGCGGAAGGAAAGCCGATCTGGATCACGGAGACTGGATGCCCGGCAGTGGATCTGGGAGCGAACCAGCCGAACCTGTTCGCGGATGGCAAGAGTTCGGAGAGCGCGGTCCCGGCGGGTTCGCTGGGGGTGCGCGACGACGAGATGCAGCGGCGATTCCTGCAGGCGAAGCTCGGTTACTGGGCTGAGGAAGCGAACATGCCGGTCTCGGCGGTGACGGGCAATCCGATGATCCCGGCCGACCGGATCTTCGTCTGGACCTGGGACAGCCGGCCCTGGCCGGATTTCCCGGTGCGGGGCAGCGTCTGGGCCGACGGCGCGGCACATCGGCTGGGCCACTGGATCACCGGGCGGGTGAGCGCCAGCGGGCTCGCCGAGGTGGTTGCCGAAATCTGCCGGCGGGCCGGGGTGACCGAGGTCGATGTCTCGGATCTGCACGGCGTGGTCGACGGCTATGTGATCGAAAGGAACGCGAGCGCCCGCGAGGCGCTGCAGCCGCTGATGCTGACCCACGGCTTCGATGCCTATGAGAGCGGCGGCAAGGTGGTGTTCCGGATGCGGGGCGCCAATCCCGGTCGCGTGCTGGACGAAGCCGGGCTGGTGACGCCGAAGGGCGCGGTGACCGGGCCGGTCGAGCGGGTGCGCAACTCGGCCGGTGCGTCGCAGGACGTGGTGCGGCTGAGCTACATTCAGGCCGAGAGCGACTTCCGGGTTGGGGCCAGCGAGGCGCGGCTGCCGGGGGGCTCGCTGCATCGATTGGCGGAGTCGTCGCTGCCGGTGTCGCTGGCGGGATCGAAGGCGCAGCAACTCGTCGACCGCTGGCTGGCGGAGAGCTGGCGGAGCCGCGACCATGCGCACTTCACTTTGCCGCCGAGCGAGATTGCCCTGGAGCCGGGCGATGTCGTCGAGATCGCGCGCGAAGGCACGGTCGAGGCCTACCGGATCGAGCGGATCGTCGACGCGCTGGGCCGCGAGGCCGAGGCGGTGCGGACCGAGGCCGCACTGCACCTGCCGCATGCGGTTGCGGAGCGGAACGTCGAGACCGGGCTCGCCAGCCCGCCGGGGCCGGTTGCGGCGATCTTCATGGACCTGCCGCTGGCGGCAGGGCAGGGCGAGGACCACCTGCCACGGCTGGCGGTGACCTCGGATCCCTGGGCGGACCGGGTCGCGGTCTACCGCTCGGAGGTGGACGACGCCTATGCGCCGGTCGCGACGCTGGCAAAGCCGGCGGTGACCGGGACGACGCTGGATGACTTGCCGGTGGGGCAGCCGGATCGGTGGCAGCGCGTATCGGTACGGGTGGCGACGGCAACGGGCGCGCTGGAATCGGCAGACCGGCTGCGAGTGCTGAACGGCGCCAATCTCGCGGCGCTGGAGTTCGCGCCGGGCGAATGGGAGATCCTGCAGTTCCGCGATGCCGAGCTGGTCGGGCCGGGGGAGTACCGGCTCTCGACCCTGCTGCGGGGGCTGCGCGGGACCGGGGCTCTGAGCGTGGCGGCGATGCCCGCCGGGGCACGCTTCGTGCTGCTGGACGATGCGGTGGCAGCGCTGCCGATGGCGGCGGAGGAGCGCGGGCTGCCGCGGCACTACCGGGTCGGCCCGGCGCGTTATCCTCTGTCGCATCCGGCCTACCGGCACTCGGTGGAAAGCTTCGCCGGCGTGGGACTCAGGCCCTTCGCTCCGGCGCATCTGCGGGCTCGGCGCCACGCCGCGACGGGTGATCTCGCGGTGAGTTGGATCCGGACCGCCCGCTTCGGCGGCGACAGCTGGCAGGCGGTGGAGGTGCCTCTGGCCGAGGAGCGCGAGGCCTACCGGCTGCGGATGCTTTCGGGCGGGGTCATCCTGCGCGAGGCCGAGGTGGCCGCACCAAAGTTCCTCTACAGCGCCGCGATGCAGACGGCGGACGGGTCAGGGGCGGCGCTGGAGGTCCGGGTCGCTCAACTCTCCAATTCGTTCGGATACGGGCCGGAAAGGACCTTGATCATAAATGGCTGAAACTTCTCGCATCCGATTGCCGTATCTCGACGCTGCGCAGGCGCAGAAGCATGTGACCGTGAACGAGGCGCTGGCGCGGCTCGACATGGCCGCAGCGAGCCGGGCCGAGACGATGACGCTGACCGCGCCGCCCGCGAGCCCGGGCGATGGCGAGGCGCACCTGATCGCCGCGGGCGCGACCGGCGCCTGGGCCGGGCAAGGCGGCAAGCTGGCGCTGTTCCTGAACGGCGGCTGGGAATTCATCCCGCCCTGGGCCGGCTGGCGGCTTTGGGTCGCGGACGCGGGCGGCGTCGCCGTGCATGACGGCAATGACTGGCGCCTGGAGCATCAGCCTGTCTCGCCCGGCGGAGCGCTCTCCGCCCTGCGGCAGGCCGAGATTGACCATGCGGTGGGAACCGGTGCGACCTCGGTGACGGCGGCAGTGGTTCCGGACAAGGCGATCGTGCTCGGGGTCACCGGCCGGGTGGTCGAGGCGATTGGCGGCGCGACGGGCTGGTCGCTGGGGGTGGCGGGCAGCCCGGATCGGTACGGTTCCGGCATCGGCGTGGCGGTGAACTCTTACGCCCACGGCGTGAGCGGGTCGCCGTTGGCCTATTACGGTGACACGCCCCTGCTGCTGACCGCCGAGGGCGGAAGCTTCGCGGGCGGCACCGTGAGGCTGGCGGTGCACTATCTCGAGCTGTCGCCGCCGCGCGCGGTCTGAGCCGCGGCCCGGCGGTCAGCCGCCGGGCGCGCAGCCAATGCAGAGCGGTACCGCCGGGTCGAGCTCGAGCCGGAGGGCGGCGATTTCCTCCCCGCATTCAACGCAGTAACCGTATTCGCCCTCGTCCATCCGGCCGAGGGCCGCCGCGATCCGCCGCAGTTCCACGCCGCGGCGGCGCGAGGTCTCCAGCGCCATCGCCTGGGCCCGGAACGCATCCATCCTGCTGAGCCTGCCCACCGCCTGCTGATCGAGCGCGACCGGAGCCCGGTCGTCCTCGGAAGCGGCTTCCGCTGCGTGCAACTCCGCCTGCAGCGCCAGCAACGCCGCGCGAAATTCTTTTTGCCGGTTTGCGTCCATCGGTGGAAATCCCGCCGCGATCCATCTATCTCCATTGTCAGTCGAGCTTGCGGGATTGCGCAAGCGGTGGATCCAGGAGGCAGCGATGAGCACCGATCCCGGCGTCAAGAAGGACCTGAAGACGGTCGATCCGGTCTGGAAGCAGATCCGTGGCGAGGCCGAGACCCTGGCGGGCGACGAGCCGTTCATGGCCAGCCTCGCGCATTCGATCGTGCTGCATCACGAAACGCTGGAAGCAGCGCTGAGCTACCGGCTGGCGCAGAAGCTTTCCTCGCCCGAAATGTCGCCACTGCTGCTGCGCGAGATGGCGGACCACGCCTATGCGCGCGACCCGAAGATGGGCGCAGCGGCGCGTGCCGACATCATGGCCGTCTACGACCGCGACCCGGCCTGCAACCGGATGCTGCAACCGCTGATCTACTTCAAGGGCTTCCTGGCGATCCAGTCGTACCGGCTGGCGCATCACCTGTGGGAGCACGGCCGCAAGGACATCGCACTGTTCCTGCAGATGCGCAGTTCCGAATGCTTCGGGGTCGACATCCATCCGGGCGCGCGGATCGGGCAGGGGATCATGATCGACCATGCCCACAGCATCGTCATCGGCGAGACCGCGGTGGTGGGTGACGATGTCTCGATGCTGCACAGCGTGACGCTGGGCGGCACCGGCAAGGACGGGGGCGACCGCCATCCGAAGATCGGCGACGGCGTGCTGATCGGTGCCGGGGCCAAGGTGCTGGGCAATATCCGCGTCGGCAACTGCGCGCGGATCGCCGCAGGCTCGGTGGTGCTGCAGGACGTGCCGGCACGCAAGACCGTGGCCGGGGTTCCGGCACGGATCGTCGGCGAGGCCGGCTGCGAGCGGCCGTCGCACGCGATGGACCAGAGGATATCCGACCCGGTCAACATCCTGCCGGACTGCTGACCGGACAGGCTGGAATCGAAGCGGCGGCCCTGCCTGGGCCGCCGTTGCATCATTGTGCGCGAGTTCTGGGTCAGGCCCGGCGGCGGCGCCCCTCGCGGCGGCCGCGGCCCTCGCCCTCTCCCTCGGCCGCCGGGGGCTTGTTGAAGCGGATCCAGTTGGCGCCGTGGGCGTCGTTGTTCATCAGGAAGTTGGCGGCGCGGATCGCCTCCATTTCCTTCGAGGGAACCGCCTTTCGGGCGCCAAGGCCGAGAAGAGGCGCAAGGGCGTCGAGGTTCAGGGCCTCCGCCTCAGGGATGGCGATGCCGAGGGCTCGGAGCGCGGCGAGATGCTCGTCGATCTTCGCCTTCGCCGTCAGCGGCTGCACCGGATTCATGATCGCCGAGGTCATGCCGGCGGTGATGGCCATCGGCAGGAAGGCGTTGTTGATGCCGTGTCGGTTCGGCAGCCCGAACGAGATGTTCGAGGCGCCGCAGGTGGTGTTGACGCCAAGCTCCTCGCGGAGCCGGCGGACCAGCGCGAAGACCTGCTGGCCGGCCGTCGCCATGGCGCCGATCGGCATCACCAGCGGATCGACCACGATGTCGTGGGCCGGGATGCCGAAATCCGCGGCACGGTGGACAATCTTCTTCGCAACCTCGAAACGGACGTCCGGATTCTCGGAGATGCCGGTGTCGTCGTTCGAGATCGCCACCACCGGCACGTTGTACTGCTTGACCAAAGGCAGGACGAGCTCGAGCCGCTCCTCCTCGCCGGTCACCGAATTCAGAAGCGGGCGACCGTTGCAGGCCTCGAGTCCGGCCTTCAGCGCGCCCGGCACCGAGCTGTCGATGCAGAGCGGCACGTCGACCAGCCCCTGAACCAGCTCGACCACCTTCCGCATCAGCGGCGGCTCGGTCTCGTTCGGGTTCGGGTTCGAGTTGTAGACCACGCCCGCATTGATATCGAGCACGGCGGCCCCGCAGGCGACCTGCTCGAGCGCGTCCTTCTCAACCGTCGTGAAATCGCCGGCCTCGAGCTCGGCCGCCAGCTTCTTGCGGCCGGTCGGGTTGATCCGCTCGCCGATCACGCAGAAGGGCTGGTCGAAGCCGATGATGACGGTGCGGCTCTTCAACTCGACGACAGTCCGGGTCATGGGTGTTTCCTTTTCTCAGGCGGTGGCGGCGCGCGCCGCCGGGCGGGCGCTGCCGAACTGGTCGGTGAACTCGGCAGTCTGCCTGATACCGCCCAGCGGGAAGAAATGCACCTGCGCGATGCCGAAATCCGGATGTTGCGCCTTGTGCACAGCGAGCTCGGTCAGGAACTCCTCCGGGGTGAATGGCAGGATCAGCTTGGTCACATCCGCCGCGCGGCGCTGCAGGACGCGCAGGGATGGGCCGACGCCGCAGGTCATCGCGAACTTGATCATGGTCTGTAGCTTCGCAGGGCCGGCGACGCCGATATGGACCGGGAGCCGGATACCCTCACGCTGGAGCCGCTCGACCCAACGGATCACCGGCTTCGCCTCGAAGCAGAACTGGGTCGCGATCGCCATCTCGGCGTCGGTGCGCTCGGTGAAGGCCTGCTTCCAGCGCAGCGCCTCCATGACGTTGCGGTCGGAGCCGTCCGGGTCGATGTCCCTGTTGCCCTCCGGGTGCCCGGCGACGTGGAGCCGCCTGAACCCGGCCTTGTCGAAGAGCCCGGTCTCCATCAGCTGCATCGAGCAGTGGAACTTGCCGTGCGGCGTGTCGATGCCGCCGCCGAGCAGCAGCGCCTGGTCGATCCCGGCCTCGCCCTGGTAGCGGGCGATCCAGTCGGCCAGCACCGCCTCGTCGGCGATGATCCGGGCCGGGAAGTGCGGCATCACCGGGAAGCCCTCGGCAGCGATCCGCTTCGCGGTCGCGACCATGTCCTCGATCGGCGTGCCGTCGATATGGGCGACGTAGACCCGGGTGCCGGCCGGCAGCAGGGCGCGGAAGTCGTCGATCTTCTCGGCGGTACGCGGCATCACCTCGATGGAAAAGCCGCCGAGGAAGGCCGCAAGGGCACCCGCCGCGTCGGGGGCGGATTCCGGTTTCGGCTTGCGGCCGAAGAGGTTGAGGATATTGGCCATCTGCGTCGTCTCTCCTCTCAGGCTCGGGCAGTGGCCCAGCCGTCATTCGCGATCAGCGCCTTGATCCGGGCGCTATCGAATTCAGTGTCCAGCCGCGTCGCTTCCGCCGTCGCGATTGCCTCGAGGTCGCCCTGGACCTCGGCCGGCTCGCCGCGCCGCCACTCGGCAAGGTAGGAATCGGAGTCGCGCGCGCCGACCTTCATGGCGCAGCGGTCGATTGCCTGCTCGAAGCGCTCCGGCAGCTGGCGCTTGGCGGCGGTTCTTCCCTGCTTCACGATGACCTGCGCCGGGATGTCCCGCCAGTAGACGATCATCATTTGCGCCATGGCCGGCCCCCGTGCTTCGCTTGACCGGCCTCTCAATACCCGAGCCAGAATTCGGCGAGCGCAGAATTTCGACTTGGTGGACAACATCTGCGACACACCCGTCCCGCGGATGGCACGGCCGGGCGGGGAGGCGAGCACCAGGGTCGGTTTTCGTCCTTTATCAGTCGATTTCGGGTGCCGGCCATGATATTCAGGAGTGTCGCCTGGGCATTGCCCGTGCGAATTTTCGTGATCGCCAACCGGAGGGCCGGAACCCATGGCCGCGCCGCTGCCCAGCCGGGACTTCCGGATCAGTTTCGAGTTCTTCCCGCCGCGCACCCCGCGCGCGAGCATGGGGCTGTGGACGGCGGTGCAGCGACTGGCTCCGCTGGCGCCCGAATTCGTATCGGTCACCTACGGCGCCGGCGGAACCACCCGCGACCGCACCATGTCCGCGATGCTGGCGATCCGCGACTGCGCGCGGCTGAACGTGGCCGGGCATCTGACCTGTGTCGGCGCCTCGCGCGAGGATGTGCTGCGGGTGGCGCGGAGCTACGCGAAGCTCGGCTGTCGCCAGATCGTGGCGCTCCGCGGCGATCCGCCCACGGGGCATGACCGGTTCACGCCGCATCCGGAAGGCTTCTCTGGCTCGGTGGAGTTGATTTCCGCCCTGGCCGAGTTGCGCCAGTTCGATATCTGGGTCGCCGCCTATCCGGAGACCCATCCGGAAGCGACGAGCCGGAAGGCGGATATCGAGCACCTGAAGCGCAAGCTCGACGCTGGTGCCGCCGGAGCCATCACCCAGCTTTTCCTCGACAACGAGCACTTCTACCGCTTCCGGGACGACTGCGCCGCTGCCGGGATCAGCGCGCCGATCCTGCCGGGAGTTCTGCCGATCGAGGATTTCTGGAAGACCGTGCGCTTCGCCGACAGCTGCCAGGCCAGCATCCCGGACTGGATGTTCAAGGCGTTCGAGAACGCCGGGGACAGTGCCTCGCACGACCTGCTGGCGACCGCCATCGCCACCGAGCAGTGCGACGATCTGCTGGAGAACGGTGCGTCGCACCTGCATTTCTACACCCTGAACAAGGCCGACCGGGTGTTCGATGTCTGCCGCGCCCTCGGCGTTGTCGCCCAGCCCGCCCATCTCGCTGCCGGCTGCGGCTGACGCACGGGCCGCATCCGCCAGCCGGAACCGGCGCCCGGATCCCCACCGACTCGCTTGTCCCCGGCCGCCCCGCACCCTAGAGCTAGAGGACGTGTGAAGCGATTGTGACAGCGGGCAGTGAGACAGCGATCGGGCAGCGGAGCGCAGCATTCCGGCCGGCAGTTGCCGGACCCGGCCCGCGTTGACGGCGCCGACGGAGGCCCTTTGCTCGCCGCGCTCGACCTAGGCACCAACAACTGCCGCCTGCTGGTGGCGCGGCCCGAAGGCGACGGTTTCGCGGTGGTCGACGCCTTCTCGCGCGCGGTGCGGCTGGGCGAGGGGGTCGAGCATTCCAACGCCCTCGGCACGGCGGCGCAGGAGCGTGCCCTGAAGGCGCTGCGGATCTGCGCCACCAAGATCCGCCAGCACCGGGTATCGGACGCCCGCATCGTCGCCACCGAAGCCTGCCGCCGGGCATCGAACGGCACCGGCTTCGCGCGCCGGGTGATGCGCGAGGTCGGGCTGCAGCTCGAGATCATCTCGGCCGAGGAGGAGGCGCGGCTCGCGATCGCCGGCTGCGCGCCGCTGATCGATCCGGAAGCCGAGCATCTGCTGGTCTTCGACATCGGCGGCGGCTCGACCGAGCTGATCTGGGTCGACATGTCTCGCACCCCGTCCAGCCGCCGGATCAGCCTGATCCGCGCCCTGGCGCCGACCGGTGCACGGGGGGCCGAGTCGGACAACGCCCGCGCCGCCGCGGCGCATATCACCGACTGGATCTCGGTGCCGATGGGGGTCTCGACCCTGCACGACCGGTTCAGCGATGCCGGCGATCCGCCGGCACGGTTCGCCGCCATGACCGCGCATTTCGAGGGGCATCTCGCTCCCTTCATCCCCTACAGGTCGCCGGACCGGGCGGGGATGACCGGGAACCTTCAGATCATCGGCGTCTCGGGCACCGCGACGACCTTCGGCGCGATTCACCTCGGGCTGCGCAGCTACGACCGCAGCAAGGTAGACGGGCTCTGGATGCCGGCGGCCGGCGCGGCCGAGATCGCCGCGCGGCTGCTTTCAAGGGGCATCGACGAGGTTGCGCATCCCGGCATCGGACCGGGGCGGGCCGAACTGATCCTGTCCGGCGCCGCGATCCTGATGACGATCCTGCGGCTCTGGCCGGTCGAGCGGCTGCGCATCGCCGACCGGGGACTGCGCGAGGGAATGCTTTACGGGCTCCTCCACCAGCGCCGGATCGCGGCGCAATGAGCGGCGGCAAGAAACCACCCGGACGCGGCGACAGGGCGTTGAAGGTGAGGGTGAAGTCGGCCAAGGGGCGGCGGACCTCGTCGACCCGGTGGCTGCAGCGCCAGCTCAACGATCCCTATGTCGCCCGCGCCCAGCGCGAGGGCTACCGCAGCCGGGCCGCCTACAAGCTGCTGGAAATCGACGACCGCTTCCGCTTCCTGGTGCCCGGCGCGCGGGTGGTCGACCTCGGCTGCGCGCCGGGGGGCTGGTGCCAGGTCGCGGTGCAGCGGGTGAACGCGCTCGGCGAGAAACCCGGCAAGCGCCAGGGCCGGGTCATCGGGATAGATCTGCAAGAGATGGAGCCGATCGCCGGGGCCGAGCTGATGCAGCTCGATTTTCTCGATTCCAATGCCGACGAGGCAGTCCGGACCCTGCTCGGCGGCGAAGCGGACGTGGTATTGTCCGACATGGCCGCCTCGTCGACCGGGCACAGGCAGACCGATCACATGCGGATCATGGCCCTGGCCGAGGCGGCAGCGCAGTTCGCATTCGATGTCCTGGCGCCCGGCGGCGTCTTCGCCGCCAAGGTGCTGCGCGGCGGCACCGAGAATCGACCTGCTGGCGCTGCTGAAGCAGCGTTTCGCCAAGGTCCAGCACTTCAAGCCGCCGTCGAGCCGCAAGGACTCGGCCGAGATGTTCGTGGTGGCGACCGGGTTCCGCGCCGCGGAGAGCTGACCGGCCACGGCGGCAGGACGCCGTGCCGGGTTCCGGCTTGACTACGGCCGCGGAAAGCGTAGATCACCGCGGCCCCCTTGCGGGCGTCGATCCACGGCGTGCGCGATGTCTCATGAGACCACCCGGCTCAAGACCTCCGGTGATCCGCTGGCGGATCGCCGCTTTGCCTATGGCGGGATGCTCCGGGGGGCGGGCGATCTTGCCGGGGCGGCAGATCTCTTCGCCCAGACGGTCGAGCTGGCGCCGGGTTGGGTGGCCGCATGGTTGGCGCTTGGCGAAGCCCGGCGCGACCTCGGAGATGTGCCGGGCGCCGTCGCCGCCTGGCGCGAGGCGCTCTCGCTCGATCCGGCCGATCCGCTGGGGGTCGAGATGAAGCTTGCCCTCGCAGGCGTCGCTCCGATGCCGAGCGCCCCGCCTGAAAGCTATGTGCGGGCGCTGTTCGATGACTATGCGCCCGGCTTCGAGCGGGCGCTTCTCGGGCGACTCGACTACCGGGCGCCGACGATGATCCGGGCTGCGGTCGATGCCGCCCGGCCGGGCGCCCGGTTTGCCCGCACGCTCGATATCGGCTGCGGCACCGGCCTGACAGGCGAGTCACTGCGGGGCGTCACCGCCTGGCTCGAGGGGATCGACCTCGCGCCGGCGATGATCGAGCAGGTCCGGGCGAAGCGCGTCTTCGATGTGTTGCATCTGGGTGATGTGCAGCGCTTTCTTGCGGCTGATACCCGGCTTTTCGATCTGATCGCAGCCGGTGACGTGGCGCCCTATCTTGGCGATCTGGCGCCGTTGATGGCACTGGTGGCGCGCCGGCTGGAGCCGGGCGGGCTGCTCGTGCTGACCGTCGAACTGGATCCGGAGTCCGTCCCTTCCGGATGGCGCCTGCAGCCGTCGATGCGCTATGCCCATGGCGAGGACCACCTGCAATCGGCCGCCGCCGCCGCCGGGTTGCGGCCGCTCTCGCTCCAGCGGTTCGACCTGCGGCTGGACCGCGGTCTGCCCGTGCCGGGCGCGGTTGCGACGTTCGAGCTGCCCGCGGCGGCGGCGGTGGTTGACCGGCTGTGGGAAGACTTTGCCGCCCCCGGTTCCGCCCGGCCGCGCCGTCATCGCGCGTGAGGCGATTGCACCGAGCGAAAGTGATTATTCGTAATTACTTAAATGTATTAACCAATATAAATCGAATATTACTTCATAGTGCGTCGCCAGAGTTGCCGCGACCCGGGTCAGCCCCGCGCGCCCTTGGCGTGAAAGATGAAGCCGAGGAAGTTCAGCAGCACCTGCGCCGCCAGGATCTGGGTCGAGCCCGAGGGGTCGTAGTCCGGCGCCACTTCGACCAGGTCGATTCCCACCACCTCGTGGCGCTGTGCGACCCTCTGGAGGATCTCGAGAACGTCGTAGTACAGGAACCCGCCATGGCTCGGCGTTCCGGTGCCGGGTGCGATCGACGGGCAGAAGGCGTCGATGTCGATGGTAACATAGAGCCGCGCCCCCTCCGGGATCCGGGCGATCACCCCGTCGCGGCCGAGCTTGCGCACCTGCCGCACGCTCAGAATGTCTGAGCCCATCCTGCGGGCGGCCTCGTAGCCCTCCTTCGCGGTCGACGAGACGTTGCGGATGCCGAGCTGGGTCAGGCCAGTGACGTAATCCTTCTCGGCTGCCCGGCGCATCGGATTGCCGTGGCCGAAGCGGACCCCGTGACGCTCGTCGACGAAGTCGAGATGGGCGTCGATCTGCAGGATGTGGATCGGCCCCTGGCCGTCGAAGGCGTTGACGCAGGGGATGTTGACCGAGTGGTCGCCGCCGATCACCACCGGAAGCGCGCCGGCCGCAAGGATCTTGCGCACCCCGTACTCGATGTTGGCGTGCGATTTCACGGTGTCGGTGTGCACGATGTCGGCGTCGCCCAGATCGACGATCCGGACCTCGCCGCCGAGATAGGTGGCGTCGTCCTCGTGGTCGTAGGCGCCGGCATGGCCGAAGGAAAACAGCGTCGAGGCCTCGCGCACCGCGCGCGGCCCGAAGCGGGCACCGCTGCGCCACTGGGTGCCGAAGTCGAACGGTGCGCCGAGGACGCAGACATCCGCTTCGATTCGGTCCCAGTCCTCGACATAGGGCCGCTTGCCGAAGGTCGCGATGCCGACGAAGGGCAGGTTCAGCCGGCCGGATTCGTAACCATGTCCCGCCATGTGGGGTCCTTCTCGCTGCAACGGAGCGTGGCTGAGGATAGCGGCGCGGGCCCGACAGGGAAATGGGCGCGAGCCGCGGCGCCGAAACATCTTCCCTTCCCGGCGGCAACGTGCGAAAGGGAGCCGCCAACACCGCAACTCCGGAGGAAATCCGCATGGAGATTTGTGAGGCGCTCACCTTCGATGACGTACTCCTGGTCCCGGCCGCGTCGGAAATCATGCCGACCAATGCAGATGTGCGGACCCGGGTGACGCGCACGATCGATCTCAACATTCCGCTGCTGTCCTCGGCGATGGACACGGTGACCGAGGCGGCGATGGCGATCGCCATGGCCCAGGCGGGCGGCATGGGGGTGATCCACCGCAATCTCGAAATTGCCGAACAGGCGGCGCAGGTGCGGCAGGTCAAGCGCTTCGAGTTGGGGATCGTCTACAACCCGGTCACCCTCCAGCCGGGCCAGACACTGGCCGATGCCCAGGCGCTCCAGCGGCAATACAGCATCACCGGCTTCCCGGTGGTGGACCGGGCCGGGCGGCTTGCCGGCATCCTGACCAACCGCGACATGCGCTTCGCCGAGGACCCGTCCACGCCGGTCTCGGCGCTGATGACCTCGGCCAATCTTGCCACGGTGCGCGAGCCGGTCGATCTCGAGGCGGCCAAGCGGATCCTGCAGGAGCGGCGGATCGAGAAGCTGCTGGTGGTCAACGAGAAGGGCGAGTGCACCGGCCTCCTGACCGTCAAGGACATCCAGAAGGCGGTGCTGAATCCCCATGCCTGCAAGGACCAGCTCGGGCGCCTGCGGGTGGCTGCGGCCTCGACCGTCGGCGATGCGGGGTTCGAGCGCTCGGGCGCCCTGATCGATGCGGGGGTCGACCTGATCGTCATCGACACCGCCCACGGGCATTCCATTGCCGTCAGCAGGGCGGTGGAGCGGGTCAAGAAGCTGTCGAATTCGGTCCAGGTGGTCGCCGGCAACGTCGCCACCGCCGAGGCGACCAGGGCCCTGATCGGCGCCGGGGCGGATGCGATCAAGGTCGGCATCGGCCCGGGCTCGATCTGCACCACACGCATCGTCGCCGGGGTCGGCGTGCCGCAGCTGACCGCGATCATGGATTGCGCCGAGGAAGCCGCGAAGACCGGACATCCGGTGATCGCCGATGGCGGCATCAAGTTTTCGGGCGATTTCGCCAAGGCGATCGCGGGCGGGGCGAGCTGCGCCATGGTGGGCTCGATGCTGGCCGGCACCGACGAGGCGCCGGGCGAGGTGTTCCTCTATCAGGGGCGGTCCTACAAGTCCTATCGCGGCATGGGGTCGGTGGGCGCGATGGCGCGGGGTTCTGCCGACCGCTACTTCCAGCAGGAGGTATCGGACACGCACAAGCTCGTGCCCGAGGGGGTCGAGGGCCAGGTTCCCTACAAGGGCGCCGCCGGGGCGGTGATCCACCAGCTTCTCGGCGGCCTGCGCGCGGCGATGGGCTATACCGGCTGCCGCACCATCGACGAGATGCGCACCGGCTGCCGCTTCGTGCGCATCTCGGGCGCCGGGCTGCGCGAGAGCCACGCCCACAACGTGCAGATCACCCGGGAGAGCCCGAATTACCGGATGGGCTGAGGTACAGGGGCGGGAAGCGCTATTGGAGGGGTGCGCCCTTTCGCTTATATTGAGGGGGAGGAGACATGCCATGACACCTGCCATTGCTCCCTTGCCCAACTCGATCCGGCAGCCGTTCCGCGGTTTTCGCTGGCGTGCGGCACTCCTGATCGTGCTCGCGACCGTGACTTTCGCAGGCCTCGCCGAGCGCGGGTTCGCCGGAAGCTGCTCGGGCACCGCCCTGACCGTTGCCGATATCAGCCTGCCCAGGTCGTCCGGACCCGCATGACGCCAGCGGCCCGCCTGCAGGCGGCGATCGGCATCACCGACCGCTGGCTCGCCGGCGAGGGGCTGCTCGACCGCCTGCTGACCCTCTGGGGCCGGGAGAGCCGCTATGCCGGCTCGGGCGATCGCCGCGCCGTTGCCGATCTCGTCTATGACGCCGTCCGCCGTCTGCGATCGGCGGCCTGGGCGGCGGGCGTGGAGGAGCCGGCCGATGGCCGCGCCACGCTGCTTGGCAGCCTCGTGCTCGATGGCATCGGGCCCGCCGATCGCGACAGTCTGTTCTCCGGGGTCGGCTACGGCCCTGAACCGCTGTCCGGGACGGAGGCGTCCCGGCTGGGCCGTTCGATCGACGCCGCTCCGGCGGCCGTTCGGCTCGACCTTCCGGACTGGCTGCTGGCCCATCTTGACCATGTCCCCGAAGGCGCCCTGGCGCTGCTCCGCCAGAAGGCGCAGGTGTTCCTGCGGGTCAACGCGCTGAAGACCGAACCGGCGGGGGCGATCGAAGCGCTGGGAGCCGAAGGAATCGCGGCCGTGCCGGGACCGCTATCCGCGTCCTGCCTACGGGTCACCGTCGGCGCCCCGGCGGTCGCTCGCAGCCGCGCCTATTTGGACGGGCTCGTCGAGGTGCAGGATGCGGCCAGCCAGGCGGCCGCCGAATACGCCGATCCCCGGCCCGGTGAGATCGTTCTCGACTACTGTGCCGGCGGTGGCGGCAAGAGCCTTGCCTTCGCCGCCAGGATGGGCGCCACGGGGCATCTACATGCCCATGACATTTCCGAGCGCCGGCTGTCGCAGCTTCCCGACCGGGCGGAGCGGGCGGGGGCGACGGTGACGCTCTGTCCGCCTGACAGGGTCTCCGGCCTCGATGGACGGTGCGATCTGGTGTTCGTCGATGCGCCGTGCTCAGGATCCGGCGCCTGGCGCCGCAACCCGGATGCGAAATGGCGGCTGACAGCGGCGGAGCTGTCGAGTCTCAATGCAACCCAGGACTCCGTGCTTGCCGACGCGGCAGCGGCGGTGCGGCCGGGCGGCCGGCTGGTCTACGCCACCTGCTCGATGATCCCGGCCGAGAACGAAGTCCGCGTCGATGCGTTCCTTGAAGCCCGGCCCGATTTCCGAGCCGGGCGCGCGCCGCTCGTGCTGACCCCTCTCGACGGTGGCGACGGATTCTTCGCCGCCGAACTGGTGCGGGCGGGATGAGTAGCTGTTGCGGCTGCGCCGGACTTTACACTTGGTTAAGGAATTGGTGAGGCACTTGCGTCTGCGCCGAACTGGCAGGGGATGGCTACCGGGCGATGCTATCGCGCATTCTTGACCTTCTGGACGGCGGAGCAGCCGGTGGCGCGCATCGGCTGGGCGCGTGGCTGGACAGCACGCCGCAACCCGCCGCTCTGACTGGCTTCGATGGGAGGATGCGCCGGGCAAATTCTTCCATGGAGGATCTCCTCGGGCCCCCGACGGGCGGAATCGCGGCCTATCTTGCGGCCGGCTATGCGGTCGATCCCGGTCTGATCTACCGGCTCGCCACGTCGGCGCGGCGGCTTGGCTTCGCCTTCGCGCATGTGGCGCCCCGTCACGGGGCGGAACCCCGTGTGCTGGCCGTCCGGTGGCACGAGCCGGATCTGCTGGCCTGGACGCTCCCCCGAGCCGAGGAGTTCGCCGCCGGCCCGGCGGCGGAGGCAGGTGACGCGGACCGGGCGGAGGCGGAGCCTGCCGAGGCCGGAGCCTTCTCCGAAGCAGCCCGACGGGCGCTCGATCTGGTTCCTGTTGCGCTGATGCAGCTCGATCGCGGTGGCCGGATACGCTGGTTCAACGCGCCGGCGCGCGAGATGATCGGCAGTGACGTCGCGCCGGACGCCACACTCGCGCAGCTCGTCGAGTCGCTCGGCCGGCCGGTCGAGGCATTTATCGCCGAGGCCTTCGCCGACCCCCGCGGGCGGCGCGAGATGGTGCGCATGCGTGGCGGTGCCAGCGAGCGCTTCTTGCACATCGTGCTGACCCCGGTGACCTTCGGAAGCGGCCCCGCGCTTGTCGCCGTCCTGAGCGATGCCAGCGAGATCCGGTCTCTGGAGGACAAGTTCGCCCAGTCGCAGAAGATGGAGGCGATCGGCAAGCTGGCCGGCGGGGTCGCGCACGACTTCAACAACGTCCTGACGGCGATCAGCGGGCATTCCGACCTGCTGCTGCTCGGCAAGGATGCGCTGCATCCCGACTATTCGGATCTGATGCAGATCCGCCAGAACACGCACCGCGCCGCGGCGCTGGTGCGGCAGCTTCTGGCCTTCTCGCGCAAACAGACGCTGACCCCGACGCTGCTGTCGGTGCAGGACGTGGTCTCGGATTCGCTCTACCTGCTGAACCGTCTCATCGGCGAGAAGGTGACGCTCGTCGTCGAGCACGGAACGGATATCGGCTATGTCCGCGCCGACCAGCAGCAATTCGAGCAGGCGCTCATGAACCTGGTGGTCAACGCCCGCGACGCGATGCCCAATGGCGGCGTCGTGACGATCGCCACCCGAGTCGTGGAGGTCGGCTCCGAGGCCCCGATCCAGGGCATCGACGTGCCGACCGGCGCCTATGTGGAGATCGGTGTCTCGGACAGCGGCACCGGAATCGACCCGCAAGTCGTCGACCGGGTGTTCGAGCCGTTCTTCACCACCAAGCCGCAAGGCGAGGGGACGGGACTGGGCCTGCCGACGGTCTACGGCATCGTCAAGCAGTCGGGCGGTTTCGTCTTTGTGGAGAACCGGCCCGAGGGCGGCGCCTGCTTCCGCATCCTGTTGCCGCACACTCCGGCCGATGCATCGGTGATCGCCGAAGCGGAGCTGCCGACCAAGCCCGAGCGGCCGGACCTCACCGGGCATGGCACGGTGCTGCTGGTGGAGGACGAGGATCCTGTGCGCTCCTTCGCCTCCCGGGCGCTGCGGCTGCGGGGTTACGATGTGCTCGAGGCAGCCTCGGCCGAGGCTGCGCTCGATATTCTGACTGGCGCCGAGACCCACATCGACGTTCTGGTATCGGACGTGGTGATGCCCGGCATGGACGGCCCGACCTTCGCCGCCAAGGCGCGGCGGATGCGGCCCGGGCTCCGGGTCGTGTTCATCTCCGGCTACGCGGAGGATTCGTTCCGCCGCAACCTGGTCGACCACGATTTCGAGTTCCTGCCGAAGCCGTTCTCGCTGACCGATCTGACCGCGAAGGTAAAGGCGGCGCTGGGCGGGAGCGACTGACGCAGCACCCTTAACGCTTCCTCAACCATGTTGGCGTCAACTGGGGCATGAGCACATTTTGTTCTTTATTTGTCCCGAAATTTATGAGAACGTCCGGGGAACATGCTCAGGTTTGCAACCCATGGGGCGATGTGGAATAAGGGATCGAAACAATGAACGACAACCTGCTGAGGCTGGACGAAAGGCGCGAAATGGACAAGCAGAAGGCTCTCGAATCCGCCCTGGCGCAGATCGAGCGGAATTTCGGCAAGGGCTCGATCATGAAGCTCGGCCAGCGCGAGGCCGCGATGGACATCGAGGCGATCCCCACCGGCTCGCTCGGCCTCGACATCGCGCTCGGGATCGGCGGGTTGCCGAAGGGCCGGATCATCGAGATCTACGGGCCGGAGAGCTCGGGCAAGACCACCCTTGCTCTCCATGCCATCGCCGAGGAGCAGAAGAGGGGTGGCATCTGCGCCTTTGTCGACGCCGAGCATGCGCTCGACCCGTCCTATGCCCGCAAGCTGGGAGTGAACGTCGACGAGCTGCTGATCTCGCAGCCCGATGCCGGCGAGCAGGCACTGGAGATCACCGACACCTTGGTGCGCTCTGGCGCGGTCTCGGTGGTGGTGGTCAACTCGGTCGCGGCGCTGACCCCGCGTTCGGAACTGGAAGGCGAGATGGGTGACAGCTCGGTCGGCGTCCACGCCCGCCTGATGAGCCAGGCGATGCGCAAGCTGACAGGCTCGATCAGTCGCTCCAAGTGCATGGTCATCTTCATCAACCAGATCCGGATGAAGATCGGCGTCATGTTCGGTTCGCCGGAGACCACCACCGGCGGCAACGCACTGAAGTTCTATGCCAGCGTGCGGCTCGACATCCGCCGCATCGGCGCGATCAAGGACCGCGACGAGGTGGTCGGCAACACCACCCGGGTGAAGGTGGTCAAGAACAAGGTCGCCCCGCCGTTCCGACAGGTCGAGTTCGACATCATGTATGGCGAGGGCATTTCGAAGACCGGCGAGCTGATTGACCTTGGGGTCAAGGCCGGCGTGGTCGAGAAGTCCGGCGCCTGGTTCTCCTTCGCCGACCAGCGTATCGGCCAGGGCCGCGAAAACGCCAAGCTGTTCCTGAAGGAGAACCCGGACATCGCCCTGGTGATCGAGGACAAGATCCGCGCCGCCCACGGACTCGATTTTGCCATGGGCGCCGACGATTCGGGCGATGGGAGTTCTGGCCAGGAGGAAGAGGTGATGGAGGCCTGAGTCCCGGCTTTCCTGCGCGGGCGGCGTCCGCATTCGTCAAAGCGCGGCCCCATCGTGGCCGCGCTTTTATCATGCGCGGTGCTGAATGAGTCGTTGGGTGGCCTAGATGGGATTGCCGACGGGGCCGGAACCGGTGTCACGGGACTGGCAGTGGGCGGCGCAGCGGCGTTTGAGCCGGCCTTCCATCCGAAAGCTTTCTTTGACCGGACCCTTCGACGGCGCCCTGGAATGGTCGGACGTCGAGTTTCGGGACACCCTGACGCCGCTCCGGGATGAGGGCCGCCGACAGGTCGTCAGCAAGGCCGTCATGCACCCGAAAGGGCGCCGACCCGGCGCGCGCGCGGCGCATGCCGGATGTGGACACCCGCCCGACGCGTATATATGAGAGCGCCGACGGACCAACCCTCGGCATGGGGCACGCGCGCAGATGGCATCTCTGAACGAAATCCGGACGGAGTTTCTCGACTACTTCGCGAGGCATGGCCACGAGGTCGTGGCCTCGTCCCCGCTCGTCCCGCGCAACGATCCGACGCTGATGTTCACGAATGCCGGGATGGTGCAGTTCAAGAACGTCTTTACCGGGCTCGAGCACCGCGACTACGTGCGCGCAGCGACCTCGCAGAAATGCGTGCGTGCCGGCGGCAAGCACAATGACCTCGACAATGTCGGCTATACGGCGCGCCATCACACCTTCTTCGAGATGCTGGGGAACTTCTCCTTCGGCGACTACTTCAAGGAGATGGCGATCCCGCTCGCCTGGGACCTGATCACCAAGGAGTTCGGGCTGCCGAAGGAGCGCCTGCTCGTCACCATCTTCCACGATGACGACGAGGCCTTCGAGATCTGGAAGAAGCACACCGGCCTGCCGGACGAGCGGATCATTCGCATCCCGACGTCGGACAATTTCTGGTCGATGGGACCGACCGGGCCCTGCGGGCCGTGTTCGGAGATCTTCTACGATCACGGCGACCAGATCCCGGGCGGCCCTCCGGGTAGCGAGAACGAGGACGGCGACCGGTTCATCGAGATCTGGAACCTGGTCTTCATGCAGTTCGAACAGTTCGAGGACGGAAGGCGCGAGAACCTGCCGAAGCCGTCGATCGACACCGGCATGGGGCTGGAGCGGATCGGCGCGGTGCTGCAGGGAAAGCACGACAACTACGACACCGACCTGATGCGGGCGCTGATCGAGGCGAGCGCCCACGCCTCGAACAGCGATCCGGACGGGCCGGGCCGGATCCATCACCGGGTGATCGCCGACCATCTGCGCGCGACTTCGTTCCTGATCGCCGACGGCGTGCTGCCGTCGAACGAGGGCAGGGGCTATGTGCTGCGCCGGATCATGCGCCGGGCGATGCGGCACGCGCATCTCCTCGGCATCGACGCGCCGCTGATGTACCGGCTGGTGCCCGCGCTCGTTCATCAGATGGGCCAGGCCTTCCCGGAGCTGGTCCGCGCCAAGGCGATGATCACCGAGACGCTGGAGTTGGAGGAGAACCGGTTCCGCCGCACCCTTGACCGGGGGCTGCGCCTGCTGGCCGAGGAGCTGGACCGGCTGCCGGACGGCGCTGCGCTGCCGGGCGAGACCGCGTTCCGGCTCTACGATACCTATGGATTCCCGCTGGACCTGACCCAGGATGCGCTGCGCGAGCAGGGCCGCTCAGTCGACACCACCGGGTTCGACGCCGCGATGGACGAGCAGCGCGCCAAGGCGCGGGCGGCCTGGTCCGGCACCGGCGAGGCGGCCGAGGAAGGCGTCTGGTTCGATCTGCGCGACGAACTCGGCGCGACCGAATTCCTCGGCTATGAAACGGAAGCCGCCGAGGGTGTGGTCAAGGCGCTTGTGCAGGGCGGCAGCCGGGTTTCGTCGGCGAAGGCGGGCGAGACCGTGCAGGTGATCCTGAACCAGACCCCGTTCTATGCCGAATCCGGCGGCCAGGTCGGCGACCAGGGCCTGATCCGCACCGTCACCGGCCGCGCGCGTGTTCTCGACGTGAAGAAGCGGGCCGGCAGCCTGTTCGTGCACGAGGCGGAGATCGAGGAAGGCGAGATCGTTCAGGGCGAGGCGGCCGAGCTTTCGGTAAATCACGCCCGACGCCGCGCGATCCGCGCCAACCACTCGGCGACGCACCTGCTGCACGAGGCGCTGCGCGGCCATCTGGGCGATCACGTCGCGCAGCGCGGCAGCCTTGTGGCGCCCGACCGGCTGCGGTTCGACTTCGCCCACCAGAAGCCGATGAGCCCGGAGGAGATCGCCACGGTCGAGGCAGAGGTCAACGGCTACATCCGCCAGAACGCGGCGGTCAGCACCCGGATCATGACGCCCGACGAGGCGCAGGAGATGGGCGCGCGGGCGCTGTTCGGCGAGAAATACGGCGACGAGGTGCGCGTGGTGTCGATGGGCCGGCGGCCGGAGGGCGCGACCGGCCCGGCGGGTCCGGTCTATTCGCTGGAACTTTGTGGCGGCACCCACGTCAAGCGCACCGGCGATATCGGCCTCCTGAAGGTGGTCGGCGAGGCCGCGTCCTCGGCGGGCGTGCGCCGGGTCGAGGCGCTGACCGGCGCCGCGGCGCTGGAGCATCTTGAGGC
This sequence comes from uncultured Pseudomonadota bacterium, assembly GCA_963700775.1. Classification (GTDB taxonomy): domain Bacteria; phylum Pseudomonadota; class Alphaproteobacteria; order Rhodobacterales; family Rhodobacteraceae; genus Thermohalobaculum. The sequence continues at coordinate 141,609 of CAVOYU010000002.1, forward strand.
GCAGGAGCGGGCTCTGGCCTCGGTAGCCTCGGCGCTGCGGGTACGGCCCACGGATGCGCCGGAAAGGGTTCAGGCGCTGCTCGACGAGCGCAAGGCGCTGCAGGTCGAGGTGGCCGACCTCCGCCGCAAGGTCGCGCTCGGCAGCGGCGCGGGACCCGCCCAGGCCGAGGCGAGGGAGGTCGGCGGCGTGAAGTTCCTGGCCCAGAGCCTGAGCGGCATCAGTCCCAAGGATCTGCGCGGGCTGATCGACGAGCACAAGTCGCGCCTCGGTTCGGGCGCGATCCTGCTGATCGCCGAGGCGGACGGCAAGGCTGCGGTCGCCGCCGGAGTCACCGACGATCTGACCAGCCGGATCTCGGCCGTCGATCTGGTCCGCGCGGCGGTCGAGGCGGTCGGCGGCAAGGGCGGCGGTGGCCGGCCGGATCTGGCCCAGGGCGGTGGCCCGGATGCCTCGAGGGCGGGCGAGGCGATCGCCGCCGCCGAGCGCGTGCTCGCGGGCTGATCTGCGACAATCTGTGGCGCCGGCAACGGACCGGCGCCGCCGCCCCGTGTTACAGGCATGTCAGAACACGGAGCAAAGCCCATGAACAAGAAAATTGCCATCACGGTCGCGGTCCTGTCCGTCGCCGCAGCGGTTCCCTTGGCCACCTATGCCGGCAGCGAGCGGCATGGCGGGAACCGCGACTGCTCGCCCCATCAAATGGGCATGGGCGGGCATGAAGGCATGCGCGGCGGGATGCATGGCGACATGCGCGGCGATCGCGGTCAGCATGGAATGCACGGCGGAATGCACGGCCAGATTCGGATGCTCGAATTGATCGAGCGCTACGATGCCGACGGCAGCGGTTCGCTTACGCAGGCGGAGATCGATGCGGGTCGCGCCGCCAGGCTGAGTGAGTTCGATGCGGACGGCAACGGCACGCTGTCGCTGGCGGAATACGAGGCGCTGTGGCTCGATGCGATGCGCGAGAGCATGGTCCGCCGTTTCCAGCGCCACGACCGGGACGGCGATGGCCAGGTCACGGCTGCGGAGTTCGGCCGGCGGATGGAGCACATGGTGATGATGCGCGACCGCAATGGCGACGGCCTGCTCGATCTCGAGGACGCCGGCGGTCCCGGCGAGGACGACGGTCAGGCGCAATAAATGCGAACGGGGGCCGGATCGCCCCGGCCCCCGCTTGCCGCGCCAGGCCCGGGCGGGCCGGGTATTCCAGATTACATCAGCATCGACAGCGGATCCTCGATGTAGCCCTTGACCGCATCGAGGAACTGGGCGCCGAGCGCGCCGTCGATCACCCGGTGGTCGACCGAGAGGGTCACCGACATCACCGTGGCGATCGCCACCGCGCCGTCCTTCACCACCGGCTTCTGCACTCCGGCGCCGACCGCCAGGATCGAGGCGTGGGGCGGGTTGATCACCGCGTCGAAATTGTCGATCCCCATCATTCCGAGGTTCGAGATCGCGAAGCTGCCGCCCTGGTATTCGTGTGGAGCGAGTTTGCGAGTTTTGGCCCGGGCGGCCAGATCCTTCATTTCCGCGGAAAGCACCGAGAGGGACTTGGTTTCGGCATCGCGGATGACGGGCGTGAACAGGCCACCCTCGATGGCCACGGCCACCGCCACGTCCGAAGCCTTGAATTTCAGCACCCGATCACCGGCCCAGACCGCGTTGCAGTCGGGTACCTGCTGCAGGGCCAGCGCGCAGGCCTTGATGATGTAGTCGTTGACGGAGAGCTTGATGCCGCGCTTCTCGCCCTTGGCGTTCATGCTCGCGCGGAGCTTCAGGAGGGCGTCGAGCTCGATGTCGCGGCGGAGATAGAAATGCGGGATGGTCGACTTCGCCTCGGACAGGCGGGCGGCGATGGTCTTGCGCATCCCGTCGAGTGTGATCTCCTCGTGCTCGCGGTCGGCGTACATCCTGCGCACCATCTCGGTGCTGGGGCCGGCCGGGGCAGCAGGCACAGGCGCGGCGGCGGCTGGCGCGGCTGCGGCCATCGGTGCCGCCCTGGCTCCCTCGACATCGGCCTTCACGATCCGCCCGTGCGGCCCCGATCCCCGGATCCCGCCGAGGTCGATCCCCTTCTCGGCGGCGATCCTTCGGGCGAGGGGTGAGGCGAAGACGCGCCCACCATCGGCCTTTGCAGGCGCGGCCGGGGCAGGGGTAGGGGCGGGGGCCGCCGCCGCAGACGCGGCTGCCGGTGCTTCGGCGCCGTTCCCCTTCTTCGGCGCCGGAGCGGTTTCCGATGCGAACCCGGTCGCGGAACCGATCGCGGAGGCGTCCTCGCCCTCCTCGAGAAGCACGGCGATCACCGCGTTCACCTTCACGCCCTCGGTTCCATCGGGGACCACGATCTTGCCGAGCTTGCCCTCGTCGACCGCCTCGACCTCCATGGTGGCCTTGTCGGTCTCGATCTCGGCGATGATGTCGCCGGCGGCAATATTGTCGCCCTCGACCTTCAGCCACTTGGCGAGCTTGCCCTCCTCCATGGTCGGGGAGAGCGCGGGCATCAGGATGTTGATGGGCATTCTCGCGTCCCCCTCAGCGATAGCAGACCGACTTGGCGGCGGCGACGACCTCGTCCGCCGTCACCAGCGCCAGCTTTTCGAGATTGGCCGCATAGGGCATCGGCACGTCCTTGCCGGTGCAGTTGATCACGGGCGCGTCGAGATAGTCGAACGCCTCCTGCATCAGCGCGGCCGAGACGTGGTTGCCGATCGAGCAGACCGGCCAGCCTTCCTCGACGGTGACGCAGCGGTTGGTCTTCATCACCGAGCGAACGACGGCGCCGGTGTCCATCGGGCGGAGCGAGCGCAGGTCGATCACCTCGGCCGAGATGCCCTCGGCGGCGAGCTTCTCGGCGGCGGCGAGGGTGTGGTTCATGCCGATCCCGAAGCTGACAAGGGTGACGTCCGTTCCCTCGCGCCAGATCCGCGCCTTGCCGATCGGCACGGTCAGATCGTCGATGTCCGGCACGTCGAATGACCGGCCGTAGAGGATCTCGTTCTCGAGGAAGATCACCGGGTTCGGGTCTCGGATCGCCGATTTCAGCAGGCCCTTGGCATCCGCCGCGGAATAGGGTTGCACGACCTTGAGGCCCGGCACCTGGGCGTACCAGGCGGCGTAGTCCTGGCTGTGCTGGGCGGCGACCCGGGCCGCTGCGCCGTTCGGCCCGCGGAAGACAATCGGGCAGTGCATCTGGCCACCCGACATGTAGTGCGTCTTGGCGGCAGAATTGATGATCTGGTCGATCGCCTGCATGGCGAAGTTGAAGGTCATGAACTCGACGATGGGACGCAGCCCCGCGAAGGCGGCGCCAACCGCAATGCCGGCGAAGCCGTGCTCGGTGATCGGGGTGTCGATCACCCGGCGGGCGCCGAACTCGTCCAGCAGTCCCTGGCTGATCTTGTAGGCCCCCTGGTACTCGGCCACCTCCTCGCCCATCAGGAACACGTCGCCGTCGCGGCGCATTTCCTCGGCCATGGCGTCGCGCAGCGCCTCGCGCACGGTCTGGGTCTTCATCTTGGCGTCGGCCGGCCAGTCGGGCGCGCCCGGCGCCTCGGTCGCAACCGGCGCGGCGGCGGGAGCGGGCGCCTTGGCAGCCGGAGCTGGGGCCGCGGGCGACGGGGCAGGTGCCGCCGTCTGCGTCGGCCTTGCCGCCGCCGCCGAGGCATTCTCGCCTTCTTCCAGCAGGACCGCGATCACCTCGTTGACCTTCACGCCCTCGGTGCCCTCGGCGACCATGATCTTGCCGACGACGCCCTCGTCGACCGCCTCGACCTCCATGGTGGCCTTGTCGGTCTCGATCTCGGCGATGATGTCGCCGGAGCTGACCTTGTCGCCTTCCTTGATGTTCCACTTTGCCAGCTTGCCCTCCTCCATGGTGGGCGAGAGCGCGGGCATGAGAATCTGGATCGTCATCTTGTCTTTTCCCCCGCTCGGATCAGGCTTCGGCCAGGATGTCGGTATAGAGCTCGGCCAGGTCGGGCTCCGGGCTCTCCTGCGCGAACTTCGCGGATTCGTTCACGATGTCGCGGATCTCCTTGTCGATCTTCTTGATCGCGTCCTCGTCGGCGTACTTGCCCTCCAGGATCAGCTTCCTCAACCCGTCGATCGGATCGTGCTCCTCACGCATCTTGGCGACTTCCTCACGGGTCCGGTACTTGGCCGGGTCAGACATTGAATGCCCGCGGTAGCGGTAGGTCTTCATCTCGAGGATGTAGGGTCCGTTGCCGGCGCGGCAGTGTTCGGTTGCCCGTTGGCCGGCCTCCTTGACCTTCAGAACGTCCATGCCGTCGACCTCCTCGCCGGGGATGCCGAAGGCCGCGCCGCGAGTGTAGAGCGCGGGCGTCGAAGTCGAGCGGCGCTGCGCGGTGCCCATGGCGTACTGGTTATTCTCGATGACGAAGATCACCGGCAGCGCCCAGAGCGCGGCCATGTTGAAGGTCTCGTAGATCTGACCCTGGTTCGAGGCGCCGTCGCCGAAATAGGCGAAGCTGACATTGTTGTTGCCGCGGTACTTGTTGGCGAAGCCCAGACCCGCCCCGATCGGCACCTGGGCGCCGACGATGCCGTGGCCGCCGTAGAAGTTCTTCTCGCGGCTGAACATGTGCATCGAACCGCCCTTGCCCTTGGAGTAGCCGCCCTCGCGCCCGGTCAGCTCGGCCATCACTCCGTTCGGGTTCATGCCGCAGGCCAGCATGTGGCCGTGGTCGCGGTAGGACGTGACCACTTGATCGCCCTCGATGCAGTTGGCCTGCAGGCCGACGACGACGGCTTCCTGACCGATATAGAGATGGCAGAACCCGCCGATCAGACCCATGCCGTAGAGCTGACCCGCCTTCTCCTCGAACCGACGGATCAGCAGCATGTCGCTGTAGTAGCCAAGCAGTTCTTCGGGTGTGGGGCTGTTCTTGCGGCGCTTGGTCTTGGGGCTGGCCATGCGTCTCCCTCCGGGGCGGTCAAAAAACACGGTCGCGGCCTCGGTGGCCACGGCAGGTCGATCAGCGCCCTGAATAGCGCCTTTGCCGCGGCGGCGCAGCAAAGATTGCAGTCATCACCTTGCAAAAATCCGGTCGTCGGCATGCGAAACGTTGCAGGCGGCCGCGGCAATGCGGAAATTCGTTAGCGGATGACCACGTCTTCGGGCCTGACCACACCCAGGACGGCGCGCGCGCGTTCGTCGAGAAGGTCGATGTCGAGGTAGTTCTCGTCGAGCCGCCGGACCAGGTTCCGAAGTTCCTTGCGGTCTTCGGCCACCCCGTCGAACTCGCGCTGGAGGTCGCGCTCGAGCGCCTCGGCCTCGCGCAGGGCGGCCAGGCCGTGTTCGCCCTGGAGAGCGCTATGCCCGAAGACGGCGAGGACGGCGACGAGAAGTATGAAAAAGGCGGGGGTGACGACCTGTCCCCAGTCCCATTTCATCATGACGCGGCCAACCCCGTTCCGGTCTCGCCCAGCTGCGATTCGGTCACTATAAATCGGCAGAGCCCAAAAGGAAAGAGTCCTTGTGACTCCATGGGCATGGATAGGGACTCTGATCCGGCTCAGCCGCGCAGGACAGATCGCCCCGCATAGACCGCGCTTGCGCCCAGCCCCTCTTCGATCCGGATCAGCTGGTTGTACTTGGCGAGCCGATCCGACCGTGCAAGCGAGCCGGTCTTGATCTGCCCGCAATTGGTGGCGACCGCGAGGTCGGCGATGGTCGCGTCCTCGGTCTCGCCGGAGCGGTGCGACATCACCGCGGTCATCCGCGCGCCATGCGCCATCCGGACTGCCTCCAGCGTCTCCGACAGCGAGCCGATCTGGTTGACCTTGACCAGGATAGAGTTTGCCGCACCAACTTCAATTCCCCGCTCCAACCGCTTGGAGTTGGTGACGAAAAGATCGTCGCCGACGAGCTGGCATCGGTCGCCGATTGCACGCGTGAGCGCCACCCAGCCGTCCCAGTCGTCCTCGGCCATGCCATCCTCGATGGAGATGATCGGGTAGTCCGCGACCAGCGCGGCGAGGTAGTCGGCCATGCCGCCGCTGTCGAGAACCTTGCCCTCGCCGTCGAGGTGGTACTTGCCGTCGCGGAAGAACTCGGTCGAGGCGGCGTCGAGCGCCAGATGGATCTCCTCGCCCGGCCGGTAGCCGGCCTTCTCGACAGCGCGCATGATGAAATCCAGCGCATCGCGGGTCGAGGCGAGGTTCGGGGCGAAGCCGCCCTCGTCGCCGACATTGGTGTTGTGGCCGGCGGCCTTGAGCTCCTTCTTCAGGGTCTGGAAAACCTCGGCGCCGATCCGGACCGCATCGCGGAGCGTCTCGGCGGCGACCGGCATGATCATGAATTCCTGGATATCGATCGGATTGTCCGCGTGGGCGCCGCCATTGACGATATTCATCATCGGCACTGGCAGCACGCGGGCCGCGGTTCCCCCAACATAGCGGTAGAGCGGCAGCCCGACCGACTCCGCCGCCGCCTTCGCCACCGCGAGGCTGACGCCCAGGATCGCGTTGGCGCCGAGCCGGCTCTTGTTGGCGGTGCCGTCGAGCTCGCAAAGCACCTCGTCGATCGCTTCCTGCTCGGTCGCGTCCATGCCGGCAAGCGCCTCGAAGATCTCGCCATTCGCGGCCTCGACCGCACGGAGCACGCCCTTGCCGCCGTAGCGCGCCTCGCCGTCGCGGAGCTCGACGGCCTCGTGCGCGCCGGTCGAGGCGCCGGAAGGCACCGCTGCGCGGCCCTCGGCGCCGTCGTCGAGCAGAACGTCGACCTCCACGGTCGGATTGCCGCGGCTGTCGAGGATCTCGCGGGCGGTGATGTCGATGATCGCGCTCATGGGGGCATTCCTGCAGGTGATCCGGGTCGGCCCGGGGGATACATCAGGGCAGGGGTCCCGTAAAGCGTCGCGGGCGCCCGAAGGGGCGCCCGCGCGGAGATTTCATCGTCTGAACCCGGCGTCAGTTGTCGAATCCGGTCTCCTCGACGATCCGCAGGGCCTCGCCGCTCAGTTCGCCGATCTGGGTGAGCGGGATGCTGTCCGGCGTGAAGCTGCCCCAGCCCGCCACCAGTTCCGAGGCAGGGACGCCGGCGCGCACCGGGTACTCGTAATTGAGCTCGGCATAGAGCTTCTGCGCGTCCTCCGAGAGCATGAAGTCGACCAGCTTCAGCGCGGCGTCATGGTTCGGAGAGGACTTGGTCACGGCGCCGCCGGAGATATTCACATGGGCGCCGCCGCCCTCGAACACCGGGAAGATCACGTTGACCGACTCGGCCCAGGGCTTCTGGTCGGCCTCATCCAGCATCTTGCCCATGTAGTAAGTGTTGCCGATCGCGAGGTCGCATTCGCCGGCCCACACCGCCTTGACCTGTGCCCGGTCGTTGCCCTGCGGGGTGCGGGCTAGATTGGCCTTCAGGCCCTTGACCCAATCGCGCGCACCGTCCGGCCCGTGATGGGCGATCACCGCTGCGATGAGCGCCAGGTTGTAGCTGTGGGCGCCGGGCCGGATGCAGATCTTGCCTTTCCACTTCGGGTCGGCAAGGTCCTCCCAGGAGGTCACCGCACCGGCCTCGACACGCTCTTTCGACGCATAGACGACCCGTGCCCGAGTGGTCAGTGCGAACCAGTGACCGTCCGCGTCGCGGAGCGCCTCGGGCACCACTTCGTCGACGGTGGCCGAGCCGTGCGGCTGGGTCAGGCCGGCGTCGGTCGCCGCCTTCACGCTGCCGATGTCGGCGGTGATGTAGAGGTCCGCCGGTCCGCGGTCGCCCTCGGCCTTCATGCGCTCGATCAGGCCCTTCTCCGAATAGAGCACATTGACGGCGATGCCGCTCTCGGCGGTAAAGGCATCGAAGATCGGTTGGATCAGCTCCGGCTGGCGGGTTGTGTAGACATTTACCTCGTCGGCCAGGGCCGGGAGGGAGGCGGCCGCCACAGCGGCGCCGAGGATCAGGCGAGCAATCATCGTGTTGGCTCCATCATCAGTTCCGCGTCCTGAATACCCGACTAAAACACTTTGTCAATTCCGACTGAAACAGTAGGCCTAATTGTCTCACTCGCCAGGCCCGGACTTCTCGTTGGCCTTCACCCGGTCCCAGAGCGCGTCCATCTCGGCAAGCGTCGCCTCGGCGGGGCTGCGGCCCCCGGCACGAAGCAACGCCTCGATCCCTCGGAAGCGACGTTCGAACTTGGCGTTGGCGCGGCGCATGGCCAATTCCGGATCGACCTTCAGGTGCCGGGCCAGGTTCGCCAGCACGAACAGCAGGTCGCCATACTCCTCCTCGATCCGAGCCGGATCGCCGCAGTCGATCTCGGCCACGAGTTCGGCGGTCTCCTCGTTCAGCTTCGCGAGCACGTCCTGCGGATCGGTCCAGTCAAAGCCGACCGTCGCCGCTCGCTTCGTCAGCTTGAACGCCCGGGTCAGGCCCGAGTGCGTCGCGGGCACGCCGTCGAGCACGCTTTCGCGTCGCTCGCCCTTCGCCGCCCGCTCGGCGGCCTTCAAGCCCTCCCAGTCGACGTCTTCGGGCCGCATCAGCGGCGCGCCACGCTCGGGGCCGAAGACATGCGGGTGGCGGCCGACCATCTTGTCCGCGATTGCGCGCACCACATCGGCGAACGCGAACGCGCCCTGCTCCTCGGCCATGCGTGCATGATACACCACCTGCAGCAGCAGATCGCCCAGTTCGTCCTTGAGCGCGGTCATGTCGCCCTGCTCGATCGCCTCGGCAACCTCGCAGGCTTCCTCGATGGTGTAGGGTGCGATGCTGCCGAAATCCTGTGCCCGATCCCAGGGGCAGCCATCGGGCGCGCGCAGACGCTCCATGATCTCGATCAGCCGCTCGATCCCGGCGTCGTGGTCGAAAACCAGCCGGTCCGAGTCAGGCCGGGGCAGGGGCGGCTTCGGCCGGCTCACGGCTCCTCCCTCCGGCCCGTCCGGCCGGCGCGGATGTTGATCAGGTTCCCCGCCAGGATCAGGCCGGCCCCGGCGAAGACGGCGATTTCCAGTGGCTCGTGGTAGAGCAGCATCCCGACGACAGCGATGATCGGCAGGCGGGCGAAATCCATCGGCGAAACGATGGATGCGGGCGCGCAGCGCAGCGCCGAGGTGATGCTGAGATGGGCGGTCAGGCCGCAGAGACCGACGACGACGACCCAGATCAGCGTCTGTGAACGGGGCAGGGTGATGTCGAGATCGTATCCGGCCGCGACAAGCCCGAGGCCGGCCTGCATCCAGGTCATCCAGAACAGGATGGTCCAGACCGGTTCGGTGCGCGAAAGTTTCTTGGTCATAAGCACCGTTCCGGCGAAGCCGATGGCCGAGGCCGCACCGGCGATCTGTCCGGCGCCGATCGGGCTGACGCCCGGCTGTGCGACCACCAGGATGCCGGCGAAGCCGATCATGATCGCCATCAGCCGGCTCCGGGTCATCGCCTCGCCGAGGACCAGCGGCGCCAGCAGGGCGACCCAGATCGGCGTGGTGAATTCCAGTGCGAAGAGCTGCGCCAGCGGGATCAGCGCGACGCCGTAGAACCAGAGGTTCTGGCCGGTGAAATGGAAGATGTTGCGGAGCAGGTGCAGCCCGAGCCTGCGTGTGCGTATCAGCGGCAGGCGCAGGGTCGCGGCGCCCCAGGCGGTCACGATGACGGCCCCGATCAACGAGCGATAGAGCATCAGCTCGAAGGTATCGAGCGCGCCCGAGACCTCGCGCCCGGCCACGGCCATCAACGAGAACGAGGCGATGGCCCCGGTCATCCAGAGTGCCGCTCGGAATGCATCGCCTTCCGGCTGCTGGACGGCTGCGTCGGCGGTCATCGGATGAGCGCTCCCCGCGCCTCGTCGCCGATCCCTGCCAGCGACAGTGCCTCCCAGCCCGCCACCTTGGCGAGGTTAAGCCACCAGGCCAGCGCTTCGCGGAGGATGCTCCAGGTCCGGTCGCCGAGACTGTCGCGGTCCAGTCCTGCGACCGCGACCGGCACGGCGTCGCCGGCCCCCAGGTATCGCGCCAGCCAGCGTGCCCGCTCGAGGTGAAAGGCGTCGGTGAGGATTGCGATCCTCTTGAACCCGCGCTCGCGGGCGATCTGCAGTCCGAACCGCAGGTTCTCGAAGGTTGAGGCGGCAGCCGGCTCGACGATCAGCGCTTCGGCCGGGGCGCCGAGGCCGATCGCGTGGGAGCGCATCAGGTCGGCCGCGGGTATCTCGCGATGGTAGGAGCCGTCGCCGCCGGAGAACAGCACGTAGCGTGTCCTGCCGCGGACCAGCATTGCGACCGCCTCGGCAACCCGGCGGCGGGAGGAGTAGCCCAGCACGCCGTCGCCATCGACCCCGCCGCCGAGGACCAGCACCACGTCCACCGGCGTTTCCAGCGCACGGCCCTCGCCATACTTGCCGAGGTTCGCGTGCGAGAAATACATCACTGCCATCACCGTCACGGCCAGAGTTCCGAGGCCGAGGCGCAATGCCCACCTGGCCAGCCTCCGGCTCACTCCCATTCGATGGTTCCCGGAGGCTTCGAGGTCACGTCGTAGACCACCCGGTTGATGCCGCGGACCTCGTTGATGATCCGGCTCGCGGTGCGGCCCAGGAAGTCGTGCGGGAACGGGTAGTAGTCGGCGGTCATGCCGTCGACCGAGGTCACGGCGCGGAGCGCGCAGACATGGTCGTAGGTGCGCCCGTCGCCCATGACGCCAACGGTACGGACCGGGAGCAGCACGGCGAAGGCCTGCCAGATGGTATCGTAGAGCCCGGCCTTGCGGATCTCGTCGAGATAGATCGTGTCGGCCTGGCGAAGGATCTCGAGCTTTTCCCGGGTAATCTCGCCGGGACAGCGGATGGCGAGGCCCGGGCCGGGGAACGGATGGCGGCCGACGAAGCTTTCCGGCAGGCCCAGTTCGCGGCCCAGGGCCCGAACCTCGTCCTTGAAGAGCTCGCGGAGCGGCTCGACCAGTTTCAGCTTCATCCGCTCCGGCAGGCCGCCGACATTGTGGTGCGACTTGATGGTGACCGAGGGGCCGCCGGAGAACGAGACCGACTCGATCACGTCCGGATAGAGCGTGCCCTGGGCGAGGAACTCGGCGCCGCCGGCCTCGCGGGCGTGTTCGTCGAAGACGTCGATGAAGAGCCGTCCGATGGTCTTGCGCTTCTGCTCGGGGTCGGAGACGCCGGCGAGCTCGGTCAGAGAATCGCTCCGCCTCGTCGGCGGCGATCAGCGGGATGTTGTAGTGGTCGCGGAACAGGCTCACCACCTCGTTGGCTTCGTTCGCCCGCATCATGCCGGTGTCGACGAAGACGCAGGTGAGCTGGTCGCCGATCGCCTCGTGGATCAGCACCGCCGCCACCGAGGAATCGACGCCGCCGGAGAGGCCGCAGATCACCCGGCCCTTGCCGACCTGGTCGCGGATCGCCGCGATGGCCTGGTCCTTGTAGGCGGCCATGGTCCAGTCGCCTGACATGCCGGCGATCCGGTGGGTGAAGTTCCTGAGGATCTGCCCGCCCTTCGGGGTGTGCACGACCTCCGGGTGGAACATCACGCCGTAGAACCGCCGCTCGGGATCGGCCAGGACCGCGTAGGGGGCGTTGGGTGAGCCGCCCTGAACCTCGAAGCCCTCCGGCATTTGGGTCACCCGGTCGCCATGGGACATCCAGACTTCCTCATGCCCGCCCGGCCCGGCGATACCCTCGAAGAGTTCGGAGTTCTGGCGGAGCGTGACGATCGCCCGGCCGAATTCGCGGTGATGCCCGCCCTCCGCCGTGCCGCCGAGCTGGTGGACCATAACCATCTGGCCGTAGCAGATGCCCAGTACCGGAACGCCGAGCTCGAACAGGCGCTGGTTGGCGCGCGGGCTGCCCTCGTCCTCGACGCTGGCCGGGCCGCCGGAGAGGATGACCGCTTTCGGGCTCAGCCTGCCGATCAGCGCGTCATCGACCTTCTGGAACGGATGGATCTCGCAGTAGATGCCGCTCTCGCGCAACCTCCGTGCGATCAACTGCGTGACCTGGCTGCCGAAATCGACGATCAGACAGGTCTCGTGCAGGGGCGTGGCCGTCATGCGGGGCTCGGATTCGATCTGCTCGTTCAGGTTGGGCCTTCCTTACCGCCTCGGCCCCGCCCTGTCACCTGCATGTCGCAACCGGCCGAGGGAGGGACGAAAACAACCGGTCCCGCGCCCCGGATCGGGGCCATTTAGCTAGAGAATAAATCAGCATGGCCGTTGCGTGGCGCCCGTCCGGGTGCTTTCGCCCGCGGCCCGGAAGGCCAGGAAGCATGAACGAGACAGCACAGGAACAGCCGGCAGGCGGCGGTCGCCGTGGCCGTGGCGGTGGCGGCGCAGCCCGCCGTGCCGAGCGCACCGCACCCCGGCTTGAGGCCGTGCGCTACATCGAGCGCAACATCCCCAATTTCGAGGTGCTGACTGCCGAGGCAATCGAGATCATCGAGCACAATGCCGAGACCGTGCTCGCGGAGATCGGCGTCAACTTCGTCGACAACCCCGAGGCGCTGCAGCGCTGGCGCGAGGCCGGTGCCGATGTCACCGGAGAGCGCGTGCGCATCCCCCGGGGCCTCGCCCGCCAGCTCTGCAAGACGGCGCCGAGCCAGTACACCCAGCATGCCCGCAACCCGGAGCGAAACGTGGTGATCGGCGGCAAGAACCTGGTTCTGGCGCCGGTTTACGGGCCGCCCTTCGTGCGGGACTACGACGGCGGCCGGCGCTACGCGACCATCGCCGATTTCGAGAAGTTCGTGAAGCTGACCTACATGTCCAAATGGCTGCACCACTCCGGCGGTACGGTCTGCGAGCCGACCGACGTGGCGGTGAACAAGCGCCATCTCGACATGCTCTACGCGCACATGAAGCTCTCGGACAAACCGTTCATGGGCTCGGTTACCGAGAGATCGCGCGCGGTCGATTCGGTGAAGATGTGCGAGATCCTGTTCGGGCGTGACTTCGTCGCCGAGAACACGGTGATGACCTCGCTGGTCAACATCAACTCGCCGCTGACCTTCGACTCGATCATGATGAACGCGCTCGAGGTCTATGCGGCGGCGAACCAGGCGGCGATCGTGTCGCCCTTCATTGTCGGTGGCGCCATGGCGCCGGTGACGGTAGCCGGCACGCTGACCCAGGTGCTGGCCGAGGTGCTGGCGGGCGTCGCCTATTCGCAATTGATCCGCAAGGGCGCGCCGGTGATCTTCGGCGCCTTCGTGACCTCGATCGACATGAACTCGGGCGCGCCGACCTTCGGCACGCCGGAGGCCTCGAAGATCCTCTACGGGGCCGGGCAGCTCGCGCGGCGGATGAACCTGCCGTTCCGCTCCGGCGGTGCTCTCTGCGGCTCGAAGCTGCCGGACGCCCAGGCGGCCTACGAGACCGCCAATACGCTGAACGCGATGCTGCTGGGCGGGGTGAATTTCTGCCTGCACGCTGCCGGCTGGCTCGAGGGCGGCCTTGTCTCCAGCCCCGAGAAGCTGGTGCTGGATGCCGACCAGCTCGGCGTCATGCATTCGATTGCCGCCGGGGTCGACATCTCCGAGAACGGCCAGGCGATGGACGCGATCCGCGAGGTTGGCCCGGGCGGGCACTATCTTGGCTGCGCCCACACCCAGGCCAACTTCAAGACCGCGTTCTGGCGCACCCAGGTCCTGGACTACCGCCCGTTCGAGCAGTGGTCGCAGGAGGGCAGCCGCGACTCATTCGAACTCGCGCACAACCGGGTCGAGCGGATGCTCGCCGAGTACGTCGCCCCGGAACTCGACCCGGGCATCGACGAGGCGCTGAAGGACTACGTCGCAAGCCGCAAGGCCTCGGAGCCCGACGCCTTCGTCTGACCGGTCTCGGCGATCAGCGCCGCCAGCATCTGCACATGCCGCCCCGGCCGGTAGGCTGGGGAGCGGATCCGCCGGAGCGTCTCGCACTGCCGCTCGGATTCGATGAGCCGTGCGACGATCTGGCCTTTCGGCGCGGCGCTCAGGGATGCACCAAGGTGACGCTCGCGCAGGTAGTGCCGCGCACCCATGCGTGCCGTCTCGATAAGCAGGCTTGGTCGGAACAGGGGCGCATCGGCTGAGGCAATGTCTGGGTTCGGGCGCATGCAGGTCTCCGTGGCAAGTGCGAATCGCCCCCCAGTCTCGCGCGGCGGCGCAGCCGTTGCGCGAAATGGCCGGCCAGCGCGCGCTGGTTGCCGTCAACCGTCTGTAAACTTCACCTAATACTTCATGAAAGTTACGATAAGCATGTGAATTAACATTCGATTCAGATACGAGAATTAGGGTTCATTTTCGTAAAATACCATCAAGCAGGGCGAACATACGTGGCAAAGACAGAAGATATCCTGGCCCGTTACGCGGGTCTGGCGGAGGGAGTTTTCCCCTATGGCACTGGCGCCGGTTCGTTGCGGGACGCTGCGGTCTATCTGGCACATACGGAACAGGGCGAGAGTCTGAGCGCACTGGCCGATGCCACGGGCACGCATCCGAGCACGGCGATGCGCGCCGTCAGGAGGGTCGAGGCGGGTCGCGACGATCCCCTGGTCGACAGCATCATCGGGTCCATCGAGGGCAACGCGGTCGCGGCATCCTTCGCACCTGATGAGCTCGAGCGCGAGGCACGCCGCTATCTCCGGCGGCTCAGCGAGCCGGGATCGTTCCTGCTGGTCGCCGCCGACGCGGCAAAGGGCGGCATCTTCTGCAAGGCGAACGGGTTCTCGAAACCGATCGCGATGATGCCGGCTGCGGTGTCGGTCGAATTCCTCCGCGAGGGCTGGATCCGCGCGATCCAGCGGGGCGAGGCATCGATTCGCTACCGCATCACCGCCGACGGGCGCAGCGTGCTGAAGCGGCTGATCGCCGAGGAGGCGTTGAAGCGCCTGCCGCCGAGCGGCTTCGCCGAGGGCCAGACCCCGTTCCGCGCCCAGCACCAGATCGCCGGCGAGCGGCTGGTGGTCGATCCCGCTTCCGGCGAGACACGGGCGCTCGCGGTAAATCTGGGCGAGGATCCGCTCGGCTGGCTGGCGCGGCGGAAGGGACCGGACGGAGCGCCGTTCCTCGCCGCGGTCGAGTTCGAGGCCGGTGAGCGGCTGCGCCAGGATTTCGAGGCGGCGCAGATGGGGCCGTCGGTTGCGCAGGACTGGCGCAAGTTCCTGACGCCGGGAGACCGGCGGTCGGGCACGCCGGTCGCCCGCGGCCCGGCCGAAGGCCCCATGGCGGCGCGCGACCGGGTTGCCCGGGCGCTTGGCTCCCTCGGGCCCGGGCTTTCGGATGCGGCACTCAGGGTCTGTTGCTTTCTCGAGGGGCTCGAGGCCTGCGAGCGGCGGATGGGCTGGTCGGCGCGGTCGGGCAAGGTGGTGCTGAAGATCGCCCTCCAGCGCCTCGCCCAGCACTACGGGTTGTCGGGCATCGGGCGCTGACACCGGGGCTGCCGCGACCGGGCATGGCGTGGCGACCCGCCATGTTCACCCCTCCCCGCCCGCAGCCTTTTTGCCGAGTCGCTTCACCCGCTCGCGCAGGGATTCGAACGCGACATAGAGCGCCGGGATGATGAAGATCCCGACCACGGCCGCTGCCAGCATCCCGCCCGCAACCCCGGTGCCGACTGCCCTGCGGCTCAGCATCGAGGCGCCCTCGGCGGTGACCAGCGGGATCAGCCCGGCGATGAAGGCGAAGCTGGTCATCATCACCGCCCGGAACCGCGTCCGCGCCCCCTCGATGGCGGCATCGACGATCTCCATCCCCTTCTCGCGCCGGTCCTTGGCGAATTCGACAATCAGGATCGCGTTCTTGGCGGCGAGCGCGATCAGAACCACGAGCCCGATCTGGGCGTAGATGTCGAAGGGAAGCCCCGCCGCCAGCAGCGCCAGCAGTGCGCCGGCGACACCGACCGCGACCGAGAGCAGCACTGGAACCGGGATCGTCCAGCTCTCGTAGAGTCCGACGAGGAACAGGTAGGCGAACACCACCGCCAGCGCGAGGATCGCGGCGGTCTTGCCCGCCGCCTCCTTCTCCTGCAGCGCTGTGCCGGTCCATTCGAAGCCATAGCCAGGCGGCAGGGTTGTAGCCGAGATCTGTTCCATCGCCGCCAGCGCCTCGCCCGAGGCGACGCCCGGGGCGGGCGAGCCGTTCACGGTCACCGAGCGGTAGTTGTTGTAGCGCACGATCGATTGCGGCCCGACCACATACTCGGCCCTGGCCACGGCGCTGACCGGGACCATCTCGCCGGAGGCATTGCGCACATGGAGCCGGGCGATGTCGGCCACGGCGTCGCGGTCGCCTTCGGCGGCCTGCATGTTCACCTTCCAGGTGCGGCCGAACAGGTTGAAGTCATTGACATAGTAAGTGCCGAGCGTCCCCTGCAGCACCGCAAACAGGTCGCTGACCGAAACGCCGAGGGTCTGCAGCCGCTCGCGGTCGATGTCGAGATAGAGCTGTGGCGAGCTTGCCGAATAGGTCGAGAAAGTCGGGCCCAGACGGCCGTCCTGGTTCGCCGCCACCACCAGCCCGCCCGCAGTCGCGGCGAGGTCGATCGGATCGCGGCCCTGGAGGTCGAGAAGCTGGTATTCGAAGCCCGAGCCGGTGCCGAGGCCGATGATCGGCGGCAGGTTGAACGCGAACACCTGGGCGGCGCGGATCGCGCGGCCCTGCTCCATTGCCGTCGCGATGGCCGTGAAGGCGGACATGGCCGGGTCGGTGCGCTCCTCGAACGGCGACATGGTGACGATTGCGAAGCCGCTGCTGGACTTGTTGATCCCGTCGAGAAAGCTGAAGCCGCCGACCGTGATCACATCCTTGACCCCGGGGAGCCCGGCCAACAGGGTCTCGACCTCGCGCACCACTGCGTCGGTCCGGTTCACCGATGCGCCTTCCGGAAGCCGCACCTCGACGAAGAATGCACCCTGGTCCTCGCTCGGGAGAAAGCCGGTCGGCACCAGCGTGAACAGCCAGCCGGTGGCGCCGATCGAGACGCCGAGCAGCACGAGCCCGATCGCCGCGCGCCGGGCAATCGCGCCGGCGACCCGGACATAACCGTCCCGCGCCCAGTCGATACGATTGGAGATCCAGCCCAGCACGCCCCTCTTCGGCCCGTGATGCGGCTTCAGAAGGATGGCGCAGAGCGCCGGGCTGAGGGTCAGCGCGTTGATCGCCGAGATCACCATCGAGACCGAGACGGCCACCGCGAACTGCTGGAACAGCTGGCCCGAAATCCCGGGGATGAAGGCGACCGGCACGAAGACCGAGAGCAGCACCATGGTGATGGCCAGGATCGCGCCGGTGATCTCGCCCATGGCCGCGCGGGCCGCCTCGGCGGCGGTCATGCCGGGGTTCTCCTCCATCACCCGCTCGACGTTCTCGACCACCACGATGGCGTCGTCGACGACGATGCCGATCGCCAGCACCATGGCCAGGAGCGAGACGGTGTTGAGCGAGAAGCCCATCGCCATCATCACCGCGAAGGTGCCGATCAGTGCTACCGGCACGGCGACGAGCGGGATGAGTGTGGCCCGGAAGTTGCCAAGGAACACGAACACCACCAGCACGACCAGGACGAAGGCCTCGATCAGCGTATGCTCGACCTCGGAGACGCTGGCTTCGACGAACTTCGTTGTGTCATAGGCAATGCCGTATGCGAGCCCCTCGGGAAATGCACCCGACAGGCGGTCCATGACCGCGGTGACGCCCTTTCCGGCGCTGAGAGCGTTGGCGCCCGGCGCCTGATAGACGCCGATCATTGCCGTTGGCTGGCCGTTGAACCGGGCGACGCTGTCCGCGTTCTCGGCTCCGAGTTCGACCTTCGCGACGTCGCGAAGGCGCACGAACGACCCGTCGGGCTCGGCACGGAGCACGACATTGCCGAACTCCTCGGCATCGGTCAGCCGACCCTGGGTACTCAGATTGAGCTGGAACTGCGGATCGTCGGTCATCGGCTGGGCACCGATCCGGCCGATCGCCGCCTGCACGTTCTGCGCCTTTAGGGCCGCGACCACGTCCGAGGGCGTAAGCTGCAGACTGGTCAGCCGGTTCACGTCGAGCACGACCCGCATTGCGTAGTCGCTGGGCGCATAGAGGAAGGCGTCGCCCACGCCCGGGACCCGCTTGATCGAGTTGAGCACGTTGATGACAGCGTAATTCGACAGGTAGAGCCCGTCATACTGTCCGTCCTCGGCATAGATTGTGATGACCTGCATCAGTGCCGAGGATTTCTTCTTGACGCTGACGCCGGTCTGCTTGACCTCGGAGGGCAGGCCGGCTTCGGCCAGCGCCACTCGGTTCTGCACGTTGACGGTCGCGATGTCCGGGTCGGTGCCGACCGCGAAGGAGATCGTCAGGGTATAGGTGCCGTCAGAGCCGCTGGTCGATTTCATGTAGAGCATGTCATCGACGCCGATCACTTGCTCCTCTATCGGCTGGGCGACGGTGGTCTCGACCACGTCGGCGCCCGCACCGGGATAGGCGGCCGAGACGCTGACCTGGGGCGGCACGATATCCGGAAACTGGGCGATCGGCATCCGGGTCAGCGCGATCAAGCCGGCGAGCGTGATCACGATCGAGATGACGGCGGAGAGCCGCGGGCGGTCGATGAAGATGTCGGAGATCATGGGGTCAGCCGCCCGCCTCAGCCGCATCGACCACGATGCCGGGCCGGACCTTCCCGACACCCTCGGTGATCACCAGCTCACCCTCGGCCAGTCCGGCAGCGATCACCGCCTTGCCCTGATCAGTGCGGGCAACCTCGACCCGGCGGACCTCGACCTTCGAATCGGCGCCGACCACCATGACGAAGGCGCCCGCCTGATCGCGCTGAACCGCCTGCTGGGGCACAGTCAGCACCATCTGCGGCTGGTTCTGCTCGATCGAGACCCGCACCAGCGCGCCGTCCGGCAGGACACCATCGGGATTGGCGAAGGATGCGCGCACGGTGACCGTGTCGGTCCCGGCAGCGACGTTGGCATCTACATAGTTGATGTCGCCCTTCAGCGGGTAGACGGTGCCGTTCGGCAACGTCAGGGTGACGGTCTGCTCGTTCGCCGCCTCGCCCCGCTTCACCCGCTCGCGGTGAGTGAGCAGGATCGCGGTCGCGACCGGAAACTCTGCCTGTACCTCGTCGAGGCGGGTCAGCGTTGTGATCGCGCCGGAATCCGGGCTGACCAATGCCCCCACATCGACTGCGGACAGGCCGGCGATGCCGTCGAATGGGGCCTTGATCTCGGTGTAGGAGAGATCGAGCCGCGCCTTCGCCAGCGAACCCTGCAGGTTCTCGAGCTGCCCCACCGCCTTGCCGAGCTGCGCCTCGGCGATGTCGAGCTCGGACTGGGCCACGGTCTTGCTGGCGACGAGCTGCGCCTTGCGGTCGCGCTCGATCTCGGCCAGGCGGCGCTGCGCCTCGGCGGACTTGAGCGATCCTTCGATCTCGGCCACCGCAGCCGCGTAGGCGCCCTGTTCGATCCGGTAGAGCACGTCACCGGCTCTGACCCTGTCGCCCTCGATGAAATTGACACTCTCGAGGAACCCGGTGACGCGCGCCCGGATCTCGACCTTCTGGATCGCGACCAGACGGCCGGTGAAGTCCGTCGTCGCCCGGAGGTCGACGGTCGCCGCGGGCGCCACCACCACTGCCGGCGCGGGCGCCTGCTGGGCATGTGCACCGGCAAAGGCGAGCAGGGCGATCGTGAGCGTGCCGGTGGCGAGCCTGGTCACGAAGCTCTTTGATGCAGGCAATTTCCTCTCCCCAGTGATCGTTCGGGCGGCCCGGCTGTCGTCACGCCGACGGGACGCCGCAGACTGATGCCTTGGCGATTCCTCTACCACGCAGGGCAACGCTCTGGCAGAAAAAAGTCAGGTGGGAAAGGCATGACGATGGCATGCCAACCCGGAGGATGCGCGACCGGGGAATGCACCGAGCCCTGACATGAATCAAGGTATGCCAAACGTTTTCCGCTGATGCTGCTCTGGGAGCGCGGCGGGGATCGGCCCGCCGACGCGAAAATGGCGAGGTGACCTGAGGTGCTGCGAGCCGTTCCGATTTCTGCACTGATCCTGATCGTCGCGATCGCGCCGGCTTCGGCGGATCCCGGGCGCGGCCTGCTTCTGGCCGAGCGCTGGTGCGTCGGCTGCCATGTCATCGGCCCCGATTCTCCGGGCGGTGACGCAGGCCCGGCCTTTCCGGCCGTGGCACAGCGCCCGGACACCAGCTTCGATTCCCTTCGCGTCTGGCTCGCCGACCCGCATCCGCCGATGCCGGACCTGGATTTGAGCGCCGCCGAATTCGATGACCTCGCCGACTATATCCTGTCACTGAAGCCCTGACCCCAGGCCTCGCCCGGAGGAAGGTGGCGGTAGTTGATGCCGCGCCAGGAGATCCGCTAGGGTGCGATGGCGGTCGTTGGGTGGCCGTACGTCCGGTCGGGGAATGCATTGAAATATCGGGAAATTCAGCAGCGGCCGGTTTCATGACCGGGCGCCTGATCGAAACCCTGGACGACATCCGCGAGGGCTGCGACTGGCTGGCAGGCGCCGAACCCCGCTTTGCGGCAGCCCTCGAGCGCACGGGCTTGCCGCCGCTCCGGCGCAGCGGAGGCGGATTTCCGGCGCTCTTGCATACGATCTGTGCCCAGCAACTCTCCGTTGCCTCGGCGAACGCGGTCTGGACCAGGCTCCAGGCAGCCGGCGCGGATGACCCGGCGGTACTCTCCCAACTCGATGAGAGCGCGCTGCGTCAGCTCGGGTTGTCCCGCCCGAAGGCCCGCTACGCGCTTGCCCTGGCCGGCTCCGGGATAGACTACGACGCGCTGGCCGTACTGCCCGAGGACGAGGCCATCGCCGTTCTGACGTCGGTCAAGGGCATCGGCGTCTGGACAGCCGAGATCTATCTGATGTTCTCGGTCGGGCGCGCCGATGTCTTCGCCCCCGGAGACCTCGCGTTGCAGGAGGCGACCCGGATTCTGTTCGGGCTGCGCAAGCGGCCGGATGAAAAGTCGCTGCGCCGGAGGGCGGCGAGGTGGTCGCCCTGGCGGGGCGTTGCCGCCCGCCTGCTCTGGGCCTATTACAGGGTAACCAAGCAGCGCGAAGGGATCACGGAGTAAATCTGATATGCCCACCCTGACCGGTCCCCGGGCCGCGCCCCGTTCGGGGACGACGAAATCGCTGGTGATCCTTCTGCATGGCTATGGTGCTGACGGGAACGACCTGTTCGGGCTTGCGGAGCCGCTGTCGCAATACCTGCCCGACACGGCTTTCCGGTCGCCCAACGCGCCTGAGAGATGCCGTGTCAACCCTATGGGATATCAATGGTTTCCGATCTCATGGCTCGATGGCAGCCCGGAAGCCGAGATGGAGGCCGGGTTCAAGCGCTCGGCCGGGGTCCTGGATACCTATCTGACGGAAGCGATGACGGAGGAGGGGGTCACATCGGGGCAGACGGCCCTGATCGGCTTCAGCCAGGGCACGATGATGAGCCTGCACGTGGCGCCGCGGCGGCGCGACCCGCTCGCCTGCATCGTTGGCTTCTCCGGGCGGCTGCACGACGGCGCCGACCTGAAGCGCGAGGCGCTTTCGAAGCCGCCGGTTCTTCTGATTCACGGAGACAGCGACGAGATGATCCCGGTCGCGGCACTGGATGATGCCAGAAACGGCCTTGCCGACGCGGGCTTCAGCGTCCAGTGGCATGTCAGCCGCGGAATCGGCCACGGCATTGCACCGGACGGGCTGCAACTCGCGGTCCGTTTTCTGATGGACCATCTTGGCGGGAAGCGCGGATGATCTAGCGTCTCAACGCTGGATTGCCCGATGCGTTACTACGATGTCGCATTTTGATGCTATCAGGCAGTCACTGGCGACGTAGCGTATCTAGGGTCTTGATGCTGGATCGCCGCGAGATATAGTTGGCGTGTGATCGCGTTGCCGAAGTTGTTGTCCGGATGTTCCGGGCTCGTGGGCGGCGGCGCGGATCGAAGGAGTGGTGGGCAGATCAAGATGGACGGCAACTTCGCAACGTCCTTCGTGAGGCACCCCGCCGGGCTGCGCGACAACCCGGCGCTGGTGCTGAATGCCGACTACCGGCCGCTGTCCTATTTCCCGCTGTCGCTCTGGCCCTGGCAGGAGGCGATCAAGGCCACCTTCCTCGATCGGGTGACGATCGTTGCAGAATACGACATCGTCGTGCACAGCCCGTCGATCTCGATGCGACTGCCCTCGGTCGTGGTGCTGCGCGACTATGTGAAGCCGGCGCGCTATCCGGCGTTCACGCGCTTCAACCTGTTCCTGCGCGACGAGTTCCACTGCCAGTATTGCGGCGCGCGCGGCGAGTTGACCTTCGACCACGTGACGCCGCGCTCGCATGGCGGCCGCACGACCTGGGAGAACGTGGTCGCGGCCTGCGGCCGGTGCAACCTGAAGAAGGGCAACCTGACGCTGCGTGAAGCCGGGATGGCGCTGCATCGCCCGCCACGTCGTCCGGACGCGGTCGAGCTGCAGAACAAGGGTCGGAAGTTCCCGCCCAATTACCTGCACCAGAGCTGGCTCGACTTCCTCTACTGGGATGCCGAGCTGGAATCCTGATTCCGGCCGGCCAGGGCAGCGGCCAGCAGCCAGACTGCGGCGAGAGCCAGCGAGACCAGCGCGTTCCACGATGCCATGCTGAGGCCGAAGAGGTCCCAGACCACCTCGTCGCACCGCACCAGCGGGGCGTTCAGGATCTGTTTCATCAGTTCGTCGGTCGAAAGGTTTCGGATATCGGACGAGGTGCAGGTGTCCGGCCCCGGCCACCAGCCGCGCTCGATCCCGGTGTGATACAGCCCCAGCGCGGCGCCGGTCAGGGTCGCCAGCATGCCCAGCAGCGCCACCGGCCGGAGATGGCGGCGCAGCAGGGAGAGACCGAGCACGCCCAGGAGCACGGCCGCCACATGAGGCCAGCGCTGCCAGATGCAGAGCGGGCAGGGTGCCAGGCCGCCGATGAACTGGAACGCCAGCGCGCCCAGAAGCATGGCGGCGGAGCCTGCCGCGGCGGCGATGATCAAGAGCCGGTCTTGGATCACATCAGATACCTCGCAACCAGGAAGCCGCCCAGCAGCAGGGCCATGAAGATGCTGGTGACGAGACCGAGGCGGCGCTCGATGAAATCGCGTACCGGCGCCCCGAACTTCCAGAGCAGGGCCGCCACCAGGAAGAAGCGCGTCGCGCGGGCAACCAGGGAGGCGATGGTGAAGACCGCGAAGTCGAGCCCGGTGAGGCCGGAAAGAATGGTGATGACCTTGTAGGGGAAAGGGGTAATCCCGGCGATCAGTACCGCCCAGGCGCCCCACTCGTTGTAGGTCGCCTGGAACTCCGCGAACTTCGCGGTGTAGCCGTAAAGCGCCAGGATCGGCTGGCCAATGGTATCGAAGAAGAATGCTCCCAGCGCGTAGCCGAGGCAGCCTCCGAGCACCGACGAGACGGTCGCGACCGCGGCGATGAGAAATGCCCGGTGCGGCGCGGCGATGATCATCGGGATCATCAGCACGTCGGGCGGAATCGGGAACACCGAGCTCTCGATAAAGCTCACGAACGCCAGGACCCAGAGCGCGTCCGGGCGCTGCGCCAGGGAGATGGTCCGATCGTAGAGGGAACGCAGCATGGGGCTGTCGGTAACAAGGCGCCGGGCGACTGTCCAGCGGAGTCACCAGTCCACTTGTCTCGGCCGTCGCTCCGGGCCACGATGGCGCATCCGACTCGCTGCTGAGGACGCGCGATGAAATGGAGCGGCCGGCGCACCAGCGCCAATATCGAGGATCGCCGCGACGAGGGCGGCTTCGGGGGCTTCGGCGGCATGCGCGGCGGCCGCATGGTGCGCGCGCCTCGCGGTCGCGGCGGACGGATAGGCGGGCTTGGCCTGATCATCGTCATCGTGCTCGCGCTGCTGTTCGGGGTCGACCCGACCATGCTGCTGACCGGCGGCGGAGGTCCGGGTGTCCAGACCGGCAGCGAGCCTGTCGGGCCGAACGCGATCAACGATCAGTCGGAGGAGTTCGTCGCCGTGGTCCTCGGCGACACCGAAGAGATCTGGAGCTCGATCTTCGCCGCGTCGGGACATCGCTACGAGCCGCCGAAACTGGTGCTGTTCGACGGGCGCACGGTTTCGGGCTGCGGCGCAGCCAGCGCGTCGGCCGGGCCGTTCTATTGCCCGGCCGACCAAAAGGCCTATCTCGACACCCGGTTCTTCGTCGTGCTCGAGCAGCAGCTTGACGCCGGCGGCGATTTTGCGCGGGCTTACGTGATCGCCCACGAGATCGCCCACCATGTCCAGAACCAGCTTGGCGTGATGGATCAGGTGAACCGGCTCCGTGCCCGCGCCTCGGAGGAGGAAGCAAATCGATTGTCGGTCATGCTCGAGCTGCAGGCCGACTGCTATTCCGGCGTCTGGGCCCGCCACGCGGAGGAGCGCTTCGGCTCGCTGGAGCCGGGCGACATCGAGGAAGCCCTCAATGCCGCCGCTCGGATCGGTGACGACACGCTCCAGCGCAACGCCGGCCAGGCGGTGGTGCCGGACAGCTTCACCCACGGCACCTCGGCGCAGCGCATGCGCTGGTTCCGCAACGGCTTCGAGCGCGGCGACCCGGCGGCCTGCGACACGTTCAACGCAGCGAGCCTCTGAGGCGCCGGCAGGCTGGGATGGGGCCGGGCCGGCGGGCCATCGAGCTGGCGATTCCGGTTTTCCATCGCCATGTGCTATCGGTAGCGGTCACCGGACGCTTTCCCGGCGCAGATCCGGAGTCGATATGATCCCCGCTCGCATCCTCGCCGTCGCCTTGTTGGCCGCCATCAGCCTTGCCGTGACACCTGTTCTCTCGGACGCGGCATCGCGCAGCTGCGCTGTCGATGGCATCGAGGGCGTCGATGCGCGCGCCTGGCACGGCGGGCTTTGGATGCCGCTCGCCGTCGGGATTTCGGTCCCCTCCGAGGCGAAGATCGCCACCGGCCTGGACAGCCGGGTCAACATTCGCTGCGACGACGGCATCACGGTCACGATTGGTCCCGGCACCGAAGTGAACCTCGAACGCCTGGTCGGACCCTCCGGCCCGGAGAGCAGCACGATCGTCCAGCTCGTCCGGGGGATCGTCGGAATCATTGCGCCAAATGGCACCTGGGGCCTGTTCCAGGTCCGAACCCCGGTCGCCATCGCGTCGGTGCGATCGACCGAGTGGCTTGTCGAGCATGGCGACATCGACGGCACGGCCGTGTTCGTGCGCAAGGGTGTCGTCGGGGTGGATTCCGATGGCAATGCCGTCAGTCTCGCCCCAGGCGACGGGATCACGATCAGCCGGACACGCGCGATGAGCCAGGTCAAGCAGTGGGGCGCCGAACGGGTCGCCCGTTCCGGCGGCGCGCTCGGCTTCGGCTGGAAATGAGCAGGCGCCGGCCGGATTCCGGCCTGCGAAGGCAGCTTGCCGTTGTAGCGGTCTTCGCGCTGGCCGCCGGTCTCTGGCGGGCAATCTCGGGCGATCCGCTGACCGATGCGCTCGAGGACCGCCTGCTCGACCTCCGCTTCCGGCTTCGCGGGCCAATCGCGCCGCCTGCCAGCGTGGTGCTGGTGGCGGTGGATGAGCGGACGATCGAGAACTTGGGATGGACGCCGCCGCCGCGTTGGGCAATCGCCGAGGCGGTAGATCGCATCGTCGATGCCGCGCCCGCTGCGGTCGCCATCGATCTGTTGCTTGTCGAGCAGACCGCCGCCGGACCCGCGCTGGCCACCGCGCTTGCCCGATCGGACCGGGTCGTCCTGGCGGCAGCGGCGGGTAATGATGCCCCGGGCGCAGAGTCATCGGGTGGGGCCGAATTCACCGCCGAGATCGCCGCCGCCGTCGACCGCAGCGTCATTGCGGCGGTCGTCGGCGACCTTCGAACCGGTGGCGAGGGGCCTCCGAAGCTTCTGCTGCCGCGGCCCGAGATCGTCGGTGGCGCGTCCCTCGGCCATGTCAACATCGCGCGCTCCGGCGACCGGGTGGCGCGCCACGTGCCGCTCGCGCTCTGGATCGGTGAGCGGGACTTCCTGCCGGCAATGCCCCTGGACGTGGCGCGCCGCCTTTCGGGCCTCGGCCGCGCCGAGATCGTGCTCTGGCTTGGAAGCGGCGTCGATTTCGGTGCCCGCAGAATCGCGACCGATCGCGCAGGGCGAGTGACGCTGAACCACTATGGTGACCGGGGCACGCTGCCAACCGTAAGCCTGATCGACGTGGTCGAGGGCCGGGTTCCGCCGGAAGCCTTCACCGGCCGCGCGGTGATTTTCGGCGCGACTGCCGAGAGCCTGTCCGATCTCTTTGCAACCCCGTTCGGCACCCAGGTGCCCGGGGCCGAGATCATTGCGACGCTGACCGCCAATCTCGCCGCCGGACAGGAGATCCGCCGCGCTCCGGCGTCCGCGGCCTTGCTGGCGCCGGTTTTCGGGTTGCTCGCCGGGCTGGCGGCAATGCTGCGCGCTCCATCCGCGGCATATATCGCCGTCGCCGGGGTCTGGCTGGCCGCTGCGCTTGTGCTGCAATTCTCTTTTGCTGTGAGCCGTCTCTGGCTTGATGCCATTGCGGTGATTGCCGCACTCGGTTTCGCCACGGTCTGGATGGCTGCCCGCCGGATGAGCGCCGAGCGGCGCGAGTCCCGGGCGCTTTCGGTCGAGCGCGGCAATCTTGCGCGTTATGTGTCGCCTCTTCTCACCGAGCGGTTGGCGCAGGGCGCGGTCCCTGATTTCGACCGCCGGACCCAGGACGCGGCGGTGCTGTTCGTCGATGTTGCAGGCTACACGAGCTACTCGGAGAACCGTGCGCCGGACGAGGTCGCGGGTTTCCTGCGCGATCTCCACCGGTTGTTCGAGCGCGCGGCCGCCGCTCACCGGGGCATCATTTCCGGGTTCGAGGGTGACGGGGCCATGATCATTTTCGGACTGCCGGAACCCGAACTCGACGATGCCGCAAGGGCGGTTGATTGCGCACGGATGCTGCTGGAAGAAGCTGCGGCGTTCGCCTCGCCCGCCGTCTCGGGGCTCCCCCTGCGGCTCCGGGTCAGCGTGCATTATGGAGAGGTTACGGCTGCCGTGGTTGGCGGCGAGCGACAGGCGCAGGTCACCGTTACCGGCGACACTGTCAATGTCGCGAGCCGATTGCAGGAGACCGCGAAACAGAGCGGCGCGATGCTGGTCCTGAGCCGCGCCTGCCTGGAAGCGGCAAGGGCGGATCCCGCCGGCTTCACCCGGCTCCCCGACCAGCCGGTACGCGGCCGGACGGGCCTGATCGAGGTATGGGCGCTTCGTTGAGGCCTCGGGTCGTCACCCGCCTCGGGTCGTCACCCTGCCTCGGACGATGTCCGTCATCATCGGGAGTTTCGTCCCGATCGCACGGCCGGAGCGTGCATCCGAAGTCGCGCGGCTGACCCCGGGAATCGTGATCTGGGTGCCGTTTCCGGTGCGGAACGCAAGCAATTGTGGAGTTGGATTTATTATTTTGTAGAATATGATACGAAGATCATCTAAAGTTAAAACGGAGCGCATGGGTGGCGCTGGATCCTTGGCGTTGGGCCAAGGATCGCTGGGCCGGTCTACTTTGGCAACAGGCTGGAATGCGAAGCATCGGATGCGGGACCATCGATTTAGGCGGCCGCCGGGGATTTCGCTTCCGGATCTGACCCGCAGGGTCTTCTGCGATGTTCGGGCGGGGGGTTTGGAATGGCGGAAAGTCTTAGCATGAGCGGCGGGGAAGTCCGTCGGCAGACGATCGAGGATTTCGGCAGCCAGTGGCAGATCCACGGGCAGGTCGACCCTGACTACTGGTCCAGCGCCGAGATGTTCCGCGACCATTTCGGCAATCTGTTCGAGCCCGGCGAGATCACCGGCAAGTCGGTGGCCGAGGTCGGCAGCGGTTCGGGGCGGATCATCAACATGATCTGCAGCTTCGGTCCCGGGAAGTGCTACGCGATCGAGCCCTCGGCCGGCTTCGAGGTGCTGAAGGCGAACACGGCGAAGAATGCCGAGGTCATCGAGTACCTGAACACCACCGGCGACCGGTTTGACCTGAAAGACCTCGATCTCGTGTTCTCGCTCGGGGTCATCCACCACATCAAGGATCCGCTCGACGTGGTGCGCAACATCCACCGGAGCCTGCGGGACGGCGGCCGGTTCCTGATCTGGGTCTATGGCCACGAGGGCAACGCGGCCTATCTGTTCTTCTACAGTGCCGTCGCCGGTCTCACGAAGCGCATGCCGGACTCCTGGCTCGACGGGTTTTCGTCGTTCCTGAACGTCGCGATCGAGCCCTACATCTGGCTTTGCCGCGTGTTGCCATTGCCGCTCAGGGGGTACCTCCTGAACGTCTTCGGCAAGTGCGGGTGGCAGAAGCGGAAATACATCATCTTCGACCAGCTCAATCCAGCCTACGCGAAATACTACCGCCGCGAGGAACTGGAGTCGCTGCTCAGGTCCGCCGGCTTCGCCGAGATCGAGTTCTATCACAGGCACGGCTACAGCTGGACGGCGGTGGCGACGAAGGCCACTCTGGCCGCCGACGGGACAAGCGCGGCCGAATGAAGCTCTCGATCGTGATCCCGATTTACAACGAGCTGCAGAGTGTCGAGCCGCTCTATGGGCAGCTTGGCGAGGTGCTTGCCGGATCGGGGGCCGAATACGAGATCATCTTCAGCAACGACGGCAGCCGCGACGGCTCGGCCGAGGCTCTGGACAGAATCGCCGATGGCGACCCGCGAGTGAAAGTGATCCACCTGCGGCGGAACTTCGGTCAGACCGCCGCGCTGATGGCAGGCTTCAATCATGCGAAGGGCGAGTTCGTCATCGCCATGGACGGCGACCTGCAGAATGACCCGAAGGACATTCCGCGCCTGGTCGAGGCCATGGAGCAGGGCTTCTACCAACTCGCACTGATCAGAACCCATGCGCCCATTCGCGCAGGCCGATGGACATGATCTTCCAAGGCTGGTCGATGAGGCGGTTCCAGGCTCGCAGCAGAACGCGACGATGTCGTCGTAGGACTGGAAGACGCGGTTGGAGAGCCAGTTGTCGCGCATGAACTGCCAGACGTTCTCGACCGGGTTCAGCTCCGGGGAGCGGGGCGGGAGCGGCATCAGGGTGATGTTGTCCGGGATGTCGAGCGTCGGTGGAGATGATGCCATCCGGCCTGATCGAGGAGCAGCACGGCGTGGGCGCCGGGGCCGACGGCCGCGCTGATCTCGGCCAGGTGCGCGTTCATCGCCGCGGTGTTGCACCAGGGCATGACCAGCGCCGCGCCCTTGCCCTTCTTCGGGCAGATGGCGCCGAAGATGTAGGCCCACGCGGTGCGCTGGTCCTGCGGCGCCGAGGGTCGGGTGCCGCGCCGCGCCCAGCGGCGGGTGATCCCGTTCTTCTGGCCGACCCGGGCTTCGTCCGGGAACCACATCTCTATCGCGGTGCCGGGGCGAGCCTGCTCGCGGATCGTCGCCAGCGTCGGCGGGGAAGTTTTTTTAAACGTCTCGATGGCGCTCTCGGTTCTGGGCGTGGTGGCGTCGGCCGGGCCGAGAGCTTGCGGTAGCCGAGCGCGCAGCTCCCGGCTCATCGTCTGCCTCGCTCAGCGAGATCGCGGAACTCCTCCCACACCCATTGCGCCAGATCGAACAGCCGCCAGCGCACCACGCCGTGGACCGCCGGGATCGGTCCACGCTCGACGGCGCCGCCAGAGCCGCGCGCTGATCGTCGCTCAGCTTCGGCGGCGTGCCAGGCGCCTTGGCATCGATCAGCCCGTCCGGGCCGCTCGCGTTGAACCGCAGCACCCAGTCGCGAACGATCTGCAGACCGACCCCCCCGGTCCGGGCTGCCTCCGTCCGCTTCCCGCCGTCGTAGATCGCCGCCAGCGCCAGCAGCCGGCGCGCCTGATTGGCGTCTTTCACCGACCGCGCCAACGCCCGCAGATCGCCGCTCCCGAAATCACCCCGCAAGCCAATCGCTGCACCCATGGCGAACCTCCTCTGTTCGCCACAGTGATTCAGACTTCAGCCGATTTGGGAATCCCCAAATGAGTCAGGCTCAGCGCAAGATGGTATTAGTCCCGTAACGGAAACGCGAAATAGGTGCCCCGACACCGACCAAGCAAAAAGAAACAGGGCCGCAAACACAGTTGGCACGTGCATCAGTGTGCGAGGTGGCAGCAAAGGATCGCGGAGGAGGATATGTAATGGGCTCGCACACATCAGTAAGAGCAAGAGAATGAGGACGAAGCGAGACCAAGATCGTCGCGGGCGCATCTCGCTGGTATTCGGTCCACCGAGAAGCCAGAGGATGACTGGGATTACGAACAGCAAGGCGAAGAGTGCCTTCATGGAAAAAGGCAAGATCGGTTCAGGCAGGATCAGGCTCCGGAGATCGTACATAAGGTACGACAGGAGCTTGCCCGGAATGTCACCGAGGTCGACGAACTCAGATCGCGCGTTATTGGCATAGGTGAACTGAAGCATCGGCTCATCCGAGCCCGCCAAGTCATCCAACGCCAATGGAAGCGCAACCTTGTGAAGAGTCTGATATAAGCGGCAAGAGCCACAGCCAACATTGAATAGCCGCGAATAACATTGGTCCAGATCTGCTTTGCATTCTCAAGCTTCAGGAGGCTGATAGCGGTCACGAAAACCAGGAAATAATAGGTCATGGGTTGATAGCTTGAGGCTACGACAACTAAAAGGATCGTCCCAATGATCATCCAGTTCGCGCCGCTTCGTTTCGCGAACGCCCAGATTGCAAAGGTCAGCGCTGTGTAGCCAATTGCCGTGTTTAGCTGATTTACATCGTGATCAAAGTTCTCAGTATTATAAGGGTGCAGCGCAATCATCAATGACGCCAGAACGACCGCGGTTGTGGAGGCATCAATTGCGCAGAGGCGGCAGAAGGCAACAGAGAATATTGAGAATGATACAATACCTAAAGCGTTTAAAGCAACGAGGGTTCCATGATAATTAAATGAAAATTTCTCAAATATAATATATCCAATTGAAGCCGAATATCGCCCAATCACGCCAGTTGCTATCCCGAGAGCGTTGAATGGGTCCTCCATGTAGGCAAAGAACATATCATCCGGCACGTTGATTGAGTAGTGTTCTTGGCGAAAAATTATAAAAAGCGTAACAACAAATACAACGACTAAAAGATCTCTAGGCCAAATCGTGAGGCGTCCTATCGAATTCTGATTTGGATCTATCAAGTGTAAATTTTCTTTAGTCATTGCACTCCCCTCTCCGCGCCATCAAAGCGCGAGGCAATATACATGCAGTACAAGCTGAACCCAGCCGATCCGCATCATGCTTCGACGTCTCACAAGGCCATGCCCTTGCCAATGAATCGAAACTTCCTGGATCGGCTCTAAGACGGTCATTCTATTCTCGACGCTCGATCGTAGCGATATAGAAATAGCTGAACAGTCTTACGTTCTTAAGTTTTGTTCCAATGTGACCACCCCTGTCGATTGGATCAATCTGCACCAGATAGTCGAACTCATCCGGCCAATCCGCCCAATAGACACGGTGATACGCATCGAGTTCGGCATTCCTGAAGCGGGCGACAAAATCCGGATCCAGCCCCAGCTCCAATTCAGCCGTGGTCAGCGGGTGTCCGGATCCGGTATCGAGTTCCCGGTTTCGAGCAGAGGCTCTGATCTGCGTCGCTCCGGTAAACAGAAACGGCACGAAGGCACTGCGCTCGATCACCGCGAGTTGCGCGACATGCCAATAGGCCCGGGCGGGGAGCGCCAGCGCTCGCTCGCCCTCATCCAGCGTCACGATCACCCTCGCGCCCCTGGAGATCTCGGCTGTCGCGTCGCGGAACTCGGCGAACTGACGGTCGCCGGTCGCGATGGGTTGCCAGACCGTGATCACCCGGGCAAGCACCAGCCCTGCAATCAGCAACGATGCGATGAGCCGGACTCTGCTGCTGTCGAGCGTGGCGAGCTGGGTTGCTGCGATCAGCAGCATGACAAGCACTGGTGGCAGCCGGAAGTCGACCCCCCAGACGCCGAGAAGCGTGTTCGGCATCAAGACGCAGAGCAAGGCCATGGCAAGCAGCGGCAGTGCCATTCCATCAGCGAGCGTGATCGATCCACGAACGGCAAGCCGCAGCCCACCGACGAGCATGAAGGCGAACAACATCACGTCAGCGATGCTGTTCGAGAAGAACGTTGGTGAAAGGATCACCGGCAGCTTGTCGGAAAATCCGCCATAGATCGTTGCCCGCACGCCGCTCATGCCGTCATTCGCTGACCATCCGGCATAGGCCGCCAGCGTCAGGATCAGAGGCGGCAGCACAGGGGCGAATTCCCGGGCGAGCGCGGAGACGCGTGGCCCGCCGCGGTGCCACGCGACCGAAAGAGTGTGGGCGCCGACGATTGCCGCAAACTGGCCGAAGACCAGCATGTGCGTCAGGTAGAGCGTCGCTGAGAGCCCGAGCAACAGAAATCCGCGCCACCAACCTGGCAACGAGGAAAGTCGAAACCAGATTGCAAGCGCGATGAACATCACGCTGACCCCGAAGCAATAGTTCAGGAAACCCCAGGAGAAAGTGTAGTTGTAGAGTACAGGCAGGGCGACCGCGGGCCAGAACGTCAACCGGCCCCACAGGGCCGCGCTCAGAAGCAGGATTCCGCAATAGGTGACGGCCATCGTCGCTGCGACGAACCACCTGCCAATTTCATAGACGCTCCAAGTCCCGACCAGAGGCGTAAGCATCCAGTCGACCAGGAGATAGGGCGTGAGGCTTGGTACAACTTCGTAGTTCGCCTGCAAGTCCGGATCGTGGTCGATGTTCGCCAGGACATGCAATCGGGCAAGGTGGTTCGGCAGGTCGGCCAACGCCAGGAAATCCACCGACAGGACCGGGGCCAGGGTGACTGCCAGCAAGGCCAGGTGAAATGCGGCCAGCAGTGCGATCTGGCTGCGCGCCGCAACCTGCCTGTTGGAGGGCCTCGCTCCAGCTGGCTGGACCATCGGCTTCAGATCTTTCCGGCCGCCGTCGCGCTGACAACCGAGATACCAATCAGGATCAGTCCTATGCCGAGCCAGCGCATCGTGCCGATGCTTTCACCCAGGAAGACCGCGCTCGAGATAATGACCGCAACGAATTGGATCGAGAAGATCGCCTGAGCGAGGTTCAGCGGCATCCTTTGCAAGAGCGTGGCATATCCGAGGAAGGCCATGCCGAAGCTGAGGGTGCCAAGGCAGGTGTACATGTTTACCATCGAGACCGGCCAGGTGTCCGACAGGCCAGGGCGCATCACGCCCACCTTGAGCAACACGTTGCCGGCGGCCGTGCAGGCCGTGATCATCAAGACCGCAAGAATCCACATCCTGTTCCCCGCTCGATCGTTTCTCTGCCTGCCTCGGAGCCTTCTTGTGCGTCCGTCCCGTGGCGCCATTTATCTCGCAGTGTCAGTGCGGGCTGTGGCTCAGTCAAGAGCAGGCACTTTCGTCGCGGGGCTGCGGCGCGGGACTTGATCCGACACTCCAGGGTTGGTCTGCGCGGGTCGCCTCCATCACTGAAAGCCTCCGCCATTCGCAGGCAGAGTAGGTTCGGGCAGTTTTGGAAATTTGCCCGGCGGCACACGAACCCTCTTGGCCGCTTTGGGTCTCTGGTGCTTCCCTGCCTCGGCGTTCCGGTGCTAGCCTCCGTCCGCGCGTTCGTTTGGAGGCCGCCGATGGGTACGCTGCTGGTCACCGGGGGCGGTGGCTTTGTGATGAGCCATCTCGTCCGCCACTGGACGGAACTCGGCCCCGGGAACCGGACGGTCGTGCTCGACGCGTTCGATCCGGACGCCGCGGCCCGGGGCTTCTTCGCTCCCGCGGGCGAGCGGATCAGGTTCCTGAAGGGCGACGTGGCCGATGCGTCGGTCTGGGAAAGGCTCGACGCGCAGGTTCGGGGCCTGCCCGCGATCACCCATGTGGTCCACGGCGCGGCGGTGACTTCGGTCGAGCGGCTGCGGCGGGCAGGGGGCTTGCGCGGCGTCGTTCCGGCAATCGCCACGAACGTGATGGGGACTGCCCATGCGCTCGGCTTCGCCGAGGCGTTGCCGGGGCTGGAGCGGTTCGTGTGCGTCTCTTCGGGGTCGGTCTACGATCCGCATCGGCGCCCGGTGCCGGGGCAGCCTCAACCCGAGGACGGCGGCGTCGGGCCGATCGGGTTCTATCCGGTGTCCAAACTCATCGGCGAGCTTCTGACCGGGGAGGCGGCGGGGATGAACGGCGCGGGCGGCGGTTTGCCGGCGCTGTCGGTCAGGCTCTCGGGCGTCTACGGACCGTTGGACCGGCGAACCGAGAGCCGGGACGTCGACTGCGCGCCGAAGCGGATCCTGCATCTGCTCCGTGCGGGCAGCCCGGTGCGGGTGAGCGGACTGGACGCTATCGGCGACTACGTTCATGCCGGCGACGTCGCCCGGGGCATCGCGGCGCTGCTGACCTGTCCGGCGCCACGCCATCCTGTCTACAACATCGCCCAGGGCGAGGCGGTCTCGCTCCGTGACCTGCTGGCGCGCGTCGAGGAAATCGATCCGGCGCTCCGGATCGTCGAGGCGCCTCCGGAGGAGGCCGATCTCGTGGGCGATCCGACCCTGATGGGAGGGCGCTGGGGCGCCTATGACATCTCGCGCATCGCGGCTGAGACCGGATGGCGGCCACGGCCACTCGCGGACGGGCTCAGAGACTACCGGGACTGGCTCCGCGACCATCCGGTGTGAACCCGACGCGGCGTGCCTGGTTAGGTCCGATTTCACGTCGATCGCCGTCTCGGAACAACCAAAGCCGAAGCCTGCGCCGGCAACCGTAGGTTGTGGTCATTTCTGCTTATCGGGCTAGGAGATGTGGGTAGCCCCTCATTCCCAAGCGGTTTACCGGAAAATGGGGGCGTCAGATACACACCGGCGGAATCATTTTCTGGAAAGCCGGGGTCAATGCAGAATTCCTCTTGAATCCTGAACTCCGGAGCGCATATTCGCGCCATTGTCAGGAGTGCGCGACGGAAACGACGATTCTCGCGCGACGGCGCCTCCCGACACGGAGCAGTAACAGGAAGATGGAACACACCACGCTGGGCTCGTCGGTTCCCGCGGAACCGGAAGAGCCTCCCAGTCCCAAAGGGACAGCATCCACTTCTACACTTACCCCGAAACACCGATCACCGCTTGCAGCCGCCTCGCAGAGGAAGGCTCTCCCGGCGCGTATGCCGCGGGAGACATTTCCTATCGGAGTCGAGGCACGCGCCTTTCGCCGGAAGTTCTTTCCCGGAACAGGTTCGGAGGATTGGAACGACTGGCGCTGGCAGCTGCGGTCCCGCATCAAGAGCCAGGCCGAGCTGGAACGCATCTTCCGCCTGTCGGACGACGAGCGGGATGCGGTGGCCCGCCATCAGGGCTCGCTGCCGGTCGGCATCACGCCCTACTATGCCAGCCTGCTCGACCGGGAGAACCCGGAGGACGGCCGTTGCGCCGGACGCATGTGCCCGTGGGCCAGGAGTACCTGCGCACTCCGGGCGAGGCGGACGATCCGCTCGGCGAGGACCATGATGCGGCCGTGCCCGGCCTCGTGCACCGCTACCCGGACCGGGTGCTGTTCCTGGCGACCGGCTTCTGCTCGACCTACTGCCGCTACTGCACGCGCTCGCGCATGGTCGGTGAGGCCGGCGGCGACTACTAGTTCTCGCGCAGTCGCAGTGGGAAAAGGCGCTTCGCCTACATCGAGGCCCATCCCGAGATCCGCGACGTGCTGATCTCGGGCGGCGACCCGCTGACCTTGGCGGACGACAAGCTCGACTACCTGCTCGGCCGCCTGCGGGCGATCAAGCATGTCGAGTTCATTCGCCTCGGCACCAAGGTGCCGGTGGTGCTGCCGATGCGGGTGACGCGGGCACTGGTGCGAATGCTGCGCAAGCATCATCCGCTGTGGATGAGCATCCACTTCACCCACCCGTCCGAACTGACGCCGGAAGTGACGAAGGCGACCACGCGGCTCGCGGATGCCGGCATCCCGCTCGGCAGCCAGACGGTGCTTCTGAAGGGCATCAACGACAACGTGCGCGACGATGAAGAGGCTGATGCACGGGCTGCTGATGCGGCGGGTGAAGCCCTATTATCTCTACCAGTGCGACCCGATCACCGGCTCGGCGCAGTTCCGCACGCCGGTCTCGAAGGGCATCGAGATCATCGAGGGCCTCAGGGGTCACACCACGGGCTATGCGGTGCCGCAGTTCGTGATCGACGCGCCCGGCGGCGGCGGCAAGATCCCGCTCCTGCCGGAGTACGTGGTCGGCCGCGATGGCGACGACCTGCTGCTTCAGGAACTTCGAGGGTGACGTCTACCGGTACACCGATCCGGCGGACGACAGTGGTCGGCGCGGGCCGATCCAGCGGTCCCGGCCGACCATCCGGAGGGCATGAGGCCATGCGCGTCGGCTTCGTCTATGATCCTCCGCGACGAGTATCTCGCCGTGGGCTATTCCGAGGTCGAGGTGGCCGAGTTCGATTCCGAGTCGACGATTGCCGAGATCGAGGCCGCGCTCAACCGCTCGGTGCCGTGGTGGATCGGGTCGGGCGCGGCCAATGTCTCTGGCTCGCCGGCTGGCAGCCGGTGAGCGCTGGGATCTGGTGTTCTCGATCGCCGAGGGCCTGCACGGCCGCTCGCGCGAGGCTCAGGTGCCGGCTCTCTGCGAGACTGTTCGAGCAGGCCTATGCCTTCTCGGACCCGCTGACCATGGCGGCGACGCTCGACAAGGCGGTGGCCAAGCGGATCGGTGCGCGACCAGGGCGTGCCGACCGCGGATTTCGCGCTTGTCCGGCGGCCGCGAGGATGCCGACGGGATCCAGCTCGGCTTTCCGCTGTTCGTCAAGCCGGTGGCCGAGGGCACGGGCAAGGGCTGCGAAGTCGGCCTCGGTCGTCACCGACCGGGCTGAACTGGCGGCCGCGGCCGAGAGCCTGATCGGTCGCTTTCGCCAGCCGGTGATCGCCGAGCCGTTCCTGCCGGGCCGCGAGTTCACGGTGGGCATTCTCGGCAATGACGCGCGAGGCCGAGGTAATCGGCGTGCTCGAGATCATCGTGCGCGCCCGAGGTTGAGGACCGGGTCTATTCCTTCGAGAACAAGGAGGAATGCGAGAGCCGGGTGATCTACCGCCTCGCCGACGACGAGGAGGCGGTGCTGGCGGGC
The DNA here is from genome assembly GCA_963700775.1 of uncultured Pseudomonadota bacterium. Taxonomy (GTDB): domain Bacteria; phylum Pseudomonadota; class Alphaproteobacteria; order Rhodobacterales; family Rhodobacteraceae; genus Thermohalobaculum. The sequence goes on from CAVOYU010000002.1 coordinate 178,740, forward strand.
AAGCTGGCGCTGGCGGCCTACCGAGGCGCTCGACTGCCGCGACGCGGCGCGGGTCGACCTGCGCTCGGACGCTAGCGGCATCCCGCAATTCCTCGAGGTAAACCCGATCGCCGGGCTGCATCCGACCCATTCCGACCTGCCGATGCTCGACCGACCTTCTCGGGCCGCAGCTACGACTGGCTGATCGGCGGCATTCTGAATGCGGCGGCCGCGCGATACGGGTTCGAGCGGTCGGCCCGCGTGGCTGCGGCGGCCTGAGCTATGGGCCGCACCTTTGTCCCGGTAATTCATGCGGCGGTGCCTCGACCGGCCGGACGAGCAGGACACCGTCGATACCGCGCTCGCCATAGCCGCTGCGCTGCGGCGCGGCGGCTATGGCTCCGAGGTTGTCGACATCGGGACCGACTTCAAGCCGCTGGCGCGCCTGGCCGCGCGCCGCCCGATGCTGGTGTTCAATCTGGTCGAGGCGGTGGGCGGCGACGGGTCACGCGCCGCTCAGCCGATCCGCGAGATGGAACGTCTGGGGCTGAGCTACACCGGTGCCAGCGCGTCGGCGTCGGAGCTGACCCTCTCGAAAGTCGGCACCAAGAACCTGCTTGCGGACCATGGAATCCCGACCCCGCGCTGGTGGACCGATCCGTCGACGGTGCCATCGGATGCCCGGGTGATCGTCAAGTCCGACAGCGAGCACGCCTCGCTCGGGATCGACGCCGCTTCCATTGTGGCGGGTGCGGATGCAGCGGCTGAAGCCGCATGGCGGACAGCCCGGTTTGGCAGCCGCTTCTTCGCCGAGGAGTTCATCGAGGGACGCGAATTCAATGTCGCGATGATCGGCGAGAAGGGTGACGCGGAAGTGCTGCCGATGCCCGAGATCGTGTTCGACGGACTGCCCGCGGGGCGGCCCAGGATCGTCGATTACGAGGCCAAATGGGACGCCGCGAGCCACGCCTATCACCATACGCCAAGGCGGTTCGGCGTCGAGGCGCGGGAGCCGGCGCTCGCCGCCGAGCTTGCCCGCATCGCCAGGGCTGCCTGGGGTGCGGCAGGGCTCAACGGCTATGCCCGGGTCGATTTCCGGGTGGACATGGGCGGGCGGCCGCTCGTACTGGAGATCAACACCAATCCCTGCCTCGCCCCAGACGCCGGGTTCGTCGCCACCGCCGCCGAGGCCGGCATGTCCTATGATGCCCTGATCCTTCGAATCGTTCGCGCCGCCAAGATCCGAAGCTTGAAGGCCGCCTGACAATGCTGCGCATCCGCAAGATCCGGGATGTGCGGCTCCCGGCGAACAGGAAGATTGTCGCGGAGGTGCAGGAAATACTCCGCGCCCAGTTCCCCGGCATGAGCGATGCCGAGATCGACAAGCTGCCGGCGCAGCTCGAGGACCCGCTGAAGCACCGCTATGTTTCCGAGGTCTTCGTGTCCGAGACGGCCGACGGCGCCGTCCGGGCCTTTGCCATCCTGCTCTACCTGCCGGACCTGCACTTCGCCTATCTCGAGACGATCTCCACGGCGCCCGGCCGCATGGGCGGTGGCATCGGTGCGGCGCTCTATCAGGAGATCCGCGACGAGGCGCGCTCGCTCGGCGCCGTCGGACTCTTCTACGAGTGCCTGCCGGACGACCCGGCGCTGAGCCCCAATGCCAAGACCCGCCGCCAGAACGAGTCGCGGCTGAAGTTCTACGAGCGCTACGGCGCCCGGCCGATCGTCGGGACGCTCTACGAGACGCCGGTAAAGGCGGGCGACACCGACAGCCCCTATCTGGTCTTCGATGGCCTGGGCCGCCACGACCTGCCCCCGCGCGAGCGGCTGGCCGGCATCGCCGAAGCGATTCTTCGACCGGAAATACAGCGATGTCTGCCCGGAGGATTACATCCGGCGGGTGGTCGCGTCGTTCCGGAGCGGCAAGCCTGCACTGCGGGCGCTGCGCTATGCCGAGCCGACCGCGACACAGGAGCCGCGGCCGGGGCTCAAAATCCCGCTGGTCGTCAACGACCGCCACCTGATCCACCACATCCGCGAGCGAGGCTATGTGGAATCTCCGGTCCGGGTCGGTGCGATCCTGCGCGAGCTCGACAAGACCGACCTGTTCATACGCGTTCCGTCGCGCCATTTCTCCGACCGATGGATCCGCGAGGTGCACGACTCGGGGCTCGTGGAGTACGTCCAGCGCGCCTGCGCCGAGGCGCCGGAGGGCAAGTCGATCTACCCCTATGTCTTCCCGGTGCGCAACGCTACCCGCAGGCCCAAGGAGCGCTCGGTTCTGGCGGGCTACTGGTGCATCGACACCTTCACGCCGATCAACCGGAACGCCTATCCGGCGGCGCGGCATGCGTCGACTGCGCGCTGACCACCGCCGACCAGGTGCTGAGCGGCGCGCCGCTCGCTTATGCGCTGGTGCGCCCGCCCGGCCACCATGCCGAGCACCGGGCCTTCGGCGGGTTCTGCTACTTCTGCAACGCGGCGGTGGCGGCTAATTACCTGTCGAAGCATGGCAAGGTTGCGATCCTCGACATCGACTACCATCACGGCAACGGCCAGCAGGACATCTTCTACGAGCGCGCGCGACGTGCTGACCGTCTCGGTCCATGGCGACCCCAGCTTCGCCTACCCGTATTTCACCGGCTTCCGCGACGAGAAGGGCCGGGGCGCCGGGGCCGGATTCAACCTCAACATCCCGATGCCGGAGACCATCACGCCGGAGGACTACCGCGCCGCGGTCGCCCGCGGCCTGCGCCGGATCGCCCGGCACGAGCCGGACTTCCTGGTTGTGGCGGTCGGTTACGATACCGGCAAGGGCGACCCGACCGGGACCTGGTCGAACACCGCGACCGACTTCCGCAAGCTCGGCCGCATGATCGGCGCGGCAGGCTATCCGACCGCGGTGATCCAGGAGGGCGGCTACCGCGTCCGGACGCTCGGGACCAACGCCCGCAACTTCTTCCAGGGCCTAGCGGAAGGCGTCGCCGAGGCCAGGCCCGTGACCCGTCGCCGCTCGATCACGGAAAGGGCCGCCACACCTGAACTGCGCTGGCGAGAATCCGTGCGCGCCGAGGATTCGGCGGCGATCCGTCAGCTCGTGGCCGGCACCGGCATGTTTTCGGCGGCCGAAGTGGACATCGCCGCCGAGCTCGTGGACGAGCGGGTAGCGAAAGGCCGGGCATCGGGCTACGAATTCGTGATCGCCGAGGCGGACGGGCGGATCATGGGCTATGCCTGCTACGGCCCGACCCCGGCGACGAAGGATACGGTCGATCTATACTGGATCGTGGTCGGCGCCGACGCCCAGGGCCGGGGTATCGGCCGCGAGATCCTGGCTCGGACCGAGGCAGCCGTGCGCCTGGCCGGCGGCAGGCGGCTCTACGTCGATACCTCGGGCACCGAGAAATATGCGCCAACGCGGGCCTACTATCGGCGCACCGGCTTCCGGAAAGTCGCCGAACTGCCCGATTTCTACGCCGAGGGGGACAGCAAGGTCATCCTGGTGAAGGACATAACGCCATGAGCGCAGTCGCAATCTTGGAACCGGTTGCCGGGCATCGCATCGAGGCAAGGAGCTTTGCGAGGCCCGGGGTCGCACCGGGCGTTTCGCCAGGGCGAGGTCGGGGTCTCTTCGCCACCGCGCCCCTCGCTGCGGGCGATCTGCTCGAGCGCGCCTGCACGATCCCGCTCTCCAGCGAGCAATGCGATGCGCTGGAAGGCATATTGCCGCTCGGCGACTATTACTTCCGCCACCCCGAGAATGGCGAGGAGGGGCTTCTCCTGCTGGGCCTGATCAGCCTGGCCAACCATTCCGAGGCGCCGAACGCGATGGTGCGCTACGTCCATTCCGAGGGCATCGGCTGGATTGCCGAGCTGATCGCGCTGCGAGCGATCCGCGAGGGAGAGGAAATCACCCATCGCTACCGCTGCGCCCCCTGGTTCAACGTCGCCTGATCGTCTCGCATGCATCACTCGTGAGAACTGCCGAACGGGAATGACGCAGCGCGTCCGGTTCTGTTAAGCAGTCCTCAACTGGCCGCGGGACTCTGCGGCCAATGAGGGATAAGCCTGCCTGATGAGCGAAGCTGCGGTGACGATCGACGCCCTGCCGGAAAGCGTGACCCTGCGCTTCGGCGGCGCGGTCGTGATCTCGGCCATCACCGCGCTTGACCGGGCGCTGTCGGAGCTGCCAAAGGCCCCGCGCGTGGTCATCGATCTTGGCGGGGTCGACGCGCTGGATACCGCTGGCGCCTGGCTGATCACCTCGCTGATGGCGCGGCTCACCGAGGAGGGCGTGCCGGTCGAACTGACCGGTGTCGATCCGGCGCAGCGCTCGCTGCTCGACAACGTCGCGCGCAGTATCCCGACCGGAGAGACCCCTGCCGAGCCGGCCCGCGGATTCCTGCCGTTCCTCGAGCGGCTCGGCCACCGGACCGTCGAGGGCTTCCAGGGTCTTGTCGCCATCGTCGGGTTCTTCGGGCTGGTGCTGGCCAGTCTGGGCCGGGTGATCCTGCATCCCTCACGCATGCGGATCACTTCACTGGTCCACCAGATGGAGGAAGTCGGGTTCAGCGCGGTTCCCATCGTCGCGTTGATGTCGTTCCTGATCGGCGTGACGCTGGGGTTTCAGGGCGCCTCGCAGCTCCGCCAGTTCGGCGCCGATGTCTTCGTCGTCAACCTGATCGCGATCTCCGTCCTGCGAGAGCTGGGAATCCTGCTGACCGCGATCATCGTCGCCGGACGCTCGGGCTCGGCGTTCACGGCGGCGATCGGCTCGATGAAGCTGCGCGAGGAAATCGATGCCATGCGCACCCTCGGACTCGATCCGGTGGAGGTGCTGATCCTGCCCCGCGTCATGGCGCTGCTGATCATGCTGCCGGTGCTGGGCTTCATTGCCGATGTGGCCGGCCTGGTCGGAGGCATGATGATGTCCTGGGCGACGCTGGGGGTCTCGCCGCAGATGTTCCTGACCCGCCTGGTCGATACGACCGGCGTCTGGCATATCGCCATCGGCTTCATCAAGGCGCCGTTCTTCGCGCTGATCATCGGCGTGATCGGGTGCTACCAGGGGATGCAGGTCAAGGGCAGCGCCGAGTCGCTTGGTCGTCTCACCACCAAATCGGTCGTGCTCTCGATCTTCACGGTGATCGTCGTGGACGCGATCTTCTCGGTGTTCTTCTCGGAGCTCGACCTGTGAGCGCGTCCATCGAGCGCAGCCGCGAGGCGGTGATCGAGGTGCGCGGGCTGGTCAACCAGTTCGGCTCCCAGGTGGTGCATGACGGGCTCGATCTCGATGTCTATCGCGGCGAGGTGCTGGGAATTGTCGGCGGCTCCGGTACTGGCAAGTCGGTCTTGCTCCGTTCGATCGTTGGCTTGATCCGGCCAAAAGCGGGAACAATCAAGGTATTCGGCGTCGATGTCATGTCGGCGAGCGAAGACGAGCGGCGCGAGATCGAGAAGCGCTGGGGCGTGTTGTTCCAGGACGGGGCGCTGTTTTCCTCGCTGACCGTTCTGCAGAACGTCACCACGCCGATGCGCGAGCATCTTGACCTCTCCCCGGCCATGCAGAGGGCGCTCGGGGCATTGAAGATTTCGATGGTGGGCCTGCCGCCGAACGCCTGCGACAAGTTCCCCTCCGAGCTTTCAGGTGGCATGCGAAAGCGCGCCGGGCTGGCGCGCGCGCTGGCGCTGGATCCGGAGATCGTGTTCCTGGACGAGCCGACAGCAGGGCTCGACCCGATCGGCGCCTCGGCCTTCGACCAGCTCATCCGCGAGTTGCAGGCGTCGCTGGGGCTGACGGTGTTTCTGGTCACCCACGATCTCGATACTCTGCACGCGACCTGCGACCGCATCGCGGTGCTGGCCGAGAAGAAAGTTCTGGTCACCGGCACCATGGCCGACATGATGAAGGTAGAGCACCCTTGGGTGCGAGAGTACTTCCACGGACCCCGCGCGCGCGCCGCGCAGGGCGCAGCCTGATCAGGGGACGGACGAGCGAACGCCATGGAAACACGAGCAAACTTCATCCTGATCGGCGCCTTTACGCTGTTCGGGATTCTCGGCATCCTCGGCTCGATCCTTTGGTTCGCCAAGGTGCAGGTGGACCAGCAGTACGCCTATTACGACATCCTCTTCGACAGCGTCTCGGGCCTCGGTGAGGCGGGCGATGTGCGGTACAACGGCTTGCCGGTCGGCCAGGTCGTTTCGCTGGCGCTCGATGCCGACGACTCCAGCAAGGTGCGGGTGCGGATCGAGGTCAGCGCGCAGACTCCGATCAGGACCGACACCGAGGCGACGCTTGAGCTTCAGGGCGTGACCGGTGTCTCCTATGTGTCCCTGTCGGGCGGCAAGCCGGATTCGCCTTTGCTAAGGGATGCATCCCCGGACGATATACCTCAGATCAAGGCCGGCTCGTCGGCCGTGCAGAGCCTGCTCCAATCGGCGCCGGAACTGCTATCCCGTGCCATCGATCTGATCGGTGATCTGCGCAAGATCGTCGGGCCGGAGAACCGCGAGGCGGTGGGAAAGATCATTGCCAATCTCGAAAGCGCCTCCGAGCGGCTCAATGGCACGCTTGGGGATTTCTCGGAGCTCTCGGCCGACCTGCGCTCCGCCTCGACCAAGATCGCCGACTTCACCGACCAGCTCGATCCGGTCGCGAAGACCGCCGACGAAACCCTGAAAACCGCCCGCGCGGCGATCGAGAGCGCCCAGAAGACGGTGGATGAGGCGACAGCCGCGCTGGCGAGCGCGAAGCAGACCTTCGACAGCGCCAACGGCCTGATCAAGGATCAACTCCCCGGACTGGTGACCCAGATCGAATCCACCGCCAGTTCCATCGAGACCGTGGTCAATGACGTGGGTGGCCGGGCCGGCGCCATCATCGGCAAGGTCGATGAGGTCGCAACCCTCGCCACCGCCCGCCTGACCGAGGCGCAGGCGACCATTGCTCGGGTCGATGCGGCACTGGATGCCGCATCGGCGACGATGAAGTCGGTCGAGCAGACCTCGAACAGCGTGAATGCGCTCGTCTCTGGCGATGGCGCCAAGCTGGTCGCCGAGGCGCGGGTCACGGTCGCCTCGGCAAACGAGGCGCTGGCCGCGGTGAACGCCGCGGTCCGGGATGACCTGCCGGCGATGATCGCGAACATCAAGCAGTCGACCGAGACGGTGAATTCCGTGGTTGAGAAGGTTGGCGGTGACCTTTCCGGCGTGTCCGGCAAGCTCGATACCCTTGCCACGGATGCGGACACGGCCATCGTCGCGGCGACCGAGACTTTCCGGAACGCCAACGACACGCTGGCTGCGATCAACGCGACCATGGCCGCGGCCGACAGCACCCTGAACGCCGCGCGCGCGACCTTCGACGGCGCCAACCAGATCATCAACGAGGATGCAAAGGCGATCGTCGCGCAGGTGCGCAGTGCCGTCGCCGATCTGAATGTGGCGATAGGTCAGGTGTCGGACGACCTGCCGGTGGTTTCCGAGGACCTCCGGCAGACCATGGCGCGGATGCGCGGTTTCATCGACAACCTCGACAGCGTCGTCGTCAGCAACTCGCCGCAGATCCAGGCTTTCATGCAGTCCGGTCTGCCCCAGTTCGTCCGTTTCGTCCAGGAAGCAAGCCGGCTGGTCGACAGCCTGCAGCGGTTGACCGCCAAGATCGAGCGCGATCCCGCCCGCTTCCTGCTCGGCACCCAGGCGCCGGAATACAGGAGATGATCATGCCGACGAGTTCCATTCCTCTCCGCGCCGCAATCGCCGCGATCGGTCTTGGCCTTGCCGGATGCACTGGCCTCGAGACCCTGACCAGGGCGACCGAGCCGGTGGAGCTCTATGACCTGACGCCGAAGAGCACCCACTCCGAGGATCTGCCGACGATCAGTGCCCAGATCGTGGTGGACGTGCCGACTGCGGCCGCCTCGGTCAATACCGACCGGATCGCGGTCAAGCCGGACGCCTATACGGTCGAGTATCTGCCGGTCGCCCGATGGGTCGATCGCGCGCCCTTGCTGGTGCAGACGCTGCTCCTCGAGTCGTTCGAGAATTCGGAGCGCGTGCGTTCCGTCGGACGGCTGGCGATCGGGCTCAGCTCGGATTTCACGCTGGTCAGTGAGCTGCGCGAGTTTCAGGCGATTACGACCGGCGAGGACCCAAGCCTTCCGCTCAGGGTGCTGGTCCAGCTCAACGTCAAGATCGTCAAGGAGCCGCAGGGCCTGATCATCGCGTCCAGGACCTTCGCCTACAACTCGACATCGAGCACGACCGAGACATTGAGCGTGATCGCGGCCTTCGACGAGGCGCTGGGCAAGGTGATGGGCCAGGCGGTCGACTGGTCTCTGCGCGAGATCGCCGCGAACGGCGGTTGACGCGAGGGCGCGGCGGCAGCGCATAACTGCCTGCGCGTTTCTCAAGGATCGGGTGTCGCTTCCGGTGATTGCGATCTTGACAGCCGGGCGCTGGAATCTTGTATGCATTAAGAATGCAAGATTCCACGATATCCAGCCGGGTTTTTCGATGAGTTGGTCCATCGGCGTCGACGCTGGCGGCACTTTCACGGACTTCTTTGCCCGCGACAGGGAGACCGGGCGGGTCGTGCGCCACAAGCGGCCGTCGAGCCCTGACGACCCGAGCCGGGCAATCCTGGATGGGCTGAAGGAGCTTGCGGTACGTGGCGGGTTCGACCTTGGCTCAGTCGTCCGGCTCGGCCACGGCACCACGGTTGGCACCAATGCGCTGATCCAGCGCAAGGGTGGCCGGGTCGCGATGGTGACGACGCGGGGCTTCCGCGATCTCCTCGAGATCGGGCGTCAGACCCGGCCGCACATGTTCGACCTCCAGCGCGACGCGCCGCCGCCGGTGGTTCCGCGCGAGCGGCGGCTGGAGCTGACCGAGCGGGTGATGGCAACGGGGGAGGTGCTGGCCGCGCCCGATCCCGCTGAAATCGCGGCGATGGCCGAGGCGGTGCGGGCGACCGGCGCTCAGGCGGTGGCGGTGTGCTTCCTGTTCTCGCATCTGAACCCGGAGCACGAACGGCAGGTCGGCGCGGCTCTCGAGGCGGCGCTGCCCGGCGTGCAGGTGTCGCTCTCCTCCGAGGTTCGGCCCGAGTTCCGCGAGTACGAGCGCTTCACCACGACCGCGATCAACGCCTATCTCCAGCCGGTGATGGGCCGCTATGTCCGGTCGCTGCACCAGGGGCTGGCGGCGCTGGCGGCGCGGGCCTCCATCGGCATCAACCAGTCCAATGGCGGGCTGATGACGCCCGAGACGGCGGCACGATTCCCGGTGCGCACGGCGCTCTCCGGCCCCGCGGCGGGCGCGGTCGGCGCGATCCACGAGGCCAAGGCCAGCGGGCGGCCCTCGGTCATCACCATCGACGTCGGCGGCACCAGCGCCGACATGGCGCTGATCCGCGAGGGGGCTGCCGATATCTCGTTCGAGCGCGAGGTGGCGGACTTCCCGATCCGGCTGCCGGTGATCGACATCCACACCATCGGCGCCGGCGGCGGCTCGGTCGCCTGGTTCGACCGCGACGGGCTGCTGAAGGTCGGGCCCGAGAGCGCCGGCGCGGTGCCGGGGCCGGCCTGCTATGGCCGCGGTGGCACGCAGCCAACGGTCTCGGACGCCAACCTCGTGCTGGGGCGGCTCGGCACCGAGCTGGTCGATGGCGGGATGACGCTCGACCCCGAGGCCGCCCGCGCTGCGCTGGCGTCGGTGGCCGAGCGGCTGGGGACCTCGGTCGAACGGGCGGCGATGGGGATGATCGGCATCGTCTCGGCCAACATGGTCCGCGCCATCCGCACCATCTCGGTCGAGCGCGGCTACGACCCGCGCGGCTTCACGCTGATGCCCTTCGGCGGAGCAGGACCGCTCCATGGCCGCGAGATCGCGGTGGAGCTCGGAATGCGCGAGATCCTGGTGCCGCGTGCGCCCGGCGTCCTCTGCGCCGAGGGGCTCTTGGTCGCCGACCGGAAGGAGGACTTTGTGCGCTCGCGCCGGCTGGTGCTGGACGAGGCGTTCGACACGACGCTGAGGGACGAGGCGGCCGGGCTGATCGCCGCCGCCGAGGCGTGGTTCGCAGCGGAAGGGGTGGAGCCCGCCCGGCGCTCGACCGAGTTGGAGCTCGACTGCCGCTATGTCGGCCAGAACTTCGAGCTCCGCGTGCCGCTGGCGGCGCGGCCCGCGCTCGCCGCTGCTGACCTGCCCGGGCGCGACGAGATCGTGGCGCGCTTCCTCGTCGCTCACCGCAAGGCCTATGGCTATGCCAGCGAGGGGGAGCCGGTCGAGGCGGTGAACCTCCGCCTCACCGCCCGCGGCCGGGCGGAGACGCCGCGCGAGGCCCCGGCGGCGGGGAGCGGGGCGCTGCCCCATCCCAAGGATCGCCGGCTGGTCTGGTTCACCGCCGACGGGCCGGTTGAGACTCCGGTCTACCGGCGCCGGGACCTCGGGCCGGGGGCGCGGATCGTCGGGCCGGCAGTGATCGAGCAGCTCGACGCCACCACGCCGGTGCACCCGATGGACGTGGCCACCGTCGATGAGACCGGCAACCTGCTGATCGAGGTGCGGGCATGAGCATGATCGACCCCATCGAGACCGAGATCCTGCGCAACGCCTTCGGCTCGATCACCGACGAGACCTTCGTCTCGCTGACCAAGTCCGCCTTCTCGACCAACATCAAGGAGCGCAAGGACCACTCGACCGCCATTGTCGACGCCAAGGGCCGGCTGATCGCCCAGACCATGGCCTCGCCGATCCACATCGCCTCGATGAGCGGGCTGATGGCGACCATGCTCAAGCGCCATGCCGGGCCGGACGGCGGCTTCCCCGGTCTCGCCGAGGGCGACATCTTCATCGCCAACGATCCGCATGTGGCGGGGGGCACGCATCTCCCGGACGTCAACATGGCGATCCCGGTGTTCCACGACGGCCGCGTCGTCGCTTTCGTCTGCAACATCGCGCATCACGCGGATATCGGCGGCATGGTGCCGGGCTCGATGGCGGGCGGCATGCGCGAGATCTTCCAGGAGGGGCTGAGGATCCCGCTGATCCGGCTGTTCCGGGCGGGCGAGTTGCAGCGCGATATCCTCGATCTCCTGCTGCTGAACGTCCGCGTGCCGCAGGAGCGCCGCGGCGACTACAACGCCCAGATCGCCGCCTGCAACCTCGGCGCGCGGCGGCTCGCCGAGGTGATCGCCGGCTGGGGCATCGGCAAGGTCGAGGCCGCCTTCGACGGGATCGTCGCCCGGACCGAGGTACGGATGCGCGCCGCCATCGCCGGGCTGCCCGATGGCGTCTACCGGTTCGAGGACGCGATGGACGACGACGGGCTGGGGACGATCGACATCCCGATCAGGCTCGCCGTCACCGTCAGCGGCGACCGGGTGCGGTTCGACTTCACCGGCAGCGCGGCGCAGGTGACGGGCAACATCAACGTCACCATGAACGCGACCGTCGCCTCGTGCGTCTACGGGTTGCAGGCGATGCTGGACCCGGGCTGCCCCAACAACCAGGGCGTCCTCGACGTGGCCGAGGTCGAGGCCCCGCGGGGCTCGATCGTGAACGCGGTATTCCCGGCGCCCGTCGCGGCACGGCTGCATACCTGCCAGCGGATCGTCGATGCGGTAATCGGTGCACTGGCCCCGGCGCTGCCGGACCGTGCCATCGGGGCGGGGAACGGGGCCAACACCACCGCCGTCTTCTCGGGCACCGACCCGCGCACCGGCGAGGGCTATGTCTATCTCGAGACCCTGGGCGGCGGGCACGGGGCGCGGGCCACGAAGGACGGCAAGGACGGGGTGCAGGTGAGCCTGACCAACACCTCGAACCTCCCCGTCGAGGCAATCGAGACCGAATACCCGCTGATGGTGCTGGAATACGGGCTGATCCCGGATTCCGGCGGGGCGGGCCGCTGGCGCGGCGGCATGGGGCTGAGGCGCGTGGTGCGGCCTGTCGGCCATGACTGCGACTTCAACGGGGCAGGGGAGCGGTTCACCCACCGGCCCTGGGGCGTGTTCGGCGGCGGCTCTGGCGGCACCGGGCGCTTCGTGGTGCGCCGGGCGGACGGCAGCGAAGCGCTGCTGGAGACGAAGCCGAGCGGGGTCCGGATCGGCCCGGCCGACCGGGTGATCGTGGAGACGCCGGGGGCCGGCGGCTATGGCCCGCCGGCTGAACGGGACCCGGAGGCCGCGGCGGCCGACCTCGCCTCGGGCAAGGTCACGCGCGCCGGGGGCGGGGCGTGAGCGCCGGGCGGGCGCCGCGGGGGGCGGGAGCCGCGCGCGTTCATGCCGAACTCCGCCGCCGCATCCTCGATCTCGAGATCGCACCCGGCGCCGATCTTGACGAGCAGGCGCTGGCAGCGGATTTCCACGTCTCGCGCACGCCGTTGCGCGAGGCGCTGAACCGCCTCGCCTCAGAGGGTCTGGTGGTGACGGCGCCGAACCGCGGCGCCTCGGTGGCACCGCTGAACCTGACCGACTTCCCGGCCTTCATCGAGGCGCTTTCGATCGTGCAGGGCGCAATCAACGCCTTCGCTGCCTTGCGCCGGACAAGCGCGGGCCTCCGGCGGATCGCCGCAGCCGCGGACAGGTTCGAGGCGGCTCAGGCCAGGGGCGGGCTCGCGCCGACCGAGGCCAACCATGCGTTCCACTCGGCAATCGGCGCCGCGGCGCGGAACCCGCATCTCGCTGCCTCCTACGAGCGCTTGCTCGACGAGGGCGCCAGGCTGGCGCGGGTCAGCCTCTCCTACGACTTTACCGGCCGCGAGGCGCATCTCAGGAAGGTCACCGAGGAACACCGCGCAATGCTCGCCGCGATCCGGGACGGCGATGCCGCAGAGGCGGAACGCCTCGGCCACGCCCATGCCGCGCTGTTCCAGTCCCGCGTGCTGGCCTATCTCTCGCAGAACGATGCGCCCACCCTCCGCCCCGTCACGGGCGGCAACCTCTGAGGCGACCATGCCCCTGCATTTCGAGCGAAGCGAATACGCAGCGCGGGTCGGCCGCGCGACCGGGGCCATTGCCGCGCGTGGCCTCGACGGGCTGTTGCTGTTCGCGCCCGAGAGCCACTACTGGCTGACCGGCTACGACACCTTCGGCTTCGCCATGTGCCAGTGCATGGTCCTGGATGCGAATGGCGACATCCACCTGCTGACCCGGGCGCCGGACCTGAGGCAGGCCCGGTTCACCTCGACGCTGGACGACAACCACATCCACATCTGGGTCGACCGCGAGGGCGCAACGCCCGGCGCCGACCTTGCGCATCTGCTGGGCGGGCTCGGCCTGCTCGGCAAGCGGCTCGGCGTCGAGACCGACACCGTGGGGCTGACCGCGCGGAACTGGGACATGCTGCGCGCCGCCCTGCCGGCCGAGCGGCTGGAGGACGCCTCCGACCTGATCCGGGTGCTCCGCCGACGCAAGAGCCCGGCCGAGGTGGCCTGCCACCGCCGCGCGGCGGAACTGGCCGACGACGCTCTCGATGCCGCGGTCGCCGGAACTCGGGCCGGCGCCTTCGAGGGCGATATCCTCGCCGACATGCAGGGCGCGGTCTTCCGGGGCGGCGGCGACTATGCCGGCAACGAGTTCATCCTCGGCTCGGGCGAGGGGGCGCTGCTTTGCCGCTACTACTCCGGGCGGCGGCACCTTTCGGCGCGGGACCAGATGACCCTGGAATGGGCCGGGGCCTATCGCCGCTACCACGCTGCGATGATGCGGACACTGATCGTCGGCAAGGCGAGTGCGCGCCAGAAGAAGATGCACCGAGCCGCGGTCGAGGCGCTGGAGGCCTGCGAGGCGATGATACGGCCCGGCGACCCGATGGGGCAGGTATTCGACGCCCATGCCAGGGTCTTCGACGCCCACGGCTTCGGCCACGCCCGCCTCAACGCCTGCGGCTATGCGATGGGCGCGATCTACAACCCGATCTGGGTCGACTTCCCGATGTTCTACCAGGGCAACCCGACGCCTATGGAGGCAGGGAACGTCTACTTCCTCCACATGATCCTCATGGACTCCGAGGCCGGGCTGGCGATGTGCTGGGGGCACTCGGTGCTGGTAACCGAGACGGGAGTCGAGCGGCTGTCGCGGCACAGTCTCGAACTCTTGGAGTTGTAGCGCATGAAAGTTCTTCTGTGTTCTATAGATACGAGACTTTTTTTGACTGGTCTCGGCGCTCGGGAGAACGATTCTCTGTCAGGCAGTTGCTTCGGCCCCGACCGGCCGCCGTGAGGCCGGAACCGCCCGGCGGGTGATCAGATAGCGATCTCGAACCGCGCCCCGGTGCCTGAACTCGCCAAGCCTGACCGTGAAGCCGTGCAGGCTGCAGATCGAGCGGACCAGGCTGAGACCGAGGCCGGTGCCCGGCGCCGTCAGGTCGCGCTCGAGCCGGTAGAAGCGCTCGAATACCCGCTCGCCTTCCTCCGGCGGGATGCCCGGGCCGTCATCAGCAACCACGATCCGGTGCGGGCCCGGCCCGCCAGTCAGTTCGAGGCGAATCGTGGTGCTGGCGGGTGTATGCACGATGGCATTGTCGAGCAGGTTCGAGATCATCTGCGCCAGCAGCGCCCGGTCGCCTCGCAATTCAACGCCCGGCGCGACATCCGCCGTCAGACGCTTGCCATGCTCCGAGGCGACCGGCTCGTAGATTTCCGCCAGCTCCGCCACCAGCTCGGAGAGCTTCACGGTCCCGAAACCCCTGCGCTCGGCATTGGCCTCGATCTGGCCGATCCTCAGCAGCGAGTCGAAGGTCGCGAGTGCGCGGTCGATCTCGGCGAGCGCGGCATCGGCCGGCTCGGTCGGCCGGCCTCTCTGCGCTTCCTTCAGTTCGACCAGCCGGTTGCGGATGCGGGCCAGCGGAGTGCGCAGCTCATGGGCGATCCCGACCGAGACGTTGCGCAGGTTGCGGGTCAGTCCCTCGATGGTGTCGAGCATCGCATTGATGTCGCCCGCGAGCCGGTCGAACTCGTCGCCGGTGCCCGCCAGAGTCGCGCGGCGCGAGAGCTCCCCGAGCCGCACGCCCTCCGCGGTCCGCGCGATGGGTGCGAGACGCCCCAGCACCGCGCGGCTGAGCAGCGCGCCGCTCAGGAGCGCAAGGGGCAGGGCGATGGCGACGGTCCAGGCGGCGCCCGCGAGCATCAGTTCGCCGACGTCGTGATAGTGCTCGCTCGATACGCCGGCATTGAACCAGCCGCCGTCAGGCAGAAGCTCGGATCGGACCCACAGTGCCTCGTCCGCGTCGATCCCGTCCGGCAGGAAGACCGACCAGCCGGGAGCGGGGCCGGGCAACGACAGGTCGCCCGCGACCAGTGCGCCACCCTCGGCCTGATAGCCGATCGCCACCTCATCGTCATCGGCTTCGGACGCGATGCCGGCGATGCGGCGCATCAGGGCTTCAGCTCCTCCGGCTTGGTGCGCCTGCCGCAGCTCCGCCAGCGTTTCCTCTATCTCGGATTTCGCGCCACGCTCGATCAGTTCCTGGACAACGAAGCCGAGGAGGAGGTCAAGCGCCAGCAGGCAGGCGACGAAGATTCCCGCGAAGCGCAGCGTCAGCCGGAACGTGGCCGATGCCGAAAGGTCGCGGCGCAGTTCAGCGAGGCGCAGAGATGACATAGCCTGCCCCCCGTACCGTCCGGATCAGTTCGGCGTCAAAGGGCCTGTCGACCTTCGACCTGAGGCGGCTGACATGGGTCTCGACCACGCTGGTCCTGGGCTCGAAGTGGAAGTCCCAAACCCGCTCCAGCAGCATGGTCCGGGTCACCACCTCGCCCGCGTGCTCCATGAGAAACTCCAGAAGCCGGAACTCGCGCGGCTGCAATTCGATCGCCTGCCCGGCCCGCTCGACCTTGCGGGTGAGCCGGTCCAACGAAAGGTCGCCGACCTGCAGCACGGACTCCGCCGCAGTGCCGGGACCGCGCCGGACCAGGGCCCGAAGGCGCGCGTGCAGCTCGGAGAAGGCGAAGGGCTTGATCATGTAATCGTCGCCGCCCGCATCGAGCCCCTCGACCCGGTCGCTGAGCCCGCTGACCGCGGTCAGGAACAGAACCGGTGTCGCGACGCCGGTGCCGCGCAGCATCCGCACCAGCGACAGCCCGTCGGTCTTTGGCAGGATGCGGTCGACCACCAGCACATCGTAGCCGCCATCGCTGGCGAGAAACAGGCCGTCGACACCCGTCTCGGCATGATCGACCGTGCAACCGGCCTCGCGCAGGCCCCGCATCACGAAGCCTGCGGTCTCGCGGTCGTCCTCGATGATCAGCACCTTCACCGGTTTCGCGGTCCTTTCGTGCCGATGGCCGCGCCAGTCTAGGTGCGGCCAGCAGGTTTTCCAAATGGCGGGTGTGCCGCCACCCTCAGACGAAGACAAAGTCCGAGGCATCCACCAGTTCCGCATCGAAGCCCCGGAGCAGGACCGAGCCTTCGGCGAATGTCAGAACCGTGGAGCAGCCGACCGAGTCGACCGCGATGTCGTCGAAGCTGGTCGCCCCGGTGTAGCCGGCGATCTCGATCACATCGAGACCGTCCTCGAATCCCTTGATCCGGTCTGCGCCGAAGGGGATCAGATCGAACACGAACTGGTCCGCCCAGCCGGCGCTACCGTAGAGCGAGTCATTGCCCTCGCCGCCCGACATGCGGGCACCGTCATCGCCCGCAGTCAGCATGTCGTTGCCCTCTCCGCCGAGGATGAAGTCGAAGCCGTCGCCGCCCCAGAGCTTATCGTTACCCTCACCCCCTTCGAGCAGGTCATCGCCGTCGCCGCCGAAAGCCTGGTCGTTCCCCTCGCCGCCATCGAGGGTGTCATCTCCTTCGCGCCCGTAGAGATGATCATCGCCTTCCTCGCCCGAGATCTCGTCGTCGCCATCGTTGCCGAAGGAATAGTCGTTGCCGTCGCCGCTCTCGATGACGTCGTCGCCATCGCGCCCGTAGATCCGGTCGTTGCCGTCGAGGCCGACGATCTGGTCGTCGTCATCGGTGCCGGTGAGCCGGTCATCGCAGTCCGTGCCGACGATCCGGCTGATATCGGCGGCGTCAAGCAGGTCGGCGATATCGTCATCGCTCAGCGGCGCATCACTGATTGCGATCAGGGCGTCATCGAAATCTCCGTCGTAATCCGAGCGGCTCGCGAGTCCGTCCTCGAAGCTGACCACCTGGGCATCGGGAACTGCATCACCGACGTCGCTGGCCAGAGCGTTCTCGCCACCAACCGGGTTCAGCAGGTTCACGCCCGCGCGGTTGCCGACGGTGTGGAAGGCGCGGATCGGCAGATATTCGCCCTCGGCATTGGTGATCAGCGGCGCGAGCCCGTCGTTGATGTTGGCGGCGCCCGCGGTGGCGAAGTTCTGGAAGAACAGCCCGCCCGCGGCGAAGTCTTCCAGCTCGACGCCGAGATCGTCGGCGCCCGGAATCAGGAACAACCCGAGCGACATGCCCGCTGGCACGTCGAGGGTCACGGAATCGCCCGCCGCTGTGTCCTCGGTGTTGGCGAACAGAATCCGGCCCTCGCCGATCTCCCCGGTGGCGGAATCGAAGAAATAGCCGCCGATGGCGCTATTTTCGTCGCCATCCTCCGTCAGAAAGGTCACGGTCACCGAGTCGCCACCAGTCCCGAAGGCAAGATCCGTCGGATCGACCGGGGCCGAGCCATCGACCGTGCGCATGCCATCGAGATTGAACACGAGCTGCGGCACGCCGAACTCGTCGATCTCCTCCTCGACGCGCACCTGGCCGACACCCGGAGCATAGTATTTGAACTCGATGATGCCTGGATCGATGGCCGAGGTGTCGAGCGTCTGGACGATGTTGCTGTAGGGGCCGAAACTCACATCCGTAGCCAGGACCTCACCCACGTCCTCGGCGACGCCCGGGAAGAATTCCTGATAGTACGAGCCTTCGCCGGTGGCCGGCGCGGCTTTCATGATCCAGCCCGGCTGCGCGCCGTCGACGCCCGCCTCCCAGGAACCCTCGAAGCTGGTGCCGGTGAATTCGCCGTCGTCATCATATTCGTAGGCGATGGTGAATTCGCCCAGGTACCAGACGTTGCCGGCATCGTCCTGAGCGTACCAGTCGAGCGTATCCTCGATCATCACGCCGTTCTCGTAGGCGGTGTCGCGGACGACCACCGCCTCGATGCCCGCGATCGTCGCGGTCTCGGCGGTGGCATAGAAGTCGTTGCTCTCGGTGTCCGTCTCACCGGACTCCGGATCGATCAGCGAGCCGGTGTGGCTGGTGACCGTGCCGGCGAGCAAAGGGAAATAGGGGTTGTCGACGGTGGCGCTGTCGTTGAACGCCGCAGTGCTGATGTCGGGCAGAAAGATCATCGGATTTCCTCCTCCGGGGGCAGACATGGGACGGCGTCAGCCGGAATAGCCAGGCAACCCGTCGGAGAGGATGAAGCGCGAGGGAGGCTTTCCGGCACCGTGGCCCGGCCTTACGGTTTCGTAAGGCTGCCCAGGGCGGCGCGGTTCGGTCAGTTGTCGAGGATGATGCCGATGCCCTGGTCGATGTCGGCCTCGATCGCGGTCCGGAAGCCCGGCCGGTCGCCGCGGCCGAGCGCGTCGAGAGCGGCACGGTGGTAGTCGTGGCCGATAGAGGTCGTGCCGAGGCGGTCGCATATGAACCGCATGCTGGGGCCGTACTGCAGCCACAGCATCTCGATCAGATGCAGGATCGTCGGCGATCCGCTTCGACGGTAGATATAGAAGTGAAAGTCGTGGTTGCCCTTCATGTAGCGGGGGAAGTCACCCTCGGCGATCGCCCGGTCGATCCCGGCATCGATCTGCGAAATCCGCTCGATGTCCTGCGGCGTGAGGCTCGGGAACGCGCGCTCGGCCGCTTCTCCCTCCAGGGTCTTGCGGGCGAACAGCACCTCGTGGAACCGGTCGGAATCGACCTGCGGCACGATGATCTTGCGGCTGTCGGCGAACTTCAGCGCGCCTTCTGCCACCAGGCTCCGGATTGCGTCCCGTGCCGGGATGATGCTGGTGCCGTACTGCTGCGCCAGGCGGCGGATCGACAACACCTCTCCGGGGACAAAGTCCCCCTCGCAGATGCGGTTGCGCAGCTGCCGGTGCAGATTGTCCGCAACGGTCTGCGGTGCATATGGCTTGGCTGACTCGACAATTGCCATTCCGGATCCCCCAGTGCTCCCGTTCCGCCAAGGCGCCCGGCCATTTCGGCGGGAAGCGTTTCGAGCCCGCAGTTCCGGGGTGCATCGGTGTTGCCTTCCGCACTGCGGTGGCCGAACGCTCGTTGTAGCGAAGCCAAAAAACAGGCTTGAAAACACTGCATAGGTGTTATAGCACGCGGATACAAGGGTGTTATAACACCTGACGGATCAAACTGGGAATGGAATCATGAGAAACCCGATGACACCGCTGAGCCGTCGCTCGGTCCTGACAGGAACCGCCGCGATCGGTATCAGCCTGACCTTGCCGAAGTCGCTTCAGGCGGCCGGCGGCAAAGTGAACTTCTACAACTGGGACACCTATATCGGCGAGACCACGATCGCCGACTTTACCGCCGCGACCGGCATCGAGGTGCAGTACGACCTCTACGCCGACAACGACGAGCTGTTCGCGAAGCTCAAGGGCGGCAATCCCGGCTATGACCTGATCGTGCCGACGAACGACTATGTCGAGCGCATGATCGCGGCCGACATGCTGTCGCCGCTCGATCACGCGAAGATACCCAACATGGCCAACATCGACCCGGTCTTCATGGACTCGAGGTTCGACCCGGGCCGCAAGTTCTCGCTGCCCTACATGTGGGGCTCGATCGGGATCGGCTATCGCAAGTCGGCGGTCGACGGCACGCCGGACACTTGGGGCCTGCTGCTCGACTCGGACAAGCACTCCGGCCGCATCGCCGTCCTTGGTGACGGCCAGGTCGTCCTGCAGATGGCGCTGAAGTATCTCGGCAAGTCGCTGAACGACTGGACCGACGAGAACATCAAGGCCGCCTCAGACCTGATCCTGAATCAGAAGAAGCACATCACCGCCTTCGCGCCCGACAACGGCCAGGATCTTCTGCTGGCGGGCGAGGTCGACCTGGTGATGGAGTGGAACGGCGACATCCTCCAGATCATGGAGGAGGACACGGATATCGGCTACGTGCTGCCGAAGGAAGGCGGCCTGCGCTGGGAGGACACGCTCTGCATCCCGAAGGGCGGCCCGAACCCGGACAACGCCCATGCCCTGATCAACTATATCCTCGACGCGGAGGTCGGCGCCTCGATTGCCGAGTTCATCCTCTACGCCACGCCGAACAAGGCGGCGAAGGAGTTCCTGTCCGAGGACTATCTCAACAATCCGGCGATCTTCCCGACGCCGGAGCAGATGGCGGCGAGCGAGGTCTCGATCTTCCCCGGCGCCGAAACGGTCCGCAAGATCGACGAGGCTTGGACCCGCGTGAAGGCGGCGAGCTGATCTGAAACCACCCCGGCGCGCGAGGGGTGCGCCGGGGTTCTCAAACTGCCGCTGCGCCTGCCCGACAGCGTGGACGCGTGACGCTGCGAACGCTACTGTGCTGACGGACGGGGCGGTTTCAGCCGGGCGCCGAGATGCGCGCCCTGCTTCTTGCCCGTTGGAAGGCGGGATCACGGATGGAAAGCTGGAGAAAGAGCCTATCGGTCTTCGCGGCCTTCAGCATGCCGGGCTTCGTCTGGCTGGGGCTCTTCTTCTTCGTGCCGCTGGTCATCATCTGGTTCTACAGCTTCGGCGAGAACGTCTCTCTGGTCGAGATCAAGACCACCTGGACGCTTGACAACTACCGACGCATCTTCGGGCCTGAGATCATGGTCCTGATGTGGCGTTCGCTGAAGCTCGCGGTCGCAGCCACCGTGATCTGCATCGTGGTCGGTTTTCCGATCGCGCTGGTCATCGCCACTGCCTCACCGAAGTGGAAGCCCTGGCTGCTGCTGGTCATCATCCTGCCCTTCTGGACCAACCTGCTGATCCGGACCTATGCGCTGCTCAGCATCCTTGGCACGAGGGGACGCCTCAACGATGCACTGGAGTGGCTCTGGAAGCTCGCGGACGGGGCCCTGGGCGCGATAGGGCTCGGCGAGGCGCATCTGCTCGGCGAGAAGTTTGTGCCGTTCAACTTCCTCGGCACCGAGTTCGCCGTCGTGTTCGGCCTGGTCTACATCTTCCTGCCCTTCGCCGTGTTGCCGATCTATTCCTCGCTCGAGCGCATGGACCGCTCCTATCTCGAGGCAAGCATGGATCTGGGGGCGGGGCAGGTGCGCACCTTCTTCATGATCCTGGTGCCGCTTGCCTCCTCGGGCATCATCACCGCGGCGATCATCACCTTCATTCCGGCGCTGGGGCAGTTCCTGACCCCGGACCTGCTTGGCCGCGGCCAGGTCGACATGATCGCCAACGTCATCGAGCGGCAGTTCAAGAAGGCGAATGACTGGCCCTTCGGCTCGGCCCTGTCGCTGTTCCTGCTCTACGTCACCTTCATCATCCTTGCGGTGCGGTCGATCATCGACATGTCGCGCAAGCCGAGGAGGTCCTGATCATGGCGGCCTACCGCGAGCGCCCCGGCCCGTTCCAGTACAGCCGCAAACTGTCGATGCAGCTGATCTTCTTCGCCTCGGCGATCTTCCTCTACGCGCCGATCATCGTGTTGATCGTCTATTCGTTCAACAACTCGCGGCGCGGCGGCAACGTGATCTGGCGCGGGTTCACCACTGACTATTATGCCAAGGCCTTCAACAATACCGAGCTGATGATCGCCTTCGGCAACTCGATCACCATCGCCGTGATCAGCACGATCTTCAGCGTGGTGCTGGGCGCGCTGACGGCCGTGGCGCTGTGGCGGTTCCGCTTTCCGCTGAAGCCGGTCTTCGAGGGGATGGTGGCCTTGCCCATCGTCATCCCCGAGATCTGCATGGGCGTTTCGCTGGCGATGTTCTATGCCTACAGCGGCTGGAACGTGCCCTCCGACTCGCCGTGGCCGCTGAACCTGACCAATATCACCATCGCCCATATCACCTTCTCGTTCCCCTTCGCGGCGATGGTGATCCGCACCCGTCTCGCCAGTTTCAACCGCGAGATGGAGGAGGCGGCCAAGGATCTGGGCGCCACCGAGTTCCAGGTGTTCCGCGACATCCTGCTGCCGCACATGAAGCCGGGTCTGATCGCCGGGGCGCTGCTGGCCTTCACCCTGTCGCTCGACGACTTCGTCATCACCTTCTTCACTTCAGGCCCGAACACCGTGACCTTCCCGATCAAGGTCTACTCGATGGTGCGCTTCTCGGTGACGCCCGAGATCAACGCCGCCTCGACGGTCCTGATCGTCCTGACCCTTCTGCTGACCGCCGTCGCGATGCGGTTCCAGAACTTCGGAGGCACGTCGAAATGAGCACGGAACCGATCATTTCGATCCGGAATGTGAGCAAACGCTTCGGCGGCAGCGTGGTCGCACTCGACAACGTGTCGCTGGACATCATGCCGGGCGAGTTCTTCGCCCTGCTCGGCCCGTCGGGCTGCGGCAAGTCGACCCTGCTCCGCACGATCGCCGGCTTCGAGTCTCCGACCGAGGGCGAGTTGCTGCTGGACGGTGTCGACATGGTGAATCTGCCGCCAAACAAGCGGCCCGTGAACATGGTGTTCCAGTCCTATGCCGTTTTCCCGCACATGTCGGTGGCGAAGAACGTCGCCTACGGCCTCCAGCTCCAGGGAATCCCGGCGGACGAGATCAAAACCCGGGTCACCGATGCCCTGGCCCAGGTCCATCTCGCCGGCTACGAGGAGCGCATGCCCGACCAGCTCTCCGGTGGTCAGCGCCAGCGCGTGGCACTGGCGCGCGCGCTGGTCAAGAAACCCCGCGTGCTGCTGCTGGACGAGCCGCTGTCGGCGCTCGACGCCAAGCTGCGCCACGCGATGCGAACTCGAGCTGGTGAAGTTGCAGCAGACCGTGGGGGTGACCTTCATCATGGTAACCCACGATCAGTCCGAAGCGCTGGCCGTGGCGGACCGGATCGCGGTGCTCGAGGCGGGGCGGCTGCGTCAGGTCTCGAGCCCGGCCGGGCTCTACCAGCAGCCACGTGACGCCTTCGTCGCCGACTTCATCGGCAGCGTGAACCTGTTCGATATCACCGGTATCACCGAGCGCGGTGGCGGCGTCGCCGTGACGACTGCCGAATTCGGCGAAATGCTCTTCCCGGCGGATGCTATCCCCGCCAAGCACCGCGCGGCGAAGGATCTCGTGCTTGCGGTTCGCCCCGAGAAGATCCGAATACACCTGGCTCCGCCGACCGACGGCAATCAGCGCGCCAAGGGCAAGCTCGGCGACGTCGCCTTCCAGGGCGACAGTTCGATCGTCGAGATGATGCTGGAAAACGGGCGCGAGATTTCGGCCTATGTCCACGAGGGTGACGCCGTGGCGCTGCTGGCGGCCGAAGTCGGCACCGACGTCTGGTGCGCCTGGGCGACGCCTGACATGCTGGTGTTGCCGCGGAACGCGCTCTGATCGCTGCCGAAATCCGGCACTGGTAACGAATTGTCAACCAAACCCGGTTAACCCTTTGCGGGTTCTCGCGCTGCGCCCTTGCGCATAGCCGCGGGCCGGCGATCCTGTTCCGCACGACGCGCGGGATCGCCGCAACGGATGCGCCACGCACGCGTCCCCTTCCATCGAGCTTGCCCGATCCGAAACCCGCCCTTCCCGGGCGCTATCCCAATGGAGTCCAAATATGCCGGGTACGGTGAAACTGTGGTGGCACGACGGTGCCACGAAGGATGTCCGCTACAACGAGCTTCCGGTCGTGAACGAGCCGGAGCTGGGCTTCGAGACCGTCACTGTCGGCGCCACGCCGGCAGGCACTGGCCCGGCGCCCGAGGACGCCGTCGTCGCGATCGTCGAGACCGACGTGAGGCTCCGGTACCTGGTGCGCCCTGCCGGCGACGAGACTTCGGCGGACCCGGTGACCAGCAAGCCTCTGCCGGCCACCGGATTCGGTACGAATTCGATCGGCGTCTGCCCTGGCTGCACCATCTCCTTCATCGAGGTTTGACATGAAATTGAGTGACCAACTGCTTAGAAAGCCTGTTTACGTCGCCTTCGGGCAGGCAGCACAAGGCGGGCTTACCAGCGTCGATCTGGCGGCGAGCCGCACGGCCTCGTCGGTGACCATCACCGCCTCGGACGGCAGCGCCGCGCCAATTCCGGCCGCCGACACGGCGAATGCCGGCATGATGAGCGGAGCCGACAAGGCGAAGCTCGATGCGCTGACGGTTGCGACCACCCGAGGGTTTGCAAGCCGGGCCGCGGCGCAGGCGGCGACATTGGGCGCCGAGGTCACCCATATCCGCACAGGCGGCTATGCCGCCGAGGGTGACCGGGGAGGGGCGCTCTATCGCCGCGTCGCCAGTCAGCCGGCCCATGGGCTGCGCTTCCAGTCGGCCGACGGCGCCTGGTGGGAGCTGGTGCCCGAGGGCGGCGCACTCAACGTGCGCCAGGCCGGTGCCGTCGGCGACGGGACGACAGATGACCATGCGGCATTCGCCGCCGCGATCTCGGCATTTCTGGCCAACGTGAACCCGGTCGAGCAGGGCTCGGTGCGCGTCGTGGTGCCGGAAGGAACGTTCTATCTCGGCGCGACGCTCCACATCCGGTCCTCTGTGATCCTCGAGGGGCAGGGAGTGTCGAAGGGCACCGGCGGCGCCTCGACTCTCAAATGGCCCGCAGATACCGCGGGTATCGTGATCCACCGCAACAACACCTCGCCGTCCGGCGCCGAGGTTCCCGACGACACCGCCACCAAGGCGGGCGACGGCTCGGTGATCCGCAACCTCGCCCTGTCCGGTGCCGGCAGCTTCGGCTCGGCCGCCGACGGCATCTGGCTCCGAGGCGCGGCGACGGTCGAGGAATGCGTGGTGATGAACTTCGCCCGCGACGGCATTCACATCGAGGCCGGTGCGGCGACCGGCGGGCTGACGGAGGGAAATGCGAACATCTGGCGCATCGCCAACTGCCGGCTGATCGGGAACCGCCGTCACGGTCTTTTCGTGGACGGAGCCGACACGAACGCCGGGACCGCGATCTCGATCGATTCCAGCAGCAACGGGCGTTGGGGCATCTTCGACAGCTCCTTCCTCGGCAACTCCTATCTCGGCTGTCACTGTGCCACCAACGGGCTCGCCGGCATTGCCGGCAACACCGGATCGTCCTTCGTGCACTACAAGGGACCGGAGAACGGCGACGTCGACAAACGCTACGCCGCCAATGTGGCGGCCAGCGAGGCGGCGCTCGCGGGCACGGTTCCCGGTACCAGCGCCGCTGTCTGGATCGAGATCGCCAATGGCGGCCCGTCGGCCCGGATCCCGACCTGGTTGCCTGGACAGGCGGCGGGGACCTGGTTCCATGGCGGCGCGCTGCAGACCGACAACGCCAACGCCCGCAACATCTTCGTCGGCTGCTACACCGAAGGAGACCAGGCGCCGGCGCAGATCGTCAAGCCGACGCAGGTCCTGAACGGCCTGCACGCCGCCGGCGTGAGAGGGACCGGGCTCCATGTCGACGGCAATTCGGTCAAGCTCGGAAATTTCGGCTTCGACCCGCGCAGCGACGATGCGGTCGCCGGCATGGTTCTCGACCTCCGGCGCTCGGCGAACAGCCTGATCTACGCCAACGTGACCGGCGACCACGTCTCGGGCACCCAGTTTCTCGGCTGGGACAATATCGACAAGGCCTGGGCCTTCGGAAAGCACGCCAACTTGGACGCCCGGATCGGCATGAAGCTGACCACGGATCTGACCGGCGCGATCTTCGGGCGCACTGCCGCGCTGGGCGGCGGGTATCCTTTCTTTCCGCGCGGCGTGATCGTCGGCGGCAGCTTCTTCGGCCGGCTCGTGAACTACGGCTCCGCCGCCCCCGCGAGCGGCGCCTTCGCCCGCGGCGACATCGTGCTCAACACCTCTCCTACTGCGACGGGCACGTTCGGCTGGGTCTGCGTCGCGGCCGGTTCGCCGGGAACCTGGACCGAGCTCGCCGTGGTGGCGAAGCCGGATTGGGACACGGCGAAGGCGGACATCGCCGACCTCAAGAGCCGCGTGACCGCGCTCGAATCGGCCTGAGCCCGTGGTCACGCGCGATTTGACGGCCCTGCCGCCTTGCGCGGCCGGGCTATCCGCTTGCGCCCGCCCGCCGATCCGCTATTGCTTCGCCCAGCCGTGATCTGCCCGCGGGGAGCGATGAACCTGACGAAATTCCCGATGGCCGGCAGGGTGCCCGATCCCGATCCGGGGCCGGACGCATGAGCGGCGATCTGCGTACCCGCCTCCTGCGCGGCGGCCTCGGCATCGGCGGCCTTTCTGTCGCCGAGCTGGCTCTCGGTCTTGGCACGGCGATCCTCCTTGCACGCGACCTCGGCGCGGCGGGGCTTGGTGCCTACTCTCTCGGTATCGCGGTTTCCGTGCTTGCCGGTCTCCCGGTCGAGTGCGGTCTTCCCGGACTGGTCACGCGCGAGATCGCCCATGCGCGCGAGGAAGGCGCCGCCGCCGTCTCGCGTGCGGTCCTGCGGTTCTCGGGAACGGTGATCGTCGGCGCGAGCGCGCTGGTTCTGCCACTAGCGTTCCTGATGGGGACCATATTCGCGCCCCGGCTCGGAGCCGCGCCGGCACTGCTGCCGCTGGCGCTCGCGCTGATCCCGGTGAATGCGCTTGCCAACGCGATCGGCGGTGCGCTCGCCGGCCGCCGGCGGGTGGTGGCCGGCAATCTGGCGCAGAAGCTCATCCGCCCCGGAGTCTTTGCGCTCGCCCTGGCGGCTGCCATGCTGGTGGCACCCGGCTGGCTGACGCCGGCGCGCGCAATGGCGCTGCATCTTTGCGCTGCCGTCGCGGCCCTCGCCTTCGCCATGCTGCAGCTGGCGCGCCACTTCCCGGATGTCCGCGCTGCTCGCCGGACGGCGGTTCCCTGGCGCGGCTGGGGCGCGGCGACCCTGCGCCTTGGGCTGATCAATGGCCTCCGCCTCGCCGAACCGCAATTCCTGTTGCTGCTCACGGGGCTGTTCGCGTCGATCGAAAGCGTCGGCCTTCTCCGCATCGCGCAACGGGGTGCGGCGCTGGCCTCGATCGGAGTTTCGATCGCCGTCATCGTCGCTGCGCCGGAGTTTGCCAGGCTGAACGGGGCGGGGCAGCGCGATCGCCTGCAACGTCTGTTGACCCGGGTTGCGCGAGCGGGCGCTCTTGCATCCGGGGCCGGCGTACTGCTGGTGCTTGGCGCGGGGCACTGGATCCTAGGCTCCTTCTTCGGCCCGGAGTTCATCGCCGCCTGGACGGCGCTGCTGATACTCGCATCGGCCGAAATGGTGCGGGCGGTGTTCGGTCCGGCGGCAGTGCTGCTGAACATGCTTCGGCACGAGGGCGTGACGGCGCTGGCTCTCTGCCTGTCCGCCACGGCCAGCGCGGTCGTGGCCTGGGTATCGATTCCATCAATCGACGCATCGGGAGCCGCTTTGGGAAGCCTGTTCGGCGTGACTTCTGGCTTCGGTCCTGCTGTGGTGGCACGGGCGTCGGGCTGTGACGCTCGAGACATCGGTCCTGGGGCCGGCCACGCTCCCGCGGAAGCCGTAGCCCGGGTACTGACCCGGATCCCGGAGCTCGTGGACCGCAGGGGCGGGTCCGGTTCCGTCGCTCCTCGCTCACCGCCCGATCAGTGCCAGGAGCCGGTCGACATGCTCGGCGAGGCCGAAGCGTGCGCGGACATCCGCCGCCGCGGCGTCGGGGTCGATGATCGCCTCGCCTCGGCGCCTCCAAACCTCGCGCAGCAGTTGACAGAGCGCGGTCTCGTCGCCTGCTGGGAACTGCAGTCCGTTCACGCCGGGCCGCACGATCTCCTGCAGCCCCGCCGCATTCGACGCCGCCACCAGCGCTCCACGCGCCATTGCCTCGATCACGACAATACCGAAGCCTTCGGACAGCGAGGGCACGGCCACGAGGTCGACCATGCCGTAGAGCGCCAGCAACACCGGATGCGGCGTTTCGCCGAGCAGGGTCACGTAGCCGCCCAGAGCCTGGGCCTCGATCGCGGTCTCGATCTCCGGCCGGAGCGGGCCGCCTCCCGCCAGCAGAACATGCACGTCCCCCGTGGTCAGTTCCTCGCGGTCGATCAGGCAGCGCAGCGCCCGCAGGAACCCGAGATGCCCCTTGGCCACGACCAGCCGGCCCGGCAGCAGCACGACCCATCGCCCGGCATGGGGCGACAGGATCGCACGCGCACGCTCCGGGTCGCCCGGCGAATCCATGTCGCAGGTGTTGTGCAGCACCGCGTTCCGGCGCGTGAAGCAGTGGCCGGCGACATGCGCGCGGACCCGGTCCGAGACATGCAGATGGGAACGGTCGCCGATCCACCCGAGCAACCGGTCCAGGCTGAAGTACAACCGCTTGCCGAGCGAGAGCGGCCCGCCCATCCGGCGCTCCTCCGAGTGGTGGTACTGAACCAGCCGGACCCGCCGACCTCGCAAGAGCAGCGAAAGGAGCAGCAGCCTCGCGAAGAAATGAGCCGGCGCCAGGTGAGCGACCGCGGTCCCGGCATTCGCCGACGCGGCAAACGCCGTGGCCCGTGGCAGATCCCGCCAGACCGCCTTCAGGAACGCCGGGCCAAGGATGCTGCTGGGGTTGCGCAGGATGCAGGTCTCCGCATCCGCCAGGCCCGACTGCGCGAGCAATTCGCGGTCTACGGTACCGGTCAACACCAACAGGCGCACCGGGATCCCGCGGCGCACGAGCTCACGGATCTGCAGCATGGCCTGTATCTCGGCGCCGGCCGTGACGATCGAAGGCAGGACGACGAGGATCGGGTGGGTCATGGGGTCTCGCAGGCAGGCAGCGGCTGCGCGGCACTCTATACGCCTTCCCCGGCGGCGCAACCAAGCCCGCGCCTTGACCGGCACCGGGTCTGCCGGGATAAGGTCCAGAGGATCGATCCTCGGGCCTGAAGGGGGCGTGGTGCGCGTTCTCTACCTCACCTATGACGGCCTCTCCAGCCTGATCGGGCAGAGCCAGGTATGGCCATACCTGAAGGGCCTCGCGAAAGCCGGGCACAGGTTCGACGTGATTAGTTTCGAACAGACCGACCGGACCGAGCGCATCGGTACCCGGGTCGCTGCCGATATCGAGGCCGCCGGCATCACCTGGCACCCCTGCCGGTTCCGCGCGCGCCCGCCGCTGCTGGCGAAATATCTCGATCAACGCGAGATGGCCGCTGCGGCTGGGCGCCTGGCCACCTCCGGCAGCTTCGATCTCGTCCACGCGCGCTCCTATGTCGCCGCCGATGCCGCACTCGAGATGAAGGCGCAGCACGGGATGAAATTTCTCTTCGACATGCGTGGGTTCTGGGTCGACGAGCGGCGCGAGAGCGGACGCTGGCCCGCCTCGAACCCGCTCTACGGCGCGATCTATCGCAAATGGAAGCAGAAGGAGCGCGCCTTCCTCGAGGGTGCCGATCACATCGTCGTGCTGACCGAAGCGGCCCGCGATGTGGTCCGCCGGTCGGATGCCTATCGCGGCCAGCCGGTGACGGTGATCCCCTGCTGCATCGACCATTCAGCCTTCGCGCCGCGCACCGTCGCGGCCCGCGAGGCGGCGCGTGCTCGGCTCGGAATCGGGAACAGCGCCCTGGTTCTGGCCTATCTCGGCTCGGTCGGCACCATCTACCTGCTCGGCGCGATGCTGCGCTTCTTCGAGCGCCTGCGCGGCATCCGGCCGAATGCGAAGCTGCTGCTGATCGGCTGGCACGACCGGTACGACATACTTGCGGCGGGTCGGGCCGAGGGGCTCGACATTCCCGCCGGCTCGATTGTCATCCAGCCGGCGGAGCATGGCGAGGTGCCTGCCTGGCTCGCTGCGGCGGATTTCGCGGTGGCCTTCCGGCAGCCGAGTTTCTCGAGCCTCGGCGCCTCGCCGACGAAGCTCGCGGAGTACCTCGCCTGCGGGCTTCCTGTGGTGGTGAACGACGGCGTCGGCGATGTTGGTGCGATCGTCCGGCAGCTTGGTGCCGGGGCGGTGTTGCCCGACCTCAGCGCGAGCGAGATGGACGCGATGCTCGACCGCCTCGGCGAGATCCTCGCCATCGAGCCCCGGGCGCTCAGCGAGCGCTCGCGCCGGCTGCACGACATGCCCGTCGCGATCGAGCGCTACCGCGAGGTCTACGAGAGCCTCGCCGCTGCTGTCCCGGAGAACGTGCCGTGACCGGGACCGGTCCGCGCGCCCTGGCGGTCTTCGACCTCTGCGACACGCTCTATGCGGAAAACACGACCTTCGGATTCATCCGCTGGTTCCACCGCCGGGACCGGCGGTCGGGCCGGTTGGCGTTGCTGCGGCTTCTGTCCGCACGCTGGCTGCCGGCGTTCTGGGTCCTGGCGGCGGTACATAGGCTTCTGGGTGTCGACGTCTCGCGCCGGCTGGCCGTGTCGACACTTCGCGGCGCCGGCCGCGAGGCGCTGGAAGCGGCGGCGCGCGACTATGCGGCCGGGCCGCTCGGCGATCGCGCCGTTTCGGCCACGCAGGCGCGCCTGGCGCAGCATTGCGCCGCGGGTGACCGGGTTGTGATCGTTTCCAGCAGCCTCGACATCGTCGTCAGCGCGGTCGCCTCCCGGCTCGGCGTCGAGGGTATCGGATCGCGGCTCGGCTTCCGGAACGGGCTCTGCCGCGGCCGGATCGAGGAGGATCTGACGGGACGCAAGGCGGCAGTCGTCGCGACGCTTGTCGCCCGGGCGCCGGAGCGGCCGGTGGTCCATGTCTACACCGACAACCTCTCCGACCGCGATCTCGTCGCTGCCGCCGACCGGCCGACGGTGGTGATCCCCGCGGGCCGGAGCCGGGCGGGCTGGGGGGAGACCGATGCTGCCTTCCTTGAGCTCTGAGCAGATGCGCCGGCTGGCGCTGGTCCCGTTTCTCTACACCATCGGAACGCGGTTCGCGACGCCGCGCGCCCTGATCTACCTGATCGCGAGCTCCTGGATCCCCGGGATCTGGATCCTTGCCCGGCTCGGCGGCGAGGGCCCGGCCGGGGCGGTGCTGGGCTATGCAGCGGGCTTTCTCGCCTTCATCTCGGTCTACGAGATCGGCTATCTGGTGAACGACACCTGGGATGCGGCCCGGGGCAAGACGCGCCGGCGGGTATCTTTCGATGCCGGCCCCGGCTTCATCGCCCTGTTCGCGGCGATACGGATCGCCGTCTGGGGCGCGATCGGCGCCCTGACCGGCTGGATCCTCGAACCCGCCTGGCTGATCGCCTACGGCGCTCTGGTGCTGGCGGTTGTCGCGCACAATCTGGTGCGACCGGCGGCGCTGCGGCCCGCGACCTTCTTCCAGCTTGCCTGTCTGCGCTTCACCATCCCTGTTCTTGGCGGCATTGCCACCACCCAGGTGCCGCTGGTGCTGTTGATGAGCGTGATCTTCTACACCTATTTCCGGTTCCTTTCCTATCTCGACAGCAAGGATCTGCTGGCGATGAACGAGCGCCGCCACCCGGGCTTCGGCTTCGCCCAGATGGCCTTGATGGCACCGTTCATCGCTTTCGTCGCCTATGTCTCGGGAGAGTGGATTCTCGTGCAGCTGTTCGGCTACTTCATTACGCTCTACGGGCTCTACGCACTTGTGGGGCGGAGCCGATAGAACGTCAGACGACGCCCGGAAAGCGCAGCCGCCGCCAGATGCCATAGCGCAGCACGCCAAGCCGCTGCGGCAGGGTCTCCGCCAGCGCAAGCGCCGAGCCATAATAGGCGGCACGTGTCCGCATTGTACCCGGCGCCGGGTCTTCGCCGGCGATGGCGCGGCGGAAGAAGCGGATCGCACTGGCCTCGATCCGGCCCGGTTCGGGCCAGGCGCGGGGCAGGGGGGCGCCCAGCACCTGGTTCGCAAGGTGCCCGGCAATGATCACCGCCCGCGCCGCCCCTATCGCCTGCGCCTGCTCCAGATCGGCGAGCAGCGCGGCCTCGTCCCGGGTCGCGAACAGCCGGGCGATGTCCGCCAGCCATTTCAGACGTTGCCACAGGTGCTGCTGTCCGTGCAGCGCCAGGTAGATCAGGTTCGCCGCCGGTCCCGGTACCCGCACGGTCATGCCGGTTCCATCGAGCGCCCTCTCCTCCCAGGCACCGGGAAGAGTGCCGGGCTCGGGCCAGCCATGAAAATGCTGGCTGCGCCAGTGGAGTTCGACCTCGATCCCCCGGTCAGGATTCCAGAAGGCGAGGTCGTTGAACTCTGCCCGGAACCCCTCGCTCGCAAGGAATGGCCCGCGCGCCGCGTGATCGTCGTCGAGCATATAGCCAAGCTGCGCCAGCACGTCGAGACAGGGATCGATCTCGCCCGGCGGCACGTGGATATCGATGTCCTTCGCATGCCGGAGCGCCGCCGAGCCATAGAGCGCTTCACCAAGCGCCCAGCCTTTCAGGATCGCGGGCCGGCACCCGGCAACTGAAAGCGCCGTCAGCAGCCGGTGGCTCTCGGCCTTCTGCCGGAGCGCATTCGCCGCGGTTTCCCGCGCCTCGGCCCTCACCGCGTCGGCGACGTCAGGTGGCAAGACCGTGCCGCCGGCCATGGCGGCCTCCTGCACCAGTGCCGCGACCCGGTGGCGCGAGATTACAAGCCGGCGGAATTGCTCCCATTCAGCCGGCGAAAGTGCATCGCCCGATGGCTCGCGCCCGGCAACCAGATCGACCGCCAGCGCCAGCGGGCGCGGGAACTCGGGTCGGGTCAGGTCGGGATGCTCGGCCATGGAACCGCTGCACGTTCGAAGGCGGCGAGGCCCGCGGCCCGCCGGGCGTCACCCTAGGCTCGCGCAATCGGATCGGCAACTTCGATGCAGTTGGCCGACCATCTGTCCTTCTCGCCGGGGGGTTTCGCGGGACGCTGCCTGTGCCATGGTAGCCGCAGAGAAGCCGGCCGAAGACCGTATACGCAAATGCGCGAGACAATCCACCTTGGCGCAGGCGGATCCGCTCTGCCGAAGCGCTTGGACCTTTGGCCAATCGCGACATCGGACCTTGGTCCCAGTGACTCATTGGACCATTGGCCGAAATTTCCTTGGACGATCATCCGTATCCATAAAGTTAATCACGCCGGATAGTTGCATCAACGAACAGTTACGACGTGCGTCCCGCCAATATCGGGCGAGATATCTGTCAGTCGCGTGCAACGGGAGTTGGAATTATGGCCACGAGCTTCACAATCAACCGCACAGATCTCGAATTCATCCTGCAGCAGATCCAGATCGCGGAGGCGCATGCGAGCGGCACTCCTCTCGCCCAGGCAATCTCCGATGCGACCGGGATCACGCTGGCCGACGCGGCGATTGCCCCGTTCGGCCTCCGCACGGTTGATGGCACCGACAACAACCTGCTGGCCGGGCAGTCCGATTTCGGCGCGGCGGATACGCTGTTCCCGCGCCTGCTCGACCCGGAGTTCCGCAACGACGCGGACGGCGATTCGATTGACTTCGACGGCCCTGACGGCGACGATCCGGTCGTCCAGGGCGACTATGCGACCCCGCCGGGCGGCGATGTCGTCGACGCCGATCCCCGCACGATCTCGAACCTGGTGGTCAACCAGACCATCGACAATGACGCGGCCGTCGATGCCTGGTTCGCGAACCCGCTTTCACTGGCGGCCTTCCAGGAACGTTACGGCCCGGACGCGATTCCGGTTCGTCCCGGCGAAGGCGGTGGTCTGAACGAAATCGAGATCGACAACACCGATCTCGCCAACATTCCGAACCAGTCGCCCGACATCGGACTTTCGCCGAGCTTCAACGCCTGGATGACCTTCTTCGGCCAGTTCTTCGACCACGGCCTCGACCTGGTGACCAAGGGCGGCTCGGGCAATGTCTACATTCCGCTCCAGCCCGATGATCCGCTGATCACTCACGGGCCGGACGGCGTCGCGGGCAGCGGCGACGAGGTGCCGCCCGAGATGGCGTTCATGGTGCTGACGCGCGGCACTGTGACCCTCGACGAGAACGGCGTCCCGCAGCACGAGAACACCACGACTCCGTTCATCGACCAGAACCAGACCTACACCTCGCATGCCTCGCATCAGGTCTTCCTGCGCGAGTACACGCGCGTCGATCTGGGCGGCACGACCCCGGTGACGATCTCGACCGGCCGGCTGCTCGACGGCACCACCGACCATGTCGGCTCGCTCGCGAACTGGGCCGAGACCAAGGCCCAGGCGCTGGACATGCTCGGCATCGCCCTGACCGATCTCGACATCCACAACGTGCCGCTGCTGGCGACCGACCAGTACGGCAACTTCATCCCGGGCCCGAACGGCTATGCCCAGATGGTGATGGAGCCAGTCGGGATGGATCCCAATCCGTGGCTTCTGGAAGGCAACCCCGACGGCAGCGTGACCACCGCGGGCGCGATGAAGACCAACCACCAGTTCGTGATCGATATCGCGCACCATGCGGCTCCGGGCGTTGGCCAGGTCGCCGATAGCAACGTCCTCGACTACAATGGCGATGGCGTCGTCGATGCGACCGACGTCGACGACGGCATCGCTGCCGGCGACCTTGTGGACGCCGACGGCAGCGGCATGATCGACATAGGCGACCTTGCCGACGTGAACCTCGATGGCGTCATCAATGACGCCGATCTTGTCGCCGACGACCGCAATCCGCTCACCTATGACAGCGAAATGCTGGACTCGCATTTCCTCACCGGCGACGGGCGCGGCAACGAGAACATCGCCCTGACCGCGGTGCACTCGGTGTTCCACGCCGAGCACAACCGGCTGGCGGAAGCCAACAAGCAGACCATTCTGGACTCCGGCGATCTCGATTTCCTCAACGAATGGCTGGCCGCTCCGGTGACCGAGTTCCCGGCTGACCAGACTGCCATCGACGCCCTGATCTGGAATGGCAACCGCCTGTTCCAGGCGGCCCGGTTCGTCACCGAGATGCAGTACCAGCATCTGGTGTTCGAGGAGTTCGCGCGCACGATCGCGCCCGGAATCGATCTCTTCCCCGGCAGTACCGACGCGCAGGTCGACCCCGACATCATCGCCGAGTTCGCCCATGCGGTGTACCGCTTCGGCCACTCGATGCTGACCGACACGGTCAACCGTCTCGACAGCAACCTGCAAACGGTCGACGGCGGCGACCAGGTGTCTCTGGTCGAGGCGTTCCTCAACCCGCAGCTGTTCACCGCGAGCGGCGCCAGCATCGCTGAGGTGATCGGCAATATCGCACGCGGCACCTCGATGGATATCGGCAACGAGATCGACGAGTTCGTCGTGCCGCAGCTGCAGAACAACCTGCTGGGGCTGCCTCTCGACCTCGCGGCGCTCAACATCGCGCGCGGCCGCGACACCGGGGTCCCGTCCCTGAACGAAGCCCGGGCACAGCTCTACAATGACTTCGGGCTCCCCGATCTCATCCCCTATACGAGCTGGCTCGATTTTGCCCAGCACCTCAAGAATCCGTCGTCGCTCATCAACTTCATCGCCGCCTATGGCACGCACGCGTCGATCACGGGTGTCGATACGCTGCAGGGCAAGCGGGATGCGGCGTGGCAGCTGGTGACCGACTACAGCAATGGCGTTGCCGACGCGGTCGAATTCCTGACCGGTGCCGGTGCCTATGCGGCCGATCTCGGCGGCCTCAACCTGGTCGATCTCTGGATCGGCGGCCTGGCCGAGGAGATCAACGAATTCGGCGGCATGCTCGGCTCGACCTTCAACTTCATCTTCGAGTACCAGATCGAGCACCTGCAGACCGGTGACAGGCTGTACTACCTGGCGCGGACCGACGGGCTGAATCTGCTGAACCAGCTCGAGCCGAATACGTTCTCCGACCTGGTGATGCGCAACTCGACGCTCGGCGATGACTTCGCGCCCCACCTGAACAGCCTGATCTTCACCACGCCCGACCTGATCCTCGAGCTCGATCCGGGCATCGCCCAGCAGGACTACAATCCCGCCAACGGGGCCACCCAGGCGGATGGCGGGTTCGATCCGGTGCACGACAATGCGTTCCTGCAGCTGATCGATCCGAAGGTCGTGCGCGTCACCGGCACCGTCGAACGGCGGACGGATCACTTCGAGGGCGGCCTGTTGAAGTTCAGCGGCGGCGAGCATGTCGTGCTCGGCGGCACCGAAGGCGACGACGCCCTGTACGGCGACAAGGGCATCGACACCCTCTGGGGCGATGGCGGCAACGACTACCTCAACGCCGGCATGGAGTCGGACAGCGTGTTCGGCGGCGCGGGCAACGACATCATCGAGGATCCCTTCGGAGATGACGTGCTCCGCGGCGAGGACGGCAACGACGTCATCAGCGCCGGCTCGGGCCTCGATCTGGTCTTCGGCGGCGCCGGAATCGACGCGCTGATCGCCGGTCAGGACGACAAGGAGATGTTCGGCGACGACGGCAACGACTTCCTCCTCGGCGGCAGCGGCAGCGATGCCCTGGACGGCGGCGAGGGCGACGATTGGATCGAAGGCGCCGCTGGCAACGACGGCATCGGCGGCGACAACAACCCCGGGGTGGTCTTCGCGAACCAGATCGTGGGCCACGACGTCCTTTGGGGTCAGGGCGGCGACAACGACTACCACATGGAGATGGGCGACGACATTGCCCTGTCCAGCGTCGGGGTCGATCTGTTCGAGGGCTTCTTCGGCTTCGACTGGGCGATTGCGCAAATACGATCCGACCGGCGTCGACTTCGACTTCAATCTCCCGGTTGCCCTTGCGGTGGTTCCAGACGTTCTCCTCCGTGACCGGTTCAGCTTCGTGGAAGCGGCCTCGGGCTGGGTCCACAACGACACCATCACCGGTGACGATCGCGGCCACGTGGCCGGGGTCAGCGTTCCGGACGTGGTGCCGACGCCGGACTTCCTCAATGACGTCCTGGACCAGGCGGGAATCGACCGGATCGCGGGCTTGCGCGAGTTCCTTGGCGGAACCACCGCCGGTCAGCCGATCCTGGGCCTCGAGACCCTGTTCGGCGCGGGCGCGACCAGCTTCCGTGACGGCAACATCCTCATGGGCGGCGACGGCAGCGACATGCTGGCGGGCCGCGGCGGCTTCGACATCCTCGATGGCGACGCCTGGCTGAACGTGCGGATCAGGATCGATATGGGTTTCGGCGTCTTCTACACCGCCGAATCCATGAACACCGACACGCTGGTCGCCGGCGCCCAGGCGGGCAAGGTCTACGATGAAGCCGGCGTGGAGCAGTTCGGCGGCAGGACGCTGACCTCCCTGCTGCTCGACCGGACGATCACGCCGGATCAGCTGAGCATCGTGCGCGAGATCCTCTTCGACGAGGCGCCGGAGCTCGACGTCGATACGGCCACCTTCCAGGGCAATCGTGCCGAGTACGAGATCGAGGGCATCACCGACACGCGTGACGCGGCCGGCAACATCATCTCGAGCACTGGCACGGCGCAGGACGTCGATGGCGACGGCTTCATCCGGGTGATGGACCTGGACGACGGCGTCACGCCGGCGCCCGGCGTGGCCTTGAGCCGCGGCCTGCTGGTCGACGATACCGATCTACTCCGCAACATCGAGCGGATCCAGTTCGCAGACGAATTGCTGGTCATTGAAGCGAACAACACGCCGGCAACGGGTACCGTGACGATCGTCGACGACACCCAGTTTGCGATCGGTCCTGACAATGTCGTCACGCCCCTCGTGGGCCAGGTGCTGACGGCCGTGGCGAATCTGGTCGATCCGGATGGTCTCACCAACGTCGATCCGGTCACCGGGCTTCCGGCGGGCGGAACCTTCCGGTGGGAAACCCAGCGCAGCGACGTGCCCGGTTGGACTCCGGTCACCACCGGGCCGACCTTCACGGTCACCGTCGAGGAGGTCGGCCTGATGATCCGCGCGGTCGCGGTGTTCCAGGACGACGCGGGCGTGCCCGAGGAGGTCGCCTCGGCCGGTACCGACAACGTGACGGAGATCTTCTCCGTCGCCGAGAATAGCGCCACCGACGTTCTGCCCATCCAGGCAGACGGCACATCGGACATTCCGTTCGACCTCGACCTCGACCCGAACAGCCTCGGCAACAGCGGTTTCGGACCTCGCCGCCAATCCGATCGTGACGCCATTCCATGTGCTGGTCGACAGCGCCGGCGGGCGGTTCAAGATCGTGGGTGGCGTCGGCGCACAGCAGCTGGCGGTCGACAACGGTGGCCCGGTCGCGCTCGACTTCGAGGATCCGGCGAACCCGGATCATCGTTTCGAGATCGAAGTCCAGACCTATACCGACGATCCGGCCAACGGTGGTCTGCTGGTCACCACGCGTCAGTTCACCGTCGAGGTGACCGACGTCAGTCCGGAGGGCCCCGCGATCATCAGCGCGGCCGCCGTGTCGGTCGCCGAGAACCAAACCGCGGCGATTGACGTCGATGCGATCGACGACATCGACAGCGAAGGCGCAGGGCTGACCTACAGCTTCTCGACCAATGCTGGCGGAGGTGCCGACAACGCGCTGTTCTCGCTCGACCCGAGCACCGGCGTACTCACCTTCCTGGCGGCGCCGGACTTCGAGACGCCGGGTGATGCCAATGCGGACAACGACTACCAGGTCCAGGTCACTGTCACCGACTCGACCAGCCCGGGCGGCCTCACCGACACCCAGGACATCACCGTCACCGTCACCGACGTGGGTGAGGGCGGTGCCCCGATGCTGGACCTTTCCGGAGCGGCTGCCGTCACGGTCATCGACGACAGCTTCGTCGGCAACCAGAACCTCGAGGGCTTCACCTACCAGGACGCCTTCTTCGGCGGCACCGGTGCGGATGCCAATGGTATCTGGGTGAGCGCCGGCAACGGGAACGAAGGCGCGCTGCACCTCGACCTCGGTGACAACAACGGTACCGATCGTCGTGAACATGAACGGTGCCTTCACAAAGCAGTTCAACCTCGCCCAGGCGGCCACGATCACCCTCAGCTTCGACTACCGCCTGCAGATGAGCGGTCCGACCGATGCCGGCGAGAACGGACAGGTTCGCGTTCGCATCGACGGCATCGCTCTGGGAACCGGCGGTCTCATCGACCAGGTTCAGGGAGCGCCCGGTAGCACGCCGAGTCACGACACGGAACTGGCAGACCTTCACGACTCAGGTCGCACTCACGGCGGGCAACCACACCTTGGCGCTTGGCGGCCTCATGACCGGCAAGACGCACATCGAACGAGTTCGTCGATGTCGACTTCGACAATGTCAGCATCAACGTCGCCGGCGGTGGAGCTCCGGGGAACGACTACGAGACCAACTATATGGAGGGCGGCGCTCCGGTCGCGATCGCGTCCGGTCCGGTCGTCACCGACGATGACCCGGCGTTGTCGTCGGCGACGATCGTGCTGACAAATGCGCAGCCGGGCGACACTCTTGTCGCCGGGGTTCTTCCGGGTGGCATCAGCGCCAGTCTCGACACCTCGGTTCCCGGCGAGATCACACTTTCGCTGACCGGCGTCGCCTTGCATGCTGACTACGAGGCTGCGATCCAGGGCGTCACCTTCGAGAACACGACGGGTGATCCCAATCCGGTTGGCGGCGCATCTCCGCGTATCGTCAATGTGTTCGTCAATGACGGCACTTCGAACAGCAATGTCGCCACGACGACGATCAACGTTACCGATGTCAACATGCCGCCGGTGGCCAACGACGACGTCATCGTCACCAACATCGCGGGTGGCAGCCCGATCGTCGTTCCGGAATGGGCCTTGCTGGCCAACGACATCGATCCGGACAGCGCGCTTGACATCACCGCAGTGAACAACCCCGTCGGCGTCGAGAATCTGTCCCTCGCGACAAATCCGGGCTCGGTTACCCTGACAGACACGGCTTCGGATGGCGGATCGTTCGACTATACCGCCAGCGATGGCGAGTTCTCGAACGTCGCATCCGTGACCGTCAGCAGCCAGACCGGGGCGGGAGAAAGCACCGTCGACGACTTTGTCGGCAATCAGAACCTCTCGGGCTTCGCGTACCAGGACGCCTTCTTCGGTGGCACCGGAACCCATGCCAGACGGAATCTGGGCGAATGCCGGCAACGGTAACGAAGGTGCGTTGCACATCGACCTCGGCGGCGAAAACGGCGACGATGTCCTGAACATGAACGGTGCCTTCACCAAAGTGTTCAATCTCACCGAGGCCGCCATCGTCACCCTCAGCTTCGACTACCGCCTGCAGATGAGCGGCCCGACAGATGTCGGCGAGAACGGACAGGTTCGCGTCGAGCATCGACGGCACGGCTCTGGGAACCGGCGGGCTCGATCGACGAGGTTCAGGGTGCATCCGGCGATACGCCCAGTCTCGATACGGGATGGCAGACGTTCACGACGCAAGTCGCGCTCGCGGCAGGAAGCCACACCCTCGCGCTCGGCGGCTTCATGACCGGCAAGACGACGTAGAACGAGTTTGCGGATGTCGACTTCGACAACGTCGCCATCATCTTGCCGTCCGGCGGCGTGCCGGCGCCCGGCGAAGACATCATGGCCGGCGCGGGCGACCAGATCATCGTCGGCGACAACCTGGCCTCGGCGTTCAACGGCGGAGCGGGAGACGACGTCATCCTGACCGGCGGCGGAAACGACACCATCACCTGGAATGTCGGCGACGATCACGACATCGTCGACGGCGGCGCGGATGTGGATACGTTCACCGTGAACGGCGATGGAACGACCGAAACCTTCCGCATCTACACTCGTGCGGAGGCCGAGGCCGCGGGCATGACTGGACTGGCCCCGGGTACCGAGATCGTCATCACCCGGAACGGGACCGACAATGCGTCGATCATCGCCGAGCTCGACAATGTCGAGGAGATCAACGTCAACACGTTGAACGTCTCGGCGAACGACGGCAATGGCGTTCCGAACGGTGGGGTGGCCGGCGGTGACACCGTCCAGATCATCGGCGACTTCAACACCACCAGCCTCGATTTCAGCACGGTCACCATCGAAGGCAGTGCCGGCGATGACACCGTCGACATTTCCGGGCTGACCTCAGAGCATCGCATTGTCTTCAACGGCAATGGCGGCGCCGATGAGGTGGTCGGTGAACTTCGCCCGCAGGACGTGGTCGACTTCGAGGCCTCGGCCAGCGGCGATCCGATCGGCGAGCAGACGGCCGGAGCCGGAGACGCGTCCAGTGCGTCGTCCTCCACCATCGGCACCGACCTGGCCGACGTCATGTTGGGCGACGCGGGCGATGAGCTGCTCAGCGGTGCCGGCGGTGACGACCTGATCCTCGGCAATGACGGTGCTGACACCCTGCTTGGCGGTGCTGGCAACGACCATCTCCGGGGCGACGGCGGCGACGATGTTGCCTTCGGAGGCGAGGGCAATGACGATGTCTTCGGCGGCGACGGCGACGACATGCTGTTCGGCGACGCCGGCAACGACCGGATCTTCGGTGGCGACGGTGACGATGTCGCCAACGCCGGTGAGGGTGCCGACGCCGTGTTCGGCGGCGCCGGCGACGACCGGGTGCTCGCCAGCGTCAACGACGGCAACGACGTCTACTGGGGCGAGGACGGCCAGGACACGCTCGACTATTCGGCGATCACTGCCGATCTGTCGGTCGATCTCGGCGCCGGTCCGCTGCAGCATGGCAGCGTTGCCAGTGCCG
Organism: uncultured Pseudomonadota bacterium; assembly: GCA_963700775.1. Classification (GTDB taxonomy): domain Bacteria; phylum Pseudomonadota; class Alphaproteobacteria; order Rhodobacterales; family Rhodobacteraceae; genus Thermohalobaculum. The sequence continues at coordinate 220,297 of CAVOYU010000002.1, forward strand.
AGACGGGGGTCGATGCGGTCTTCGGCTTCGAGAACGTCATCGGCGGCAGTGGCGACGACACGATCACCGCCAGCGACGCGGTGAACGTGATGGACGGCGGATCCGGCGACAACGTCTTTGTCTTCCGGTCCGTTGCCAGCGCCGACGGCGACGTCATCCGCGGCTTCAATCCGGGAGACAGGATCGACCTCTCGGGTATCGATGCCAACACCGGTGCTGCCGGTCACCAGGCCTTCACGCTGGTTGGCACCGGCATGAACACGGCCGGGAACGTGGTCGTCAGCTACGAGACGCGGGACGACGGCGAACACACGATCCTGACTGGCCATGTCGACGATGACGAAGTTGCCGACTTCACCATCGACCTGGTCGGAAACCAGACCTCGGTCGCCATCGGCTGACAAACCCTGAAGCAGAGGGGCAATGCCCCTCTGCTTCCCCTTCCTGTGTGCGTAGCGTGAGTAAAATTGGGGGCTGCTTCCATGGGCCAACAGCGTAAGGCGAATGGTTCACTAGCCAAAAATGTTTCAGAGCACATCGGCAACCACAAATCTCTTGGCCTGTTCGTCTTCTTTCTCTCCGGCGTGATCAATGTGCTGGCGCTCACGGGCGCCTTCTACATGCTCCAGATATACGACCGGGCTTTGACCAGCGGCAGCGTTCCCACCCTGCTCGCGCTGTCGGCCCTGGCGGTCGGGCTCTATCTCTTCCAGGGGATGTTCGATGTCATCCGCTCGCAGACCCTGGTCAGGGTCGGCGCGCGGCTTGACGCCAAGCTCGCGCCGCTCGCCCACCGGGTGGTCATCGAGATGCCGCGCTACGGATATTCGACGCACGAGGCTCTCGATCGCGGCCGCGACGTGGATACGCTGCGCGGGTTCGTCGCCAGCAATGCGCCCGTCGCGTTGTTCGACCTTCCCTGGATGCCGCTGTTCGTCGCCTTCGTCTACCTCCTGCATCCGCTTCTCGGCCTCCTGACGATCGCCGGCGCGCTGGTGCTGATCTGTCTGACGGTCACAACCGAGATCCTCACCCGGCGCGCCAATGTCGAGATGAATTGCGCAGCGACGCTCAGGGGGCGGCTGGCTGATTCCAACGCCCGGAACTCGGACATCCTCCAAGCGATGGGCTTCGGCGACAGGGCCGTCGCACGATTCGAGAAAGCCAATGAGGCCCATCTCGCGCTGCACACGAAGACCAGCGACGTCACCGGCACTTTCGGCGGGTTCTCCAAGATCTTGCGCATGATGCTTCAGTCTGCGCTGCTTGGGCTTGGCGCTTATCTGACGATCAACGGCGAGCTTACCGCAGGCGCGATCATCGCCTGTTCGGTCGCGGCGGCCCGCGCGCTGGCGCCGATCGACATGACGATCGCGAACTGGAAGGGAATCGTCGCGGCCCGGCGCGCCCATTCGCGAATTGCGGACACCCTCGCGGCGCTCAGTGACCAGAGCGAGTTGCTGGATCTCGAGCCTCCGAGCCACTCGCTCAAGGTCGAGAACGTGACCGTTGTCGCGCCCGGCACCGGAGCGGTCATCCTGAGCGAGGTTCGCTTCGAGCTGGAAGCCGGACAGGCGCTCGGATTGATCGGCCCGAGCGGCGGCGGGAAGACCTCGCTCGCCAAGGCGCTGGTGGGCGTCTGGCCGTTGCTCCGCGGCAATGTCCGTCTCGACGAGGCCGATCTTTGCCAATGGCGCACCGACGCGCTCGGCACCCATATCGGATACCTGCCGCAGGACGTCTCGCTGCTCGATGGGACCATTGCCGAGAACATCTCGCGCTTCGACCCCGATACCGATGCAAGCAAGATCGTCGCCGCGGCGAAGGCGGCTGGTGTCCATGACATGATCGTGCGCCTGAGCGACGGCTACCAGACCGAGCTCGGCCCGTCGGGAACCTCACTCTCGGCCGGACAGCGTCAGCGCATCGGCCTGGCGCGGGCGCTCTATGGCGATCCGTTCTTGGTGGTTCTCGACGAGCCCAACTCGAACCTCGACGGCGAGGGCGAGGCGGCCCTGACCGATGCTCTGCTCCGGGTGCGCGAGCGCGGCGGAATCGTCGTCGTCGTCGCGCATCGGCCGAGCGCCCTTGCGGCAGTCGATCTGGTCGGCGTGATCCAGGCCGGAAAGCTCATCTCGTTCGGCCCGAAGGACGAGATCATCAAGCCGCAGGTCAAGTTCTCGTCGCCAATGTCTTCTGGCGGAGGGGACTCCAGAACGGCTTCGATCTCGAAGGGAGCATAGGTCATGGACGAGCGGCTGAACCTGGCGCTTCCCGACGACAACGCGGCCAATGCCCCGGCGAAGCGGTTCGAGGCGCGCGAAGAGCCTGCGAGACCGGGCCTCCTGTCGAAGGCGTCCCTGCCGTTTCTCATCATTGCGCTGGGCAGTGCCCTGAAGCGGATGTTCGGAAGCGACGCCGAGGCGACGGAGGTTCCCGACAGCCGTCTGGCCGACCAGACGACGCCGGCAGTCGAGGTCGAGGACGTTTCTCCGGTCGAGGAGCAGCCCACGCCAACCGGTGACAATGTCGTCGATCTGACTCCATACCTGAAGGCGCTCGCGACACAGCGGAGTGCGAATTTCCGACCCAGCGAGTTCGAGTTCCAGACCTCCGAATACGAACTGCCGGATGAGGGTTCGCCCCCGGCCGCTTCGAGCGAGACCGCGGCGGACTACCTGCGGTCGTTCTCCGAAGCTCCGGCGGAAGCCTCCATCGCGGCGCCGTCCGGTGTTCTGCCTGCCGGCGGGGCACCGGTTTCCGGATCGGACGGCGGGGGCGGCAATGCGACGAACCTGCCGCTGCTCGACGACGACGATGACGATGACGATGATGGCGACGACGAGCAGGCCGGCAAGAACCGCCGCCCCACCGTCAATGAAGGCGTCACACTGAACAGTGGTCTGTTGAACACGGCGATGATCATTTCGGCATCCGAATTGCTGGTCGGCGCAAGTGATGCCGACGGGCAGACGCTCACGGTCAGCGAGGTGGTGCCCGACAGGGGCACCGTCACCGTGCTCGATGATGGCCGGTGGCAATACGTCCCTGCCGAGGGCGAAGTCGGCCCGGTGACATTCCAGTACCGCATCAGCGATGGGGTCGAGAGCATCGTGCAGACCGCCGAGCTCGAAATCCTGCTTCCCCCCGGCGAGAATATCGTCGGAACGGATGAGGACGAGCTCCATCTCGGCACACCGGCTGCCGACGTGATCGATTCCCGCGGCGGAAACGACAACGTCTTTGGAGATGACGGCGACGACACATTGTACGGCGGCGACGGCGATGACCATCTCGTCGGCGGCGACGGGAACGACGCGATCTGGGGCGGCGCGGGCAATGACACGCTGGCCGGGGGAGATGGAGACGATCAGCTGTTCGGCGGCGACGGCGACGACGATCTCGATGGAGGCGCGGGCGCCGACGTTCTCGCCGGCGGCGCCGGCGACGACGAGATGCGGGGCGGCGTGGGCGACGACATCCTCGAGGGTGGCGCGGGTCAGGACGTCCTCGGCGGCGATGCCGGATCGGATATCCTGTACGGCGGCTCCGGCGATGACATGCTCGCTGGCGGATCCGATGACGACCATCTGTTCGGGAATGCCGGCGATGACGAGATTTCCGGTGATGACAGGTGCCGATCTCGTTCTGGGCGACGGCGGCGCGGATCGCATTTCCGGCGGCGCCGGCGACGACGACCTCTATGGCGGCGACGGCAACGACGACATCTCGGGCGGCGATGGCGATGACTATTTGCAGGGCGATGACGGGGATGACCGGCTCGCCGGCGGGCTCGGAGCGAACACGGTTGACGGTGGCGCGGGCGACGACCGGATCGTTCTTTCCGCGGATGGCGAGATCGATGTTGTCCTCGGCGGCTCCGGGTCCGACACGATCGATCTCGGCGACATCATCTTCGATTCGACGATCGACCTGCCTGACGGCCGGGTCATCATCGATGGCATCGAGACGGCCCAGATCTTCGAGGTCGAGAACATCCATGGCGGCTTCGGGCGTGACCGGCTGGTGGCCGACGGCAGCACCAACATCATGGTCGGCGGCGAGGGCAACGATCGCTTCGTATTCCCGTCACTGGGCTCGCTGACCAATGACGGGGGGCCGCCGGATCATATCATGGACTTCGCCACTGGTGACCGCATCGACCTTTCGCGCGTCACGAGCGATCCCGCCGATTTCGGCGCGATCCGGCTTTTCTTCCGAGGGGCGGCGGCGACGGACGTTCGGGAAATCGGCGCGATCACCTTCGAGCAACAGCGGCTCTTCGAGGGCGAGGAAGTCACAGTGATCGCCTCGTTCCTGTCCGACGACGAGGAAGCCACATTCGAGATCGTGCTCCAGGGGCACCACGATCTCTCCGAGTGGAGCTTTGTCCTCGACCGCGACGGAAATGGCCACGGATAATGCAATTCGGCGACTGCCGAGCAGATTCAGGAGGCGAAGTTGGGTGGTTTGAAGTTGCCGAACACGGACGCGGGCAAGGACGCGGCCAACTCGAAATTCGGGATCCGGTCCCGTGTCGTCACGGCCGTCGTTGGGGCGGCGATCCTGATCCTGGGCTGCGGCGGCTGGGCGGTTAGCGCCAAGCTGTCCGGGGCGATCATAGCGCAAGGCCAGATTGTCGTGCGTCAGCAGGTCAAGCTCGTCCAGCACCGCGACGGCGGCATCGTCTCGGCGATACTCGTGGAGAACGGCTCGGCCGTCGAGGCCGGCGACGTGCTCGTCCGTCTCGACGACACGCAGGCGAAGGCCGAACTGGCGATCGTCCGCGGCCAGATCTCCGAGCTGCAGGGCCGCCGCGCCCGCCTGACCGCCGAGCGTGAAGGCGCGGACACGCTGGTGTTCGCGGACGGCTTCGAGACCGATCCGATGACCCGGGATATCGCCCGCGGCGAGCGGCGCCTGTTCGCCCAGAACCAGGCCAGGCAGGAAGGCAAGCGCGAGCAATTGGCGCTGCAGGTTGAACAGTACGAAGACCAGGTGCGCGGCCTCGAGGCGCAACAGACATCGAACGAGGCCGAGCGGGCAATCGTCGCCGCGGATCTCGAGCGGTTCAGGAAACTGGTGAAGAAGGGGATCGTCGGTGCGGTCAAGCTCGGCGAACTCGAGCGGGATCTCTCCAAGGTCGAGGGAATGAAGGGCGAGATCGCGTCGAACATCGCCCGCGTGAAGGGTCAGATCAGCGAGGCCCGGCTCAAGATCATCGAGTTCGATCAGGAGGCCCGCACCGATGCGCAGCGTGAACTGCGCGACGTCGAGGCACGGCTCTCGGAGCAGCAGGAGCGGGCCATCGCCCTGCGCGACCGGTTGTCCCGGATGGAGCTCAGGGCGCCGATCGCCGGCTATGTCAACGACCTCAGCATCCACACGGTGGATGGCGTCATTGCGGCGGGCGAGAGCGTGATGTCGATCGTTCCCGTGGATGACGACCTGATCGTCGAGGCCCGCCTGGCCCCGAGCGACATCGACCAGATCCATGTGGGTCAGCACACGCGGCTGAGGTTCTCGGCCTTCAACCAGAGGACGACGCCGGAGGTCGATGGAACGGTCGAGGTCATTGCCGCCGCCGCGACCATGGATCCGGTCACCAAGTCCCCATACTACCTCAGCTCGATCGTGATCGCCGACGGGATTGGCGCGCTGGGCGAGAAGAACCTCGTGCCCGGGATGCCGGTCGAAGTCTTCATCACCACCGAGGAGCGCTCGCCGATGTCCTATCTCGTGAAGCCCTTCACCGACCAGATGATGCGGGCATTCCGAGAGGAATAGCGGGGAACGGGCGAAGGCCGGATCGGCCGCTGCAATCGCGGCCTCGCCAATGTTGGGGCGCCCGGCCGAGGACATCCAGGTCACGCCCCGGCGCGGCCGCCGCGGCGTCCAGCCTCACTGCTCTCTGAGCGAGACCCCGGATCGCCCGTCCAAGCCGGGCGATGACGGCTTGACCGGATGCGTCGTCATCGACGGGGCTTGGTACCAGGCGCGCCTAGCTGCCTATCAGGAATGCGGCATAGGCGCGGGAGTGCCGGCGCGGCCGGTCCCACGCCGAGGAGCCGGTACCACGGCCCACCGCGCCGGGGTAAGCGCCGCGAACCGAGGACTACCTCAGTTCGAGCTTCTGCAGGGAGATGACCGCCTCGAGGCGGTTCCTCACGTCCAGCTTCTGCATCAGCAGCGTCATGTAATGCTTGACCGTCTTCTCGCCGATCTTCATCCGGACCGCGATTTCCCGGTTGGTAAGCCCCTTGCTGAGCAGTTGCGCCACCTGTGCCTCCCGTGCGGTAAACCGCGCGTTCTCCCGGTTCAGTCCGGCCTGGAGGGCCGCAATGACGGTCGGCGCGAAGCTCGGCGTGATGTAGTTCGCGCCGTTGGCCACGCACTGAATTGCCTCGAGCAGGTCGTCGGACCTGCCACCTTTCAGGAAATATGCGTTGGCTCCGCCATTCAGCGCGCGGACGGCGCTATCGGCACTGGTCGACGCGGTGCATACGAGGATCTTCGCCAGCGGATTTCGGTGGCAGATACTTATGATTGCAGCCAGCGCATCGCCTGGCACATCAATATCAAGGATAATGAGGTCCGGAGCCTTCTTGGCGGCAATCGCAACCGCGTCGTCTGCGCAGGTTCCCTTCGCAATGACCTTGCACATGCGGGTCTTCGCAAAAAGGACCTCCAGCCCGTCAACAAAAATCGGATGATCGTCAACGATTGCGACCAAAGGAATCGACCCATTGGGCACTGCAAACACTCCCTCTTACGCACGCACGCACGCACCAACAACAGGCACGCAAAATCGCCTGAATACTCTACTATAGGTTGAATCTGCCGCAAGGTAAAGCATCGATGGAAGCAGATGCAAGGTCCGTATCAAATAAAAACCTAATATGCTTTCTGACTTAAAAGTATTGAAGTGAGACTTTCTTTAATCTTGCAACGCGACGATGTCTTCCTGGCATGAATTACTGGATCGGGTCAAGGCGGTATCGACGAAGCATCAATTCCGAAACGGCGCGCCGCGGTTGGCGGCGCGCCGCTTCCGGTTTCTCCCAAGGCTGCCTATTGGTCGCCCGCAACCGGCTCCCAGCCGTCGCCGGGGTCGTAGGCCTCGATGGCGCCTGCGGCCTCGATGCTGTTCTCGCCGAGGTCCTTCTCGAAGACGACGCCGTTCTCTGCGACCAGGAAGCTCATGATGCCGCTCTCGCCGTAGTCGGCCGGGAAGGCGATGAGCGCGTGGCCGGCCAGCATGTTGCCGTTGACCATGTAGTCGAGCGCGCCCCCGGGGGCGCTGGCGCCCTGCTTCGTCAGCAGTTGATAGTAGTAGCCGAGATAGGGCTCCGGCTCCTGGTCCTCGCCGCCGACCGAGTAGCCGACCGCCGAAGCCCGCGCGACGAAGTCGCCGAGGGGGCTTTCCGGCACGCCGTCGGCCGCCGGCCAGTAGAGCCCGTCGCGCTTGTCCGCGTCGCTGATGATGTGCGAGGCGAACTCCATCACCCCGTCGCCGTCATAGTCCGCCTGGCGGAACCGGGCCTGCACCTTCACATAGCCCTTCATCAGCTCGATGACGTCGAGCTCGTTGCGCCCGATCCGCTGGTCCTGCATCTCCTCGCGGCCGGCCTCGCCGTCGAAGCGCCACTTGTCGCCCTCGCCCTTCACCAGCGGGATCGGCAGCGGCCACTGGTCGGTACCGACATAGAGCGTTGCACTGCCGTCGTCCTGGACCGCAATCCGGCTCATCTGCCTGTAGGCGGCCAGGAACGAGCCCCAGTCGTCGATGTCGCGCTGCGCATCGCCCGACAGGATGACGTCCTCGTTCTCCGGGCCGAAGATGGCGATCAGCCCGTCGCGGTCGCGCGCCTCGAGCGTGTTGATCACCTCGCCGACTGCTTCCTCCGGGGTCGCGAAGGCGCGCGGCTCGGCGCTCGCGCCGGTTGCCCCGAACGCCAGCAGCGCGGCCAATGCGCCCGTGATGATGGTCTTGGTCATGTCATGATCCTCATGGTTGGTCGTGCGGGCGCCCGGGGTCCGGGGCCGCGCGTGCATGTCAGCTGTCTTGCCAATGATCGGGTGCATCGCCGTCACCTCCGGCTCTTGCCGCGGCTGGCCTTGCCGCGATTGTTCGCGCGCTTGGCGCTCTTGCCGCCGCCGCCCTTGCTGAAGGCCCCGCCCTTCGACGACGCCTTCCGCTGCGGCTTCGCCTGACGTTGGGGCTTGCCGACGTTGGCCTGCCGGTTCGAGCCCTGCCGCGTGGTTGCCTTCCGGTTCGAGGCCTTGCTGGAAGAGGCCTTGCTGTCCGGGCGGCTGATACCCGCCTTGCTCTTGCTCGCCTGGCCGCGGTTCTTCGCCTTCTTGGAGCTGGTCAGGTTGCCGCGGTTGCTGCCCCGGTCGGCACCGCCGCTGAAGGCCGAGCCCTTCCGGTCGCTGCGATTTGCCGCCGGCTTCCGGTCCCCGTCGCGCTTGCGCTGCAGGTTGTTGCCGCCATCCTTGCTCCGGGCCGCCATCTTGTTGCGGACATCGTCGCGGGAGCGGTCCCGCGTGCGGTCCCGGTTTCGGTCACCGACGCGGTCGCGGTTCCTGTCTCCGCGCACCCCGTCCCGGTCGCGGTCACGCTTGCGGTCCCCGATCTTGTCGCGCGCCTCGTCGCGCCGCTTGTCGTTGGGCCGCCAGTTGCCGTCCCGGTCGATGTCCAGCCGATTGTTGTTGATGGTGATGTCGCCGGTCTTGATGTTGACCTTGTTGTGGCCGCCACGATAGCCCGGGCGTGGGCGGAAATGCCCGTCGTCCCAGTCCATCCAGCCGTTGCCCCGGCCATAATAGCCACGCCCGCCATAGTAGCGGGGTCCGCCCCAGTAGCCGTGCCAGTCGTCGTCGTCGTCATCGAAGATCTCGTTGACCAGCATGCCGGCTCCGAAGGAGAGCAGCCCCGTGGTCACCAGCGTCCCCGTGGAGAAGCCGGGATCGCTGGAGTTCACCACCACCGGCGCCGCCGCCGGCGGCGTGGTGTAGACCGCCTGGGAATCGTAGGTCGGCACATAGACCACCTCGGGCTGCGCCGGCGCGATGGAGATGTTGCCCTCCTCGACGATCACCTCCTGCGCCTCGTTCGTCTCGAGGTTGCCGACCGCGTTCGCCCGCGCCCGCTGGCGCTGCACCGCGTCGAGCACGTCGTCGCTCTGAACCAGAACCGCGTCACCGAGGTTCTCGGTCCACTCGATCTCGCCCGACATCTGGTCGAGCACCGTCGGGAAGCCCGACGCGAGCACGGCGACGCTCGGATCCCACCCCTCGGCCTCTGCGGCGTCGGCGCGCTCGCCGGCCGGCATGTCCTTGTTGCCGTCGACCCAGCGGTCGGCCTTGATCACGTCGACCGGGTAGGTCGCGGCGACCAGCACCTGCGCCAGCAGCGGGTCGGGGTAGAGCGCCACCGGCGCCACCAGCTCGTCCAGGTCCTCCTCGCTGTATTTCGGCTCCTCCGGAACCACGTCGTCGGCATCAGCGGACGCATCGACTGCCGTGTCCGAAGGTGCCGCCGCGACCTCCGTCGTTGAGGTATCGGTCTGGGCTGTCGCGGCGAACGGCACGGCCAACAGCATGACTGTCAGCAGCCTGGCCAGCCAGCCGGGGCAATGTCGTGCGTCTCTCATAGTGTCTCCTCCAAATCTTTCCGGGCTGCTCGGCCTGGTGTCTTGTTATGCGGCGGCAAGTGCCTCGTCGGCACGCGTCGTCTCATGCCTCAAATGGCTGCTGCTTTCCTGATCTTGCCCGGGCGTCTGCCTAGGCTATCGGTCTACGCTCCGCCGGTCGCGCCCCTCTCTCGCTCGTCCCGTCAATCTCCACTTCGACCTCTCCGTCGTCAGACGGTGCGGGCGTCAGGTGGTTCGGGATTCCGGACGCCGCCGGGCGTTGAGGTATCCGAACCACCGGGCCAAGTCTATGCGGCGATCTCCCGGTCGATCAAGTGGCGCTGGTTTAGGTCCCGGGGTCAGATGCCCCTCGAAATGCGGCCCCTGTCTCGGCCGATTCACCGACTCCGGTTCACCTGGAGCGTCACTTCGCTCGTCTAACCGGGCGTGGAAGCTGCTCTTGTGGCTGAGCCGAGGGGATTTTCCAATGCAGCGATTGCGCGTTGCCCGAGCGCAATGCAACAATGGCTGCAACAGAAGGAGTCACGGCCGGAATGTTTGATGAGATGCAGAACGATGGCGAGGCGATTCGCGCCCCCTATGCTCGCATCTCCGACTGGATCCAGCGATCGGGCCTCGACCTTCTCCGCCAGCGCGGCGCCGAGGCCGAGGCGATCTTCCGGCGCATCGGCATCACCTTCGCGGTCTATGGCGAGGGCGGCGACCCCGAGCGGCTGATCCCCTTCGACCTGATCCCCAGGGTCTTCTCGGCCGAGGAATGGCGCCGGCTCTCGCGCGGCATCGAACAGCGGGCGAAGGCGCTCAACGCCTTCCTCTACGATATCTACCACCGCGGCGAGATCCTCCGGGCCGGCATCGTGCCGGCCCAACTCGTCTATCGCAACGCCGCGTTCCAGCCCGGCATGATCGGCGTCGAGCCGCCGGGCCGGGTCTACAGCCACATCGTCGGCATCGACATCGTGCGCACCGGCGAGGGCAGCTTCCAGGTTCTCGAGGACAACTGCCGCACCCCCTCCGGCGTCTCCTACATGCTGGAGAACCGCGAGATCATGATGCGGATGTTCCCGGAACTGTTTTCCGGCGGCGGCGTGCAGCCGGTGGACCACTATTCCGACGATCTCGAGAAGACCCTCGAGGACGTGGCGCCGCCGGCCTGCAAGGGCCGGCCCACCGTGGTGCTGTTGACGCCGGGGGCCTTCAACTCGGCCTATTACGAGCATTCCTTCCTGGCCGACCTGATGGGGATCGAGCTGGTCGAGCCCAACGACCTCTTCGTCGACGAGGGCCGGGTCTGGATGCGCACCACCCGCGGGCCGAAGCGGGTCGACGTGATCTACCGGCGCATCGACGACGACTACATCGATCCGCTGGCCTTCCGGCCGGAGAGCATGCTGGGCGTGCCCGGGCTGTTCGACGTCTACCGCGCCGGCGGCGTGACCCTTTGCTCGGCGCCGGGAGCAGGGGTGGCGGACGACAAGTCGGTCTATGTCTACGTCCCGGAGATCATCCGCTTCTATCTCGGCGAGGCGCCGATCCTCGAGAACGTGCCCACCTTCAGCTGCGGCAGGACAGACGAGTGCGCCCATGTGCTCGATCATCTCGAGGAGTTGGTGGTGAAGGAGATCCACGGTTCCGGCGGCTACGGCATGCTGATCGGCCCGAAGGCCACCGCCGAGGAACGCAAGACCTACGCCAAGCGCATCCGTGCCAACCCGGCCGAGTTCATTGCCCAGCCGACCCTCGATCTCTCGACCGTGCCGACCCTCGGGCCGCGCGGGATCGGACCCCGCCACGTGGATTTCCGCCCCTTCTGCCTGGTCGGCAAGCAGGTCCGGCTGGTGCCCGGCGGGCTGACCCGTGTGGCGCTCCGCGAGGGCTCGCTGGTGGTGAATTCCAGCCAGGGCGGCGGGGTCAAGGACACCTGGGTTCTGGGGGACTGACCATGCTCAGCCGGGCCGCCGAGAACCTCTACTGGATGGCCCGCTACGTCGAGCGGGCCGGCGCCACCGCGCGGTTGATCGAGATGGGCCAGCGCATGGCTATGCTGCCGCGCTCCTACAGCCGCGACGAATGGCGCTCGGTCGCCCGGGCGGCGGGCGCGATCGACCTGTTCGAAGACGAGCCGGTGATCGACGAAACCGCCATCATCCGCCTCTTGATGCTGGACCGCGACAACCCATCGTCGATCCGCTCCTGTCTCGAGCGTGCCAGGGCCAGCGGGCGGGCCGTGCGCACCGCGCTGACCCGCGACATGTGGGAAGCGCTGAACGAGGGCTGGCGAACCCTCGAGGGAACCGATCTCGTCACCGCCCACCGCGACCTGCCGCCGCTGCTCGACTGGGTCAAGCAGCGCAACGCCCTGTTCCGCGGCGCCGCCACCAGCTCGATGCTGCGTTCGGACGGATACGATTTCGTCATGGTCGGCGCCCATGTCGAGCGGGCCGACATGACGCTCCGGCTGCTCGACGTGAAATACTACGTGCTGCTGCCGGAGACCGAAGTGGTCGGCGGCGGACGCGACCATCACCAGTGGACCAGTGTCCTGCACGCGACCTCGGCGTTGCGCGCCTATCACCATGTCTATATGGGCGACTACGCCCCATGGAAGATCGCCGACTTCCTGATCCTGAACCCGGCCTTCCCCCGCTCGGTCGCCTTCTGCTACGAGCAGCTGAACACCCATCTTGGCCGGCTGGCGCGCGCCTACGGAAAGCGCCATGCCTGCCATGCGACGACGGCCAGGATGATCGCCGAGCTCGACGACCTCGAGATGGGCGATGTGTTCCAGACCGGACTGCACGAGTTCATTCAGGAGCTGCTCGCCACTACGCGGCGCCTGCATGGCGAAATTTACTCCGCTTACCATTTCTGAGGCTGCACATGCGCCTGACGATCCGTCACCAGACAGACCACGACTACGATCCCGCGCCGAAGCGGGTCGGGCTGCGGCTCAAGCTGTTCCCGGCGGTGATGAAGAGCCAGGCACCGTCCGGCTGGACCGTGCGGGTGAACGGCACCGAGGTTACGCCGATGGTGACCAACGGCTTCGGTGATGCCGAGGCGCTCTGGTTCTCGGAGCCCGGCGACAGCCGGATCGAGGTTCTGGCGGAAGGCACGGTCAACACCACCGATACCGCCGGCGTCGTCAACCGTTTCGGCGCTGCCCCGCCCGATGTCTATCTGCGCCAGACCCCGCTGACCCGGGTCGACGCCGAGATCCTGACCCTCTCCGGGGCCGCCGACGGCGACGATCCGCTCGGCCGGATGCACGCCCTGTCGGCCGCGGTTCACGAGGCGATGGTCTACCGCCCGGGCGTCACCGACAGTGACACCACCGCCGCCCAGGCGCTGGCGCTGGGTGCGGGCGTCTGCCAGGACAAGACCCATCTCCTGATCGCCGCCGCACGCGCTGCCGGTATCCCGGCCCGCTACGTCGTCGGCTATCTTCTGGACGAAACCGAGCCGCTCAGCGAAACCCATGCCTGGGCCGAAGTCCATCTCCAGGGCCTCGGCTGGGTTGGCTTCGATCCGACCAACCAGATCTGCCCGACCGACGCCTATGTGCGTCTCTGCGCCGGCCTGGACGCCGACGACGCGGCTCCGATCCGCGGATCGATCCAGGGCGCGACCGAGGACCGGCTGACGGTTTCGGTCGAGGTCGCCAATGCGCAGAACCAGCAATAGACCGGACGCCCGGGACCGGGCCGGCGGCACGGCGTGACCGGACGCCCGGACCCGGCGTCGCCCGGTCGCCGCACCGGGTCCGAGATCGGACAGGCGCTCGAATCGATCTGCGACAGGATCCGCGCGGAAGAAGAGCGGGGCACGGTCGCGACGTACATTCCCGAGCTATCCCACGCGGACCCGGCCAGGTTCGGGATCGCCGTCTCCCTGCGTTCCGGCGAGATGGTAAGCGCGGGCGATGCGGAGGAACCGGTGACGCTCCAGAGCGTCTCCAAGGTCTTTGCACTCGCGCTGGCGCTGGGCAAGACCGGCGACGCGCTCTGGCGCCGCGTCGGTCGGGAGCCTTCCGGTCTCGCCTTCGATTCGATCCTCCAGCTCGAGCATGAGCGCGGAATCCCGCGGAATCCCTTCATCAATGCGGGGGCCATCGTCACCAGTGATGCGATCCTCGCCGGCCATCAGCCGAAGGAGACATTGGGCGAGATGCTCCGCTATGTGCAATTCCTCGCCGATGACGACGACATCCATATCGACCGCGCGGTTGCGGCGTCGGAGGCGGCGACCGGGCATCGCAACTACTCCCTCGCGCATTACCTGAAGTCGTTCGGCAACCTCGAAAGCCCGGTTGATCTGGCGCTCGGCGTCTATTTCCACCAATGCGCCATTGCGATGAACTGCCGGCAGCTGGCAAGTGCCGGGCGGTTCCTGGCTTTCGGCGGGCGTCTGCATGATGGCGGCGCCCGGATCGTCGCGCCGGGGCAGGCGCGGCGGATCAATTCGATCATGCTGACCTGCGGCCATTACAACGGCTCGGGCGAGTTCGCTTACCGCGTCGGCCTGCCCGGCAAGAGCGGCGTCAGCGGCATGATCCTCGCTGTTGCGCCCGGAATCGCCAGCATCGCCGTCTGGTCGCCCGGCCTGGACGGAAACGGCAATTCCCTGCTGGGAACCCGCGCGCTTGAGTGGATTGTCAACGATCTTGGGTGGTACATCTTTCAGTAGGCAAGCGGCGGCAGGCGTGGGTGGACAATTCCTTCCCACGGACGACCGCTTGACGCTGTCGAGGAAAATTGCCTATGGGCAGTCGCCGCGGCACGCGGGAACCACGTGAACCGGAAACGCACCGATGACCTATTGCATGGCGCTCAACGTCAAGGCCGGCCTGGTGATGCTGTCCGACACCCGCACCAATGCCGGTGTCGACAACATCTCGCGCTTCCGCAAGATGTTCACCTGGGAGAACCCCGGCGAGCGGGCAGTCTGCCTGATGACCGCGGGCAACCTGTCGCTGACCCAGGGCGTGATCGCGCAGATCGACGAGGACATCGAGCGGGCCGAGGCCGGCGACGATGTCGAGACGATCCTGAATGCCCCCTCGATGTACCGCATCGCCGAGATCGTCGGGGATCACTTGCGCGCCATGCAGTCGCGCCACCGCGAGGCGCTGCTGGGGCAGGGGGCGGGCGTGGATGCCTCGATCCTGGTCGGGGGCCAGCGCGCCGGCGGGCGGCACCGGCTGTTCATGGTCTACTCGGCCGGCAACTTCATCGAATCGACCGACGACACCCCCTACCTCCAGATCGGCGAGCACAAATACGGCAAGCCGATCCTTGACCGGGTGATCACACCGGACACGCCGCTCCGCCGCTGCCTGAAGGCGGCCTTCGTGTCGATGGACTCGACGCTCCGCTCGAACCTCTCGGTCGGCATGCCGCTGGACCTGGCGGCGATCCGGGCCGGCGAATTCCGGTTCCACATTCATCGCCGCATCGAGGCTGACGACGAGGAATTCAGCCAGATCAGCCACTTGTGGTCCGACGCGCTGCGCACGGCCTTCGCCTCCCTGCCCGAGATCGGCCAGGATTGACCGCGTCATCGGGTCGCCTCGCATTTCAGCCAAGAGAGGCCATATGGCATCCGGCCGCGGTTTGCTCTTGTCATCTGTGGCGGGCGATGTAGGTCTTGCCTCCGCTCAGTGATACGAACCGGACCGACCCGAAGGACGCCTGCCGATGATCCGCCTCACCCACCTTGCCCGCCTCGAGGCCGAGGCCATCCACATCATGCGCGAGGTTGCGGCCGAGGCCGAGAACCCGGTGATGCTCTATTCTGTCGGCAAGGACAGCTCGGTGATGCTGCATCTGGCCAAGAAGGCGTTCCATCCCTCCGTGCCGCCCTTCCCGCTGATGCATGTGGACACCACCTGGAAGTTCAAGGCCATGTACGCGTTCCGCGATCGCATGGCGAAGGAGATGGGCATGGACCTGATCGTCCATGTGAACCAGGAGGGGATCGAGCAGGGCATCGGCCCCTTCTCCCACGGCTCCCAGGTGCATACCGACGTGATGAAGACGGTTGCGCTGAAGCAGGCGCTCGACAAGTACAAGTTCGACGTGGCCTTCGGCGGCGCGCGCCGGGACGAGGAGAAGAGCCGCGCCAAGGAGCGCATCTTCTCGTTCCGCACCGCCGCCCATCGCTGGGACCCGAAGAACCAGCGGCCCGAGCTCTGGAAGCTCTACAACACCCGCAAGGCCAAGGGGGAATCGATCCGGGTCTTTCCGCTGTCGAACTGGACCGAGCTCGACATCTGGCAGTATATCTACCGCGAGAACATTCCGATCCCCGACCTCTACTTCGCCGCCGAGCGCCCGGTGGTGAAGCGCGACGGCATGCTGCTTATGGTCGATGACGACCGGCTGCCCCTCGCCGATGGCCAGATGCCCGAAAATCGCTGGGTCCGCTTCCGCACCCTCGGCTGCTGGCCGCTGACCGGCGCCGTGGAGTCGAGGGCGGCGACGCTCCCGGAGATCATCCAGGAGATGCTGCTGACCACAACATCCGAGCGCCAGGGCCGCGCCATCGATCACGACGCCTCCGCCTCGATGGAGAAGAAGAAGCAGGAGGGCTACTTCTGATGGCCCACAAGGACGAGATGATCGCTACCGACATTGTCGGCTACCTGCAGTCGCACGAGAACAAGAGCCTGCTGCGCTTCATCACCTGCGGCTCCGTCGACGACGGCAAGTCGACCCTGATCGGCCGGCTGCTGTATGAATCGAAGCTGATCTTCGAGGACCAGCTCGCGGCGCTGGAGGCGGACTCGAAGAAGGTCGGCACCCAAGGCGAGCGGATCGACTTCGCGCTGCTGGTCGACGGCCTCGCCGCCGAGCGCGAGCAGGGGATCACCATCGACGTGGCCTACCGCTTCTTCTCGACCGAGAAGCGCAAGTTCATCGTCGCCGACACGCCCGGCCACGAGCAGTACACCCGCAACATGGCGACCGGCGCCTCCACCGCCGATCTCGCGGTGGTGATGATCGACGCCCGCAAGGGCGTCCTGACCCAGACCAAGCGGCATTCCTTCATCGTCTCGATGCTGGGGGTCAGGCACGTCGTCCTCTGCATCAACAAGATGGACCTCGTCGGCTACGCCCAGCACGTCTACAACGACATCGACGAGGAGTACCGCGAGTTCGCCCGGACCCTCGGCATCCCCAGCATTGTCACCATCCCGATCTCTGCGCTTGAGGGCGACAACGTGACCGGGCATTCGGACCGGATGCCCTGGTACAACGGCCCGGCGCTGATGGAGTATCTCGAGACGGTTGACGTCGAATCCGACGATCAGGCGAAGCCGTTCCGGTTGCCGGTGCAGTGGGTCAACCGCCCGAACCTCGACTTCCGCGGCTTCTGCGGCCAGATTGCCTCGGGAACGGTGCGCCCCGGCGACCGGATCAAGGCGCTGCCCTCGGGCCGCGAGAGCAAGGTGGCGCGGATCGTCACCTATGACGGCGACCTCGACCAGGCGGTGGCCGGCCAGTCGGTCACCCTGACGCTGGCCGACGAGATCGACATCTCGCGCGGCGACGTGATCGCCGCGGCCGAGGCGCCGGCCGAGGTTGCCGACCAGTTCGAGGCCCACATCCTGTGGATGTCCGAGGCCCACATGCTGCCGGGCCGCCCCTACATCATGAAGGTTGGGGCCAGGACCGTTACCTGTACGCCGGCATCGCCGAAGTACAAGGTCAACGTCAATACCTTGGAGCACTTGGCTGCCAAGGCGCTTGAACTGAACGAGATCGGTGTCTGCAATCTCTCCCTGGACCGTGACATCGCCTTCGACCCCTATGACCACAACCGCGAGACCGGCGGCTTCATCCTGATCGACCGGATGACCAACGAGACGGTCGGCATGGGTCTGCTGCACTTCGCGCTCCGGCGCGCCTCGAACATCCACCGCCAGGCGATGAAGATCGACAAGGCGACGCGGGCGGCGCAGAAGAACCAGAAGCCGGCGATCCTGTGGTTCACCGGGCTCTCGGGCTCGGGCAAGTCCACCATCGCCGACATCGTCAGCCAGAAGCTCCACGCCATGAACCGGCACACGGCGACGCTGGACGGCGACAACGTCCGCCATGGGCTGAATCGCGACCTCGGCTTCACCGATGTGGACCGGGTCGAGAATGTCCGCCGCATCGCCGAGGTGTCGAAGCTGATGGTCGACGCCGGGCTGATCGTGCTGACCTCGTTCATCTCGCCGTTCCGGGCCGAGCGGCAGATGGCCCGCTCCATCGTCGAGGACGGAGAGTTCGTCGAGATCTTCGTCGACACCCCGCTCGAGGAGGCCGAGCGGCGCGACGTCAAGGGGCTCTACAAGAAGGCCCGCGCCGGGCAGATCAAGAACTTCACCGGCATCGACTCGCCCTACGAGGCGCCGCGCGCGGCCGAGATCGTGATCGACACGACGAAGGTGACGGCCGAGCAGGCCGCCGACCAGATCATCGCTTGGCTCGATGAGCGGGGGTATCTGGCCTAGGCGCGGGAGCTGGCCAAGACCGCCGCTTCTCCGCCATGTCGCGGACATTCCGAAGGGCGCTCCCGGACATCGGCATTGTGCCGCAGGCTGAACCGCGCCGGTTT
The DNA here is from genome assembly GCA_963700775.1 of uncultured Pseudomonadota bacterium. Taxonomy (GTDB): domain Bacteria; phylum Pseudomonadota; class Alphaproteobacteria; order Rhodobacterales; family Rhodobacteraceae; genus Thermohalobaculum. Next base: position 238,557 of record CAVOYU010000002.1, read on the forward strand.
TCCCGGAGGCTGGTTTGTTTGAGTCGCGCCACCAGAGCGAGATCTCGGGCTTGGGCAATGAATCGGGCTTCCGCTTCGGCCGGTCGACGGAACGTCGCGCGGGATTCCGAAACGCCGCGCCGGATCGCCGGATCGATCCCGCCCGTCGGAAAATCCGCGGCGCACAGCCTCTTGGCCGCGGCCCGGGCCTGTGCTCTGCTGACGGTCAGGCTGGGGAGGACCATGACAGCAGAATCGTTCGAAGTCCTGGCAGGACGCCCTCTACGACCATCTCCGCGGGATGGGGGTAACGCTGTTCGCCTATGTGCCCGACGCCGGGCACAGGGTGCTGATCGACCGCTCGCTGGCCGATCCCGGCGCCGTCTCGGTGCCGCTCACAACCGAGGCGGAGGGCGTGCCGATGATGGCCGGTCACCATCTTGGCGGCGGGCGCGGCGTGCTCCTGATGCAGTCGAGCGGCGTCGGCAACTGCGTCAACCAGTTCGCGCTGATCCCGCTCGGCCGCTTCCCCTTCGTGACCATCGTCTCGATGCGTGGCGAGTTCGGCGAGCAGAATCCCTGGCAGCTGCCGATGGGGCAGGGGGTACGCCCGGTGATGGCGGCGATGGGCCTGCACTGCCTTACCGCCGATCGGCCCGACGAGGTGATCCCGACGGCGACCGCCGCCGTCAACATGGCCTACAAGTCCAGTGCCGGGGTGGGCATGCTGCTGAGCCAGCGCCTGCTCGGCGCCAAGGCGTTCTGAGGGAGCGAGCCATGAGCGACGACCGGACCCTCGACCGCAAGCTCGCCGTCCCGGCGCTGATCGGCGATCCCTCGGACCTGCTGATCGTCTCCGGTCTCGCCGGCGCCGCCAAGGACGTGGCCGCCCATACGGGCGAGAGCGACAATGTCTACCTGATGGGGGGCGCCATGGGGGCAGGGGTGCCCTTCGCCCTTGGTCTCGCCTATGCCCAGCCGTCCCGCCGGGTGCTGGCGGTCACCGGAGACGGCGACCTGATGATGAGCATCGGCATTCTCTCGACCATCGGCGTGATGCAGCCGCCGAACCTCGCCATCCTCTGCGTCGACAACGGGCATTACGGCGAGACCGGCTACCAGGCCGGCCACACCAGCCGGGGCGTCGATCTCGAGCAGATCGCGCGGGGCTCGGGCATCGCCGCGGCGCATACGGTGTCGGCCGAGGCCGACTACGCCGCCGCGGCCCATGCGCTCCGCCATTCGAACGGCCCGGCCTTCGTCTGGCTGAGGGTCTCGATCGCCCCGCCGCCGGCCTACAAGCGCAGCTTCGACGCGGCCGAGCGCAAGACGATCTTCCGCCGCGCGCTGCTGGGGCACGGCTGATCGTCATCGGCGCCCGGAGCGGAAGCGCCGGCCGGAGGTGCCGGCCGGCGTCGCGGAATCTCGGCTCGGCCGACGGCCTGGTTCAGACGAAGATGAACTCGCCGTTGTCGAACAGGGTCCAATCATCACCCGAGAATCGGGCGAAGGTGACGGTGTCGCCGAAGCCGTCGACTTCGCCGTCGAGATCGAGCGTGAGCTGCGTTCCCGCGCCGCCGAACTGGGTCGTCCACAGGCCGTCCAGATCGGTCACGTCGGTGAAACCGAAGGCCGAGAGGTCGATCCGGTCCTGGTCCAGCGTGAAGTCGGTGATCAGGTCCTGGCCGTTGTCCAGGCCGAACACGAAGGTATCGGCCCCGCCCAGCTTGATGCCGGAGCCGGACGCGAAGTCGCCGGTCATCATGTCATTGGCGTTCATGCCGCTGATCAGGGTGTCGTCGCCGCCCTGGAAGGTGCCGTTGCTCGCCGACTGCACGTCGCCGACCATGGTGTTCCGGGCACCCTCGCCGCCGCCGCCGACCAGCGTGTCGTTGCCGCCGGTATAGCTGCCGCCGTCCGCATCGACGAACCGGTCGTCGCCGTAGATGATATTGTCGACGAGCCCGCCCTTGCCCTTGCCCTTGTCCGAGCCGTCCTGGTCGCCGCCGTAGAGCATGTCGTCTCCGAGGCCGCCGCGCAGCAGGTCGCTGCCGCCACCGCCGGTTATCTCGTCGTTCGCCGCAGACCCGGTTATCGCGTCGTCGCCGCCGCCGGTGAGGATCGTGTAGCCCTGGTCCGGATCGGCGGGATCGACCGTGGCAAAGATCTCGTTCGCCCCGCCGCCGAACTTGAACACCTTCACGCCGCCCTTGCCATCGAAGGGCGAGGTCAGAAACTTTGCAGGCATATCCCACACTCCCATTTTCTCGCTGCCGGCATACTACCGAAAGCCGCCGCGGGAGTCACAAATTCTGTGTAAAAAGTCGATGAAAATTCATGATGCATCATTATTAGAGCGATAAAGATTCCAAGTTATTCCTAAAAAGTTGAGTTGTTATTGCAATTTTGCGTTGTGCCTATTTTCATATTGCGCCATTCTGGCGACCAGTGCGCGAATTGAAACTAATAATTAGGTTTCTATTGAAAACGAACCGGACATTTACTCGGCCGCCGGAGCGCCGGGTGCGCGGTGCACTCACCGGGCGGCGGGTTGGCGGCCTGCCCCGGCCGCCATCCGCGAAATGCCGGTCAGCCGGCCGGCGCCACCGAATATTGCGCGTCGGTGACCTGCTCCATCCAGTCCACATGCTTGCCGTCCAGCGCCTCGTGCATGGCGATGTGGACCATGCCGTTGGCCGGCGCGGCGCCGTGCCAGTGCTTCTCGCCGGGCGGGATCCAGACCGTGTCGCCCGGACGGATCTCGCGCACCGGTCCGTCCCAGGTCTGCACCCGGCCGATCCCCGCGACCACATGCAGGGTCTGGCCCAGCGGGTGGGTGTGCCAGGCGGTTCGGGCGCCGGGCTCGAAAGCGACCCGCACGGCACGGATACGCGCCGGGGCCGGGGCCTCGACGATCGGGTCCTGCCAGACCGTGCCGGTGAACCATTCGGCCTTCGCCTTGCGGGTCTGGCCGTCGGATGCGGTGCGGATGTCCATGCCTGTCCTCCTGTCGCTTTCGGTTCCGGCGGGCAGCTTAGTCGAGCGATCCCGCCCTGCCGACCGGTAATTCGCCTCTTGCCGCCCGGCGGTTCAGGCGGGGCTGGGGCGCGGCCAGAGCCGGCCCATCAGCAGCCAGAAGGCGATCCCCATGTTCAGCAGGTTCCAGGCGATGCCGTTCAGGAAGGCGGCCTCGTAGCTGTCGGTCAGGTCGTGGATCGCGCCCGATAGCCAGCCGCCCAGCGCCATGCCCAGCACGGTCGCCATCAGCACCAGGCTGACCCGCGACCCGGCCTCGCGCGCCGGGAAGTACTCGCGCACGATCAGCGCGTAGCTCGGCACGATGCCGCCCTGGCTGAGGCCGAACACCGCCGCGATCACGTAGAGCGACACCAGCCCGTCGAACGGCAGGTACAGGAACAGCGCCAGGCATTGCAGGGTCGAGCCCAGGATCAGCGTGCCGACGCCGCCGATCCGGTCGGCGATGAAGCCCGAGGCGAGCCGGCTCACCACCCCGGCGCCGAGCATGATCGACAGCATCTCGGCCCCGCGGGCCGCGCCGTAGCCCAGGTCCCCGCAATAGGCGACCATGTGGACCTGCGGCATCGACATCGCCACGCAGCAGGCGATCCCGGCCACCACCAGCAGCGCCTGCAGCGTCGCCGGCGAGGCGGGCATCTGCGCCCGCGACGGGCGCGCGGTGACCGGCGCGGCGCCCTGGTCGACCACGGCCCGGCGCCGCAGCATCAGCGACAGGGGCAGCATGGCGGCGACGCAGAAGACTCCGATCCAGAAATGCGTCTCGCGCCAGCCGGCCGCCTCGATCGACCGCTGCAGCACCGGCGGCCAGATCGTGCCGGCCAGGTAGTTGCCGCTGGCGACGATGCCGATGGCGATGCCGCGGCGCTTCAGGAACCAGTGGGTCACGTCCGCCACCATCGGTCCGAAGGTGCTGGACGCGCCCAGCATGCCGATCAGCAGCGCCTGTGCGGCCACGTATTGCCAGTAGCTCTGCGCCTGCGAGGCGGCGACATAGCCGGCCCCCAGCATCACCGTGCTGATTCTCAGCGGCACGATGATGCCGAACCGGTCGGCCAGCCGCCCCATCATCACCCCGCCGCAGGCGAAGGCGATCATGGTCAGGGTATAGGGCAGCGAGGCCCCGGCGCGGTCGACCCCGAACTCCGCCTGGATGGTCGGCAGCACCACCACCGAGGACCAGAGCCCGACCCCGCCGATGGTGCTGAGCGCCAGCGACGCCATCAGACGGCGCCACGCATAGTGGCTGTCGGGCCCGCAGGGGCTGGCGGCTCGGGCGTCGGTCGGCATTGGGGCTGGGTCCGCGAAAGGACAAGGCGCGATCCCCGATACCTAGCCCGCGCCCGGCGGCCCGGCAAGGCCGCCGGACCGACGCGGACGCGCAACCTTCCGGCGAATCCTCTTGCGCACCGGCTCCTCGCTCTATAAATTTATATGAGCGCTCAAATAAATTAATGGGGAATCAGATGCCTCTCGAAACCGCCCACCGCACGCCTCCCGCCGACTGGGACCGCAGCGGCCTGCCCGGCTGGACCTATTTCAACGCCGAGCTGCTGGAGCTCGAGAAGGAAGAGCTGTTCCGCAAGCGATGGCAGATCGCCTGCCATGTCAGCGACGTGCCGGAGCCAGGCGACTTCGTCACCTTCGACGTGGCCGAGGAGCGGGCGGTGATCGTGCGTGGCCGCGACGGCGAGGTGCGCGCCTTCCACAACCTGTGCCGGCACCGCGGCTCGCGGGTGGTGGGTCAGGAGCGCGGGCACTGCAAGTCGGCGCTGATCTGCCCCTACCACGGCTGGGCCTACAATCTCGACGGCACGCTGCGCGGCGCCGCGCAGCCAAAGAGCTTCCCGCAGCTCGACCCGGTCGAATGGGGGCTGAAGCCGGTCGACATGGAGATCTGGCAGGGCTTCGTCTTCGTCCGCTTCAAGGAGAGCGACCAGCCCTCTGTGGCCGAGATCATGGGCCGGTTCGATGCCGAGGTGGCGCCCTACAAGATCGACGAGATGGTGCCGGTATCCGCGATCAAGTGGGTCGCCCAGACGGCGGTGAACTGGAAGGCCGTGCGCGATGTCGACAACGAGGGCTACCATGTCGCCATCGCCCACCCGGCGCTGCAGGATCTCTACGGTCACGGCTACCGGGACGAGCCCTTCATCAACGGCGCCTCGCGCTCCTTCGCCACCTTCAACGAGGGTCCCGGCAAGCTCTGGAGCGTGCGCAACTACAAGAAGATCCTGCCCGAGGCGACCTGGCTGCCGGAGAGCCATCGCCACGCCTGGCTCTATCTGGGCCTGTTCCCGAACGCGGTGATCGGGATCTACCCCGACTCGGTGATCTTCTACCAGGAGTTACCGGACGGTGTCGGCAACACGCGGCTCCGTGGCGCGATCTACCGGCACCGCGAGGAGAGCCGCGAGATGCGGCTCGCCCGCTACCTGAGCCGGCGCATCGACGCGGTCACCGCCGCCGAGGACCAGATGCTCACCATCTGGGCCTGCGAAGCCACCCAGTCCAGCGGGTATGACGGGGTGATCCTCTCGGACCTCGAATATGGGGTGCGGACCCATCATGACCACTTGCGCGATCTGCTTCCGGTGATCAATCTGGATGACGAGCCGGAGGCGGGAAGCATCGCCACGCTCAACGATGCGCTGAAGGCGCGATAACGAGAACAAGAAGGCGAAAAGCAGGGAGGAAGCGGGAATGACGAAAGCCGGGAGTTCGCGTCCCGCGCTCCAATGCCGGATGACGGCAGGGTGAGCGTTGCCGAAGGGTCGGCCGCCCCGGCAGCCGACATGGGCGAAGGGAAGGCCGGTTCGCGCTGGCGAGGCTGGCTCCGCAGCGACGCGGGGCAGGGCATGGCCCTGCTCAGCCCGACCTTTCTCTATGCGCTTCTTCTGCTGGCGGCGCCGCTGCTGACCGTGGTGACGATCAGCTTCTGGACCCAGAACTACCTGGAATTCGACCGCACCCTCACCTTCAGGAACTACATCGAGGCCTGGACCGACCCGCTCTACCGGGTGCTGATGCTGCGTTCGCTGGCGATCTCGGGCACGGTCACCGTCGCGACCGTCGTCCTGGCCTTTCCGGTCGCCTACTACGTCTCCTTCCATGTCCAGCAGCGGCGCAAGCCGATGTGGCTGTTCCTGATCACCATCCCGTTCTGGACCAGCTACCTGCTGCGGGTGTTCCTGTGGAAGGTGATCCTCGGCTATCAGGGCGTCCTGAACAGCGGGCTCGAATGGCTCGGGCTGATCGAGAAGCCGCTGACCTTCATCCTGTACAACGCCAACGCCGTTGTTCTCACGCTCGCCCATGCCTGGGCGCCCTTCGCGATCCTGCCGATCTTCGTGGCGCTTGAGAAGATCGACCGCAGCCTGCTCGAGGCGGCCGAGGACCTTGGCGACGGCCCGGTGCGCCGCTTCCGCCGCGTCACCCTGCCGCTGGCGATGCCGGGCGTGATCGCCGCGGCGCTGATCGTGTTCATCCCGACCGTCGGCGACTACGTGACGCCGAAGCTCGTCGGCGGCACCGACGGGCTGATGATCGCGAACATGATCCAGGTCCAGTTCGGCAAGGCCAACAACGCGCCGCTCGGCGCGGCACTGTCGATCTCGGCCATGCTGATCGTCGCCGCCATCGCCATGCTCTTCGTCTGGCTGAACCGGCGCATGGTGAAGGGGCAGGGGTCATGAGCGCGCGGAGCAGCGGCAACTGGCTCCGCACCTATGCCATCGCCTTCCTCGCGTTCCTCTACGGGCCCGTGCTGCTGCTGCCGATCTTCGCCTTCAACGACGCGGCGATCATCGCCTTTCCGCTGTCGGGCTTCACCACCAAGTGGTTTGTCCAGCTCTGGGACAACCCGGTGCTGCACCAGTCGGTCCGCAACAGCCTCTATGTCGGCCTCTCGGCCGCGACGATCTCGACCATCCTCGGGATCTGCGCCGCCCGCGCCTCGGCCCGTTACGACTTCCCGGGGAAGAAGGGTATCATCGGCTTCATCATGCTGCCGCTGGTGCTGCCCGAGATCATCATCGCGGTGGCGCTCCTGGTGATCCTGATCCAGCTCGGGCTCGAACTGTCGCTCTGGACCGTGATCCTCGGCCACGTGCTGATCTGCACGCCCTTCGCGATCGCCATCCTGACCTCGGCCTTCCACAATCTCGACCGCAGCCTCGAGGAAGCCTCGTTCGACCTCGGCGAGACCCGCTGGGGCACCTTCCGGCGGGTGATCCTGCCGCTGGTCACTCCCGGCGTGATTTCCAGCATGCTGATCTCGTTCACCATCTCGCTCGACGAGTTCATCATCGCCTTCTTCCTGACCGGTACCGAGCCGACCATGCCGGTCTATATCTGGAGCCAGCTCCGCTTCACCTCGAAACTGCCGAGCGTGGTCGCGCTCGGCTGCGTGCTGCTCCTGCTCTCGCTGACCCTGCTCTTCGCCGCCGAGTATTTCCGCCGCCGCTCCAACCGGCGCACCGGCAGCGAGGGCTCCGCCACCGGAGGAATGATGTGACCGAGACCGCGAAGGGCAACGGCCAGGCCCGGCCGATCATCGAGGCGGACCGGGTCGAGAAGCACTACGGCCCGGTCAAGGCGCTGGCCGGGGTCACCACCCAGATCCGGTCCGGCGAGTTCTTCTCGCTGCTGGGCCCGTCCGGCTGCGGCAAGACCACGCTCCTGCGCATGATCGCCGGCTTCGACGAGCCGACCCATGGCACCATCGCCATCGACGGCAAACCGATGGCCGGCGTGCCGGCGAACCACCGCCCGACCAACATGGTGTTCCAGTCCTACGCCATCTTCCCGCATCTGAACGTGGCCGAGAACGTGTCCTACGGCCTGGTGCGCCAGAAGCTGCCGAAGGAGGAGATGAGGCGCCGGGTCGACGAGGCGCTGTCGATGGTCGACCTCGCCGGCTACGGCGAGCGGGCCAGCCACGCGCTCTCCGGCGGCCAGCGCCAGCGCGTGGCGCTCGCTCGCGCCCTGGTCATGCGGCCCAAGGTGCTGCTGCTGGACGAGCCGCTCTCGGCCCTCGACAAGAAGCTCCGCGAGCAGATGCAGGTCGAGCTCCGCCACCTGCAGCGCCATGTGGGCATCACCTTCATCCTGGTCACCCACGACCAGGAGGAGGCGCTGACCATGTCCGACCGCATCGCGGTGATGTTCGACGGCAGGATCGCCCAGCTCGCCAGCCCCCAGGAGCTCTACAGCCGCCCGGTCAGCCGCCAGGTGGCCTCGTTCATCGGGGTGATGAACTTCCTCGACGCGAAGCTGACGACCGAGCAGGGCGACCGCCTGGCGCTCGACGTGGCCGCCCTCGGCCGGGTCGAGGTGCCCAGCACCCAGGCGCCCGGGGGCGTCAAGCCCGGCCGTGTCAGCGTCGGCATCCGGCCCGAGATGCTGACTCTCCTTTTCGAGGAGGGCGAGAGGGCCGAGCGCGAGGTCGAGGGCGAGGTGGTCGACGCCAACTATTTCGGCGACATGACCTATTACGACGTTCTTCTGCCCGGCGCGCAGGCCCCCGCGACCATCTCGATGCGCAACACCGCCGGCCGGCGGATCCTGACCGAGGGCATGAAGGCCCGCGTCGGCTGGAGCCCGGAGTTGATCGTGGTGCTGGAGTAGGGCGAACGGCGGCAGGGGTGGTCATTCTCCTCAACGGGGTCGGCAGCGCCGGCAAGACCACGGTCGCGAAGGCATTGCAGGGCTTGGCCAGCCGGCCCTTTCTGCACCTGCAGATGGACGCCTTCCTCGACATGCTCCCGGATGCGCTTTGGGACCATCCCGACGGCATCGTCTTCGAACCCCTCGCAGCCGGGGATGCGCCGGTGACCGCGGTCCGCACCGGCCCGGTTGCCGCGCGGCTCCTGCGGGGCATGCGCCGCTCCGTGGCGGCGATGGCCGCCGAGGGCTGCGACCTGATCGTCGACGACGTGACCGAGGCCCCCGAGGCCGGGGACTACCGCCGACTGCTCGCCCCGCAGGATCTGCGCCTCGTCGCCCTCCACGTCCGGCTGGATGTCGCCGAAGCCCGCGAGCGCGCCCGCGGCGATCGTCACCCCGGTCTCGCCCGATGGCAGTTCGACCGGATTCACCGGGGAATAGACTATGATCTGGAACTCGACACCTCGGATCTCCCGCCCGAGGATTGCGCCCGGACGATTGCCAGGGCCTTCGGGCTCTGACCGGCCGGCACCAGCTCCCGCGCCGGCCGCCGCATCCTGACCGAGGGCATGAAGGCCCGCATCGGCTGGAGCCCGGAGTCGATCGTGGTGCTGGAGTAGGGGGCGAACGTAGACGACGGGCCGAAGTCCGCTTTCGGCCGGGCTCCGGCCATCCAATCGCCGAACCCGGATGTCTGATAAGTGCCATGGGCCGACATAGCGCGTGAGGTCGCTGACGTCGGCAGTGCGGGACGACGCAGTCATCCAACCATTTCCCTCAGATGCCAGGCCACGACCCCTTGCGGACGATTGGCGGCCGACTTTGAGAGGCGACTACTTTCGGTTGCGAGTCCTTTTACTCCGGTAGACCCGCCAGCAGCAGGCCTTCCCGGACCCGCCGGCCGATGTCCTTCGAATAAGCCTCCGCCTCGATGTATTCTGCTGCAGAAAAGCCCGGTCGCTTCTCCAGCAGCTTTGCGCCCTCCGTGCGGGCGTCCTCGATCCGGCCAGCCAGTGCAAGGGCGCTGACGTTCAAGGTAGGTGCCCCGATGTTCGGGAACTTAGTCGCATTGAAGTGCCTGACGGCTTCGTCGTACCGGCCCACGCCGAACGCGGCAACCTGCAGGCCATAATTGTACCAGTCGCCGTGATACGGATTCAGGCGGACGGCCTTCGCAGCAATCGCATGTCCTTCCTCGAAACGATCTAGCCAGGGCAAGATAAATCCGCCCCACATCATCAACAGGTCGGTGTTGTTGGGCTCGAGTTCCAGCGCGCGCTCGTAGGATGCAATGGCTTCCTCGCGTTGGCCAAGATCCCAGAACTGAACGGATCCCAACACCATGTGTGCATTCGCCGAATCCGGATCGAGAGTCACGGCGCGCCTGGCGCTCTCGGCGGCCTTTTGAACCGCAACATCGTATTCGATCGTCCGCCAGTCGTTCCAAGCTTCCTGCGCATACGTCCACGCCAGCCCGATATAAGCGCCTGCGAACTCGGGGTCCCGCTCCACTGCGGTCAACAACAGCTTCAGGGCTTTCTGATTGTTTTCCCGGCCGAACTGATCGCGGATATCCTTGGCCATCAGCGTCAGCTCATACGCGCTCAGATCTTTCGGCGCCTTGCGCTTCGCGCGCGCGAGCTCGGCTTGGCCGACAAGCCCGTACTCACCAGATAGCAAGGCGGTGATCCGGGCCGAGATATCGTCCTGAATCTCGAAGAAGTCGGCCGTTCTACGCCGGTATTTCTCGGCCCAGACGATGTTGCCGGCCATCGCGTCGACAAGCTCGACATTGATGCGCAGGTCGTCGCCCCCGCGTTGGATGGTGCCCTGCACGACATAGCGCACACCCATATCCTGGGCGACCTCGGCCGGGGTGGTTGCCTTGTCCCTGTAGGACTGCATCGAGTTGCTGGAAATCACCACGAATGTGCGCGCGCGTGACAGGCTGGCCGTCAGGTCGACGGCTAGGCCGTCGCGCAGCACGTCCCGATCCGACGTGTCGCCGATCCGCGAGAACGGCAGCACGGCGATAGACGGCTTGTCCGACAGCGCATACTGCATCTGTGCTGCATCGGCCGGCGTGAAATCCGTCTGCGCGGACCACCAGATCCCGCCGGCCGCGAGCACCAGTAACAGCGCTGCCGCTGCTCCGGCCAACGCCCGGCGCGGACGCCGCCGCGCCACCGGCAGGCCGGTCGCCTCGTCCACCACCTGAAAGACCCGTACCGGCGTCGAAATGTTCTTCAACTGCTGTTCGCCCATCGGGCGAAATCCGACGCCGGCCTTGGTCTTCAGATGATCGTAGGCCTCGCCTGACACAACGATGCCGCCCGGTTCGGCCAGCGCCTCCAGCCGGGCGGCGATGTTGACGCCATCGCCATAGACATCATCGTCCTCGACGATGATGTCGCCGAGGTTGACGGCCACGCGGTAGCGGATGCGCCGATCCTCGGGCTGGTCCGCCTCGCGCGCCGTCATCTCCTTCTGGATGCGTACGGCAGCGCGCACCGCTTCGACCACCGAGGGGAACTCGGCGATCAGCCCGTCTCCGGTCTGCTTGACGATGCGGCCGCGCGCGCGCTCGATCTCGGGACCGATCAGTTCGGCGAAATGGCGCTTCTGCCGCGTGATGACGTTGATTTCGTCCAGTTCCACGAGGCGGCTGAAGCCGACCATGTCGGCAGCGACGATTGCGGCGATTCTGCGTTCCAAAGCAGAGCCCTCGGATCACGATGAGCATCGAAGGTCATTTATCATACATTGAGCGCCACAACCAAAAAGGGACGACGATTTGTCGACCGAGATGAAAACAATCCTGTTCCAGAGCGCAGGCGGTTTGTCCGAACCCCTACGCCATCTTCTGGGTCGAATCCGGGGATTGGCACAAAGTCGCCCCGCTCGGCGGCCATGATAAGGTCTGCTTCGATCTCACTCCGGTCTTCCACTTTCTGCATCGGTTGCAGCAAAATGGGTCAAAGGCAGACCCTTGTCTTCAATCGCTGGACGTCTGCCTTTGTGGGCGAATAGGACATGGGCGCCGCAGGCCGTGCTTCGATCCGGTCGAGGCTGCGCGTCTGAGAGTCCGCGCACTCGCATCGCCTGCGGGTCACCCGGGAGGCGGGCGGCACTCTGCAAGAGGGGCATTAACCATAAAACCTGCTCAAACACGCACTTCAATGAAATCAACGGCTTAACCCGCTGCTCAAGGTTGAGCAGCCCCCGGCGCCGCCGGAATCGCCGGCGTCACTCCGCCCGCCGACTCGCCCGGCTCGCCGCCGGCGCGCCCAGCATCGGCTCGCCCAGCTGCCCCCTGACCCAGTCCTGGAACAGGAAGACCTCGTACTCCTCCTGCATCAGCACGCCCCGCTCGAAGGGCGCCGCCTTCAGCCCGCGCTGGTTCATCTCGCAGGCGGCGCCGTCCTGGTCCATGACCAGGGTGGCGAAGTCGGTGATCCGCTTCAGGTCGAAGCCCGGCTGCGCCAGCGTCTCGGGCAGGAACAGCCATTCGGCGGTCAGCTCGGTCTCCTCCGGCCCCAGCGGCAGCAGACGCACCGTGCGCACATAGTCCAGATGGGCGGCGATGAAGACCGAGGGGACCAGCGTGGTGTAGCGCTGGCCCGCCGCGCGGTCGGCCTCGCTCAGCCCCGGAAACGCCCCTTGCGCGCTGCCGTCCATCGACCAGGACCGCGCGCCCTCGCGCAGCCCGCCGGCAAATATGGGTGCGCGGTTCTCCGCCTGGTTCTCCCAGTCCGGATCGTCGCGCCGCGCCATGATCGCGCGGCCGTAGATCGGCACCAGCTCGCAGAGCTCCGGGTGCAGGTTCGGGCAGTGCAGGCACTCGTTGAAGTTCTCCCAGAAGATCTTCCAGTTGCACTTCATGACCTTGCGGTAAGTGTGTCCGGAGACGAGGCTTTCCAGCGGCCAGTTTGCGATGTATCCGAACTCGGCGCCGTACTTCTCCTCGAAGGGCTGCGCCTTGTCGCCGGCGAGATTGACGAAGACGAATCCGCCCCATTCGGCCACCGCCACCCGGTGCAGACCGTACTCGGCCCGCTCGAACCCGCCGACCCGCCGCATCGGCCCGGTCGCGCGCAGCCGCCCGTCGAGGCCGTAAGCCCACTGATGATAAGGGCAGACGATCAGCGGCTTCTGCAGCCGCCCCGCCGCCTCGGTGCAGAGCGTCGAGCCCCGGTGCCGGCAGGTGTTGAAGAAGCCGTTGAGAACCCTGTCCTCGCCGCGCACCAGCAGGATGTCCTGCCCGGCCAGCGTGAAGCTGCGGAAACTGCGCGGCTCGGCGAACTCGGCCGAGCGGCAGAGATAGATCCAGTTGCGGTGGTGGATCGCCCGCATCTCGCGGTCATACTGCACCGGATCGAAGTACCAGGAAGCGGGCAGCGTGGGCTGCGCCTCCCGCAGACCGTTGAACCGGGTCTCCAGCGCGTCGCCTGCCGCCATCTCCGCCTCCCTGGAAGAAGGAACGCCGCCCCGGCCGGGGCGGCGTTCCGGTCACGTCCGACGGATCCGCCGCCTCAGAAGCCCGCCTTGATCTTCTCGAACTCGGCGATCATCTTCTCGCGCAGTTCGGTCGGCACCGGCGCCTGCCACAGCGTGTTGGCGGTGTACTTCTCCAGGTCGTTGAACCCGGTGCTCTTCAGCGTCTCGGCATCGACCTTCGCCATGCCCGCCTCGTTCGAGTGGCCATAGCCCCAGGCGGTGACGATGTAGTTCACCGTCTGGTCTTCCATCCAGGCGTTCAGGAAGTCGTAGACTTCGTCATCCGGGGCCGAGCCGCCCTTGATCCGGACATAGCCGCAGACCCAGCTCGACGAGCCTTCCTTGGTGTCGCGCTTCATCGCCACCGGGTGGCCTTCGCCCTGCATGGTGACCGAGGTCTCGTTCCATGACCAGGCGATCTGAACCTCGCCGCTGGCCATCAGCTGTGCCAGTTCCGAGCCGTCCTGCCAGTAGGCGCGCACGTTCTGGTGCACCTTGCGCAGGAAGTCCGAGGCCTTCTGGAAGTCCTCGTCGGACGCCTTCGTCCAGTCGGTCACGCCGACCGCCAGGAAGCCGAGCGCATAGGCGTCGTCGACATTGTCGCCGATCGAGACGCGCCCCTGGAACTTCGGATCGGCGAAGGACTGCAGGGTCGAGGCGTCCTCCTCGCTGACCGTGTCGGTGCGGTAGGTCATTGCCGTCGCGCCCCAGTCGACCGGAAGCACGTACTGCTTGCCGTCATCGCTGAAGCCCGGCATGTCGCGGAATCCGGCCATCACATGGTCCCAGGCCGCGATCCTTGAGGTGTCGAGCGGCACGAGCAGCTCGGCCTCGCGCCACTTCACCACCGACTGGGCGCAGGGGTGGGCCAGGTCGGCCTTAAAGCCCGAGCGCAGCTTCTGGAACGCCTCTTCCTCGTCGCCGAAGAAGGCGAAGGTGGGCGGATTGCCGTATTTCTCGGTGTAGGACTTGTAGAATTCCGGATCCTCGTATCCGGCCCAGTCGAACACCACCAGATCTTCGCCAGCCGCCAGGCCCCAGCCGGCGGTGGCGATCACCGCGCCGGCCATCAGGGCCGGAAGTACCATGCGCCGCTTCATGTACGTCTCCTCTTTGATCGGGCGGGGATCGGCCTTGCGCCTCCCTGTCATGTTCTCCCCGCGTGCATTTTGCGCTCCTCGGGAGCTGCTGCAAGGACCTTAAGGGTCGATTTTGCCCGCCACAAGTTTTTTTGAGCGCTCAGATAAATTTTGACCATATGGTCATTCCGCACCGCGAACCGGCGTTCCGGAGCCCGGCAGGAAATTGGGTTTTCGGTCCAGAATCCGGGCCTTCATCGCCGCGCCGCGGCCCAGATCGCCAGCATGTTCAGCGCCATGCTCGCTCCGGCGAGCGCGGTGATCTCGCCCGCATCGTAAGGCGGCGAGACCTCGACGATGTCCATGCCCACGATATCGAGCCCGGCGAGTCCGCACAGGATCCGCTCCGCCATGTTGGTCGACGGCCCGCCGCAGACCGGCGTGCCGGTGCCCGGCGCATAGGCGGGATCGAGGAAATCGATGTCGAAGGTCAGGTAGGCCGGCCCGCCGCCCGCCACCTGCCTGATCCGCGCCGCCACCGCGGCGGGCGGATTGTCGGCCACGAAGTCCGCGTCGAGGATGGTGATCCCGTGGGTCTCCGGGTTGCCGGACCGGATGCCGACCTGCACCGAGCGGGCGGGATCGATGATACCCTCGCGGACCGCATGGAAGAACATCGTGCCGTGGCTGATGCGCTGCTCGTCCTCGCGCCAGGTGTCGGAATGGGAATCGAACTGGATCAGCCCCAGCCTGCCGTACTTCGCGGCATGGGCCTTCAGGAGCGGATAGGTCATGAAATGGTCGCCGCCGAGGCAGAGCAGCTTCACGCCCTTGGCGATCAGCCCGGCAGCATGCGCCTCGATATCCGCCGGCACGCCGTCAGGCCGGCCGAAATCGATCTCGCAATCGCCGGTGTCGACCACGTCCATCTCCGCGAAGGGATCGAAGCCCCAGCGCCAGGCGGCGCCGGACCAGGCGAGCACGGACGAGGCCGCCCGGATCGCCCGCGGCCCGAAGCGGGTCCCGGGGCGGTTGGTTACCGCGAGGTCGTATGGGATGCCCGAGACCGCCACGTCGGCGCCGGCGGGATCGCGCGCGTAGCGCCGCCGGAACAGGCTCAGCACGCCCGAGAAGGTCGGCTCGCCCCCCATGCCGAACGGGCTCTCGCCGGCAATGGCGCGGTCGATCTGCCAGTCCTTGGTCATGTCGCCTCCGGTCTTGATCGGGTTCCCGGCCCGATATGACATCGGGCCGGCACGGCGATCCAGAGGCTTTTCGCCCGCCGGACTTAGAGCATCTCGTCCTGGGTCTGGGCGATCGCCTTGTCCAGGATGTCGAACATCTCGTCGATCTGCGTCTCGGTGATGATCAGCGGCGGCGAGAACACGCACATGTTGATCAGCGGCCGCACGATCAGCCCCATGGCCTCGCACTTCTTGTCGACCCGGGCGCCGAACTCGGCGTCGATCGCCAGGCGCTTCTCCTCGGGCGTGCCCGGCGCCGCGGCGCCCTCGACGCAGCCGATCAGCCCCATGCCGCGGGTGTCGCCGACGATCTCGTATTTCGACAGCTCCCGCAGCCGCTCCTGGAAGTGCGGCGTGACCTTGCGCACATGCTCGAGGATGCCCTCGCGCTCGAAGATCTCGATATTCTTCAGCGCCGCCGCGCAGCAGACCGGATGCCCGGAATAGGTATAGCCGTTCGAGAACATGATGTGCGCCCGGTCCTCGGACATGATGTCCTCGAGCAACCGGTCCGACAGGATCATGGCGCCGAGCGGCAGGTAGCCCGAGGTCAGCCCCTTTGCACAGGTGATGATGTCCGGGGTGATGCCGAACACGTCCTCCGACGAGAACCAGTGGCCGAGCCGGCCGAAGGCCGTCACCACCTCGTCCGAGATGTAGAGCACCTCGTACTTGCGGCAGATCTCCAGCGTCCGCTTGTGGTAGCCCGGCGGCGGCACGATCACCCCGCCCGAGGCCAGCAGCGGCTCGGCGACGAAGGCCGCGACCTTGTCCGGCCCCATCTCCAGGATGGTGCGCTCCAGATCGGCGACCTTCTCGTCGCACCACTCGTCCACCGACATGCCCGCGGGGCGGATATAGGGGTTGACGTTCGGCACCAGCCGGATCAGCCGCTGCTCGATGTCGAGGAAGTTCTTGTGGCGGTCCTTGCCGGTCACGGTCGCCGACAGGTAGGTCGAGCCGTGATAGCCCTTCTCGCGGGCGATGAAGAGCTTCTTCTCGGGCCGGCCCCGCAGGTTGTTGTAGAACTGGGCGAAGCGCAGCGCGCTGTCGACCGCCGAGGATCCGCCGGTGGTGAAGAACACCGAGTTGAGGTCGCCCGGCGCCATCTCGGCCAGCTTCCGCGCCAGCACCGCCGAAGGCTCCGAGGCGAAGGCCCAGGGGCTGTGATAGGCCAGCTTCACCGCCTGCTCGGCGATCGCCTGCGCCATTTCGGCGCGCCCATAGCCGATCTGCACGTTCCACATGCCGCCCGGCCCGTCGATATAGCGCCGGCCCTGCGGATCGTAGATGTGGATGCCTTCGCCGCCCGCCGCGATCACGCGGTCCGGGTCGCCGAGCCCCATGGTCTCCCACGGGTGCATGAAATGTTCGTTGTCCCACTCGCGGATCGATTTCCGCCGGGGTTCCGTTGCCGCGCTCGGGCGCGGTCCCATCCGTCTGGTAAAGCATTGCTCGCTCGTCTGTGCGCGCCGGGAAACCGCAATCCGGCGCTGTCGGTTTTGCCCGGCATTCCGGGCGGATGACCCTGTCTAGCCGAGCCGTCTCGATCCGGCAAAGGAAATTTTTTTGAGCGCTCAAACAATTTTCATGTTAGGCTTTGCAGAGCAGTTGAATTCACCATGATCTCCGGCAAGATTGCGGGCGGTGGTCCCGTATGAGGAAGGGGGTAATTTCCAGATGGCGGCATCCGATTCCCCCACGGCGACCAGACCGCGCAAGGAGCGGGCCGAGAACGCCGCGATGCGGCGGCGCCAGATCATCGAGGCGACCATGCGCTCGGTGGTGCGCAACGGGCTCGCCGGCACGACGCTGGCGACGGTCTCCGCCGAGGCCGGCCTCTCGCAGGGCGTGGCGGTGTTCTATTTCCAGAACAAGCAGGCGCTGCTGGGCGAGGCGCTGCGGCACCAGTACGAGGCTTACCAGGAAGTCTGGCAGAAGGCGCTCGCCGCCGCCGGCCCGGACCCCGTGGCGCGGCTGCTGGCGCTGGTGCGCTCCGAGTTCGACCCCGTCGTCTGCAACGCCGATTCGCTGGTGATCTGGAATGCCTTCTGGGGCGAGGCGAGCGCCCGCCCGCTCTATGCCGAGATCGCCGAGAAGTTCGACAACGAGCACTCGGCCGCCATGCGCGGCTGCTGCGCCGAGTTGCTCGCCGCCGCCGGCCGGCCGACCGGCGACGCGGCCGAGATCGGCGCCGGGATCGACGCGTTGACCGACGGCCTCTGGCTGCGGCTCTACCTCACGCCGGGCGCGCCCGATGTGGCGGGGGCGCTGAGGATCGCCGGGCGCTTCCTGGCCATGACCTTCCCGGATCACGCCGCGGATTTCAGAGCGGCGCTGGGGCAGGCGGCCGCGTGACCGGCGAGATCCATTACGACGACGGCGTCATCGCCTTCCTGGGCGAGCTCTGGGGCGATGGCTACCTCTCGCCCGGCGGGCCGGAGGAGGTGGCCCGCGTGCTCGACGGCATCGACCTCGCAGGCAAGACCGTGCTCGATATCGGCTCGGGCTCGGGCGGCATCACGGTCGACCTGGTGCGCCGTCACGGGGCGGGGAGAGTGATCGGCATCGATGTCGAGCCGGACGTCTGCCGCGCCGCGCGCGAGCGGGCGGAGAAGGCCGGTTTCGCCGACCGGATCGAGATCCGCGAGGTAAGTCCCGGTCCCTTCCCGATGCCGGACGCGAGCCTCGACATCGTCTTCTCGAAGGACTCGATCATCCATATCCCGGACAAGGAATGGCTCGCCCGCGAGGCGTTCCGGGTGCTGAAGCCCGGCGGCTGGTTCGTCGCCTCGGACTGGCTCATCTCCCATGACGGCGCGCCTTCGCCGGAGATGGCGGCCTATATCCGGCTCGAGGACCTCGACTTCGCCATGGCCTCGCCCGGCCGCTACCGCAAGGCGCTGGAGGCGGCGAGCTTCACCGACATCCGGCTGGTGAACCGCAACCCCTGGTACCGCGAGCAGGCCCGCGCCGAACTGGCGCGGCTGACTGGCCCCGACCGGGCGAAATTCGAGGCGCTGATCGGCGCCGGGGCGGTGGCCGACCAGATCCGCACCTGGACCGCCATGGTGCCGGTGGTCGAATCCGGCGAGCACTGCCCGCACCACTTCCGCGGCCGCAAGCCCTGACCCGCTATGGCGTCCCGGCCATTATCCTCCGGCTGATCAAGGCGCTGCTGGTCCTTCAGGTCGGGGTCTTCGCGGTGCTCGTCGGCTACAACAACATCGTCGACACCGGCTCGAACCTCGGCTTCGTCCGGCATGTGCTGGCGATGGACGACGTGTTCCCCGGAAACACCCTGACCGGGCGGGCCATCACCGCGCCCTGGCTGCAGCATTCGCTCTACGGGGTGATCATCGCCGTCGAGATCGGATCCGGCGCCGCCTGCCTCGCCGGCGGACTGGTTCTCCTGCGTGCCCGCAGCGCGCCGGCAGCCGAGTTCGAGCGGCGAAAGGCGCTTGCCGGCCGCGGCCTTCTCGCTCTGGTTCTTCGGCTTCATCGTGGTCGGCGGCGAGTGGTTCCAGATGTGGCAGTCCGCGAACTGGAACGGGCAGCCCTCGGCCTTCCGCGTCTCCGCCTGCATCGCGCTGGTGCTGATCGCGCTGCTGCTGCCGGAGCGCGACCCGCCCCGATAGGGTCCGTCACCCGTCGGCCAATGGCGTCTCCTCGTCCTCGGCATAGACCGCGATCAGCGCGCCTTTCGGGGCGTAGGAATTGTGCTCGGTTCCCGGCGCGAGCCAGACCACGTCGCCGGCCCGGAACACGGTGCCGTCGGGCTCGTGGATCTCGCCCTCGAGGATCAGGAACTCCTCGGCCCCGCCATGCCGGTGCGCCGCCGAGCGCGCCCCCGGCTCCATCCTGTAGATGTAGAACCCCACGCCCTTCGGCTTCGCCGGGTTGAGCTGCAGAATATGGGTGCCCTTTTCGGTGATCCCCTCCGGGTCCCAGGGTTCGAACTTCGCGTCGCGCAGGTTGACGACCCGGCGGTCCTTCTCGGCGATCGGCTTCATCGGGCACTCCCCGCAGCTTGACGATTCGGGCGCGGATGGTAGGGCAGGGCGGTCGCGGGAGGGAAGAGCCGCCGGCGAAACGGAGAAGGGCCCCGCGCGGGGCCCTTCCCTTGCAACCATCCGCTGTTCAGGCGGTCACTTGGTCAGTTCGGTCCAGATCGCGGTGTAGAGCTTCTGCACCTCGGGCGGGCAGGCCGGGACGAACTGGCCCGATGCCAGGAACTCCTCCGGGATCACGATCTCGGGCGCCGTCTTCATGTCCTCCGGCATGAACTGCTCGGACCCTTCGATGCCGTTGGCGTAGCGCGCGAAGGCCGAGATCAGGGCGGCGTTCTCCGGGTCCATGATGAAGTTCTGGAAAGTCTTGGCGTTCTCGACGTTCTTGGCGTCCGCCAGGACCGCCACGCTGTCCATCCACAGCGGGTAGCCCTCCTGGGGATAGCCGTAATGCACGTTCGGGTTCTGCAGCCGGGCGCGGAAGGCGGCGCCGTTCCAGTAGAGCGAGGCGGCGACGTCGCCGCTGGCGATCTTCTCGATCATGCCATAGTCCATCGACAGCCATTTCGGCTTGGCCGCCACCAGCATGTCGCGGACCTTCTTCAGCACCTCCTTGTCGTCGGTGCAGGGCTCGCCGCCCACATAGCATCAGCGCCGTGCCGATCACGTCGTTCATCTCGGGCGCCACGTTGATCTTGCCGACCAGCTCGGCCGGCGGATCGAAGAAGATCGCCGAGGTGTTGATGTCGCCGCCGTAGACCGTCGGTGTTGACGACCACGCCGACGCTGCCCCACTGCCACGGCACGGTGTAGTGGCGGCCCGGATCCCAGACGACGTCGACCCAGCGTTCGTCACGTTCTTGAAGTTTTCCATCTGGTCCGGCCGCGGTCTCGAGCAGCAGGCCTTCGTCGATCAAGATCGGCACGTAGTTCGCCGACGGCACGACGATGTCGAAGCCGTGGCCGCCGGCCTTGATCTTGGCGAGCGCGGTGTCGTTGTGAATCGTAGTCGGTGACGGTGACCTTGACGCCGTACTCTCCTCGAACTTCTCGATCAGCTCGGGGTTGGTGTAGTTGCCCCAGTTGAAGATGTTGAGCTCGCCGCCGCGACCGGCCGCGCGCTCGCGGCCAGCACGACGTGCACGCCGATGATCGGCCGCAGATAGTCTTCTCCACATCATGGCGTCTCCCTTGTGGTCTTGATGGTGACGAGTCTTACTACCTTCTTCCGGTTCAGCGAAAGAGAAGATGGTCACCAACGATGATCGAGATCGCCAGCAGCACGGTCGAGATCGCGTTGATCTCGGGGGTGATCGACGCGGCGCAGCTGACCGAGCATGTAGGTCGGCAGGGTCTCCTGGCCGGCGACTTGACGAATTCGGTGATGACCACATCGTCGAGCGAGATGACGAAGGCCAGCATCGCCCCGGCGAGGATGCCGGGCCACAGCAGGGGCAGGGTCACCCGCCGGAAGGTCTGCCAGGGCGTGGCGTAGAGGTCGGCTGCGGCGGTCTCCAGCGTCAGGTCCATGCCCTCCAGCCGCGCGCGGATCGGCAGGTAGGCAAACGGGATGCAGAACGCGGTGTGGGCCGATGATCAGATAGGCCAAGCCCGTGATAGCCGGTCGCAGGTCTTGATCGCGGCGAAGACGATCAGCAGCGCCACCGCGGTCACGATCTCGGGCACCATCAGCGGCTGATTGATCATGGCGTAGATCGCGGTCTGCCCGCGAAAGGGCGGCGGTCCGCGTGGTGCCGAGCGCGGCCATGGTGGCGAGGATGGTCGCGAAGGACGACGCGCGGTCGCCACCAGGATCAGCGACACAGGGTCGCCTCCTGGACCGGTTCGTTCTCCCAGGCCGACGACGTACCAGCGCCAGGAGAACCCCTCCAAATCCGCGATCGATTTGCCGGCGTTGAAGGAGTAGACCACCAGCGTCAGGATCGGCGCGTAGAGCATGACGAAGCAGACCAGCGCGATGACGGTGAAACCGGGCAGCCGGCGCAGCGAAAAGGGGCCCGGCGCGGCGCGCCGAGTCCGGCGGAACGGCACACCGGCTGCGGTTGCACGCGCTCAGCCACGGCCGCGCTCCGGCTTGTTCAGGCTGCGCACGTAGAACAGCAGCGCGACCATCACGATCGCGAGCAGGGTGAGCGACAGCGCCGCGCCGAGCGGCCAGTTGCGGCCCTGGCCGAACTGCAGCTCGATCAGGTTGCCGAGCATCATGTTCTTGCCGCCGCCCAGCACCCGCGGGCGTGACATAGGCGCCGAGCGACGGGATGAAGACCAGGATCGAGCCGGCGACGATGCCCGGCTTGACCAGCGGCAGGATGATCCGTCGCAGGACCTGCAAGCGGGTGGCGTAGAGATCGTAGCCGGCCTCGACCAGCCGAAAGTCGAAGCTTCTCCATGGAGGCATAGAGCGGCAGCACCATCAGCGGCAGATAGACGTAGGTCATGCCGATCATGATCGCGAAGTCGGTGTAGAGCATCTGGATCGGCTCATCGATCACGCCCGAGCCCCAGCAAACGGTGTTGACCACGCCCTCGTTGCGGATGACCTCCATGATCGCGAAGGTGCGGATCAGGAGGTTGGTCCAGAACGGGATGGTGATCAGGAACAGCCAGATGTTGCGCTGCGCTCGGGCCGGGTGGCGATGAAGTAGGCGGTCGGAAACCCGAGAGCGAGGGCCAGCACGGTGGTCAGCAGCGACAGCCTCACCGAGCGCCAGAAGATCGTGAGATGGGCATCGGCGAGTCTGACAGCGTGTCGTCGAAGATGTCGCGCTGCAAGGACGACGCTGAACCAGCCGTCGGTCGAGGGTTCCCACATGACGCCCGCCGTAGTCTCCGGGCGTCAGGAACGAGTAGACGAGCATCGATCAGCAGCGGGCCCGAGGCGGCGAGCGGCCAGCACGATCAGCGCGGGCGTGCTCAGCAGCCAGTTGCGCCGCACCTCCCGCCGGCGCGCGTCATCGGCCAGGCTCGTGGCGTCGGACTCGTCGGTCATCTCAGTCCCTCAGCACCTGGACGGCGTCGGGCTCGAGCGCGACCGCGACCTTCTGCGCCGGCCTGGAACGCCTCGCCGCTGTCGCGCAGGTTCTGGATGCGCACGACGAAGGCGGCGCCGTCGTCGAGCCGCAGATGGTAGTGGGTGTCGGTGCCGAAATAGACGATGTTCTCGAGCGTCCCGTCCAGCGTCGCCTCCCTCGCCGGACAGGCTCGCGTGCTCGGGCCGGACCACGACGGTGACCCGGCCGCCCGGCGTGCAGCCCTCCGGCAGATCGGCGCTCGACCTCGCGGCCCGATGGCGAGCCGCAGGCGGGCCTTGCCGCCGCTGGCCGCGACGCACCTCCGCGGCGAGGAAGTTGGTCTCGCCGATGAAGTCGGCGACGAAGCGCTCGGCCGGGTGGTCGTAGATCTGCCTCGGGCGTGCCGATCTGCAGGATCCTGCCGCCGTTCATCACCGCGATCCGGTCCGACATGGTCAGCGCCTCTTCCTGGTCGTGGGTGACGAAGATGAAGGTGATGCCGGTCTCGTGCTGCAGCCGCTTCAGCTCGATCTGCATGTCCTTGCGCAGCTTGTAGTCGAGCGCCGACAGCGGCTCGTCCAGCAGCAGCACCTTGGGTCTCGGCGCCAGCGCGCGGGCGAGCGCCACGCGCTGCTGCTGGCCGCCCGAGATCTGGTCCGTGCGCCGGTGCGCGCAGCTCCTCCATGCGGACCAGCTGCAGCATCCGGGCCACCGTCTCGGCGATCTCCGCCTTCGGCTTGCCCAGCATCTCGAGCCCGAAGCCGATGTTCTGGCCGACGGTCATGTGCGGGAACAGCGCGTAGCTCTGGAACACCGTGTTGACCGGACGCTGATACGGCGGCAGGTGCGCGATGTCCTTGCCCTGCAGCAGGATGGCGCCCTTGGTCGGATGGTCGAACCCGGCGATCAGCCGCAGCAGCGTGGTCTTGCCGCAGCCGGAGGGGCCGAGCAGGGTGAAGAACTCGTTCTCGCGGATCGTGACCGAGACGTCATCCAGTGCGCGAACCGCGTCCTGCCCCTCGCCGAACACCTTGGTCACCCGCTCGGCGACGATCGCTGCGACCCCCGCCGCGACGGATGCTTGCTGGTCTATGACACACCTCCCATGCCCGGCCGTCCCCCGCCGGAGCCTTGTTTTGCCGGCTATCTAACGCGGGGTGGCTGGCCTTTGGCAAGCCCGAATTCTGGCCATGGCGGGACTTGACGCCCCGCGCCTAAAAGCGCGACAAGCACCGGCAATTCCGCACTGCCGGAACCGGATCTCGCGCCCTCACGGAGGAACCAATGACCACGGAGCTCACCCATTTCATCGGCGGCAAGCATGTGAAGGGCACCTCGGGGCGCTTCTCGGATGTCTACAACCCGGCGACCGGCGAGGTGCAGGCGAAATGCCCGCTGGCCAGCAAGGCCGAGGTGCGCGCCGCGGTCGAGAACGCCAGGGCCGCGCAGCCCGCCTGGGCCGCCACCAACCCGCAGCGCCGGGCCCGCGTGATGATGAAGTTCGTGCAGCTCCTGCACCGCGACATGGACAAGCTGGCCGAGGCGCTGAGCCGCGAGCACGGCAAGACCCTGCCGGACGCCCGCGGCGACGTGCAGCGCGGCCTCGAGGTCGCCGAGTTCTGCATCGGCGCCCCCCACCTCCTGAAGGGCGAGTACACCGACAGCGCCGGACCCGGCATCGACATGTACTCCATGCGCCAGCCGATCGGCGTCGCCGCCGGCATCACCCCGTTCAACTTCCCGGCGATGATCCCGATGTGGAAGTTCTGCCCGGCGATCGCGTGCGGCAACGCCTTCGTGCTGAAGCCCTCCGAGCGCGACCCCTCGGTGCCTCTGATGCTGGCCGAGCTGATGATCGAGGCCGGGCTGCCCGCGGGCGTGCTGAACGTGGTCAACGGCGACAAGGAGGCGGTCGACGCCATCCTCGACGACGAGGACATCGGCGCGGTCGGCTTCGTCGGCTCGACCCCGATCGCGCATTACGTCTATTCGCGCGGCACCGCGGCCGGCAAGCGGGTGCAGTGCTTCGGCGGCGCCAAGAACCACATGATCGTGATGCCCGACGCCGACATGGACCAGGCGGTCGACGCGCTGATCGGCTCGGCCTACGGAGCGGCGGGCGAGCGCTGCATGGCGATCTCGGTGGCGGTGCCGGTGGGCGACGAGACCGCGGACAGGCTGATCAAGAAGCTCGCCCCCCGGGTCGAGAGCCTGAAGATCGGCCCCTACACGGCGGGCGAGGACGTGGACTTCGGTCCGCTGGTGACCCGCGAGGCCTACAACCGGGTCAAGGGCCTGGTCGACAGCGGCATCGAGCAGGGCGCCAGGCTGGTGGTCGACGGCCGCGACTTCCGCATGCAGGGCTACGAGAACGGCAACTTCATCGGCGGCTGCCTGTTCGACAACGTCACCACCGACATGGAGATCTACAAGCAGGAGATCTTCGGCCCCGTGCTCTCCACCGTCCGCGCGAAGTCCTATGACGAGGCGCTGGCGATGGCGATGGACCACGAATACGGCAACGGCACGGCGATCTTCACCCGCGACGGCGACACCGCCCGCGACTTCGCAGCGAAGATCAACATCGGCATGGTCGGCATCAACGTGCCGATCCCGGTGCCGCTCGCCTACCACACCTTCGGCGGCTGGAAGAAGTCGGTCTTCGGCGACCTGAACCAGCACGGGCCGGACGCCTTCCGGTTCTACACCCGCACCAAGACGGTGACGGCACGCTGGCCGAGCGGGGTGAAGGAAGGGTCCGAGTTCTCGATCCCGGTGATGGAGTAGGGGGGGGATCACCCCGCCCGTTCCGGCAAATTGGGTGGGGCGAGATCCCACCCCACAGGTCGCGACGACCCGTGGGGCGAGATTCGCTCCGCCATTTGCGATCCGCGCACCGGGCGGGCTGAAGTCCGACCCGCGGCTCACATGAACCCCGCCGTACCTGTCCCATCCTGGCACAAGTCAGAATTACGTATATAAAATCAACGAGATAACGCACCGTCCGCGTGCGGACGCGCCGCGGACGGCCGCCCGGCACCCGGAGGTCACTCCCCCGTCGGTTCGTTCTCACGGGGCGATCGAGCCGTCCTTCAGCCGCTTCTCAGTGAACGGGAACACCACCTTCGGATCGGGCCTTTGCAGCCCCGCCGGCCGCTCGGGCCGCTCGATCCGGGCCAGGATGTCGCGGATCACGTTCAGCCGCGCCTGCTTCTTGTCGTCGGCCCGCACCACGGTCCAGGGGGTGGCTGCGTCGTGGGTGCGCCTCAGCATCGCGTCGCGGGCGGCGGAGTAGTCGTCCCAGTGCTCGAGGGCCACCGCGTCGATCGGGCTGATCTTCCAGGTTTTCAGCGGATTGGTCTCGCGGTCCTTCAGGCGCCGGGCCTGCTCGTCCTTCGAGATGTCGAGGTAGTATTTCAGCAGCTGGATCCCGGACTGCACCAGCACGTGCTCGAAGGGCAGCACCGCCGCCATGAACGCCTCGTACTCCTCGGGCGTGCAGAAGCCCATCACCCGCTCGACCCCGGCGCGGTTGTACCAGGAGCGGTTCATCAGCACCATTTCCGCCGCCGCCGGCAGGTGTGCCACATGGCGCTGGAAATACCAGGAGGCCTGCTCTCGGTCCGAGGGCTTGCCGAGCGCCACCACCCGTGTCTCGCGCGGGCTCAGGTGCTGCACGATCCGCTTGATGGTGCCGTCCTTGCCGGCGGCATCGCGGCCCTCGAACAGCACCAGCACCCGGAGGTCGCCGGCGATCAGATGGCGCTGAAGCTGCACCAGCTGGATCTGCAGGCTGCGCAGGGTTTCCTTGTAGCCCGGCTTGTCCTTTTCCTTGCCCTTCGGCATGGCTTTCTCCCGTACCAGTGGCCCTCACCCAAAGAAGAAGGCCGCGTCGCCGCGGCCTTCCGTGAGCTTCGAGATGGCCGGGCGGGCGGGGATTCCCCCAAAGGACACGTCCGGCCGGAAAGGAGGCTGCTCGATTACCGGCGCACCCCGTCTCCGCTACCCACCACCATCTCCAAGGTCTCACTCGACATTGGATCACCTCCTTTCCGCTGTTGAACCTTCGATCAGCTTACGCCGTTCTCCGAGGAAGGCAAGCATTCGGAGGGCGGGCAAGCGTCGGGTCGGGCACGAGAAAAATCACTCCCGCAACTCGTCCGGGGATTGCATCGAACTTGGGCCGGGCGGCATTATGCGAAGGCGCGGCGACGGAACTCGGCGCTGTGCGGCACGAACCCCACTCGATGCCATCGGCGCCCGGGGCTGCTGACAGAACCCTCGCACTTGCTCGCACCACAGCAGCCCCGGCGCTTCGGCGCCGGGAGCGGCGCCCCGGCATTATATCACCCGAATGCGGACCTTTTCCTGCCACATTCGACGCCCATTCTGCAAAGTTAACCAAAGAGTAGTAGTGTTCTCTTAAGGGAGGACGTGAATGAGACGAGTGCGCAGTCTGACCCGCGCTGTGGTCGCCTGACCGTTCCGTCTTCGGCGGCCCCGCGCATTGGTGGCGGAGGCCGTAATGTACAAGCGACTGCTGTTTGCATCCTTCCTGGCGGCCGGGGTGGCCGCATTGGCGGCGACTCCCGCGAAGGCCCAGATGGCCTGCGGCGAGCGCACCGCAATCATCGCCAAGCTCGGCAAGGACTACGGCGAGGTCCGCAGGGGTGGCGGACTGGCCGGGTCTTCGGCGGTGTTCGAACTCTGGGCATCCGAGACGACCGGAACCTGGACCATCCTGCGCACCGGCACCGACGGGAAGAGCTGCGTCATGGCGGTCGGCGACGGCTGGCAGGACGAGCTCAGCGCCCTGATCCCCTCCGGCGACCCGGCGTAGCGCCGCGCCGGGGTGCGCCGCTTCAGGGGCCGCCGCGCCGGCGGCCCTTGCCGCGATAGCCGCGGGTGCCGGGTCGGCCCGAGGACGATCGCCCGACCGCGGCCTCGCTCCGCTCCTCGACCGCTGACTGCCGCGCCAGCGGGTCGTCGGCGATGGCGAGGTCCACGGCCTCGAGCCGCTTGATCTCGTCGCGAATGCGCGCCGCCTCCTCGAACTCCAGGTTCTCGGCGGCCTTCAGCATTTCCTTTCGCAGCGCCTCCAGATGCACCTGCAGGTTGGCGCCGACCTTGGCCCGGTCGATCCTGGCGGTAACCCTCGACATATCGGTATCGCCGGCATAGGCGCCCTCCATGATGTCGGCGACGTTCTTGCGGATGGTGGCGGGAGTGATGCCGTGCGCCTCGTTGTAGGCCGTCTGCTTGGCGCGCCGCCGGTCGGTCTCGCCGATGGCGCGCTCCATCGAGCCGGTGATGTGATCGGCATACATGATGACCCGGCCGTCGAGATTGCGCGCCGCTCGGCCGATGGTCTGGACCAGCGAGGTCTCCGAGCGCAGGAAGCCCTCCTTGTCGGCGTCCAGGATCGCCACCAGCGCGCATTCCGGGATGTCGAGCCCCTCGCGGAGCAGGTTGATGCCGACCAGAACGTCGAATGCACCCAGACGCAGGTCGCGCAGGATCTCGATCCGCTCCAGCGTGTCGATGTCGGAATGCATGTAGCGCACCCGGATGCCCTGCTCGTGCATGTACTCGGTCAGGTCCTCGGCCATGCGCTTCGTCAGCGTCGTGACCAGCGCGCGGTTCCCGGCCAGCGCCACCCGGCGGCACTCGTCGATCAGATCGTCGACCTGGCTTGAGACCGGGCGGATCTCTACCGGCGGGTCGATCAGGCCGGTGGGCCGGATCACCTGCTCGGTGAAGACGCCGCCGGTGCGCTCCAGCTCCCACGGACCCGGCGTGGCCGAGACGAAGACGGACCGGGGCCGCATGGCGTCCCATTCCTCGAACTTCAGCGGCCGGTTGTCGGTGCAGGAGGGCAGGCGGAACCCGTGCTCGGCCAGGGTGAACTTGCGCCGGTAGTCGCCCCGGTACATGCCGCCGAGCTGGGGCACGGTGACATGGCTCTCGTCGGCGAACACGATGGCGCTGTCGGGGATGTACTCGAACAGGGTGGGGGGCGGCTCGCCGGGCTTCCGGCCCGTCAGATAGCGCGAGTAGTTCTCGATGCCGTTGCACGAGCCGGTGGCCTCGATCATCTCGAGATCGAAATTCGTGCGCTGCTCCAGGCGCTGCGCCTCGAGGAGCTTGCCCTCCTTCACCAGTTGGTCGAGCCGGATCCGCAGCTCCTCCTTGATGCCCTTGATCGCCTGGTTGAGCGTCGGACGCGGCGTGACGTAATGCGAGTTCGCATAGATCCGTACCCGCTCGATCGCGTCGGTCTTCTGTCCGGTGAGCGGGTCGAATTCATGAATCGCCTCAAGGTCCTCGCCGAAGAAGCTGAATCGCCAGGCGCGGTCCTCCAGATGGGCGGGCCAGATCTCGAGCGAATCTCCGCGCACCCGGAAACAGCCGCGGGCAAAGGCGGAATCGTTGCGCCGGTACTGCTGGGTCACCAATTCGCGCACCACGGCCTGCTGGTCGTAGGTCCCGCCGACCGACAGGTCCTGGGTCATGGCGGAATAGGTCTCCGCCGCGCCGATGCCGTAGATGCAGGAGACCGAGGCGACGATGATCACGTCGTCGCGTTCGAGCAGCGCCCGGGTCGCCGAGTGCCGCATCCGGTCGATCTGCTCGTTGATCTGGGCTTCCTTCTCAATGTAGGTGTCCGAGCGCGGCACATAAGCTTCCGGTTGGTAGTAGTCGTAATAGCTCACAAAATACTCGACGGCGTTATTCGGGAAGAAGCTCCTGAACTCGCCGTAAAGCTGGGCCGCCAGGGTCTTGTTCGGGGCCAGGATGATGGCAGGGCGCTGGGTCGCCTCGATCACCTTCGCCATGGTGAAGGTCTTTCCGGTTCCGGTTGCACCCAGAAGTACCTGATCCCGCTCGCCGCTTTCGATTCCGCCCGACAGCTCGCCGATTGCGGCGGGTTGATCGCCGGCCGGCAGGAACTCGGTCTGCATCGCGAATCGCCGGCCGCCTTCGAGTTTTTCAACCTTTCGGCGAATTACAGTGACGGTTTCGTCTGACATCTAGGGCTCCCCAGCGGGTTCTTCAGATATGGGTTGAGGCATTCCGAGGCAACCCGAACCAGCACAATAGGTGAACATTCACGAATCTGAAGCCGAATTTCGCTTCCGTTGCAGTGTGTCGTTGACCCGACTCGCCTTTAGGGTGTATTCACCATCTTGCAAGCAGCAGATCGCCGCCAGCTTGGTGCAACATCCACCCCACCCTCGCTCCCTGCACCAGGTTGGCGGCGTGATCTGCCTGAAAGGCCAAGAAAAAGGGCGCCTTCGGGCGCCTTTCGTGTTTGGTCTCTCCCGCTTCCCGATCCCCGGTTAACACGGCCGATCCGCCGCCGCCATGGTGATGCCGACGAAACCGTCGACTTGGTTCGGCTCTGCCCGTCGGCACGGACAGTCTCGGCGGCGGGTCGCCGCGGCCGGCGCATTCGACCTTGCCTCGGCCACCGGTTCCGCGCGATATGAGATCAGCTTCGCCAACCGAGGTTCAGGAGACCATGCAGGCACGGATCTACCAGCCCGCGAAAAGCGCGATGACATCGGGTCAGGCCAATACCCGCGAGTGGGTGCTCGAGCATGTCCCGTCCGAACCTCGGAAGATCGATCCGCTGATGGGCTGGACCGGGTCAGGCGATACGGCCGGCCAGGTGCGGCTGCGGTTCGAGAGCCAGGAGGCGGCGATCGACTATGCCCGCCGCCACGGCCTCGCCTACACGGTCGAGTTGCCGAAGAAGCGCCGCGCGAATGTGCGGCCGATGGGTTACGGAGGCAATTTCGCCCATGACAGGCGGGGCGCCTGGACCCATTGAGGCGGTGCGCCGGGGGACGATCCCTTGTCTGAAAGATCGGACATTTACCCGGTCATCCTATGCGGTGGCTCGGGCACCCGTCTCTGGCCGCTCTCGCGCCGGAGCTACCCGAAGCAGTTCAGCCCGCTGTTCGAGGGCGGCACCCTGTTCCAGCGCACCCTCGGCCGCATCGCCGGGCAGGGTTACCGCCCGCCGCTGCTGCTGACCGCGAGCGAGTTCCGCTTCATCGTCGCCGAGCAGCTCTCGGACGCCGGCATCGAGGCGACCGGCATCGTCATCGAGCCGGAGATGCGCAACACCGCCCCGGCGGTCTGCCTCGCCGCGCGGATGGTGGCGGCCGCCGATCCGGACGCGCTGCTGCTTGTGCTGCCGTCGGACCATCTGATCGGCGACGAGGGAGCCTTCCACCGCGCCGTCGCCGAGGGCGCGACCGCGGCGCGGAACGGACGGATCGTCACCTTCGGCATCACGCCGACGCGGCCCGAGACCGGCTACGGCTATCTCGAGCTCGCCGACCGGCCGGACGGCCGCGCCGCGCCGTTCCTGCGCTTTGTCGAGAAGCCCGACCGGGCCGCCGCGGAGG
This sequence comes from uncultured Pseudomonadota bacterium, assembly GCA_963700775.1. Taxonomy (GTDB): domain Bacteria; phylum Pseudomonadota; class Alphaproteobacteria; order Rhodobacterales; family Rhodobacteraceae; genus Thermohalobaculum. The sequence continues at coordinate 269,518 of CAVOYU010000002.1, forward strand.
CCATGCTGGCCGGCGGGCGGCACCTCTGGAACTCGGGCATGTTCCTGTTCCGCGCCTCCGATATCCTCGCCGCCTTCGACGCTCATGCGCCGGAAATCACGGCGGCTTGCGCGGCCGCGTTGGCGCAGGGGCGCGAGGATCTCTGCTTCTTCCGCCCCGCCGAGGAAGCCTACCGGCAATGCCCGGCAATCTCGCTCGACTACGCGGTGATGGAACGGCTCGGCGGCGGCACGGTGGTGCCGGTCGACTGCGGCTGGAACGACCTCGGCTCCTGGGCGACGGTCTGGCAGGAAAGCCGGCGCGATGCGGCGGGCAACGCGACGGGCAGCGCAAGTTCCGGGCCGGTCCTGGCGATCGACTGCGAAGGGTCGCTGTTGCGTTCGGAGGAGCCCGATCTGGTGCTGGTCGGGCTGGGGCTGAAGGATACGATTGCGGTGGCGATGCGCGACGCGGTGCTGGTCGCGGCCATGGACCGGGCCCAGGATCTGCGCCGGGCCGTCGATGCGCTGAGGGCCGGCGGCGTCCAGCAGGCCGAGGAGTATCCCCGCTTCCACCGGCCCTGGGGATGGTACGAGACCCTGGCCCGCGGCCCGCGCTTCCAGGTGAAGCGGATCATGGTGCGGCCCGGCGGCAAGCTGTCGCTGCAGTCCCACGCCCACCGGGCAGAGCACTGGGTCGTTGTGGCCGGTACCGCGCGGGTGACGATCGGCGGGCAGGCGGCCGAGCTGGGGGCGAACCAGTCCTGCTACGTGCCGCTCGGCGAGCGCCACCGGCTCGAGAACCCGGCCGCCGACGAGCTGCACCTGATCGAGGTGCAGAGCGGCGCCTATCTCGGCGAGGACGACATCACCCGCTACGACGACGTCTACGCGCGGAAGTGATCGTCGGCCGCTTCCCTGCCGGGGGCGGCACCTCACTCGTTGAACAACCGGTAGAAGAACGCCCGGAAGCTGACCTCGGTCGGATACTTGCTCGGCTTCGGTTTCCAGCCGCGCTCGGGCGCGCCGGGCAGGGGGCCGGGTCCGCCGTTGCATCGGTGGCGCCACTGCGCCAGCAGATGGGCGCGCAGATACGGGGTGCGGCTGTCGCCGGTGCGGGCCCGGTAGATCCGGGCGGCATCCTCGACGGCATCCTCCGGCGTCATGCCACGCGCTACGAGCACGTCAATATGCTCGACGGCGCCGGCGACCTCGGCGGGGGCGTAATATGTCCAGACCGGATGCAGCATGGCATGGCTTCCCTTCCAAATATGGAGCGGCGGCGCTATGTCGGCAACATGAACCCGGCCGGGCGGCCGAACCGACGCCCCGGCGATGCCGGGCGGGAACCGAATTGCCGAGCGAGGACCGATGCGAGACGACACCGATTTGGCGGAAGCACTGCTCGCCGCCGCCCGCCGTGCCGGAGCCGAGGCGGCCGACGTGCTGGTGGTCTCGGCGGTCAGCAACGCGGTCGGCGTTCGCGGCGGCAGGCTTGAGGAGGCGGAGCGCTCGGAAGGCATGGACCTCGGGCTGCGGGTGCTGATCGGCAAGCGGCAGGCCTGCGTGTCGTCCTCGGACCCGCGGCCGGAAACACTAGCCGAGATGGCCGAGCGGGCAGTTGCCATGGCTCGCGAGGCGCCGGAGGATCCGTGGTGCGGTCTTGCGCAGCCCGAGGAATTGACGCCGCCCCCGGATCCCGCCGCGCTCGACCTCGCCGATCCCGCCGCGCCGCCCGAGCCAGCGGCGCTGGAACAGGCGGCGCTGGCGGCAGATGCGGCGGCGCTGGCAGTCGCGGGCGTCACCCAGTCCGAGCAGGCGAGCGCGAGTTGGGGTACCAACCGGATCACCCTCGCCGCCACCAACGGGTTCTCGGGCAGCTATGTCCGGACCAGCGCCTCGGTCTGGTCCTCGGCCATCGCCGGAGCCGGGCTCGGCCGCGAACGCGACTATGCCGGGGAATCGCGCACCTACCGCACCGACCTGCCGGACCCGGCCGAGATCGGCGCGAAGGCCGGCCGCCGGGCGGTCGAGCGGCTCGGTCCCCGCAAACCGCCGGCCGGACGATTCCCGGTGCTCTACGACGAGCGGGTCGCCTCGAGCCTGATCGGGCATGTCCTCGGCGCGATCAACGGCGACGCCATCGCGCGCGGGGCAAGCTGGCTCCGGGACTGCATGGGCAGCCCGATCCTCCCGCCGGGTTTCGAGATCGCAGAGGATCCACTGATTCCCCGAGGCCATGCGAGCCGGCCTTTCGACGCCGAGGGGTTTGCCGCCGGGCGCAGGGCGCTGGTGGCCGGCGAAGTCTTGCAAAGCTGGGTGCTGGATCTGGCCACGGCCCGCAAGCTCGGCCTCAGGAGCACCGGCAATGCCCGTCGCTCGCCCGGTGCGCCGCCGAGCCCCGGCACCTCCAACATCGTCGTGACCCAGGGGCCGCAGACCCGCGGGGAGCTGATCCGGTCCATGGGGCGGGGTCTGGTGATCACTTCGCTGATCGGCTCGTCCGTCAATGCCACGACCGGCAACTACAGCCGCGGCGCGTCGGGCTTCTGGGTCGAGGGCGGCGAGATCGCTTACCCGGTGAACGAGGTGACTGTCGCGGGCAGCTTGCCGCAGATGATGAAAACTCTGGTCCCGGCCAACGACGCGGACCCGCACCGCACGGTCTCGGCCCCCTCGCTGCTGGTCGAGGGGATGACAGTTGGCGCCTGATCCGGCTTCGGACCTGGCGCTTCTGGTGCGATCGGCACAGGCCGCGGGAGCGATCGCGCTGCGCCATTTCAAGGCCGACCCGCAAACCTGGGAGAAGCCCGGCGAGGGGCCGGTGACCGAGGCCGATATCGAGATCGACCGGATGCTGAAGGCAGAACTCACGGCAGCCCGGCCCGACTATGGCTGGCTCTCGGAGGAGAGCGAAGGCGCCCATGACCGCGACGCGCGCGAGCGGGTCTTCATCATCGATCCGATCGACGGCACCCGCGCGTTCATCGCCGGCGAGCAGGGCTGGGGCACGGCGCTGGCGGTGGCCGAGCGGGGCCGGGTCGTCGCCGCCGTGATGCACCTGCCGGCCCGCGGCCAGACCTATTCGGCGGCGCTGGGGCAGGGGGCGGCACGGGACGGCGAGCCGATCCGTGCCTCGGTCCGCACCATGCTGGACGGAGCGACCGCCCTCGCCGCCTCGTCACAGCTCAAGGCAGAACTCTGGCCGGGTGGCGTTCCGGCGGTCGAACGGCATTTCCGCTCCTCGCTCGCCTGGCGGCTCTGCCTGGTGGCCGAGGGGCGCTTCGACATGATGGTGACGCTGCGCGACGCCTATGAATGGGACATCGCCGCCGGCGCCCTGATCGCCGCCGAGGCCGGGGCGAAGGTGACCGACAAGCACGGGGAGGCGCTGAATTTCAACCGTCACCCGGCCCGTTCGGCGGGCGTAATCGCCGCGCCCATGCCATTGCACCGCTCGCTGCTGGCACGGCTGTCGCCCGGACGGCCCGCCGATTGACTGCCTGCGGCGCAGCGGTATGTTGCCCGCCTGATCAACCTCGCCACCGCGAAAGGGTGCCCGATGGCCAAACTCCTGCATCTCGTCTTCGGCGGCGAGCTCATCGATCCGCAGCGGAACGAGTTCAAGAATATCGACGAGATCGACATCGTCGGCATGTTTCCGGACTATGCCAGTGCCTACAAGGCCTGGAAGGCGAAGGCCCAGGCGACCGTGGACGACGCCCACACCCGCTACTTCATCGCCCATCTGCACCGGCTGCAGAACGAGAAGGACGAGGACAGCGCCGAGCCGAAGGCGCAGCGACCGTGACCAGCGCGCCGCGCCGCCGCGGCTGACCGGGTGAGCGGGTCGCCCGCGCTCGCGCTCTACCTCGCCGCGTCGCGGATCGCGGGGCCAGCGGTGCGGCTCTGGCTGCACCGGCGGGCGGCCACCGGGAGAGAGGATCCCGTGCGCCTTGGCGAGCGGCTTGGCCGCGCCTCGGCGCCGCGGCCGGGCGGGCGGCTGGTCTGGCTCCACGGCGCGAGCGTCGGAGAGGGGCTGTCGATGCTGCCGCTGATCGCCGAGATGCGCCGCCAGGCGCCGGACCTGCACTGCCTCGTCACCACCGGAACCGTCGCTGCGGCCCAACGGATGGCTGAACTGCTGCCCGAGCGCTGCCTGCACCAGTATGCCCCGGTCGATACCGCCGGCGCCGTGCGCGGATTCCTGCGCCACTGGAGGCCGGACCTCGCGGTCTGGGTGGAAAGCGAGCTCTGGCCCCGCCTGATGGCCGAAACCGCGGGCAGCGGCGTGCCGATGATGCTGGTCAACGGCCGCGTCTCGGCGCGCAGCGCCCGACGGTGGCGTCTGGCGCCCGGGATGGCATCGGCGCTGCTGCGGATGTTCGTGCGGATCGCGGCGCAGGATGCCGAGACCGCCGCGCGGCTGGCCGCCATGGGCGCCGATCCGGCGCGGATCGCCGGGATCGGCAATCTCAAGGCCTCGGCAGACCCTCCCGATTGCGACGATGCGGTGCTGGAGGCGCTGCGGCGGCACCTTGCCGGCCGTCCTGTTTGGCTTGCGGCCTCGACCCATGAACCGGAGGAGGAGGCCGTCGCGGAAGCCCACCGCGCCGCCGGACTGCCGGGGCTTCTGACCATTCTTGCGCCCCGCCATCCGGATCGGGGCGGGAAGATCGCCGCGATGCTGACCGGCCGGGGATTGGCGGTTGCCCGGCGGTCCAGGGGCGAGCTGCCGGGCACCGGAACCGCAGTCTGGCTCGCCGACACCCTGGGTGAGACCGGACTTTGGTTCCGGCTGGCGCCGGTGGCGTTTCTTGGCGGCTCGCTGGCGGACCGGGGCGGGCACAATCCGTTCGAACCCGCGGCCCTCGGCGCGGCGATCCTGCACGGCCCCTCGACGGCCAACTTCGCCCCGGCCTATGCGGAGCTCAACGCGGCCGGAGGCGCGCGGCAGGTGACCGACGGCCCCGGCCTCGGTGCGGCCGTGGCGGCGCTGCTCGGCGACCCGGCGACCCGGAGCGCCATGGCGACGGCAGCGGCCGGAACCCGCCGTGCCCTCGCCGCCGATGTCGCCCGGCTCGCGCTCGACGCGCTGAGTCTGCTGGAGGGCCGGGCATGATTTCGCCCGGCTTCTGGTGGAACCCGCCGGACCGGCCCGGCTGGCGGGCGCGGCTGCTGTCGCCGCTGTCGCTCGCCTGGCGGCTCGGAGCCGCATGGCGGGGCAGGGGTATGGTGCCCTGGCGGGCGCCGGTCCCGGTGCTTTGCGTCGGCAATCTCACGGCGGGCGGGGCCGGAAAGACCCCGATGGTGGCGGCGCTGCTCGCTCGGCTCCTCGCCGCCGGCCGGAGACCCCATGTGGTCAGCCGCGGCCATGGCGGCCGCCTGGCCGGGCCGCACCGGGTCGACCCCGCGGGCGACACCCATGCGGCGGTCGGCGACGAGGCGCTGCTGCTTGCCGCTCTCGCTCCGGTCTGGGTCGCCCGCGACCGCGCCGCCGGGGTCAGGGCGGCGGCCGAAGCGGGGGCGGAGCTGGTGCTGATGGATGACGGGTTCCAGAATCCATCCGTGGCGAAGGACGCGGCGATCCTGATGGTCGATGCCGGGCAGGTTTTCGGCAACGGCCGCATGATCCCCGCCGGACCGTTGCGCGAACCGGTGTCCGAGGGCCTGGCGCGGGCCGACCTGACCGTGCTTGTCGGCGGCCGGGCCGAGCGGGACGCGGCGATCGCCCTCTGGCCGGCGCTGGCGGATGCGGTTCCGGCGCGCCTGGTGCCGCGCGAGACCGGCCTTGTGCTCGCGGGCGAGAAGGTGCTGGCGTTCGCGGGGATCGGGTGGCCGGAGAAGTTCTTCGCCACGCTGCGGGAGATGGGCGCACACCTCACCGGGGCGGTGCCGTTCGCCGATCATTGCCGCTATGCTCCCGCGGTGCTCCGGCGCCTGCAGCGATCCGCCCGGTCGGAGGGCGCGATGCTGGTGACGACCGAGAAGGACGCCGCCCGCCTTCCGGCCTCGTTCATTCGCGAGGTCGTGGTGGTTCAGGTCGTCCTCGAGCCGGAAGACTGGAGCCCGATCGACCGGACTCTCGCCTTAATTGAGCAAAATTTGCCTCATTCTACTCCGGGTTGATGCCATTTTTGGGTGGCAAACCGATACCGTCCCTAAGTGACATGCAGGAACTGGAGCTGACTGCGGGGCCCTCGGGCCCCGCTTTTTTTGTTGTATTATGGGCCTGTTCGGGAAGCCGCGCTGTGGCGGCGACGTTACGTAAGGTGCGGTGAGATGCGGGCCTCCGTGGCTTGATTGCGCGCGGACCTTCGCTAGATTGCGGCGGGAAATCCCGCGGCGGAGGCACTCATGCAGTTTACGGCTAGGATCCCGGCGGCCGCGCTGTGCCTGGCCGCCGGGTTGATGTGCATCGGCTCCGGCATCGCCCGCGCCCAGGGCCAGCCACCGGCGCCGCCGGTCGACGTAGCCAGGCCGCTTTCCCGCGAGATTGTCGATTTCGACGTCTATACGGGCCGCTTCGAGGCGGTGAACCGGGTCGAGATCCGCTCCCGGGTCTCGGGCTATCTGGACACGGTCGGATTCGCCGACGGCGAAATCGTGCCCGAGGGGGCGCTCCTGTTCGTGATCGACCCGCGCACCTTCCTGGCCGAGATCGCGCGCGCCGAGGCGAACGTCGCCGCCGCCGAATCCCAGCGCGCGCTCGCCAAGCTCGAGCTCGACCGGGCCGTGACACTGGCCGAGCGAAATGTCGGCACCACCCAGGAGGTCGACCGCGCGAACGCCGCGCTCGCCGGGGCCGCGGCCCAGGTCGCGGTGGCCGAGGCCGAACTGCGCCAGGCCCGGCTGAATCTCGAATTCACCGAGATCCGCGCGCCGATCACCGGCCAGATGTCGAACCGCAAGGTCGATCCCGGCAATCTGGTGGTCGGCGGCACCAACAACGCCACCCTGCTGTCGACCATCGTGTCGATCGATCCGATCCACTTCGTCTTCACTGCCTCGGAGGCCGACTTCCTGCGCTACTCGCGCCTCGCCGGCACCGGCGACCGGCTCGCCGGACTGTCCTCGCCCTATCAGGTCGACGTGCGGCTGATGGACGAGGAGAGTTTCGACCACAGGGGCACGCTCAATTTCGTCGACAACCAGATCGACCCGAACTCCGGTACCATCACCGCCCGCGCGGTGCTGCCGAATGCTGACCGGTTCCTGTTGCCGGGCACCTTCGGGCGCATCCGCCTTGCCGGATCAGGGGCCTTCACGGCGATGCTGATCCCGGACGAGGCGATCATCGCCGACCAGGCCAGGAAGATCGTCTACGTGGTCGACGCGGAAGGCACGGTGAGCCCGCGCCCGGTGAAGGCCGGCGTGCTCTACAAGGGGCTGCGCGTGATCAAGGAGGGGCTGGGTCCGGACGACGTGGTGATCGTCAACGGGATCCAGCGCGCCAGGCCCGGCGCCAAGGTCGCGCCCCAAGAGGTTACCCTGAAGTTCGAGGGCGAATAGGCAATGCGCTTCGCCCTGTTCTTCATCGACCGGCCGATCTTCGCCGCTGTCGTCTCGGTGCTGCTGACGCTACTTGGCGCCGTCTCCTATTTCGGCCTGCCGGTCACCCAGTATCCCGAGATCGCACCGCCGACGATCCAGATCAGCGCCACTTATCCCGGCGCCTCGGCCGAGGTGGTGGCCGAGACCGTCTCGACCCCGATCGAGCAGGAGGTCAACGGCGTCGAGGGCATGATCTACATGCTGAGCCAGTCGACCGGCGACGGGCGGGTGACGATCTCGGTCACGTTCGGCCTCGGCACCGACATCGAGGACGCCCAGGTGCAGGTGCAGAACCGGGTCGCGGTGGCCCTGCCGCGCCTGCCGGAGGAGGTGCGCCGGCTCGGCGTCAATGTGCTGAAATCCTCGCCCGACCTGATGATGGTCATCCACATGCTGTCGCCGGACGACAGCCGCGACCAGCTTTACATCTCGAACTACGCGCGCACCCAGGTCGTCGACCGGCTGGCCCGCGTCGACGGGGTGGGCCGCGCGACAGTCTTCGCCGAGCGCGCCTATTCGATGCGGGTCTGGCTCGATCCCGAGCTGGTCGCCGCCCGCGGCCTCACCGCCGGCGAGGTGGTGGCGGCGCTCCGGAACAACAACGTGCAGGTCGCCTCGGGCATCATCAACCGGCTGCCGGTGCCCAATCCCTCGGCCTTCGAGCTCCAGGTGCAGACCCAGGGCCGCCTGGCCGAGCCCGAGCAGTTCGAGGAGATCGTGGTCGGCACCGGCGCCAATGGCGCGCTGATCCGGGTGCGCGACATCGGCCGGGTCGAACTCGGCGCGCAGGATTATGCGATCAACGGCTATCTGGGGAAGAATGTCGCCCTGCCGATCGGAATCTTCCAGCGCCCCGGCTCCAACGCGCTCGAGACTGCAGCCGAGGTGCTGCGCGTGATCGAAGAGCTTTCACTGACCTTCCCGCCGGGGATCGAGTACCACGTCGTCTACAACCCGACCGAGTTCATCGCCCAGTCGATCGAGGCGGTCTACACCACCATCCTCGAGGCGGTGATCCTGGTCGTGCTGGTCATCGTCGTGTTCCTGCAGAGCCTGCGCGCCTCGGTGATCCCGATCATCGCCATCCCGGTCTCGCTGATCGGCACCTTCGCGATGATGGCGGCGTTCGGCTACTCGATCAACAACCTGACGCTGTTCGGTCTGGTGCTCTCGATCGGCATCGTGGTCGACGACGCGATCGTCGTGGTCGAGAACGTCGAACGCTTCCTCCGCCAGGGAATGGCGCCGCGCGAGGCGGCACGCAACACCATGAAGGAGGTCTCGACCGCGCTCCTCGCCCAGGGGCTGGTGCTGCTCGCCGTGTTCATTCCCAGCGCCTTCCTCGAGGGCATCACCGGCCAGTTCTTCCGCCAGTTCGCGGTCACGATCGCCACCGCGACGGCGATCTCGGTGCTGATCTCGCTGACGCTTTCGCCGGCGCTCGCGGCGCTGATCATGCGCCACCACGGGCCCGACCACCGGCCCCGCGGGCTGATCGGCACGCTCTGGAGCGTATTGACATGGCCGTTCCGGATCGCCGGCTGGGCCTTCAACTGGGGCTTCGAGCATTTGGCCGACGGCTACCGATGGCTGGTGCGCGGGTTGTTGCGGGTCTCGCTGCTGGTGCTCGCGGCCTATGGGGGGCTGCTGTGGCTGACCCAGGACCAGTTCGCTAGGGCCCCGACCGGCTTCATCCCGGACCAGGACCAGGGCTACCTGATCACGGTCATGCAGCTTCCGGCGGGCTCGTCGCTGGCGCGCACCGACGCGGTGGCCCGACGCGCCTCGGAGATGATCCTCGCGCATCCGGGCGTGCGCGACTCGGTCGCCATCGTCGGGCTTGACGCCGCCACCTTCACCAACGCCTCGAACGGCGCGGCGATCTTCATCCCGATGAAGGACTTCAGGTGGCGGGCCGAGCAGGGGCTGAGCGCCGGACGCATCCTGGGCGAGCTGCAGCAGCAGCTGTTCGAGATCAAGGAGGCGAACATCTTCATCATCCAGCCGCCGCCGGTGCGCGGCATCGGCAGCGCAGGCGGCTGGAAGATGTTCATCCAGGACCGCCGCGGACGCGGATTCCGGGCACTCGAGGAAGCCGCTTTCGCGATGATGATCGAAGGCAACCAGGTGCCCGAACTCTCCCGCGTGTTCACGCTCTTCAATACCAAGACACCGTCGATCTTTGCCGACATCGACCGCACCAAGGCCGAGATGATCGGCATCCGGCCCGATCAGGTCGCCGAAGCGCTGGAGGTCTATCTGGGTTCGGCCTTCGTCAACGACTTCAACTTCCTCGGCCGCACCTACCGGGTCACCGCTCAGGCCGACGGCCTGTTCCGCGACGATCCCGGCGACATCGCGAAGCTGCGCACCCGCTCGGCCGCGGGCGAGATGACGCCGATCGGCTCGGTCGCCACCTTCCGCGACATCACCGGCCCCTACCTGGTGCAGCGCTACAACCTCTATCCGGCGGCGGCGCTGCAGGGCTCGGCCGCGCCCGGCGTCTCGACCGGCGTCGCGCTGAGGGCGGTCGAGGACCTGGCGGCGCGGGTGCTGCCGGACGGCTTCGGCTTCGAGTGGACCGAGCTCGCGCTGCAGGAGAGGCAGGCCGGCAACACTGCGATCTTCGTCTTCCTGCTGGCGACCGCCTTCGTGTTCCTGGTGCTGGCGGCGCAGTACGAGAGCTGGCTCCTGCCGCTGGCGGTGATCCTGATCGTGCCGATGTGCCTGCTGGCGGCGATCGCCGGCGTGATCTGGCGCGGCATGGACATCAACATCTTCACCCAGATCGGCTTCGTGGTGCTGGTCGGGCTGGCCTCCAAGAACGCGATCCTGATCGTCGAGTTCGCCCGCCAGGCGGAGGAGCAGGGCATGACCCGGGCCGAGGCCGCGGTGCAGGCGGCGCGGCTGCGGCTGCGGCCGATCCTGATGACGTCGTTCGCCTTCATCCTCGGCGTGCTGCCGCTGGTGGTCGCGACCGGGGCCGGGGCCGAGATGCGCCAGGCGCTGGGCACGGCGGTGTTCTTCGGCATGCTCGGCGTGACGTTCTTCGGCCTGATCTTCACCCCGGTCTTCTATGTCACCTGCAAATGGATCGGCGCGAAGCTCTGGGGCGAGCCGGAGCGGCCCGTCCCGGCGCCGCCGCCGGAAGCGACGTGAGCGCACCCTTCGATCTCGCCCGGCGCATGTTCGACGCGCTGGCCGAGGCGACCGCCGATCCCCCCGGCGTGACACGGGTCTCCTACGGGTCGGGCGAGCAGTTCGCCCATGACCTCGCCCGCGCCGAGGCTGCGGCGCTCGGCTGCGAGACGGCCACCGATCCGGCGGGCAATCTCTACATGACATTGCCGGGCCGCGATCGCACGCTGCCCTGCCTGCTGACGGGGTCGCATCTCGAACTCGGTGCCCCACGGCGGCAATTTCGACGGGGCGGCAGGCGTGATCGCCGGGCTCGCCCTGGTGGCCGATCTGCGCGCAAGGGGGGTCACTCCCGCCCGCGACCTCACGGTCGTCGCCTTCCGCGCCGAGGAGGCAGCGCATTTCCCGCTCTCCTATCCGGGGAGCTACGCCATGCTGGGCCGGCTCGACCCGGCGGCGCTGGAGGCGCGCCGTGCCGACAGCGGCCGGACCCTGGCCGAGCACATGGAGGAAGCCGGCTTCGACCCGGAAGCCGTCCGCCGCGGGACGCCGTGGCTGACGCCGGACCGGATCGCCGCCTTCATCGAGGTCCATATCGAGCAGGGCCCGGTGCTGATCGGCGAGGACCTGCCTATCGGTCTCGTGACCGCGATCAACGGCGGCTTCCGCCACGCTCAGGCGCGGGCCACCGGCGCCTGGGCCCATTCGGGGGCGACGCCGCGCCGCTACCGGCGGGACGCCGTGCTCGCGCTCACCGACCTCGCGGCGCTTCTGGAAGGGTCATGGGACCGGATCGAGGCGGAGGGCCGGTCGGCCACCGTCACCTTCGGCGTGGTTGCAACCGATGCCGCCATGCATGGCGGCAGCCGGGTCGCCGGCGACCTGGCCTTCAGCCTCGACCTCCGGACCGAGTTTCCGGAGGTGCTGGATGGGCTGCGCGCCGACCTCGTGCACCATGTGGCCCTGATCCGGGATGCCCGCGGCGTCGCAATTGATCTTGGCCCGGAATTCACCTGGCCCGTTGCCCGCATGGACGGCCGTCTCCTCGACCGGCTCGAAGCGGCGGCGCGCGCCGCGGACATCCGCGCGAAGCGCCTCCCCAGCGGCGCCGGCCACGATGCCGCAGCCATTGCCGAGGCGGGGGTGCCGACGGCGATGATCTTCGTGCGCAACGCGCATGGCAGCCACAACCCGGACGAGGCGATGGAACTCGCCGATCTCTCCTGCGCGGTGGCGCTGCTCTCGGAGTTTGTGCGAGCGGAGCAATAGCCGCCTGTCTGCCCAGGGGGCGCCATTTATGGACAATGTTGTGTGGGTTTGGTACCGCCTCCCCGGCTCGAACGGGGGACCTCTAGATCCACAATCTAGCGCTCTAACCAGCTGAGCTAAGGCGGCACGCGCGCGAGCCGCCGGTGCCGACGGTTCGTGTGGGTTGTCATCTACCCGCGCGCCCCGCGATTTTCAAGCCCGGTCGCGGCCTTTCCGCGCCCCGGTCAGGATCGGGGCTGGATCGCGCCACGGGTTTCAATAGTATCGGGCATGATCCCGCCCCTGGCGGCATTCCGGGAACAGGTGACATGGATTTCGACTGCGAGAGCGACCGCGAGGCCAGCCTGACCATCGGGCCTACCTCGCTCGGGATGGTCCGGATCCTGGTCAGTTCCGAAGGTCTGGACCTGCCGATGGACTTCGATCCGGCGGAAGCGCTGGAGATGGCCGACGAGCTGCGGGCCGCGGCCGAGCGGGCGCAGGCGACCGCCGCGGGACGCATCCCGAAGGGCCGGCCCGGCGGGAGGCGCGCCTGACACGCTCCGCACCACGCGCCAGCGCGGCGGCAGGCCGTGGCGCCGCGCAGGCCGCCCCGTGAGCGGCGGGACGCGCGCGGCTGCCGGGCGATCCATGCCGATCGCGATGGCGGCTCTGGATGTCGCCGGACAGATCCGCGAGCGCAACCCTGTGGACCTGGCAGTCTTCGGGGAGGAGTCGGTGCGGCTTATCGACCGCTTCTCGGATCGCGCGGCTGGCGAGCACCTCCTCGCCCGCGCCGTCGCCGACGGCTGTGCCGAGGCCGTTGCGCTGCTGGCGACCCAGGCCGGGCCGCGGCAACTCCGCGTCGGTCTCTGGCGCCAGCGCGGCGGTGAGCGCATCCGCGTGCTCGCCGCCTTCTCGGGCGCGGCGGTCCCTGCGGGCGAGACAGGCCTGCCGGCGGCGGTGCGCCACGCTCTCGGCCGCGCCGGCCACGATCTCCGCTCGCCGCTGGAGGCGATCGCTGGCTTTGCGACGATGATCCGCGGCGGCAAGGACGCCGGTGTGGCGGCCCATGCGGACGATATCCTGGCGGCCGCCTGGCGGTTGATGCGGGTCGCGTCCGATCTCGAGGCCGCCGCGGCATCCGGCACCGCCGTCCCTCCGGTGCGTCCGGCAGAAGTGGATCTGGCCAGGCTCGGGCGCCGGATCGCGCGGCTGGCGTTGCCGGCGGCGCGCGTGGCCGGTGTGTCGCTGGAGACCGGCGGCCTCACCTCCGCGAGCGGGCCGCTGGTGCTTGCCGACGAGGGAGCGTTGTGGAGCCTGGTCGACATGCTTCTTCAGGGCGCAATCCGGCTCGGCGGCGCCGGGGCGAGGATCGTCGTCGCCCTTGAGAGCACTGAGGGCGGCGCGGCGTTGGTGATTGCTGTGGAGGGTGCCGGCCCGACGACGGCGGAATGGCGACAGGACACCGGCCTCGACGTTGAGTCGTGCCGCGAGCTGGCGCTGATCAACGGCGCGGAGCTGGAGGTCGGGCCGAATCCCGGACCGACGGCACGGATTACCTTCCCGGCCGCACGCTGCCTCGGTCCTCTGTAACAGGTTCACCGCTCAGGAATGCCAGCACCTCGCTGGCCGGGCCTCCGGGTTCGCGCGCGGCCGCCGCAAGCGGGTCTGCCAGTGCGACCCGGCGCGGAAACGGCGCCACCAGCGCTCCCGCCGACAGCGCCGGCGCGACCAGGGGTGCATGGCCCATCAACACCCCGGCGCCGTGGATCGTCTCATCGAGAGCGAGGCTATAGAGCGAGAACACCGGACCTGCGCCGGCCATAGAGGTGCCGATCCCTTCCGCGGCAAGCCAGACCGCCCAGTCGTCGCGCCAGCTGGCATCATGCAGGAGGGTCTCGCGCCCGAGGTCGCGCGGATGTGCCAGCCGCCCGGCAATTTCCGGCGTGCAGACGGGAAACAGGGCGTCCGCCGCCAGCGTCACCGTGCCCGCCTCCCCGCCGTGAGTTGTGCCGAAGAACACCGCGAGGTCGAACGGTTCCCGCTTCAGGTTCGGCGGTTGTTCCATGGCTGTGACCGAGATCGAGAGTCCCGGCCGCGCCCGCCGGATCGCCGGAAGCCGCGGCGAGATCCAGAGTTGCGCTACGCTCGGCAGCGCCGCGATGCGGATCTCCTCCGGTGCGGCGATCCGGCGGAGCCGGTGCGAGGCTTCGGCCAGCGCGTCGAAGGCGGCCGCGAGATCTGGAGCGACCGCGCGGGCAAGCGCGGTCATCCGCACGCCGCGGGCGCGCCGGGCGAACAATGGCGCGCCGGCCCAGTCCTCGAGCGACTTTACCTGCTGGGCGATGGCGCCCGGGGTCACGCAAAGCTCGTCCGCTGCCCGCGAGAAGCTGCCGAGACGGGCGGCGGCCTCGAAGGCACGCAGCGCGTTCAGCGGAGGTCCCTTGGGGCGGGGTGGAGCGACGGGCATGATTTGACCGAGAATTTCTACGCCTAGATATTAGCAAATCTGGTTTGCGGCGGCCAGCCTGTCCGGCGCATGATCCGGGCCAAGGAAACCCTTGCGCCGGAGCGGAACATGACCCATCTCGAACCCCGCCCCTGGGTGCCGGCGGACTGCGAGGACTACATCCAGCGGATCGCCGCCGAGACTGCAGGGGCGCCGGCGGACGCCGTCGCGGACCGGATCGAGGCGCTGATCGGCGATAACCGGCGGATCCACGACCTCGACTGCATCAACCTCAATCCCGCCACCAATGTGATGAGCCCGCGCGCCGAGGCGGCGCTCGCGGCCGGGCTCGGATCTCGGCCGTCGCTCGGCTATCCGGGCGACAAGTACGAGATGGGGCTCGAGGCGATCGAGCAGATCGAAGTGATCGCGGCGGAGCTGGCGGCCGAGATCTTTCAGGCGAAGTTCGCCGAGATCCGCGTACCCTCTGGCGCCATCGCCAATCTCTACGCCTTCATGGCCTGCTGCCGGCCGGGCGACACCATCATCGTGCCACGGCCCTCGGTCGGCGGTCACGTGACCCATCACGAGGCCGGAGCGGCCGGCCTCTACGGGCTCCGCATCCACGCGGCCCCGGCGGCGGCAGATGGCTATACCGTGGATGCGGCCGGACTGGCGGAGATGGCAGAGGCGCTGAAACCGGTTCTGATCAGCATCGGAGGAAGCCTCAACCTGACGCCGCATCCGGTTGGGGAGATACGGAAAATCGCCGACTTAATTGGCGCGAGAGTGCTTTTCGATGCGGCCCATCTCTGTGGCATGATCGCCGGCAAGATCTGGGAGAACCCGCTTGCCCAGGGCGCGCATCTGATGACCATGAGCACCTACAAGAGTTCCTCGGCGGGCCGGCCGGCGGCCTGATCGTGACCGATGACGCCGCCCTCGCCGAGCGGCTCGACCGCATCGCCTTCCCCGGCCTGACCGCGAATTTCGACGCGGCCAAATCCGCGGCGCTGGCGCTGACGCTGCTCGACTGGCGGGTGCATGGCCGCGCCTATGCCGCCGAGATGGCGGCCACGGCGCGCGCGCTGGCCGAGGCGCTGGCGGCGGAAGGGCTGCCGGTGTTCCGGGCCGGGAACGCGCACACGCGTTCGCACCAGTTCGCCATCGAGGCCGCGCGCTGGGGCGGCGGGCAGGCGGCCTCGAAGCATCTGCGGCGCGCGAACATCCTCGCCTGCGGCATCGGCCTGCCGGTCACTCCGCTGGAGGGCGACATGAACGGGCTCAGGATCGGCACGCCCGAGATCGTGCGCCGCGGCATGACCGCGAGGGACATGCCGGAACTCGCCCGCCTGATCGCCCGGGCACTGGGGCCGGAGCCGGAGGCGGCGGCGGCGGATGTGACGGAGTTCCGCCAGCGGTTCACGGGCCTTCGCTTCATACGCTGAAACCTGGGCTGCTGGAGGAATGACCTCCGCAAGCTCCAGATCCTCCACCGCCATGATGGCCGTGATCCTGGGCTGTAGCGCACACCCCCTGAATCAGGACGACGGTGGGATGTTCTGGTTGTGGTGGAAGACGTTGGCCGGGTCGTACTGGTCCTTCAGAGATTGGAGGCGCCCGAAATTCTCACCGAAGGCCTGCCGGACACGCACAAGCGCTTCGTCGTCGCCCAGATAGTTGCTGTAAGCGCCATCGACAGCGTGGCCCGCGAGGCGGTCATGGGTGCCGCGCGCCCAGGCAATGTTCGCGTCTGTCGAGCGCGGGTCTTGCCACTGCGAGAGGATCAGGATGCTGAAGCCCGCGCTCCGATGCGGGAATGCCATCTCGGACGGGGATCGGCGCAATGCGGCGCCGTGAGGGCGTTCAATGATCAGCTTGCTCATATCCGACGGGCACCGCGCGAACTGTTGCGTCAGGATTCCGACAACCTCGTCGCTCAGTTCGCGAACGAAGCATGACTTCCAGTAATTCAGCGCCAGTTTCGGGAAGCCGGCGTCGAGCAGGCGGTTCAGATCGCAGTAGGAGATCGGTCCCAACCGGTCGATGAGTGGTTCAGCGATACCACGCACGGCGTCAAGGGCCGGCCGCGCCGCCTCGGCGCCGCCGCAGTGACTGACCAGCATCGCCACGAGCTTCCGGCCGGTCCCGTCTGCAGCGTGAGACAGGCTGCACACGGCGGTCATCTCGTCGCCCAGTTCCCCCGCGATGCCCCGCAGGAAGCCCAGCGCCGCCGGCGCCTTGTCGATCGGAAAGGCGATCAGGCCCCCGTGGATGGTCGGGCCCACCCGGTGCAGCGCAAACTCGAAGCTCGTCGCGACCCCGAAATTTCCCCCGCCCCCACGCAGGCCCCAGAAGAGATCCGGGTTCTCGTCTTCGGACGCGGTCAGCACCCGGCCATCGGCCGTCACCAACTCGACCGAGACGAGGTTGTCGATGGTGTAGCCATACTTGCCCATGAGGTAGCCGAAGCCGCCGCCGAGCGTGAGCCCTGCGACCCCGGTGCTTCCGACGGCGCCGCCCGTCGTCGCCAGCCCATGCAACTGGGTTGCCCGATTGAACTCGCCCCAGCACACACCCGGCTGCACCCGAGCCCTGCGGCGCCGGGGATCGACCCAGATCCCCTTCATCAGGCCCAGATCGATCATCAGCCCGCCGTCACAGACCGCGCGCCCGGCGACGTTGTGGCCGCCACCGCGGACCGCGACCTCCAGGCCCTCCGCGACGCCGAACCCCACTGCGTCGACCACGTCGGGCGTCCCGAGACACCGGGCAATGAGAGCCGGGCGCTTGTCGATCATGCCGTTGTGGACGCGGCGAATGTCATCGTAATCGGCGGCGGACCTACCGACCAGAGTTCCGGAGAAGGTGCTTTGCAAGCCGGCCAGCGCATCGGTGTCGATCTGGGCGTCGAGAGACATCGTGGGCTCCGTCGATTCAGAGGCTCTTCCCAGCCTATGGCCCAAATCTCCGCATGGCGATTGATTCATCTGCATAGCAATCATACAAAAATGCATGAACAGATCGTGGGATGACCATCGTTTTTTCCTGGCCATCGCCCGGGCTGGATCGCTGACAGCCGCGGCAAAGGCGCTCGCGGTCAGCCAGCCGACTGTTTCGCGACGGCTGGCAGCCATCGAAGGCACGCTCGGCGTCCGCCTGTTTCACCGAACCCGCAAGGGATACGAGCTGACGGCCGGCGGCGCGGAACTCTTCGAAACCGTCGCCCGGGTCGCGGAGGAGCTCGCCGAGGCGGACCGCAGCGTCTTCGGCCGCGACCAGGCAGCCTCGGGCGGCCTGAGCTTCACGAGCACCGAGATCTTCATCAACGGATATCTGGGACAGCATATCTGGGAGTTCCTGCGGCAGAACAATCGGATCGAGATCCGGCTGATCTGCACGCAGGCGACCCTGAGCCTCAGTCGCGGCGAGGCGGATCTGGCCATCCGTTTCACCGATAACCCGCCCGAGACGCTGATTGGCCGCAG
Source organism: uncultured Pseudomonadota bacterium (assembly GCA_963700775.1). Taxonomy (GTDB): domain Bacteria; phylum Pseudomonadota; class Alphaproteobacteria; order Rhodobacterales; family Rhodobacteraceae; genus Thermohalobaculum. The sequence continues at coordinate 287,376 of CAVOYU010000002.1, forward strand.
GTTGGGAACGGTGGCTTACGCGATCTATGCGGCAGCCGGTCCGGTGGGCGACCGTTTCATGGATGGGAAACAGCCGGTCCTGGAATGGATCGGGCTTCATAACGAGACATTCAACCGGATGCTGTTCGGCACCTTTTCTCCGAACACCAAGCTCAAGCATCGCGTCGACAACATGTCGGCGATGCACGCAATGGTGCGCGCCGGGCTGGGTGTCTCAATTCTTCCCTGCTATGTGGCGGACCTCGATCCGGAGCTTCGGCGTCTCCATCCGGAGCCCTTGATCGATCCGAAGTTCGGCATCTGGATTCTCTATCATCCGAATGCCCGCCGCACGCGCCGCCTGCGTCTTTTCGCCGACTTCATAACCGGGAAGATCAGATCGGATCTGGACTTGTTCGAAGGGCGCGCACCGGATCTCCGCGCCGCCCGGTGAAACGAAAACGGCGCGGCCCGCAGGCCGCGCCCCGATTCCGACCGGGTGACCGCCTCAGCGCGTCTCGACGTCGATGTAAGTCCGCTTCGCCGCGCCGGTGTAGAGCTGCCGCGGTCGGCCGATCTTCTGCACCGGGTCCTCGATCATCTCCTTCCACTGGGCGATCCAGCCGACCGTGCGGCTCAGCGCGAAGATCGGCGTGAACATCGAGGTCGGGAACCCCATCGCCTGCAGGATGATGCCGGAATAGAAGTCGACGTTCGGATAGAGCTTCTTCGAGATGAAGTAGTCGTCCTCCAGCGCCACCTTCTCCAGCGCCTGGGCGACCTGCAGGATCGGGTTGTCCTCGACGCCGAGGAGCTCGAGCACTTCCTTGGCGGTCTCCTGCATCACCTTGGCGCGCGGATCGTAGTTCTTGTAGACCCGGTGGCCAAAACCCATCAGCCGGAAATTGTCGCTGGGGTCCTTGGCCTTCGTGACGTATTCGCCGACCCGGTCGACCGAGCCGATCTCGCGCAGCATCTCGAGACAGGCCTGGTTCGCTCCCCCGTGGGCGGGTCCCCAGAGGCTGGCAACGCCGGCGGCGATGCAGGCGAAGGGGTTGGCGTGGGACGAGCCCGCGAGCCGCACCGTCGAGGTCGAGGCGTTCTGCTCGTGGTCGGCGTGCAGCGTCATGATCCGGTCCATGGCCCGGGCCAGGATCGGATCGACGATATACTCCTCGCAAGGCACCGCGAAGCACATGTGCAGGAAGTTGGCGGCGTAGTCGAGATCGTTGCGCGGATAGATGAAGGGCTGGCCGATCGAGTACTTGTAGGCCCAGGCGCAGATCGTGGGCAGTTTGGCGATCAGCCGGATCGACGCGACCTCGCGCTGCCAGGGATCGGTGATGTCGGTCGAGTCATGGTAGAAGGCCGACATGGCGCCCATGACGCCGCAGACCACGGCCATCGGATGGGCGTCGCGGCGGAAGCCGCGGAAGAAGTACTGCATCTGCTCGTGCAGCATGGTGTGCTTGGTGACCCGGCCCTCGAAATCCTCGAGCTCCGCTGCGCTCGGCAGTTCGCCGTAGAGCAGCAGGTAGCAGACCTCGAGATAATGGCTCTTCTCGGCCAGCTGGTCGATCGGGTAGCCGCGATAGAGCAGCTCCCCGATGTCGCCGTCGATGAAGGTGATCGAGGACTCGCAGCTGCCCGTGGAGGTGTAGCCGGGATCGTAGGTGAAGACGCCCAGATCCTTGTAGAGGCTGCGGATGTCGATCACCGCGGGCCCGTGGGTCCCCTCGTAGACCGGAAACTCCTGCTTCTTGTTGTCGAGGATGATCGTCGCAGTGCGGCTGGACTTCTCGGGCATCGTTATCCTCTCCTCGTTGGGGCGGAGCCACCGGGGGCCGCGCACTCTTATCTCGTTCGGATCGGCGGGAAATCTAGGGCGCGGCGGAGGCGTCCCCAAGCCGCGCCAGCGTCTCGTCGCGGCCGAGCGTCTCCATCACGTCGAACACCCCCGGGCTCACGGCGCGGCCAGTCAGGGCGGCGCGCAGCGGCTGGGCGATGGCTCCGAGCTTGAGCTGCTCCCCCTCGGCGAAAGCGCGGATGTCTCCCTCGAGCGATCCGGCCGTCCAATCGCTAGCATTTTGCAGGCGCTCAGTCAAATCGGCAAGCATCTTGCGGGCGTCCGCGGTCAGGATTTTCGCGGCCTTCTCGTCCATTCCGAGAGGCCTTTCGCATATAATATAGCTAGCCATATCAATCATCTCCACCAGTGTCTTCGCGCGATCTTTCAATCCAGGCATTGCCGCCAGCAGCATGGCCCGCCGGTCAGGCGGCAGGGTGGGTTTATGCTGCGCTGCAAAAAGACCGTCGACCGCCTCGACGAGCTCCGCATCCGGTGCCGCCCGCATGTGCTGGCCGTTGAGGTTCTCGAGCTTGGCGAAGTCGAACCGGGCGGCCGACTTGCCGATCTGCTCGAGCCCGAACCACTCCACCGCCTGCTCGGTGGTGAAGAATTCGTCGTCGCCGTGGCTCCAGCCGAGTCGCGCCAGGTAGTTGCGCAGCGCAGCCGGCAGGAAGCCCATGTCGCGGTAAGCCTCGACCCCCAGCGCGCCGTGACGCTTCGACAGCTTGGCGCCGTCCGGGCCATGGATCAGCGGCAGATGGGCGAAGACCGGCACCTCCCAACCCATCCCTTGGTAGATCAGGGTCTGGCGGGCCGCATTGGTCAGATGGTCGACGCCACGGATCACATGGGTCACTCCCATGTCGTGGTCGTCCACCACCACGGCGAGCATGTAGACCGGCGTGCTGTCCGAGCGCAGCAGGATCAGGTCGTCGAGCGTCGAGGCCTCCCAGGTTACCGTGCCCTGCACCTGGTCCGCGACGGTGATCGTGCCCTCGCGGGGCGCCTTCAGGCGGATGGTGTACTCGGCGCCCGCCGGATGGGTGGCAGGATCGGCATCGCGCCAGGGACTGAGGAACAGCGGTGGCCGGCCTTCCGCCTGGGCCTTTTCGCGGAACGCGTCGATCTCCTCCTTGGTGGCAAAGCATTTGTAGGCGGTGCCGCGGTCCAGCATCTCGTGCGCCACGGCGGCGTGGCGGTCGATCCGCGAGAACTGGCTGATCGCCGCGCCGTCCCAATCGAGGCCCAGCCATTTCATGCCGGCGAAGATCGCTTCGGTTGCCTCGGGCGTCGAGCGGGCGCGGTCGGTGTCCTCGATCCTCAGCAGGAACTTACCCCCGTGATGGCGGGCGAACAGCCAGTTGAACAGCGCGGTCCGTGCGCCGCCGATATGCAGAAAGCCGGTCGGCGAGGGGGCAAAGCGGGTGATCACGGTATCGGATTGCATTGTCGTGCTTAACACTCGGTTAACGGCAGGTGCCGCTTATGAAGGCGCGCGGACGCGCGCGGCGGCTTTTTTTACGGTCTTACGGGGCGCCTTTATGGGACAGGAGAGGGCAGGGCACAAGGTGCCCCGGCGCGTCCGCTGGCCCGTTTTGGGCGCCGCCGGCGCCCGCCGGGCGATGCTCTGGCTGCCGGTGCTCCTAGGCACCGGAATCTGGTTCTATTTCGCGCTCGGCCGCGAGCCCGATCCGCGCTGGTGCTGGCTGGCGGCGCCTCCCCTCGCGGCCATCCTGACCGGCGCCGCCCGGCGTGCCGGACTGGTCGGAATGGCTGCGGCGCTGGCCATGGCGGCACTGGCGGGCGGCTTCGCGCTGGCGCTCTGGTCGACCCACCGCGCCGCGGCGCCGGTACTGGCCGCGACCATGCAGGAGACGGTGGAGGGCCGGGTGCGCGAGCTGACCCGGTCGCGCTCCGGCGCGCCGCGGGTGCTGATGGACCGGGTGGTGATCTTCGGCCTCGACCCGGCCGCGACCCCGTCTCGCGTCCGGGTGACGCTGCTCGCTGCCGACCGCGACCACGCGCCCCGGCCGGGTGCCCGGATCCGGGTCTATGCCCGGCTCTCGCCCCCTGGCGAGCCGGTCGAGCCCGGTGGCTTCGACTTCCGCCTGCGCGCCTACTTCGAGCGGATCGGGGCGGTCGGCTATGCCCGCGGCCCGTCGCTGACAGTCGAGGCCCGCGCCCCGGCCGGTCTCTGGGAAACGGTGGCGATGTGGGTCGCCGGGCAGCGGGCCGGCATCTCGGACGCCCTCGTCGCGGCGCTGCCGGGGCGACAGGGGGCGCTTGCCGCGGCGCTGGTCGTGGGCGACCGCTCGCGCATCGCCGAGGCCGACAGCGAGTCGCTCCGGATCTCCAGTCTGGCGCATCTGCTGTCGATCTCGGGGTTGCACATGGGGCTGCTGACCGGGCTGATCTTCGCTTCCATCCGGCTGCTGCTGGCGTTGCTCCGGCGCCCGGCGTCGGGCGCCCGGGCGCGCAAGATCGCGGCGGTCGTGGCCCTCGTCGCCGGGGTGGCCTATCTGGGCCTCTCCGGGGCCGAGGTGGCGACGCGGCGCGCTTTCATCATGGCGGCCGTGGCCTTTGCCGCGGTTCTGCTGGACCGGCCCGCCATCACGCTTCGCGGCCTGGCGCTGGCGGCGCTCGTCGTGCTGGCGATCCGGCCGGTCAGCCTGATGGAGGCCGGCTTCCAGATGAGCTTCGCCGCCACCGCCGCCCTGGTCGGAGGCTACGAGTCGCTCCGCCGCTGGCGCCAGGCGCGGCGGGCGGAGCGCGAGTCGGCGAGGCCGGGGCGCCGTGGCCTTGGGATCGGCCGGCGTGCGGCGCTCTATCTTGCCGGGCTGGTGTTCACCAGTCTGCTGGCGGGCACCGCGACCGCGCCCTACTCGGCCTACCATTTCAACCGGGTGGCGCCCTACGGATTGCCGGCCAATCTGGCCGCGGTGCCTGCGATGGGGCTGGTCATCGCGCCGGCGGCGGTGGCGGCTGGCGTGCTGGCCCCGGTCGGCCTCGCAGGCCCGCCGCTCCGGGTGATGGGGGCGGGGATCGAGTTCGTGATGGAAGTCTCGGACTCCATCGCCGCGCTGCCCGGCGCGTCGCGCCCGGTTCGCGAGGCGCCCTCGGCGTCGCTCGGCCTGGTGACCCTCGGCGGTCTCTGGCTGGTGTTGTGGCGGGGCCGCTGGCGGCCGGCCGGCGCGGTCGCGGTGGCGCTTTCGCTGGCGCTCTGGACCGGTGGGCCGCCGCGGCCGGACGTGCTGATCGCCCCAGGCGGACGGCTGGTGGGAGTAATGGGCCCCGAAGGCCGGGCGCTCGATCAGCCCCGCGCCCAGTCCTTCGCCGCCGAGAACTGGCTCCGCCGCGATGGCGACGGAGCGACGCAGAAGCAGGCCGCCGCGCGTCCGGGGCTGACCCGCGGCAAGGGCTGGGCCTCGGCGGAGCTGCCGAACGGCTGGCGGCTCGAGGTGCTGCACGGGCGCCGGCTGGCGCCCGGTGTGGTCGCCAGCCTGTGCCGGCCCCGCACCTTGCTGGTCGCGCGCCATGGCGGGCCGCATGCGGGCCCCTGCCGCTATCTCGGTCAGCAGGATCTGGCACGGCTCGGCGCCGTTGCGGTCTATCCGGAGGGCGACGGGTTGAGGCTGGTGGCGGCCCGCGATCCAGGGCGCGACAGGCCCTGGAGCCCTGCGGCGGCCGGGGAAGGCTCTACGGATTCCGAGTGAACGACACCGCCCCGATATAGGGCAGGTTGCGGTTGCGTTCGGCATAGTCGATGCCGTAGCCGACCACGAACTCGTCCGGGATCTCGAAGCCGATCCAGCGGGCCCGGATCTCGACCTCGCGACGCGACGGCTTCGACAGCAGGGCGCAGACCTCGAGCCGGTGCGGCTTGCGGCTGGCGAGCAGCCTGAGCACGTGCTTCAGCGTGTGCCCGGTGTCGACGATGTCCTCGACCACCAGCACGTCCAGCCCCTCGATCGGCCCGCGCAGGTCCTTGACGATCCTGACCTCGCGAGTCGATTCGGTGCCGCTGCCATAGGACGAGGCCTCGATGAAGTCGACCTCGACCGGCAGGTCGAGCCGACGCACCAGGTCGGCGATGAACACGAACGACCCCCGCAGCAACCCCACCACCACCAGCTTGCCGGTTCCGGCAAAATGGGCGTTGATCTCGGCGGCCAGCGCGTCCACCCGGGCGGCGATCTCGGCGGCGGATATCATCGGCGTGACGGTGTGCGGTCGCGGCATGGCTCTCCTCCCCCGGGCGCGCGCCCGAGGGTGCAACGGAACCGCGCCCGGCGCAACGCGAATGGCGCCCATCAGCCCTCCAGCATCTCCACCAGCGCGTCCGGCGCGGTCACCATCGCGTCGTGCCCGGTCGCGATCTCGCGGAGTGTCCAGCCCATCCGCCGGGCCCGGCGGCGGGCGCCCTCCAGCGGCCCGTAGACCGGATCGTTGCAGAGGATGTACTCCGCCGGCAGCCCATTGCCCGGCTTGCCGCGGAACCGCTGCGAACTGGCGAAGCACCGCAGCGGATGGGGCGTCAGCCGGCGCTCCAGCCAGGCGGCGTCGCCCGGGTCGGTCACCCCGAAGGCGGCGGCCGGAGGCGCCGGCACGCTCAGCCCCCTGCTGCTCTCATCGGCAAGCAGCCGCCGCTGGGTCACCACCTCGGGCGGCAATTCGTCGAACGGAGAATGGCCGCTCTCCGGCACCAGCGCGTCGAGATAGACCAGCCTCTCGATCCGTTCGGGCACCTTTTCCGCCGCACCCGAGATGCTGTTGCCGGCGAAGCTGTGGCCGACCAGCACGATTCCGGTCAGATCCTCGAACAGGATGTGGTTGACGATATCCGCGGTGAAGAGTTCGAGATCGATGTCGGGCGACATCAGGTGGGCGCGCTCCCCGAGCCCGGTCTGGGTCGGGGTCGTCACCCGATGGCCGCGGGCGCGCAGCGGCCCGGCCACCCGCTCCCAGCACCAGCCGCCGTGCCAGGCCCCGTGTACCAGCACGAAGGTGCTCGCCCGCCCGGTCAACTCGATCCTCCCGCCGCGCCTGCCCCTGCGGGGAAGGCTGGCTGCTTTGGCTGCCCCCGTCAATCCTGAAGCCGCCGGGCATGGTGCCGCGGCGATCCGAGAGGTTTACCAAGCGGGGGCCGGCCGTGCTAACCAATGGCGGAGCAGACCCGGAGCCGCCCCAGACGATGCCGACCCATACCGAAATTCGCCGGATGCCCTATTCCGCCGCCGAGATGTACGCGCTGATCGCCGATGTTGCCGCGTACCCCGAATTCCTGCCCTGGTGCGCCGGCGCACGCATCCGCTCTCGCACGGCCCGGCCGGACGGGACCGAGGTGGTCGAAGCCGACCTGATCATCTCGTTCAAGCTCTTCCGCGAGCGCTTCGGCAGCCGGGTGACACTGCGACCGGCCGAGCGGAAGATCGATGTCGCCTATCTGGACGGTCCCTTCCGCTACCTGAACAATCACTGGCGCTTCATCCCCGCTGGCGAAACCTCCTGCGATGTCGATTTCTTCGTCGACTTCGAGTTCCGCTCGCGGACGCTCCAGGCGATCATCGGGATCGTGTTCAACGAAGCCATGCGCCGCATCGTCCGAGCCTTCGAGGAACGGGCCCGGCAGCTCTATGGCAACCGGGTCGGTTAGGGGCCCCTATCGGGCCGGTGGCTTCGGCCGCAGGAAGATCGCGCCCCCCGTGGCCGCGCCCGGCGCGGCGTCAGAAGGCGGCCTGAGGAACCGGGGCGCCGTCGGCGCGACCCGCGCAGGGCGCCGAGCTTCCGCCGGCCAGGCCAGGACCTCGGCGAACCAGTCCTCGGTGTACGCGAAGTCGCCGTCGTAGAGCCGGTAGTCGAGGGCGCTGTCCGATATGGCGCACCGGTCCCAGCCGACCCGTACCACGCCGCCGGCTCCCGGTTCCGGCTCGCCGGCGGTGCAGCCGTGGCTCGACGCGAAGTGATCGAGTGCGCCGGCAACCGGCATCAGGTCGACCCGCTCGAACGACCACGGGTTGCGCACCAGGATCCTTCGCCCGCGGTTGTCCTCGCTCGGAACGCCGCGCAGGAAATCCACCCGCGCCGCGCCGTCGAGGGGCCAGGCACGATAGGCTTTCGAGTGGCTGTAGAGGACGCGCGCCGAACCGGAGCAGTTCTCCGGGTAGCCGTCGATGAAGCCGCCGTTTACCGGGGCGAAGAGTGCGGCCAGTTCGGGTGCGGCGCAGGCGGCGTCCCAGGCAAGGGAAGCGCCATGGGCGATGCCGATGATCGCCGTCGCCCTGCGCTCCAGATGGAACTCGTCTGCGGCATGGCCGATGACCTGGCGGAGAAACGCCAGCTCGTCCCGCCCGAACGCGACCTCCTCGACTTTCCCCCTGACGAGCGCATTCCGGTAGTCCTCGTAATCCTCGCCGGAAGTCCTCCCGAGCCGACTGGCCTCCGATCGGCTGAGCACTCGCGCACTCACCGTGTTCGTGTTCCTGACATACCACCCTCTGGCATCGCCGTCGGCGAAGGACCGGCTGAGGCCGGCGGGGATGATCAGCGCGAAACCGCGCCCCACGATCCCCTCGACCAGCGCCGGATCGTTGATCAGCGAAGCGGGGTCCGCACCCTTGTCGTGAAGCACGACGACCATCGGCATCCGCCGGCGCAGCGACCACTTTCTTGGTTCGGCCGGCACGCGCGCATGGTAGGTGCCGTCCGCGACCACGCAGGGCCGGCCGGGATCGGACATGTCGCAGAAGCGGTCGTCGGCCCGGGCATCGGACAATCCGCCGATGAACCCTGCCGTCAAGGCGACTGCAATATATCGGAACTGTATCGGTCGCATGTCCGGGACCTCGGGTCCATAGTTCGCAGTGACCCCATGCGGACTCCTCGCGCACGGTTCGGGAGTGTCCGCCGGCGCAATCCGGTTCGCAATCCGAGCAATTGTCGCATCTTGTTCCCGGTCTGCCTCCCCGGAGTGAGTCTTTCCCCGGCCACGTGTGGTAGGATTATCCGAAGTGATTGAATCAAGCGCGACCGCGGGCACGCGCCGTTCCCGTGCTCGGACAACCGTGGGACTTGTCGCATGCCGATTGCCGGCCCGCCGCTGGAAGCGCCCGTTGACCTGCCGCGTATCCTGAACCGCGGCATTGAGACGAAGCCCGATGCGGAGGCGCTGGTCTCGCGCCGGCGGCGCTGGACCTGGCGGTCGCTCGACGCCGCCTCCAGCCGGCTGGCCGGCAGCTACCTCGACCTCGGGCTAGTGCCGGGCGATCGGGTCGCGTCGCTGATGCCGAACCGCACCGAGTTGATGGTGCACTACATTGCCTGCATGAAATCCGGCCTCGTCGCCGTGCCGCTGAATTACCGCTACATGGCGCCGGAGATCGATCACGCGCTCGGGGTGTGCGGGGCGAAGATCCTGCTGGCGCACCGCGAGCGTCGCGCCGACCTGACGGAAAGCCGGCTTGCGGGCAAGGTGCCGCTCGGCCGGATCGACTTCGACGACGATCTGGGCGCCGACGGGAGCGGCGGCGACGGCCCGAGCTTCCGGCGGCTCTGCGAGGCCGCGCCGTCCCGCGAGTTCCCGGCGCCGCGGCCGGACGATCCGGCGATCCTCTTCTTCACCTCCGGCAGCACGGGCAAGCCGAAGGGCGTCTGCCACAGCTTCGCGACGCTGGGCTGGATCATCGCCAGCGCCGCCGCGAGCTGGGACATGGGCCCGGACGACGTCATGATGCCGGGCGGCTCGGCCTCCCATGTGGGCGGCCACCACCTGTCGATGATGACGCTGGCCACCGCGGGCAGGGTGGTCATGGCCCGCACCTTCGACGGCGACGAGGTCCTGCCGCTCCTGCGCGAGGAACGACCGACCAAGATGTGGATGCTGCCCTCGGCGCTCTACGCGCTGGTCCGCGACCACGGGGCGCGCCACGAGGACTTCGCCTCGGTCCGGGCCTGCTTCTCGGGCGGCGACAAGGTCTCGGATGCGCTCGAGAACGAGTTCACCGCGCTGGCCGGCATCGCGATCGCCGAGGATTACGGCATGACCGAGATCGGCATCCCCACCGTGAACCCGCCGGATATGCCGCGGATCGGGTCGGTCGGCCGGCTCGGCCCCGGTTACCGCGCCGAGCTGCGCGGTCCCGACGGCCGGGAGGTGCCTCTGGGTGAGGACGGGCGCCTCTGGATCAGCTTTCCCGGCAACATGGTCAGCTACTGGAACAATCCGGAGGCGACGGCGGCGACGGTGGTCGACGGCTGGCTCGACACCGGCGACGTGATGAGCGCCGACGCCGACGGCTATCTGTGGTTCCACGGCCGGCAGAAACAGATCATCGTCCATGATGGCTCGAACATCTGCCCGCAGGAGGTCGAGGGCGCGCTCCTCGAACACGACGCCGTCGCCAGCGCCGGGGTGGTGGGCGTGCAGAGCGCGATGCATGGCGAGAACGTGCGCGCCTACGTCACCCTGAACCCGGGCACGTCGCCGCCCACCATGCAGGACCTTATCCGCTTTGCCCGAGCCCGCATTGGCTACAAGGCGCCCGAGGAGATCGTGGTGCTGGACCGGATGCCGCTCAACGCCACCGGTAAGGTGGACCGGGTAGCACTCAAGCGGATGGCGGCGCGGGAGGTCTGAGGCGGCGCCGGGCCTGGCCTTCGCCGGTCACGGCGCCAGCCAGCTCCCGTCCCACCTGCCGTTCCATTCGAACCGCGCCCGCCGGTGCCCGGCCTGTCTGAGCTGCAGCCATTCCAGCTGATCGACCCGCACTGCCACGAAGGCGAAATTGTCGAACCCCGCATCCCGGTCCGCCGGTTCGCGCATGGCCGGAGTCGGGTCGCCCGTTGCCGGATCATCCAGCGGCTCGCCGGGTGCGCGGTCTAGCCGGTAGGGTGTGCGGAGCGGCGTGTAGAGGCCCTCCCAGGCCTCGGCGGCGCGGGCGTCGCCGGTATGGGCCTCCGCCTGGCCCAGCAGCCGGATCTGCAGGCTCCGCGCCCGGTCATAGGCGACGAGCGCCACCGCCGCCGTACTGCCGGTCTCGGCGACCTTGGCCGAGCGGCGGTCGGTGTGGAAGCCGATCTCGCGGCGGGCGGCATCGGCGCAACGGAGGATCACGGTCCGGACCCGTGGCAGGCCATGCGGGTCGACGGTTGCGAGCTGGGCGTGGCGGAACAGGCTGTCGCGGTCCCGCGCCGCGCGCTCCAGTTCCGTCCAGGCGAAGCGGGAGATGGCGGCGAGGTCGTCGTCCGGTACCATCGCTCAGTCTTCGGTCGCGGAAATCAGCATCTCCAGCGCCTGGCGTACCGAGGCAACCCGCACCGCATCGCGGCCGATGGCGCCGAACGCGATCCGGGCATGGGCGGTCGCTCGGCCTTCCCGGGCGCAGGCGAAATGCACCAGCCCCTCGGGTTTCTGCGGCGTGCCGCCGCCAGGTCCGGCGATCCCGGTTATGGCGACCGCGAGCTGTGCCCGGCTCCGCGCCAGCGCGCCCTCGGCCATGGTGCGCGCCACCGGCTCGGAGACGGCGCCGTGGGCGGCGATCATTCCCGCAGGCACACCCAGAAGCTCGGTCTTGGCCTCGTTCGAATAGGTCACGAAGCCCCGCTCGACCACGGCGGACGAGCCGGGGATGTCGGTCAGCGCCGCCGCCACCATCCCGCCGGTACAGCTCTCGGCGGTGGCGACCATCAGTCCCCGCGCCGCGCAGGCCGCCAGCAGTCGCGCGGCGAGTGCCCGGTTTTCCTCAGAACCATCCATGGGCGACCCCCGCGGCCACGGTGGCGATCAGTGCCGTCAGTGATCCGGCCACCAGATCATCCAGCATCACGCCCGCCGGCCCCTCCATCCGGTCGGCCCAGCTTACCGGCGGCGGCTTGACGATGTCGAAGAAGCGGAACAGCAGGAAGCCCAGCACCCAGCCCGGCCATGGCCAGAGATGGGCCGGCGCTTCCGTTACCGTCAGCCCGAGGGACAGCGGCCAGAGCGCCATCAGCATCCCCGCCACCTCGTCGATCACCACGTCGGACGGATCGTCCTTGCGGCCATCCAGATAGCGCGCCGTCGCCCACCAGCCGACGGCGACGATGCCCGCCGTCGCCAGCGCCAGCAGCCAGAACCCGCCGGCGGCGTGCAGCGCCCAGGCGAGCGGGATCGCCGCGACCGAGGCCCAGGTGCCCGGCGCTCCGGGCAGGTCGCCGATGCCGAAGCAGGTGGCGATGGCGCGCGGGGTCACGGCCGGCCTCCGTGGCTCGCGCCTCCCTCTCCCCGCCGGGGGGACGGACGGGGAGAGGGCGCGCCGCTGCCGGGATCGAGGATCACCGTCGCCGTCGCCAGTGCCGCCATGCCTTCCTCGCGCCCGGCGAAGCCCATGCGCTCCATCGTCGTCGCCTTGATGCTGACCCGGTCCGGCGCGATCCCCAGTATCCCGCCGATCCGCGCCTGCATCGCCGCCGCATGGGGCGCGATCTTCGGCCGCTCGCAGAGCAGGGTGACGTCGACATTCGAGATGCGGCCCCCCCTGTCCGCCACGCGACGTCCGGCGTGGCCGAGGAAGATATGGCTCTCCGCCCCCTTCCACTGCGGGTCCGACGGCGGAAAGTGCCGGCCGATATCGCCATCCGCGATCGCTCCGTAGATCGCGTCGGCAAGCGCGTGCAGCCCGACATCCGCATCGGAATGCCCCTCCAGTCCCCGGCCATGGGGGATGCGGACGCCGCAGAGAGTCACGTGATCGCCGGGACAGAACCGGTGCACGTCGAAGCCTTGTCCGACCCGGACATCCATCGGCGCCTCCCTTGCCGCGATCCGCTCCGCCCGGTCGAGGTCGGCGGCGGTGGTGATCTTGAAGTTCTCCGGCTCGCCCGGCACCAGCCGGACAGGCAATCCGGCCCGGCGGAACACCTCGGCGTCGTCGAGGGCCGGGGCGAGGGCGGGGGCACCGCCCGCCCGGTGGGCCGCCAGCAGCGCCGCGAACGGGAAGGCCTGCGGCGTCTGCGCCCGCCACAATCCATCCCGCGAGGCCGGGGCATCCGCCATCCCGTCCTCGGCCCGCCAGAGCGCGTCGGTCACCGGCTCGGCGGCGATGGCGCCCTCGCCGGTTGCCGCGCGGGCAGCCAGTGCCGCCCACAGCGCCGGGCTGGCGAACGGCCGCGCCGCATCGTGCACCAGCACCACCTCGGGTGCGCGCGGCTCCAGTGCCTCGAGGGCCCTGCGCACGGTGTCCGACCGCTCGGCGCCGCCGTCGACCGGGCACAGCAGGCGCGGATCGGTGATCCCCGCAACCGCTTCCGCATAGAGATCCCGCGCCTCCGGCCGGATCGCCACCAGGACCGCGCCGATCTCCGGGCAGGCGAGCGCCCCGCGCAGGCTCCGGGTCAGCACCATCTCGCCGCACAACCGCCGATACTGCTTCGGCACCTGCCCGCCAAGGCGGGTGCCGCGTCCGGCGGCAACGATGATGGCGGCGGTCGTCACATGGTCCTCGCGGCGGGTTGTCGCTGACCCTGTGGGCGTTCTAGGCCGGGGCCTTGCACGGCACAAGACCGGAGGGTAAGAGCGATTTCCGGTGCTCACCAAATAGGCAGCCTCATGCAGACTGGCGCAGTCGACGTCACCATTGGCGGCTCCGTCCGGCGGATGTTGGCCGGATGACCGCGGCGGCCCATTACGAGCTGATCTGGAACAGCCTGCCCAACCCGGTGCTGACCGTGAGCGGCGATGGCGCCATCGCCGCCGTGAACGGCGCCGCCGAGAACTTCCTCGGCGCCTCCGAGCGCCAGCTTTCGGGCCAGTCCCTGGCGGCGCTTGCGGGCGAGGACAGCCGGTTGGCCGATCTGGTCCGGCAGGTGCTCCGCCACGGCCACAACATGGCCGAGTACGGCGTCGACCTCACCTGGCCCGAGCTGCCGGCCCGCCTGGTCGACCTTCAGGCCGCGCCGATGCAGGACCAGGGCGCCGTGGTGATGATCCACCCCCGGGCCATCGTCGAGACGATGGATCGCTCGCTGACCCACCGCAACGCCGCCCGCTCGGTCGCCGGCATGGCGCAGATGCTGGCGCACGAGATCAAGAACCCGCTGGCCGGCATCTCGGGCGCCGCGCAGCTCCTGCACATGAACCTCGACGACGAGGACCGCGAACTGACCACGCTGATCCGCGAGGAGGTCGTGCGGATCGGTGCGCTGGTCGACCGGGTCGAGCAGTTCGGCGACATCGGCCCCGCGCGCTACCAGCCGGTGAACATCCACGATGTGCTCGACCGCGCCTGCCGGTCGGCCAAGGCCGGGTTCGCGTCCCATGCCCGCTTCATTCAGGAATACGACCCGTCACTGCCGCCGACGCTCGGCGATCCCGACCAGCTCATGCAGGTGATGCTCAACCTCCTCAAGAACGCCGCCGAGGCCGCCCCGCAGGTCGGCGGGATCATCACCGTGCGAAGTTCCTACCGTGCCGGGATGAAGGTCGTCACCCCCTCGGGCCAGCGCGAGAGCCTGCCGCTCCAGGTCATGGTCGCCGATAACGGCACCGGCGTGCCCGAGGAGCTGCAGCGCCACATCTTCGAGCCCTTCGTGACCTCGAAATCCTCCGGCAGCGGGCTGGGGCTGGCGCTGGTCTCGAAGATCGTCTCCGACCACGGCGGGGTCGTCTCCTGCGAGTCCGAGCCGGGCTGGACCCGCTTCCGGCTGCTGCTGCCGATGGCGGCCGAAGGTCCGGCGGTGCTGGCCGACGGCGCGGAGGACGCGGCATGACCGCCGGCTCCACCGTCCTCCTGGCCGACGACGACCGCGCCATCCGCATGGTGCTGAGCCAGGCGCTCAACCGCATCGGCTGCCGGGTTCGCGCCACCGGCTCGGCCTCGGCGCTCTGGCGCATGGTCGAGGAGGGGGAGGGCGACATCGTGGTCACCGACGTGCACATGCCCGACGGCGACGCGCTCGATCTTCTGCCCGCGATCCGCAAGAAGCGCCCGGACCTGCCGGTGATCGTGATGAGCGCCCAGAACACGGTGCTGACCGCGATCCGCGCCGCCGAGGTCGGCGCCTACGAGTACCTGCCGAAGCCGTTCGACCTGCAGGAGTTGCTGGGCTCGGTGCAGAAGGCGCTGAAGGACCAGGCGCGGCAGGCCGAGGAACCCGCCGCAGCGCCCGAGGTGCGCGAGGAGAACCTGCCGCTGATCGGCCGCTCGCCGGCGATGCAGGAGGTCTACCGGGTCATGGCCCGGCTGATGCACACCGACCTGACCGTGATGATCTCGGGCGCCAGCGGCACCGGCAAGGAGCTGGTCGCCCGGGCGCTGCACAATTTCGGCAAGCGCTCGCACGGGCCGTTCGTGGCCATCAACATGGCGGCGATCCCGCGCGAGCTGATCGAATCCGAGCTCTTCGGCCACGAGAAGGGCTCCTTCACCGGCGCCACCGAGCGCGGTGTCGGCAAGTTCGAGCAGGCCCAGGGCGGCACCCTGTTCCTCGACGAGATCGGCGACATGCCGGCCGAGGCGCAGACCCGGCTGCTGCGCGTCCTCCAGGAAGGGGAATACACCGCGGTCGGCGGCCGCGCCGCGCGGCGCGCCGATGTGCGGATCGTCGCCGCGACCCACCAGAACCTGCGCTCGCTGATCAATGTGGGGCGCTTCCGCGAGGATCTCTACTACCGGCTCAACGTGGTGCCGATCCGCCTGCCGCCGCTCTCCGAGCGGATCGATGACCTGCCCGACCTCGCCCGCGCCTTCCTGCGCCGGGCCGAGCAGGAGGGATTGCCGCGCAAGACCCTGTCGGCGGACGGCATCGCCCGGCTGAAGGAGCACTCCTGGCCCGGCAACGTCCGCGAGCTGGAAAACCTGATGCGCCGTCTCGCCGCGCTCTGTCCGGACGAGCAGATCCCGTCCGAGACGATCGGCGATGAGCTGAGAGCAACCGCCGGCGATCGCGGCGGCGAGTTCGACGGCGCCGAGACCGGACGCACGCTCGGCGCCGCCATCGAGTTGCATCTGAAACGCTATTTCAACATGCATGGCGAGAGCTTGCCGCCCCCCGGCCTGCATGAACGGGTGTTGCGCGAGATCGAGCTTCCGCTGATCGCCCTGACCCTGTCGGCGACCCGAGGAAATCAACTGAAAGCGGCCGAATTACTGGGGATAAATCGCAACACGCTGCGAAAACGCATCAGGGAGCTTGACATTCCGGTCACACGCGGCAAGAAACTGATGTAGTTTCGCAACAGTAGACCCAGCGGCCCGCAGGGGCCTGACGAGGCAGCGTGACAGACCTGGGCGCGATCTCCGCCTCGATGCCAGAGCAGGGCACGGGCGAGCAACGAAGCAAATGGCTGGGGCGCGATGTGATATTCGCGCTCGTTCTGCTTGGTCCGGTGCTCGCCGCAGTGACTTCCGTGGTTCTCGCCGTCGGCAAGCGTGCCGAGGGAACCACGCCGATGCTGCGCGGCATCCTGCTCGCCGACCTAGTCTATCTTCTGGTGCTGATCGCGGTCATCTCGCTCAAGATCGGCCGGCTGGTCGCCGCCCGGCGGCGCGGTTCCGCCGGCTCGCGGCTACACCTTCGCCTGACCGGCGTCTTCGCCGGGGTGGCCCTGGCGCCTACCGTCATTGTCGCGATCTTCGCCACGCTCACCGTCAACTTCGGCATCGAATCCTGGTTCTCGGAGCAGGTCGGCAGCGTGGTGCGAAACTCGCTCGCCACCGCCCAGGCCTACGAGCGCGAGCACCGCGGCAACATCAAGGGCGACATCCTGGCCATGGCCAACGACCTCAACCGGGCGGCGGCGGCCGGGGTGACGGGAGGGCAGCTCAACGAGCTGGTCTCGCAGCAGGCGCTGCTGCGAGAGCTGCCCGAGGCCTATGTGTTCTCCTCGCAGAAGGAGATCCTGGCCCGCGGCGAGTTCAGCTACCTGTTCAACTTCGAGCCTCCGACCGAGGAACAACTGGCCCGTGCCCGGGCTGGCGAGGTCGTGATCATGGAGGACGAGGGCAACAACGAGATCCGGGCGCTGGTCTACCTCACCAACTACTTCGACGCGTTCCTCTACGTGACCCGCGACGTGCAGGGCCAGGTGCTGAAACTGCTCGACGAGACCCAGGACACGGTCCAGCTCTACGAACGGCTCGAGGCCGAGCGCGACGGTATCCTGTTCGACTTCGCGCTGATCTATATCGGCTTCGCCCTTCTGGTGATCCTCTCGGCGGTACTGCTCGGCCTCTGGTTCGCCGAGCGCCTGGCGCGGCCGGTCGGCCGTCTGGCGGAGGCAGCCGAGAGCGTCGGCGCGGGCGATCTCGATATCCGGGTCAAGGAGCAGAAGGGCTCCGACGAGGTCGCCATGCTGGGCCGCATCTTCAACCGCATGACCCAGCAGCTCAAGGCCCAGCGGACGGCGCTGGTCTCGGCCAAGGAAGACTCCGAGATCCGCCGCCATTTCATCGAGGCCGTGCTTTCCGGCGTGACGGCGGGGGTCATCGGCCTGGATGGTGACGGCAGGATCGATCTCATTAACGAGGCCGCTGCCGATATGCTTCGGGTCGATGCGCTGGGGACCACCGGCAAGCTGCTCGGAGAGATCGCCCCCGAGTTCGAGGGCCTCGTCGAGGCTGCCCGCAAGGCGCCCTCGGGCATCGCGCGGAGCGAGATCCGCTCCGCGTCGGAGGGCGAGGCCCGCGAGTACATCTGCCGGATTGCGCCGAAGTCGCCCGAGCAGCCGCAGGAAGGCTATGTGCTGACCTTCGACGACATCTCGGCGCTTGCCTCGGCCCAGCGCATGGCTGCCTGGGGGGACGTGGCCCGGCGCATTGCCCATGAAATCAAGAATCCGCTGACGCCGATCCAGCTTTCGACAGACCGGATGCGGCGGAAATTCTCGGGCCGGCTCGGCGAGGACGGCGCGGCCTTCGAGCAGTATCTCGACGTGATCACCCGCCAGGCGGGCGACATACGGCGCATGGTCGACGAGTTCTCGCGCTTCGCCCGCATGCCCGAGCCGGTTCAGGTCGAGGAGGACCTGGCCGCCCTGCTGCGCGACGCGGTCCTGCTGCAGGAAGAGGGCCATACCGACATCGTCTACGAGGTGGACCTGCAGGACGGCCCGGTGCCGGTCAACTGCGACCGCGGCCTGATCGGCCAGTGCCTCACCAACCTGTTGCAGAATGCGGCCGATGCGATCGAATCGCGCCGCGAGGCCGAGAGCAACGCGGGGCTCGAGGGCCGGATCCGGGTCGCGCTGGCCATCGGCCAGCGGTCCTACCGGGTCGAAATCGCGGACAACGGCACCGGTCTGCCCGCCGAGGGCAGGGACCGGCTGACCGATCCCTATGTGACGAACCGCAAGAAGGGCACCGGGCTCGGCCTTGCGATCGTCAAGAAGATCATCGAGCAGCATGGCGGCGAGCTCACGCTCGGCGACGCCCCGGCGGAGACCGGGCTCGACGGCGCACAAGTGACGCTGAGGCTCCCGAAGCCCGCGTTGCGGAACCAGAAATCGGGAACAGAGACAGAAAAAGCGGGCAGTTGAGAAAGCGAGGCGGGACAAATGGCTGACGTTCTCATAGTCGACGACGAGGCGGACATCCGGGACATCATATCGGACCTGTTGAAGGACGAGGGTCATGCGGCGCGGACGGCGCACGACGCCGACAGTGCCTTTGCGGCGATCGAGATCGCGCCGCCGGACCTGGTCATTCTGGATATCTGGCTGCAGGGCAGCCGCATGGATGGCATCGAGATCCTCAAGAACGTAAAGCGCGACAACCCGGACATTCCGGTCGTGATCATCTCCGGCCACGGCAACATCGAGGTTGCGGTGGCTGCGGTGCAGCAGGGCGCCTACGATTTCATCGAGAAGCCGTTCAACATGAGCCAGCTGATGGTCGTGGTTGGCCGCGCCCTCGAGGCGAGCCGGCTCCGGCGCGAGAACGCGCGGCTGCGCGGGTCCGAGGCGTCGAGCGGCGATCTGCTCGGATCGTCGCCGGCCGCCAATGCGCTGCGCAACAAGCTGATGCGGGTCGCCCGCGGCGGCAGCCGGGTGCTGCTGTCCGGCGGCCCCGGCACCGGCAAGGAGGTAGCGGCCCGCTTCATCCATTCCCATTCCGACCGCAACGGCAAGCCCTTCGTCGTGGTCAACGCGGCCTCGATCGAGGCCGACCGGATGGAGGAGGTGCTGTTCGGCCGTGAATCCTCCGACCGGCCGGTACAGGCGGGCCTGTTCGAGCGCGCCCATGGCGGTACGCTGTTCATCGACGAGGTGGGCGACATGCCCTATGGCACGCAGTCGAAGATACTGCGCGTGCTTGTCGACCAGGCCTTCATCCGCCTCGGCGGCATCGCAACCGTCCGGGTAGACGTCCGCGTGATCAGCGCCTCGAACCGCGATCTCCAGCGCGAGATCCGCGACGGCCGGTTCCGCGAGGACCTCTACCACCGCCTGAACGTGGTACCGATCGAGGTGCCGCCGCTCGACCGGCGCCGCGAGGACATCCCAGAGCTCGCCACCGCCTTTCTCGAGATGTTCTCCCGCCAGCAGGGCCTGCCGCGCCGCCGATTGGGCGAGAGCGCAATCGCCGCACTGCAGACCCGCGACTGGCCAGGCAACGTCCGCCAGCTCCGAAACATGATGGAGCAGGTTCTGATCCTTGGCGCGGACAGTCCGGTTATCGATGCCGAGGAACTGCCAGGTGGCGGCGGCACCGATGATGGCGAGGCCGGGCTCGGCGGCGTGATGGGGGTGGTCGCCGGCCTGCCGCTCCGCGAGGCGCGCGAGCTGTTCGAGCGTGAATACCTCATCGCCCAGATCAACCGGTTCGGCGGCAACATCTCGCGTACCGCGGCATTCGTCGGCATGGAACGCTCGGCGCTGCACCGGAAGCTCAAGATGCTGGGCGTCGTCACCACCTCGCGCGGCGGCATCCGGATCGCGATCGCCGACGAGGAGGAAGACGAGGTGCAGGAAGAGCGCGCGGTGGCGGCTGAACTGAATTGACCGCACCCGCCCGCCCGACCATAGTCGCTCGGCTCAGGCCGGGAGAGTAAGCGATGAAGGTGATCGTCTGCGGTGCGGGTCAGGTCGGCTCGCAGATCGCGCGCCATCTGTCTGACGAGGGCAACGGCGTCACCGTCATCGACAGCAACGCCCAGTTGGTGCGCGCGGTCACCGATGCGCTGGACGTGGCCGGCGTCGTCGGCTTCGCCTCGCATCCCGACGTGCTCGCCCGGGCAGGTGCGCGGGACTGCGACATGCTGATCGCGGCGACGTCGACCGACGAGGTCAACATGATCGCCTGCCAGGTGGCGCATTCGGTCTTCCAGGTTCCGACCAAGATCGCCCGCATCCGCGCCGACAGCTATCTCGAGGCCGAGTGGAGCGATCTGTTCCGGCGCGAGCATCTGCCGATCGACGTGATCATCTCGCCGGAAGCCGAGGTCGCCAACGTGACCATGCGGCGGCTGCGGGCGACGGCGGTTTTCGACATCGAGCCGTTCCTCGGCGGCGCGGTCGATTTTGTCGGCCTGAAGCTCGATGACAACTGCCCGGTGTTGAACACTCCGCTGCGGCAGCTGAGCGAATTGTTCTCCACGCTCCGCGCGATCGTCGTCGCGGTGCGACGCGAGGGCAAGGTCTGGGTCACCCACGGCGACGACCAGCTCTTCGCCAATGACGAGGTCTACTTCATCTCCGCCCACGAGGATCTGAACCGGACCATCGGCATCTTCGGTCGCGAGAACCTGTCCGCGGAGCGGATCGTGGTGGTCGGCGCAGGCAATATCGGCCTGCGCGTCGCGCGGCTGATCGAGGAGTCGGCCAACCTGCGCTGCAAGATCATCGAGCGCGACCGGGGCCGGGCCGAGTACGCAGCCGATCATTTGGAGCGCACCATCGTCCTGAACGGCGACGCGCTGAGCGCCGAGATCCTGACCGAGGCCGGGGTGCAGGAGGCGGACGCCATCGTCGCGCTGACCAATGATGACCGCACCAACCTGCTGTCCTGCGCTCTGGCTGAGCAGCTCGGCTGCCCGATCTCGATCGCCCTGTCGAACGACCCGACCTTCGAGCGGATCGCGGTGCCGCTCGGGGTCAATGCGCTGATCAATCCGCGCGCGACCACGGTCTCGTCGATCCTGCGACATGTCCGCCGCGGCCGAGTCCGGGCAGTCTACTCCATCGGACGCGGCGAAGGCGAGGTGATCGAGGCCCAGGTGATGGCGACCTCGCCAATTGCCGGCAAGCGCATCCGCGACATCAACTTCCCGACCGGAGCGATCATCGGGGCGCTGCAGCATCGCGACGAGGTTCTGCTGCCGCACGGCGACACGGTGATCCAGGTCGGCGACGTGATGGTGATGTTCGCGGTCCGCGACGCGGTCCACGAGGTCGAGCAGATGTTCCGGGTGAGCCCGGAATTCTTCTGAGAGGCGGGCGATGCGCCCGCTGCGGCTGCCCCTGTTCCCGCTTTGCCTGGGCTTGCTGGCCGCCGGGATGCTGGTTCCCTCGGCCTATGCCGCGATCAATCTGGACGGGCCGAGCCTGCGGGCGTTCCTTCCCTGTGCGGTGTTCACCGGTTTCGCGGCGGCGACGCTGGGCGTCGCTCTCGCCTCGGGCGCGCGGGGCAGGACCGCCGGCGCCGAGCTGCGCGAGCTCGTGGCCTGCTGGATTCTGGTGCCGCTCTTCGCGGCGCTGCCGCTTTGGCTCAGGACTCCCGTCGTCGGCTTCGGCGGCGCCTGGTTCGATATGCTCTGCGTCTTCACGACGACCGGCGGGACCGTATATGCCGAGCCCGACAAGGTGCCGATGTCGATCCATCTGTGGCGCGGTATCGTCGCCTGGTTCGGCGGCCTGGTGACCCTGGCGGCCGCATTCGCCATCCTGGGGCCGCGAAATCTCAGCGGCACCGAGACAGCTCTCCATGCCGAGGGGCTGTCCGGGGCCATTGGCGGAGACATCAGCGTCCACGGCGGCTCGGCCGCCCGGATCGAGGACCGGCTCGCGCGGGCACTCCGCACGATCCTGCCAGTCTATGCCGGGTTGACCGCCGGGCTGGCGCTGCTGTTCGCGACGCTCGGACAGGACGGAATGGTCGCGGCCATCCATGCGATGGCGATCCTCTCGACCACCAGCGTTTCCCCGAATGCCCAGGGCCTCGGCGCGGTGGCGAGCGTGCCGGCCGAGATGGTGGCGGCGCTGTTCCTGGTGCTGGCGGCGACCCGGCTGACCTATTCCCGACCCCGCCGTACCGGCCGGCTGCGCCGCTGGACGCATGACCCCGAACTGCTGCTCATGGGGCTGCTGGTCGCTCTGTCGACCTTCGCGCTGTTCCTGCGCCACTGGTTCGGCGCACTGACGGCGGACACCGGCGAGGCCACGCCGGATGCGCTCAGGGCGCTGTGGGGCGCGGCCTTCACGTCGCTCTCCTTCCTCACCACCACCGGGTTCGAAAGCGCTTTCTGGCAAAGCGCCCGAGACTGGAGCGGGCTCGACAATCCGGGGCTGATCCTGCTCGGCCTCTGCGCGATCGGCGGCGGCGCGGCCACGACTGCGGGCGGCATCAAGCTGATCCGCGGCTATGCGCTGCTCCGCCACGGCTACCGCGAGCTCGAGCGCATCGCCCAGCCGAACAGCGTTCTGGCCACCGGGCGCAGGCTCCGGGGCATCATGAGCGAGGGCGCGTTTCTCGCCTGGGCCTTCATCATGCTCTACGTGGTCGCGATCTTCTTTGCCGTCATCGCCCTGACCCTGACGGGCTTCAGCTTCGAGGACGCGCTGATCGCGTCGATTGCCGCGATCTCGAATACCGGCCCGGCATTCGCGGCCGTCGCACCCGGTGACATCGATTTCCCGCGCCTCTCCGAATCGCAACGGGCAATTCTGGGCGCGGTCATGGTGCTTGGCCGCCTGGAGACACTTGCAGTGATTTCTCTATTCAATACAGGTTCATGGCGGCGATTTAGCATACGCACAAAAAACACTGGAAATGCGGACGGCAAAATCGCAGACTCGCGCCAGTGAGGCCGGCGGAGGCCGGTACCCTGCAATTCAAGAAATAAGATCAGGCGAAAAAATGGCCGGCGAAAGCAGACAGAACCTCCAAGACACTTTCCTCAACCACGTTCGCAAGCAGAAAGTCCCCGTCACGGTGTTTCTCGTGAACGGCGTCAAGCTCCAGGGCGTGATCACATGGTTTGACAATTTCTGCGTCCTCCTGCGCCGGGACGGGCAGTCGCAGCTCGTCTACAAGCACGCGATCTCCACAGTCATGCCGGCGCAGCCGTTCAGCCTCTACGACGGCAACGAGGAAGCATGACCCAAGGCGCGGCCTTCGGCCGGGCAGGAGCCAGGTGACAGCAAAGGTCTACCTGCTACACCCGGTCATCAAGGCACCCGGAGCCCCGGACCCGGCGGATGCGCTGGACGAGGCGTCGGCCCTTGTCCACGCCATCGACGTCGAGCTGGCCGGCAGCAGCCTCGTGCCGCTGTCGCGCCCGACCCCCGCGACCCTGCTCGGCCAGGGCAAGGTCGAGGAACTCGCGCCCATCCTCGCCGAGCGCGAGATCGACGTGGTCGTCGTGAACGGCGAACTGAGCCCGGTCCAGCAGCGCAACCTCGAGCGCGCCTGGAAGGTCAAGGTGCTCGACCGAACCGGCCTGATCCTCGAGATCTTCGGCGAGCGGGCGCGCACCCGCGAGGGCGTGCTGCAGGTCGAGCTTGCCCATCTCACCTACCAGAAGAGCCGGCTGGTCCGAAGCTGGACCCATCTCGAGCGCCAGCGCGGCAACACGGGCTTCATCGGCGGCCCGGGCGAGACCCAGCTCGAGGCCGACCGCCGCATCCTCGACGACAAGATCGTCCGGCTGAAGCGCCAGCTCGAAAAGGTGGTGCGCACCCGCTCCCTGCACCGGGCGGCGCGCAAGAAGGTACCGCAGCCGGTCGTCGCGCTGGTCGGCTACACCAATGCCGGCAAGTCGACCCTCTTCAACAAGCTCACCTCGGCCGGGGTCAGGGCCGAGGACATGCTGTTCGCGACCCTCGATCCGACCATGCGCCAGATCCGGCTGCCGTCCGGCCGCATGGCGATCCTCTCCGACACGGTCGGGTTCATCTCCGACCTGCCGACCCAGCTTGTCGCCGCCTTCCGGGCGACGCTGGAGGAGGTGCTGGAGGCGGACCTGATCGTCCATGTCCGCAACATCGCCCACCACGCCACCGAGGAGCAGAACCGCGAGGTGCTGGGCGTGCTCCGCGGCCTCGGCGTTGCCGAGCCGCGGTTGACGGAGATGATCGAGCTCCGCAACAAGATCGATCTGCTCGACCCGGAACGCCTGCAGGCAGCCCGCAGTGCCGCCACCCGCGGCACCGGCGTGATCGCCGCTTCCGCTGTCACCGGCGAGGGCTGCGACCTGCTGCTGGCCGAAATCGAGGCACGCCTCTTCCCCCGCCGGATGCTGTTCACGCTCCGTCTCGGCCATGACGAGGGCCGGGCGGTCTCATGGCTCTACGGCCACGGCGAGGTCCGGAGCCGCGTCGACGGCGACGATGGAAATCGATCTCACCGTCGAGATGACCGAGAAGGAATTCTTCCAGTTCCGCAAGCAGTTCGGCATCGCCGCCGCCGAGGTTCGCCACACCGCGCTCGCGGCGCAGTGATCCGCCCGGCGCACCGCCCGCCTCAGCCCCCCAGCTCCGCCGTCAGCACGGCGCGCACGCTCTCCGGCGGAACGCGGGTCTTGCGCGTCGCCATGCCGTAGAAAACGTTCACGCACTCGCTGGTGGCGTAGCAGGTCTCGCCCCGGAACACCCCGTAGCCGGTGGTGACCGACTTGGTGCCGACCCGGATCACCCGGGCACCCACATCGACGCTGCCCGGATAGTGGAGCTCGCGCAGATAGTCGATCACCAGCCGGGCGAGGATGAACTCGACCCCCTCCATGCCACCCTTCTGGATCAGCCGGTACATGTAGTCGGTCCGCGCCGCCTCCACATAGGTCGCAAGCGCGGTGTTGTTCACATGGGCCATCGCGTCCTGGTCGGAATAGCGGATGATCACCGGGCTCCAGTGGCGGAAGGTCTCGCGGCGGGTCAGGTCCAATTCGGTCATGGTACCTCAGAACAGGAACATCAGCACGCCGGCGACGATCACGGCCATGCCGAGAAGTTCTAGCCGGTTGATGGATTCGCGGAAGTATAGGGACGAGATCGTCAGGGTGAAGATCACCTCGACCTGGCCGACCGCCTTCACGTAGGAGGCGTTCTCGATCGTCATCGCGGTGAACCAGCCCACCGACCCGGCGGCGCTGGTCAGGCCGATGAACAGGCAGGGCCAGAACTGACGGCGCAGGGCGCGGAAACTGGCGGGCTCGGTCACCGCCAGCCCGGCGCCGACGACAGCCACCTGCATCACGCCGACGATCGCTACCGTCCAGCCAGCCCGGTACAGGAATCCGCCCTGGCCGAGCCCGAGGCTGGCCTCGCGCAGGAACAGGTAGCTGAGGCAGAAGAAGAACCCGGTCGCCAGCCCCACCAGCGTCGGCTTCGAGAACAGCGCTTCGCCGAGGGTCATCTCGCCGGTTCCGAGCTTCCCCAGCCCGACCCGGCCGACGGAGATCGCGATCACGCCCGCCACAGTGAGCAGGATCGCCATCCAGCCGGTGAGGCTGACCGCCTCGGAGAACAGGAGCGAGCCGAGGATCGCCGCCAGCATCACGTCGGTCTTGGACAGCATGGTGCCAACGGCGAAATTGCGCATCTGGAACAGCCAGATCAGCAGATAGGTGGCGATCACCTGCACCGCCGCGGCGGCGAAGCAGTAGCCGAGGTAGCGGGCATCGAGCTCCGGCACTCCCAGCCCCTCCCAGTGCATCACCAGCGCCAGCCAGCCGAGCGCGAAGGGAAGCGCGAACAGCGAGCGCACATAGGTCGTCATCCAGGTCGAAAGCCTTGCATTGAGCGACTTCTGCGCCGCCGTGCGCACCGCCTGCATCAGCGCGGCGAAGATTGCGATCGGGATCCAGATCAGGTCCATCTGCGGGAAGATCCAGCTGCGGGCAGGGACATCGGCGGGACGGTCCGGGCAGGGGAGGAGCACGGCATCAGAAAGCGGATGCTTCTAGCATGCGGCTGGCGCGGCGAGATACGGACGGCTACAGGAATCCCAAGCGTGATGGAAGGGCGGCGGCAAAACCGGACGGAGGGCAACATGACCGTGAAATTCGACGTGGGGTTTGTCGGCATCGGCAACATGGGCGCGCCGATGGTCGAGTGCCTGCTGAAGGCCGGCTGGCCGGTCCGGGTCCATGATCTGCGCGCCGAGGCGCTGGCCCCCTTCGCCGGTCGCGACGGCGTCACCGTGGCGGCAAACCCCGCCGGTGTGGCTCGTGGCGCCGGGCTGGTGATCACCATGCTGCCCGACGGCAAGGCGGTGCGCGCCGCGGTCACCGGGCAGGGCGGCCTCGCCGTCGCCATGGCCGAGGGGGCCGTGCTGGCGGACATGAGCACCTCCTATCCGCCCGAGACCACCGGCATCGGCAAGGAACTGTCGGAGACCGGCATCCACATGGTCGACGCCCCGGTCTCCGGCGGGGTCTGGCGGGCGGAGCTCGGCAAGCTCACCATCATGGCCGGCGGCGAGGCCGGAGTGATCGACCGGGTCGAGCCGGCGCTCTCGGCCATGGGCACGGTCTACCGCACTGGGCCTCTGGGCTCGGGCCACGCCATGAAGGTGCTGAACAACTACCTCTCCGCCTCGGGCCTGGCGGCGGCCTGCGAGGCGGTGCTGGTCGGCAGGCGCTTCGGCCTCGACCCGGACGTGATGGCGGACGTGTTCAATGTCTCGACCGGCAAGAACAACGCCACCGAGGTAAAGCTGAAGCAGCAGGTGAACAACGGAAAGTATGCCGCTGGTTTCACGATGGGATTGATGAAGAAGGATCTCTCGCTTGCCGCTGCGCTGGCCGAGGACATGGGGGTCGAGGCCCAGGGCCTGAAGGCCTGTGCCGCGCTCTTCGCCCGGGCGGTCGACGAGCTCGGCGGCGCGGCCGATCACACCGCGATCATGAAGCTGATCGAGGCTGCCGCCCGTGACTGACGGCGTCAAGCCGGTCGCCCTCGTCACTGGCGCTGCCCGGGGCATCGGTCTCGCCACGACCCGGAAGTTCCTCGCCGAGAGCTGGCGTGTGGCGCTGCTCGACATCGACGCGCAAACGCTGGCTGCCACCCATGCGGCGCTCGCCCTGCCCGAGGACACCATCGCCATCGAGGCCGACGTGGCCGAGCCGGACCAGGTCTCGCGCGGCGTTGACGCCATCGTGGCCCGCTTCGGACGCATCGACGCCCTGGTCAACAACGCCGGCATCGCCGATTTCCGCCCGATCCTCGAGACCGATTTCGCCTCCTGGTCGCGCATCCTCGCGGTGAACCTGAACGGGCCGTTCCTCTGCACCCAGGCGGTGGCGCCGGTGATGCTGGCCGGCGGCGGCGGCGCGGTCGTCAACATCGCCTCGATCTCCGGCGTCCGGGCCAGCACGCTCCGCACCGCCTACGGCACCTCGAAGGCGGCGCTGATGCATCTGACCCGCCAGCAGGCGGCGGAGCTCGGCGAGAAAGGCATCCGGGTCAACGCGGTGGCGCCGGGGCCGGTCGACACGGCGATGGCGAAGCAGGTCCACACGCCCGCGATCCGCGCCGACTACCACCAGGCGATCCCGCTGAACCGCTATGGCACCGAGGCCGAGATCGCCGAGGCGATCTGGTTCCTGGCCAGCGACCGGGCGAGCTATGTGAACGGGCAGATCCTGGCGGTGGACGGGGGTTTCGAGTCGACGGGGATCGGGTTGGCGGCATTGCGGGGGATGTAGGGTCGGTTCAATGAAATCACCCTTCACGCCGTCACGGGCCGAAATCGTCCCGGAAGCGGCCGATCTGGTGCATCCGCTCGTGCAGGACGGTAACGATGCCGATGTCGCCGTCCGAAAGCCATCGCCAGTACACGAAGTGCCGCTCGTAGCGGAAGAAATACCCGTCCACGCCGAACTCCGCCGGGACGGGTTTCGAGGCGACGCCCCGGGATTCGATCCTTCCGAACGCCGCGAACAGGCCCGCGATGTAGCGGTCGGCCTGTTCGGCGCCCCAGCGATCGCGGGTGTATCGGTAGATGTCGTCGAGGCGCAGTGCGGCCGCCTCCTGGATCCGGACGGCCGCCATCCCGTCAGCCCCTGTTGCGGGCGATCACGTCGGCCGCAGTGAGCGGCTTGTAGGACGATTCCGGCGCCGCGAACGCATGGCTCAACTCGGCCTTCAGCCGGTCGAATGCCTCGCGCTCAGCCCGCTCCTTGTCGCGGCGGATCAGGTCGCGGATATACTCGCTGACATTTTCGTAGGCGCCGTTCTCGCCCACATTCGCGGCCACGAAGTCGCTCAGCGGGCCGCTCAGGCGGACGGTCATGGTCGTGGTGCGCGGCGTCGGCAACGGTTCCTCCCGCGAGGTTTGTATTCAATATAATCAAGAATGAAGACAAGGCAAGGCTGTGGGCGCGGCGGATGGTGGGTTGAAAGCCCACCCTTGTAATAGCGAAACCGGCTATCAAGGACGCGTTCCGAGAGGAATGGCCTGCTGCGGGAGGCCTCCCGCAGCAGGCCGCTGGCGATCGGATCGGGCCCACCCTGAGCCATTTGTGGCTGTCGCGTAGCGGGATCGTCGTCAGCATCTTCATCGGACCCGGATGGTTGCCGGAACAGCCTGGTTCGCTTCACAACGCGGGGATCGACGAAGATGACACAGACTATCACATTGGTGGCCGGCATCGATACGGCCAAGGACAAGCTCGACGTGGCCGTGCACGGTCAGGCCGCGCATTGGCGGGTCGAGAACACATTGCGGGGCTGGCGGCGCCTGCACCGGGCGCTGGCCGAGGTCGGCGTCACGCGCGTCGGCATCGAGGCCAGCGGCGGCTACGAGCAGGGCGTGGTCCGGCATTTGCGGGCCGCGGGATGCCCCGTCCTGGTGCTGCAGCCGGCCCAGGTGCGGGCCTATGCGCGGGTCCATCTGCGCCGGGCCAAGAACGATACGCTCGATGCGGCGCTGATCGCCGCCGTCGCGGCGCTGGACGACCAGCCGTGCCGGGAGCCCGACGCGCGCCTGGCCGAACTGGCCCGGCAGTTGACCTTCGTCGAGCAGATCGAGGAGGACATCGCCCGCTTCAAGACCCGGCTCGAGCAGCTCGACGATCCGCGCCACCGGAGTCTCGTGCGCGCCGACATCGCGCGGCTGAAGGTGCGGCGCGCGACCGAGATGCGGCGCATCACCGGAGAGCTGCGCACCCATGCCGACCTGGCCCGGCGCCTCGATCTCGTCCAAAGCGTCCCCGGCATCGGCGAGCGCACCGCGCTCGCCCTCGTCATCCGCCTGCCCGAGCTCGGCCGCGTCAGCCGCGAGGAAGCCGCCGCCCTCGCCGGCCTGGCACCCTTCGACGACGACAGCGGCCCGCGCAAGGGCCAGCGCCACATTGCAGGCGGGCGCGGCCGGCTGCGCCGCTCGCTGTTCGCCGCCGCGCTGCCAGCGGCCTTCCGCTGGAACACGGCCCTCGTCGCGCTCTACAAGCGCCTCGTTGCCCGTGGCAAGGCCCACAAGGCCGCCCTCATCGCCTGCGCGCGAAAGCTCCTGATCTACGCCAACACCGTCGTCCAGCGCGGAACCCCGTGGACCGAAAGAGCCGTCGGCCGTTAATGGTTGCTACGCCAACCTCGGATCCTTCGACTTCACCCGCACCGCCCGCCCCTCCAGGATCTCGAAGCAGCGCTCCAGCGTCTCGTCCTCCAGCCGGCGCATCGCTTCGGCGGTGTAGAAGGTCAAGTGCGGGCTCAGGATCACGTTCTCCATCGCGTAGAGCCGGCTCAGCGGATGGCCCTCCAGCGCCAGCGGCTCGTGGGCGAAGACGTCGAGGCCAGCCCCGGCGATGCGGCCGGTCTCCAGCGCCGCGACCAGCGCCGGCTCGTCGATCAGCGCGCCGCGGGAGACGTTGATCAGGAAGGCGGAGGGCTTCATCGCGACGAACTCGGCCGGGCCGATCAGGCTGCGGGTCTCGGGCGTCAGCACCATGTGGAGCGAGACGAAGTCGCACTCGGCCAGCATGGCGCGGAGGTCGTCGCGCTTCTCGACGCCTGCGGCGCGCATGTCGGCCCCGGAGACGTAGGGATCGTAGCCCAGCACCCGCGCCCGGAAGCCGGCGCCGGCCATCCGCGCCATGCTGCGGCCGATCTTGCCGACCCCGACGAGCCCCACTGTCTTGCCGGCGATGTCGGCGCCGAGCCAGCGCGCCTCGGGCCAGGCCCAGCCTTTGCGGTGCATCTGGCGGTCGAGGGGGATGAGCTTCTTCGCCAGCGCGATCATCAGCGCGAAGGCGCCCTCGGCGACGGTCTCCTCGGCATATTCGGGGACGTTGACGACGTGGATGCCGCGGGCCTTGGCCGCGGGGATGTCGATGGCGTCGATGCCGACGCCGTATTTGACGATGCCCTTCAGCCGGGGCGCGCCGGCGATCACCCGGGCGGTGACGGGCGTGTAGCACATGAGCAGCAGGTCGGCGTCGCCGAGCGCGGCGATCAGCGCGTCCTCGTCGATGCCGTCCGGCAACAGGATCAGGTCATGGCCGGCGGCGCGCAGCGTGGCGTCGACATGCGGCGTCTCCAGCTCGCGGTCGGTGCGGACGATCTTCATTCGGGGCGCACCCTACAGCGCCAGCCCGACCAGCACGTCGGCGATCACCTGGGCCGCCGCCGCGCAATGGTCCTTCTCGGCGCTCTCGGCCTCGTTGTGGCTGATCCCGTCCTTGCAGGGGATGAAGATCATCCCCGCCGGGCAGAGCCGGGCGATGTGGCGCGCGTCGTGGCTGGCGCAGCAGAAGATCCGCTGGTTCGGGTAGCCCCGCGCCCCGGCCGCCGCCTCGATCCGGGCGCGCATCTCCTCCGGGAACTCCATCGGCGCGGAGGTGATGAACTCGCTGACCGAGACCTCGCAGGGCCCCTTCAGCCCTTCGCAGATGCCGGCCACCCGGTCGCCTTCGGTCTTCAGCACCTCGGCCGAGGGGTGGCGCATGTCGATGGTGAAGGTCACCTTACCCGGCACCACCGAGATGCCGCCGGGCAGCACCTCGAACCGGCCGATGGTGAAGCGCATGGTGTCGCTGTCGTCAATGAACGAGTGCCGCAGCGCCACCGCCATCTCGGTCGCCGCCACGAAGGCGTCCCTGCGGCGCGCGCGGGGGGTGGTGCCGGAATGGGCGTCCTGGCCGGTGACCTCGACCCGGAAGCGGCGGTAGCCCTGCATCCCCGTGACCGTGCCGATCACGTTGCCGCTGCTCTCCAGCACCACGCCCTGCTCGATATGCGCCTCGATGAAGGCGGCGAAGGGGGTGCCGAGCTCGCGGCGCCCCGCGCCGGGGATGGCGGCCTTCAGGGCGTCGACGCAGGCGCCCATGGTGATGCCGTCCGGGTCGGTGGCGGCCCGCATCTTCTCCAGCGGCTGCACCCCGGCATAGGCGGCCGAGCCCATGCAGGCGGGGGTGAAGCGCGGCCCTTCCTCGTTGTTCCAGATCGCGACCTCGATCGGATGGCGGGTCCGGATGCCGGCGTCGTCGATGGTCTCCAGCGCCTCCAGCGCCGCCAGTACGCCCAGCGGCCCGTCGAAGCGCCCGGCCATCGGCTGGCTGTCGGTGTGGGAGCCCGAGACCACCGGCGGCAGAGCCGGGTCGGTGCCTTCGCGGCGGAGGAACATGTTGCCGATGTCGTCGATGAGCACCGTCCAGCCCCGCGCCCTGGCCCAGGCCGCGAGGCGGCGATGCGCCTCGATGTCGGGCTCGGAGAGCGCCAGCCGGTGCACCCCGCCGCCGGGCGTCGCGCCGATGGTGTCGAACTCGGTCTGGCGCGCCCACAGGCGGGCGGCGTCGATCCGGGGCAGGTTGCTCATGGGTGGACGTCCTTCAGAGCGAGGTGACGCGGTCGCCCGGGCGGATCGCGCCGCCCTCGACGATAATGCAGTTGAGGCCGGATCGGTGGATCAGCGGATCGTGCACCGGCTTGCCGGTGACCAACTCCAGATACTTGCAGGGGAAGTTGAGCCGCGTCCCCTCCAGCACCACGGAGCCGACGCGGAAGCGGCGCGCCACCAGGTGGTTCAGCGGTACGCCCCGGACGGTAAGGTTGCGGCGGTGCTCGACCGGGGTCAGCGTGATGCCCTCGTCGCGGGCCAGCGCCTCCAGCGTTTCGGTCTCGATCAAGGTCACCTGGCGGCCGGGCTCCGGCTTCATCGAGTAGGTGCCGGTGCCGAGCAGGTAGCGGTCGCCCTCGATGCCCTGGCCGGCGATCAGCCGGGCCCCGGCGAGCGCCTGCATCGGTTCGCGGGCCTTGGCGGTGATGTGGATATGCTCGAGCACGCCCTCGAAGGTCATCGCATCCCCCATGTCACTGGGACGCTGCGGTCCCCTGCCGGGTCAAGCCGTAAGCGCCCGGCCACGGCCGGTCAACGGAGAGCGACGATCAGGCCGGAGATATCCGTAGCGCGATCCAGCGCCGCCACGGCGGCGACGGCGCGCACGGCCTGCGCGGCGCCGATCACCGGAGTGGCGAGGCTCGCGAACTTGGCCGCGAGGCGGTCCCACTGAGCGGGCAGGTCGGTGGCGGGCTGGCCGACATCGGTGTCCTCGGCCAGATGTCGGCCATCCATGAGCCGGATCTCGACGCGCGTGGTCAGCCGGTCGCGGTCGGGGTCGGTCTCGACCGCCACCCGCCGCCGCGCAGTGACATAGCGCGGGTCGGTTGCAGTCGCGTCCGAGAAAGTCTCCAGCGCCGCGGTGTCGCGCCCGTCGAGCGCCGCGACGGCAAGCTGGCGGAGCGAGAACTTCATCTCGAGCCCGGTGCGGGGCTCGGCGATGTTGCAGACCTTGAGGTGGCGGGGATGGACGTGCAGCGTCATCGCCTCCATGTCGGAAAGCCCGATCCCGTGGCGGGCGCGGAGGGCGCGGACGGCCTCGATGGTGCCGTGGGTCGAGTAGCAGGCGGCGTGGTACTTGAAGAGCGTCCGCTCGATCCAGAACGGCGCCGAAGGATCGGGACGGAAGGGCAGGGGCGCGCTGTCCGGGCACTGGGTGGCGAGGAAGCCCTGTGGCCCCTCGATGGCTTCGTCGCTGGCGGTGAAGCCGCGCGCCGCCAGCCGTGCTGCCAGCAATCCGGCAGCCGCGGCGGTGCCGGCGTGGAAGGGCTTCGCCATGGTCCCGAAGTTGCACTTGAGCCCAGCCGCCTGCGTCGCCGCGAGCCCGAGTGCCCGCCCGGCAGCCTCGGCATCCAGCCGCAACAGCCGCGCCGCGCCCGCCGCCGCGCCGAAGGCGCCGATGGTGCCGGTGGCGTGGAAGCCGAGATTGTAGTGCCCGCCCCCGGTCATCTCGCCGATGGCGCTCTCGACCTCGACGCCGGCGACCAGCGCGTCGAGCAGCGCCGCGCCGCTGGCGCCGCCGGTTTCGGCCAGCGCCAGCAGGGTCGGGCGCGACCGGGGCGGTCGGGTGGCCGTACATCTCGCGCGAGACGTCGTCATAGTCGAGCGCGTGGCCGGCGGCGCCGTTGATCAGCGCGGCGTGGTGGGCGTCGGTGGTCGCGGTGGCGCCGAGGAGGGTGCACGGGCCGCCCGCGGCCAGCTCGTCGCGCAGGATCGCGCTGAGGGGCTCGCGCGAGCCCGCCAGCGTCACGCCGAACCAGTCGAGCAACGCGTGCTTCGCCCATTCACGGGCCCTTGGCGCGGGCGCGGGAGACTCCGCCACCCATGCGGCGATTGCGCGGGTGGCACCGCTACGGTCCGGAACGCTGCGGGGCGCGGTGTCCGCCTCTGCCATCACCATTGTGATTCCCTCCCG
This sequence comes from uncultured Pseudomonadota bacterium, assembly GCA_963700775.1. Lineage (GTDB taxonomy): Bacteria > Pseudomonadota > Alphaproteobacteria > Rhodobacterales > Rhodobacteraceae > Thermohalobaculum. The sequence goes on from CAVOYU010000002.1 coordinate 321,079, forward strand.
CGCCGGCTGCTTTCCCGCCCGGGGAGGTCCGGCTTCCCGTATAGCCTAGCACAGCCGATCCGCTGCCGCGAACACCCGCCGCAACTGCCAGGGCCGCCCGAGCCGATGACACCCGACGCCAGTTCGAGCCCCCCCGGATCCCGGCCCGTCGCCGTTCTGATCGCCGCATCGGTGACCCAGTGCGCCGCCGCCATCGGGTTCTGGAGCTTCAGCCTGCTTGCGCCCGAGCTCGCTGCCACCACCGGTCTCGACGAGCGCGACTTCGGGCTGGCGGTGACCTTCATCTTCCTCGGCGCCTTCTGCTCCAGCCCCTTCACCGGCAGCCTCGTCGGGCGCCTCGGCGGCATGGGAACGGTGGCACTGGTGCTCGCGGCAATGGGGCTGGCGGTGCTGGTGACGCTGATCGGCACCTGGACCGCGACGATGGCCTCCGCCTTCCTGTTCGGACTGGCCTACGGGCCGCAGGGGGCGGTCGGCATGACCATGGTCACCCGCAGCGCCGAGCGGCGGATGCGCGGGTTGTTCCTGTCGATCCGGCATTCCTCGGTCCCTGCCGCGGCGGCACTGATCGGCCGGGTGCTGCCGCCGCTGATGGTGGCGGCAGGCTGGCAGGCGGGTGTTTTGTCGGTCTCTGCGGCCCTGTTCCTGGGGGTGGGGTTCACGCTCGCGGCACGCGGTCTGTTCCGGCTTGGCGGTGAGGGCAGGGCGCAGGTGGCGGCGGGAAGCGCTCCGGGGCTTGCGGCACTTGTCGCGCGCTTTCGCGTGCCCCCGGAAATGCGCTTCCTTTGGAGTGCGGGACTGGTCTTCGCGGTGACCCAGACGGCGGTCACCTTCTTTTCCTATCTCTACCTCCTGGAGGTGGCGGGGCTCGATCCGGTGGCGGCGGGCATCTTCGCCTCGAACCTGCACATCACCGCGCTGCTGGGCCGCCCGGTGCTGGGCTGGATCTGCGACCGGACCGGCAGCGCGATCGCGGTGCTGGGCGCAATCGCGGTCGTGACCGTGGGCGCGGTGGCGGCGCTGCTGCAGGTCGGGCCGGAAACGCCGGGCTGGATGCTGGTGCCGCTCGCCATCGCCTGCGGGCTCTCGGGCCAGTGCTGGAACCCGGTCTTCGTCACCGCCATGAGCTTCTCGGTCGAGGAGAACCGGCTCGCCGAGATGAACGGACGCGCCTTCGCCTTTCTCTCGCTCGGCTGGATGGGTGCGGCGCCGGCGTTCTGGGCGCTGATCGAGCTCACCGGCGGCTATGCGGTGCCGTTCGCGATCATCGCCGTGGCCAATATCGCGATCTCGGCGGTGATGTTCCGTGCCGCCCGACGGGTCCGGGCGGATGCCCGGTAGACTTCTCGGGCCTGCGGTCCGCGCCAGGAAATGATCCGTTCGCCGGTGTAGCCGGCGGAGCAGTCGGTCACGCGGGATCGGGGATGGACGCGATGCGCCGCGACGGCCCCTTGCGCACCTTTTGTGCCGGCCGGGACCCGGAACCGGGCCAACCCTGCCGGCGCACACCGGCAGGGGTCAGGGATTGCGGGAAATTCCAGCGGATCCGCGGCCGCAGATCCTGCGACGCCGCGGTGAAAGGCGCTGACCTACGAGTGCAGCCGCCGCGGCGGAACCATATCGTCCGACAGGATCCAGTCGACGGTCTGGGCGGAGCCGATCTGCATCAGTTCGGCGGCGGTGGCGAGAAATTCCTCGACCCGCTCCAGTTCGGCCTTCAGGTGATCCCGATACTCCTCGGCGGTCTCGAGAACATTGGGGGCAAGATCGACACTGCTCTTGCTGGGCATCACGAACTCCTTCTCACACGCTCACACAACTTGCCGACACCACGGCTGAACCGGCCACACACGGAATCAGACATCCACCCGTTCGAGCCAATAACCCCTGGCGTGTAAAAATCTTTCGCGGAGATTTTGTGGCAATGAACGGATTTCCTTGATTCTTATGAAACTAAATTCGGCAATGACAGCAGCTCGTTGCATTACGAAACCTGCTTATCTCCGGCTTCGGTTCGAAGCCGATGTCCGGACGCGATCGTCGAATCGAGCCCATTGCCTGATCCGGCGCGCTTGTTTCCATCCGACGGCGTCGGGTCGCAAATCACTTCGCGCAGGCGAGCTTTATCCGCCCGATACAACCGCCTGGTTGCAGCGGGCGTCAGGGCGCGACGCAAAAAAAACGATAGCTTTCAACACGGAACCGAAGTCGGTTTCCACCTGATACCAAAAGCCTTTTGATAATAAATAGTTAACCATGTTAATGAAGTTTTCTCTCTACTGTCCTTGAGAAAACAACTTTCAGTGGCGCCTGGCCGAAACCGGTTTGCCGGTTCCCGTGGCGCCACTTTTTTATTGTCTGCCAGTTGCTTGCGGGGCAAACAGGATGTGCGGCAAGCGCGGATGCTCCACCTGTTGACGCAAGCACGGTGATCCCGCCGGCCCTCGCCGCGCCTGCCGGTTCGGAACGGGGCGGGAACCGCGCCGGAGCCAGTCCGGCTGCCGGCAACGTTGGAAGGAAACGCGATGGCCGGCGCCGTTCCGCCCCACGAGGCCGATCCGGGAACCGCGACACTGGCCGCGTTTGCCGCGGGGCTGCGCTGGGAGGATATCCCCCGGCAGGTGCGCCACGAGGGCAAGCGGGCGCTTCTCAACATGTTCGCGACCGCGCTCGCCGGGTGCCGCGAACCTGCTGTCGACAAGGCGGTCGAGGTCATGAGCCCGTTCTCCGGGGCGCCGGCGGCCAGCCTGATCGGCCGCGGCGAGCGGCGGGATGCGGCGCTGACGGCATTCGTCAACGCCATGGCGGCGAACATCCACGACTTCGACGACACGCACCCGCCGACCATCATCCATCCGACCGCGCCGGTCGCCCCGGCCTTGATTGCCTTGGCCGAGACGGAAGGCCGCTCCGGGGTCGACCTTTTGCGGGCCATGATCGTCGGGGCCGAGATCGCGTGCCGGGTCGGCAATGCGGTTTCACCGGGTCACTATGCGCGGGGCTGGCACATCACCGCGACCTGCGGGGTCTTCGGCGCCGCCGGCGGCACGGGGGTTCTCCTCGGCCTGAACTCAGAGCAGCAGGTCTGGGCGCTCGGCAACGCCGCCGTTCAGGCCGCCGGGCTGGTCGAGGCGTTGGGGACGATGTCGAAGAGCATCGGCGTCGGCAATGCGGCGCGCAACGGGTTGCTCTCGGCCCTGCTGGCGCGGGAGGGGTTTTCCGGGCCGGCCGAGCCGCTCGCGGGCGCGCGCGGCTACCTGGCCGTCGCCTGCGACGCTCCGGAGCCCGGGCGACTGGTCGCGGGTCTCGGCACCGACTGGGAGCTCGCCCGGAACACCTACAAACCCTACCCGGTCGGCGTCGTGCTCAATCCGGTCATCGACGCCAGTCTGGAGATTGCCGGTCGGCCGGGCTTCCGCGCCGACGCCGTGGCCTCGGTGGAGCTGACGGGCCATCCGCTGCTGCGCCAGCGCACCGACCGCGCCGGGGTGCGGACCGGCCGCGAATCCCAGGTCAGCGCCCAGCATGCCATCGCCATCGTCTGGCGCCGGGGCCAGGCGGGACTGGACGAGTTCTCGGATGCGGCGGTGGCCGAGACCATGAACGCGGGGCGGCCAGTGGTCCGGTTCAACGATGACCCCGCCCGCGACATCGCCTCGGTCGCAATGACCGTGCGGATGCGGGACGGCAGCGAGCACCGCGCCGAGATCGCGGCCGCGCGCGGGACGGAAGGCAATCCGATGTCGGACGGCGATCTGGAACGGAAGCTCGTTGCGCTCGCCGGGCATAGCGGATTCACCGGCGATGTCGCCGCGCTGGCCGATGCCGTGTGGTCGCTCGACCAGCTTCCCGATGCCGGCGCGTTGGCCCGTCTGGCCGCCCCGGCCACCCGGAACCCGGCGCAGTGAACGGTCGCCACGCTGCCATCCGCGCGACCCGATGACGCTCGCCGTGCCGGATGGGCTGGTGTAAGTCTCCGCCATGAGCAGAACCATCGGCAGGCTTGAGGGCCATACGGCCATCGTCACCGGGGCGGCATCCGGCATCGGACGCGCGATCGCCATCCGCTTTGCCGCCGAGAGCGCGCATGTGCTGCTGGCGGACCTGGCGGAGGAGACCCGTGGCGGAGGCGCGACGACACTTGAGGCGATCCGTTCGGCCGGCGGCTCGGCCGAGTTCCGGCGCGCGGATGTCTCGTGCTGGGACGACGTCGCGGCGCTGGTCGCTCATGCCGCTAGCAGGGACGGCCGGCTCGACGTGATCGTCAACAACGCCGCGATCGGCGATGGCGGCCGGCTGACCGAGACCTCGGAGGAGCTCTGGGACCGCACCATGGCGGTCAACCTCAAGGGCGTGTTCTTCGGCTGCAAGGCGGCGGCACGGCAGATGCTGGGGCAGGAGCCCCGCGCCGAGGTGCGTGGCCGGATCGTCAACATCTCGTCCCAGCATGGCATGATCGCCTCGCCGAACCACCTCGCCTATGGCGTCAGCAAGGCCGGGGTCGTCTACATGACCCGCCAGATCGCCGCCGATTATGCCCAGGACGGCATCGTCTGCAACGCGGTCGCGCCGGGAAAGATCCTGACCGACATGGGTGGCCACGTGCCGACCGAGGCGCAGCTTGCCTACTCGCGCAGCCGAACGCCATGGCCGCGCCTCGGGCAGCCGGACGACGTGGCATCGGCGGCCCTGTTCCTGGCCAGCCCCGAGGCGACCTACATCACCGGCGAGAACCTGCTGGTCGACGGCGGCTGGATGGCTGGCTGAGTGGTCCGCCTCAGCTCTTGCCCGGTTTCCCGCGCACCCGCGCACGGGGCCGGTATTCCCATGTCGGGCCGGCGGTCTCGCCGTTCGGGCTGCCTGGCAACGGCACGCGCATGAGTTTCTGGGCAGCGTCCTTGAGCCGGAACATGACCGGCACCAGCCCGGCGAGGCGCTCCTTCTTGCCGTTGAACGCGTCGTCGAGGCCGTCGAGCAGTTCGCTGTAGATGCCGTTGAAGCGTTCGGACAGCGCGTGGATCTCGGGATAGTGTTTGTAATCCCCGCCTTTCGGATCGTCCTTCATCGGCCAGACCGCGCTCCAGTCGACGATCATGTCGTCGCCGGTCGGCGGCTCATCGCGCCTGTCCTCCGGGCAGTAGTACCGGCTGTGCAGGATCTCGTCGAACTTGAAGAAATGGGCGATGTCCTCGCGGTTTTCCCCCTTGGGGCCGGGAATTGGGTCGTTGTCCCCGGCGGTGTCGCCGTGATGTGCGCCTTCTCCCTCCTCCATGATCTCGTCGATCGCAGTCTCAGCGGTCGCGCGGTCATGGACCTCGATGACCGCCCCGCCGGCCCCGTAGTAGTCGCCCTCTCCGATCTGGCGCTTGCGGCGCTCGGCGGCATCCTTGCCCTCCCCGAACACCTTGGCCTCTCCGAACGTATCGCACGCATGCTTCAGGCGGATTTTCAACAGCGCATAAAATCCGCCGATCGTGATCGGTTTGCCTGCGCGCGCTCGTTTCAGGTTGGGCGGAGCTCGCTCGACCTCGCGGAACGACTTGACCTGGTCCGGGTCGAAGCGACGAAGCCGCAACTCGGGGCCGGAATCGCCGAACAGGTGGCGCGGGTACTTGAGCATCCGTGCAGCGTCGATAACCCTGGGCTCGCCGCCGACGGCGTTGAGTACATTGGCCACCAGCACCATGTGCAGCATTTCCTCGACCATCACCTGCCGGATCACCTCGATCGGCTCGGCATTGGCCAGCTCCGGGTCGCTGCGGTCGTACTGGCCCCGCTCCTGGATCGAGTAGCAGGCGGTCGCATAGGGGGGGATGGTCGACAGCTCGACCATCAGCGCCCGCTGCAGCATCTCGCGGATCTCTCGGATGGCTTTCTCGAACCCCTTCGCGGTGCCCGGATCGTTCTTGAGCAGTGTCATTTCAGCGCTCCGTTGATCGCCTCGGCGGCCTTGAAGGCCAGCGCCGCCAGGGTCAGCGTCGGGTTGGAGGTCGCGATCGTCGGCATCGAGCCGCAGCCGACCATCCAGAGATTTGGGTGATCATGGGTCTGCATGTCGGGCCCGGTGACGGACGTGCGTTTGTCCGTGCCCAGACGGTGCGTGCCCACCAGATGGCCAGCGCCGTACACGGTGTAGCCCTTGCCGTCATAGGTCAGGTAGCCGTTGTCGGACGGGTTGTAGGCGGTGTGGTTCCGGACCCCCAGGCGCCGGTAGATCTGCATGCAGGCGTCATGGGCCAGGGCGAGGCCGGCGCGCGAATAGTCGCCGATGTCGTAGCTGATCACCGGGCGGAACTCTCCCATCGCGTCCCGGTAGGCCGGGTCGATGGTTACCCGGTTCGAGGGTTGGGGAAGCTGCTCGACCAGGACGCCGATGCAGATTTGCCGCTGCACCTCATGGTACAGTCTGCGCCTGACCTCGCGGCCGAACAGGTTGTCCTGTCCCACCAGCCGCGCCACATCGCCATTGGGCGCTCCGGCAGAGAAGTTCCAGCCCCAATTGGCGATATCGAGCCGGAAAGCCGCCTTCTGGTAGCGGAAGTTCCCGTCCCGGAACGACTCGATGCCGGATGTCGAGCCGGGTCCGCGGAACGGGCCGACCGGATCCGGCGCCGCGCCCCAGGTCATCATGTAGGGATGGTCCATCAGGTTGCGGCCCAGCTCCTGGCTCGACCGGCAGAGCCCGGATGCCAGGGCGAGGGTCGCGTTCTCGACCGCGCCGCCCGCCAGCACGTAGACCTTTCCCCTGACCCGGCGCAGTTCGTACTGCGTCATCCCCGGGAAGAGGTAGCGCTTGTAGACGATGCCGGTGACCTTGCCGGATTCGTCGGTCTCGACCGTCGAGGCTATCGACTGGGTCTGGATCCTGAAGATCCGGTCGATATCCGCCTGCTTGACCTCGATCTTGGTGTCCGCCGCCTTCTCCTTCGCCGTTGCCTTGCCGTCGGCGAGGGTTTTCATGGCGTTGTATTTGGCCTGGATCGGGCAGATCGGGATGCAGCTCGAATTGCCCTCGCAACGCTGTCCGATGAAGGCGAAGGCACCGGTTGCGCCACGCGGCACGAACGGGTCGCGCTCGCATTCCCCCACCATGAACTTGCCGCCCTTCCGCTTCGGCCGGCGGGGCGTCGAATTGCGCCCCTGGGGCGTGTTCGAGACCTTGACCTCGACCACGTCAAGACCCGGTTCTGGCGTGCCGCCGAAATCGGGCCGGACCGCGGTCGCGACCGGCATGCCGTCCGCGCCTTCCCGCCGCGATCCGTCGCTGCACTCGACGCCGGGTCCGATATAGGCGTCCACATAGGAGCTCGGTATCCGGTGCATCGGGTAATCGTAGCCGGCGGCGAAGTACTCCTTGCCGTCATCCGGCCGCGAGGTGCTGATGCCCAGCGCTTCGGGTGTCTGCTCGTCCTTCTCGGCCGAGACGCCGATCTCCCACTCCGCCTGCTCGTAGTAGGGGCGTAGCTTCTCGTAGCCGAACGGCCAGTCGACGCCGCGCCCGAAGCGCGACGCCATCTCGAAATCCGCCGGCAGCATCCGCAGGCTGGTCCCGAGCCAGTGCAGCGTGGTTCCGCCATAGGCACGCAGATAGTTGCTGCCGAACGGCATCGGGCCGAGCTGGACGAAATACCCGTTCGTGTCGGGCGCCGTGCCATGCACCGAGGTGATGTCCAGCACCGAGGGTGACGGGTCGGTTGGCAGGTCCGGATAGGGGGAGTTCGGCGTCTTGGCCAGCGCCAGGTAGTAGGTGTCGAGGTATTCCCGGTAGGTTCGCCAGTCGTCGCCCTGATCGGCGCCCGCCTCGAGTATCAGGACCGTTCTGCCCTCGGCCAGGAGTTGCTTGGCCAGGATGCCGCCGGCAATCCCGGCGCCCACGATCACCACGTCGTAGGTCTGGTCGTCATCGCGTGGGGTGCTCACGGATCAGCCCTCCCGCTTCGGCGGCTCGGACGCCCAGGCGCCGAAACCCTGCGGCTTCGCGCCCATGGGATGCGCGCCGATCGCCTCCCACACCAGGCCTTCCTTGTAAGCCCGGGTCGAGACGATCCTCGAGACGTCATGCTGCGAGGAACCGTAGGCGCGCCGCCATTCCTGCGGCAGCGGAACCCACTGGCCAAGATACCAGAGCTGGATCAGCGAACGCGCGAGGGGGCCGAATTTCTCGTTCGAGAGATAGTCCCGCCGCACGCTGCGTTCCGCATCCGCCGGGTCCTTCGCCATTGCGGCCTCGAGCTTCGGTCCGTCGGCGACGAACTCCCGGCGGATCCGCCCGGGCACCACCTGGTTGAACTGATGCCAGTAATCGTCGACACAGCCGGTCCCGTGGAGTTCGGCACGATCGTAGCCGGTCAGGACGGCGCTGATGGCGACAAAGCGCTCGCGCTCCGCCGCCATTTCCCCATCGGTCTCACTTGCCATGGTGGCGGTCCTGATCGATGGCGTCGACATAGAACCCTCGCGGCTCGATGCAGGCTGGCGGGCTCTCGAAGATCTGTGCGGCTGCGGGCGTCGCGCCCTTGAACAGCGCGCGCATGTCGCGGGTCATCGGAAAGTCGTTCTTCCCGATTTCGAGCTTGATGCCGGCCTTCTGCGTGTCCGACAGCATCAACGTGTCGAACAGCCCGACGATGGTCCACCGGGTCCAGACCGTGCGGCCGAGGCCGGTCGCGAATTCGGGGATCGGCGTGCAGTTGGTCTTGTTCCAGGCATAGCCGGAGAAATCCGTGTCCAGGCGATAGACGAAGCTGTCCTTGTCGTCCGGGTTCACCAGCTCGATCTGCCACTGGTGCTTCTGCGACGGCGGAACGTCGTCTGTCATCTTCGCGTTCAGCGAGGGCACGACGTAGTTGAACACGCCGTAGAACTTCGGCTCGCCGAAGACCTCGCGGCCGGCCTGGACCGCAACCTTGTTGTCGGCGGCGACGTGGATCCGCAGGTGGCCGATCGTCTTCGTCTGGTCGCGGCCGTGAAGGTATTCCCACAACGGCATCTTCGGCACGCCGGGGGCGCGGTTGGTCGGGTAGGCGAGGAGGTTGAACTCGACCTCGTTCGTGGTCCCGAGCGAATTGTCGTAATGGGCGGTGTAGCGCTGGAAGTTGAGCAGGACGACGGCGCGATCCTCGGTCTTGCCGCCCTTACCCTCGACCGGGAACCGGGCCACGCTCAGGCCGGTGCCTTCGACGAAGGGCTCGGCCGCCTCGATGCTCGTATACCAGTACACCCACTGGCATTGCAGCGAGGCGTACATGAAGGGGAAGGTGTCGAACTGCTTCGGCAGCTTCGGCATGACCCCGGTCGCGGGCGTCTGTTTTTCCTTCACCCCGTCCTTCGCCTGGGACTTCTTCTTCGCCTTCATGGTTTCTCCCCCTCTCTTGTGTCGCCCGAGCAGTGCAGGCGGTTGTTGCGAACCGGCGGACCTTCGAAGCCTGAGCCGGTCGTCGATCATCCTCTCCTCGCGCAGCGTCCAGCGCGAACGAAGTCTACCCGGCGCGACCCTCCTCCGCCGGCGTCCGCAGCAGATCCCGCGCCTCGGCGGCGACCGGGTCGTCCGGGGCGACCCGGTCGATCGCCTGCCGGAGCGCTTCCGCGGCCGCATCTCGGTTCCGGGAACCCCGCGATCGCCCGAAGAACGCGATCGCCGCGCGCAGCTCGAGCGCCCCCAGCCCCAGCCTCTCCGCCGCCGCCATCGCTTCCCGGAGCAGGGCGATGCCGGCCTCTTCGTCGCCGCGCGCAAACGCGATGTCGCTCCTCAGCCGGATCAGCTGCGGCTCCCAGAACGCCTCGCCGCTCTCCGTCTGGAACGCCTCGGCTTCCGCGATCACCGTCTCGGCCAGCTCGTCCTGCCCCAGCGACACGGCCGTGTCCGCATGCAGGTACAGGAAGTAGCTCAGGCCCAGCAACGAGCCGGTCGCGCGCCATTCGGCAAGCCCGTCCGCGATGGCCGACAGCGCCTTCTCGCCGAGCTCCGCCCGCCGCGACCAGGCATTCATCACCCGGCCCCAACCCATCCAGAACTGGAAGGTGTTTTCCTCGGAAAGCGCGATCAGCCTCGCCGAGAACTGCTCGACCGCCTCGTCGTCGCCGTTGAACTGGTGCACCCAGGTGGCGAAGGCCACGGCGAACGAGACGCTGAAAGGATGGTCGGTCTCGCGCGATGCCCCGAGCGCCGCGGAGATCGCCGCCATCGCTTCGCCCGTGCAGCCGCGCAGCCAGTTGCTGAGCGCCAGGTACCCGTTCAGGGCGACCTTGAGATCAACCACGTCGAAATCGAGCCCGCGTACCCGGTCGTCGACCGAGATATCCGACGCGGCGCCCTTGGCCAGGTGCGCCACCGCTTCGTCGGGCCTGCCGAGATAGGTCAGCACCGCGCCCTGCGATCGCTCGGTTGCCGCGATCAGCAGCGGATCGCCGACTTCGCTCAGGAGCGAGACCAGGATCTCCGCATTCTCCAGCGCCTGCGCATACTCGCCTCCGAGGAGGTTCGAGCGGAACTGGCCGTAGACGACCTTGAACAGGCGTTCCATCTCGCCGTATTCGCGGCAAAGCTCTCGCGCGCGCTCGTAGGCGGAGCGGACGCTCTTGTGCGCGTATCCGCGCACGAAGGCGAGCGGCACGGCGATCATGATCTGGAGATCCATCTCGCGCCGGTCCCGCTCGGGCGAAGGCTCCGAATGCCGCAGGCAGTCGAGCGCATGGCCCAGATGCTCGATCGCCTCGACATTTGCCGAGCGGGCGAGCGCCATCCGTGCCGCGGCGAGCTTGTAGCCTTCCGCCGAGCGGTAGTTCCCGGCGAGCATGAAGTGGTGCCCCAGCAGTTCCGGCTCGCGCGCCGTCTCCTCGGGGAAGTCGCGCTCCAGGACCGCGGCGATCCGCCCGTGCCAGCCGGCGCGCGACGAGCGCAGCATCGACTGGTACGCCGCGTCCTGCACCAGCGCGTGGCGGAACCGGTAGCTCGGCTTCTCCCCGATGCCGCCGACGGGAACGATCAGGTCCGCGTCCAGCAGCTTGCCAAGCGCGTCCTCGATCTCCTGGTCGGAACGTCGCTGGACCTTCGCCAGCACATCTCGGGTGAAGTTGCGCCCGATCGCCGCGGCAATCTGCGCCACCTCCTTGACCGCCGCCAGCCGGTCGAGGCGCGCCATCAGCGAGTCCTGAAGCGACTCCGGAATCGCCAGCGTCAGATCGCCCCTAAGTTCGGCGCCCTCGTCCAGCAGCCCGGTCTCGACGATCATCTTCGTCAGCTCCTCGATGAAGAGCGGCACGCCGTCGGTGCGCGAAACGATCTGATCCTCCAGCTCCTTCGGCGGGCGCTTGCCGGCGATCTTCTCGATCAGCATGACGGTGTCCTTGCGGCCCAGCCGGTTCAGCTCGAGGCCGGTCACATGCGGCAGGTTCTTCCAGGGCGAGGCGAATTCCGGCCGCGCCGTGACCAGGGTCAGGCAGGATCGCCCCTGCAGGGCATCGATCCATCTCGAAACGAACTCGATCGTCGAAGGATCGATCCAGTGCACGTCCTCCAGGATCATCAGCAACGGCCGTTCCTCGGCCATGGCGGCGCAAATCTGCAGCAGCGCGTTGATGATCTCCAGCTTCTGGCGTTCGGGGGAGGTCGTCGTGAGCGCCGTCACGCCGTCGGCAAATCCGAGCAGGCCGGCAAGCGGCGGCGCCAACAGGGCCCTGTCGAGGCCGAGGTCGTCGAGGAAGCGATCCAGCTTGCTCCGCCTCTCCTCGTCGCCGTCGGCATCGGCGAATCGCAACATCGCGCTCAGCGTCGCCTTCACCGAGTAGAACGCGCTGCTCTTGCGGATCGGCGAGCCGAAGAGAGCGAACCTGTTGGCGGCGCTGTCGGGAAGTTGGTGGCTGAGGGAGAAGACGATCCGGGATTTGCCAATTCCGGCCTCGCCGGTCACCACCATGACCTGGCCATCGCCTTCGGCCGCGGCCTCCCATCTGGTCTCGACCAGGGCGATCTCGGCCCGGCGCCCGACCATCGGCGTTGCGCGCTCGGTGAAGTCCTGCTTCGCCATGTCGAAAGCCGACTTCGGCCGGCAGACGCGAAACAGCTCCATCGGCTCGCGGACGCCGGCAAGCGTCCTGAATCCCATTGGCTCGAAAACGAGCTGCGGGCCGATCAGCCGGCGGGTCACCGCCGAGGCGACGACCTGCCCCGGCGCGCAGGCTGACTGGATCCGTGCGGCTACATTGGGCACGTCGCCGAACAGCGACATCTTCTCGATATGGTGGCCGGAACTGGTCTCTCCGACCACCACGGACCCGGTGTGCAGGCCGACGCGAACGTTCAGGGCGATCTCCGACCGGACGCCTTCGACGGTGATATCGGGGGCGAGTTCGACCAGATCGAGCGCGCTGAGCGCCGCGGCATAGGTGCTGCCCTCCTGCGCCACGGGATAGCCGAAGAATGCGACGACGCCGTCACCAACATAGTTGGCGACATGGCCGCCGTACCGTTCGATGACCCCGCTCACCGCGGCGCGGTAGCCGGCGATGAGCGCCCGGTAGTCTTCCGGGTCCAGCCGCTCGGAAATCGCGGTCGAGCCGACAAGGTCGCAGAACAGGACGGTGAGCTGCCGACGCTCGGCGAGGCTTTCGCCATCGCCCGATTGCTTTGGCGCCGCCGCCGGGGCAGGGCGGTCGGGCGCCGGAGCGGACCCTCCCGGATCGAGAGCTCCCGGTGCCGCGCCGACCGACGCTCCGCAGTTCATGCAGAACTTGGCGCCCGGAACGATCCCGGTCCCGCATCCGGCGCATGTCAGCGCAAGTCTGGTGCCGCACTCGCTGCAGAATTTTGCCTCGACCGGATTCTCGGTACGGCAATTCTGGCAAACTGCGCTCGCCACCTGCGGTCATCTCCAATCGAGCGTCTGCTCGTTCAATCCTTCCGCCGGAGTACGTGAAGGTCAGGCGGTGAGATTCTCATAACCCGTATCCCCAGAGAGTGTCGAGATTCTTTGGCTAATGGCGGATCACGATTGGGCAAAACCGGGTCAAGTCGAGGCCCGGGCCGATCCGGCTTGGGATGCATTGCGGGACGCGCAACGCGACCGGCGGCAGCGGCGATGATCGCCTCGAATCTGCCCGATCCTCGCCACGCGCGTGCCGAGGGGCGCATCCGCCGCTGGTTCGCGGCAATGTGTCTACGCCCGCGATGGCTGGCGCAGACGTGGCCGGTTGTCGCTTCGGCTCTCTCGACCCGGATCGTTCCTGCGCAGGATTCAGTTCCCGCCCATGAGCCGTCCGATGATCCGGCCGCCAGTCGGCAGGGCCGCCATAAGCGAAAACAGGCCCCCGGCCGCGAGCATCATTGCCAGGTGTGGATTGATCGTGAGCGTTGCCGCACACATCAGTCCGCCGGCGGCGAAGGGCGCCAGATACCGGTGGAGAAGTTTACCAAGAACGCGAATGGGTTCTCCCCCCTACACATTACGCAATGCACGCGCCGGTTGATCCGGCATCCGCGCTGAGAACACCTGATCGGAAAAACTCTTTCACAAATTTCTTATTCATCTGAACAAAAAAACGCCGCCCAAGGGGATCGGGCGGCAAAGGCGATACGCTCGTTTCTGGACCTAACGCCGGCAACATACTCAACCGGCGGTTGTTTTCAACCTTCGTTGCGGATGGCGACCGGTTCGCGCCGCTCGTCCCCGAGCCACGGCTGGTTGCCGGCGCGGGCCCGGCCCGCTACCAATCCGCCCATGAGGTCAGCCTGTACGGTCCCCAACGTAGCCGCCCGGAACCTGTTCCTGGCCCGCCATGCGTTGGCCGATGATCCGCGGCCGCGCCAGTCGGCCACCGGCCTTCTGGAACTGATCGAGCGGATCGGCTTCGTCCAGGTCGACAGCATCAACACCGTTGCCCGCGCCCACGACATGATCCTGTTCGCCCGCAACCAGACCTACCGGCCGGGTCATCTGAGGCGGCTGCTGGAGCGCGACCGCGAGTTGTTCGAGAACTGGACCCACGACGCCTCGATCATCCCGACCAGGTTCTTCCCCTACTGGCGCCCGCGCTTCACCCGCAGCGCCGAGCGGATCCGCGAGCGCTGGACCGAGTGGCGCCGCCCGGGCTTCCTCGAGATGCTTGACGAGATCGTGGCCCATGTGGACCGGAACGGCGCCACCCTGGCGCGAGAGGTCGGCACCGACGAGCCGAAGGCGAATGGCGGCTGGTGGGACTGGCACCCCTCGAAGACCGCGCTCGAGTATCTCTGGCGCACCGGCGTCTTGGCCATCTGCCACCGGCGCGGCTTCCAGAAGGCCTACGACCTGACCGAACGGGTGATCCCCGCGCACCACCGGGCGCATCTGCCGGACGATGATGAGCTCGTCGACTGGGCCTGCGGTTCGGCGCTCGACCGGTTGGGTTTCGCGACTTCGGGCGAGATCGCCGCCTTCTGGGACACGGTCACCCCGGCCGAGGCGGCGGAATGGTGCGCCCGCCAGCGGAACGACGATCTGATCGAGGTCGCGGTCGAGGGCGCCGATGGCAGGCCGCGCCGTGTCTTCGCCCGCCCCGGTCTGCCCGGCGAGGCCCGCGATGCGCCGCCGCCCCCGGACCGGCTCCGCATCCTCAGCCCCTTCGACCCGGCGATCCGTGACCGCAACCGCACCGAGCGGCTGTTCGGCTATCGCTACCGGATCGAGGTCTTCGTCCCCGCGGCGAAGCGGCAGTACGGCTACTACGTCTTCCCGCTCCTCGAGGGAAACCGGCTGATCGGCCGGATCGACATGAAATGCGACCGTGACGCCGGAACCCTGACCGTCACCGGCCTGTGGTTCGAGCCCGGCGTGCGTCCGGCCAGGCTCCGACTGTCCCGCCTCGATGCCGAGCTCGAGCGCTACCGCCGCTTCACCGGTTCCGACCGGCTCATCCGTGCCGAAGGTGCGCCGCGGGTCGGCTGAGGTGCCGGTTCGGCATTCGGGGGTAGGATTCTCCCGTGACGGTGGGGAAGGTCAGCCGCCCTCAGCAGCCCGCCGGGATACGCATGCGGCGCGGGGGAAGGCGCAAAGAGGAGCGGGTTGGATTCGCTTGCCCACAATCTCTACCGCCTCGGGGCGATCATCGTGGTCATCGCCGCGGCCATGATCGGCGCGCGGGCAGCGCGCCGCTTCGCCGACGGCGGGTCGGGCGGCCCGTGCGGACGCGCTGGCGGGCGGGCTCCTGCTCGGCGCCGGCCCGTTCCGCTCGGGAATTCCGGGTTCGAGGTTCCGGCTGACAATCGGCTTCCTCGCCAGTGCGACCCCGCACCGGATGTTCGTCGGCGCGGGACTGCACCATATCATCGCCGAAACCCGGTCGGATCTCGCCGGGGCGACGTTCGACGCAGTCGCCGCCGGCACCTCCCTCTGCGCTGCGGCTACCGACGCGGTGCACGACGAGTTCTTCCGCAAGCGCGCCACCTGGCTCGACATGGGCTTGTTCTCCGGCGGGCTGGTGGTAATGCTGCTGCTGTCGCTGGTGGAGTGAGCTGCGCCGCAGGGCGCTGCGGGTGATCCGATGACCGTCGTGAATGCCGAGACGATCCTGGTCAATGGCAGGGTCCTGACGATGGACAGTGCGCGGCCGCGCGCCGAGGCGCTGGCGATTGCCGGCGGCCACCTGCTTGCCGTGGGGGACGGAGATGCCGTCAGGGCGCTGGCCGGCCCCGGCACGGCGGTGATCGACGCCGGTGGCGCGACCGTGCTGCCGGGCTTCGTCGAAAGCCACATGCACCTCTTCTCCGGCGGTGCCGAGCTCGGCGACCTGCATCTGGAAGATTGCGCCACCGCCGAGGCGCTGGCACCGCGGCTGCGCGCCTATGCCGCAGGGAATCCCGGGCGGCGGCCGCTGGTCGCCCAGGCGGCAGGTTACCGGTTCTTTACCGACGCCGAGCCGCGCGCCGTGCTCGATCGGATCCTGCCGGACCGTCCGGTGGCCCTGGTGTCCGACTGCCACCACATCATCTGGGTCAACACCGCGGCGCTGGAGGCAGCCGGGATTCTGCGGGGCAGGGCGCTGCCCTCCGGAAACGAGATCGTGATGGGGCCGGACGGACTCTCCACCGGCGAACTGCGCGAGCCCGAGGCCTACCGGCCGGTGATGCTGCTCGGCGGCGTGCAGCGCTACAAGCTCGGGCTGCAGACCGGGCGCGATCCCGAACCGGCCCCGGACCCGGCCGGGCGTGCCGAGGATCTGGACCACATCCGCCGCGGCCTCGCCCATGCGGCGCGGCACGGCATCACATCGATCGTCAACATGGATGGCATCCCCTATCTGCTCGAGCTGCTGACCGAACTGCGGGACGCCGGCGAGCTGACCGCCCGGGTCCGGGTGCCATTCCACTTCGTGCCCGACATGACGCTGGCCGACCTCAACGTCGCCACCGCCATGCACCGGCGTTGGAATGACGACTGGCTCGCCTCCGGTTTCGTGAAGCTGTTCATGGACGGGGTGATCGACAGCGGCACCGCCTTCCTGCTGAACGATTATGCCGACCGGCCCGGCTGGCGCGGCGAGGCGCGCTTCGCGCAGGATCGCTTCGCCGAGATCGCCTGCGAGGCCGACAGCCGTGGCCTGCAGATCGCCGTCCACGCCATCGGCGACGGGGCGGTGCGCCGGGTGATCGACGGCTACGAGGCGGCGCGGCGCGCGAACGGACGGGCGGACATGCGCCACCGCATCGAGCATCTGGAACTGGTCGACCCGGCCGACATCCCGCGGCTCGCGCACCTGGGGCTCATCGCCTCGATGCAGCCGCCGCACCCGCCCGGCGCCATGGGTTTCCCGTTGCAGCCGACCCTCGGCCGGATCGGCCGCGCCCGCTGGGACCGCGCCTATGCCTGGCGCCGGATCGCGGCCGCCGGCACGGCGATGGCCTTCGCCTCGGACTGGCCGGTATCGGACATCTCGGTGCTGCGCGGGACCCAGGCCGCAACGACCCGCAAGACCTGGGCGGATGACCTGCCCGACCAGAGCCTCACCCTTCCCGAGGCGCTCGCCGGGTACACCATCGGCGGCGCCTATGCCGAGCACAGCGAAGGCCGGAAGGGCAGCCTCGTTCCCGGCAAGCTCGCCGATCTGGTGATCCTCGACGGTGACATCGAGGCGGTTCCGGCGGAGGAGATCGGCCGCCTGAACGTGATCCGCACGATCGTCGGCGGCCGGACGGTGTTCGAGGCATAGGAGAGGCGCGCCCCGGAGGGCGCGCCTGGCGGATCGGCCCGCGATCAGCTAAAACGGTAGGGCCGCCCGGCCTTGGCCATGACGTCATTGTATTTCTTGAAGATCTGGACGACCTTGGCCTTGGTCTCGCTTTCGGCTGCGATCTCATCCCAGAACTTGACGGCCGCCGCCTCGACGGTCGCCCATTCCTCATCCGGGATGGTGGTCAGCTTCATCTTGGTGCCGTTGACACGCAGATCCGCCTCGCCGCCCCAGTACCACCACTGGCGGTAGAGATGCGAACTGTCGCAGGCCAGCCGCAGCATCACCTGCAGGTGCTCCGGAAGCTCGTTCCAGCGGTCCATGTTGGCAAAGAAGTGCCCGATCCATGCGCCCGAGATGTTGTTGGTCAGGAAGTAGTTGGTCACGTCGGCCCAGCCCACCGTGTAGTCCTCGGTGATGCCCGACCAGGCGATGCCGTCGAGCTCGCCGGTCTGCACCGCGACCTCGATGTCCTCCCAGGGCAGGGTCACCGGCACCACGCCGAACTGCGCCAGGAAGCGCCCGGCGGTCGGGAAGGTGAACACCTTCTTGCCCTCCAGGTCCTTCAGCGAGTTGATCGGCTCCTTGGTGTTGAAGTGGCAGGGGTCCCAGGACCCGGCGGAGATGTGCTTCACGCCCACCTTCTCGTACTCGGCCGCCCAGATCTCGCCCAGCCCGTACTGGCCGAACAGCACCGGCACGTCCAGCGAGTAGCGCAGCCCCAGCGGGAAATAGCCGCCGAACACGGTCACCTCGGTCGGCGAGGCCATCGAGTCGTCGTCCGACTGAACCGCGTCGATGGTGCCGGACTGCATGGCCCGGAACAACTCGCCCGTCGGCACCAGCTGATCGGCGGTGTAGAGCTCGATCTCCATCTGCCCGTGCGCGGCCTTGTTGAAGGCCTCGATCGAAGGCTTGACCACATGCTCGGCCAGCGGGCCGCCCGCATAGGTCTGCATGCGCCAGCGGATCGGCGCCTGCGCCTGGACATAAGGCGCGCTCAGCGCCGCTGCTCCGGCGGCGCCGGCCAGGCCCGCCGTCTTCAGGAATCTGCGTCGGTCTGTCATCGGTCGTCTCCTCTCTGGTTTTTGATTGACTGGTGATCGGTCTGCCCGGACCTCACCCCGTCTTGCCTTCCCCCGCAAGCTTTTTTCGCGCCACAGTCACTCGCCGCTGCCCCCGTTCGCGTAGACATACTGGGGCAGCCACAGCGCGATCTGCGGGAACATGGTCACCAGCGCGAGCGCCAGAATCATCACCAGCACGAAGGGCACGATCGAGCGGTAGATGTCGGTCAGCGAGATCTCGGGCGGCGCCATGGCGCGCATCAGAAACAGGTTGTAGCCGAAGGGCGGGGTCATGTAGGCGATCTGGCAGGTGATGGTGTAGAGCACGCCGTACCAGATCAGGTCGAAGCCCAGCGCGCCCACCAGCGGCACGTAGAGCGGCGCCACGATCACCAGCATCGCGGTGTCGTCCAGGAAGGTGCCCATGATCAGGTAGGAGAGCTGCATCAGGAGCAGCACCTCCCAGGGTCCGAGCCCCAGCCGGTCGAGGAAGAAACCCTCGATCGCCTTCACCGCGCCCAGCCCGTCGAACACCGCGCCAAAGCAGAGCGCGGCAAGGATGATCCACATGAACATGCAGGAGATCGCCAGGGTCTGGCGCACCGAGGTCTCGAACACCTGCCGGTCCATCCGGCCCTTCACCACTGCGGCCGCAACCGCTGTCAGCGCGCCGATGGCCGAACTTTCGACCAGGCTGGTCCAGCCGTAGACGAAGGGCACCATCATGGCGCCGAAGATCACCAGCGGCAGGATCCCGGCACCCAGCAGCCGCAGCTTCTCCGCCATCGGCACGTTGCGCTCCTCGACGGGCAGCGCGGGCCCCAGTTGCGGCTGAATCCAGCAGCGGGCGGCAATGTAGATGATGAACAGTGCCGCCATCATCAGCCCCGGGAACACCCCTGCGAGCCACAGCTGCCCCACCGGCTGGCGCGCGATCATCGCATAGAGCACCAACACCACCGAGGGCGGCACCAGAATGCCGAGCGACGATCCCGCCTGGATCACGCCGGTGACCATGCGCTTGTCGTAGTTTCGCCGCAGCAGCTCGGGCAGGGCGATGGTGGCGCCGATGGCCATGCCCGCGACCGACAGCCCGTTCATCGCCGAGATCAGCACCATCAGCCCGATGGTGCCGATGGCCAGGCCGCCGTTCAGCGGCCCCATCCAGACGTGGAACATCTTGTAGAGATCGTCGGCGATCCGTGACTCCGACAGCACGTAGCCCATGAAGATGAACATCGGCAGGGTCAGCAGCGGATACCATTTCATCAGCTTCATGGCCGAGGCGAAGGCCAGGTCGCCGCCACCCCGGTCGCCCCAAAGCACCAGCGCCGCCACCACGGCGACGAAGCCGATGCCGGCGAAGACCCGCTGCCCGGTCATCAGCATCAGCATCATCGAGCTGAACATGGTCAGGGCGATAAGCTCGTAGGCCATCAGGCCGCTCCGCCCTTGGCGCCCGCCGCATCCTTCGGCGCTTCCCCGGAGTCGGCACGAATTTCCTTGTCCGCGGGACCGGGTGGCAGCTCGACGCCGCGGATGGTGGCGACGTCGCGGAAGAAGATCGCCAGCGTCTGCAGGATCATCAGCACGATACCGATGCACATGATGATCTTGATCGGCCAGAGATAGGGCCGCCACAGGCCGGGGGCCCGCTCGCCGTACTGGATCGCGTACTCGGTCGAGACGAAGCCGCCATAGAGCAGCACGCCCAGGTAGAACAGCAGCGCCAGCACGGTGAACGCGTCGGCCCAGGCCTTGGTCTTCGGTCGACCAGCTGCCGTAGAGCAGGTCCATCCGCACGTTCGAGCCAAGTTGCAGCGAGTAGGGTCCGCCCAGCATGTAGTAGGCGGTGATGGCGAACTGGGCCGTCAGCAGGGTCCAGTGCGCCGGCGCGTCCAGCAGCCTGAAGGGCTCGCCCGAGATCGCCTTCGAGACCGACGACCAGAGCAGGATCGCCATCATCGCGAACAGCAGGTACATGGCGAAGCGCCCGACCGCGTAGTTCAGCCGGTCGACCCAGCGCACATAGGTCTTGATGAACTCAGGCAATGCCGCGCCCCGCCGAACCCGTTGCATTCGCGCCGGCTGCCCGTCCGCGCGCCGGCACCGGCCGGCGCACACCTTCCGGCGTGAACCAAAACACCACCCTTCCGGCACATCGTCGCCGGGTGAGCCCTGTTCGATCCTTGCGCCATGGACGGCCGTCACCGATCGGTGCCCGCCACCTTTCCAGAAACCGGGAGACAGTCAAGGGGCATTCGGAAACAGTCACTTCCGGGCTGCGGCGAATTGCTGCGCTGCAAACAAATTCTGGACTCGCTGCCCGGCTCGGACCATTTAATCCGCATGGTTGTTGCGACAAAGCCCGTCTCCGAACGCCGCTCGGTGGTCGTCCGCTTCTGCGGCGACTCCGGCGACGGCATGCAGCTCGCCGGGTCCCAGCTCACCGCGACCTCGGTCGTGCTGGGCAACGACGTCGCCACCTTTCCCGACTTCCCGGCCGAGATCCGCGCCCCTCGGGGGACGCTGGCGGGCGTCAGCGGTTTCCAGGTCCATTTCGCCGCCGACGAGGTGATGACCCCGGGCGACGAGGTCGACACGCTGGTCGCCATGAACCCGGCGGCGCTGAAGGAGAACCTGCAGACGCTGAAGCGCGGCGAGACGCTGATCGTCGATGACGACGCCTTCGACGCCCGCGGGCTGAGGCAGGCCGGCTACGAGAGCAACCCGCTCGAGGACGGCTCGCTCGCCGACTGGCACGTGATCCGGGCGCCGGTCACGTCGCTGACAAAGGGCGCGGTCGCGCCCACCGGCCTCGGCCGCAAGGGCGCCGAGCAGAACCGCAATTTCTTCGCGCTCGGCCTCGTCTACTGGATCTACGGCCGCAGCCTTGCGCCGACGCTCACCTTCATCGCCCGCAAGTTCCAGGGCGAGACCGGCGAGGCGGCGCGCCTCGCCCTCGAGGCCGGCTGGAGCTACGGCGAGACCACCGAGGCGCTCGAGCGCAGCTACATCGTGCCGAAGGCGCACCTGACGCCCGGGCGCTACCGCAACCTGACCGGCAACGAGGGCCTGGCGCTCGGTCTGGTGACCGCGGCCCGGCTCTCGGGCAAGAAGCTTTTCTACAGCGCCTACCCGATCACGCCCGCCAGCGAGATCCTGCACACTCTCAGCCGGCTCCGGCCCCATGGCGCGCGCACCTTCCAGGCCGAGGACGAGATCGCCGCCGCGGCCGCCTGCATCGGCGCGGCCTTCGGCGGCGCCATGGCCGCCACCGGCACCAGCGGTCCCGGCATGGCGCTGAAGGCCGAGTCCCTCGGCCTCGCCGTGATGCTGGAGCTGCCCATGCTGGTCATCGACGTGCAGCGCGGCGGCCCCTCGACCGGCCTGCCGACCAAGGTCGAGCAGACCGATCTCCTGCAGGCGATGTTCGGCCGCTCCGGCGAGGCGCCGATGCCGGTGCTGGCAGCGAGCGGGCCGGGCGACTGCTTCCAGACCGTGATCGAGGCCTGGCGCATCGCGGTCAGGCTGATGACCCCGGTGATCCTGCTCTCGGACGCCTATGTCGCCAACGGCGCCGAACCCTGGCGGGTACCGGATCTCGACGAGCTCGAGCCGATCCCGGTGCGCCACCCGGAGGCGGGCGAGGGGCCGTTCCAACCTTACGCCCGCGACGAGTTGCTCTCGCGACCCTGGGCGATCCCCGGCACGCCGGGTCTCGAGCACCGCATCGGCGGCCTCGAGAAGAAGGACGGCACCGGTGCGATCAGCTACGACCCGGCCAACCACCAGCACATGGTCGATCTCCGGGCACAGAAGGTGCGCAACGCCCAGAGCCTGATTCCGCCTCTTGCCGTCGAGGGGTCGGAGAGCGGCGACCTGCTGGTCCTCGGCTGGGGCGGCACCATGGGCGCCTGCCGCGAAGCCGCCATGCATGCGCGCGAGGAGGGGCTGAGTGTCGCAAACGCCCATCTCAGGCACCTCAATCCCATGCCCGCCAACCTGGGTGACGTGCTTGCGCGCTACCGGCGCATCCTCGTGCCCGAGCTGAACATGGGCCAGCTCGCGCTCCTGCTGCGCGCGCAGTTCGACGCCCCGATCGAGCCGCTGGACAAGGTCCAGGGCCGGCCCTTCGGCGTCGGCGAGCTGCTGGCCGCAATCCGCGAGCGGGCAACGCCAGGGAGAGCGGCATGAACATTCCGGTCGAGAAGCCCCTCACGCCTGCCGACTTCGCCACTGATCAGGAGGTGCGCTGGTGCCCGGGCTGCGGCGACTTCGCCATCCTCAACCAGATGCGCAAGGTGCTGGCGGGTCTGGGGGCGAAGCGCGAAAAGACCGTCTTCATCTCCGGCATCGGCTGTGCCAGCCGCTTTCCCTATTATCTGGATACCTACGGCCTCCATGGCATCCACGGCCGGGCGCCGGCGATCGCCACCGGCCTGAAGCGGATGCGGCCCGATCTCGACATCTGGGTGGTGACCGGCGACGGCGACGGGCTCAGCATCGGGGCAGGGCACCTGCTGCACGCGCTGAGGCGCAACGTCAACATCAAGATCCTGCTGTTCAACAACCGCATCTACGGACTGACCAAGGGCCAGTTCTCGCCCACATCGGATCCTGGCCTCGTGACCCGCTCGACGCCCTTCGGCCTGGTGCTCGAGCCGGTCAACGCCCTGAAGATCGCCATCGGCGCCAACTGCTCGTTCATCGCCCGCGCGGTCGACACCCAGGCCGACACGCTGGGCGAAATCCTGCGTCGCGCGGCCGCCCACAAGGGATCGGCCTTCGTGGAGATCTACCAGAACTGCCACGTCTACAACGACGGCGTGTTCGACTACGCCCGCGACAACAAGATCCGCGCCGACCACGTGGTCGAGCTGCGCCACGGCGAGCCGCTCATCTTCGGCAAGGACCGCGACAAGGGCCTGCGCCAGGCAGGCTTCGATCTCGAGGTGGTCAGCCTCGGCAACGGCGTCACCGAGGACGATCTCGTCCGCCACGACGAGCAGGCCGCTACCCCCTCGCTCGCCTTCCTGCTGGCGTCGCTCCACCATCCGGAGAAGCCCGAGGCGATCGGCGTCATGCGCGACGTGCCGCGCGCGACGCAGAACGAGCTGATGGCCAAGGGCGACGGGCCGGAACCCGATCCGACCAACGCCGATCTCGTCGCCCTGCTGCGCGGCCCGGACAGCTGGGTGGTCGAGTAGCGCCACGCCGGACCCGCGGCGGCAGCGATCGCCTCGCCCCCCGCGAAGTCACTCCCAAGATCACGTCTTTGCCGATCGGTTCCCGGACTCCATAATCGATCCGATTCGCCGCAAAGCGGGAATCCGATAACGAGACAACGATGAGAACGACAACAGCGGGAGGAATGGAATGGCCGGCGAAAGCGACAAGTTCGAGGTCTACCAGGACAAACGAGGCGAATGGCGGTGGCGGCGCAAGGCGTCGAACGGCAAGATCGTCGGCGCGGCAACCGAGGGCTACAAGTCGAAGGCCGACGCCGAAGCGAACATGAAGCGCGGCAAGAACGCGAAGGACAAGTGGGAGTTCTACAAGGACAAGCGCGGCCAGTGGCGCTGGCGCCGGATGGCGGTCAACGGCAACCTGGTTGGCGCCTCCTCGGAAGGCTACAACTCCAAGGGCGACGCCGAGGCGAACGCCGGGCGGCAGGGCTGGTCAGCCTGATCGGCGCCCCGGGCCGCCGAATGGCGGCCCGAAGACACTCCCCAGAAGACTCTCCCCTGAAGACACTCCCCTGAAGACACTCCCCCCAAAGACTTTCCCATAGCGAAATCCGTCGCCCGGCCGTCAGTCCGGCGGCAGCAGCGCGCCCGGCCCGCCGAGCGGGTCTTCCGGGCGCGAGATCATGTAGCGCGTGACCCAGACCAACTCGCGCTCGGCCCGGGTGATCGCCACATAGGCCAGCCGCTTCCAGAGCGCGATCCCGGCTTCGGTCTGCCCGGCCCGCGCCGCCGCCCAGAGGTCCGGGGCGAAGACCTGCACTCTGGGCCACTGAGAGCCCTGCGCCTTGTGGATCGTGCAGGCGGCGCCGTGCAGGAACACCGCTCCGGACCGCGCCGCCGAGACCAGGACCGGCTCCTCCTCGTCCGGACGCTCGATCTGGATGATGGCGGCGACGGATATGCTGGGCTCGTCCATTCCGGCAATGTCGACCCTGGCGAAGCCGGGGTTCCGCCCCGGCCCGACATAGGTCGCCTGCGCCCCCTTGATCAGCCCCCGCGCC
Source organism: uncultured Pseudomonadota bacterium (assembly GCA_963700775.1). Lineage (GTDB taxonomy): Bacteria > Pseudomonadota > Alphaproteobacteria > Rhodobacterales > Rhodobacteraceae > Thermohalobaculum. Next base: position 345,598 of record CAVOYU010000002.1, read on the forward strand.
TCGAGGTCGATCCGCTGCTTGCGCTGCTTCGCAGGCAGTTCGAGCCCGTCGCAGATCAGCGGCTCGCCCGGCACCAGCTCGGTCTCGGGGACGTTGTGGGTCTGCCGGAATGCCTTGATCAGCCGCACGCGGGTCTTGTTGCGCCAGACCAGGATCGGGCTCTCGCACATCAGCTCCGCATCCGCCCGGCTGGCGACCTGCACCCGCTCGTCGCGCCTCGCGGCATCGCGCACCTGCTCCTCGAAGGCCTCGAACTCCAGCGCCGGATCGCCCAGCGCATGGGCGAGGTCGAGGATCGGGCTGTCGGCCTCCTGTCGGTGAATGCGACCGAGATGGCTCCGCCGTGCCTCGGGCAGGGTCTCGAACACCATGCGTCCGCGGCTGTTCACCGGCGCGAGCTGCGCCGGGTCGCCGAACAGCACGATCAGCCCGAAGATCCCGGTCAGGTCCTCGAGCTGCGCCTCGTCGATCATCGAGGCCTCGTCGACCAGGGCGATGTCCAGGGGATCGTCGCGCCGGGTCCAGCCGGTGATGAAGTCCGCGCCCCGCACGCCCGCCGCCGCCAGCGCGCCCGGCACCGAGCCGTGCGCCTTGTAGAACGCCTCGGCCCGGTCCAGCGCCGCGGCGGTCAGCCCCTCGACCTCGGGCCGGGTGGCGCGCTCGCCCTCCAGCCAGTCGGCGACCTTCTGGTATTCCGGGTCGTAGACCGGTGTGTAGATGATCCGGTGGATCGTCGTCGCCGGCACCCCGTGGCCGCGCAGCACGCTCGCCGCCTTGTTCGTCGGCGCCAGCACCGCGAAGCTGCGCCTGGTGCGCCGCCGGGGCTCGTAGTCGGGCCGGATCGCCATCAGCCCGATCTCCTTCAGCCGCGCCGCGAGGCGGGCCAGCAGCACCGTCTTTCCCGACCCAGCCTTGCCGGTGACCGCGATCACCTCGCCGTCGCCGGACCGCTCGGACCGCGGGGTGGTGGTGCCGGCCGCGAGCTCGATGCCATGGGCCGCCAGCCGCGCGGCGATGGCATCCCACGCGGCGGCCTGGTCCTCGGAAAAGTCGGGAAAGGTCTGGACGGGCTCGAACATCGGCCCTCTCTAGAGGGGCATCGGCGCGGCGGCCAGCGTGAATTCTTCGTGACTGACGCGCGTGGCCCGTTGACGCTCCGGCGGGCGCGGCCCTAGCCTCGGCCCACCGCTCAACATCGGAGTAACCCCATGACCCCCGCGCGTGTCCTCAGTGTCGCGATCGTGGCCGCGCTCGCCTGCGTGCCCGCGGCCGCGACCGATCTTCGCGTGCTCAGCTTCAACATCTACGGCGGCGGCGTGAATGACGGCAAGCCGGTCGACGAGACCGTGGCCGTGATCCGCGCCACCGGCGCCGACATAATCGGCGTGCAGGAGACGCGGGCCGAGGGCGATCCCTGCGACGCCGAGATCTGCCCGCCCGCCGGACCCAGCGCCGCGGGCGCCGTCGCCGCGGCGCTCGGCTTCCACGTCTACGAGCAGACCGCCGCGAACCCTGCCCTCTGGGCCAACGCGGTCATCAGCCGGTACCCGATCGAGAAGGCCAGCGCCAACGATCTCGGAGTGAAGATCGACGTGGACGGCCGCGAGGTCTGGCTTTTCAACATCCATCTCGACGATTCCCCCTACCAGCCCTACCAGCTTCTCGACATCGAGTACGGCCCGTTCCCGTTCCTGACGACCGCCGAGGAGGCGATCGCCGCCGCCGTCGAGACCCGCGGCCCGGCAATTGATCTGCTGGAGCGGGACATGGCCGAGGCGGCGGGCGCCGCAGCCGTGTTCGTCACCGGCGATTTCAACGAGCCTTCGCATCTCGACTGGACCGAGGCCGCCGCGGCGGCTGGCTTGCAGCCGATGGCGGTCGCCTATCCGACGGTTCTCCGGATCGAGGGCTGGGGCTTCGCCGACGCCTACCGCGCCGTCCATCCGGACCCGGTCGCCCGGCCGGCGATGACCTGGACGCCGACGAGCGAGCCGACCGATCCGGAGGACCACCACGACCGGATCGATTTCGTGCTGGCGCGCGGCGCCGGGCTCAAGGTGACCGATGCCGCCATCGTCGGCGAGAAAGCCCCCGAAGCCGATCTCGTGGTCACCCCCTGGCCCTCCGACCACCGCGCCGTGGTGGCCGGAGTGAGGTTCTAGTTCAGCGGTGGCCCGCCCGGTTGTCCCGGTTGTCCCGGGCCTGACCCGGGACACCCGGCGCCGATGCAGCGGTCCGGTTTGCGCCGCGCCGATCGCGATCGGCGTCGCGGCTGGCCGGCAGCATGGCGTTTGAGCGCCCCAGCCTGTGGCTCACCCCGGCGCCGCCTCGCGCGCGTCCTCGATGGTGAGCAGCCCCGTGGTCGGCGCCGAGACCAGAACCGCCATGTTGCCGGGCTTGTGCTCGTTCTTCCACATCTTGGTGTGCGCGGCCGGGATGTCGGCCCATTCGAACACCTCGGACATGCAGGGGTCGATGCGCCGCTCCAGCATCAGCTGGTTGGCCTGGCTCGCCTGCAGCAGGTTGGCGAAGTGGCTGCCCTGCACGCGCTTCTGGTGCATCCACAGGTAGCGTGCGTCCATGGTCAGGTTGTAGCCCGTGGTGCCGGCGCAGATCACCACCATGCCGCCGCGCTTGACCACGAAGACGCTGACCGGGAAGGTCGCCTCGCCCGGATGCTCGAACACCATGTCGACATTGTTGCCCTTGCCGGTGATGTCCCAGATCGCCTTGCCGAACTTGCGCACCTCGCCGAACCAGGCCTTGTACTCCGGCGTGTTGACGGTCGGCATCTGGCCCCAGCAGTTGAAGTCCTTGCGGTTGATCACGCCCTTGGCGCCGAGCCCCAGCACGAAGTCGCGCTTCGACTCGTCCGAGATCACGCCGATGGCATTGGCGCCGGCGGTGTCGATGAGCTGGATCGCGAACGACCCGAGGCCGCCCGAGGCGCCCCAGACCAGCACGTTGTGGCCGGGGCGCAGGATGTGCGGCCTGTGCCCGAACAGCATCCGGTAGGCGGTGGCCAGCGTCAGCGTGTAGCAGGCGCTCTCCTCCCAGGTCAGGTGCTGGGGGCGGCGCATCAGCTGCTGTGCCTGCACCCGTGTGAACTGGGCGAAGCTGCCGTCCGGCGTCTCGTAGCCCCAGATCCGCTGGCTCGGCGAGAACATCGGGTCGCCGCCGTTGCACTCCTCGTCGTCGCCGTCGTCCTGGTTGCAGTGGACCACCACCTCGTCGCCGACCTTCCAGCGCTTCACCTTGTCGCCGACCTTCCAGACGATGCCCGAGGCGTCGGAGCCGGCGATGTGGTACTCGGCGCCGTGCACGTCGAAGGGCGAGATCGGCGTGCCGAGCCCGGCCCAGACGCCGTTGTAGTTGACGCCGGCCGCCATCACGAGCACCAGCACCTCGTTCGAGTCGATGGCCGGCGTCTCCACCACCTCGACCTGCATCGCCTCCTCGGGCGGCCCGTGCCGCTCGCGGCGGATCGCCCAGGCGTACATCCGCTTCGGCACATGGCCGAGCGGCGGGATCTCGCCGACCTCGTAGAGGTCCCTGGTCTCGGCATCGGTGGCGGCGTCCATGCTCGTCTCCGTCGTCGCTGGCGTCGCGCGAGAAACCGCGCAACAATCGTTCAAAAGCCGGTCAAAACCGTTCCTGACATTACGTCGCGCAGGGCGCAAGAGCTTTTTGTGCGCTGCGGTAGGGATTCTCCGGGAAAACGGCCGCCGGTGCAATCGGCCCCGCCGGCTGGTCCGGAAATCCACTGTATTCTTCCTCAAGTTGCGGGCACGCCAGCGGGCGGGAAACAAAATTACAGTCGATTTTGCGCTGCGATGCAAAATCACCTATAGGCTTTCCCGGCACGATCGCGAATCGAACCCTGGCCAGAACGAGACGCCCATGACCGCCAAAGACCGCCCCTGGCTGTTCCGCACCTATGCCGGCCACTCCACCGCCGCGGCCTCGAACGCGCTCTACCGGCAGAACCTGGCCAAGGGGCAGACCGGGCTCTCGGTCGCCTTCGACCTGCCGACCCAGACCGGCTACGATTCCGACCACGCCCTGGCGAAGGGCGAGGTCGGCAAGGTCGGCGTGCCCATATCCCATCTCGGCGACATGCGCGCCCTGTTCGAGGAAATCCCGCTCGACCGGATGAACACCTCGATGACCATCAACGCCACCGCGCCCTGGCTCCTCGCGCTCTACATCGCGCTGGCCGAGGAGCAGGGGGTCGACCCCGCCACCCTCCAGGGCACGGTGCAGAACGACATCATCAAGGAATATCTCAGCCGCGGCACCTACATCTTCCCGCCGAAGCCCTCGCTCCGCCTGATCGGCGACGTCGCCGAGTACTGCTACCGCGAGGTGCCGAAGTGGAACCCGATGAACGTCTGCTCCTACCACCTGCAGGAGGCCGGGGCGACGCCGGAGCAGGAGCTGGCCTACGCGCTCGCCACCGCCATCGCGGTGCTCGACCATGTCCGCGCCCGGGTGCCGGCCGGGGACTTCCCCACGGTCGCCGGCCGCATCTCGTTCTTCGTCAATGCGGGCCTGCGCTTCGTCACCGAGATGTGCAAGATGCGCGCCTTCTGCGAGCTCTGGGACGAGATCTGCCGCGACCGCTATGGCGTGACCGACGAGAAGATGCGCCGCTTCCGCTACGGCGTGCAGGTCAACAGCCTCGGCCTGACCGAGCCGCAGCCCGAGAACAACGTCCACCGCATCCTGCTCGAGATGCTGGCGGTGACGCTCTCGAAGCGCGCCCGCGCCCGCGCCGTCCAGCTCCCGGCCTGGAACGAGGCGCTGGGCCTGCCGCGCCCCTGGGACCAGCAGTGGTCGCTGAGGATGCAGCAGATTCTCGCCTTCGAGACCGATCTCCTTGAATACGAGGACCTTTTCGACGGCAACCCCGCCGTCGAGGCCAAGGTCGCCGAGCTCAAGGCCGGCGCCCGCGAGGAGCTTGGCCGGATCGACGCAATGGGCGGCGCGGTGGCCGCCATCGAGTACATGAAGGGCCGGCTGGTCGAGGCGAACTCGGCCCGGCTCCGGCGGATCGAGACCGGCCAGACCACGGTCGTCGGCGTCAACCGCTACCGCGAGACCGAGCCGAGCCCGCTCACCGCCGGCGAGGGCGACTTCCTGGTGGTCGACCCGGCGGTCGAGGCCGGCCAGGTCGCCCGGCTCGAGGCCTGGCGCTCGGGCCGCGACGCGGCGGCCGTCGCGGCGGCGCTGGCCGCGCTCGGCGATGCCGCACGCGAAGGCCGCAACATCATGCCGCCCTCCGTCGCGGCGGCGAAGGCGGGGGTGACCACCGGCGAATGGGGCGAGACGATGCGCGCCGCCTTCGGCGAGTACCGGGCGCCCACCGGGGTCGGCAAGGCGATCAGCAACTCGGCCGAGGGGCTGGACGAGCTCCGCGCCGAAGTGGATGCGGTGTCGAAACGCCTCGGCCGCCCGATCCGCTTCCTGGTCGGCAAGCCGGGGCTCGACGGCCACTCGAACGGCGCCGAGCAGGTGGCGGTGCGCGCGCGCGACTGCGGCATCGACGTGACCTATGACGGCATCCGCCTGACGCCGGCCCAGATCGTCGAGGCGGCGGCCGGGCAGGGGGTCGACGTGATCGGTCTCTCGGTGCTCTCCGGCAGCCACATGGAGCTGATCGGCGAGGTGGTCGAGCGGCTGCGCGCGGCGGGGCTGCGGGTGCCGGTGGTGGCGGGCGGCATCATCCCCGACGAGGACGCCGCGGCGCTCAAGGCCCGGGGCGTGGCGCGGGTCTACACGCCCAAGGACTTCGAGCTGAACCGGATCGTGGGGGAGATCGTGGGGCTGGTAGGGGACGGGGCGTAGGAGGTGGCCTGAGGCGGAGGTGTATCGTGATGCACCATCTGCGTCGGCAGTCTGGCGGAACGAGCTCCGCCCTATGGTTGCCTATTCATCGCCGCCACCATAAAATTCGGGCCAAGGCCTGTTTGGATCCCGGTTAACCGCAGCCTCAAATTCAGAGACCAGATTAAGTGCAAGTTGCGTATCCCCTGCAGAGGGGGGTCTGCCACCCTGTGATTCCTTGAGAATTTTTTCCTTCTATCCCATTGAAAATGTACGGTTTTGCTAAATAGAGCTCCTTGGATGCTTCCCTCTGTATAATTTTCTACAATAATATCCAAATATGGGCGGTCAGCGAACCCAAGATACAAGTTTATTGACGCCCGACGTGTATCAAACCTCGACATAATCGAGTCCCTCCCCTGTTCGTATTTCAATTGAGTCGACGGAGGATTAGGGGGTGTAGGGTAGGTCGTTTTGTCCGCGATCTGAGCGGATATGGGCCCATTAAGATGGGGTCGAAGAGCGTCACTGCTCGCCAGCCCTTGCTGTGATCAATCCGCCGGCAAAGCCCGCTACTGCAAACAGCAAGTTCGCCATCGGCGCCCACTCAACTTTGCCGGACATGTAGGCAAGCGCTGCAACAAATAGGACCAATGTTAGAATTACGGTGCTGGTTGTGTATTTGCCGAAGCCCGCAGTCTTCGTGCAGAAAATTCCGACCAACGCAACTCCAAAGATGAAGGTTACGGCGATCTGTAAAATCATAGAATCATTCATTGTTTTTACCTCCATCAGCGAACCTCAGGGTGCGTATATCGCGCGTCGCTGTTCTCCGCCGGCTCCGCCGGCGCAGTGTGCAAAATGCAAGCCCAGCCGCGCGAAAGCAAGCCCGCAGCGAGCCGTAGGGTGCGTGCTCGCACGCACCGCCTTCGCGGTCTCCCAACCTCGCTTGGCCGTCTTTATGCCTCAACAATGGCGCGTGCAGAGCACGCACCCCACCGCCCCCTTGACCCCGCGCTCCCGACCCGCATCCTGTCCCCATGACCCGCGAGCCCACCCCATGAGCCGCGCCTTCACCCGCGAGGACGACGGCTCGGCCCCCGAGGCCCTGCCGGACCTGCCGCAGAGCCCGCATCCGAACCATGTCACGCCGGCCGGGCTCGCGGCGCTCAAGGCGCGGCTCGCCGCGGCGCGGGCGGCGCTGGCCGAACTTCTCCCGCGCAGGGACGACACCGAGGCCCGCCTGCCGCTCGCCATGGCCGAGCGCGACATCCGCTTCCTCGAGGAGCGGCTGCGCCGGGCGATCCCGGTCGATCCCGCCACGCAGCCCCCCGGCGTCGCCGCCTTCGGCGCCGAGGTCGAGGTGGAGGACGCGGACGGCGCCCGCCGGACCTTCCGCATCGTCGGCGAGGACGAGGCCGACCCGGCCGCCGGGCTGATCACGCCGTTCTCGCCCCTTGGCCGGGCGCTCATCGGTCTCCGCCCCGGCGATACCGCCGTCTGGGACCGCCCCGCCGGCGGGCTCGAGACTCGAGGTCATCGCGGTACGGTTTCCCGCAGGCTGAGACCACCGGACCGATGATCCGCCCTCCCCCGTCATCCCCGCGAAGGCGGGGATGACGGCGCGCAAGGGGCAAGGCCCGCCCTGCGCGCGGCCCGGATCGCGAGCATTTTTTTGAAAATACAATGATATCAATTTGATAGGGACCTTCTCAGCCTTGAGAAGCCTTGAGAACCCCCGTAGGGCGGGCTTCAGCCCCGCCCTACAGCCGCCCCAGCCACCCCCCGACCTTGCCGAGGAACGCCTCCGGCTGCTCGGCGTGGAGCCAGTGCCCGGCCCCCGTCAGCGCCTCGATCTCGGCATCCGGGAACAGCGCCCGGATCCGCGGATGGGTCTCGGGCGGCACGTATGGCGAGGCCCCGCCGTGGAGGAAGTAGGCCGGCCCCTCATAGGCGGGCTCGGGCAACCCGGCGGGGAAGTCGAGCAGCGCCGCCATGTTCCGCCCCAGCGCGTCGAGGTTGATCCGCCAGCGGGCGCGGCCGTCGTCGACGGCGAGGTTCTGCAGCAGGAAGGACCGCAGCATCGGGTCGGGCACGTCGCCGGCAAGCATCGGGTCGGCGTCCGACCGCCGCGCCACCCGGTCCAGGTCCACCGCCTGCATCGCCCGGATGTAGCCCAGATGCGAATGGCTGTGCGGCACCGGGGCAATGTCGGCCACGATCAGCCCCGCCAGCAGTTCCGGCGCGATCAGCGCCAGGGTCATCGCCGCCTTGCCGCCCATGGAATGGCCGAGCAGCACCGCCTTGCCGCCGGCCAGCCGCCCGATCGCGTCGGCCAGGTCCTCGGCCATGGCGGGGTAGGTGTTCTCCGGCGCCCAGGGGCTGGCCCCGTGGTTGCGCATGTCCACCATCACCACCCGCCGGGTCGTCGCCAGCCGCCGGCCCAGCGTGTTGAAGTTCCGCGCCGAGCCGAACAGCCCGTGGGCGATCACCAGCGGGGTCTCGCGCTCGCCCTCGGCGGCGGGGTGTTCGAGATGGGCCAGGGTGACGGGCATCGGCGCTCCATTGCTTGCCGGAGCGGGGTAGCGGGGCAGGGGGCCGCACGCAAGCCCGCTTGCGCCGGTCCGGCGGTCACGGCAGGCTCGGCGGATGGCGCGCGTCCTGCTGACCGGCTTCGAGCCCTTCCGCCACTGGGCGGTCAACTCCTCCTGGGAGGCGGTCCGCCTGGTCGCCGCCCGCACCGGCCTGACGGCGGCGCTGCTGCCGGTCGACCACCGCGCGGCGGCCGAGCGCATCCGCGAGCTGGCGGCGGAGACCGGGGCGGACACGCTGCTGCTGACCGGCCTCGCCTCCGACCCGGTGCCGCGGCTCGAGCGCTACGGCCGCGCCGGACCGCTCTCGCCCCATGGCGGGCCGGTCGTCCGGGCCGGTCGCTGGCCCTTCGCGGCGGCGCTGGCGTCGGTCCGGGCGCTCGGACTGCCGGTGCGGCTCTCCGGCGATGCGGGCGCCTATGTCTGCGACACCACCTACTGGGCCGCGCTGGGCACAGCGGTGCCGCTGGTCGCCTTCCTGCACCTGCCGCCGCCGGGGCTCGTCTGGACCCCGGCGCGCGGGGCGAAGGTGGTGGAGGCGGTGCTGGGGGCCGCCCTGCCGGGGCGGGCGGGCCTCACGCGCCGGGATGCTGCGCGCGGATCGTTCGCTTCGGCGGGGGCGACGACCATTGGCGGCGGAAACCGCTAGCACACTTGCGCCACCATGCTGTAGCCTCGCGCGGTACTCGCCGAGTTGGCAATGTCGGATATGGGGAGAAAAAGCGATGCCGGGCCACAAGTATCAAGGCGGCTGCGCGCATGTGAAAGTCTATTCGGATGCCGAACCGATCGACAATCACGAATGCCATTGCAACGTCTGCAAGTCCGTCACCGGGCAGCACACCACCCACGTGGTCTTTTTCAAGCATGGCGATCTGAAGGCCTCGAACGAGGGCGCCATGAAGCGCGTGCCGTTCAATGCGAACAATCCTGGCGGCCCGCTGGAAATCTGCCTCTGCAAGGAATGCGACGGCGTGCTGATGCTCGACGACAAGCAAAAGCGGATCCGCGTCGCGGTGCCGAACGTGATGAAGTACGACCCGGCGCCGGGCAAGGCGACCTATCACGCGTTCTGGGACGAGACGAAGGGCTATCCGAAGCCCGCCGACGGGCGGCCGGTCTATGCCGGGCTGCGCCCGGATTTCGTCTGGCCGAAAGGCGCCTGAGGACGCCCTTCGGCCGCAACGGAGCCCGCGGTCGAACAACCATCGGATTGCGCGACGGATGCGCGCCGTCCGGTAGCCGCACGTCAGGCCCGGCGCGGGACGACCTCGTAGCCGGGCTCTTCGGGTTCGTCGTCGATCATCTCGGCCGGGAAGCCGGGCGCGCGGACATCGGCGCCGGTGGCGTCCTCGAGCCTGCGGATGATGTCGTCGGAATTGGCCCGCTGGCCATAACGCCGCTGGCCGTCCTTGAAGATCTGGATCATCAGCGGGCTGATCTCCAGCGGCACGCCGTGGTCCTCGGCGATCTTGTGGAACAGGCCGATGTCCTTCAGCACCAGATCCATGGTGAAGCTGATGTCGCGCGAGCCGTTCAGGATCACCTGGCTCTCGGTCTCGTGGACGAAGCTGGTGCCCGACGAGATCTTGATCGCCTCGTAGGTGGTGGAGAGGTCCATGCCGGCGCGCTCCATGGTCACCAGAGCCTCGCACAGGGTCAACAGGTTGGCGGTGGCCAGGTAGTTGGTCATCACCTTCAGGATCGAGGCGGTGCCGAGCTCGCCCGTGTGCAGGATGCGCCGGCCGAGCACGGTCAGGATCGGCAGCATGCGCTCGAAGGTCGGGCGCGGGCCGCCGACGAAGATCGAGATATTGCCGGTGGCGGCCCGGTGGCAGCCGCCGGAGACCGGGCACTCAACCGCCTCGCCGCCCGCCGCGACGACCTTGGCGGCCAGGCGCTTGATCTCGGAGGCGTCGGTGGTCGACATCTCGGCCCAGATCTTGCCGGGCCCCATGGCCGAGAGGATGCCGTCGGGCCCCTCCATCACCGCCGCCGAGGCGGCGGGCGAGGGCAGGCAGGTGATCACCAGGTCGCAGTTGCGCGCCATCTCGGCCGGGCTCTCGGCCCATTTCGCGCCGCCGTCCAGGAAGCGCTGCGCGGCCTCGCGGTCGAGGTCGCGGACGGTGAGGTCGAGGCCGTTGCGCAGGATCGATCCCGCGAGCTTGCCCCCGGCATTGCCGAGGCCGATGAATCCGATCTTCATGGGTGGATAGGTCCTTTCAGGTTTGGGGCGGGACGTCAGCTCCGCACGTATTGCTTTGCCGGGTCGGTATCGACCCGGTAGTCCCAGCTGGTGCCGCTGAGCGACATGGCGCGGTTGACGAGTTGCTTCTGCGGCAGCCGTGCCCAGAGGTCGCGCTCGATGAAGTCGAGATCGAAGCCCGAGGTGACGACTTCATGCAACTCGCGCTCGATCGGTGCGGTCTCCGGCCGGCCGGCAAGGTTGTCCCACTCGCCCGGGTCGCGCTCCATGTGGAAGAGCCGCGGGGCCGAGCGGTGGATGTAGAGGTATTTCCAGGGGCCCCGCCGCACCATGAAGCAGGGCCGCATGATGCCCTCGCCGTGATACTCGGAGATCACCGGGACCTCGGGCAGGGCCTCGCCCCGGAGAGCGGGCATCAGGCTGCGGCCGTCGAGCGGGCGGACCGGATGCTGTCCCGCCAGGTCGATCAGCGTCGCGGGAATGTCGATTAGCGAGACCGGGGTTCCGACGGTGCCGGGCCGAATGCCGGGGCCCTCGACGATCAGCGGGATGCGGGATGACCAGTCGTAGAAGCTGCGTTTCTGGATCAGGCCCTTCTCGCCCAGCATCTCGCCATGGTCGGAGGTGAAGACGATGAGCGTGTTCTCGCGGAGCCCTGTCTCGTCCAGCACGGCGATCAGCTCGCCCAGCTTGTCGTCCACGTAATGGCTGAGCGCGGCGAAGCCCCGGCGCATGGCCAGGAGGTGGCGGTCATCGCGGATCGGCTTGCGGTCGAGTCCGTACCACCGCAGGAAAGCACGGTCGAAATCCGAGTAGCGGGCATCCATGTCAACGGGGTATTGCGGCAGCGGCATGTCGGCGCTGGCATACATGTTCCAGTACTTTCGGGGCACTTTGTAGGGCGGGTGCGGATTAGTGTAGGAGACCAGCAGCATGAATGGCCCCTCGGGTGCGTGGCGGAGATACCCGAGCGCGCGGGAATGGGTCTCCTCGTCGTAGGTTAGCTCGACCGACCATCCGGCGCCGATGTTCTGCTCCTGGTATTGGGGCGCGAAGTCGAAGGCCATGGCCTCCGGGTCATCGGGATCGAGCAGCGGATAGGACCACTGGAAGCCGGCGGGATAGACATCGGTGTTGAGGCGCCGGGTGAAGCCGTGGAGCTGGTCCGCGCCGATGAAGTGCATCTTTCCCGACAGCACGACTTCGTAGCCTGCGATCGTGAGGTAGTGGGCAAAGGTCGGCACGAAACCGGGATAGGGATCGCCGTTGTCGTAGCATCCGGTGCGCGACATCGATAGGCCGGTCATCAGGCATGATCGGGCCGGGACGCAGATCGGGCTGGGGCTGTAGGCCGTGGTGAACTGCACCCCGCGCGCTGCCATCGCCGAGAGGTTGGCCGTCCGGGCGCCGCTGCCGCCGCAGGCCTCCAGCATGAATGGCGTCATCTGGTCGGCCATGACGAAGAGGATGTTCGGCTTGCTGGTCAAGAGCGGCCGCCTTTCCGCTAGTTCGCCATCATTGTGCCGACAAGGCTGCGCCGCGCTTGCGCGAAACCAAAACGAATAATTAGATTGATAAGACCCCAAAGAATTTGTGGATCGAGAGCATGGTCTACCGCCTCCCCAACCTCCTTTGGCTCCGCGCCTTCGAATCCTCGGCGCGGCTCTGCAGCTTCACCGCGGCGGCACGGGAACTGGGACTCACGCAGGCGGCGGTCAGTCACCAGGTGCGGTCGCTGGAGGGGAAGCTCGGCTTCCGGCTGTTCCAGCGGAACGCACGCAGCCTCGCGCTGACCGAGATGGGGCGGGCCTACCTGCCGGCGGTGCGCAAGGCGATGGAGGATCTGGCGTTCTCGACCCAGGGGCTTTTCGGGGCGCCCGGCCGGCGGACGATCTCGGTCCGGGCGCCGATCTCCACCGCGGTGCTGTGGCTGGCGCCCCGGCTGCCGGCGTTCCGCGAGCGCCACCCGGGCATCCGGCTGAGGCTGATCTCGGCGATCTGGGCGGATGCGATCGCGGACGAGGACGTGGACGTCGATATCAGGCTCGGCGAAGGGGCCTGGGCGGGGATGCAGGCCGAGTTGCTGGCGCGGGACGTGATGGTGCCCGTCTGCTCCCCGGCGATCGCGCGGCGGGTGCGGCGGCTCGGCGATGTCGATCAGGCGCAGATCGTGCAGGTGCTGGGCTTCCAGGACCACTGGGCGCGGCTCTACGGAGCGGAGGGGCTGGCCTATGACCCGGCGCGGGTCGGACTGGCGGTCGACACCACCCTGGCGGCGGTCGAGATCGTGACCATGGGGGCGGGCGTAGCGCTGTTGCAGCGGCGCCTGGTGCAGGGGCTGATCGCGGAGGGGCGGCTCGCCGTGCCCTTCGCGGCCGAGGTGCCGCTGGAGCAGGCGCACTACCTCGTGTCGGCGCCCGGCGCGGCGCCGAACACCGAAGCCGATGCTTTCCGGGCGTGGCTCAGGGGCGAGTTCGGCGAGGCGGCCGTCGCCTAGAAATCCGTGGGCGCGCCGCCTTCCCGCTTGCGGCGCTCGACGAAGGCGTCGAGCTCCTCGCGGATGGCCGGGTCCATGGGCGGCGGCTCGAACTCGGCCAGGATCGCCTTCCAGATCCGGTTGGCCCGCTCCGGGGTCTGCAGCGCGCCAGCCTCGGACCAGCTCTCGAAATTGCGCCAATCCGAGAGGAACGGTCCGTAGAAGGCCGTCTCGTAGCGCTCCTGCGTGTGCTGCAGGCCGAAGAAGTGGCGGGCGTCCATCGCCTGGCCGATGGCTTCGAAGGCCAGGTCGCCTTCGGTGGTTCCTACCGGGGTGTTGTAGGCGATCATCTGCTGCAGGGTCTCGCAGTCCATCACGAACTTCTCATAGCTGGCGCAGAGCCCGCCCTCGAGCCATCCGGCGGCGTGATAGACCATGTTGGCCCGCGCCGATGTGCATGCCCAGAGCGAAAAGGCGCTCTCCCATGCGGCCTGGGCGTCAGGGCAATTGGCGGCGCAGGCGTTCGAGGCGCGAAGCGGCAGATTGTAATGCCGTGCCATCTGGCCGGAGACTTGGGTCGCCCGCATGTATTCCGGCGTGCCGAATGCCGGGGCGCCGGATTTCATGTCGACATTCGAGGTGAACGAGCCCATCACCACCGGGCACCCGGGGTTGATCTGCTGCAGGAGCACGATCCCGGCCAGCGCCTCGGCCGTCTGCTGGGCGACCGCGCCGGCGATGGTCACCGGTGCCATGGCGCCGGCGAGAGTGAACGGCGTCACCGTCACCACCTGGCCGCGTTTGGCCAGCCGCATGGCTCCATCCAGCATCGGCCAGTCGTGGATCAGGGGCGAGGTCGAATTGATGTTGGTGAACATCCGCGGCGTCGCCTCGAATTCGGCGTGGCTGAGGCCCCCGGCGATCCGCACCATTTCCATCGCGTCCTCGACACGCTCGGTGCCGAGGCTGTAGGCGTGAACCACCTTGTCGGTCAGCACCAGCTTGTCGCGGATGCAGTCCAGGTGGCGTACCGAGGGATGCACGTCGACCGGCTCGACAGGATAGCCGCCGACCATGTGGATGCAATTGAAGTACTGGCTGAGCTTGACAAGGTCGCGGTAGCTCTCGAGCGTGCCCGGGCGGCGGCCCCGGTCGAGGTCCGAGCAACTCGGCGGGCTCGAGACGTTGATATAGACTTGGCGGCGGCCGCCGATCGGAACGGTGTGCTCCGGATTCCGCGGCGTGATGGTGAACTCTGACGGTGCCTTCGCCACCATCTCGCGCACCATCGCCCGGTCGAAACGAACCCGGTTGGAATTGGGGTCGACGTCGGCTCCGGCCTCTTTCAGATGGCGCTTTGCATCGTCGTGCAGAAAGTCGATGCCGATTTCCTCGAGGATCCGCATCGCCGTGTCGTCAACGGCGGCGACACCGTCTTGCGACAGCGGCTCGGTCGGCCGGTCGAGGATCTCCGGGATCCGCCAGGGGAGCTGGCTGATCGCGGCGCCGCCGCGGCGTACGTTGCCGGCACGCCCGCCGCCGCGCCTGCGCCGGCCACCGTCATCCGCGGGTTGGGGAGCCGCTTCGCTCATCTTCGCCTTGCCTCGCTGCGCTGGGTCGGGACCTGGGTCCGGAGCGTTGATCCCCGCTCCGGTGACGTCCCGCCGGTCTGCGGCAGATTCTGTCGCATTTCGGAAAGAGTGTGCCGCGCGTCAGACATTCAGGCGGGCAAGCAATGCTGGCAGATGCTCGATCGAGGGCAGGATGTGGTCGGCATAAGGAGCCAGATCCTCGGCAGTGGCCGGGCCGGTCAGCACGCCGACGGCCATCGCCGCCCCGGCGTTTCGTGCCACCTGGAGGTCGTGGCGGCTGTCTCCCACCATCACGATGGTCGCCGGCGGAATCCCGGCTGCCCGGGCGAAGGCCAGCAACATGCCGGGACCCGGCTTGTGGCCGTGGCCGCTGTCATAGCCGCAGATGAAGTCGAAGGCGGCGAGAACGCCGACAGTGCCGAGCTGGGTGCGCGCGGCGAGCTCGGAATCATGGGTGGCGACGCCGAGGGCGAAACCACGCGCGCGGAGTCCTGACAGCAACCCGGCGAGGTCCGCCGAGGCCGGGAACATGAAGGCCGGATCGCGCAGGGTCGCGAGCGCGGTCTCGTCGAGCCTGCGCTCGATCGCGGCGGCGCCGAGATCGGGGCGGAACTCGGACAGTATCTCCGCGATCTCGGTCATCGTCCCGGCAACGATCGGAGAGCCCGCGACGAACCGCCGGGCTTCCGGCAGGTAGCCGAGAGCGGCGCACATGCGGCCGTGATGCGCGGGGTCGGCGGCCAGCTCGCCGAGTACGGTTTCGGTGTACTTGCCCCAGGTGGCCTGGAAGTCGAACAGCGTGCCGTCCTTGTCGAACAGGACGCCGTTGATCTCATGCGCGGCCATCGTGTGCGTTCCTCGTGGTCGGCCGGCGGGCTCGGTGGACAATTCGGTCTCTGTTGTCTCGATAGCAATATGCACGGCACCGCCGACGGAAACACCGGTCGCCACAGTGAGCGGACGAAGGCTCGTCGGAGCCTCGCCTGGTTCGGCTCACTTCGGTTACGGCGCTCCCCTCGACCGATCGCGAATAGCTGATACTCGGGGTCGTGGCGGCGAACAAGACCGGTCATCGGGATCGCCCTGCACGAGCGTACGCCGAGGTGGCTTCCCGGGTGTTCCAACTGTCGTTCGGGCACGTGCCGGTCGGGCTCCAGACTGCTTGAGCTAGCCACATACTTGCGGTATCAAGCTGCGAAGAACCGCCTTGAAAGGTGGCGCCTTTGCCTTCGCGCATGAAACATTGGGTAGGGAACGGCAGGATGAAAAAGAAGACAGGCAAGCTGGCGTGGACCTCGCCGAAGCTCGAGCAGATCGAGATGGTCGATACCTCCGGGAATGGCAAGGGTGGGAGCGCGGTAGAGACGGAGATGGGCGCAGCGAGGACGCGTTCCTGACACCGTGAGACTTCCAGGCGCTCATTCTGCGAATGCACAGACCGACGCCGGAAGGCCAAGCGTCGGCACTGATGCGGCGGGGGGTCGGCGATTGAAGTGACGGCGCGCCGTCCGATGCGGCGCTCGGGTTGGTCGGGGTCTGTCGATGATCGAGATTTTCGCGGATACCGTCGTTTCCCGCGGCTCCGAGCATGTCGAAGCCGAAATGGCCGGGCAGACCGTGATGATGAGCATCCGGCGCGGTAAGTATTTCGCCGTCGAGGGCACCGGACAACGGATCTGGGAGCTTATCGCCGAACCGCGACCGGTAGGCGAGATCATCGAGCGGCTTCTCGAAGAGTACGATATCGACCGGGATGCCTGCAGTCGTGAGGTCGAAGGCTTCGTGGCCGAGCTTCTGAAGAACGGCCTCGCCCAGGCTCGGGCGGCGCAATGACGCCCGGTGATGCTGTCGCGGCGTTCCGACGAGCTCCGCCGGCCCGCCGTCGTCTGGCGCTCGAGGCATTGGCCTCGCTCGCTGTCGCACGAGTGCTCACGGCAATGCCGGCATGCCTCTACACACGGTTCCTTGGCCGGCTCTGCGCCGCGCCGGATCGCGTCGGCGAATGTCCGGCGATAGCCCGGGATATCGGCAGTGTGACCGCGCGTGTGGCGGAGTGTGTTCCGTTCCGCGCCCGCTGCCTCGAGCAGGCGATCGCCACCCGCCGGATGCTGGCTCGGCGCGGCATTCGCGCGACCGTCACCTTTGGGGTGAACCGCGATGCGGCGACCCGCTCCAGGCCGCAGGACGGAGATGCCGCCCATGCTTGGGTCGAAGTGGGATCACGGATTGTGGCCGGCGACGGGAAGCTCGACCAATTCCTGGTCGTCGCGCGTTTCTCGTGAGAGCGGAGAAATGACCCCGAGGACCGGCTTTCGATCCTTTGGCTGGCCGATGACCGCCTGCCCGGCATGGGTGGGACCAAAAGGACCGGGCTGATGGTGCAGTTCATCTGCGGCATCGAGAGACGGGACGGCGGGGTCCCGAATACGCGACTCCTCCACGCAATGTTCGATGCGATGAACCCGCTGCGCAAGCCCGAGGTCCGCGACTTTGCCGTCGACGGCCGGGTCGCTCTCGGCGTCATTGCGCTCGCGCCCTGCGCGGGGGCCACGCCGGAGCCGGCCCGGGTAATGCGCCTGCCGGACGGTCTCATGGTCGCCGACGCCCGCCTCTACGGAGAGCCGACGGGAACACTGGAGGGCGCCATTGCGGCCGAACGTCTCGCGGCGGTGCGGCGGCTCGGCGGCTGGCGCGGCTTGGCGCCGCTTCACGGTGATTTCGCCTATGCCTGGTGGGAGCGCGCAAATGGCATGCTGGAGCTCGGTCGCGATCACTTCGGCGTGCGCCCGGTGGTCTACACGCAGACGCCGGGAGAGTATGTCGCCTTCGCGTCGCATCCTGCGGCCTTGCTCGGCACCGGGCTTGTGGGGCGGGAGATCGACGGACCTGCAATGGTCCACGTCATGCGCGACTACTATCCGCACGCCGATCATACGGTCTACGCGGCGATGCGCGCCGTACGGGCCGCCCATGTGGTGCGCTTCGCGCCTGGCCTGCAGGCCGATCCCCAGTGCTACTGGCGGCTGCCGATCCCGCGGCGAAGGCCGCTCGGATCGAAATCGCGAGGAACTCGCCGCGGGTGTCCGGCAACGCCTGGAGCAGGCCGTGCGGCGGCGGCTGCCTTCGGCCGGGCCCGGCGCGGCCGAGGTCAGCGGAGGTCTCGAACTCAACTCCTATCGCTGTCATCGCCGCGCGCGGCATCGCCGAAAGCGGGCGGCAATTCTTCGGCTACTGCCTCGCGGATGACGGAGCGCCCTGGAGCCTGCCGTCGGTCGATGAGCTTCCGACCGCCCGGGAAGCGGCGGCCGGGATGCCGAACATGACCGTTCTGCCCGCGGTCACGCCGGGGCTCTGGGCGCTGTCGCGGGCCGGGCACGATCCCGATACCCTGCTGCGGCTGTCGCCGGATGATCCGGCGAATGCCCTCCTGTCCGACGCGGCCGCCAGGGGAGCACGGATCATGTTCACCGGCTTTGCCGGCGATCAGCTGGTCACGCATCGCGGCCGGGGTGCGCTGGCGGAGCTTTTCTGGTCGGGCCATTGGGGGCGCCTCTGGCCGCTGCTGAACGAGTATGCCGAGCACCGGGGCGGCTCGATCTGGAGCCACGTGCGTTGGCGGGTGGCGATACAGAGCCTGCCCCTCTGGGCTCGAAGGCTGTTGTTGCGTCCGTTCGGCCGGATCAATTCATCCAACGGCTGGGTGCGGCGCATATCGCCCTTCCTCGCTCGCCGCTGGCACGGGGAACTCCCGATCGAGCGGATCTACGATGGTGCCGACACAAGACGCAACCGGCGCTCGGAGATCGGCGAATGGCTGGTCGAGCACCGTTTCGAGAGCCACGCCTGGCAGGCTGGCATGCATGGTCTCGCCTATGCGGCGCCGATGGTGGACCGCGACCTCCTCGACTATTCGCTGAGCATACCGGGGTATTTCTACGCCCACCCGGGTGAGGAGCGGGGGATCTACCGGGAGGCCGTTCGCGATCTGGTGCCGGAATCGGTGTGGCGGCGTCGCGACAAACGTTACCCGGTTCCCCTGGAGTCCTACCGGCTGGCAGCGGCGCGCCGGGAGATGATCGGTTGGCTGGATGAACTGGAAGGCTGTCCTCTCGTTCGGAGCTTCATCGATCTTCCCGCCCTGAAGGCGCATCTTGCGAGCCTCCCCGATGAGGCGACCGCGCGCGCACAGGTGCTCGATGCCGCTGCCCGTGGCGAACAACCGGAGTACCTCGACGGCGAGTATGAAAGCGTCGTGCGTTTCATCGCCATCCTCGCCGAGCACGCCGGGGTGTTCCGTCTGCCCGGGGAAGGCCTGCCAGGGGAAGAGCTGCCGACCCCCGAGGGCATCCGCCCGCAGGTGGTGTTGGCTCGCAGCCGGGCCGCATGAACATCCATTGGCATCGGGCCCACGGGCTGCTCCTGCGCTCCACGCTGGAGCTGCCCGAATTCGCCGCGGCGCGGCCGGGCCGTGCCGATATCGCCGTTACGATGGGCGGCGAGGCCCGGCTTGCCTGGCTTGGGCTCGGGGATGCGACACCGGGGCAGGGGGCCTTCGCCGCCGCGCCTGTCGGTGGCCATGTCATGCATGTCGAACTCGGCCGGGCACTACTGGGTGCGCGGCGGGACCGAGATTTTCGTGTCGCAGGCGCCGGGCGCCGACGGGGCGACAGTCAGATTGTTCCTGCTCGGCAGTGCCCTCGGGATGGCCTTCCATCAGCGCGGGATGCTCGTGCTGCACGGTGCGACCGTTCGTCATGACGGAGCCGCGACAATTTTTGTCGGCCACAGCGGCGGCGGGAAATCCACGCTCGCGGCTGCCTTCGGCAAGGCCGGGCTCCCGATCCTCGGCGACGACACCGTGCTGCTCTGGCCACGGCCTGGAGGAGGCTTCGAGGTCTGGCCGGGGAGCCGGATGTTCAAGCTCTGGTGCGATGCGATCGAAGCGCTGGGCGGAGATGCGGCCGGGCTCGTTTCGGTCGGCGACCGGCTGGACAAGTACTTCGTGCCGAATAACTCAGCGGCGCCCGATCGCCCTGTCCCGGTCCGGCGGGTAGTGGCGCTTGCCGCCGCTGACGACGGGCCGGCGGAGCTCGCCCGGGTGGTTGGGCTCGACGCGATCCGGGTGATCGCCGGGAACACCTACCGGCCGGAATACGTCCCGCTGCTCGCCCGCGAGGCGTCGCATTTCCGGCTCTGCTCGGCACTGGCCGGGTCGGTCGCAGTGTCCCGGCTCAGGCGGCCCTGGGATATGGGCCGGCTCGACGAGACCCTGGCGCTGCTCGACCGGCATTGGTCCGGGCCGGCGGCCGCAGCCTCTCCGCGATGAGGGCGCACCTGCCGGGAGCAGGGATGCTGGTTACCGATCTTGTCGGCTTCGCCCGCGGTCGGTCCGCCATCGCGGTCGCCCTCGTTGCTGCCGGGGCGCTGCTGGAGGGGATCGGCATCATGATGCTGGTCCCGGTGGTGGCGTTGATCCTGGATGCAGCCGGCAGCGGCGGTGCGCTCGGCCTGGTGGCGCCGGTTCTCTCGGCGCTCGGTCTGGCCTCGCCCGGCGCACGGACCGCCGCCGTGCTGGCTGCCTTCGCCGTGGTTCTGGCGCTGCGCTTCGGCGTGCTGCTGGCCCGCGACGATCTGCTCGTGAGGCTGCAGCAGGACTTTGTCGCCGACCTCCGCTCGCGCGCCTTTCGCAAGATCGCCCGCGCCCCCTGGGCCGAGGTGACCGGATTGCGCCATGGAATGGTTGGACACGCCCTGACCAGTGATGTCGAGCGGGTTGTCGGAGCGATCGGTGCGGCCACCCATGGCGGGGTCGCGGGCGTGATGCTGGCGGTGCAGTTCGCCTTGGCCCTGGCGCTCGCTCCCGCGGTCACCTTGGTCGCGGCGGTAATGATGGCCCTGATGTTCCGCGCGCTCCGGCCTTTGCGCGACCGGGCGGCGCACCAGGGCGACGAGCTGAGTCACAGTGATCTCGCGCTGTTCGAAGGTGTCGGCGGCTTCCTGCGCGGGCTGAAGCCGGCGAAGGCGCACGGGCTCGAGGGACAGTACGTTGCCGTGGTCGAGGCGGCCGCGGCGCGGATCGGCGCCGTCAATCGCGCCTATGCGCGCGACCATGCGCTGTCCCGCCTGTTGCTGCAGAGCGCGGCCGGCGCGGTCGGCATTGTGGCGGTCCTGCTCGGGCTCCACGTGTTCGGCACCCGGCCGGAGAACCTGATCGTCGCGTTGATCGTCCTGGCCCGGCTCTCCGCGCCGCTGCAGGTGGTGCAGAACACGGCGCAGACCTTGCGCCATGCGGCCGCGGGCTACAGGGCGGCGCGACTGATCGCGGGTCCCCCGGGGCAGGTCGACGCCACGACGCCTGAGCCCCCGGCGTCGGCAAGGCCGCTGGCGGCCGCCCCGGAGATTTCCTTCTCTGGCGTGACCCTGCACGGCGGCGAGCCTGGATCGGTGCCGATACTGACTGATGTCAGCGTCAGTCTTCCGGCCGGAAGCATCACCGCGCTGGCGGGCGCGTCCGGGGCGGGAAAATCGACCTTCTGCGACATTGCCGTGGGTCTGATACGGCCGGACGCAGGGGAGGTGAGGCTCGACGGTGCCCCGCTCGACGAGGCTCTGGCGCGGCGGCTTCGCGCCTCGGTCGCCTATGTGGGCCAGGAACCGTTCCTGTTCGACGAGTCCTTGCGCACCAATCTCTGCTGGGGCTGCCCGGAGGTCGATGACGCCGCGGTCTGGGAAGCACTGGAAACGGTCGGCGCCGCCGGCCTGGCTCGGCAGCTTGAAGGCGGCCTCGATGGCTGGATCCGCTCCGACGGCAACCGGTTCTCGGGCGGCGAGCGCCAGCGTTTCCGGCTGGCGCGCGCACTTTTGCGGCGGCCCCGGGTTCTGGTGCTCGACGAGGCGACCAATGCCCTCGACCAGGCGGCCGAGGCCGCGGTGCTCGGGGCGGTTCTGGCGGCGCGGCGCGGCGCGACGGTGCTGATGGTCTCGCACCGTCCCGAGATGCGAATTCTGGCCGATCGCATGATCAGGCTTGAGGCAGGAAGATTGATGGCCGGAGGATATGATCCGGTGACCTGATCCGGGGCATGATCGGGTGACCTGATCCGGGGGCATTGCCGGGCGCAGGAACATGCGGGACGACCCGGCGCCGAGGGCTCCGGGAAAAATGACAGTTTCGCGAATTCGCCTGTTGACTAGCGCGCGGGCGTTGCCATATACGAAGCCCGACCAGCGGGATACGCTGGAACTCAGGCGAAACGGGCAGCGGCAGAGCTGGACAGTCCAGCGGTGCCGGTGTTTTTTGGCCTCGC
>CAVOYU010000003.1:0-154529 GCA_963700775.1 uncultured Pseudomonadota bacterium
TCGTCGATGGCCACAAGACTCGGCCGAATTGTTCAGAGCTTGTTGCTCTCACTTTTCCTTGGCGCGACCCTGCTTGATCAAAAGAAAGGTGAGTGTGACTGCGCCGTTTGCTCTGCTCCGTCCTAGATTGTCTGAGTGTGAATGGAGTCAATTCGTTGTCACTTGTTGCATTCTTTTCTGTTGGAACGAGATGATGGCGTTGTGAGGATCGGCACTAGTTGATGCCGTTCCGCCGTTTGGGTCTTGTACGATGCTTCATGCACCGCTTTGACCACATGAATGCAAGATATTGACGTGCATTTCAGTCTTCTAACTTCTCTTCATCTTTACGTCGCCCTTGTCCCCACTTATCGCAGAGAGTTATCAGCAACATGAAGCTTCAAGCAATCTGCCTTCTCGCTTCTTGGCTCCTTATGAGCAGAGACGTGAGTTGACGCCGCTGTAGACTCTTGCTCAGCAGTGGATCAGTGCTTTGATTTCACAATCGAGGAGATTCCTGGTTGCGAGAAAACCTGTGTTAACTGTGATCCTGAAACTGAAGCATGCAACTTTGGACCAGACGATTTCTGCACAGATCCAGATACCTGTGGCTGCACTGAATGTCACTTTCGAGCATGCATGCAATTCTTACCAGGAAAATTAGACTGCGACAAAGAGGGTGATATCTCGCATGTGTGCCTCCCCATGAATTATGACGCAGGACTCTGCCGTGGTCCTGGAAGCGACGATGTCGAGTTTCGACCGGACCAAAAGGCGTGTGTGACTGCTCTTCCTGGCGAAACATTCACTTTTATCACCAAGGATGGAAGTCAATGCTCGGGAAATCAGGACAGCCTTACTGGAAATAGTGATGGCTGGTCTTGTGCCGACAATGGAATCGATACTGTCGAGGTAAGTTTCGAACTCTTGTTCACTTTCTCTTTCCCACATTTTGTTTTAACACTTTTCACGTGTTTATTACACACAGGCATGTGCTGGCTCCGACAACAGAAGTTGTCGAATAACTCGAACAATGCCTGCAACCTGTACGCCGACACCGACGCCTCCTCCTGTGGCTCCGACGCCGCCTCCGGTTGCTCCCACGCCGCCTCCTGTGGCTCCGACGCCTCCTCCGGTGGCTCCCACGCCGCCTCCGGTGGCTCCGACGCCGCCTCCGGTTGCTCCCACGCCGCCTCCCGTGGCTCCGACGCCTCCTCCGGTGGCTCCCACGCCGCCTCCGGTGGCTCCGACGCCTCCTCCGGTGGCTCCCACGCCGCCTCCGGTGGCTCCCACGCCTCCTCCGGTGGCTCCCACGCCGCCTCCTGTGGCTCCCACGCCGCCTCCCGTTGCTCCGACGCCACCTCCGGTGGCTCCCACGCCGCCTCCTGTGGCTCCCACGCCTCCTCCGGTGGCTCCGATGCCGCCTCCGGTGGCTCCACGCCTCCTCCGGTGGCTCCCACGCCGCCGGAGGAGGCGTCGGAGCCACAGGAGGAGGCGTGGGAGCCACGGAGGAGGCGGCGTGGGAGCCACCGGAGGAGGCGTCGGAGCCACAGGAGGCGGCGTGGAGGCCGCCGGAGGAGGCGTGGGAGCCACAGGGGAGCCACCGGGCGTGGCTCCGACACCGCCTCCTGTGGCTCCGACACCACCTCCTGTGGCTCCTACGCCGCCTCCTGTGGCGCCCACGCCTCCTCCGGTTGCTCCCACGCCTCCTCCGGTGGCTCCGACGCCGCCTCCGGTGGCTCCGACGCCGCCTCCCGGTTGCTCGACGCCGCCTCCTGTGGCTCCCACGCCTCCTCCGGTTGCTCCGACACCACCTCCTATGGCCCCTACGCCACCTCCGACGACCAAGCCCCCGGCCAAGCCCCCGACCAAGCCCCCGACGAAGCCCCCGACCAAGCCCCCGACTTTTTCACAGGATGGCAAAGGAAAGGGCTATTATGGAAAAGGATATTATGGAAAAGGATATGGCAGCAAGAGTGGCAAAGGCAGCAAAGGGAGTAAGGGCAGCAAAGGGAGTAAGAGCACCAAAGGGTATCACGAAGACAAATACTATGGAGGAAAAGGATATTATGGTGGAAAGGGCTACTATGCTGGGAAAGATTATCATGGGAGTTTACGTGGTGAGGATAAGCAGAAGGATTGGTTTGGAGGACGGCCGTGCGAGGATTATGGACATTGTCTTTAGAATAAGAAGGAGACTGATTGGTTTGGGGATCCCTGTGAGGATTACGTTGGGAGCAGATGTTAGAAAAGAGTGCTTGCACGATCTGCGCACCCAGTTAAAAGTGTGAATGATTTTGTTTGGGATTCCATGGCTGTAACTATTGATATACGGCCATTATTTAGTATCCTTGCTTCGTAAGTAGATTTTCTTGCTAGCTAGGTGTATTTGCTTAGACTCCTTGGTACTTGTGGGTATGCATAGCCCTTATCGATTGTAATGCAGTTGGAATGACCAGTCGAGTGAGTTGACGCAGTGTGTCATGCATTGACTGATTTGAGATGGGGTTGAGTGTGATGTGGGGGGTCCTTCTGCTTTCAAATTTTCAAACCCGACCTTTGTTCGGTGTCGGCTGCGTTGTAGGTAGGGGCCCGGTTGGAGGAGAGACCATGACCAGGCCCTTTGTGCAATGCTTGGAGAACTCTCTGTGGTCTTCGCGCTGCAGCTTGAAGACGCCAGCGCCCACCCGCCCTGCTGCCTCTCAACTTTCCTTGGCCATCGCGGCAAGCTTCTTGGCGTGGGCCTTGCAGCCGGGAGGCAGCGGCGCGACCTTTGACTTCAACTTGCTGGGTCAAGCCTCTAACTTGAGTGCCTTGACTTGCTCCGGCAGCAAGCCAAGCCAAGCCAGCCGCGGCAGGCGGGCAAGTCACTCTCGTCGCCGCCTTGGAGCCTGAGGGCGGCCGGCCGCGCCGCGCTTCCTGCTGGCCGCAGCCCAAGCGCGCCTCCCGCCGCGCAATCAGCTGCGTCTTTCTCCTTATCCTTTGGCGCACCTTGGCTCGCTGGCGCTGGGGAGGGCGCGGGCGCCAGCTGCCCCCGAGCGCCAGGCGGCGCCCCCTCGCCCGCTGAGCCAGCCTCCAGGCGCGCTGCGCTCGTGACTCGTGGCCTTGCCCTTGGCGGGTCAAAGTCCCCCGCGGTGACGCGCCTCAAGAGGCCTCTTAGCCAGCAAGGCCCTGTCGGCGGCGGGCTTGCCGCAACTTCGGCGCTGGCTGCTCCAGGGGCGGGCGCGCCCTCAGCGACAAGGCCCGCTCCCGGGGGCGCGCGGCGCAGCCCGCAGCTGCAGCCTAGCGCCTCGGCGACGCCCTCGCAGCAGCGCCCTTGCAAGGCGCCCTTGCGAGGCGCCTGGCGAGCCTGGCGCGCCCTGGGCCCGCTGCGCCCCCGCCAGCGCGCGGGCGCCCTGGCCGCCGCGGCTCACGCGGGCGGTGGCGGTCACTTGCAGCGAAGCTTGGGCAGGAGGCGCTGGCGCGACTCCTGCGCAGCTGAGCAAGCGCGTTGTCGCGGAGCTTAAGAGCGCCTGGAAAAGGGCTCTCTTCTTCGCGCGAGGCGCGCTCGCCAGCAGCGCAGCGCCTTGCAGCGGCGCTCTGCGCGCGGGGCGCCAAGGGAAAGGCTTGCTGGAGCTCTTCACCAGCGCTGAGCTCCTCGCGCTCCGAGCGCCGCCGCCCCTGGGGGCAACGATGGCACGCGGCGCCGCCGCCGCGCCGCGCGCCGCTTCCCTGCTTCTTGCCGCGCGACGCGCGGAGGCGTGCTGCTCTCGCCCCCTCCGCGCCGCCCCCTTGACCCGCCTCGCCGCCCGCCTCGCGGGCTTCGCCAGCGATCGCGGGGCGCTCAAAGTCCGCGCCCGCGAGGCGCCTGAGCGCGGGGGCAACGCGAGAGCGCGGCGCCCCTGCCCCGGAGGGGCGCGCCGCCAGCGCTCTGGGCGAGGCTAAGAGCGCCACCAAGGCCGCGCTTCGCGGCGGCGCGCTAGGCGCGCTTTGCCCCCCTGGCGCGCGAGTTTCCCCTTGCTCCTCCAAAGCGCGCCTCGCAACTCCCACCCGTCGCCACCGCAGCAG
This sequence comes from uncultured Pseudomonadota bacterium, assembly GCA_963700775.1. Taxonomy (GTDB): domain Bacteria; phylum Pseudomonadota; class Alphaproteobacteria; order Rhodobacterales; family Rhodobacteraceae; genus Thermohalobaculum. Next base: position 4,027 of record CAVOYU010000003.1, read on the forward strand.
CGCGCGGCGCGGCAATCGCCGCGCGCCCCCGGAGCGGGCCTGGTCGCGAGGGGCGCGCCCGCCCCTGGAGCAGCCAGCGCCGAAGTTGCGGCAAGCCCGCCGCCGACAGGGCCTTGCTGGCTAAGAGGCCTCTTGAGGCGCGTCACCGCGGGGACTTTGACCCGCCAAGGGCAAGGCCGCGAGTCACGAGCGCAGCGCGCCTGGAGGCTGGCTCAGCGGGCGAGGGGGCGCCGCCCGGCGCTCGGGGGCAGCTGGCGCCGCGCCCCTCCCCAGCGCCAGCGAGCCAAGGCGCGCCAAAGGACAAGGAGAAAGACGCAGCTGACTGCGCGGCGGGAGGCGCGCTTGGGCTGCGGCCAGCAGGAAGCGCGGCGCGGCCGGCCGCCCTCAGGCTCCAAGGCGGCGACGAGAGTGACTTGCCCGCCTGCCGCGGCTGGCTTGGCTTGGCTTGCTGCCGGAGCAAGTCAAGGCACTCAAGTTAGAGGCTTGACCCAGCAAGTTGAAGTCAAAGGTCTCTGGCCCGCGACTTGAGTGAGGGCGCTGAAGCGGCGGCGGCGAGGCGAGCCGCGGCGCCGCGCCCGCGAGCAAGCCAGGCTCTCGCTCGGGCGAGCCTCTGCCGCCCCCCTCGCCGCGCCAGCCCCCGGCCGCCGGCGCTGGCGCGGCCACCCGGGCCCTCCCTCTCTCTGCGGCTCTCGCTCCCCTCACCCGCGCTTCGCGCGCTCTGCTTGCCACTGGCCTCCAGCGTGAGCTGCTTTTTTTGGCGGCGAGCAGTCGAGTCGCGCTATCTCTTTTGGGTCGTTTAGAGAAGCATCGGAGTTGGCTCGTTCCGCCCTTTTTTGTCGTGTGAATAAAATTTGAACTTGTCTTGAATGAAATTTTAGTCTTTTTAGCAGCTTTGGACGACTCTCAACGGAAATTTGGCTCGCTTTTGCGCGCCGGCATCGTCTCGCGCCAAAATTTGCGCACCAAAAATGACGTGCACGGTGAATTTTAGGGTTCCAGGTTTTCTCGCCAATGATGTGAGTATAAACTTTGAGTATGATTGACAATACATAATTTCCTCCCAATGACCCAATTTCAATATTTCAGCACACCCTACTTTGCCAACTCCCGCAAAGCGGTAAAAGACTAATTTTTCAAAAACCACGAGACTTGTTTATGGCCGCAATATGCTTATTTGTTCACTCTGCCGCTCTCACTTTTCCTTGGCGCGACCCTGCTTGATCAAAAGAAAGGTGAGTGTGACTGCGCCGTTTGCTCTGCTCCGTCCTAGATTGTCTGAGTGTGAATGGAGTCAATTCGTTGTCACTTGTTGCATTCTTTTCTGTTGGAACGAGATGATGGCGTTGTGAGGATCGGCACTAGTTGATGCCGTTCCGCCGTTTGGGTCTTGTAAGATGCTTCATGCACCGCTTTGACCACATGAATGCAAGATATTGACGTGCATTTCAGTCTTCTAACTTCTCTTCATCTTTACGTCGCCCTTGTCCCCACTTATCGCAGAGAGTTATCAGCAACATGAAGCTACCTCCTCTATCACTCACCCGAAGCGCTAGCCCTTTGGTGCATACATGCTCACGCTCATGATGCGGCAGACATATCGCCAATCCTCGCGATCCTCTCTCCCGAGAAACGCTGCGGCAAGACAACCACCATCAAGGTTGTTTCTGCCCTCGTGCCGAGAGCTATGCACGCGGTTCCGTACATATCACCGGCAGTATTGTTCCGCGTTGTCGAGAAGCACAAGCCGACAGTCCTGGTCGACGAAGGTGATACTTTTCTCCGGGACAACGACGACTTTCGAGGCATTCTGAATGGTGGCCACGACCAGCTCTCCGCATACGTCTGGAGAAATGTCGGAGACGATCACGAGCCGCGGCAATTTCGCGTCTGGGCGCCCAAGGCGATTGCAATGATCGGGCGCATCCCTGACACCTTGGAGGATCGGTCCATCGTCGTGCCGTTGCGCCGTCGCCGCGATGGCGAGACCGTCGATCGCTTCCGCGCGGACCGCATTGCAGAGTTTGCGTCGCTCCGCTCAAAGGCTGCCCGGTGGGCTGCCGACAATCTTCAAACACTGTCGGATTGCGACCCACGGATGCCAGCGAGCCTAAACGATCGCGCACTGGATAATTGGCGCCCTCTCATTGCCATTGCAGATCACGCAGGTGGTCATTGGCCAAATGCGGCCCGGACCGCTGCCATCGCGTTGTCCAGTGATACGGCCAAGGATGATGAAAGCCTGTCGCCCGGCGTCCTCCTGTTGCGGGACATGCGTGAGATCATGTCCGGCAATCACTCAATCTCCTCGACCTTGCTTCTGGCCGCACTGATCGAGCTTGATGAAGCCCCATGGCGCGAGTGGCGGCGGGGCTTACCAATCACGACCGCCGGAATTGCCCGGTTGCTGAAGCCTTTCAAAGTGAAGCCCTACCGGGCGAAGGGGGCAGCGTCTATCGCTCGCTCGATCTCCACGATTTGTGGTCGAGGTACCTCGAATTTTTCTCCCCGGCGAACCCGCAAAATGAGTGCGAACCTGCGACCCTGTGCTCAGCCTGCGACCAAGATTTCAAACGACTTCAATGGCTCGTCGCAGGTCGCAGTTAGTCGCACCTTGGGGGCGGAGGTCGCAGGTCAGAAGCACGAACACAGTAATCAACTCTCAATTCCTGGTGGGCCTAGCGTGACCACCGTCCGGGGTAGAATATGAGCATCGCCTACACGATCGTCCGCGAGCTCGTCGAATGGAGAATTAAACTGACCGCGGATGATGGCCAGATTGAATGACGGCCCCGCCGATGTACTGACGGCGAAGCGCCTTGATCAGATGCGTCGCTACAAGGGTGAGTTGCTTCGGGTGCTCACTGCGCCTTCTCGTTGGAATGCAGAAGACTGGCGAACGTATTTTGACGAACGAGCTGGGATCATCGAGTACGATGGAGGGCTCTCGCGATCTGCCGCGGAGGCTCAGGCTTTCGACTGCTGTGTTGCCGAGATGATGGACCAAATGTCGGTCGCGTCGGATCCTGACCGCTGCGCCCATTGTGGGGGAGACGACAAACTGGGTAACGGGCTGCAGCCGTTTGGCACGAAAATGACGGGCGACGTCTGGGTCCATTCAAGATGCTGGGAAGGCTGGTACCGACAGAGGAAGGCCGACGCCTCTGCAGCGCTCACATCTATGGGAATCGAGGCCCCCGCCAAGTAACTCGGCGTCACATTGATCCCGCCACATGCCGGTCACCCGGGCGCCGGCTTGTTCGCCAACACCATCGACGCAAACCGGATGGCGACCTCTTCCTTCTCGGGCGTATCCGCGCGCTCCAGCATCTTTGCCGCCTTGCCCAATGACGTGATCCAAACCGAAACCGCACGACTGTACTTGGTCGCTTCACCGTTCTTGAATCCTGGGTGCTCACTCCCTCGAAGAGACCAGCCACCATGGAACCGGCACTTATCAGAACCGGAGGCGGTGAGTTGGCGGCAACGGCGGCTGGCTTGCTTCGACATGGCGGTACAACGGCGATGTTCACCGTAAATTTCGAAAGGAGCCATACCGGACTGGAAGGTCATTCAGTGAATATAGCATGAGTAAATCACTGCGTCATGGGGGAGCGCAATTGCGCTTATTCACCTTCTTCATTTATAAACACGCTATGTGAGAAATATTTTGACGATAACTGCCGTGGTTCTTGCTCACCCCTGGTGCCCCCTCTCACTGGCACACACTGACTACTTAGAGCGCTCGCACCTCAGTGTCGGCAATTCGGCGCGTTCCAGACAACCTGGAGAGTGGTGCTGTTGGTCGCTTCATGACCCACAACGACGTAGCCCCTACGTCTCGAACAGCCCCAAGAACGACATTCGGGAATCTGCGAACGAGCCTCACCCTATCCGCTGTGGGCCGCTCCGACGAAGTCATTTGATCAAAAGCAAGAATGGACTACGGTGTCGGATCGCTGCGGGCGCGGCCAAGTGGAAAGGGCAATCGATACGGTGTCTGACAGCAGGCAAGAATGCATGGACCTGCTCGACATCGGGATCGGTGTCTTCGATGAAGCGCTGCGCATGCTGGACTGCAATGCGGCATTCCGGTCGCTCAGACGCTACCCCGACAATCTGTGTCGCCCGGGCGTGACCTTGGATGCGCTGCTGCGCTTCAACGCGCAGCGCGGTGATTTCGGCCCTGGCGATCCCGACGCCCAGGTGGCCAAGCGGATCGCCGAGATAGATCAGGCCCGATCGCGCGAGATCGAGCGTGAGATGGCGGATGGCCAGATCCTCAGTATCCGATACCGCCGCACCCCATCGGGCAACCTGATGGTGACGTTCGTGGACCGAACTTCCGAGCGGCGGGCCGAGGCGGCGCTCAAGGCGAGCGAGGAGCGCTATGCCCTGGTCTCGGAGGCCGCCGAGGAGGCGATCTACGAATGGGACATCGCCGCAGGGCGGTTCTTCGCCTCGCCCCGCCTGCGCGCGATGCTGGGACGCGAACTGGGGGGCGACGGCATCCGCGACTGGAACTGGGACGAGATCGTCCATCCCGGGGACATCGCCCACTACCGCGCCACGCTGGATCGCCACCTTGCGGGCGCTGCGCCGCGCTGGAGCTGCGAATACCGGCTGAAGGACGCCGCCGGTGCCTGGCGCTGGGTCTCGGACCACGGCACCTCGGTCCGGGGTGCGGACGGCACGGCCGTGCGCATGGTTGCCGCCATCCGCGACATCACCGAGCGGGTCGAGCGCGAGGCGGCGCTGGCCGCCAGCGAGGAGCGCCACACGCTGGTTACGCGGGCGACCAGCGACGGCATCTACGACTGGAACGTGACCGAGGACCGGCTCTATGTCTCCGACAACCTGATCCGGATCCTGGACTTCGACCTGACCTCGCGGGCCTCGAACGCCTGGGCCGAGCGGGTCCACCGCGACGACTACGACGCCTATGTCGCCGCGATCCGGGCGCATTTCCGCGGCGAGACCGAGGCCCTGGAATGCGAGTACCGGGTGCGCGGCGCAAGCGGCGGCTACCGCTGGATTCAGGACCGCGGCATCGGCGTGCGCGGGGTCGACGGCCGCGTCGTCCGGATGGTCGGCGCGGTGCGCGACATATCCGAGATGAAGGCGGCCCGCGCCGAGATCGGGCGCACCGAGGCGCGGCTGGCCTCGGCGCTGGCGACCATCTCGGACGGGTTGCTGCTGGTCGATGCCGAGAACCGGGTGCAGCTGTGGAACGACCGCTACTTCGAGATCTTCACCGAGGCGGCGCGGGGCGCGGACCTGAGCGCGGTGATCTGCAAGGGCCGGCCGTTCTTCGACATGATCCGCGACGGCTACGATCTGGGCATGTTCAAGCCGCATCCCGACGGCGTCGACGCCTGGGTTGCGGCACGCACCAAGGCCTGGTCGCAGCCCGCCTCGCAGTGGGAACTGGAGCTGGCCAACGGGTTCTGGATCCTGCTGAACGAGCGCGAGACACCCGAGGGCGGCCGGGTCTCGGTCTACACTGACATCACCGAGCTGAAACGCCGCGAGGCCGATGCGCAGGCATCTCGGGAACGCTTCGAGGAGGCAATCGAGGCGATCTCGTCAGGCTTCGTCCTGTGGGATGCCGAGGACCGGCTGGTCGTCTGCAACCGCAAGTACCGCGAATATTTCCCCGACCTTGCCGACATGGTCACGCCCGGCACAGCTTTTCGCGACATCATGCGCACCGGCATCGAGCGCGGGTTGTTCCCGAAGGCGGCAAGCAATCCCGGCAAGTTTCTCGACGCGGTACTGCGCAAGCGCAAGGCTGCGGACGGCGCTATCCGCGAGCAGAACATGTCGGGCGGGCTCTGGCTTCAGATCAGCGACCACCGCACCGCCGAGGGCGGCATCGTCTCGATCCACACCGATGTCACCGAGCTGCGCAACCGCGAGGAGGAGATCCGCAAGCAGTCGGCGATCCTGGAACTGACGCTGGAGAACATGGGCCAGGGTATCTCGATGGTCGACAAGGACCTTCGCACCATGGCGTTCAACAAGCGCTTCCTGGAACTGTTCGATTTTCCGGAGGAGAAGTTCGGCCGCGGCTTCTCGATGGAGCAGGCCTTCCGCTTCAACGCCGAGCGCGGAGAGTACGGCCCCGGCGATGTCGATCAGCAGGTCCGCGAGCGCATGGAACTGTCGGCCAGGTTCCTGCCGCACCGGTTCGAGCGAACCCGGCCCGATGGTGTCGTGATCGAGATCGTCGGCAACCCGATCGAGGGCGGCGGCTTCGTCTCGACCTACACCGACATCACCGAGCGCAAGCGCGCCGATCAGGCGTTGAAGGCGGCGCTGGCCGAGTTTAACGCGGTGCTCGACACCATCGACTACGGCATCCTGTTCATGGATGCCGACCTGCGCGCCCGGATCGTCAACCGCGCCTTCGGCCGGTTGTGGAACATCCCGCAGGAGTTCATAGACCGCAAGCCGACCATGCGCGAGCTGATCGAGTTCAACCGGGATACCGGGGTCTACGACGTGGCGCCGGAGGACTGGGACCGCTGGATCGAGGACCGGATCGATCAGATCCGGATCGGCAGCATCCCGCCGGGAGAGTTCCGCCGCGCCGACGGCAAGGTGCTGCGCTACCAGTGCGTCGAGTTGCCCGACGGCGGCCGGATGCTGACCTATTTCGACATCACCGACCTGAAGCGGGCCGAGACGATCGCGCGCGACAGCGAGACCCGACTGCGCGGCATCCTCGAGAACAGTCCCATCGGCGTGGCGGTCATCCGCGACACCGACAACGTGATCCTGTTCCACAATGCCCGCTTCGCCGAGGTTCTGCGCGGTCCCGGCGAGGACCTTGTCGGCGTCGGGAAGCTCGCGGTTCTGGACCGATCTGGCGGAGCGGGCCCGGGCGCGCGAGATCTTCGAGCGCGACGGCAGGGTGGTGAACCGCGAGGTCATGTACCGCGGCATGGACGGCAGCGATGTCTGGTCACTGTCGACCTACGAGCGCGCGAACTGGGAGGGCGAGCCGGCCCGCCTGATCTGGCTGTTCGACATCACCCAGGAGAAGGCCAACCGCGAGGCGCTGGTCGTCGCCCGCGACGAGGCGCGCGCGGCGCTGGCCGACCTGCAGAAGGCGCAGGCGCGGCTGGTGCAGGCCGAGAAGATGGCGAGCCTGGGCCAGCTGACCGCCGGGATCGCCCACGAGATCAAGAACCCGCTGAACTTCGTCAACAACTTCGCCAAACTGTCGGACGAGCTGCTGGAGGAACTGGCGGAGATCCTGGCGGAGCCGATCGGGGCGCTGGACCCGGAGGCCCGCGACGACGCCGAGGACCTGATGGCGACCGTGCGCGAGAACCTGGCCAAGATCAACCAGCACGGCCGGCGCGCCGATTCCATCGTCAAGAACATGCTGCTGCACTCGCGCGAGGGGCCGAGCCAGGTCCAGCAGGTCCGGCTGAACGCCATCGCCGAGGAGGCGCTGAACCTCGCCTATCACGGCGCCCGGGCCGAGAACCCGAGATTCAATATCGAGATGACGAAGGCGCTGGACCCGGAAGTCGGCGAGATCGCGTGCTATCCGCAGGACCTGATGCGGGTGCTGCTGAACCTGATCAACAACGGCATGTACGCGGCCAACAAGCGGGTCGCCGGCTCCGAGCCCGGCTATGCGCCGCGGATCGCGGTCGCCACGCGCTGCGTGGACGACCGGGTCGAGATCGAAGTCCGCGACAACGGCACCGGCATCCCGGCCGAGGTGCGCGAGAAGATCTTCGTGCCCTTCTACACCACCAAGCCGGCGGGCGAGGGCACTGGCCTCGGGCTCTCGCTGAGCTATGATATCGTCGTCAAGCAGCATGGGGGAGAACTGACCGTGGAGAGCGAGCCCGGCGCCTTCACCGCCTTCCGGGTCGTGGTGCCGCGTTGCCCGCCGGCGACCGGAGGGCCCGCGAGATGACCGATGTCCCGGCCACCGCTTCGGCCACCCGCATCCTGATGGTCGACGACGAGCCCGACGCGCAGGACCTGTTTCGGCAGAACTTCCGCCGGGAGATCCGCAAGGGCCTCTACAGTTTCGACTTCGCGCTGAGCGGCGAGGCGGCGCTGGAGGTACTGCGGACCGTCGAGCCGCCGAAGATCGTGCTGGTGCTGTCCGACATCAACATGCCGGGCATGTCCGGGATCGACCTGCTGGGCGAGATCCGCAAGGCTTGGCCGGATGTGGGCGTGTTCATGATCACCGCCTATGGCGACAGCGCCACCGAAGCCCGCGCGCGTGACCTCGGGGCGGAACGGTTCCTGACCAAGCCGGTGGATTTCAGCCAGCTGAAGGATGACCTCGCGCGTGCCATCGAGGGCGGGCCGTGAGCGGCGAGGCTGCCCCGGCGCGTATCCTCGTCGTCGACGACGAACCGGATGTCGAGGCGCTGGTGACGCAGAAGTTCCGCCGGCAAGTGCGCCGGGGCGAGATGGCATTTCTGTTCGCGCATGACGGGCAGCAGGCCCTGGACATGCTGCAGGCCGACAGCGGCATCGACATGGTGCTGAGCGACATCAACATGCCCCGCATGGACGGGCTGACCCTGCTCGACCGCTTGGGCGAACGGCACCAGGGCCTGAAAACGGTAATCGTCTCGGCCTATGGCGACATGGGCAATATCCGAACGGCGATGAACCGCGGCGCCTTCGACTTCGTCACCAAGCCGATCGAGTTCGACGACCTCGAGGTCACCATCGCGAAGACCCTGGCACATCTGACGCTCTTGCGCCGACTGCAGGACGAGAAGAACCGGGCCGAGCAGGCCCAAGTGACCCTGTCGCGCTATTTCTCGCCCAAGGTAGCCGAGACCTTGGCGCGTGATCCGGATTGCCTGGCGCCGAAAGGCGCGTGGCGGACGGCGAGCTTCCTGTTCACCGACCTCGCCGATTTCACCACCTTGGTCGAAAGCTCGGACTCGGATGTCGTCGTCGAGCTGCTGAACGACTATATCGGCGGGCTGACCGGCGTGATCTTCGAGCAGGGCGGCACGGTGATGAAGATCGTGGGCGACGCCGTGCACGCGATCTTCGGCGCGCCGGTCGAGGATCCGGACCATGCAGCGCATGCGGTCGACTGCGCCCTGGCGGTCGATGCCTTCGCGACCCGGTTCCAGGCCGAGAAGACCGCCGCCGGCGTGCCGCTGGGGGTGACGCGCATCGGCGTGAACACGGGGCCAGCAATCATCGGCAATTTCGGCGGCGCGCATTTCTTCGACTACACCGCCTATGGCGATGTGGTGAACATCGCCGCCCGGCTGGAGCACGCCAACAAGATGATCGGCACCAGGATCTGCGTCGGGGAATCGGTGGTCGAGCAGATCCCCGGCTTCACCGGCCGTCCGGTCGGTACGCTTCTGCTCAAGGGCAAGACCCGCGCGATCCGCTGCTTCGAGCCGCTCACACTGGAGGAATCGGCGGCTCCTGCCGTAGCTGCCTACCGGCAGGCCTTCACGCTACTCGAGGCCGTCGATCCCAAGGCGCGCCAGGCCTTCGCGGCCCTCGTTGGGCAGCATGGCGAGGACGCGCTGGCGATGTTCCACCTCGGCCGGCTGCTGGCAGGCGATGGGGGAACCGAGATCGACATATCGCTGGCATGAAACCGCTCCGCGGGCGGAGCCAGACGTCCTGTCACCGTTTGCCAAGGTGCCGGCAAGACGCAAGCAGCACCCTTGGGATCAATGCTTGGGTGCCGAGGTCCGCCGGAATTGGTTCCGCCAATTAAGCGGGCCGCTACGCTTTTCGGGATTGATGCGCCCGCAAACTAATGCTCAGCTTCCGCTAAGCCGCCAAGGCCGACGCTCAGAAAGTTCCGGGAGCGCGTACTCATGGCACGACCCGGACGCTCCCGACCCGCTGGACGTAGGCGTATAATCAGGGAGATAACCGACCGCCAGGCCGGAACGACTGATTACGACCGGATGGCCCGACCCCATTCAGAGAGGCCGGGAGCGTGTAAAAATGACCCTGTGCAGACCATCAGCTTTGGTCGGTGAAACCCCAAAGCAAGCTTTTTGCTTGGGGATTCAAAGTGGGCAGTTCGGTTGCAAGCTGGCGTTCGGTGCATTTGGTCCGCCACTCTCCGATGCTGCAATGGGGCGACCCACACGCTACCTGAACCGCCCCGGATTTCCCGGAGGCTGGTTGGTTTGAGGCACGCCACCATAGCGAGCTCTCGGGATTGGGCATAGAAGCGTGCCTCGGCTTCGGCCGGCGGGATGTTGCCGATCGGCTCGAGGAGGCGGCGGTTGTTGAACCAGTCGACCCACTCGAGCGTGGCGAGTTCCACGGCTTCCAGGCTCCGCCAGGGACCGCGCCGATGGATCACCTCGGTCTTGTAGAGGCCGTTGATGGTCTCGGCGAGCGCATTGTCGTAGCTGTCGCCGACGCTGCCGACCGAGGGCTCGATCCCGGCCTCGGCCAGGCGCTCGGTGTAGCGGATCGAGAGGTACTGCACGCCGCGGTCGCTGTGGTGCACGAGCCCGCCCTGGCGCCCGGGCTGCCGGGCCCAGAGCGCCTGTTCGAGGGCATCGAGCACGAAGCGGTCTTCGCCGAGCGCGACACGCGCCAGCCGACAATGCGGTTGGCGAAGGCGTCGATGACGAAGGCGGCATAGACGAACCCGGCCCAGGTCGAGACGTAGGTGAAGTCGCTCACCCAGAGCACGTTCGGCGCCGGGGCCCGGAACTGGCGGTTCACCTTGTCGCGCGGGCACGGGGCCGAGCTGTCGCGAGACCGTCGTGCGCACGGGCTTGCCGCGCACCGCCCCCTCGAGGCCCATTGCCGACATCAGCCGGGCCACCGTGCAGCGCGCCACCTCGACGCCCTCCCGCTTCAGCTGTCGCCACATCTTGCGGACCCCGTAGACCCGGAAGTTCTCCTCCCACACCCGCTTGATCTCCTCGCGCAACACTGCGTCGCGCCGCGCCCGGGCCGAGGCCCGCCCGGGATCGACCCGGCGGGCGACATGGAGGTAGTACGTCGACGGGGCGATCGGCAGCACGCGGCAGATCGGCTCGACCCCGTAGACGTCCCGATGATCATCGATGAAGGCGATCATGGCTTGGACCGGCGGTCGAGCTTCCGCCTGGGCAAAATACGCGCTGGCCTTGCGCAGGATCTCATTGGCCCGGCGCAACTCACGGTTCTCCCGCTCCAGCACCTTGAGACGTTCACGCTCCTCGCTCGTCGTGCCCGCTCTGAGGCCCTGATCGCGCTCCGCCTGGCGGACCCAGCCCCGCAACGTCTCCGCCGTGCACCCGATCTTCGCCGCGATCGAGCCGAGCGCCGCCCATTCCGAGGCATGCTCGCCTCGATGCTCCTGCACCATCCGCACGGCACGCGCGCGCACTTCCGGTGAATACCGCGTCAGTGTCTTCCTTGTCATGGCTCCATCCTCTCAAGGCTTGGAGCCTCCGACAAACCCGGCGCGGTTCAACCCGACAGGATTGAGTTCTCGACTGCCGAGAATTGGTGAATTAGAAGCGATCTTGATGACGATGGAAAGGTCCAACTCACCATCTCAATTTTTTTGAGTTCGACTTTCTTGCAAAATACCCATCACAGATTGGCCACCGTAGCAGGAGTGAGTAAATGAGAAAGTCACAAATATCAGTATGCGCCGCAATGGCTCTGTGCATCGCGGCAAGCGGGGCATGGGCAGGCGAAAAGCTGCGGATTGCGACCGAGGGCTACTACGCTCCCTTCAACTTCTACAATGAGAGTGGTGAGTTAGTCGGCTTTGACATCGATATCGGCAAAGCGCTTTGTGAGAAAATGCAGGCCGACTGCGAGTTCGTGCAGGAAGACTGGGATGATCTAATCCCGAGCCTCGAAAAGGGTGATTTCGACGTGATCCTCGCGTCGATGTCGATCACCGAGGAGCGCGCGGCCCGGGTTGCCTTCACCATCTCCTACTACTCCAACATGCTGACCTTCGTCGGCAAAGCGAATAGCGGCATCGAGATCACCGACAAGTCCCTGAAGGGAAAATCCGTCGGCACCCTGCGAAGCACCATTAGCGCAGACTACCTTACTGAAAAGTATAACGAAATAATGAACATTCAACTCTACGACACGCAGGACGCCGCGTTTGACGATTTGACAATGGGCAAGCTCGACCTGGTCCTCGGCGACAACTTGCCGTCCTACACCTGGCTGGAATCCGAAGCCGGCGGCGGGTACGCTTTTATAGGTGAATTCATCGACATCAACGACAGGATCGGGATCGCCGTGCGCCTGCAGGACGAGGCCTTGCTTGAGAATCTCAACCAGGCACTGATCGCCATTCTCGAGGATGGAACCTATCAGGAAATAAACGACAAGTACTTCCCGTTCTCGATCTACTTCTAAGCCAGGGGCCGCCGTGTTCGAGCGATTGGGCGTCCGCTGGCGCCTACTGATTGCATTCTTTGGAATCAGCGCGTTCGCTGTTCTCGCGGCCGCCGCCGCAGTCCACGCGATTTTGTCCATTGGCGGCGTTTTGGACCGCATTACCCAGCAACGCGTTCCATCGGCCCTCGGCTCACTGGAGATCTCGCGTCAGACGGAACGCATCGTCGCGGCTGCACCCACTTTCCTGGCAATTGCCACAAGCGCCGAGCGCGAGGGGTTTTCCAAATCCATTGCGATCGAGGTTCAGCACCTCGAAGGTCTGGTGACAAAGCTGCAGAAGGAGGGCATCGACCCCACCACTTCGGTCGGGCTGGAGCCCGCTGTCGAGGGACTGCGGAACAACCTGAGCGCACTCAATTCCCTAGTCGCCGACCGGCTGGAAGCCGGTGAAAGCAAGCGGCGCATTCTTAAGGACCTGTCCGAGGCCAACACCAGCATCCAACGCGCACTGGCGCCCGGCATCATGGTCATGGACGCGAAATTCTCGCAGCTCAACAAGGCCGTCAACGACGCCAATCTTAGCATTGAGGAGAGGCTGGAAGTCATCGACGAATTGTCGGCTTTGATCTCGGGCGCCCTGCCCTTACAGAAAGCCCGCTTCGAGGCTTCGGCGATCAACGACATGCTGCTTCGCGCGGCGTCCGCCGACACCCATGCCGCGCTTGAAGACCTCGCGTTTCCGCTGCGTCGCTCTCAACAGAACTTCGATCGCATCCTTCGACAGATTTCCCCGGCTGTAAGTAAGCAAATCTCGCCATACGCCGAGCAGTTTGGAAAGATCATTGCTGGTCCCGACTCCCTCGTCGGCGTGCGGGCCTTCGAGCTCGACCTGATCGCCAGCAGCGAGGAGCTAATTCTCAAAAATGCCGATCTGTCCCATCGGCTCACCTCACTTGTCGGCAATCTTCTGGTGCGCGCGAAGGAAGATATAGAGACCGGCAACCTCGAAGCAATTTCGGTCAAGAAGCTGTCCACGGGCATCCTCGTCGCCGTGGTCGCGCTCAGCCTCATAAGCTCAACCCTTATCGTTTGGCTCTATGTTGGGCGCAATTTGATCGCGCGCTTGACCGCACTCAGTGACAGCATGTTGGCAATCGCCGGGGGCAATCTTCGCGCGCCGTTGCCCAGGACCAGCGGCGGCGACGAGATCGGCCGCATGGCAGAGGCGCTGGTTGTTTTCCGCGACACGGCGATCGAAGTTGAGGAGAGCAACCTGCGCGACATCGAGGAGGCGCGGCGCAGGCTGGTTGATGCGATCGAGAACTCGTCCGAAGGCTTCGCGTTCTATGGCCCGGACGACAAGCTGGTGATTTGCAACGAACGCTACAAGAACCTGCTTTATGCGGATGCCGAAGTTCCAATTGAACCCGGTATGGCCTTCGAGACGATCATTCGCTCGGCGGCAGAGGGCGGTCATATTCTGACTGCCGAAGGCAGGGTCGAAGAATGGATCGCCGAACGGCTGGCATTACATCGTAATCCTGGCGAGCCCCGGGTCCAGCAGCGTGCCAGCGGCCAATGGATCATGGTGACCGAGCGCAAGACCGGCGATGGCGGAACTGTCGCGATCTATTCCGACATCACCAATCTCAAGCAGCGTGAGGAAGACCTGACGGTAAAGTCCAACGCCTTGGAACAATTATCCAATCAGCTTGCCAAATACCTGTCGCCCCAAGTCTACAACTCAATCTTCGCCGGCAAGCAGGAGGTCAAGCTCGCCAGCCAGCGCAAGCGCCTGACGGTATTCTTCTCCGATTTGGTCGGCTTCACCGAAACTACCGAACGGCTCGAATCCGAGGACCTGACCCGGCTGCTGAACCAGTATCTGACCGAGATGTCCGACATCGCCATCACACATGGCGCCACCATCGACAAGTTTGTCGGCGATGCGATCGTCATTTTCTTCGGCGACCCCGAAACGCTAGGGGTCAAGGAGGATGCACTTGCCTGCGTGAAGATGGCGATCGCCATGCGCAAACGGATGGACGAATTGGAAAGTGTCTGGCGAGAAAGCGGGCTCGAAAAGCCACTACAGTGTCGCATGGGCATCAACACTGGCGTCTGCACGGTCGGAAACTTCGGCAGCGATGACCGGATGGACTACACCATCATTGGCGGCGGCGTGAACCTAGCGGCGCGGTTGGAATCGGCGTGCGCCCCAGGCGAGATTTTGATTTCCTACGAGACCTACGCCCATGTAAACGATCTGATCCATTGCGCCGAGCGTGACGCGATCCAGGTAAAGGGCGTGGCCCATCCAGTGACCACCTATCAGGTGGTCGACCTACGCGCGAACCTGGGAGATACCATGCAGCCAATGCGCGCCAAGCTGCCGCATTTCCAGGTTGATGTGGATATGACGCGCATGTCGCCGGACGAGCACCGCGAGGCTTTGGCTTTTTCGCAAGGCATGGTCGAGCGCCTTTCGAAATTTACCGTAAAGGCAAAAATCTGACGCTGCGATTCGATAGATCAATGTCGGAACATGGCACGAGGCAGACATAGCCCTAACGTCGGCAATCGCGACCAAACCGGACAGTTGCGACTTTGCGCGAACGGCAACTCCGTCCGCACACCGGCCATTGGCAGCCGGGTCCCGCCGAACGTTCGTTGGGGTCCCGGGCGTTTGAGCCGGACCACCGGCCCCGCGTCGTTGCCGCCACCGAGCGGCGCTGGTATGCGGGGCCCATGCTGGAGCATCTCCCCGACGCCTGGGCGCTGGCCTTCCTCCTGCTCGGCGCGCTGGCGGCCGGGTTCATCTCCGGCTTCGCCGGCTTTGGCACCGCCCTGGTGGCGTCGGGATTCTGGTTCCACGCCCTGCCCGCGCAGATCGTGCCGCCGCTGATCGTGCTTGCCGGCGTGCTCGGCCAGGCGGTGAGCTTCTTCGCGGTCCGCCGCTCGTTCGAATGGGGCCGCGCCCTGCCCTTCGTCCTGCCGGGCGCCCTCGGCGTGCCGCTGGGCGTCGCCGCGCTGGCGCTCGCCACGCCGGGCGCGCTGCGGCTGACGGTGGGCGTGTTCCTGACGCTCTACGCGGCCTTCCAGCTCCTCGGTGTCGCCCGGCACGGCATCGGCGACTGGGGCGGGCGGGCGGCGGACGGCGCGGTCGGATTCGCCGGCGGCTTCCTCGGCGGCTTCGCCGGTCTCTCCGGCCCCCTGCCGCTGGTCTGGCTGCAGATGCGCGGCGGCCCCTCGGCCCGGCAGCGGGCGACCTACCAGCCCTTCAACCTGGTGATCCTCGCCCTCGCCGGGGTCGGCATGGCGGTCTCCGGCGTGCTCGATGCCGGGGTGGCGATGCTGGCGGCGCTCTGCTTCCCGGCCACGCTCGCCGGCGCCTGGGCCGGCATGCGCGCCTACAGCCGGATCAGCGAGACCGCCTTCCGCCGCGCGGTGCTGGCGATGCTGCTGGCCTCGGGCGCCGGGCTGATCGTGCAGACGCTGCGGTAGGGGCCTCTCAGGCTTGAGAAGGAGGTCAGTGCGTTGAACTCGAGCGATAAAATTTCCAACGCTCAAGGCGACCCGCGCCCGGCTCGAGGCGCGGGACGGGTCTCACGCCGCTCCCCCGGCGTCACATCACCTCGTCAGTCCGGTCGTCGGTCTCGCCATAACGATGCAGCGCCGGCGGCCTCAGCCCGTCGTACAGCCCGGCGATGCCCTTGTTCACCAGCTCGCCCTGCTGGGCGAAGAGCGAGTTGCCGGCAAGGTCGCTGTCGACGATGAACGGGCCGAAATTCTCGACCTCGAACATCCACATCGCCTGGGCGATGCCGAGCTCCTCGAGCCAGTGCACCGACCGCACCCCCTTCACGCCGCGCCCCAGCAGCGCTCCGGTGCCGTAGCCGACGGTGGTCAGATAGACCGCGCCCCGCGGCGCGAGGATATTGCGGATGTCGTCATGCGACATGCCGCCCTTGCCGATCACGATCTTGGTCCCGGTCAGGTCCAGCCACTCGGCCATGTATTTCGAGAACCGGAACGAGGCCGTCGCCGTCACCCCGCCGATCCGGAAGCCGTTCCCCTCGGGCGCCGCGGCGGGCGAGCAGTGGAAATTGGCATTGGTGATCCCGGCCAGCCCCTCGGGCAAGCTCTCTCCCTGTTTGAGAACCCGCTCGTAAACCCCTTCCCGAGCGGTATAAACCACGCCTGTCAGATAGGCCACGTCGCCGGGCCGGAGATCCGCGATCGCCTGCGGCGTCGCGGGCAGGCTCAGGCTGACCTGGCGGAGCTTTCCGGTGTCCATTCCACGCCCTCCCGGCGCATGTAGGGGGTGAACCATCGCGGATCGGTGCGGTACTCGGTCCGCCCGTCGGCGTGAATGCGCGCCGTCGCCCGGCGCGACGACAGGCAGAAGGTGTGCACCGACATCGGCATGCCGCCCGTGTGGGTGAAGCCGGCCTCGATATGGACGTCGACGCACATGGACGAGCCGATATAGCCCATCGCCCCCATGCCGATGGAGTTGCCGAGCACCTTCAGCTCGGCCTCCAGCGCGGCGATCCTCGGATCCGGGTTGGCCTCGCCCACCGTCCGCAGGCAGGCCGCCTGCTTGCCCAGCACCATGCAGGTGTCCTTCGACCCGCCGAGCCCCACCCCGACGATCGCCGGCTGGCAGGCGAGCCCGCGCTTGCCGAAGGCGATCAGCGTGTCGAGGAAGAAGCGCTTGATCCCGTCGATCCCGTCGCCGGGGAACAGCATCCGGTAGTCGCTGCCGAAGAGCCCGCCCTTGTGCACCGTGGTGATGTCGATCCAGTCGACGCCCGGCTCGAACGACCACTCGATCTCGGGGGCGTTGATCCCGCAATTGGTGTTGTGGTCGGTGCGCCAGAGCGGATGCACCCGGTTGGGCCGCAGCGGCACGTCATGGGTCGCCCGCGCCGTGGCGCGCCGCAGCGCCGCCTCGACGCCGGTGAAGCCCTTGACCGGCGCGTCGTCGCCCACCTTGACGTAATAGCGCGGCAGCCCGGTATCGGCGCACATCGGCCGGCGGTCCTCGGTGGCGGCCTCCCAGTTCTCGACCATGGCCTTCAGCACGAAGGTCGACAGATCGCCCTTCTCGGTGTCGATCATCCCCTTGATGCCATTGAAATAGTCCGCCGGGATGTCGATGGCGGCCCGCGCCATGATCTCGTAGGCCGCGGCCTCGATCGCGTCGTGGGTGATCATCGCGTCCCTCCTTCACGGGCTGCCGGCGGCGCGCCGGCATCGCCCTCGATCAGGCTTTCACCCGGCTTCACCATGTCGAAGGCAACTGGAACCGCCGTGATTTCCAAATCCCCGCCCGCCTGCCTGATGCGGGTGTAGGCCGTGGCATCCAGGTCGCCGGTCTCCGGGAAGTCCTCGCGGAAATGCGCCCCCCGGCTGTCCTCGCGCGCCAGCGCCGCGCGGGCGATGACCTCGCTGGTCCGGGTCAGGCTCTCCATGTTCAGCCAGTCGTGCCAGGTCAGATTGAAGCTCCGGTTGCCGTCGTCGAGGCCGGTCGCCGCCAGCTCCGCCGCCACATCGGCGATGCCGCCGAGCCCGCGCTCGATCCCGGCCCGGTCGCGCATCACCCCCACATCGTCCCACATCACATGCGCCAGCCGTTCGCGCAGCCCGTGCAGGTCACCCGCTTTCAGGCCGAAGGGCCGCTCGGCCCGCGCGATCCCCGCCTCCAGCGCCGGCGGGTCCGGCTCGCGCCAGGCGCCCTCGCGGGCCACGTACCCCGCCATGCTCTCCCCGGCGATGCCGCCGAAGACGGTCGAGTTGGCGACCCCGTTGCCGCCGAGCCGGTTGGCCCCGTGCACCCCGCCGCAATCCTCGCCGGCGGCGAACAGACCCGGCATCCCGGTCGAACAGTCGATCTCGAACTCGACGCCCCCCATCATGTAGTGCGCGGTCGGCACCACCTCCACCTTGTCGCCGGCGAGGTCGAAGCCGCAATCTGCGCAGCGCTTGACCATGCCGGGGAACATCTTCGCCACCTTCTCGGCGCCCAGATGCCCCATCTGCAGCCAGACCCCGCCCATCGGCGTCGTCCGCCCGGCCCGCATCTCGGCATAGATGCCGCGGCTGACGATGTCGCGGGTGGCGCGCTCGCCGGCCGGGTCTTGCGCAAGCATGAAGCGCTCGCCCGTCCCGTTCAGCAGGTGCCCCCCGGCGCCGCGCAGCCCCTCCTCCAGCACCGTGCCGGTCATCCGGGTGTCCGGCCCGCCGAGCAGCCCCGTCGGGTGAAACTGCACCATCTCCATGTCGCGGAGCGGCAGGCCGAGGCGCAGCGCCATCACCAGCCCGTCGCAGGTCTTGTCGCCCGAGGGGGTGTGGTAGAGATACATGCTCGGCCCCGCCCCGGTCGCCAGCAGCACCGCCTTCGCCTGCACGAACAGGTAGCCGCCGGTGCGGATGTCGATCATCAGCACCCCCGCCAGCCCGGAGCCGTCCCGGGCCGGGACAAGCTCGATCGCCCGGTGCTCCTCCAGCGCCGCCACGTCCAGCGCCCGCACCTGCTCCATCAGCCGGTTGATGATCTCGATCCCGGTCAGGTCGCCCTTGTGGACGGTGCGGTCGAAGCTCTGCCCGGCGAAGGCCTTCTGGTGCAGGGTTCCGTCCGGGTTGCGATCGAAGAAGCAACCGATCTCGTTCTCCAGCTCCCGGACCCGTTCCACCGCGGTCTCGCAGAGCTTCCAGGCCAGGTCCTGCCGCGGCAGCCACTTGCCGCCGACGATGGTGTCCATGAAGTGCCGCTCGACCGAGTCGCCCGCGGCGATGGCGACGTTGTAGCCGCCCTGCACCATCCGGGTGCAGCCGCACTTGCCGACCAGCCCCTTGACCGCCAGCGTGACCTCGACCTCCGGGTTCGCCTGCTTCGCGTGCAGCGCCGCGAACAGGCCCGCGCCGCCGGTGCCGAGGATCAGGATGTCGGTACGCCCGCGCTCGACCCGCATCAGAACGCCCCGATCATGAACACGGCGCCGACGACGAGCGCCGCCCCCAGGCCCGGCAGGATCCAGCCGAGCCGCGCGTCGCCGCCGGGCCAGGGCAGGAACTCCAGCACCAGAAGCCGCAGCCCGAACATCAGGTGCAGCGCCAGCAGCGTCACCAGCCCCCATTCGGCGAGCTTGACGAGGCCCATGTCCGCCCAGGCCAGGAACCGGTCCAGCGCCGCCGCCTCCAGCGCCAGGCCCAGGGCGAGGAAGTGGAAAGGCAGGAACACCGCCAGCGCAAGCCCGCTGAGGCGGTGGCCGAGGAAGGCCCGGTACGCCCGGTGACTCCGGCGCCGCCTCATGCCACCACCGCCCAGACTGCCCGCGACCCCAGCGCCAGCAGCACCAGCGCGAAGACCAGCGTGATCCCGTCCACCGTGCCGCGTGGCAGCGGCGTCGTCTCCCGCAGCACGTTGCGGACCCCGATCGGCGCATGGACCGCCACCGCCAGCACGAAGATCCCGTAGAACAGCGCCCAGCCCGCCGATCCTTGCGTCCGCCCCAGGATCTCGGCCGCCGTCAGCCCGTCCCGGATCGCCACCAGCACCAGCCCCAGATGCACCAGCACCAGCGGCGCGAGCAGCATCGCCGTCAGCCGCTGGGCCAGGAACAGCACCCGCTCCATCACGGCACCTCCCGGAACAGCGACAGGAGCGACAGGCGCTTCAGTCCCGCGATGCCCTCGGTCGGGCCGAGCCCGACCGGGCAGTGCTTCATGCAACTCCCCTGCGTGTGGCAGGAGCCGCAGCCGCCCTGCCGCGTCGCCTTGTCCAGCGTGCCGGCGCGGTCGGCGTGGCGCTCGTCATTGACCAGCGTCCAGGCGCGGAGCAGCGGCGCCGGGCCGAGATAGTCCGGGTCCCAGCCGACCACGTCGCAGGCGGCGTGGCAGACGGCGCAGTTTATGCACTCGATCCCGGCATCCGCCGCCCGGCGCTTCGGGCTGGCGGGGTCGACCTGCGCCGGCGGATCGGCGCGGCTGGCCGAGCCCTCGAACTGCCCGCCCGCCGCCTTCCACTTTGCGAAGAACGGCGCCATGTCCACGGCGAGGTCGCGCAGGCGCGGCAGGTTCCGCAGCGGCTCGATGGTCAGCGCCCCCTCCGCCGCGACCCGGTTCACATGGGTCCGGCAAGTCCAGCGCGGCACCCCGTTCACCGTCATGGCGCAGGAACCGCAGACCCCCACCCGGCAGGCGAAGCGGTAAGCGAGGTCGGGCGCGTGGCGGCGCTGGATCTCGGTCACCACGTCGAGCACGGTCTGGTTCGCCCGCGCCGGCACGCGGTAGGTCGCGAAGGCGCCTTTCTCGGCCCCGCGCCAGACCCGGACGGTGAGGTCGCCGGGGGTCATGGCGTGTCCGTCCCCGGCTCGGGGAGGTCCCAGGTCAGGCGCGGGACATCGTCGCGCGGGGGCCTCATATCGCGCCCTCGCCCTTGAGCCGGGCGATCTCGTCCTCGGCAAGACCCAGCGCCCCGAACACCTCGGCATTGTGCTGGCCCAGGAGCGGCGGCGGGATCTCCACCCCCGGCGCCTCGCCGTCGAGCTTGATGCCGGTGCGCACGATCCGCACATCCTGCCCGACCCCCGGCACCTCCGGGAAGGTCGCCACCATGCCCCGGTCCGCCACCTGCGGATGGGCGAGGATCTCGGGCACGGTAAGCACCGGGCCGGAGGGAATGCCGAGCCCGTTCAGCTCCCGCACCCAGTCGCGCGCGGGCCGGGTCGCGAAGACCGGCTCCAGCTCCGCCTTCAGCACCGCCCGGTTGGCGATCCGCGCGTCGCGGTCCGCATAGGCCGGGTCGTCCAGCAGGTCCGCCCGCCCCAGGTGCCGCGCCAGCGCCTCCCATTGCCGCTGCTCGTTGGCGGCGATGTTCAGCGGCGCGTCGGCGCAGCGATAGGTACCCGAGGGCGAGGCGGTGATGTTCTCGTTGCCGAACGCCTTCGGCTCCACCCCGCCGATCAGCCAGTTCGAGACGACCCAGCCCATGGTCGAGAGCACCGATTCCAGCATCGAGACATCGATGAAGCAGCCCTTGCCGCCCTTCAGCGCCGCGGCGATCGCGAAGGCCGCGGTCAGCCCGCCGATGGTGTCGGCGACCGGGTAGCCGACGCGC
Source organism: uncultured Pseudomonadota bacterium (assembly GCA_963700775.1). Classification (GTDB taxonomy): domain Bacteria; phylum Pseudomonadota; class Alphaproteobacteria; order Rhodobacterales; family Rhodobacteraceae; genus Thermohalobaculum. Next base: position 25,499 of record CAVOYU010000003.1, read on the forward strand.
AAGGGCGCGCTCTCCGCGTCGCCGGTGATCGACATCACCCCCGAGGCCCCCTGCACGATCTGGTCGTAGGCCGGCCGGTCGCGCCACGGCCCGTCCTGCCCGAAGCCCGAGATCGCGCAGTAGACAAGGCTCGGATTGACCCCGCGCAGCACCTCCCAGCCAAGCTCCAGCCGGTCCATCACGCCGGGCCGGAAGTTCTCGACCAGCACGTCCGCCCCCGCGACCAGCCGCTTCAGCAGCGCCTTGCCCTCGGCATGCTTCAGGTTGATCGTCACCGACTTCTTGCCCGGGTTCTGGGCCAGGAACGAGATCCCCATCCCCTTCCGGTTCAGCTCCGGGTCCGCGCCGAGCTGGCGCGCGAGGTCGCCCCGCCCCGGCGCCTCGACCTTGATCACCTCGGCGCCCAGATGGGCGAGCTGGTGGGCGCAGAACGGCCCGGCCAGCACGTTGGTCAGGTCAAGGACGCGGACACCCGCGAGCGGCCCCATGCGAATCCTCCCGGCGCTGCAGCACCCTAGACACGGCCGGGCGGAAGCGGCAACCGTTGCGGGCCGTTAGCGCCCGGCAGCGGCAATCCATCACCATGTCGCTGCTTCCCCCGTCGCGGGAGATCACCGCCGCGGATGTTCTCGCATGGCTAGACCCGGATCGGGTAGCCCTGCCATTCCCGGATCGAGCGCAGGGTGAAGATCGTCTCGATGCGCGCCACCCCCGGCAGCCTGCCCAGGCAGTTTCGATGGATGTTCTCGTAGTCCGCGACGTCGCGGGCGACCACGCGCAGGAAGTAGTCGGCCTGCCCGGTGGTCAGGTGGCACTCCAGGATCTCGTCGAACCGGGTCACCGCCTTCTCGAAGGCGCTCAGCGCCTCCTCGCTCTGCGAGCTCAGCGTGATCGCGACCAGGACCTGCACCGGGAATCCCAGCGCGCGCCGGTCGAGCCGGGCCGCATAGCCCGCGATGATGCCCGCCTCCTCCAGCAGCTTGACCCGCCTGTGGCAGGCCGAGGCCGAAAGGCCCACCTCGGCGGCCAGCTCCGCCACCGGCCGGCTCGAGTCGCGCTGGAGGGTGCGGAGAATCCTGCGGTCGATGTCGTCCATCGGAAATTTCTCCGACCCTCAGATGAATCTTCGAACAATTTACCACCATTTGCTCCAATCCGCCGCATGTTTCGGAGCAATCACCATCGAAATCAGGGAATAATCCCGGCCCAACGTCATCGGATATCTCGGGAGGATGCAGAGATGATCGTCGGGACCCCCAAGGAAATCAAGAACCACGAATACCGGGTCGGCCTGACCCCGGAGAGCGTCGTCGAACTGGTCGCCCATGGCCACGAGGTCATGATCGAGACCAATGCCGGCGCCGGCATCGGCGCCGAGGACGCCGCCTACCAGGCCGCCGGCGCGCGCATCGTCGCCACCGCGGCCGAGATCTTCGCCAAGGCCGACATGATCGTGAAGGTGAAGGAGCCGCAGGCCGCCGAGCGCGCCATGCTGCGCCCGGGCCAGATCCTCTACACCTACCTCCACCTCGCTCCGGACCCGGAGCAGACCAGGGACCTGGTCGAAGTCCGGCGCCGTCTGCATCGCCTACGAGACCGTCACCGATCGCACCGGCGGCCTGCCACTGCTCAAGCCGATGAGCCAGGTCGCGGGCCGGATGTCGATCCAGGCCGGCGCCACCGCGCTCGAGAAGGCCCATGGCGGCCGCGGCGTGCTGCTGGGCGGCGTGCCCGGCGTGGCGCCCGCCAAGGTCGTGGTGATCGGTGGCGGCGTGGTCGGCTTCAACGCCGCGCAGATGGCGGTCGGCCTCGGCGCCGACGTGACCATCCTCGACCGCTCGCCCGAGGTGCTCGAGCGTCTCGGCACCCATTTCGAGGCCCGCGCCAAGACCCGGTTCTCGAACAAGGCCAACCTGGCCGAATGCGTTGCCGAGGCCGACCTCGTGATCGGCGCCGTGCTGATCCCCGGCGCCGCGGCGCCGAAGCTGGTGACCCGCGCCATGCTCGCCACCATGAAGCCCGGCGCGGTGCTGGTCGATGTCGCCATCGACCAGGGCGGCTGCTTCGAGACCTCGCGCGCGACCACCCATGCCGAGCCGACCTATGTGGTCGACGGCATCGTCCACTACTGCGTCGCCAACATGCCGGGCGCCGTGGCGCGCACCTCGACCTACGCGCTGAACAACGTCACCCTGCCGCACGCGCTGACGATCGCCGACAAGGGCTGGCGCGAGGCGCTGCTGGCCGATCCGCACCTGAAGAACGGCCTGAACGTCGTGTCAGGCAAGGTCACCTACAAGGCCGTCGCCGACGATCTCGGCTACGACTACGTCGCCGCCGACGCGGCGCTCGCGGCCTGACGATACCGGAAGCCGGGCGTCGCATGGCGCGCCCGGCCATTGGAGTGGGATCTGCCCGGCCGGCGAGAGGGTCCGACATCCTCTCGCCGGCCATTCCTGCTCGGATCACTCCGCGGTCGAAAACGACCCCTCGGTGATCGTCTGGTTGTGGCTCGCCTCGATTGCCAGCACCTCGATCTCGTACTCGACGCCCGGCATCAGGAACTGCGCGGGCACCGTGACACTGCATTCGGTCGCGCTGCAGGTACTCGCCGAGACGGTGACATTGAACTCGTCGGGCGCGTCGCCGGCATTGCCGTCGAACACCAGCACCTGATAAGCCACCACATCGACTGGTTCCTGGGCGTTGTTGGGCAGCAGGCCGGGGACCGACAGGGTCACGGGCTCCCAGGTGACGTCGACCGGCTGGTCCGGATCGACATCCTCCTCGCCGTCCGGCGTGCCCAGCTCCGGCCCGGCCGGGACGTCGTAGGTCAGCTCCGCCTCGCCGTCATACTCCGTGCCGTCCTTACCGCGGCCTTCGAACTCGTAGGTCCCCTCGGGGAACATGTCGAAGAGATCGTCGAGCGAGATTGCATCCTCGAGATCCTCCGGATCGGGCTCGCAGGGCGAATCCGGGGCATCGACCAGCTCGAAGATCACCGGCTCCACGCCCTCGAGGAACCCCTCGGTCTGGCCGCCGATCGCGGCGAGCCCCGCCCTTGCCCTGATCAGATGGATGACGGAGCCGCCCGGGTCGCGGACCTGGCCGGAGGTGATGCCCTCGGTGTCGAAGACGATCTGGATGCCCATGTCGCAGGCCGAGCCGTTGGTCTCGAAATAAATCTGCGCGACCTTGAAGGGTATTTCCTCCTCGGTCTGCAGCGGCTTGGACTTTGCGCCCTTCAGGAACTTCGCCTCCGCGTCGCCGCCGAAGGCCGCGGCGGCTAGCATCACCCCGGTCAGCAATGCGAGGCGGAGCGGCCCCGCGCGCCTTTCCTGCCGTGACGGGCCTTGATGATTTGCGTCTGTCCGGAACATCGGCTGTCTCCTTCCCATGGCTCAATGCCAGGCAATCAGGGGACAAACCGGTTTTCCGCACTCTGGTGGCGGACTTACATTTCGGTAAACTCTGGCGCCCCGGCCGCGGCGCTCCCCCCCCGTTCCCCGGGCGGCGAATCGGCGCGACCGCTGCGCACCGCGGCTGCGGGCTCAGTTGTGGGTCACGAAGACCCGCCGGTCCTTCTGCTGGTCGTCGCTCAGCAGGCCGAACAGGGTGAAGCCCTCTTCCTGCTTGGCTATCTTGATCGACTCCGCCTTCACACCCCTCGAGACCAAGTACTTCTCCACCGTCTCGGCACGCTGGGCCGCGACCCGCTCGTTGGCCGCCTTCGTGCCCTGCTTGTCGACCTGGGCGAAGACGCAGATGCCGTCGCGGAACTTCGCGGTCTCGATGAACTTGTCGAGCCCTTCCTTCTGATCCGCCGGGATCGAGGTCTCGCCGACGGCATAGCCGGTGATCATCACCCGGCCGCGCTCCTTGAACCCGCAGGGATTCGCCAGCGCCGGGCTGGCTGCAAGCACGAACAACCCGGCAAAAACCAACTTCCTGAACATCCGCACTCCCTAACCTCCGTGCCATGCGGTTGAGCAAACGCGGGCAGACTAACGAGTCGACGGCGGCGAGGAAAGGGACCCGCAGGGAGATTCAGTGCTTCAGGTCGAGAACCACCTTGCAGGCATGTCCCGCGCGAATGGCATCGAAGCCCTCAGCGAAGTCGGCGAAGGCGAGCTTGTGCGAGATCACCGGGCTCACATCGAGGCCGCTCTCCAGCATCGCCAGCATCTTGTGCCAGGTCTCGTACATCTTGCGCCCGTAGATGCCCTCGAAGGTGATGCCCTTGAAGATCGCGGTGTTGAGATCGACCGCCGGCTTCTTGCCGTAGAGCCCCAGCAGCGCCACCTTGGCGCCGCAGATCACCGCGTGGATCATCGCGTCCAGCGCCCCCTCGGCCCCGGACATCTCGAGCCCGACGTCGAAGCCCTCCTTCATGCCGAGGTCGCGCATCACCTCGTCGAGCTTCACCTTGTCGGCCCGCACGCCCCGGCTCGCGCCCATCCGCTCGGCCAGCGCGAGGCGCTCGTCATTGAGGTCGGTGACCACGATGTGCCGCGCGCCCACATGCCGGCAGACCGCCGCCGCCATCAGCCCGATCGGCCCCGCCCCGGTGATCAGCACGTCCTCGCCGACCAGGTCGAAGGCCAGCGCCGTGTGCACCGCGTTGCCCAGCGGATCGAGGATCGAGGCGACCTCGTCCGGGATCGTGTCCGGCACCGGGCGGACATTCGCCTCCGGGATCACAAGATACTCGGCAAAGGCGCCGGGCCGGTTCACGCCCACGCCCTTGGTGCTGGCGCAGATATGGGCGCGCCCCGAGAGGCAGTTGCGGCAGTGTCCGCAGGGGATGTGCCCCTCGCCCGACACGCGCTCGCCGGGCTTCACCCCGCGCACGCCCGCGCCCACCGCCTCGACCACGCCCACATATTCGTGGCCGACGACGAGGGGCACCGGCACGGTCTTCTGCGCCCACTCGTCCCATTTCCAGATGTGCATGTCGGTGCCGCAGATCGAGGCCATGCGCACCTTGATCAGCACGTCGCCATGCCCCGGCTCGGGCTTCGGCTCGTCCTGCAGCTTCAATCCGGGGGCGGATTCCGCCTTGACCAGCGCTCTCATGTTTCACCTTCCATTGGAGCCGTCATTGCCCGGTTCGACCGGGCATTCCGGCCTGACTGCGCCGCTTGACGAATTCCCCGGTCAAGCCGGGGGATGGCGGTGCGAGGGTCCATTGGCCCTACTCCCACAGATCGGTGCTGAGGTATTTCAACCCCGAGTCGCAGATTACCACGGCCACCGTCCCGCCCCGGTGCGGCCCGTCGATCAGCCGCAACGCCGCGGCCACGTTGGCTCCCGCCGAGTAGCCGGCGAAGATCCCCTCCTCGCGGGCGAGCCGGCGGGCCGTGTCGCGCGCCTCGGCGCCGCCGACCGCGATGCAGCCGTCGGGCCTCAGCCCACCGAGATGGGCGAGGTCCGCCATCAGGTAGCCTCCGCCCTGGATCGGGTGGTCGGGCCGCGAGACATCGCCGCCCGCCAGAGCCTCGGCGCCCTGGGGTTCGACCGCGTAGCAGCGCACCTGCGGCGCCGCCTCGCGGAAGAACGCCGTGCAGCCCGCCAGCGTCCCGCCCGACCCGGCAAAATCGGCAAAGGCGTCGAGCCGCCCGCCCGATTGCAGCCAGATCTCCGGCCCCGTCCCGTCGCGATGCGCGGCCGGGTTGCCGGAGCGCCGGAACTGGTCGGCCCGGAAGGCGCCCCGCTCGGCGGTGATCCGCTGCGCCGCCGCCTCGACCAGCGCCAGGTCGGCGCCCGAGACCTCGCCCCTGCGCGAGCCCAGCGCCTGCGGCACCAGCACCACCTCGGCGCCCAGCGCCCGCATCATCCGCGCCCGCTCGGCCGAGTTGCCCTCCGACATGACCGCGACGAACGGGTAGCCCCTGACCCCGCAGACGATGGCGAGCCCGGTGCCCATGTTGCCCGAGGTCAGCTCGACCACGCACTGACCCGGCGTCAGCTCCCCCGCCCGTTCGGCATCCTCGATGATCCGCCGCGCCGCCCGGTCCTTCTTCGAGAAGCCGGGCAGCAGGTAGTCGAGCTTGGCCAGGATCCGCCCCTCGCGCCCCCGCGTCAGCCGGTCGAGCGCCACCAGCGGCGTCGCCGCCATGGCCTCGACCACCGAGGGCAGCACGCCCTCGCGCGCCCGGAAGTCCGGGATCGGATCGCGGACGGGGTCGCTCACTTCACCACCCCGAGCTCCCGCCCGACCGCGACGAAGGCCGCCACCGCCCGGTCGATATCCGCGGTCTCGTGCGCCGCCGACATCTGGGTGCGGATGCGCGCCTGCCCGCGCGGCACCACCGGGAAGGAGAATGCGGTGACATAGATTCCATGCGCCATCATCTGCGCCGCGAAGCGCTGCGCCAGCACCGCGTCGCCGAGCATCACCGGGATGATCGGGTGCCCCTCGCCCGCGAGGGTGAAGCCCGCGGCGCCCATCTCGCGCCGGAACTTCGCCGCGTTCGCCTCCAGCTTCCCGCGCAGCTCGCCCCCGCCGCGGATCATCCGGATCGCCTCGCGGGTCGCCTCGACGATGCAGGGGGCGAGCGCGTTCGAGAACAGGTAGGGCCGCGCCCGCTGGCGCAGCATCTCGACCAGCGGCCCCGGCCCGGCCACCACCCCGCCCGAGGCCCCGCCCAGCGCCTTGCCGAAGGTGGTGGAGACCAGATGCACCCGCTCGCGCAGGCCCCAGTGCTCCGGCGTCCCGGCCCCGTTCGGCCCGATGAAGCCGGTGGCGTGGCTGTCGTCCACCATCACCAGTGCATCGTACTTCTCGGCGAGGTCGCAGACGCCCGGCAGGTTGGCGATGATCCCGTCCATCGAGAACACGCCGTCGGTCACGATCAGCCGGTGCCGCGCGTCCTGCGCCTCCTGCAACCGCGCCTCCAGCTCGGCCATGTCGTTGTTGGCATAGCGGAAGCGCTTCGCCTTGCAGAGCCGGATGCCGTCGATGATCGAAGCGTGGTTGAGCGCGTCCGAGATCACCGCGTCCTCGGCCCCCAGCAGCGCCTCGAACACGCCGCCATTGGCGTCGAAGCACGACGAGAACAGGATCGACTCCTCGGTTCCCAGAAACCCCGCCACCTCGCGCTCCAGCGCCCGGTGGATGTCCTGGGTGCCGCAGATGAAGCGCACCGAGGCCATGCCGAAGCCGTGCTCGTCCAGCGCCTTCTTCGCCACCGCGATCAGGCGCGGGCTGTTGGCGAGGCCCAGATAGTTGTTGGCGCACATGTTCAGCACCGGCTCGGGACCATGGTCGGTCGCGACGCGGATGTTTGCCGCCTGCGGGGTGACGATCTCGCGCTCGCGCTTGGTGAGACCCTCGGTTTCCAGCACCTTTAGTTGCGACTGGACGTCCGCGATCAGCGCATGGGACATGGGGGGCCTCCTTCCGTTCGACCTCAGGCTTGGACGCCCGCGGCTCCGGCGTCAACGCGGAATCGGCCGCCTCAGGGTGGCGCGACGACGGGCGAACGGTTCCGCCGCCGCTCGCGCCAGGCGGTCAGCGTGCCCGCCGCTGCGATCAGCGCCATCCCGGCCAGCATCGAGGTGTCGGGGAAGTCGTGGAAGATCACGAAGCCCCAGAAGGTGACGAAGACCAGGTAGCTGTAGTCGAACGGCGCGAGCCAGCTCGATTCGGCGTTCTGGTAGGCCATGGTCAGGCCGAGATTTGCGCTGACATTCAGCAGCGAGCACAGCGCCGCCAGCCCCACCACGGCCCAGCCGATCGGCACCCAGCCCCGCGCCAGGTATGGCAGCTCCGCCTGGGTCTCCGGCGAGGCCGGGAAAAGCGCCAGAAAGACGATCCCGGCGAAGCCCGCGGCGACATAGGAGATGCCCACCCCGAAGGCCAGTGTCACCGGCGATTCCTGCCGGCAGTAGCGCCGGGTGACGATCACCACGCCCGCATAGGTGAGCCCGGCGCCCACCGGCAGCAGCTTCAGCCAGGTGAAGCCGGCGCTGCCGGGCTGGAGGATGAGATACGCCCCCGTGGCTCCCGCCAGCACCGCCCCGGCGCGCCAGAGCCCGACCCGCTCGCGCAGCACGATCACCGAGAGGATCGTGACGAAGACCGGGAAGGTGTAGAGCCCCGCCCCCATCTCGGCCATGGTCAGCGTCGGCACGCCGCCGAAGTAAAAGAGCGTCGAGACCAGCAGCAGCAGGCTCCGCACCACCACCGCCCAGAGCCGCTTCGGCCGCTTGGGCGCCGTGCCCCAGACGAGCCTCGCGACCAGCAGGAGCAGCGCGACGTTCCCGATCGAGCGCACCGCCTGGAACTGCCAGAGGGTGGTCTCGGCCCCGGCCATCCGCACGAAGGAGTCCTGCAGCGCCAGCGTCAGCAGCGCCGCGAGCATCAGCCCCGCCGCCGCTCCGGGCCGGTCGGTCTCGCTGCCGTCGAGGAGGCTGGGGCGGGTCATAGGGCGGCTCTACACCCCTGCCCGTGCCGTGGCCAGCATCCCGTCGAGGTCCAGATGCGCCTCCAGATGGTCGGCCAGCGCGTCGAGCGTCGCCTCGACCTCCGCCTCGTAGGCCACTCCCGCGCCCTCCACCCCCAACCCCGCGAGCCAGGCTCGCCGGAACGCATCGCCGGTGAAGAGCCCGTGCAGATAGGCCCCGGCCACCCGGCCATCCGCCGAATGCGCGCCTTCCTCCTCGTCCCCGATCCGGAACAGCGGCCGCGCCCGGTCCGGTCCCTCGGTCCGGCCGATATGGATCTCGTAGCCCTCGACCGGCGCGCCGCTTGCGAGATGCCGCCCGCTCACCCGCGTCAGCCGCTTCTCCGGCGTCATCACCGTCTCGACATCCAGCAGCCCCAGCCCCTCGCTGAACCCCGCCGGCCCCTCGATCCCCTCCGGGTCGGCGATCGTCCGGCCCAGCATCTGGTAGCCGCCGCAGATGCCCGAGCACCCGCCCGCCCCGGCGACGATGCGCGGCGAGATCCACGTCCCAGCCTTGCCCGCGCAGGAAGTCGAGATCGCCCCGGGTCGACTTCGATCCCGGAACGATCACCACATCCGCATCCCCCGGAATCGCGTGGCCCGGCCGGACCATCGCCACCGTGACGCCCGGCTCGAGCTTCAGCGGGTCGAGATCGTCGAAATTGGCGATCCGCGACAGCTGGAGACAGACGATCTTCAGCGCCCCGCCCGCCCCGTCCGGCCGAATATCCGCGGCATCCTCCGCCGGCAGCCGCGCCGCCCCCGCGAACCACGGCACCACCCCGAAGCCCGGCCAACCGGTGCGCGCGCCGATCAGCCGGTAGCCCTCGTCGAACAGGCGAGGATCGCCCCGGAACTTGTTGATCAGGAACCCTTTCACCAGCGCTGCGTCCGCCGCGTCCAGCACCGCCTGCGTGCCGACGATCTGGGCGATCACCCCGCCCCGGTCGATGTCACCGGCCAGCACCACCGGCACCCGCGCCGCCGCGGCGAAGCCCATATTGGCGATGTCGCCTGCGCGCAGGTTCACCTCGGCCGGGCTCCCCGCCCCCTCGACCAGCACCAGGTCGGCCCCGGCGGAAAGCCGCCCGAAACTCTCCAGCACCCCCGCCAGAAGCCTCGGCTTCAGCGCCGCATAGTCCCGCGCCTTAACCTGCGCCACGCGCCGGCCCTGCAGCACCACCTGCGCCCCGGTCTCGGTCTCGGGCTTCAGCAGCACCGGGTTCATGTCGACCGTCGGCGCCACCCCGGCGGCGCGCGCCTGCAACGCCTGCGCCCGGCCGATCTCGCCGCCATCCACCGTCACCGCGGCATTGTTCGACATGTTCTGCGGCTTGAACGGCCTGACCTTCATCCCGCGCCGCGCGAACGCCCGCGCCAGCCCCGCCACCAGCACCGACTTGCCGACGTTCGAGCCGGTGCCCTGGATCATCAGCGCCGCGGTCACGGGCTCCCCTTCAGGGTCAGCGGCAGCCCGGCGGCCACGAACTCCACATGGTCCGCCGCCGCCGCCACCCGCTGGTTCAGCCGCCCCTGGGCATCGCGGAACGCGCGCTCCAGCGCATTCATCGGCACCAGCCCCATGCCGATCTCGTTCGAGACCAGCACCACCCGGCCCGGCACCGCTCCCAGCGCCGCCAGCAGCGCCACCGTCTCGGCGTCCACATCGCGCTCGTGGTGCATCAGGTTCGAGAGCCAGAGGGTCAGGCAGTCGACCAGCAGCGTCACCCCCTCGCCCGCGCCCGCCCGGATCGCCGCGGCCAGGTCCAGCGGCGCCTCGACCAGTCCCCAGTCGGGCCCCCGCTCGGCCTTGTGACGGGCGATCCGCGCCGCCATCTCGCCGTCCAGCGCCTCGGCGGTGGCGATGAACACATGCGGCGCCTCCGCCGCCAGCGCCAGCGCCCGGGCCGACTTGCCCGACCGCGCGCCGCCCAGCACCAGCGAGACCCGCGCCATCAGCCCGCCCCCACGAAGCTCAGCGGCGCCGCATAGGGCACCGGCTCGGCCACCACGTCGGCGAAGCGCGCTCCCGTCAGGATCATCCGCGCCGCCCGGATCGGCCCGGCATGGCAGACCAGCGCGGTCCCCGGCCCGGCCTCCGCCAGCACCGCGCCGACGCGGGCATGGACCGCCGCGAAGGTCTCGCCCCCCGGCGGCGCGACGGTCCAGGGGTCCGCGGCCCAGGGGTCGCTGTCGGCGCGGCGGATCGCGTCCCAGCGCATCCCCTCCCAGGCGCCGAAGTCCATCTCCCAGAGCCGCTCGTCGAGCTCCAGCGCCACCCCGTCGCGGGCCGCCAGCGCCTCGGCCAGCCCGCGGCAGCGCCGCGCCGGGCTTGCCAGCACCCGCCCGGCCGGCGGTGTCGCCGCCAGTGCCGCCTCGATCTCGGCCGGCGCCTCCGGCCCCGCCGCGAGGTCCATCCGCCCGTAGCAGATCCCGGCCGCCACCTCTGGGCGCGGATGGCGCAGGAAGATCATGCCAAGGGTCACGACCAGCACCCCGCCAGCACCACCATCGCCACCACCTCGCCCAGCGCCGCGATCGCCCCCAGCCCGTCGCCGGTATAGCCGCCGATCCGCCGCACCAGATACCACAGGAACCCCGCCCCCGCCGCCAGCGCCAGCACCAGCGCAACCAGCCCGGCCCAGCCGCCGATCAGTGCCAACGCCAGCGCCGTGCCCAGCGCCACCGCGACTTCCACCGGCCCCGCGCCGCGGGCCACCAGCGAGCCGGTCCCCTCGGTCCGCGCATAGGCGGCCAGCGCCGTCGCCGGCACCATCATCGCGCGGCCCGCGCCCCCGGCGATCGCCAGCGCCAGCGCGCCCGAACCCGGGGCCAGCGCCGCCAGCGCGGCCCAGCGCAGCCCGATGGCCAGCACCAGCGCGATCACCCCGTAGGTCCCGATGCGGCTGTCGCGCATGATCCGCAGCGCCTCGGGCGTCGACCGCCCACCGCCCAGCCCGTCGGCGCAGTCCGCCAGCCCGTCCTCGTGCAGCGCGCCCGTGAGCCCGACCAGCGCCGCCAGCGCCAGCCCGGCAGCCACACCCGCGGGCAGCACCTGCGCCGCGAGCCAGTACACCAGCCCGCCGCAGACCCCCGCCAGCGCCCCGGCCAGCGGGAAATACCGGCTCGCCCGCACCAACCGGTCCGGCGCCCAGTCGGCGTTGTCCGGCAGCGGCAGCCGGGTCAGGAACCCTGTCGCGGTCAGGACCAGCCCGGCCTCGTCCAGCACCCGCCGCATCACGCCGTGAATGTCATGCCGCCCCATCAGGCTTTCCCCGAAACCCCGGCGCTCTCGAAGGTCGCCATCTCGTTCAGCATGGCGCAGGCGGCCCGCAGCAGCGGCAGCGCCAGCAGCGCTCCTGTCCCCTCGCCAAGCCTGAGATCGAGGTCGATCAGCGGCTGCGCCTCCAGCCAGTCCAGCATCCGCCGGTGGCCGGGCTCCTTCGAGCGATGGGCGAAGACGCAGAACGGCCGCGCCTCCGGCCGCGCCGCCAGCGCCACCAGCGCCGCCGACGTGGCGATGAAGCCGTCGACCAGCACCACCGCCCCCCGCGACGCGGCGCCGACCAGCGCCCCCGCCATCGCCGCGATCTCGAGCCCGCCGAAGGCCGCGAGCGCGTCGAGCGGCGCCAGCGGACCCGGCCGCCGCGCCGCGGCGCGCGCCAGCACGCCGAGCTTGCAGTCCACCCCCGCCGCGTCCAGCCCCGCCCCCGGCCCGGTCAGCACGCCAAGCTCGATCCCGGCCACCGCATGGGCGAGCAGCGTCGCCGCAGAGGTGTTGCCGATCCCCATCTCGCCCAGCGCCACCACGCGGGCGCCCGCCGCCACGGCTTCGGCCGCCAGCCCGGCGCCGAAGGCCAGCGCCCGTGCGACCTCGTCCGGCGTCAGCGCATCCTCGACCGCCGCGTTCCGCGTCCCGCGCCGGACCCCGGCGCGCACCAGCCCCGGCGCATCCGGCAAGGGCGCCGCCACCCCCGCATCGGCCACCGTCACCGCCACCCCGTTCGCCCGCGCGAACACGGTCGAGGCCGCCCCGCCGGCGAGGAAGTTCAGCACCATCTGCGCCGTCACCTCCTGCGGCCAGGCCGAGACCCCCTCGGCCACGATCCCGTGGTCGCCGGCGAAGATGAACAGCCGCGCCGGGTCGGCCGAAGGCGCCTCGGTGCCCTGCGCCAGCGCCATCTGCAGCGCCAGCGACTCGATCCGGCCGAGGCTGCCCGGCGGCTTGGTCTTGGCGTCGATCATCCGCTGCACCCGCGCGCCAAGCGCCGGGTCCGGGGCCGCGATCTGGGTGTCCTCCAGCATCACGTCCCTCCACCCGGCGCCGGTATCCGCGCCATGAAATGTCCCTTCACGCCGGCCGGCCACTGACGGAACGGCACCTGCCCGGTCTCGCTGTCGCGGTGCAGCCGCGCATAGTCGACGACCGCCGCCGCGGCGTCCTCGCCGGGCGCGAAGGCGCCCAGCACATAGGTCAGCTTGCCGGGCGCGGTCACCGCGGTGTTGCAGTGCCGCTCGCAGCCCATCAGGCAGGACTGGCGGCGCACCTCGATGCCGGGCTCGGCCGCGGCCAGCCGCTCGACATGGCAGGCGAGAATCTCGCCCCCGGTCCGGCCGCAGGGGGCGCATTTCTCCTCGACCGACCAGCGGCAGGTGTCGCAGACGAAGATCGTTGTGGTCATGCTGGCGTGCGCCCCGGCCGGTTCGGTCCCATCATCCGTCTCCGCATGTCGCGTTCTGCACCGGGCAAGCCGCTTTTTCCTTTGATCGCGACATAGCGCGGGCGTATGCAGGGCGCAATGAACAGCGCACCCGTCGAGGGGGCTGAGCGGATCCGGGCCGAGGCCGACCCAAACCGGGGGCCGAAGCCGGAGTTGTTCGGGGAGGCGTCCGGCCTCCGTCCCTCTGCATGCGCAATGCGACCACGGAGGGACCTCATGAAGACCGCCATCGCCATCTTCGCCGTACTCGCCGCCACCCCCGCCTTCGCCGATCCCGGCCATTTCGCCGCCGAGCGCGGGCACAGCCACTGGCTGGCTCTCGCCGCGCTCGCCGTCGCGCTGGTGGTCGGCATGGCCGCGCTGCGCGGCGAGCGCCGCGTGCGCGCAGCACGGAAGGACGCGGAGCGCCGGGCGTGAGCCGCTACGGTGTCATGGTCTGCGGCCACGGCTCGCGCAGCCAGGCCGCGGTCGACGAGTTCGCCGTGGTGGCGGAACGCCTGAAGGCGCACTTCCCGGACTGGCCGGTGGAGTACGGCTATCTGGAATTCGCCAACCCGGTGATCCGCGACGGCCTCGACAAACTGCGGGAGGCGGGCTGCGACCACATCCTCGCGGTGCCGGGGATGCTGTTCGCCGCCATGCACGCCAAGAACGACATCCCGACGGTGCTGAACACCTATGCCGCCAGGCACGGGGTCAAGGTGCAGTACGGCCGCGAGCTCGCCGTCGACCCGAAGATGGTCGCCGCCGCCGGCGAGCGGGTGCGCGAGGCGGTGGAGCGGGCCAATGCCGAGCTGGGCGAGGTGCCGCTGCACGAGACCTGCCTCGTGGTGATCGGCCGCGGCGCCTCGGACCCGGACGCCAACTCCAACGTCTCCAAGATCACCCGCCTGCTCTGGGAGGGCATGGGCTTCGGCTGGGCCGAGACCGGCTATTCCGGCGTCACCTTCCCCCTCGTCGAGCCCTGCCTCGAGCGCGCCGCCCGGCTCGGCTTCAGGCGGATCGTGGTGTTCCCCTACTTCCTCTTCACCGGGATTCTGATCGACCGCATCTACGGCTTCACCGACCAGGTGGCGCGCGCGCATCCCTATCTCCAGTTCGTCAAGGCCGGCTACCTCAACGACCATCCGCAGGTGATCGCCACCTTCGCCGAGCGGGTGCGCGAGATCCTCGAGGGCCAGGCGGCGATGAACTGCTCGATGTGCAAGTACCGCGCCCAGGTCCTGGGTTTCGAGGCCGAGGTCGGCATGCCGCAGGAGAGCCACCACCACCATGTCGAGGGCCAGGGGGCGACCGCACCCGGCTCCAATGTCGAGGACTGCAAGCTCTGCGCCGACTTCTGCACCGGCGCCTGCCGGCTGGCCATGGCGGATGCGGCGGAAGGGCATTCTCACCACGGGCACGGGCATGACCACCACGGGCACGGGCACCACGAGCACGGCCACGGGCATGACCACGACCACCCGCACGATCACGGCCACTCGCATGATCACGACCATGGCCACTCGCACGACCACCACCACCCGCCCTACCCCCACGCCAAGCACCCGCTGGGGCCGGAGAGCGTGCGCAAGTACCTGAAGGATCGCTGAGGCGTGACGCGGCCCCTGTTCGACAGCTACCTGATCGTCGACTGGTCGGCCGCCGGCGTGCCGCGCACCGGCCGCGACTCGATCTGGCTCGCCCGCGCGGCCCGCGGCGACGCGGCGGCGCAGCTGGAGAACCCGCCGACCCGCAGCGAGGCCGTCGCCCGCATCGCCGCCATCCTGCGCGACGAGGCCGCCGCCGGCCGGCGCCTGCTCGCGGGCTTCGACTTCCCCTTCGGCTACCCGGCCGGCACCGCCCGCCGCATGGCCGGCCGCGATGGCTGGGAGGCGGTGTGGGACGCTCTCGCCGCGCTGGTCGAGGAAGGCGCCGGCAACGCCAACAACCGCTTCGACGCCGCCGCGGCCCTCAACGCCCGCATCTCTGAGGGCGATGGCCCGTTTTGGGGCAACGGGCTGAAGCGCGAGATTCCCGGCCTGCCGCGCACCCTGCCGCAGGGCTTCGGCAACCGACTGCCCGCCCGCTCCCGCGCGGCCGAGCGCCAGGTGCCCCGCGCCCAGGAGGTCTGGAAGCTCTCCGGCGCCGGCTCGGTCGGCGGCCAGGCCCTGACCGGCATCGCCGCGCTGGCGCGGCTCCGGCGCGAGCCCGACCTCGCCCCCCATGTCCGGGTCTGGCCCTTCGAGACCGGGCTCGCCGCGCCGGAGGCCGCCATCGTGCTGGCCGAGGTCTACCCATCGCTCCTGCCCCCCGACCCGCGCGAGCCGATCCGCGACGCCGGCCAGGTCCGCGCCGTGGCCGAGCGCTTCGCCGCCCTCGACGCGGCGGGTCGGCTCGCCCCGCTCTTCCATGGCCCCGCCTCGCTCGCCGAGGCCGAGCGCCGCGCCATCGAGTCCGAGGAAGCCTGGATCCTGGGCGCAGGTTTCGAGGCCGAGATTCGCGCTACGCCGCCTTGCGCCGCCGCACCACGCCCCGCGGCCGGCCGGCCTCTCCGCTACGAGCGCGACCCGCACGAGATCTACCGCCAGTCCTTCGCCACCGTCCGCGACGAGATCCGGCTCGACCATCTGCCGGAGAACCTTCACCCGGTCGCCATCCGCCTGGTCCATGCCTGCGGCATGACCGACATCCCCGCCCGCCTCGCCTGGTCGCCCGACCTCGCCGCCGCCGCCCGCGCCGCGCTGGCCGCCGGGGCGCCGGTGCTCTGTGACTGCGAGATGGCGGCCTCCGGAATCGTGCGCGGCCGGCTGCCGGCGGCGAATCCGGTCATCTGCACCCTCAACGACCCGGCGACCCCGGCCCGCGCCGCCGAGATCGGCAATACCCGCTCGGCCGCCGCCGTGGAGCTCTGGCGCGAGCGGCTCGCGGGCTCCGTCATCGTGATAGGAAACGCCCCTACCGCCCTGTTTCACCTTCTGGAACTGCTCGACGACGACTGGCCGCGCCCGGCCGCGATCCTCGCCTTCCCGGTCGGCTTCGTCGGCGCCGCCGAGTTCGAAGGCCGAGCTCGCGCGCAACCCCCGCGGCGTGCCCTTCCTGACGCTTCGCGGGCGGCGCGGCGGCTCGGCCATGGCCGCGGCGGCGCTGAACGCGCTGGCCGCCGGGCTCGAGGCGCCGCGATGACCTCGTCCAATGAGACCGCCCCCTGGCTCACCGTCATCGGCATCGGCGAGGACGGCATGGCCGGCCTTTCCGCCGGCGCCCGCCGCCTCGTCGAGGAAGCCGAGGTCATCGTCGGCGGCGACCGCCACCTGAACCTCGCCTCCGACGTCACCGCCGAGCGCATCCCCTGGCCCTCGCCCTTCGACGCCATGATCGACACGCTGAAGGCCCATCGCGGCCGGCGCATCGTGGTGCTGGTGACCGGGGACCCGCTCTGGTACTCGGTCGGCGCCCGCATCCTGAAGTCGATCCCGGGGCCGGAGATCGCCTTCCACCCGCAGCTTTCCGCCTTCCAGTGGGCCGCCTGCCGGATGCGCTGGTCGCTGGCGGATGTCGAGACCCTGACCGCCCACGGCCGCGCCTCCGAGCAGGTCGTCCCCTGGTTCTGGCCCGGCGCCCGGCTCCTGGTCCTGACCGCCGGCAGCGAGACCCCCGGCGAGATCGCCCGCCTGCTCGCCGGCCACGGTTACGGCGCCTCGCGCATGACGGTGCTGGCCAGCCTCGGCGGCCCCGCCGAGACGCGGGTCGAGGGCACCGCCGCCGGTTGGGCGGCGCAGGACCCGTCCGCCGCGATCCCCTCCTTCCACACCCTCGCGGTCGACTGTGCCGGCACCCCCGCGCGCCTTCTCTCCCGCCTCCCCGGCCTGCCCGACGAGGCCTTCGCCAGCGACGGGGTGATGACCAAGCGCGAGGTCCGGGCGCTGACGCTGGCGCGCCTGATGCCGGCCCGCGGAGAGGTTTTGTGGGATATCGGCACCGGCTGCGGCTCGGTCGCCATCGAGTGGATGCGCGCGGCGCCCGACGCGCTCGCCGTCGGCCTCGATCCGCGCGCCGACCGCCTCGCCCTCGCCCGCCGCAACGCCGCCGCGCTCGGCGCGCCGAAGCTGGAGCTCGTCGAGGGCCGGGCGCCCGAGGCGCTCGACCAGATCCCGGCCTCCGGCGCCGCCCGCACCGACCTCCGCCACCCCAACGCCGCCTTCATCGGCGGCGGCCTCGGCCGCGAGACCGTGGCGCGCTGCCTCGCCGCCCTGCCGCCCGGCGGCCGGCTGGTCGCCAACGCCGTGACCCTCGACTCCGAGGCGCTGCTGATCGCGCTCCAGGCCGAGCACGGCGGCGACCTCACCCGCATCGCCATCGACCGCGCCGAGCCGCTCGGGGGCCGCAGCGGCTGGCGCCCGGCCATGCCGGTGGTGCAGTGGAGCCTCGATCCGATGACCGGAACGCACACCGGCACCCTTTTCGGCATCGGCGTCGGCCCCGGCGACCCGGAGCTGATGACGCTGAAGGCCCACCGCCTGATCTCCGGCGCCAGGGTCATCGCCTACCCGGCCCCCGATTCCGGCGAGAGCTTCGCCCGCCGCATCGCCGCGGCCGCGATCTCCCCGGATGCCGAGGAGATCCCCATGGTCGTGCCGATGCGCGCCGACCGCTTCCCGGCGCAGGAGGTCTATGCCGGCGCGGCCGAACGCATCGCAACCCGCCTCTCCGAGGGCGCCGACGTCGTCGTGCTCTGCGAGGGCGACCCGTTTTTCTACGGCTCGTTCATGTATCTTCACGCCCGCCTCGCCGACCGCTTCCCGGTCGAGATCGTGCCCGGCGTCTCGTCGCTCACCGCCTGCGCCGCCGCCTTCGGACGGCCGCTGACCGCACGCAACGACGTGCTGACCGTGCTCCCCGGCCCCCTCGCGGATGCCGAGCTCCGCGCCCGGATCGAGGCGGCGGGCGCTGTCGCCATCATGAAGGTCGGCCGCCACCTGCCGCGCATCCGGGCGCTGCTGGCCGAGATGGGGCTGACCGCCCGCGCCGGCTATGTCGAGCGCGCGAGCCTGCCCGAGCAGCATGTGAGCCCGCTCGCGGAAGCTCCTGACGAAGCACCGTATTTCTCGATGATCCTGATCTACCGTGGCGAGGACCCGTGGCTGAACCGCACCCCGTCGTGATCTGCCTCTCCCGCTCCGGCGAGGCCACCGCCCGCCGCATCGCCGCGGCGCTGGGCGCGGCCGCTGCATGGCCGCGCGGGCCGGGTGGAGGCCGCGGACGCCTTCTTCCCCAACGCCCTCGACCATGTCCGCAGCCTGTTCGCCGCCCGCACGCCGATCGTCGGCGTCTGCGCCGCCGGCATCCTGGTCCGCGCAGTCGCGCCGCTGATCGCCGACAAGCGCGCCGAGCCGCCTGTTCTCGCCGTCGCTGAGGACGGCTCGGTCGTCGTTCCCCTGCTCGGCGGCCACCGCGGCGCCAACCGGCTGGCCCGGCGGATCGCGGAAACGCTGGATGCGAAGGCCGCCGTCACCACTGCCGGCGACATCGCGCTGGGCATCGCGCTCGACGAGCCGCCGCCCGGCTGGCGGCTGGCCAATCCGGAGGACGCCAAGGCCGGCGATGGCGGCGCTGCTGGGCGGCGCGGCGCTGGAGGTCGAAGGGGAGCTCCCGTGGCTCACGCTGCCCCCCCTCTCCCCGGCCCTCCCCCACGAGGGGGAGGGGGCGCAGGTGGCGCCCGCGTCGTCCTGACGGCAACCGAGGCGCCCGTGGCGGGCGCCCCGGACCGCCTCGTCTACCATCCGCAACGCCTCGCCCTCGGCGTCGGCTGCGCCCGGAACTGCCCGCCGGAGGAGCTTTCGGCACTCGCCGACAAGGCGCTCGCCGACGCGAACCTCGCGCCGGGCGCCGTCGCGGCGGTGTTCTCCCTCGACCTCAAGGCCGACGAGCCGGCGGTCAACGCGCTGGCCGCCCGCCTCGGCGTCCCGCTGCGGCTGTTCGATGCCGCCACGCTCGAGGCCGAGGCCCCCCGCCTCGCGAACCCCTCGGAGGTGGTCTTCGCCGAGGTCGGCTGCCACGGTGTCGCCGAGGGCGCGGCGCTGGCGGGCGCCGGGCCGGAGGCTGCGCTGACGGTCGAGAAACGGAAATCCGCCAACGCCACCGTCGCCGTCGCCCGCGCCCCCGCCCCCATCACCGCCGCCCCCGGCCGCCCGCGCGGCCGCGTCGCGCTCATCGGCATCGGCCCCGGCCAGGCCGAGTGGCGCACCCCCGAGGCCATCGCGGCTCGTCGCCGAGGCGGACGAGCTGGTCGGCTACGGCCTCTATATCGACCTCCTGGGCCCGCTCGCCGCCGGCAAGCCCCGCCGCGACTTCCCGCTGGGCGGCGAGGAGGAGCGTTGCCGCTACGCCCTCGAGCGCGCCGGCGAGGGCGCCTCGGTGGGGCTGATCTGCTCGGGCGATGCCGGGATCTACGCCATGGGCGCGCTGGTCTTCGAGCTTCTCGACCGCGCGCCCGGCAAGGGCGGCGTCAGCCCCGCCGCCCGCCGCGCCGAGGTGATCTCCGCCCCCGGCGTCTCGGCCTTGCAGGCGGCCGCCGCGCGCGCCGGGGCGCCCTTCGGCCACGACTTCTGCGCCATCTCGCTCTCCGACCTGCTGACCCCGCGCGACGACATCCTCCGCCGCATCCGCGCCGCGGCCGAGGGCGACTTCGTGATCGCCTTCTACAACCCGGTCTCGCAGCGCCGCCGCACCTTGCTGGCCGAGGCCCGCGACATTCTGCTGGGTCACCGCCCCGCCGACTGCCCGGTGCTGCTGGCCAGCAATCTCGGCCGCCCCGAGGAACGGATCGCCTATCGCCGCCTCGCCGATCTCAGCGTCGACGAGGTCGACATGCTGACCGTGGTTCTGGTCGGCTCCAGCCAGTCGCGGCTGGCCGGCCCTCGGCGACGGCCCGCGCATGTACACGCCGCGGGGCTATGCCAAGCGGATCGACCGGGAGAGCGCATGACCGATCACGTCACCCCCACCGGCCCGTCCCCCGCCGTCATTGCCCGGCTTGACCGGGCAACCCGGCGAGCTTCCAGCGCCGACTGCCTGGATGCCCCGGTCAGGCCGCGGCATGACGGCCGCAGCGCGCGGAGGCCTCGCCGATGACCGTCCATTTCATCGGCGCCGGCCCCGGCGACCCGGACCTCATCACCGTCAAGGGCCTGCGCCTGATCCAGCGCTGCCAGGTCTGCCTCTATGCCGGCTCGCTGGTGCCCGAAGCGGTGGTCGCCGCCGCTCCGCAAGGCGCCCGCGTGCTCGACACCGCGCCGATGACGCTGAACCAGATCGTCGCCGAGATGGAGGCCGCCCATGCCCGCGGCGAGGACGTCGCCCGCGTCCATTCCGGCGACCCCTCGCTCTACGGCGCCATCGCCGAGCAGATCCGGCGGCTGAAGGCGCTCGGCATCCCCTACGAGGTCACGCCCGGCGTCCCCGCCTTCGCCGCCGCCGCCGCTGCGCTGGGCCAGGAGCTGACCATCCCCGAGGTCGCCCAGACGGTGATCCTGACCCGCACCGCGATGAAGTCCTCGGCCATGCCGCCCGGCGAGGATCTCGACACCATCGCGCGCACCGGCGCCACGCTGGCGATCCACCTTTCCGTCCGGAACCTGCTCGAGGTGCAGCGCAAGCTGATCCCGCATTACGGGGCCGATTGCCCGGCCATCGTCGCCTACCGCGTCGGCTGGCCCGACCAGTGTTTCATCCACGCCACACTGGAGTCACTCAGAAGCCGCGTGCGTGCCGAAAAGATCACACGAACCGCCCTGATCCTGGTCGGCCCGGCCCTTCGCGAGACCGATTTCCGCGACAGCGCCCTCTATGACGGAGCGCATCCCCACATCCTGCGCCCGAAACGCAGCGCCTGAGGCGGCCCGAGAACGCCGCCGTGGCGCAAGGTGCGCCTCCCTCCCCGACGCCTGTCCGGAACGGCCGTGCCGCGCCGCGGCCTGCACCCCGTTAACATTTTTATCCAGCAAATTCAGACGCATGACCATGCGTCCGCACGCGGACGCCCGGCGTTTCCCTGCCTCGCCGCGCCAGTCCGGCCGTTCCCGCGGCCCGTCGGGCGGGCTTCAGCCGGCCACGTACCCGGCCCCGACGGCACGCGTGCCGCCCCAACCCACCCCAATCACCCCACCCTGATCACCCCACCTCGATCACATGGGCAAACGACCCCATCACCCGCCCATGCCGCAGCCCGGTCTCGCCCAGATCCGCCCCCTCGGCGTCATGGGCGAGGAACAGCGGGTCGCCCTCGGCCCGCCGGGTCGTCGCGTAGTGGAACTCGTGGCCGCGCAGCACCCCGTGCCACGGCAGCCCGCCCAGCATGGTGAGCTGGCGATAGCCGAGATGCCTCTGGCGGCGCACGAAGCTGGTCTCCAGCTTCAGCAGCCCCAGCATCCTGTGCGGGCCGCCGGCGGCGTCGATCAGCACGTCGCCCAGCGCCATGTAGCCGCCGCACTCGCCATAGATCAGCGCCCCGCGCGCGGCAGCCTCGGCCATGCCGGCGCGGAACCCGCTCCGCCGCCGCCAGCCGGCCCGCATGGAGCTCCGGATAGCCGCCCGGCAGGAACACCGCATCCGCCGCCGGGTCCGGCGCCTCGTCCGCCAACGGCGAGAAGAACGAGACCTCCGCCCCCAGCGCCCGCCAGTCGTCGAGCATGTGCGCATAGGCGAAGCCGAAGGCGAGGTCGCGGGCCACCGCGATCCGCTGGCCAAGCGGCTCCATATGGGCGGGCGGCCCGCTCTCGCCATGCACATAGGCCGCATCCGCCAGGATCGCGTCCAGATCGCAGCCGGCCGCAACCCATTCCGCCGCCCCGGCGATGAACCCGGCCAGATCGTCGCGCTCCCCCGCCTGCACCAGCCCCAGATGCCGCGAGGGCAGCGCCAGGTCGTCGCGCACCGGCAGCGCGCCCACCACCGGCAGCACCGTCTCCACCGCCGCGCGGACGATCCGCTCGTGCCGGGCGCCGCCGAGCCGGTTCAGGATCACGCCCGCCACATGGACGTCCTCGCGGAAGCCCGCCACCCCGGCCGCGATTGCCGCCGCCCCCTGCCCCATCCGGGCGGCATCCAGCACCAGCATCACCGGCAGACCCAGCGCCGCCGCCACATCGGCCGTCGAGCCGCGCCCCAGCGGATGGTCGGCCTCCGGGGCGCCGTCGAACAGCCCCATCGCCCCTTCCACCACCAGATGCGAGCCCGACTGCCGGCGCGCGCGCGCGCGGATCTGGCCGGGCTCCGCCGCCCAGGGGTCGAGAGTCACGCAGGGCCGCCCCGTCGCCGCCGCATGGAAGGCCGGATCGATGTAGTCCGGCCCCGACTTGGCCGAGACCACGTCGAGCCCCCGCGCCTTCAGCGCCGCCAGCAGCCCGAGCGTCACCGTGGTCTTGCCGCTGCCCGAGGCCGGGGCCGCGATCACCAGTCCGCGCATGGTGTCCTCCCCTTCCCACCAGATCTCCCCGGGCCTGCCCCGGAGCCGTGGATCGCCCGCGGAGGTCCCGGCTCAGGGCCGGGACATCGGGGCGCGCTCGTCTGCCTCCGCCGCGCCGGTTCCCAGCGGGTCCAGATCGCGCGGCGCCTGCCCCGCCATCTGCCCGATCCAGTCGAGCGCCCGGCGCATCAACGCCACCCGGCCGATGCAGAGGATCGCCGGCGGCTCGAGCCCGCTGGCGGCAAGGTCGGCGGCGGCGCGGGCGAGGGTCGTCTCGACCACCCGCATGGTCGGCAGCGTCGCGTCGGCGATGATCGCCACCGGCTCGTCCCCGCCCCGCCCGGCCGCCATCAGGCTGGCGCAGATCGCCGGCAGCGTCTTGATCGCCATGTAGCCGACCAGCACCGGCGACGACTTGGCCAGCGCCGCCCAGTCGAGCCCGCCCGGCGCCTCGCCGGTGGCGTCATGGCCGGTGAAGAAGGTCACCGCCTGGTTCACGTCGCGGTGGGTCGCCGGGATGCCCGCATAGGCGAGACCCGCCACGCCGGCGGTGATGCCGGGCACGATCCTGATCGGCACGCCGGCCTGCACCAGCGCCTGCGCCTCCTCGCCGCCGCGCCCGAAGATGAAGGGGTCGCCGCCCTTCAGCCGCAGCACGCGCTTCCCCGCCCGCGCCAGCTCGATCAGCCTCAGCGAGATGTCCCGCTGCTTCGGGCTCGGCTTGCCGCCGCGCTTGCCGGCATACTCGATCAAGGCGCCGGGTCGCGCCCAGCCGAGGATCCGCTCGTCCACCAGCGCGTCATAGACGATCACCTCGGCCTGTCGGAGCGCGTTCAGCGCATGAAGCGTCATCAGCCCGGGATCGCCCGGCCCCGCGCCCACGAGCCAGACCCAGCCGGGCGAAAGCTCGGGCCAGCCGCCGTCGAGGGCGGGGAGGGATGCGGTGCCGTCCATGACCCAGATATAGCGGCGGCGAACACGCAGGCGAAGCCCGGAAACGACCGAAAATCACCTGCATCCACCGTGACCGGGTCGCATTGGCGGCCTAGATACTCGATCACGTCGATGACGCCATTCGGGAGCTTGCGGGATGCCTCGCCATTCGGGTTCGTGCCACTGTGGCGACGTGCGGTTCGAAATCACGTCGGAAATCGTCGAGCTGACGACCTGCGACTGCTCTCTCTGCAGGAAGAAGAACGCTCTCATGACCAAGGTCCATGAAAGCGCCTTCGTCCTGCATTCGGACTGGAGCGGGCTCTCCCTCTACCGGTGGAACACGCAGGTCGCGCTGCATTATTTCTGCACCCGCTGCGGAATCTACACCTTCCACCGGAAACGGGCGCAGCCCGATCACTTCGGGATTAACGTCTTCTGTCTGGACGGGTTCGACCAAAGCTCGGTCCCTGTCCGGCGCACCGACGGCGTCTCCATGTCGTTGCGGCCCGAAGGCCGTAAGGCTTCGTGGTCCGGCCCGACAACCGACCGATAGCCTGCCGCTCGTGACGCGACGCAGGCGCTGCCCGGAAGCGATCGTCTCTGCACTCCGGTGATCGGGGCGTGCCCGGTCAGCGGTCATGCCCGCGCCGGCCGCCTGTTTCCCCGGCAGGAGCGTCACGGCATCGCGGCGAAGGACTGCTTCGAGCCCGGATTGCCGGCTCGACCGGATGCTGCCCATGTCCGATCTCCGTTCAGGGTGGACCGATCCGATGGTCGCGGATCAGGTCAGCCCGCCCGGACCGGCGCGCCGGTCCTGCGGAACGCGGCCGGCGTCTGGCAAAACCGGGCACGGAAGGCGCCGTTGAAGGTCGAGAGGTCGCCAAACCCGGATTCATAGGCGATCTTCGAGATCGCATCGGGCGATGTCAGCAGGCGCACCGCGGCGCGGCGCAGGCGGGTGCCCAGCAGGAACTGATGCGGCGTCACGCCGGTTACCCGCTTGAAGACCCGCAGGAAGTGAAACTTGCTCATCGCCGCGACGCCGGCCAGCCGGTCGAGATCGAGCGCCTCTTCCCGATGCCGTTCGAGATACTGCAGCACCCGTCCGATCCGGCGCTCGTCCAGGGCGGACGAGCGTACGGGCGCAGGGCTTCCACCGGACAGGACCTGGATCGCCGCAGCCACGAAGCGCACCAGATGCTCCTCGACCCGGAGCGGATCGCCGCCCATGGCGATGGTCTCTAGGATCGCCGTCGGTGCCAGTATCTCGCGATGCGCCGGCAGCATCGCCACGGGAAACCGGAACTCCGACGAACCGGCGACGGTTGCGGCGATCTCCGCGAAATAGTTCGGCGAAAACTGGACGGAGATGCAGCGGTCGCCGATGCCATGGTCGTGCCCGCATTTATAGCAGGCGCCGTGGTTGCCAAGGAGCAGCGCTCCCGTGTGCAATAGGCCCCGTCCGCTACTCGAGGCATAGTTGAACGAGCCCTCGATCACGGCGGAGATCGACACGGCATGGTGCCGCTCCTCAAACGGCCGGTCGCCGGGCCCGGCACGGCAGACATACTCTCCGACCGACCAGCCGATGCCGCCGGCGATCGGCCGGACGGCAAGATTTCCCGCCGGAGAATCGGATGCCCCGGCGGCGGATCTGCTGACAGCTTCCTCCATGGCCGCAGCATAGCAATTTTCCCCAAGCCGCGGATACGGCCAAGCGCCATTGTGTCCGCACGGGGCTTCCGGCGGATCGCGCGGGAGCCCGGTCGGACCGGTATCGCACGAGGGCCTGCTGCTCGGCAGCTTGGTGAAGCTCCGGACAGATCAGGGGGAAGGGACCATGACATCCGCCAGCCACTATCTTGCCTCGCCCGAAGCGCTTGAGGATCTGCGGAAGCTGAACGCGCGTTTCATCGCAAACTTCATCGCGAACGATGTCGCCTCCCATGATGCGATGCTCCACGAACGGTTCCTGTACATCCGCGGAAACGGCGCGCGCGTGGACCGGATCGCCTACCTCGAGCAATGGGCGACGGGGTTCGATCCGGATGTCATCGTCTATTGGGACACGCGCGACGAACTCATCACCGTCATCGGCGATGTCGGGCTGGTCCGTGCCACCAACAAATACGTCCTGCGCCACGCGACACATCAGGAGGCCGGCATGGCCGCCTATACCGATACCTATCTCTACGTGAACGGCGCCTGGAAATGCATCCAGGCGCAGATCACCCCGGTCGGCAGCGGGAATGAACCTCCCGACGAGACGGTGATCGGCGTCTACGTCAACGGCGTTCTTCAGGACGGGCGCGGATGATCGCGGCGGCCGAAATGCCGCACCGGCGTTTCGGATGCAGCGCAAATCGCGTCCGTGACCGCGGCCTGACCGTCAAACGACGGCTCCCAGCCGCGTCCGCCTGCGCTGCCACTGGTCTCCCCGCCACCGGCAATGCTAGCGTCACCGCCGATCTGTCGGAGACCCGCCATGCTGAAGCTCTACTATTCCCCGATGAGCTGCGCCCTCGCGGTGCATATCGCGCTCGAGGAGGCCGGCGCCGCCTACGAGGCGGTGCGCGTCGACTTCAAGGCCGACGAACAGCGCAGCCCTGACTACCTGAAGCTCAACCCGAAGGGCCGGGTCCCGGCGCTGGTCACCGGGCAGGGCATCCTGACCGAGGTGCCGGCGATCCTTGCCTATGTCGCCCAGAGCTTCCCCGAGGCGGGGCTCGCTCCCCTCGCCGACCCTTTCGCCTTCGCCAGGGTCCAGGCGTTCAACAGCTATCTCTGCTCGACAGTCCATGTCGCTCATGCGCATGGCCCGCGCGGATCGCGCTGGGCGGACGATCCGGCGGCGCTCGAGTCGATGAAGCGCAAGGTGCCGCAGTCGGTCGGCGCGGCCTTCGCGCTGATCGAGGACGGCATGTTGGAGGGGCCCTGGGTGATGGGCGAGCGGTTCACCATATGCGACCCCTATCTGTTCACGGTCGCAAGCTGGCTCGAGGGCGACGGGGCCGACACCGCCCGCCTGCCGCGCGTGATCGAGCACCGCTCCCGCGTCGCCGCTCGGCCGGCCACCCAGCGGGCGCTGGCGCAGGAAACCGGCCGCGGCGCCGCCTGACGCGGCGGAGTTTCAACGCTTCCGGCCCCCGCGCCGCGCGCCTATAGTCCGGAGCATGGCAAAGACCCCAACCAAGCTCCGCACCGGCTGGACCACCGGCGCCTGCGCCACCGCGGCGGCCAGGGCGGCTGCGGCTGGGCTGTTGGCGGGGACCTTCCCGGACCGGGTCACCATCACCCTGCCGAAGGGCCAGACGCCCTCCTTCGAGATCGCCGGGACCGCCTCCGGCCCCGGCTGGGCCGAGGCGGCGGTGGTGAAGGACGCCGGCGACGACCCGGACGTGACCCACCTCGCCACCATCCGCACCCGCATCGCCCGGGCACCCGCCGGCGCCGGCATCCGCTTCCATGCCGGGCCGGGGGTGGGCACCGTGACCAAGCCCGGCCTGCCGATCCCGCCCGGCGAGCCGGCGATCAACCCGATGCCGCGCCAGATGATCGAGGGCGTCCTGCACGAGGCCGCCGAGGCCGCCGGCATCCCGGCCGATTTCGACGTGACCATCGCCGTCGACGGCGGCACCGAGCTTGCGAAGCGCACCTGGAATCCCCGCCTCGGCATCGAGGGCGGGCTCTCGATCCTCGGCACCACCGGGATCGTGCGGCCGTTCTCCTGCTCGGCCTGGATCGCCTCGATCCATCGCGGGGTCGACGTGGCGCGGGCGAGCGGGCTGACCCATGTGGTCGGCGCCACCGGTTCCACCTCCGAGGCGGCGGTCCGCAAGCTCTACGACCTGCCCGAGGTCGCCTGTCTCGACATGGGCGACTTCGCCGGCGGGCTGCTGAAATACCTCCGCCAGCACCCGGTCGCCCGGCTGACCCTCGCCGGCGGCATCGGCAAGCTGACCAAGCTCGCCCAGGGCGCGATGGACCTCCATTCCGGCCGCAGCCAGGTGGACTTCGCCCGCCTCGGCGAGCTTGCCGCCGCCGCCGGCGCCGACGGGGCGCGGGTCGCCGCCGCCAACACCGCCCTCGAGGCGCTGGAGATCGCCGGGCCGCGGCTGGCCGAGGCGGTGGCGCGCGAGGCCGCGGCGGTGGTCGAGGACGTGCTCCGCGGCGCCCCCGTCGCGGTCGAGATCATCGTCACCGACCGGAGCGGCGCGATCCGGGCCCGGCGCGCCTTCCCGGCATGACCGCCCGCATCCTGCTGCTCGCCGGCACCGCCGAGGCACGCGAGACCGCCCGCCTCCTGGCCGCCATCCCGGGCCTCGCGGTCACTGCCTCGCTCGCCGGAGTCACGGCGGAACCCGCTCCGATTGCCGCCGAGACCCGCCGCGGCGGCTTCGGCGGCGCCGCGGGACTGGCCGCATGGCTCCGCGCGCATGCGGCGGCGGCGCTGGTCGACGCGACCCACCCCTTCGCCGCGCAGATGGCAGCCAATGCGGCGGCGGCCTGCGCGGCTGCCGGAACGCCCCGCCTGCGGCTGCTCCGCCCCGCCTGGGAACCCGAGCCCGGCTGGCGGCCGGTCCCCGACCTCGCCACCGCCGCCGCGGCCCTGCCCGGAGGCGCCCGCGTCCTGCTGACCACGGGCCGGCGGGACCTCGATCCCTTCCTCGCCCGCACCGACCTGCAATTGGTGCTGCGCTCGATCGAGCCGCTCGCCGGGCTGCCCGGCCACGTGGAGACGATCACCGCCCGCCCGCCCTTCGCGCTCGATGACGAGATTGCCCTGATGCGCGGGCACGGGATCACCCATCTGGTGTCGAAGAACTCCGGCGGTCCCGGCCGGGCCAAGCTCGATGCGGCGGCGCGACTCGGCCTGCCGGTGCTGATGGTCGCGCGCCCGGCGCCTCCGCCCGGCCCGAGCGCCGCGTCCCCTGCCGAGGCGGTCGCCTGGGTGGCGCGGACGGTCGCAATCCGCCCATGACGGCCACGCGCCCCCCCTCCGCCGCCGTTCCGCTTGACACCTCCCGCACTTTCATCGAACTGTGAGCCTGCATGGTTCCGGAGGGCCCGCATGAGCGGGTCCCGGAATAATAGGGAATGCGGAAAGGGCCGACCCAAGCCGGGGGCCAGGAGCCGCAGCCGCCCCCGCGACTGTATGCGGTGAGCTGCCCCGCTTAGCCACTGGCCGGAGAGCCGGGAAGGCAGGGACAGCGAGGCCAAGGGGAACAACCCCAGGGCCGGAGCCGCGAGCCAGGAGACCTGCCAGGCGCCCGAGGCAACCATCCCCGTCGGGTGTGACGGGACAGGAGTGAAACGATGACGACCCCTTCCTCTTCTGCGATCCGCACGCGCAGCGACGCCAGCCTGGCGACCATCCTCTTCGTCGCCTTCCTCGGCGCCGGTCTGCTTTTCGCCGCCGGCTTCGCCAATTCCGCGGTAATGCACGATGCGGCGCATGACACGCGCCACTCGGTCGGCTTTCCCTGCCACTGAGCTGACGGACCGGACATGCTGAAAACATTGCTGGCCAGCGCCCTGTTCGCTGGCCTGATCGCTGGGCTGTTCGCCGCTGGGCTGCAGCAGGCGTTTCTTGTGCCGCTGATCACCGAGGCCGAGCTCTACGAGACCGGCCAGCTTTCCCATTTCGGCGGTGACGCGGCCGCGACCCACGAGCAGGGCGCCGGCACGGCCGCCGCCACGCATGACCACACCGCGCATGACCACGCCACCGCCAGGCAGGCCGGCGAAGGCGACAGCGGCGAACGGACGGTTCTGACCGTGCTGTTCACCGTGCTGACCATCTGTGGCTTCGGCCTGATCACGGTTGCCGGATTCGCACTGGCCGAACGGATGGGCCTCGCCCGGGTCGATCTGCGCACGGGACTGCTCTTCGGCCTCGCCGGTTACGCCGCGACCCAGCTGATGCCGGGGCTCGGCCTGTCGCCCGAGCTGCCGGGCTCGGCGGCCGGCGGGCTGGAGGAACGCCAGCTCTGGTGGATCATGACCGTCGTCGCCACGCTCGCTGGGATCGGGCTGCTCGCCTGGGGAAATCCGGTGCTCAAGCTGGCGGGCGCGGCGCTGATCGCCCTGCCCCATCTGGTCGGCGCCCCGCATCCCGAGGAGCTGACCGGCGTGGTGCCGCCCGAACTCGCCGCCCATTTCGCGGCGCGGGCCCTGGCGGTCGGCGCATTGACCTGGGCCGCGCTCGGCGCTCTGGCAGGGCATTTCTGGTCGCGCGAGAGCGCGGCGGGTTGAGGACAGGCACCGGATGGATTTCAGCGACGAGTTCCGTGCCCGGCTGGCCGAGCTCTTCGCCTGGCGCCGCGACGTGCGCCGCTTCCGGCCTGATCCGGTGGCACCGGAGCTGGTGCAGCGCCTTCTCGGCCAGACCGGAATGGCCCCCTCCGTCGGCCTCTCCGAGCCATGGCGCTTCGTCATGGTCGAGAGCGCGGCGGCCCGCGCCGCCGCGCTCGCCAATTTCGAGGCCGCCAACGCCGAGGCGCTGAAGGGCTACACCGGCGATCAGGCAAGGACCTACGCCACGCTCAAGCTCTCGGGCATGCGCGATGCGCCGAGCCAGATCGCGGTGTTCTGCGATGAGAGCACGGCACAGGGCGCCGGTCTCGGCCTGCGGACCATGACCGAGATGCGCCGCTATTCCGTCGTCTGCGCCATCATGCAGCTCTGGCTCGCGGCTCGCGCCGAGGGGCTGGGTGTCGGCTGGGTCTCGATCCTCGACCCCGGCCGCCTTTCGCGCGACCTGGACATCCCCGCCAGCTGGCGGCTCGTCGCCTATCTTTGCCTCGGCTGGCCCGAGGAGGAGCACGAGGACGCCGAACTTCAGCGCGCCGGCTGGGAAGCCCGGCGCGGCATCGACAACCGGGTCTTGACCCGATAGGAGCACCCCATGCCCGCCAAGACCCCAGCCCCCGGAAAGATCCCGGCAACCGTGATCACCGGCTTCCTCGGCGCCGGCAAGACCACGCTGATCCGTAACCTTCTGGCCCGCAACGGCGGCAAGCGGATCGCCCTCGTGATCAACGAGTTCGGCGACATCGGCGTCGACGGCGAGGTGCTGAAGGGCTGCGGCGACGCGCTCTGCGCCGAGGACGACATCATCGAGCTCTCGAACGGCTGCATCTGCTGCACGGTGGCCGACGACTTCGTGCCGACGATGAAGAAGCTGATCGACCGCGCAACCCCACCCGACCACATCGTCATCGAGACCTCGGGTCTGGCGCTGCCGCAGCCGCTGGTCCGCGCCTTCAACTGGCCCGAGATCCGCACCCGCGTCACCGTCGACAGCGTCGTCACCGTGGTCGACGGCCCGGCCACCGCCGATGGCCGCTTCGCCCATGACGAGGCCGCTGTCGACGCCCAGCGCGAAGCCGACGGCAGCCTCGACCACGAGACTCCGCTCTCCGAGCTCTTCGAGGACCAGCTCGCCTGTGCCGACATGGTGGTGATCTCGAAGACCGACCGGATGGAGGGCGCGTCGGTCGAGGACGTGCTCGGCCAGCTTTCCGGCCAGGCCCGCCCCGGCGTCCGTTTCCTCCGCTCCGACGCCGCCGGGCTGGCGCCCGAGGTGCTGCTCGGCCTCGGCATCGGCGCCGAGAGCGATATGGAACGCCGGGGCGAGGTGCATCATCACCACCACGACGATGACGAGGACGACGACCACCACGACGCCGGGCACGAGCACGGCCACGACGAGTTCGAGACCTTCGCCCTGACACTCGGAGAAATCGCCGATCCCGCAGCCTATGGCGAGCGGCTGGCCGAGACGATCCGCGCCCACGACATCCTGCGCCTCAAGGGTTTCGCGGCGGTGGCGGGCAAGCCGATGCGCCTCGTGGTGCAGGCGGTCGGCCCCCGCATCGAGACCTGGTACGACCGCCCCTTCGGCCACGACCCCCGCGCCACCCGGCTCGTGGTGATCGGCGAGGCCGGGCTCGACCGCGCGGCCATCGAGGCGGCGCTGCGGCCATGAGCGCCACCATCGAGCAGGGCATCCCCAAAGAGGCGCGCCACCTGCTCGAGGCCAGCCACCGGATGATGCTCGAGCTCTTCGACCCGGAGTCGAACCACTTCCTCAGCCTGGATGCCCTCGCCCGGCCCGACATCCGCTTCTTCGTCGCCCGGCTCGATGGCCGCGTCGCCGGCTGCGGGGCGCTGGCGATCCGCGACGGCTATGGCGAGATCAAGTCGATGTTCGTCGACCCCGAGATCCGCCGCGCCGGCATCGCCGCCGGACTGATGGCACGGCTGGAGGCCGAGGCGCAGGCGCTCGGCCTTCCCTGGCTCCGGCTCGAGACCGGCAATCTCCTGCACGCCGCCCACGCCCTCTACGCCCGCTGCGGCTTCGCCCTCTGCGGCCCCTTCGGCGACTACCAGGCGCATCCGCAGAGCGTGTTCATGGAAAAGCGGCTCGGGTGATGGACGCCGGCCACGCCACATCCATCGATGTTCCGGGCCCGACCCGGGACCTCGATGGCGGGCGCGCTGCCCCGCGAGGCCCCGCATCGAATGCGGGGCAGCCAGAGTAACCCATGCACCTCCTCCTCGCCCAGCCCGGAGAGGCCACCGACCCCTCGCAGGCCGTCGATCTCGGCCAGGCCCCGGCCGAGGTGATCGTGATCACCGCCGCCGACACCGAACTGGCGGCGCTGGCCGAGGCCCGCGCCGCGCTCGGCGACGAGGCGCCGGAGCTGCGCCTCGCCTCCCTCCTGCACCTGACCCATCCGATGTCGGTCGACCTACTACCTCGACCAGACCGCGACCGGGTCCCGCCTGGTCGTCGCGCGCGTCCTCGGCGGCGAGGGCTACTGGCCCTACGGGATCGAGCAGTTCGCCGCCCGCCTCGGCGCCGCCGGCATCCCCTTCGCCGCGCTGCCGGGCGACGACAAGCCCGACGCCGCGCTGCGCCGGGTCTCGACCGTGGCGGCGGAGGACTACGACGCCTTCTGGGCCTACCTCGTCGAGGGCGGGCCGGAGAACGCCACAAACTTCCTGCGCTACGCCCGCTGGATGCTCGGGCGCGAGCCGGCCGGCGCCGCAAGCCCCTCCCCCCTTGTGGGGGAGGGGTTGGGGAGAGGGGAAGGTGCCCCGCCCCCCGCCCGACCTCTGCTCCGCGCCGGCGTCTACTGGCCCGGCGCCGGGGTGGCCGACCTCGACGCCGCCCGCGCCGCCTGGCCCGAGGGCGCGCCTGTCGTTCCAATCGTCTTCTACCGCGCGCTGGTGCAGGGCGCCGGGCTCCACCCGGTGAACCGCCTGGTCCGCGCCTGCCTCGCCGAGGGCCTCGCCCCCCTCCCGGTGTTCGTCGCCTCGCTGAAGGACCCGGTCTCGGCGGCCACTCTGGAGACCCTTTTCGCCGAGGCCCCGCCCGCGGTCATCCTCAACGCCACCAGCTTCGCGGTATCCTCGCCCCAGGCCGCGACCCACGTGCCGACGGTGCTCGACCGGCCGGGGGTGCCGGTCCTCCAGGCGGTCTTCGCCTCCGGCACCGAGGAGGCCTGGCAGGCGGGCCTGAACGGACTCTCGGCCCGCGACATCGCCATGAACGTGGCGCTTCCCGAGATCGACGGCCGCATCCTGGCCCGCGCCGTCAGCTTCAAGGGCGAGGCCTATTTCGACGAGGCCACCCAGTGCCGGATCAGCGCCTACCGGGCGCAGGGCGACCGGGTGACCTTCACCGCGCAACTCGCTGGCGCGTGGGCGAAACTCGCCCGCACGCCCGCCGCCGAGAAGCGCGTCGCCATCGTGCTGGCGAACTACCCGAACAAGGACGGGCGGCTGGCGAATGGCGTCGGCCTCGACACACCGCAGAGCGTCGCCAACATTCTCTCTGCGCTCAAGACTGCCGGCTACCGCCTTCACGACGCACCGAAATCCGCTGCCGACCTGATGGCCCGCATACAGTCCGGCCCAACCAACTGGCTCCCCGACCGATCGCGCCGGCAGGGTGGCGAGACGCTATCGCTCGCCGACTACCAGATCTTCTGGTCCGAGCTTCCCTGGGAGGTCCGCCGCCGCATCGAGGAACGCTGGGGCAGCCCCGAGCAGGATCCCTTCTACATCGAGGGCGAGGTCGATTGCGGCCGCTTTGCCCTCTCGATCCAGAGCTTCGGCAACGTCGTCGTCGGCATCCAGCCGGCGCGGGGTTACAATGTCGACCCGAAGGCGACCTACCACGCGCCGGATCTGGTGCCGCCGCACAACTACCTCGCCTTCTACGCCTGGCTCCGCCGCGAGTTCCGCGCCGACGCGGTGATCCATTTCGGCAAGCACGGCAACCTGGAATGGCTGCCGGGCAAGTCGCTGGCGCTGTCGGCCGAATGCTTCCCCGAGGCGGTGCTGGGCCCCGTCCCGCACCTCTATCCGTTCATCGTCAACGACCCCGGCGAGGGCACGCAGGCCAAGCGCCGGACCTCCGCCGTCATCCTCGACCACCTGACCCCGCCGCTGACCCGCGCCGAGACCTACGGGCCGCTCAAGGAGCTCGAGGCGCTGGTCGACGAGTACTACGAGGCCAGCGGCGTCGACCCCCGCCGGCTCGACCACCTGCGCAAGGAGATCCGCTCGCTGCTCTCCGCCTCCCGCCTCGACGCCGATGCCGGGATCACGCCGGAGATGGACGAGACCGCCGCGCTCACCCGGCTCGACACCTATCTCTGCGACCTCAAGGAAAGCCAGATCCGCGACGGCCTCCACGTCTTCGGCACGGCTCCCGCAGGCGATCTGGAACGCGACCTCGCCATCGCGCTGGTGCGCGTCCCGCGCGGCGACGGCAAGGGCGGCAACGCCTCGCTGATCCGGGCGCTGTCGCATGACTGCGGCATCGACCCGGAGGCCTTCGACCCACTCGACTGCGAGATGGGCGCGCCTTGGGACGGTCCCCGCCACAAGTTCCTATGGGCCGCCGGCAGCGTCACCGAGCCCTGGCGGACCAATGGCGACACGGTCGAGCGGCTCGAGAAGCTGGCCCAGCTCGCGATCCAGTGGCCCGAGACGCCCAAACACTTCCGCCACACCGCCCCGGTGCTTGAGGCGCTGCACGCCGAGATCCTCCCCGCCATCCGCGCCTGCGGCGAGGCCGAGCGCGGCGCGCTGCTCGCCGGCCTCGAGGGCCGCTTCATCCCGCCCGGCCCTTCGGGCGCCCCCACCCGCGGCCGTCCGGACGTGCTGCCGACGGGGCGCAACTTCTTCTCGGTCGACAGCCGCGCCGTTCCCACCCCCGCCGCCTGGACCCTCGGCTGGCACTCGGCGAGCCTGCTGATCGAGCGCCACCTCCAGGACCAGGGCGACTGGCCGCGCGCCCTCGTCGTCACCGCCTGGGGCACCTCGAACATGCGCACCGGCGGCGACGACATCGCCCAGGCCCTGGCGCTGATGGGCGTGCGCCCGCGGTGGGACCAGGCCAGCCGGCGGGTGACGGGGTTCGAGATCATCCCCCTCGACCACCTCGACCGGCCCCGCGTCGACGTGACGCTCCGCATCTCCGGCTTCTTCCGCGACGCCTTCCCGGCGCAGATCGAGCTCTTCGACGCCGCCGCCCGCGCGGTCATGGCGCTGGACGAGCCCGAGGACCGGAACCCGCTCGCCGCCCGCTACCGGGCCGAGACCGCCCGGCTCGACCGCCGAAGGCGCCGAGCCGGCCGAGGCTGCCCGCCGCGCCGGTTACCGCGTCTTCGGCTCGAAGCCCGGCGCCTACGGCGCGGGCCTCCAGGCGCTGATCGACGAGCGGCTGTGGAACGACCGCGCCGACCTCGCCGAGGCCTATCTCGAATGGGGCGGTTACGCCTATTCCCGCGAGGCCGAGGGGGTGCGCGAGCGCGCGCTGTTCGAGACCCGGCTCGGCCAGGCCGAGGCGGTGGTGCAGAACCAGGACAACCGCGAGCACGACCTGCTCGACTCCGACGACTACTACCAGTTCGAGGGCGGCGCGGCGGCCGCCATCGAGCACCTGCGGGCGCCGCGCCCGGCCGGTCTACCACAACGACCACTCCCGCCCCGAGCGCCCCGTGATCCGCACGCTGGAGGAAGAAGTCGGCCGCGTGGTGCGCTCCCGCGTCGTCAACCCGAAATGGCTCGCCGGCGTCATGCGCCACGGCTACAAGGGCGCCTTCGAGATCGCCGCGACGGTCGACTACCTGTTCGCCTTCGCCGCCACCACGCACGCGGTCGAAGAGCCACCACTTCGACCTCGTCCACGAGGCGGTGCTGGAGGACGAGACGGTGCGCAATTTCATCGCCGAGGCCAACCCTGCGGCGCTCCGCGAGATCGCCGAGCGAATGCGCGAGGCCGAGGCGCGAGGGCTGTGGCAGCCGCGCTCGAACAGCGCCCGCGCCCTTCTCGACAGCCTGACCGGAGCCCCGCGATGACCCCCATCGCCCCCGCCGACCTCCGCGCCCTCTACGACCGCCGCCCGGGCCGCACTGGCGTCCTTCCCCAGCCGCGAGGCCGCGCGCTTCGCCGCCGCGCTGCCCGCCGATCCGGGGACGCCGCGCCCGCTCGCCCCGGTCTGGAAGCCGGGCGCCGCGCAGCTTGGCGCGGTCCGGCCGGCGGCGGCGTTCGCGCCGCTCCTCGGCCTGATGCGCGACCGGGCCGAGGGGCTCGAATGGCGGCAATCCTACTCCGCCGCCGAGATCGGCGAGAGCTACCTGAAGGGCATGGGCTATGTCGAGCTGATGGGGCTGCGCGGCCACTACCCCTCGGACACGGTCGCCTTCGGCTTCGTCGCCATCGGCCCCGACAGCCTCTATCCCGAACACCGGCACCGTTCCGAGGAGATCTACGCCATCCTCTCCGGCACCGGCGAGTGGCGCTACGACCTCGGCCCCTGGACCCGGCACGGCGCCGGCGAGGCGGTGCATTCGGCGCCGAACCGCTGGCACGCGCTGCGCACCGGGGCCGGGCCACTGGTGATGCTCTACGCCTGGATGGGCGGCGATCTGGCGCAGAAGTCCGAGATCGCCCCGCCGGGCGCCGCCATGGAGCCCCGCCGCCTGACCTCCGCCTACCAGCACTGGGACGCCGTGCTGGCCCTGATCCTCGACGCCTTCGCCTTCATGGAGGGCCGCATCGACCCGCCCTCCTCGGCGCACCGCCTGACGGTCGCCGAGATGGCCGCCCAGGCCGGCACCGGCGCGGTCTGGGCCATCGAGGAGCAGGGCCGTCCGGTCGCCTGTCTGTTCGCCAAGCCCAGGGGCGACGCGCTCTACCTCGGCAAGCTCGCCGTGGCGCGGAGCCACCGCAACCGCGGCCTTGCCGGCATCCTGGCCGCGGCCGCCGAGACCGAGGCCCGCGCCCGCGGCCTCGCGCGGCTCGAGCTCGAGACCCGGGTCGAGCTCACGGAGAACCATGCCGCCTTCGCCCGGCTCGGCTTCGCGAAGACCGGCGAGACCGCGCATTCCGGCTACGACCGCCCGACCAGCATCACCATGAGCCGCCCGCTCGGCCCGGTCTGATGGCCGCGCACCTCCGATATGCCGGCCAGGGCGAGACCACCCAGCGTGCGGCGCTGGAAGAGATCCTGCGCGCCGACCCGATCGTCATGGGCGCCTTGGAGCTTGCCCGCGCCCTCGCCCTGCCCGACTGGCGCATCGTCGCCGGGGCGCTCTACAACACGGTGTGGAACGCCCTGACCGGGCGCCCGTCCG
Source organism: uncultured Pseudomonadota bacterium (assembly GCA_963700775.1). GTDB lineage: Bacteria > Pseudomonadota > Alphaproteobacteria > Rhodobacterales > Rhodobacteraceae > Thermohalobaculum. The sequence continues at coordinate 62,710 of CAVOYU010000003.1, forward strand.
GGCACGGGATCAAGGATATCGATCTCTTCTACTTCGACGCCACCGACCTCGGCTACGAGGCCGAGGACCGGGTGATCCGCCGCTCTGCCGCCCATTTCGGCGACCGGAAGCCTCCGGTCGAGGTGCGCAACCAGGCCCGCGTCCACCTCTGGTACGAGGCGCATTTCGGGCACCGGATCGCACCGCTTCTCTCGACCGACGATTCCATCGCGCGCTTCGCCGCACTGACTCACTGCGTCGGCGCCCGGCTGGAGCCCAATGACCGGATCGACATCAGCGCGCCCTATGGCCTCGACCCGATCTTTGCGTTTAGGCTGGTGCCGAACCGGCTGAACCGCAGCGCCGGAACCTATGCCGCGAAGGCAGCACGGATACGGGCGCTTTGGCCCGAGTTGACCGTGGACCCTTGGGAGAACAGATGACCGACGCCGCCGAAACGCCCCGCGACGAGAACGCCCGCCACGCCGCCAAGATGGCGAAGAAGAAGGCCGCCCGCGACAAGATCATGGCCGGCAAGACCGGCGAGAAGGGGCTGATCATCGTCCATACCGGCAAGGGCAAGGGCAAGTCGACCGCCGCCTTCGGCATGATCTTCCGCTGCATCGCCCACGGGCTGCCCTGCGCCGTGGTGCAATTCATCAAGGGCGGCATGTCGACCGGAGAGCGCGACCTGATCCTGCGCCAGTTCCGGGACGCCTGCGCCTTCCACACCATGGGCGAGGGCTTCACCTGGGAGACCCAGGACCGCAGTCGCGACATCGAGATGGCGCGGGCCGCCTGGGAGAAGGCCAAGGAGCTGATCCGCGATCCGCGCCACCGCATGGTGCTGCTCGACGAGATCAACATCGCGCTGCGCTACGAATACATCGACATCGCCGAGGTGGTGGCGTTCCTGAAGACCGAGAAGCCGCCGATGACCCATGTGGTTCTGACCGGACGGAACGCCGCCGACGAGCTGATCGAGGCGGCCGACCTGGTCACCGAGATGGAGCTTGTGAAGCACCCGTTCCGCGGCGGCATCAAGGCGCAGATCGGAGTGGAGTTCTGACCCGCATGCCGCCCCGCCGCCAAGCCCCCGCCCGCGCGGAGACCCGCACATGCACCGCCTGATCGCCGCCTTCGCCGACGAGCTGCGCCGCCACTCCCTGCCCGCGGCCCTGACCGCGGCCGGGCGGCTCGATGCCCTCTCGGGCCTGCGCGCCGAAGGTGCGCCCGGCGGCGGCGCGCCCCCGCATCTGGACACGGCGCTGGTCGCACCCGGCGCGCATCCGCTGGCCGCGCTGCTGGCAACGGTCGCCCGCCGCGTTCCATGGCTCGAGGTCTCGGGCCGCGACATGCCGGCCGGCTTCCGGGGCCGCTACTCCTACTGCGACATCGTCGGACCCGAGGCGCCGATCCGCGCCCCGGACGTCTGCTTCGGCGCCTATCTCCAGTTCCCGGACACCTGGTACCCCTTCCACTGGCACGCCGCCGAGGAGCTCTATCTCCCGGTCAGCGGCACCGCCCGCTGGTCGCGCGACGGGATCAGCGACCGGCCCGAGCCGCCCGGCACCCTGATCCGCCATGGCTCGCGCGAGCGCCACGCCACCCGCACCGGAGCCGAGCCCCTGCTGGCGCTCTGGGTCTGGATCGGCGATCTGGACTTTGCGAGTTACGGAATCGACCCGGAGTGAGTCGGGCGGCCAGGCGCATCAACCCGTCAACTTGGGTCGCCATGCGCTGACCATCGTCATTCGCGCGCAAGCGGGACACTCGCGTCGGCTTCTCCGGATCGCCGGGCAATCCGACCTGATCGGGCGACGCCCTAACGGCCGAAGGCCGCCGCCACCACCGCTACCGCCAACACCACTCCCCAAGAACGCCAGATCAGGGCAACGGCGTCCTCGATGTCCGCCGGGTTCGCCGCCCTGCGGCCTTCCGGATTGACGTAAGGGTCGTCCGTCAGCACCCCGCCATAGACCCGCGGCCCCGCCAGCGCGATCCCCAGCGAGGCCGCCGTCGCCGCCTCGGGCCAGCCGGCGTTGGGCGACTTGTGGAGCCCCGCATCGCGCAGCATCACCCGGAACGCGTTGCGCCCGCCGCCCACGAGGCAGATCGCCGCCCCGGCCAGCCGTGCGGGGATCAGGTTCATGAGATCGTCCAGCCGCGCCGCCGCCCAGCCGAACTCCCGGTAGCGCTCGGACCGGTGGCCGATCATCGAGTCCGCCGTGTTCACCGCCTTGTAGACCGCGATCCCCGGCAACCCGCCGACCAGGAACCAGAAGGCCGGCGCCGCCACCGCGTCCGAGAAGTTCTCCGCCGCCAATTCGATCGCCGCGCGCGAGACGCCGGCCGGGTCCAGCGTCTCCGGGTCGCGCCCGACGATGCGCGAGACCGCCGCCCTGCCCTCGGTCAGCGAGACCCGGAGCGCGGCCGCCACCGCCCTTACATGATCGGCCAGGCTCCGCTGCGCCAGCAGCACCGCGGCGCCGAGCACCTCGAAGGCGCCGCCGAACGGCATCCACGACAGCAGGCACGCCGGCAGGCCAGCGGCGAGGACCAGCAGACTCAGCGCGGCAACGCCCCTGAGACGCCTATATGCGCCGCCGTTCAGCGCCGTCTCCAGTTCCGAGACCAGCCGCCCGAACAGCACCGCCGGATGCGGCACCCGGCGCCAGAGCCAGTCCGGCTCGCCGAACAACGCATCGAGGATCATCGCCAGCGCCAGCATCTGCCCGAACTCCGCTCCCGCTCAATTCGTCGTCTGCGGCCGGATTGCCGGAAGGCACCGGCGCTCCCCGCGCTCTCCCCGCTCCCGGCCCGCCCGCCCGTGGGGTCAGCCGAACCGCACGGCGACGACGGTGACATTATCCGATCCGCCACGCTCCAGGGCGAGCGCAATCAGATCGTCGCAGAATCCGGCGGCCGTTGCGTTTTCGGCGGCGGCAAGGATCTCGTCGTTCGCGACATGCTCGGTCAGCCCGTCGGAGCAGATAATGAAGACGTCGCCGCTCTCGACCGGCCCCTCGACCAGATCCAGCTCCGGAACATCGAAGATGCCGATGGCCCGGGTAATGACGTTCCGGCGCGGATGACGCAGGGCGTCCTCGGCCGCGAGGACGCCCTGGTCGATCAGTTCCTGCACTTCGGTATGGTCATGGCTGATCTGCGCGATCCGGCCGCCGCGAATGCGGTAGACCCGGCTGTCGCCGGCCCAGATGCATGCGAATTCGCCCCCGGCAACCAGCAGCGCTGCCAGGGTGCAGCCGATGACCGAGGGCCCGGCGCGCCTGGCCGCCTCGAGCAGCCGCCGGTTTGCCTCTGACACCCGCTCGTCGAAGGCCTCCAGCATTCCGGGCAGCGCGGCATGTGCCGCGAGGCCGCCGAGCTCGGCCATCACGGTCTCGCTGGCGAAGTCGCCCGCATCATGGCCGCCCATGCCGTCGGCGACCGCCCAGAGACCGACCTCCGGCCGCAGCAGGTAGCGGTCCTCGTTCAGGCTGCGCACCCGGCCGACATCGCTGCGTCCGGCGCAGTCGGCCGTAACGCCGGATTCTGGCGCCCCGGACATCACTCGGAAGACAGGGAGGATCGGATCGGGTCGCCGCCCGTGGCGCTAGCTGCCCAGCCGGACATCCGGCATCGAATATCTGTCGGCGCTGCTGAAGCCGAGCGACTTGAGATAGAGGTCGGCGCCGATGGCGATCACGGCCATGGCGATCACGGCGAGCAGAAAAGCCTTCATTGCTTCGTTCCTTCTTCGGCCTTCGTTCCCGTGCCGGCATTCGCCTTCGGGGCGGTGTTCTCACGCAAATATGCGATCAGATCCTGCCGGTCCGCAAGCGTCGCGATCTGCTGCATCGGCATCTTCGAGCCCGGGGTCACGTGATCGGGCCCGCGTTCGAACAGCAGGTCGATGGTCTCCTCGCCCCAGACAATGTCCGATCCCGCCAGCGCATCCGAGTAGCGGTAGCCCGGCACCGTGCCTGCCCTGCGGCCGAAGAGGCCGAAAAGCGTCGGCCCGGCGCGGCGCCCGCCATCCGCCTCGAGCGTGTGGCAGATCGAGCATTTGCGCACGAACTGGCGCTCGCCGTTGCTCATCTCCGAGGGCGGCGTGTGGAACTTGCGGGTCTCGGCGAACAGCGCGTCCGCATCGCCGCCGACCGGCCAAAGCGCGGCCTCGTCCGCGAGTCCTCCCGCGAGCAGGCGGCCTCCGCTCCGGTCGTAGGCCAGCGCCCAGATCGGCCCGCGCAGGGCGGCCCGGAAGTCGCGCTGGATGCTCCAGTCGTCGGTGTCGACCACCATGATGTAACCCTCGCCGTCGCCGACCGCGAGGAAGCGGCCGTCCGGGCTCTCGGCAAGGGCCAGGATCGGGCGCCGGTCGGCGGTCAGGTCGGCGATCTCGCCGTCGTCGGTCAGCGACAGCGCCCGCACGGCTCCGTCGACCGCCCCGTAGGCCAGCCAGCCGCGGGCCTCGTTCAGCACCAGGTGATTGACGCCGAAGCCATGCTCGACCAGCACCCGCTCCATCTCGCCCGACGCCACGTCCCAGCGCCGGATCGTGCCGTCATAGGAGGCGGTGTAGAGCTTCGTGCCATCGCCGGTGAACACCGCGTCGTTGACATTCGCCCGGTGACCCTTCAGCCAGCGCGGCTGCCCATCGGTGTCGAGCGGCCAGAGTCCGATCAGGCCATCCCAGCCGCTCGACGCCGCAAGCTTGCCGTCCGGGCTGACCGTCACGCCGATCAGCTTGCCCCTGTGACCTTCCATGCGGCGCAGCGCCTTGCCGCTCGCGAGGTCCCAGAGGATCAGGCTGAAGTCGTCGCCGGCCGAGATCGCCTTCTCGCCGTCCGGCATGAAGGCGACCGCGTTGGCCGCCGCCTCGTGCCCGTCGAGCCAGCGCACGAGGGTGTTGGTCGACAGATCCCAGTAGCCGACCGAATAGTCGAAACTCGCGGTGAGCGCGTGGGTCCCGTCCGGCGAGACCGCGACCCCCTTCACCGGGCCGCCATGGCCCTCGAGGCGGCCGTATCCGCCGTCCGCGCCAACGGCGCCGGCGCTGCCGGCAAGCAATGCCAGGGCAAGCAGCACGGCTGTTCGCATCGGCTACTCGGCCGGGGTCGCCGCGCCTCCCGCGGCGCCCGCCTCGCTCTCGACCTTCTCGACCCAGAGACTGTGATGCTCCAGCGCCCAGTTGCGGTCGACCATGCCGGTGCCCATGGCGTCGAACGCGCCCTCCATGCCGATCGAGCCGATATAGATGTGGGCGAGGATGATCACGATCATCGCCAGCGACACCATGGTGTGCCAGATCTGCGCGTACTGCATCTCCTGCAACGCGGTCAGTTCGGTCGGCAGCGGCGCGCCCCAGATCGCGGCGACGCCGAGATCGTTCAGGATAGCGAAGGTCTTCGCGAACAGCGGCAGCTCGTAGGGGAACAGCAGCGACACGCCGCTCAGCGACACCGAGGCGCCAAGCAGGATCACTGCCCAGAAAATCAGCTTCTGTCCGGCATTGAACTTGCGCGAGGGCGGGTGGACGCCTTCGGTGAACAGGCCGCCGCCGCGGGCCAGCCAGCGCAGGTCGGTCATGGTCGGCAGGTTGTGGACCACCCAGAGGACGAAGATCATCACCAGTCCCAGCATGAAGGCCCAGGCCAGGTTGTTGTGCAGCCACTTCCCCGCCGCCGCCGTCGCGGCGAAGATCGCCTTGCCCTGCTCCGGCGAGGTCAGCAGTGCGTAGACCGGGATCATCAGGTCGCGGCCGTAGAGCAGGTTCAGCCCGGTCAGCGCCAGCACGATGAAGGATCCCGCCAGCAGCCAGTGCGCGAAGCGCTCGAGGCCGTTGAAGCGCTCGATGAACCGGCCGGACTGGCCGTGCTCGATCGCGATCCGGCCGCGGAACAGGTAGAAGACGAACAGAAGCGCCAGCATTCCGAAAATGGCCATGCCGCCATAGTGGCGCAGCATGCCGTCCCGGGCGCGGGCCTTCTCCCATTCGACGCCATAGGACTGCACCAGCGTCGCGGCCTTCTTGTCCGGGATCGAGACGGTGAAGGTTTCGCCCTGCCGGATCTCGCCCCAGATGGTCGCGGTCGAGTTCGGGCCGAGGATCGCCAGCGGGTCGCGGGGCGCGCCTTCCGGCGTCGGCACCGCGTCCTGCACCCGCGCCTCGCCGGGCTGGGTGGGTGCGTTCGACGGCTCCGGCGCCGGCGGCCGGACGTCGACCACCGCATTGTCGGGCGGGCGCACCGAGGACTGGGCCAGGGCTTCGTCGACCGTCAGTCCGAACTGGACCAGGCTGCCGACGAACATCAAGACCGCGAGGATCAGGGCCGCTAGCCCGATCGCCGTACCGCGCCGCCGCACGCTCATGCTCCGTACTCCCTCAAGATCTCCGGCATATCGATCCACCCGGAGTCGCCCCCGGGTGGATCGGTTAGTGCCTCGCGGCCATGCCGCCGTCAGCTGCCCTTGCGCTGATAGGCAGTGCCCCAGCCCCAGGCGCCGGTGCCGAAGCCGCGGGCAACGACGCGCTCGCGGTAGATCGCGGAGACATCGTCGCCGTCACCGGCCAGCAGCGCCTTGGTCGAGCACATCTCCGCGCAGAGCGGCAGCTTGCCTTCGGCCAGACGGTTGCGTCCGTACTTCTGGAACTCGGCGGCGGAGTTGTCCTCCTCGGGGCCACCGTTGCAGAAGGTGCACTTGTCCATCTTGCCGCGGCTGCCGAAATTGCCCGCCTGCGGATACTGCGGCGCCCCGAAGGGGCAGGCATAGAAGCAGTAGCCGCAGCCGATGCACAGATCCTTGGAGTGCAGCACCACACCGTCGTTGGTCTGGTAGAAGCAATCCACCGGGCAGACCGCCATGCAGGGTGCGTCCGAGCAGTGCATGCAGGCGACCGAGACCGACCGCTCGCCGGGGACACCGTCGCTGATGGTGACCACCCGGCGGCGGTTGATGCCCCAGGGCACCTCGTTCTCGTTCTTGCAGGCAGTGACGCAGGCGTTGCACTCGATGCAGCGCTCGGCGTCGCAGAGGAACTTCATTCGTGCCATGTAGTGTTTCCTCCCTTACGCCTTCATGATCTTGCAGAGCGTGACCTTCGACTCCTGCATCTGGGTCACGAAGTCGTAGCCGTAGGTCATCGCGGTGTTCGCCGCTTCGCCCAGCACATAGGGGTCGGCGCCTTCTGGGTACTTCGAGCGCAGGTCCGCGCCCTGGAAGTGCCCGCCGAAGTGGAACGGCATGAAGGCGACGCCGCGGCCCACCCTGTCGGTGACCATGGCCGCGACCTTCACCTTGCCGCCCTCGGGCCCCTCGACCCAGACCTGCTCGCCGTTGCGGATGCCGAGCCCGTTCGCGTCGAACGGGTTGACCTCCACGAACATCTCCTGCTGGAGCTCGGCGAGCCAGGGATTGGAACGGCTCTCGTCGCCACCACCCTCGTACTCGACCAGCCGGCCGGAGGTGAGGATGATCGGATAGTCCTTCGAGAAGTCGTTCTTCTGGATCGACGCGTAGAGCGTCGGCAGCCGGTAGGCATGCCGGTCGTCATAGGTCGGATAGTCGGCGACCAGGTCACGGCGCGGCGTGTACAGCGGCTCGCGGTGGATCGGCACCGGGTCCGGGAAGTTCCAGACCACGGTCCGGGCCTTGGCATTGCCGAACGGAGCGCATTCATGGGCGATCGCGACCCGCTGGATGCCGCCCGAGAGGTCGGTCTTCCAGTTGACCTTGTCGACTTTCTCCGCGTCGGAGCCGCCGGCGACCTTCTCGATCGCCGCCATCTCCTCGGCGGTCAGGTCCTTGTCCCAGCCCAGCTTCTTCAGCATCGCCATGGTGAATTCCGGATACCCGTCCTGGATCTCCGAGCCCGCCGAGTAGACGCCCTCGGCCAGCAGGTTCTGGCCGTCCCGCTCGACGCCGAAGCGGGCGCGGAAGGTCAGGCCGCCCTTCGAGACCGGCTTCGACATGTCGTAGAGGTTCGGCGTGCCCGGATGGCCGAGCTCCGGCGTTCCCCAGGATGGCCAGGGCAGGCCATAGTACTCGCCGTCATTCGGTCCGCCCACCGCCTGAAGCGTGGTCCGGTCGAAGGTGTGCTGGTTCGCCATGTGGCTCTTCAGCCGCTCCGGCGACTGGCCGGTGTAACCGATCGTCCACATGCCGCGGTTGAACTCCCGCGTGATGTCCTCGACCATCGGCTCGTCATCGTCGCCGAGCTTGATGTTGCGGAACAGCCGGTCGGCGAAACCGAGCTTCTTGGCGAACTTGGCGATGATGGTGTGGTCGGGCTTCGACTCGTAAACCGGCTTGACCACCTGCTCGCGCCACTGGATCGAGCGGTTCGAGGCGGTCACCGAGCCATAGGTCTCGAACTGGGTCGCGGCCGGCAGCAGGTAGACGCCGTCGGTCCGGTCATGCATGACCGCCGAGACCGTCGGATAGGGATCGACGACGACGAGAAGATCGAGCTTCTCGAACGCCTTCTTCATCTCCGTTCCGCGGGTCTGGCTGTTCGGCGCGTGGCCCCAGAAGACCATGGCCCGGACATTGTCCGGCTGATCCATGTTCTCCTTGGCCTCCAGCACGCCGTCGATCCAGCGGCTGACCGGGATGCCCGACTCGAGCATCAGCGGCTTGTCCTTGCCATCCTTGTCCTTGATGGTCGCGAACTGCCCCTTCAGCCAGTCGAGTTCCTCCTCCCAGACGCGCGCCCAGTGCGCCCACGACCCCGCCGCCAGGCCGTAATAGCCCGGCAGGGTGTGGCTGAGCACGCCGAGGTCGGTCGCGCCCTGGACGTTGTCATGGCCGCGGAAGATGTTGGTGCCGCCGCCCGAGACGCCCATGTTGCCAAGGGCGAGCTGCAGCACGCAGTAGGCCCGCGTGTTGTTGTTGCCGTTGGTGTGCTGGGTGCCGCCCATGCACCAGATCACGGTGCCGGGGCGGTTGTTCGCCATGGTGCGGGCAACCCGCTCCATCTGGCTGCCGGGCACGCCGGTGACGCGCTCGACCTCCTCGGGGGTCCACTTCTTCACCTCTTCCCGGATCTGGTCCATGCCCCAGACGCGGGTGCGGATGAACTCCTTGTCCTCCCACCCGTTCTCGAAGATGTGCCAGAGCAGGCCCCAGATCAACGCCACGTCGGTGCCGGGACGGAAGCGCACATACTCGTCCGCATGGGCCGCGGTGCGCGTGAAGCGCGGATCGCAGACGATCAGCGGCGCGTTGTTCTCCTCCTTCGCCTTCAGCACGTGCAGGAGCGAGACGGGATGCGCCTCGGCCGGGTTGCCGCCGATGATGAAGATGGCGCGGCTGTTGTGGATGTCGTTGTAGGAGTTGGTCATCGCGCCGTAGCCCCAGGTGTTCGCGACACCTGCGACCGTGGTCGAATGGCAGATGCGGGCCTGGTGGTCGACGTTGTTCGAGCCCCAGTAGGCGGCGAACTTGCGGAACAGGTAGGCCTGCTCGTTGCTGTGCTTGGCCGAGCCCAGCCAGTAGACGCTATCAGGCCCGCTGCTGGCGCGGATCTCCAGCATCTTGTCGCCGATCTCGTTGATCGCGTCGTCCCACGAGATCCGCTTCCACTCGCCGCCTTCCATCTTCATCGGATACTTCAGCCGCCGCTCGCCATGGGCGTGCTCGCGGACCGCGGCGCCCTTCGCGCAGTGCGCGCCGAGGTTGAAGGGGCTGTCCCAGCCGGGCTCCTGCCCGATCCAGACGCCGTCCTGCACCTCCGCCAGAACCGTGCAGCCGACCGAACAATGGGTGCAGACCGACTTGATCATCTCGACCGCGCCGCCGGAGGTGGTCGCGGCCGAAGCCTTCGTCACCGTGCCGCCCGTGGCGGCCAGCGCCGAGAGGCCGCCGATGGCCAGTCCCGAGCCGCGCAGGAAGGCGCGGCGGTCGACCGCGCTCTGCGCGACCTTCGACAGGATTGACTCGTTCCGGGGGCTTCCCGCTACCCCGTTCGTCTTTTTCCTGAGCATTTCTTTCTCCTGATGGATCCGGACGTCGGCCTCGGGCCTCGGTCCCTATCGTCTGGCGGCGGGGTCAGGGCTTCGCGCAACCGTCACCCGCTGGTGCCATCCAAACCGTCAGAACCGTGCGCTCGCGAGATACTTCTCGACATGCTCGGTCCGGCGATATCCGCTACCGCTCTCGGCCGTCGCGGCTTCCGCCGTCCCGGTCGTGCCCACTGCTGCCACGGCAATGGCCGGGGCTGCGGCGGATGCGAGCTTGAGGAAATCGCGCCGGCTGGTGGCAGCCTTTTCTTCGCTCATTCTCGTCCTCCCAGTATGGACCGCGAGGCGCGGTCCGCTGCGTAAAGGGGGTATCAGCCCCCCATCCTGAAGGCCTCGCGCTCGATCTCCATGAACACGCGGCCGATCGCGCCCACCGGCGCGTAGAACACCGATCCCTTCGCACCCTCGAGGTCGGCGAAGAAATGCCCCGCCCAGGGCGAGATATGGCTGGCGTAGAAGTCCTTCTGCCCGGACAGCGGCTCCGGCTCGCCGAAGCGGCCGAGGATCAGCCCGGCCATCATCTCGCAGAGCGAGGCGATGTTGTCCTCGGGCTCGAACACGTTCGGCGCCCGCTCGATTCCGCGCCGCGCCATGTCGTTGCGCAGCAGCGCCAGCGGCTTTTCGTGCAGGAACCCGGTCATGTAGTAGCTGGCATAGGGCAGCAGCTCGCCCCGCGCCATGCCGATGAACAGACGGCTGAACTCGCGCTCGGCGGCGGTCTCGGAAGTCGCCCTGGCAACGCGAGACAGGGCGCGGATGCCGCGGCCGAGATCGGTCTCGTCGCCCTCGAGGCCGGCGACGCGGTCGATCAGCGCGCGGGCGGGCGGCCGGGCCAGCAATGCCGCCAGCAAATCGTAGACGCCCGCGCGAAGGACATCTTCCTCCGGCACGGCCGCATCGTTTGCGAGCTTCGCTGGCGTCATCGACACTCCCCGGCGGACCGGTTCACGTGCCGGTCCTGATCTTTTCGGGGGTCACGCTACCACGAATTGGGAGGGGGTCAAATTATATGACCGCCTTGAGGCTCGAATCCCGAACGATTCCGGTCAGTCTTCCACCACGCGGAAACGGATCCTCTGCCGCGCGTGATGAGTTTCGCGGCTGGCCCCCTGCGCGCCAACCGGGGCGTCGGGCCAGATCCGGGGCTCCGGCCGGCTCTCCTCGACCGATGCGGCCTCATCGGACCCGGCCTCCGCTGTCTCGGCTCCGGCTGGGAGGATTGCCTCTGGCACCGCCGGATCGGCGTCCGCCACCGGGACTTCGGCGTTTCCGGGTTCGGTTCTCTCTGCGTCGTCGGTCAGGCGATCAAGCATGCCTCGGCCGACCTTGTAGACGGTCTGCAAGTTCTCGATGACCATCGCCGCATCTGTGAAATCGCCGCCATACTCGACCAACCCGTCCACATTCGCCATCACCGGATCGGTGAGCCAGAGCCGCCGCAGCGCACGGTTCCGCAGGCGCTCGGGAACCGCCTTCGCCATGAACCCCGAGAAGTCGTCACCGGGCTTCAGGCTTTCCGGCTCCGGCAGGCCAAGCTCCTGGAGGATCTCGGAATCCGGCCGCGCATCAGCGTCAGGCGCGCCGGGCGTCGCGGGGGCTGCCGCAGGCGCAGTCTCCGGCTTCGGCCCGGCCGGGCCCTCGCCCGCAGCGCGCTTCATCCGCGACCAGCGGCCGGCGAAACCGTCCTCCCCGCCGCCCCGAACTCATTGCAGCTTCTCCCGCTTCCGCAAGGCCGCGGGGCTGCGATAGACGTCGGCCTCCTGGGTGACCCGCAGATCGCCCTTGCCCTCATCGACCCGGTCGACCTCGACCCGGTCGCGCCGGCGCTTGACGAAGGTCTCCTCGCGATGATGGCGCCCCACGAAGTCGCTGAGCCAGGCGATCAGCGCCGGCGGCATCGCCACCGCCTCGACGATCTCGTCGCCGCTGTCCAGATAGTCCTGCGCCTCATAGGCCGAGGCCGTGACCCGGAACACCTCGACCTCCGGCCCGCCGCCGGCGCCTTCCGCCGGCCGGAGCACCACCCAGAGCCGGGGCGGTTCGTTGCTGAGGGTCACCCGATAGGCTTCGGTATCCGCCCGGTGCACCTCCAGCGGCACGGTCGCCGCATGATACTCCACCGCCTCGCCGTCGCGGCGCAGCTCGCGCCAGTCCGCCGGCCCGGCACCCGGCAGCACGCCGGCCACCTGCCAGACCCAGCGCGCCCAACGGGTGACGCCCGGCTGCTTCCGGATCACGACGCCGACCGGCAGTTGCGCCGTCTTCTCGGTCAATTCGGTCCCTCCCGCACCCCGACCGCGCCGGCCGGGCTCTTGTCCCTATAGTTGCGGCGCAGCGGCGATTTGCCAAGCGGGATGCAAACAGGTTCCACGCCGCGGAACTTGCCTTGGCCGCACCGGCGAGCGCGGTCACGGAGGTCCGGGGCAGATCCGGGGGAGGTTCGGAAAGCCCGTTTCACGGCTCCTTCCATTGGCTTGGTTGTCTGCCGGCGGGCCACCTTATCGACATCTTTTGTGCCTAGAACCAGCGACCTTCGCCTCTTGTCGCCGAGGATCGAAACATTGCCGAGAAGTGCGCCGTCAGGGATCCGGAATCGCCTAAAAGGCCTTGAGTCCAAGATCAAAGAGCCGCTCCAGGCATGGCTCTATGATCGCCACCACGTGCAGGCCGCGAAGCGGACCTACCAGGCCATCGTCGACCAGATCCCCGAGCACGCCCTGGACGACGCGACCCGTGGGCGCATCAGGGAGTACGGCCGGGACGTGCTGGGGTCTGGCCGCTTCGCGCCATGGCTGGAGACCTACGCCGCCTACCGCGGCGCTTTCCTCGAAGGCTGGATCCCGAACAACTACTTCGGCCGGATTCTGGTCCCCTCGTGGCGCATCTATCCTCGGATCGACACCAAAACCATCGGCCGGCGGATCCTGGGCACCGACCGGCTTCCCGATCTTGCCTATCACATCAACGGCACCTGGCTTGACACGAACCGGGAAATCCTATCCCAAGCAACCGTTAAGGACGTCCTGTTCAAGTCCCACTCGCATGTTTTCGTGAAGCTCGACGGCTCCAGCCAGGGCAAGGGCGTCAGCAAGATCGCCAAGGCGGATTTCGATGCCGCCGCCATCGCCGCCCGCGGCAACCTGGTGATCCAGGCGCCGATCCGTCAGCATCAGTTCTTCGACGAGCTCTCGCCCGACAGCGTGGCCACACTTCGCATCACGACGGTGAAGCTCGACGGCGCGAAGGCCGAGCGGCGGGCCAGTTTCCTGCGCATCGGGCTGAAGGAGATGGAGGTGGTGCGGGCGCGGGACGAGCTGGACGTCTCGATCGTCGACGGGACCGGCGCCCTCGATCGCACGGCCTGCGACGACCGCTGGCGAATGTTCCGCGAGCACCCGGACACCGGCGCAGTCTTTGCCGGAATGATCGTACCGGGTTTCGAGAAAGCGGTTCGTTTCTGCGAGGATCTCCACGACAGCAGCCCCTTCAGCACCGTGGTCGGCTGGGACATCGCGATCGACCGGGACCGCGAACCCGTGCTGATCGAATGGAACACCGGGCATGTGGAGATCGCCCATACCGAGGCGAGCGTCGGCCCCTCCTTCCGCGGGCTCGGCTGGGAGGACATCTGGAAGCGCGTCTGAACGCCGGGCCGAAGGACTTCGGATTGCCGCTTCCGGGCGGCTCGCGGTCTGCCGCCTGACGGGAAGCGGCACCGGCGGCACTTGCGCACACCGGCGTTTGCACTAACGTCCGCCGCGAACGGCGCGCAGCAGACGCCGGCAATGCCACCATATGGGGAGGCCAGATGACCACGACCGCGCCGCGGCTCCTGCTCTGCGACTGCACCGGCACGATGCGTCCGGACCGCGAGGCGATCGCGAAGGGTGCCGGTCTCGCCTGCGACCAGGTCCACACCCATCTCTGCCGCGCCCAGGCCGGGGTGGCCGCGGCGGCGCTGAAGTCCGGCGAGCCGGTGATCGTCGCCTGCGGACAGGAGGCGCCGGCCTTCCAGGCGCTGGCCGAGGAACTGGGCGCCGCCGACCGTCTGCTCTGCGTCGACATCCGCGACCGCGCCGGCTGGTCCGACGACCCCGCCGGCCCGAAGATGGCGGCGCTGATCGCCGAGGCGCGGATTCCGCCCCCCTCGGTGCCGATCATCGACGTGGAATCGGCCGGCCTCTGCCTCGTCTGCGGCCATGGCGAGCAGGCGCTCCGTGCCGCGGCACGGCTGGCGCCGTCGCTCGCCGTCACCTGCATGCTGACGGCGCCCGACGAGATCGACACTCCGGACGGCGACATCGAGATCGTCACCGGCCGCGTCCGCAGTGCAACCGGCGCTCTCGGCCGCTTCGCGCTCGAGATCGACGGCTATGCCGAACTCGCCCCGGCCGGCCGCGGCGCCCGGCGCTTCGGCGCGGCCCGCGACGGCGCCAGGACCGACTGCGACCTGATCCTCGACCTGACCGGCGGCACGCCACTCTTCCCCGCCCACGAGAAGCGCGACGGCTACCTGCGCCCGGATCCCGGCGACGCGCTAGCGGTCGAGCGGGCGATCTTCGACGCGGCCCAGCTTGTCGGCACCTTCGAGAAGCCGCTCCATATCCGTTTCGAGGAAAGCCTCTGCGCCCACAGCCGGGCGAAACAGCCCGCCTGCAGCCGCTGCCTCGACGTCTGCCCCACCGGCGCGATCACCTCCGCCGGCGACACCGTGGCGATCGACCCGCATATCTGCGCCGGCTGCGGCGCCTGCCACGCGGTCTGCCCCTCCGGCGCCGCTGCCAGCGACGACCCGCCGGTGGCGCATCTCTTCCGCCGCATGCGGGTGCTGGCCGAGACCTACCGCAAGGCCGGCGGCAAGGCACCCCGCCTGCTGATCCATGACGAGGAGCACGGCGCCGAGATGATCCGCCTCGCCGCCCGCCACGGCAACGGCCTGCCGGGCGACGTGATCCCGCTCGGCCTGCGCGCCTTGTCGCTGTTCGGCCATGCCGAGCAGCTGGCCGCGCTGGCGCTCGGCTTCGCCGCGGTCGACATCCTCGCCGCGCCGCGCACCGAGCGCGGCCCGCTGGAAGCCCAGATCGCGCTCTCTTCCGCCATCAGCGGCGGCGTGGGAGTACCGGCCGATCGCATCCGGCTGATCGAACCCGCCGACCCGGATGCGCTCTCCGCCTTGCTCTACGGCATGGCCCCCGCCCCGCACCCGGTCGAGCCGATCCTTCCCATCGGCGGCCGCCGCGACACGGTGCGCCTCGCCGCCCGGGCGCTCGCCGGCGCCCGCGCGCCCGAGGCGCCGGTCCCGCTGCCCGCCGGTGCCCCCTACGGCGCGGTTCTGGTGAACACGGACGCCTGCACCCTCTGCCTCTCCTGCGCCGGTCTCTGCCCCACGGGCGCATTGCTCGACAACCCGGACAGCCCGCAGCTCGGCTTCCGCGAGCAGGCCTGCATCCAATGCGGCCTCTGCGCCAACATCTGCCCCGAGGATGCCATTGCGCTGGTCCCGCAGCTCGACCTCTCGGATGCGGCGCTCGGCACCCGGATCCTGCACGAGGAGGAGCCTTTCGCCTGCGTCGAATGCGGCGCGCTGTTCGGTGTGAAATCCACCATCGAGCGGATCACCGAAAAGCTCTCCGGCAAGCACTGGATGTACACCAACTCGGACAATGTCCGGCTGGTGCAGATGTGCGACGACTGCCGGGTGAAAGTGCAGTTCGGCCGGCAGGACGCGCCGATGGCGCTCGGCCAGCGCCCGCGCACCCGCACCACGGACGACTACTTCGCCGAACGCGACAAGCCGAAGGACCCCGAAGGCGGCAAGCACTGACCCCCCTGCCCTTGACATCCTGCGGGCCGGGCACCACCAATCCCAGCCGAACGGCCCACGCCTCCACCCACCGCGGGAGACCGGACATGAGCGACGAAGCCTTCAACATGTCGATGCGCAAGTTCCTGAAGCGCCTCGGCGTCACCTCGCAGCAGGAGATCGAGAAGGCCGTCTGGGCGAAGAAGCCCAAGGGCAGCGTCAAGGTGCGTGCCGTCGTCTCGATCCCCGAACTCGGCCTCGAGCACCTGGTCGAGGGCGAGATCGAAACCGGCGAGGGCGCATGAGCGTCACCCGCGAGGACGTGATCGCGGCGCTCGGCCGGATCGTCGATCCCGGCCAGGGCAAGGACCTGGTCACCGCCAACATGGCCAAGGCCATCACCGTCACCGGCGGGGCGGTCAGCTTCGTCATCGAGGTCGACCCGGCCAAGGGTGCGGCGATGGAGCCGATCCGCGCCGCCGCCCAGGCGGCGGTCGAGGGACTGCCGGGGGTCGAGAAGGTCAGCGCCGTGCTGACCGCCCATTCCGCCACCCCGTCCCAGGGGCGCTCGCCCGCCGAGAAGGGGCCGCCTCCCGATCTCAATCTGCGCCGCAAGCCCGCCGAACCGGCCGACAAGCGCATCCCCGGCGTCGACCACATTGTCGCCGTGGCCTCCGGCAAGGGCGGGGTCGGCAAGTCGACGGTCACCGCCAACCTCGCGGTGGCGCTGGCCGCCGCCGGCAAGCGGGTGGGTCTGCTCGACGCCGATGTCTACGGCCCCTCGCAGCCGCGGATGCTGGGGATCTCCGGGCGGCCTTCCTCGCCCGACGGCAAGATCATCCTGCCGCTCCGCAACCACGGCGTCACCGCCATGTCGATCGGCTTCATGGTGCCCGAGGGCGAGGCGGTGATCTGGCGCGGGCCGATGCTGATGGGTGCGCTGACCCAGATGCTCAGCCAGGTGCAGTGGGGCCGGCTCGACGTGCTGCTCGTCGACCTGCCGCCCGGCACCGGCGACGTGCAGCTCACGCTCTCCCAGAAGGCCGAGGTCACCGGCGCGATCATCGTCTCGACGCCCCAGGACATCGCGCTCCTGGATGCGCGCAAGGCCCTCAACATGTTCGAGAAGACCGGCACCAGGGTGCTCGGCCTGATCGAGAACATGTCGACCTACATCTGCCCGAACTGCGGCCACGAGGCGCACATCTTCGGCCATGGCGGCGCCAAGGCCGAGGCCGAGAAGCTCGGCATCCCGTTCCTCGGCGAGATCCCGCTCGATCTCGAGATCCGCATCGCCAGCGACGGCGGCGCGCCGATTGTTGCCGCCAAGCCCAACCTGCCGCAGGCGCGCGCCTTCATCGACGCGGCCGAGCGCCTGATCGACAGCGGCGCGCTCGGGTGATCCGGCAATGAACCCCGACGGCCAGCCGAGCTTCCCGCCGCTCCTCCGCGGCGAGGAAACCCTGCCCGGCATGGACCCCTTCGCGAAGGCGGTGGCCTCCGCGGCGCTCGGCACCGATCCGGGGCTGATCGTCTGGGAGCGCAGTGCATCGATGCTTCGCGCCGCGCTGGTTCTGGCGCCCGAGGCGCCTCTCGAACACGCCGTCGGCATTACCTTCGCCGTCGCGCTCGGGCTCGGCGACGCCATCGGCGCCCTGGCCCCGCCCGAGGTCGCGGTACATTACGTCTGGCCCGACGGCATCAAGGTCAATGGCGGCGATTGCGGCCGGCTCCGCGCCGCCGCCTCGACCACCGACCCGCGCGCCGAGCCGGACTGGCTCGTGGTCGGCATCGAGATCCGCTTCCTCCCCCCGGCCCCCGGCGAGCCGGGGCTGAAGCCGGTCGAGACCTGCCTCGCCGAGGAGGGCTGCATCGACCTTGCCCCGTCCGAGCTCCTCGAGAGCTGGTCCCGCCACAGCCTGGTCTGGATCCGCCGCTGGCTCGACGACGGCTTCCGGCCGGTCCACGACGCCTGGCGCGTCCGGGCCTGGGGCATCGGCGACGAGCTTTCCGACGACGAGATTTCCGGCGGCGGGCTTTTCGTCGGCCTCGACGAGCTCGGCGGCATGCTGGTCAAGACCCCGCGCACGACCGAGCTCAGGCCGTTGACCTCGATGCTGGAGGACCTGTCGTGAGGCTCGCGCGCACGCTCCGCTTCGACGAGTTCGACGAGCGGGTGTTCGAGCGCGCGGCCGAGCCCGACGAATGGGCGATCTCGGGGGCCTTCGAATTCTCCGACTGGACCGAGGAGATGCTGGCCGGCAAGGCCCGCCAGGCCTTCGCCAACGGCTGGCTCGGGCTCGAGAGCTTCGGGCGCGCGACCTTCGTCGCCACCGCCAAGATCGAGGAGGCCGAGTTTGCCGCCCTGGTCGAGCACCTCGCCCGCCACTTCGTCGAACGCTACGGCGCACCGGACCAGGACGCCGCCCGTCCGGTCGCCGAGGAGGAGCTGCGCTTCATGGCCGCGATGTGCGCGGACCACGAGCCGAACACCCTGCTGGTGGTGCAGCGCGAGCTCGTGGAGGCCGGGGTCTCCGAGAGTTTCCGCTCCATCCGCACCCACGAGGCGACCCTCGACATGGTCGCCGTGCACGGCGCGCTCGACGAAGGCTGACGGCCGGCAAGATTCTTCTCCGACCGGCCTCTGCTCGGGCCTCGTTCCGATCCGGGACCAAGGCCTTTTCCGCGGCAATTGCCGGCCAATCCGGCCACCAACCCGCTGGGATCTCTCGGGTTTCCATTCCCGCAAAGTTTTATATTTGAACTTTTGCCTATAAACTGCCATAATTTTTATGTAACAAGCTCCGCGAGAGGGAGCTTTAACTTGCTGCTTGCCGGAATTTTTACTTGGCGTGCCGTATAATTACTCACGTTTAAGTAGAAATATCGCAAGCGGGACACAACCAGGACGGGTGTCGTGAAAGCAACCTCTGCCTTCATCCGCGACGAGCGCGGCGCGCAGACCATCGAGATGGTGCTGTGGCTTCCGGTCATCGTCGCCATGCTCCTGATCGTCGTCGACTCGGCCACGCTCTACCTGGCCCATACCGAGATGTCGGTCGTCGCCCGGGATACCGCGCGGCGCATGACCACCGGCCAGCTCCCGAGCGCCACGGCGGCCGAAGCCTATGCGGCCACGGCCATGACCTTGAGCGACCGCCCCTACAGCGTCGCCGCGGTGTATGACCCGGCCAGTTCGATGGAGGTCACGATCTCCATGAACTACGCCGACATGCCGATCACCGGGTTTTCGACCCTCACCATCTTCGGCGGCGAGATGAAGGCCCGCGTCAGCATGCGCTCGGCGCCGCTCATCGCGGCGGTCAGCAGCTCCGGTGGCAGCACCGGCGGCAGCACGGGCGGAAGCACCGGCGGCAGCACCGGCGGAAGCACCGGCGGCAGCACCGGCGGAAGCACCGGCGGCAGCACCGGCGGAAGTACCGGCGGCGCGAACGGTGGCGGCAACGGCGGCGCGAACGGCGGTGGCAATGGCGGCGCGAACGGCGGCGCGAACGGGGGCGGCAATGGCAAGAAGTGAGACCCGCATGTACCCGGCCGCACTCCCGGCCCTCCGGCTGCTGCGCGACGACGCGGGCGCGGTCACCGTCGAGTTCACGGTGCTGGTGCCGTTCTTCGTGCTGCTGCTGGTGTTCTTCGCCGATGCCAGCATCGTCTATCTCACCCATTCCGAGATGTACGCCAACGCCCGCGACATTGCCCGGAAGATGTCGGTCGACGAGTTCACCACCCCGGCCGAGGTCCAGACCTATGCCTCCGACCACCTGTTCCTCGGCGACCGGACTTACGTGGTCGAGCCCAGCTTCGGCGCCAACATGACCGTCACCATTGCGGTCCCGGTCGCCGAGGCCGCCATATCCGGCGTGTTCTTCACCCCCATTCTCGGCCGGCAGCTCACGGCGAGCGCGACGGTGCGCCGCGAGCCGCTGGAATGACCCCCAACCGCAAGCGGTGCGTCAACGGGAGGCCCCGCCATGAGACGACCCAGGATGACTAGACCCGGCCTTCAGACAACCCATGCCGGCCTCGCCGCCTTCCGCGACGACGAGCGTGGCGGCTACATGGTGTGGTCGCTGCTCTGGTTCATGGTCTATTGCGGCATCGGCGGCCTCGCCGTCGACATCACCGATGCCTACCGCAATCAGGCGATCCTGCAGTCGACCGCCGACGCGTCGGCCCTGGCGGCGTCGATGTCGCTGCCCAGCGAGGCCGATGCCGAGACCGAGGCGCTGCTCTACTCCAGCGACAACATGGACCCGGGCACCAACGGCACCGTCCTGACCCAGAGCGACATCGAGTTCGGCGACTGGGACTTCTCGGCGCGCAGCTTCACGCCGGGCGGCATTTCGCCGAACGCAGTGCGCGTCGTCACCCGGCGCTCCAACGACAACAACAACCCGGTCGCGATGGCGGTACTGCGGATCGTTTCCCTGTTCGGCCTGGATCCGCGCTGGAACATCTCCACCGAGGCGGTGGCCGTGCGCTACCTGCCCGATTGCGCCAATGACGGCTTCATCGCCATGAACCGGGTCGATATCAGCAGCAGCAACGATCTGTTGCAGGACATCTGCCTGCATGGCCAGAATGCGGGTGTCGACCTCCAGAACCACAACTACTTCGAGACCGGCGTCCAGGTCAGCATGCCCGATCTCGGCATGCTGCCGAACCGCAGCAACCTCTACAGCATGAACCCCGGCCTCGCCGACGCGCTCCGCGAGGGCGACATGTTCCCGCGGGACGTCGAGCTTCTGGGCAGCTACATCGCGCAGCTCCGCACCCTCGAGACCGGCTACAATCCCAACTGGGACTTCATGTACCGCAACAACGGCACGACCATGCCGGCGAAGTACACCGGCAGCGGCCTGCCAGCGGTCCTGATGCCCTACACCGTCTACGACATCAACTGCAGCGGCCAGGAGAAGCTGCCGAAGAACGTGCTGGTCGAAAACGTCGTTATCGTCGCCACCTGCCGGCTCGAAGCCTCGTCTGACTTCAGCGCCGGCAATGTGGTGCTCGCCTCGACTGACACCGGCCCCAGCGCCTCGATCGACATGGCGGCGAAGGCCGCGCTCGGCCTCGAGGACGGCTGCGCCCCCGGCGGCGGGGTCGAGCTCTACACGATGGGCGATGTCCACATATCGGCCCAGGGAAGCTTCAACGGACTCCGGGTGGTCGCCGCCAACGACGTCAAGTTCACCGCCAACAATGTCGGCGTCAACGGCATCTCGGTGCAGGCAGGCAACAACATCGACTTCACGTCGAACAACCAGTTCGGCCTCTGCAGCGGCGGCCTCCCAGGCCCCTTCGCCTGGCACTTCAGACTGGTCCGCTGACCGCCGGCGCGGTCGCGGCCTGAGAACCAGCGAGGTGCGCCTGCCAATCCGGCTCCGCGCGCACGATGAACTGACGCGCGGCATCGAGCGCGCGTGCAGGACGATTCTCCAGAGCGACGGCGAATCCACAAAAGGCTACGGCCATCACCGCCCTGCAGCGCCGTAAGGTGGCGTCCGGGCCGTCTGCGCTCAAGTCGGCAGCGGACCCGAGACACCCGCCCGGCGCTGTGCTAACGCTCAACGGATCGATCCCTCCGAACCCAACCCCGAGAGACCATCCATGCTCAAACCCGCCGCCGCGATGTCGCGCCTTGGCACCGAATCCGCCTTCGAGGTGCTGGCCCGCGCCCAGAAGCTCGCCCGCGAGGGCAAGGACATCGTCAACCTCGGCATCGGCCAGCCAGACTTCCGCACCCCCGAGCACATCGTCGAGGCCGGGGTGAAGGCGCTCCGCGACGGGCATCACGGCTATACCCCCGCCAACGGCATCCCGGCTCTTCGCGAGGCGGTCACCGCCGACCTCCACCGCCGCCACGGCGTCGAGATCGACCCGGACCACGTCGTGGTGGTGCCCGGCGGCAAGCCGACCATGTTCTTCGCCGTCCTGATGTTCGGCGAGCCCGGCGCCGAGATCATGTATCCGAACCCCGGCTTCCCGATCTACGAGTCGGTGATCAGGTTCAGCGGCGCGAAGCCGGTGCCGATCGCGCTCGAGGAGGCGAACGGCTTCGCCTTCTCGGCCGAGGCGGTGCTGGCGCAGATCACGCCCGCCACCAGGCTCATCATCATCAACAGCCCCGCCAACCCGACGGGCGGCGTCACGCCAAAGGCCGAGATCGACCGGCTGGTCGCGGGGCTCGAGGCGCATCCCCATGTCGCCATCCTGTCGGACGAGATCTACAGCCAGATGCTCTATGACGGGCGCGAGCATGTCAGCCTGCTGCAATACCCCCAGATCCGCGACCGGGTGATCATGCTGGACGGCTGGTCCAAGACCTATGCGATGACCGGCTGGCGGCTCGGCTACGCGGTCTGGCCGGAGAGCCTTGTCGCGCACGCGACGCGGCTTTGCATCAACGACCATTCCTGCGTGAATGCGCCCACCCAGTACGCCGGCCTCGCAGCCCTGACCGGCCCGCAGGATGCGGTCGCCGAGATGGTCGCCGCCTTCGACGAGCGCCGCCGCATCATCGTCTCCGAGCTGAACCAGACGCCGGGTTTCCGCTGCGTCGACGCCGGTGGCGCCTTCTACGCCTTCCCCAACATCGAGGGCACGGGGCTGAGCGCCCGCGAGGCGCAGGACCGCTTCCTCGCGCAGGCCGGCGTCGCCACCATCGCCGGCACCAGCTTCGGCGCCTGGGGCGAGGGCTATCTGCGTTTTTCCTACGCCAACAGCATCGACAACATCCGCGAGGCGATCCGGCGGATCCGCGCCTGCCTCTGATTCCGCCTGGTTCCCTTCCCCGGCAGCGCCCCTCGTGCTATTTTCCCGGCCATTGGAGCCGGGGTGATTTCGCGCAAAGCAGCTTGGGGGAAATCGGGATGGCATATGTCGACTGGTATATCGAGGGCAGGCAGTTCGGGAACTGCAACTGCGACTACGGCTGCCCCTGTCAGTTCGAAGCGCTGCCGACCAAGGGCAACTGCGAGGGCTTCGAGGTCCTGGAGATCGACAAGGGACATTTCGGAGACGTGAGGCTCGACGGCCTGCGCTATGCCATGCTCTACGCCTGGCCGGGGCCGATCTTCGAGGGCAAGGGCGCCCTGCAGGCGATTATCGACGAGCGCGCCGACCCGGCCCAGCGCGAGGCCCTCGAGACCGTGCTTCACGGCCGGGAAACCGAAGAGGCGAAGACCCACTGGTGGGTGTTCCACGCCATGTCGGACACGGTCCATCCCACGCTCTTCAAGCCGATCGGCTACGAGGTCGACATCGAGGCCCGCACCGCCCGGGTCATGATCCCCGGCGTGCTCGACGCCACCGGCCGTCCGATCCGGCCTCCGCACAGCGACGCCGAGCACCGGGTCCGGATCGACATCCCCGGCGGAATCGAGTTCGAGTTCGCCGAGGTCGGCAGCGCATCGACCACCGCCACCGGGGCGATCAGGCTCGATCTCAAGGACAGCTACGGCCAGTGGAACATCCTGCGCCATGGACCGCATGGTGTCGTCCACTGACCGGGCGCCATCCACAGTGACCGGGAGCGCAGTCGAGGCCGTCGCGCGGCGCGACCGGCTGGTCGTCACGGCGGGGCTGGCGGTCCTGACCGCGCTCGGCTGGACCTATCTGCTGGTGCTGGCCGGGGTCTATCAGCTGACGCCGCTCAAGCGCGCCTGCCTCGACCATTGCGCTCGCCGGTGCATTTCCTGACCGGCCACTGGCGCCCGGGCGGCGCCGGCGCGTTCCGGATGGGCCTCGCCCACGGCGCCTTCTGCGTCGGCTGCTGCTGGGTCCTGATGGCGCTGCTGTTTGTCGGCGGCGTGATGAACCTCCTCTGGATCGCCGCGCTGGCCGGCTTCGTCCTGCTCGAAAAGGTCCTGCCCCACGGCGGCCTGGTCGGCCGGGCCATCGGCGCGATGCTGATCGCTGCCGGTGTCTGGATGCTGGCCGGCACGGGAACAGCAGGAACCTAGCGTCCTCGCAAGACTTCCCGGCGGATTCCGCAAATGCCCGGCGGCCTCCGCCGGCGAAGCTCCGGCAAGCGACCTCCGGATCTGCCGCAGGATCACATCGCGGATGGCGGCGGGTCCGCCCTCCGATAAGGCTTGGCGCATCCCGGCCGAGCCCGTAACGTGCCGCCGGGCCCCGCTCCGGGGCGGTCATTGGCGGTTCTTTCCTGGGGGAGGCGGCACATGCGGCTGAAAGGCAAGCGGGCACTGGTCACCGCGGCGGCACAGGGCATCGGGCGCGCCAGCGCCGAGGCGATGGTCCGCGAGGGCGCCGAGGTCTTCGCCACCGACGTCAACATGGAGGCGCTCTCGACGCTGGAGGGCGCCGAGTGCTTCCGCATGGATGCCCTGATCACCGACGACATCCGCGTCGCCGCCGAACGCGCCAGGCCCGACATCCTGGTGAACTGCGCCGGCTTCGTCCACAACGGCACCATCCTCGACGCCACCGAGGAGGAGTGGGACTTCGCCTTCAACCTGAATGTCCGCTCGATGTTCCGCACCATCCGCGCCACCCTGCCGGGGATGCTCGAACGGGGCAGCGGCGTGATCGTCAACATGGCCTCGGCCGCGTCCTCGATCATCGGCGCCCCGAACCGCTGCGTCTACGGCGCCACCAAGGCGGCCGTGATCGGCCTGACCAAGGCGGTGGCCAAGGACTACGTGACCAGGGGCATCCGCTGCAACGCGGTCTGCCCCGGCACCGTCGACACCCCCTCGCTGCACGACCGGCTGCGGGCCACCGGCGACTACGAGGCGGCCAGGAAGGCCTTCATCGCCCGCCAGGCCATGGGCCGCCTGGCCGAGGCCCACGAGATCGCCTCGCTGGTGGTCTATCTCGCCAGCGAGGAGAGCGCCTTCATGACCGGCCAGGCGCTGGTGATCGACGGCGGCTGGTCGGGATAGAATATTCCCCGCGGCCCGGACATCGCAGAACGAGGATCGAGGAAACTCCCATGAAACTGATGCGCGTTGGCCCGAAGGGGGCCGAGAGACCCGCCCTGCTCGACGAGAACGGCGTGATCCGCGACTTGAGCGGCCATGCCGACGACATCGCCGCCGAGGTGCTGTCCGATGCGGGTCTGGCGCGACTCCGCGCCCTCGACCCGACCACCCTTCCGGTGGTGCCCCCGTCGATCAGGGTCGGCCCCTGCGTCGGGCGCATCCAGAAGCTCTGCTGCGTCGGCCTGAACTATGCCGACCATGCCAGGGAGACCGGCGCACCGATCCCCGAGGAGCCGATCCTGTTCGGCAAGGCGGTGACCTCGGTCACCGGGCCCTTCGACGACATCGAGACCCCGCGCGGCTCTGACGCGCTCGACTACGAGGTCGAGATCGCCATCGTCATCGGCAAGACCGCCAAGAACGTCGGCGAGGCCGAGGCGCTGAACCATGTCGCCGGCTACGCCGTCTTCAACGACGTCTCCGAGCGGACCTTCCAGACCAAGCGGTCCGGGCAGTGGCTGAAGGGCAAGAGCCACGACAGCTTCGGCCCCCTCGGCCCCTGGCTGGTCACCCGCGACGAGATCCCCGACCCCGGCAATCTCGACATGTTCCTCGACGTGAACGGCGAGCGCCGCCAGACCGGCAGCACCCGGACGATGATCTTCGGCATCGCCCATATCGTCAGCTACATCTCGCAGTTCATGACCCTCCACCCCGGCGACGTGATCCCGACCGGCACGCCGCCCGGCGTCGCCATGGGCATGAAGCCGCCGAAATGGCTGAAGCCCGGCGATGTGGTCGAACTCGGCATCCAGGGGCTCGGCAAGCAGCGCCAGACCGTGCTGCCGGAGAACTGACGCCCCCCGCCCAGCCTGATCTCCACGGGCCGCTCAGCAGTTCGGATCGGCGGCGCAGGCCTCCAGCGCCTTGCGGGTTCCGGGCCCGTAGATGCCGTCGACGGCGCCCTGATAGTGGCCCTTGCCGGCCAGGTATTCCTGCCACCAGCCCGCACGGGCGGCGCCATCGAGCATGATCGCCTTCTCCCAGTCCGAGACCGCCTTGCCGTAGTCGCCCAGCGCCTCCCAGGCCGCGCCGCGGCTCTGATAGGCTCCCGAGTCCTTCCGGTTCAGCTCCAGCGCCCGGTCGAAATCCTCGATCGCCCGCTCGTTCTGGCCGAGGAACCGGTAGGCGACGCCCCGATTGGTATAGGCATAGGCAAAGGACGGATCGAGGCTCAGCGTCCGGTCATAGTCCTCGATCGCCCGCTGGTACTCGCCAAGCGCATTGAACGCATTGCCGCGGTTGAAATGCACCCAGGCCAGCCCCGCCCCGGAATACTGGCCGGACTGGATCACCGCCGAGCAGGCGCCGACGCCAAGCTGCGGATCGCCGTTCTGCTCGCAGTCCTCGACGGTCCCGGCCCGGCCGGGCGCGGCGGCTGAGATCAGCGCGGCGACAGAGACGGCAAGCAGCGAGAGGGGGCGCATGGCGCTCTCCGGTCCGTGGCGGGGATTTCAGCATGGCGCGGGTCCGTCCGGATGGCAACCGGTCCGGACGATGGGCTCAGGTCCAGAACCGCGGCGTCTCGCGGAGCCCGTGCCATTCGCGCCGCGCCCGCGTCCAGGCCTGCTCGGCCCGCGCCTGGCGGGCGCCGATGATCAGGCCGATGGCACGCTGCGCCGCCGCGTCTCCGGCGGCAGGGGCCGCGGGCCCGTCGAACAGCGCCTCCGCGACCACCACGTCGTTGAGATCGCCGAACAGGGTCTGCAGCGCCTTCAGCCGCTTCAGGAACGGCTTCACCTTCTTCTTCCCGTAAAGCGGCCCCAGGAACTCGACCGCATAGCGCAGCGCCTTCAGGCGCTTGCGCAATTCGTGCCGGTCCTCGATCGAAAGCCCGGCAATGCCGCGGGCGCGCTTGCGCACGCGCGCCCACTCCCGGCCGAGCACCTCGGCCGAATGCGCGCGCACCGGCCGCGCCAGCGCGGCCGCCTGGTCGGCGTCCTCCGGCCGGGTCCAGCCGCCGGTCTCGGCGAACGCGGCGATATCCAGCAGCAGGCCCTGCACCCGATGGCCGCGCAGCGCCGTCCTGAGCGCCAGCCGCTCGGCCTCGGCCGCCGCCGTCAGGGCGACGGTCAGGCGTGCAAATCCCGGATCGTCCGGCTGCGCGGCCGCCTCGGGCGCCACGATCTCGCCCAGCACCACGTCCAGATCGCGCAGATGACCGACCGCGCGGCCGAGCCACTGTGCCTCGGCCTGCAACCGGTCGAGCTCGGCGCCGCCGATCGCGGCGCCGAACAGCGCAAAGGCGGTGCGAAGACGCCGGAGCCCGATCCGGAGCTGGTGCGGCCCCTCCGGGTCGTCGCCATGCCCGACCGCCAGCACATTGGCGGCGATCTGGTCCAGGCATTCGCGCAGCACGGCGACGGCGGCATCGCCGGTCGGCATGCTGCGGCGAAGCGGCACCTCGCGCGCGACGCGCGGCGCCAGCGGCTCGGCGATCCGGCCCTGCTCGGCCAGCAGGAACCCGCGCTGCGCCTTGGAAAGCGTCGAGAACTCCAGCCCACCCTCGGGGAACAGCAGCCGCGCGGCCCGGAACAGCGACGCCGGAGAACCGGAGATCAGCTCGAGCTCGGCCTCGCGCAGGGGCTCAGCTCGGTCGCCCGCGCGCACCTCGCCCACATCGATGGCGAGCTCTATCCGCGAGCCGTCCTCCAGCGCCAGCTCGCGCCGGGTGCGCCGCATGCGGGTCTCGCAGACCGGCTCGGGCGCGACCCCGCCAAGGCGGCGCTTGACCTCGTCGCGGATCGCCGGATCCGGCACCCGGTCGAGATCGAGCCGCCCGCCGGGCGCCCGGCTCTCGGCCTCGTCGGCGATGGAGAGACCGGACCGGAGCGCGCGTCCGGACTTCACGGTCTGCAGCCAGGCGCGACCCTTCCGGCGGAGCCGCAGCGCGATCCCGGCTGCCTTGAGCGCCCGGTCGGCGCTGTCGTAGTAGATGCTGTGGAGCGACTCGGTCGAGCTCTTCCCGCCCGTGAGGCGGAAAAGTTCGGGGTTCTCGCGGAGCAGGCGCTCGGTCCGCTCGTTGAGGACGAACTTGAGCTCAAGCTCCTCCATGGCAACTGGGTAGAGACCCGCATTGTCACAATCAAGGTCCAAGTTGCCAGACCGCCTGCGAAATCCCGACTGATTGCGCCGACGTCGGAACCCCGTTATATCCGAATGTATATAGCGCTTCCCCGCACGAGTTCCCGGACCTGGCCCTGATGGTTCTGCTCACCCGGCTGCTGGCCTTCATCCTCGCGATCTCGGTCGGCTGCGGTGCGATTGCGGCCGAGACACTGACGGTATTCGGCGCCGCGAGTCTGACCGAGGCGCTGGAGGAAACCGGCGCAAGCTTCCATGAGAAAACCGGAAACGTGGTGCGCTTCTCCTTCGCCTCCTCCTCCACCCTCGCCCGCCAGATCGAGGCCGGTGCCCCGGCCGACGTGGTGGCGCTCGCCAGCGAGGACTGGGCCGACTACCTGGCCGGGCGCCAGCTGATCGACCCGGCGAGCCGGATCAGCCCGATCGGCAACCGGCTGGTGATCGCTGCGCCGGGCGACAGCGCCGCCACCCTCTCCGACCCGCCGACCGCCGCCGAGATGCTGACCGCGCTCGGCCCGGACGGGCGCCTCGCCATGGGCGACCCGGCCCATGTTCCGGCCGGAATCTACGCCCACCAGTCGCTGGTCGCCCTCGGCCTCTGGGAGGCGCTCGAGCCGCATCTGGCGCTGGCCGACAACGCCCGGGCCGCGCTGGCGCTGGTCGACCATGGCGAGGCCCCGCTCGGCATCGTCTACGACACCGACCTCCGCGCGGCGACGGGGCTCCGGCTGGTGCGGGTCCTGCCCGATTCCTCGCACGCCCCGATCACCTACGCCTTCGCAGCCGTCACCGGAGGAAACACCGGCAAGGCCAAGGAATTCCTCGGCTTCCTGTCCGGTCTCGACGGCCTGGCGATCTTCGCCCGGCACGGCTTCAGCACCCGCTGACCGCATGTGGGAGGGATTCACAGCTGCGGAGATCGAGGCGCTCACCCTCAGCCTGAAGGTGGCGCTGGTGGCGGTTGCGGGCGCGCTGCCCCCCGCCGTGGGCGTCGCCTTCCTCCTCGCCCGTGGGCGGTTCCCCGGCAAGACGCTGGTCGACAGCCTCGTGCATCTGCCCCTCGTGCTGCCCCCGGTGGTGATGGGCTACCTCTTGCTCATCACCTTCGGCACCCGCGCGCCGCTCGGCGCCTGGCTGCTCGACACCTTCGGCATCCGCTTCGCCTTCTCCTGGCACGGCGCCGCGCTGGCGGCGGCGATCATCTCGTTCCCGTTCCAGGTCCGGGCCATCCGGCTCTCGATCGAGGCGATCGAGCCCGGCCTCGCCCAGGCGGCCGAGACGCTGGGCGCCGGGCCACTCGACCGCTTCGTCACCATCACGCTCCCCCTCGCTCTCCCCGGCATCCTCGCCGGCGCGATCACCGCCTTCGCCGCCAGCCTCGGCGAGTTCGGCGCGATCATCACCTTCGTCTCCAACATCCCCGGCGAGACCCGCACCCTGCCCCTCGCGATCTACACCGCGATCCAGACACCGGGCGGCGAGGCAGCGGCGGCCCGGCTGGCGGCGCTGGCGATTGCATTGGCCGTCACCGGCCTCGTACTTTCCGAGGTCGCCGCCCAGCGGGTCCGGAGGCTCGCCGGGCGATGACGCTGGCCGCCCGCATCGAGCACAGCTTCCGCGGCTTCCGGCTGGAGATGGACTTCACTGTCCGCCATCCCGGCCTGACCGCCCTCTTCGGCCCCTCCGGCTCGGGAAAGTCCACCTGCGTCAACGCGATCTCCGGGCTCCTGAAGCCCGAGGCCGGACGGATCGAGATCAACGGCAAGCCGGTCTTCGACAGCGCCACCGGGCTCGATGTCCCGGCGCGCCGCCGCCGGGTCGGCTACGTGTTCCAGGACGCCCGGCTGTTCCCGCATCTCTCGGTCCGCCGCAACCTCGACTTCGGCGCCCGCCGCTCACCCGAGCCGCCCTCGGCCGCCGAGCGGGCGCATGTGATCGAGTTCCTCGGCATCGGCCACCTGCTCGACCGCCGCCCCGGCACGCTCTCGGGCGGCGAGCGCCAGCGGGTGGCGCTGGGGCGCGCGCTCCTGATGAAGCCCGCCGTGCTTCTCCTCGACGAGCCGCTGGCCGCCCTCGACCAGGCCCGCAAGGCCGAGATCCTGCCGCATCTCGAGCGGCTCCGCGACGAGGCCCGCATCCCCATCGTGCTGGTGAGCCACGCGCTCGACGACGTGGCCCGCCTCGCCGACGAGATCGTGGTGGTGAACGAGGGCCGCAGCGTCGCCGCCGGCCCGGTCGAGCAGGTGCTCTCGCGCCTCGACCTGCTGCCGCTGACCGGCCAGTCCGAGCCGATGTCGGTGTTGACGGCGGACGTGCTGCGCCACGACCCCGAGGGCGGGCTGACCGAGCTCGGCTTCAACGGCGGCCGACTGTGGGTGGCGCGGATCCAGGGCGATCCCGGCACCGCGGTGCGCCTGCGCATCGCCGCCCGCGACGTGATGCTCGCGACCTCCCGGCCGCAGGGGATCAGCGCCACCAACCTGATCGCCGGCCGGATCGCCGAGATCCGCTCCGGGCCCGGCGCTTTCTGCGACGTGCGGCTCGACTGCCGCGGCAGCATCCTGCTGGCGCGGATCACCCGGCGCTCCAGCGAGCGGCTGGGTCTGTCCCTCGGGCAGGAAGTGGTGGCGGTGATCAAGTCGGTCAGCGTCAACCGTCAGGCCGGCGCGGCGCCGGCGCTCAATCAGCCGGCCGGATGAGCCTGGCGAGACCGTCGAGCTTGTCCTGGCCCTGCTCCTGGGCGAGGTCGACCAGTTCCAGATAGCGCGCCACGATGTCCTCGCCGAGCGGCGTCAGCTCCGCCCCGCCGCGGCTCGTGCCGCCGGTGCGGGTCGCGACCACCGGCCGCCCGAACAGCGTGTTGAGCTGGTCCACCAGCAGCCATGCGCGCCGGTACGACATGCCGAGCGCGCGCGCGGCGGCGGCGATGGAGCGGTGCTCGGCGATCCCCTGCAACAGCCGCACCTTGCCGGGGCCGAGCTGCCCCCGGTCGCCGAAATAGATCTTGATCCAGAGGCGCGGCGCGCCGTCCCGTTCCGCCATTCTGTGGTCTTAGCAGAGCCCGGCACGCACCGCCAAACGGCTTGCGTCCGTCAACCCCGCCCCAGCGCCCGCCAGGCGATGTCGCGCCGGCAGAAGCCCTCCGGCCAGTCGATCCGGTCCACCGCCTCGTAGGCCCGTTCCCGCGCCTCGGCGATGTCGCGCCCGCTGGCGGTCACGTTCAGCACCCGCCCGCCCGAGGCCAGCACGCGACCGTCCGACGCCTTCGTCCCGGCATGAAACACCGTCACGCCCGGCACCTCCCCGGCGCGGCCCAGACCCCTGATCTCGCTGCCCTTCCCGTAGGACCCCGGATAACCCTTGGTCGCCATCACCACCGTCAGCGCCGGCTCGGGCCGCCACTCCAGCGCCACCTCGCCGAGCCCGCCCTTCGCGCAGGCGAGCAGCGCCGGCAGCAGGTCCGAGGCCAGCCGCATCGCCAGCACCTGGCACTCCGGGTCGCCGAAGCGGACGTTGTACTCGACCAGCCGCGGCCCGCCCGCGCCGATCATCAGCCCGGCATAGAGCACGCCCCGATAGGGCGTGCCGCGACGCGCCATCTCGGCGATGGTCGGGCGCACGATCTCGTCCAGCGCCCGGCGCTCCATCTCGGGGGTCATCACCGGGGCCGGCGAGTAGGCGCCCATGCCGCCGGTGTTCGGTCCCTCGTCCCCGTCATGGGCCCGCTTGTGATCCTGGGCGGTGGCCAGCGGCAGCACGGTCTCGCCGTCGGTCAGCACGAAGAAGCTTGCCTCCTCGCCCTCCATGAACTCCTCGATCACCACCTCGGCGCCGGCCGCGCCGAAGGCGCCGCCAAACATCTCGTCGATGGCCGCCTCGGCCTCGGCGAGGGTCATCGCCACCACCACGCCCTTGCCGGCCGCAAGCCCGTCGGCCTTGACCACGATCGGCGCGCCCTGCTCCCGCAGGTATGCCCGCGCCGCCGCCGCATCGGTGAACCGCGCCCAGGCCGCGGTCGGCGCTCCGCAAGCGTCGCAGATCTCCTTGGTGAAGCCCTTCGAGGCCTCGAGCCGCGCCGCCTCGCGCGACGGGCCGAAGGCCGGGATGCCGGCCGCCGCCAGCGCATCCACCACCCCCGCCGCCAGCGGCGCCTCCGGACCGACGATCACGAAATCGATCCCATGGCTCCCGCACCATTCGGCGACCGCCGCCCCGTCCTCCGGATCCAATGCCACGCACTCCGCCAGCCCGGCGATCCCCGCATTCCCCGGCGCCGCGTAGAGCCTGCCGCAGAGCGGGCTCTTCGCCACCGCCCAGGCCAGCGCATGCTCGCGCCCGCCGCCGCCCAGGATCAGGATCTCCATCCGCACCCCCTTCTTCGCTTTCTCCGCCGCCTGCTCCAGCGCCACCCTCAGCGCGAACTGCTCGCGCATCGCGTCCGCCATCTCGGCCTCCAGCTCCCGCATCCGGGCGCGCAGCACACGCGCCCGCCAGACCACCAGCCCGAACACCGCCAGGACGCCGAGCGCAATAAGACTTGCGAGGGGAAGGTCCATTGCGCCACTCTCGGCCGGAATCGAAGGACGGCCCGGCAGAAGGACCGCCAAAGGGACTGGGATGCCGAACAGCCTTATTGACGACGCGCCCGAGGGCGTCAACATCCCGGAATTCTCGGTCTCCGAGCTCTCCGGCGCGGTCAAGCGCATGATCGAGGGCGAGTTCGCCCATGTGCGGGTGCGGGGCGAGGTGGGGCGGGTCTCGCGGCCGCGCTCGGGCCATGTCTATCTCGACCTGAAGGACGAAAACGCCGTGCTGGCCGCGGTGATCTGGAAGGGCGTCGCCACCCGGCTCGACATCGATGCCCAGGAGGGCGACGAGGTGGTCGCCGTCGGGCGGCTTACCACCTTCCCCGGCCAGTCGAAGTACCAGTTGGTGATCGAGAGCATGAGCTACGCCGGCGAGGGCGCGCTGCTGGCAAAGCTCGAGCGGCTGAAGAAGGCGCTGGCGGCGGAGGGGCTGTTCGACTCCGGGCGGAAGCGGCCGATCCCCTACCTGCCGCGGGTGATCGGGGTGGTGACCTCGCCCTCCGGCGCGGTGATCCGCGACATCCTGCACCGGCTCGCCGAGCGGTTTCCGGTGCATGTGCTGGTCTGGCCGGTGGCGGTGCAGGGCGAGAAATGCGCGCCGGAAGTCGCCGCCGCCATCCGCGGCTTCTCGGCCCTGTCCGGAGACGGGCCTGTCCCCCGCCCCGACGTGGTGATCGTCGCCCGCGGCGGCGGCTCGCTCGAGGATCTCTGGGGTTTCAACGACGAGCGCGTTGTCCGCGCCGCCGCCGAATGCACCATTCCGCTGATCTCCGCAGTCGGCCACGAGACCGACACCACGCTGATCGACCACGCCGCCGACCGCCGGGCACCGACCCCGACCGCTGCGGCCGAGATGGCGGTGCCGGTGCGCTCCGAGCTGGTTGCGACGGTGGCCGACCTCGCCGCCCGCCGGCTGCGCGCCATGGCGCGGCTGGTCGAGCAGCGCCGCCAGCGGCTCAGCGACCTGGCCCGCGCCCTGCCCCGGCCCGAGCAGATCCTGGCCGAAAGGCGCCAGCGCCTCGACGTCGCCGTCGCCCGCCTGCCGCGCCCGGCCGAGATGCTGGCGGCGCGGCGCGACAGGCTGGCGCTCCTCGCCCATCGCCTGCCTCAGGGTCTGGCGCGCCGGGCGCAGGTGGCCCGCGTGGCGCTGATGCGCCAGAGCGGGCGGTTGTCGCCGCGGCTGCTGGCGGCGCGGACCGAGCGGCTGCGCGAACGGCTCGACGACCGCCGGGCGCGGCTCGGCCCCGCCTACGCCCGAATCGTCCGGGCCGGCGGCGACCGGCTGCGCGCGCTCGGCCGCCTCTACGGATCATTGCACTACGCGGAAACCCTGAAGCGCGGCTATGCCCTGGTGCGCGAGCCGGACGGCACCGTGCTGACCCGCGCCGCCATGGTCGGGCCGGGCGCCGAGCTCGAGATCGAATTCGCCGACGGGAAGATCGGCGCAACGGCTGCGGGCGATGCCCCGCCGCAGCCGAAACGCCGGCCGGCGGATCCCGGCGGCGGTGAGGGAGGGGCGCAAGGCAGCCTGTTCTGAGGCGTGCACTAGGTGAAGGGGGACGTGAGAAATGCCCAAGGGATACTGGATCGCCCATGTCCATGTGACCGACGCGGAGGAGTACAAGAAGTATGTCGAGGGCGCTCGCTCCGCCTTCGAGAAGTACGGCGCCAGATTCCTCGCGCGGGGTGGTCGCCATCACGAGGTAGAAGGTGCGCTCGGCCGCGAGCGGCATGTGGTGATCGAGTTCGAGAGCCTGGAGGCCGCGCTTGACTGCTACAACAGCCCGGAATACCAGAACGCCCGCAACTTCCGGGCCGAGTCTGGGAATCGCCACACTCGTCCTGGTAGAGGGGAACTGACCGATGCGCGTCACCATTTACCACAACCCGAAATGCGGCACCTCGCGAACCGTGCTGTCGATGATCCGGGCCAAGGGGATCGACCCCGAGGTGATCGAGTATCTCGACACGCCGCCGGACGCCGCGCGGCTGAACGACCTGCTGAAGAAGATGCACACCCGCCCGCGCGCCCTGCTGCGCCGCCGGGGCACGCCCTATGACGACCTCGGCCTCGACGACGCCAAGTGGACCGACGAGGCGCTGGTCGGGATGATCGCCAGGCATCCGATCCTGATGGAGCGGCCGGTGGTGGTCAGCGACCGCGGCGCCAAGATCTGCCGCCCGGCCGAGGTGGTGAACACGCTGATCTGAGGCCGGCGCCGCCGCCCGGCGGGGCACGGCGTCTGCACCTCGATCGGCGCCCGGCGCACGTGCCGGCCCGGATCCGCGCTATCGCGCGGCCCTGCTGATCTGCTTCAGCCGCAGCTTGGTGATCTGGTGGCGCATCCGCTCGATCACCTCGAAGCGCACGCCGTGGAACACGAACACCTGCCCCTCCGTCGGGATGGTCTGGGCCTCGTGGATCATCAGCCCCGCCACCGTGGTCGCCTCGTCGTCCGGCAGCGCCCAGTCGCAGGCGCGGTTGAGGTCGCGGATGGTCATGGTGCCCGGCGCGATGACCGAGCCGTCGGCCTCGCGGGTGATCCCGGCGCCCTCGATGTCGTGCTCGTCGGTGATGTCGCCGACGATCTCCTCGAGGATGTCCTCCAGCGTCAGCAGCCCCTGCAGGGTGCCGTACTCGTCCACCACCAGCGCGAAGTGCTGGCGGCGCTTGAGGAATGCCCTGAGCTGGTCGTCGAGCGAGCGGGTGTCGGGCACGAACCAGGGTTTCATCGCCACCGACATGATGTCGAGCTCGCGCGGCTTGCGGCTGCCGTTTCCGCCGCCGGATTCGCGGACATGGCGATGCTCGGCCCGCAGCAGATCCTTGGCGTGCAGCACGCCGACGATGTTCTCGGGCTCGCCCCGCCAGATCGGAATCCGGGTGTGGGGCGCGGTCAGGCAGAAGTCGATGATCTCCTCGGCCGGCGCGTCGGCCGAGATCGAGGCGATGTCGCGCCGGTGGCGCATGACCTCGGCGACCTCGCGCTCCTTCAGGTCGAGGGCCGCCAGCAGCCGGTCGCGCTCGGCCTTGTCGACACCGCCCTCCGAGGCGTGGAGCGCGATCGTGCCCTTGATCAGCTCGACCGGGGCCAGCACATGGGCCTCGGGATCGGTCTTGACCCCGAACAGCGCCAGCGCCAGCCGGACCAGCAGCCGGACGAAGCTCACCACCGGCGCGAAGATGCGCACGATCACCTGCACCAGCGGTGCGACCGCGACCGCTGCCTTCTCGGGGAAGGTGATGGCATAGGTCTTCGGCGCCACCTCGGCGAACACCAGGATCGCGAAGGTCATCACCAGCGTCGCCCAGGCCACGCCGGCCTCGCCGAAGGCGCGGGTGAAGAGCGAGGTGGCGAGGCTGGCGGCGAAGATGTTCACCAGGTTGTTGCCGAGCAGGATCGAGCCGATCAGCCGCTCGTTGTCCTCGGTCAGCTTCAGCGCCACCCGCGCCCCCTTCGAGCCCTTGGCCGAAAGCTGGTGCATGGTCGCCCGGTTGAGCGCGGTCAGCGCGGTCTCGCTGCCGGAGAAGAAGGCGGACATGCCGATCAGGGCGGCGATGCCGACGCAGGTCCACCAGAAAGAGGGATCCATCGGAGTTTCCTCGGGGAGTCGGTTGCGCGGAAATTTATGGGCTCTCGCGGGAAGCGCCGCAAGGCGTGATGCCCTCCTGGGCGGCGGGCGTCAGGCGGGGCGCGCCAGCGGGTGCTTCTCCAGCACCAGCGCCTTCAGCCGCTCGTCCAGCACATGGGTGTAGATCTCGGTGGTCGAGACATCCGCATGACCCAGCAGCTGCTGGATCGCGCGCAGGTCGGCGCCGTTCGCCAGCAGATGGGTGGCGAAGGCGTGGCGCAGCGTGTGCGGCGAGATCCGCGCCGGGTCCAGCCCGGCCTGCGCCGCCAGCTCCTTCAGCGCCTGGTAGAACGCGATCCGGGTCAGGTGCCCCTGCCGCCCGCGCGAGGGGAAGAGCCGCGGCGAGGGCCGCCCGCCTGCCCCGCGCCGCTCCTCCTCCATGGCGTCGCGCAGCGTCAGCCATTCCGCCACCGCCGCCCGCGCCGGCCCCGACAGCGGCACCATCCGCTCGCGGCCGCCCTTGCCGGTGACCAGCATCATCCGCGGATTGCCGCGCACCGCGGCGGCGGGCAGCGAGACCAGCTCGCTGACCCGGAGCCCGGTGGCGTAGAGCAGCTCGACCAGGCAGGTCAGCCGCAGCCGCTTCGCCTCGCCCCCCGGCCGCTGCCGGGCCGCCGCCAGCAGCCGGTCCACCTCCTCGACGCTCAGCGTGCCCGGCAGCTTGCGCCGTGGCCGCGGGCCGCCGATCCGGGCGGCCGGGTCGTCCGCCCGCCAGCCCTCGGACAGGGCGAAGCGGTAGAACTGGCGAATCGCCGACAGCCGGCGGGCGCGGGTCGCTGGCGCCATGCCCTCGGCCTCGAGCCCGGCGAGATAGGCCTCGATCTCGGCCCGCCCGGCGCCCGCCGCGTCGCCCCCGCGCCCGGCCAGCCAGGCGGCGAAGTGGCCGAGGTCGCGGCGGTAGGCGGCCAGCGTGTTGGCGGCGGCGCCGCGCTCGGCCAGCATCGCCTCGAGGAACGGCCCAATCCAGCCGCTCACTGCTGGGCCTGGGGCGCCGGCAGGGTGACCACGGTCTCCTTCACCGGGGCCGGCAGGTCATCCAGGAACGCCCAGGCCAGGAAGGCCAGGACCAGCAGGACGAGCAAGCGGATCAGGTATTTAAACAGCCTGCGCATGGGTTTCGGTGCCTGTCTCTTCTTTTCTGCGGCCCGGCCGTGGTGTAAAGCGCGGGCACTGCGCGTTTGGCTCAGGGTAAACCCCGGGCCGCTTCAGGGCAATGGCGCAGCGCCGGGAGAGCCGATGACCGAAGCCGCCGCCGATCGCGACACCCCGCCCGCCGCGCGGCTGGTGCGTCCCGTGGTGCTGATCGGACTGATGGGCGCCGGCAAGAGCTCGGTCGGCGTCCGGCTGGCCGAGATGCTGGGGGCGGAGTTCCGGGATTCCGACGCCGAGATCGAGGCGGCGGCGGCGCTGAGCGTGCCGGAGATCTTCGAGCGCTACGGCGAGGCCCATTTCCGCGACGGCGAGCGCCGGGTGATCGCCCGGCTGCTGGCCGAGCCGCCGATGGTGATGGCGACCGGCGGGGGCGCGTTCATGAACGCCGAGACCCGCGAGCTGATCAAGCGGGTGGCGGTGTCGGTCTGGCTCAAGGCCCCGCTCGACCTGCTGGTCAGCCGCACCGCCGGGCGCAGCCACCGGCCGCTGCTGAACCGGGGCGACCCGCGCCGGATCCTGGCCGGGCTGATCGCCGAGCGCTATCCGGTCTATGCTCAGGCCACGGTCACGGTCGACAGCCGGCAGGGGCTGAGCCACGAGCAGATGGCGCGCCGCATCGTCAAGGCGCTGAAGCAGCATGGCGCCCGCACCGGCGAGGGCGCGCTGGAGGACAGGGCATGACCGACACGGTAAGGGTCGATCTGGCGGGCCGCGAATACGACATCCGCATCGGGCCGGGGCTGGTGGCCGCCGCCGGCGAGCATGTCGGCCCGCTGCTGCCCCGCCCCTTCACGGTGATCGTCACCGACGAGACCGTGGCCGGGCTGCATCTGGAGCGCCTCAGGGCTGGGCTGGCCGGCGCCGGCATCGCCGCCGAGGCGATCGTGCTGCCGCCCGGCGAGGCCACCAAGTCGATGGCCAGCCTCACCGCCGTGCTCGGGCGCCTGCTCGAGCTGAAGGTCGAGCGCGACGACCTGATCATAGCCCTCGGCGGCGGCGTGATCGGCGACCTCGCCGGCTTCGCCGCCGCAGTGCTCAGGCGCGGCGTCGACTTCATCCAGGTGCCGACCACGCTGCTGGCCCAGGTCGACAGCTCGGTCGGCGGCAAGACCGGGGTCAACGCGCCCCAGGGCAAGAACCTGATCGGCGCCTTCCACCAGCCGAAGCTGGTGCTGGCGGACACCGGCATGCTGGAAACCCTGCCCCGGCGCGAGTTCCTGGCCGGCTATGCCGAGGTGGTGAAATACGGCGCGCTGGGCGACCTCGGCTTCTTCGAGTGGCTGGAGCGGAACGGCCCCGCCATGCTGGCCGGCGACCCCGGGGTTTCCCTGGCCGCCCGCGTCCATGCGGTCAGGCGCTCCTGCGAGATGAAGGCCGGGATCGTCGCCCGCGACGAGCACGAGCGCGGCGACCGGGCGCTGCTGAACCTCGGCCACACCTTCGGCCACGCGCTCGAGGCGGCGACCGGCTATTCCGGCCGGCTGCTGCACGGCGAGGGCGTGGCCATCGGCATGTGCCTCGCCTTCGAGACCTCGGCCCGGATGGGCCTCTGTTCGCAGGAATGCCCCTCGCGCCTGCGCGCCCACCTGGCGGCGATGGGCATGAAGAAGGACCTGGCCGACATCCCTGGCGACTTGCCGGACGCCGAGGGCCTGATCGCGCTGATGGGCCAGGACAAGAAGGTGCGCCAGGGCCGCCTGACCTTCATCCTGGCGCGCGGGATCGGCGAGGCGTTCGTGACGCGGGAGGTGGATCTGGAGGTGGTGCGGGGGGTGCTGGAGGGGGCGTAGGGCGGGGCTTCGTGATACGGTGATCGACTGACTCTAGGCGCCCAGCACCCGGCGCAATCCGTCCACAAGGCCGGCACGGGCCGCTGGATCGAGGCTGTCGAGATTGTGCTGCCGCCACCGGATGGCCGGCAGATCGGACACGCCCTCCAAACCGAGGAGCGGCCAGTCAGGCTCGCCGCGCTCGAAAGAAATCAGGAAACGCCGGTGCGCCTCGGGCATTTTGCCGATGATCGCGTCGACGAGCGCCTGGCGGGCATCGGTAAGTGCATAGAGCGAGACGGGAGCGTCAGTCATACCGGCAAAGCCCCGCTCGTATTCCTGGGTGATGTCTTTGGGCCGGGCGGAAAGGACCTCGAACATTGGCCGGTTATGCGAAAGCAGATACACGATGAATGCCTTGCGGAGCCGGTCATCGATCCCTTCGTTGGCCAGCAGGTCGCGAACATCAAAGAGATCGCGCGGGTGCTGGCGGTCGAGCGCGGCAACGATCTTGCCGCCGAACAGGTCCGCGAAAGACACGACCCTGGCTTCGGCAAAACCGAATGACTCTTCAACGATCGGCGAAACAATCCGCAGTTCCGGCTCGTACACGCAGCCGCGAAGCACCGGTGTCACCTCGATCTTGATCTGAACGCCATCCCCGCGCGCGATCAGCTTTGTGACCGCCGTTTCACCAGCGCGCGGGGTCTGCTCGGTCACATCCCCCGCCGGAGAGATCGAGCGCGCCGTCTCAGCGATCCGTTTCATCGCCGTGTCGATCGCGGCAAGAGACTCTGCGCGATCGGCGACCGGAAGGTAGGTGAGATCGATGTCCACCGACAGGCGCGGCATGTCGCGATAGAACAGGTTGATCGCTGTGCCGCCCTTGAGCGCGAACGCATCTTCCCGTGCAACATACGGGAGCATGCGCACGAGCAGAGACACCTGACGGCGATAGCGATCACTAAAGGGCATCGAGGTCCTTCGGGACAGTGATCTGATGGGCCGGATCGTATCTGCCGCCGCGCACGAGCATGCGCTTGCCCTTCCCAAGGTCGATGTGTTCGCGGTCGAGGCGCTTGAGCCATGCTGGGCTGTGCCTGTCGGCAAAGAAGAAGAACAGCCGCTTGACCTTCACGCTCCTGCAGTCTTCGAGCAGCCTTTGCAGCCGGCGCGGGCTCAGACTGGCAAGCCCTTCCATCAGCTTATCGACCTGATGGAAGCTTTCGCGCTCTGGCAGCTCGTCGAGCAACTCGAAGACCGCGCGCTCGGGTGTCGAAAGAGTCAGCGGCCAGTCCCACTGGCCCCAGGGCTGAATCACTTCTCCGCCTCGGAAAGCGGTCGGATCAAACCCGATGTTTTTCTGGATGTTCCAGCTAAGGCTGGTGAGCCCGCGCGTGACGGGATCGTTGCGGAACAGGCGCTGGCTGTTGTGGAAGAGGAACTTCACGGCGAGCGGCAATGCGTGAAGCCAGGACGGAGGCGGCATCTTGCCGTAGAGATGCACTTCTGTCTGCTCCTGCGAGAGGAAATGGGCATAGCCCTGCAGCTCCAGTGCCGTCCTTCCGCCGACAACGACAGGCCATTCGAGCAGCGTCTGGAGCGATATCACGGCCTGCTGCCAACGCAGCGTTCCTCGCGGGCGACGGTAAACGCGGTGGGCGGGTTGCTCCAGCCAGCCGCTATCGACATACTTCTTGCGCAGTGAGCCGTAGTAGGCGCGCTTCTCCAGCCAAGCGGCATCCACGAGCAGGCCTTCCGGCAGGTCCCGTTCCAATTGGTTTAGCTTACTCACCGTATGTCCACTCATAGTGCAGATAATAGCATATTCATAAACCGATCGCTAGTTTAAAGAATCTCACTTTCTTGCACTGCAGGTGCATGATTATGGCAATTCTCAATCCCGTGACCGCCCCGGCAAAATGGCACCGAGAATCACGCCCCCGATGGTGGCGAAGCTTGACCCACCGGTTCGCTCCACCCTGCGGGTGGGCGGCGGGTACTGACAGCCCACCCTTGTCTCTCTGGAATCTGACAAGAGAGTGGGGCAGACGAGACCCTGGCCCACTCCGGGCGCCGCCAAACGGTGCGCATGAATGCGCACCCTACGTCGCGCCTGCGGCGGCGTGCCCAAGGCGCTCACCGCCCGCCCAGCAGCACCGCCGGCTCCCCTCTCATCATCGACCCTTCCCGGTCCCCGATCCGGCCCGCAACACCCATGCGGTGCGCCCTCCACCCGGCCCTGATCCGGCCCAAAACACCCCCTGCTCAAACCCCATTTTTCGAAAATCCAACGATTCCAATACCTTGACCCCCTGCTCAATGTTGAGCAGCCGTGCGCATACCCCCGGAGGGCGGGGTTCACCCGATCACCCCTCCCGTCCCGGAGGCCTCCCGCGGCGCCCCCTGGCCCGAGCAGCTCGCCCCGCCGAGGACGCAGAACTTCGCGCAGTGGGGATGGTTCAGCGCCACCTCGCCGGCCGCCCCGGCCAGCGTCTCCCCCAGCTCGAAGCGGGCATCGTAGGCCAGCAGCGTGCAGGCCAGCACCACCGGCCGCGCCGCCCCCTTGCGCTTCGCCACCATCCGCGCGCTGGCGCACATGACGCTGTCGGGCCGCTTGCCCAGGATATCCCAGCACGCCCCGGTGATCTCCGGCACCTCCGCCGCCTCGTCCATCTCCGGGAACAGCACCAGCGCCCCCGGATCGGCGGCGTCGACCGCCAGCCCCTCGGCGGCGAACAGCGCCGCATAGCCGGCGCGGGCCGCCGCCTCGGCCTCGCCCCACAGCGTCCGCCCCGCCACCGCCGTCCGGACCCCGGCGTCGCGCAGCCAGCGCAGGCCCTTCAGCGTGACCGCGAAGCTCCCCTCCCCCCGCTCGGCGTCGTGGTTGGCGGCGGCGTAATGGTCGAGCGACACCCGCACCGTCAGCCGCCCGCCATGGCGCCCGGCCAGCGCCGCCAGCCCGTCCCGCACCCGCGGCCGCATCATCGGCCGCATGGCGTTGGTCAGCACCAGCACCCGGCGGCCCCGCTCCAGCGCCGCGCCGAGCATCGGCAGGATGTCCGGATTCATGAACGGCTCGCCGCCGGTGAAGCCGATCTCGGCGGTCGGCAGGCCCAGCGCGGCGATCTCGTCCAGATAGGCCGTCACCTCGGCCAGCGTCAGGTAGACCAGTGCATCATTGCTGGGGCTCGACAGGATGTAGCAGTGCCGGCACTCGATGTTGCAGAGCGTGCCGGTATTGAACCACAGCGTCTCCAGCGCCGTCAGCCGCACCCGGGCGCGCGGCTCGCCCTTGGCGGTCCAGCGCGGGTCGGCGAACTTCGCCAGCGGCCGCAGGGCGGCGGAGGGGGTCTCGCGGTTCATGGACCTGCCGGGGCTGCCTCGTCCTCGGGCGCAACCATGCGGCGCGCGCGGGCGGCTGTCAAAGGCCGCCGGGCGGCGTTGACCGGATTGTGACCGCCCCGCTCAGGGGAACAGCGCCGGGCGCGGACCGGGACTGAACCGGGCGAAAATCGGCTTGTCGCGGCTGACCATGAAGTCCATCGTCGGCAGCCGGATCTCCGGGCCCTCGGCGCCGTATTCCGGCCGCCACGGCAGGCTCGATGCGGCGCAGGCCGCGGGCGCCCCGGCGAGGTGGTCGAGGTCGCGGGCGCGGGGCATGAACCCGAGGCCGCGGATCGCCTTCTGTCCGCCCAGCATCAGCCCGCCGGCATCGATCACGTCCTCGTTCAGCGCGGCGCTCAGCGCCGACTGCCGGTCGGTGGCCCAGGCACCGCAGAGAACGGTAACACCGTTGCGCTCCATCGCCCGGGCGGCCACCGTGATGCCGCCCCCGGTGCTCCAGTCGCCACCGCCGCTGACATAGCCCGGCCCCACGGTATCCGGCCCGACCATGGCGTAGCGGGCGCAGGCCGCAAGCGCGAGGCAGAGGGCGAGGACGGTCGGGAAGCGGAGCAAGATCGGCCTCCGGGGCACGGGCGGGTTCCGGCCCGGATTATGGGTGGCGGAGCCGGGAAAGGAAAGGGC
The DNA here is from genome assembly GCA_963700775.1 of uncultured Pseudomonadota bacterium. Classification (GTDB taxonomy): domain Bacteria; phylum Pseudomonadota; class Alphaproteobacteria; order Rhodobacterales; family Rhodobacteraceae; genus Thermohalobaculum. The sequence continues at coordinate 105,796 of CAVOYU010000003.1, forward strand.
CGCCCGGAGGCGGCCCCTGACCGGTCACGACGACGAAGCCTCTACTCGAGGATCTTGGAGACGACGCCTGCGCCGACGGTGCGGCCGCCCTCGCGGATGGCGAAGCGCAGCTTCTCCTCCATGGCGATCGGGTTGATCAGGTTCACCGTCATCTTCACGTTGTCCCCCGGCATCACCATCTCCGTCCCCGACGGAAGGTCCACCGTCCCGGTCACGTCCGTGGTCCGGAAGTAGAACTGCGGCCGGTAGTTGGTGAAGAACGGCGTGTGGCGGCCACCCTCCTCCTTGGTCAGGATATACGCCTCCGCCTCGAACTTCGTGTGCGGCGTCACCGAGCCCGGCTTGCACAGCACCTGGCCGCGCTCGACCTCCTCGCGGCCCACGCCACGCAAGAGCGCCCCGATGTTGTCCCCCGCCTCGCCCCGGTCCAGGAGCTTGCGGAACATCTCCACGCCCGTGCAGGTCGTCTTCTTCGTCGGCTTGATGCCCACGATCTCGACTTCCTCGCCCACCGTGATCACACCCCGCTCCACGCGACCCGTCACCACCGTGCCGCGCCCCGAGATCGAGAACACGTCCTCGATCGGCATCAGGAACGGCTGGTCGATCGCCCGCTCCGGCGTCGGGATGTAGCTGTCCACCGCCTCCAGCAGCGCCCGCACCGAGTTCTCCCCGATCTCAGGGTCACGCCCCTCCAGCGCCGCCAGCGCCGAGCCCTTCACGATCGGAATGTCGTCGCCCGGGAAGTCGTAGGACGAAAGCAGCTCGCGCACCTCCATCTCCACCAGCTCCAGAAGCTCCTCGTCGTCCACCATGTCGACCTTGTTCAGGTACACAACCAGCGCCGGAACGCCCACCTGCCGCGCCAGCAGGATGTGCTCGCGCGTCTGCGGCATCGGACCGTCCGCCGCCGAGCACACAAGGATGCCCCCGTCCATCTGCGCCGCGCCCGTGATCATGTTCTTCACGTAGTCCGCGTGACCCGGGCAATCCACATGCGCGTAGTGCCGGTTCGGCGTCTCGTACTCCACATGCGCCGTCGAGATCGTGATCCCCCGCGCCTTCTCCTCAGGCGCCGCGTCAATCGCGTCATAGGCCTTGAACTCGCCAAAATACTTGGTGATCGCCGCCGTCAGCGTCGTCTTCCCGTGGTCAACATGACCGATCGTCCCCACATTCACATGCGGCTTCGTGCGCTCAAACTTTGCCTTCGCCATAGGTCGTTCCCCATGTCCCGGGCGCGGGGCCCGTAGTTGCGGTGCGGTTTTCCGGCGCCCGGATAGCCTCTCGGGCGGCGCTCTGCAAGCGCGAATGTGACAGGGCGGGAAAGGGGGCGAACAATAGGGCTGGCAACCGAGCGGGCAAGCCGGCCATGCGGGTTGGAGCGGGTGAAGGGAATCGAACCCTCATCTTCAGCTTGGAAGGCTGTTGCTCTACCATTGAGCTACACCCGCATCTGGCGCCGATATGCCTCCGAACCGAAGGAATTGCAACAAAGCCGCTGACGCAGCCGACTGGAAAAAGCCGGATTGGAAAGACACGGCGAGAGTCCTCCGGCAACGGCCCGCGACCGGATCGTGCGGGGATCAGTCCTCTGCCGCGACTCTTGTGAGGATCTTCAGGTTGAAGCGGTCCGCGAGCCACCGCGTCAGGGCGGTCGGCCGCCCGTTCGCATAGAGCGGTATGAGTATTTCCTTGATCAGGCCCCGGTGCATGAACTTGATCCATTTCAGCAGCACCATATAACACCCGAGCCGTTCGAGCAGACCCAGTTCGGTCCGCCGTCCGATCATCCGCCGGAACTCGCGCATCAGCCGGAAAAGCTTGAAATGCAGGCCGCGGCTGCGGATGCCACGATACCACTCCATCATCGACTTTCCGTCGCCATTGGTCGAGTTCCCGGCGTGTATCCTGCGCAGGAACAGGGTCTCACGGATCATGGTGGATCGGCCCAGGATGGCCAGCTCGCCGAGCAGGACATGGTCCGATCCCATGAACGCGCCCATCCCGCCGGTCTTCGCCAGAACATCGCTCCGGATCAGCCCGTAGACCGGGTTGGTCCTGCCGATCCCCTGCGCCATCAACCGGCCGAACCTTTTCACCGGGTCGGCGCTGTCCGAGGCCATGGTGTCGAGATAACAGGACTTCTCGTTGCCCGCCGCATCGATGAAGATGGTGGCCGGATAGGCGAGGACGCAGCCCTCGTCGGCCTCGAGAATCTCGACGCATCTCTCGAGCAGCCTCGGGGCCATCAGGTCATCGGCGGCCGCCCAGCGGAAGTACCTGCCGCGCGAGACATCGAAGACATGGTCGAAATTCCACGCCGCACCCTGGTTCTTGGGCTGGCGGACATAACGGATCCGCGGGTCGCTCGCGGCGAAGCTGCGGCAAATTTCCTCCGTCGCGTCAGTAGATGCATTGTCCGAGATGATCAGCTCGAAATCGCCATAGGTCTGCGAGAGTACGGATTCGATCGCGCCGGCAGCGTACCTTGCGCCATTGTAGATCGGCATACCAATGCTGACCACCGGTGCCGGCTCGGTCAGCTTGCTCATTTGCATCCACCACGCACGGAATGGCACCGATCACATGTCTGTCTTCGCCAAAAAAAGTCGCGAAAACAGGGTATCCGTACGGCATTTTTTAGTAAAGTTGAATGTGGTCCCGATTTGCTATCGTCTTGCGGGAAAGGGGCCGGTCCGCAAGACGCCCGCATTTGGCTCGACCATGCATCCGAACTGGCTGGCAGGGGTGAACCGCGAGATCATCCGTGCCCGCACGGCACCGGCCAGGCGGCCCTTCCGGGACTTCGGCGGTTGCGCCGTGTCCATCCTTCTGCATCAGGTGATTTTTGGTGCATAAATATTTACAGCTGCAGAAAAAACGATACAATTCGATAGTCTGCTGGAGCGGCGAGGGTTGCCTGAAGCGGATGTCCAGGCGCGAAGGACGCGGCGGCACGCTGCGTGCGCAGGTTTGTGTTCGCGATGCATATTCTCGCGTGAGGGATATTTCGCCTGCGGGCGGCAATACTGCACGGGGAAAACGGACATGAACTACCGGTCCCTTGCGGACATGAACGCCGCGATCGTCTGCGGGATGGCGCGTCTTCCGCCCGCGCTTGATCTGGTGGTAGGAGTTCCGCGCAGCGGCCTGCTGCCCGCCAATCTCCTCTGTCTCGCCCTTAACGTTCCGATGGCGGATCTGGAGGGATACTGTGCCGGACGCGTGTTGAGCACCGGGAGAACTCGGCAAAGAGACACCGGGAAGGATGGCGGTCCGCGCAAGCGACAGGTCGTCGTCGTCGATGACAGTATCTACAGCGGTGCCGCGATGCGATCGGCGCGGGCAGCCATCGACGCCGCAGGTCTCGGCGACGAAGTCACCTTCGTGGCCGTCTACGGCAACAGCGCCGGGCATCCGGACGTCGACCTGGTCCTCGAGGCCGTCCCGCAGCCGAGGTTCTTTCAATGGAACGTGATGCATCACGACATCCTCCAGCATGCATGCGTCGACATCGACGGGGTGCTTTGCGTCGATCCGACCGACACCGAGAATGACGACGGCACCAACTACGATCGGTTCCTGCGCGAGGCGACGCCGCTCTGGCGGCCGACCCGGCCGATCGGTCGGCTGGTGACCAGCCGGCTCGAGAAGTACCGGCCACAGACCGAGGAATGGCTGCGCAGGCAGGGCATCGACTACGGGCATTTGCATATGCTCGACCTGCCGAGCCGCGAGGAAAGACTGCGGCTCGGCGCCCATGGCCGCTTCAAGGCACAGATCTACGCACGCGGAGACTCGTTGCTCTTCATCGAAAGCTCCCATGATCAGGCCGTGGAGATCGCGACGTCCTCCGGAAAACCGGTTCTCTGCGCGTGCTGTTTCGAATACCTGCGTCCCGACCGGCTGAGCCTGAACGCCATGCGCCAGAGTTTGCGCACGGCGCCGCGGCGCCTGCAGCTGGCCCATCGGCATGAACTCAGTCCCGAAGAACTGAAGAAGACCCTGCGGGGCGTCATCGGCAAGGATGCGTATGTCTTCCTCAAGTGGCTGGCCGGCAGGCACCGCGCCAGTTGACACCTCGGGCCGGTCAAACCGGAGCGTTTCGCCGTTGTTGACATGACGATTGCATCATCCTGTCTCGATAGATTGAGTTTCTCTGGTATGTCGTTCACCTGCTTGCTGAAATTGTGAGGAACAGAGCGATACGATGGACCCGCGGCTTTCCATGCCAATCAAGAACCTGCTGCGGCTGACGATCGGTCGTGCAGCTGACGCAGTTCTGCCCGGGACGACAAGGTTCGTCGTGCTGACCAGCGGCAGGTCCGGAAGCAATTTCCTCACCTCGCTGATGAAGTCGCACCGGCGCATCGTCCAGCATGGCGAGATCTTCGGCGAGTTCCAGCTGCGGAGCAGCCTGGTCCGGAACCACATCAATCGCGTGGGAGTGACGTCCTATCTTGACCGCCGCCTCGAGCGGATGACCTGGGAAGCCGCGACGGGCGTCAAGATCCTCTACGGGAATCTCGAACCCGGTTACGGAGAGAACTGGGGCATTCCGGGCAACGATGCGCTGCCCGGCCATATCTCTGACGATCCGGACCTGCGCATCATCCACCTCGTCCGCGAGGACAAGCTGGCGATGCTCGTGTCGGCGAGGCTCGCCAGCAAGACCCGGACCTGGCTCAAGGGGAGCTATGGCGGCCAGTCCGTGACGCTGCCTGCCGATTGGGTCAGGTCCCGGTTCGAATGGCTCGAAACCTGGGAGAACTGGGTTGCCACGGCGATTCCGCCGGATCGGGTTCTCCAGACCACCTATGAAACGCTCGTCGCCCGGCAGAGCCCGGAGGTCGACCGGGTCTTCAAATTCCTCGGCGTTCCTCCGGCGACGGTCACGTCGCCCCTGAAGAAGCAGCTCCGGCGCCCTAAGTCCGAGGTGGTCCGGAATTATCGCGAACTCTGCGCGGAGTTTCGCGGGACGCGCTACGAGGCGTTGTTTTCGGAATGACGGCGCGGCCAGTCAGTCATTCCAAATCCCGAACCATTGAAGTGAAACGGATTGGCAGGATCTGACGGCATGGCGACGCCGCGCGGTCGCCCAGCCCTGCCAATCGGATCGGCGCCCGGAGATTTCAGTCCACGGCACCTTTCCCAGCGGCACCACCAAGACCCGGAGGCCCAAAAAATGCGGAAGATCCCGGTTCTTTTCCTCGCTGCGTTGGCGGCGGTCACCTGCGAACCCGCCGCGGCGGAGCGGCCGCAGCGGGAGTTTGAGCCGGATTCGAGCGCCCACAGTTCGGTCAATCCGGTCCGTCTCGCCGGAACGCTGCCGGCCCACAGCAGCATCGTGCAATCAAAGCCGCTGCACGGTGCGGAGATCGCCGAACGTCTCGGTCTCGGCGGGGGCGTCCTCGTCTCGACCTGGGAAGCGGGTTTTCCGAAGACCGTGACCTGGCGTCCGGAGAACGTCGTCGACGACGGCGAGGGCGGCGTTGCCCTGCGCCTCTCGATCTCGCCGGATCCCGCCCCGCGCCCCTATCTCGGAGCCGAGTTCCAGGCAAAGGGCTACGCCGCCGTCTGGGGCCGCGTCGAGTGGCGGGGCCGGCTTCCCGCCGGCATTCCCGGCAGCGTCGTAGGGATGTTTCTCTACAAAACCCCCTTCACCGCCGGGACGGATCGCGAACTCGACCTGGAATACGTGCCCGGAGATCCCAAGGTCGCCCATCAATTCGGCACCATGCAGATGACCCTGCACATGAAACGCCACGACGGCAGCGGCGGGCGCGAGAAGCAGAGCTACCGCATCAACGTTCCGGCTCACTGCATCGAGGCGGCGTGCGGCTGGGCGATCGAGTTCCAGCCCGAGTACATCCTCTTCCAGATCGCCCATGACCCGGGCGTCGGGTGGGAGACAATCGGACGGTTCAGCCACGGCACCGGCTGGGACCTGGCCGCGGGAGTACGGTTCGGCGGCGCCCTGAACGGCAGGACCCGGAACTTCACCAGCGACGAAATATGGTCCGAACAGACCGTCGCGGCCTATGTCAGCTACTGGTGCACCGACGACCAGCCGGGCTGGCTCGGAGCGCTCGACGAGCGCGATCTGTCGGACGGCGCGCCGCAATTTGCGCTGAAGTCGATGGCTCTCTCTTCCTACAACACGCTCACGTCGTTCGGGCCCGGGGACTGGTCGCTGACCGCGACCGGCGAGGTCGCGATCGCCGGAATTCCGGATGACGACCTTCAAGCGACCGCAATCCAATACCGGCTCGACGGCGGCGACTGGCGTGATCTGGGCGCCTTCGCGGCCGGCGACTATGCGCTTCCGCCGGGGTTGGCCGCACGATCCGTCGAGATCAGGAGCGTCGCTCGCGGCCCCGCATTCGCCGACAGTGGCCACGAAGTGGTCTCGGGCCCGAGCGACCGGAAGACTGTCCCGGCCTGGAAACCCTGACAGTCCCATGCCGCCGCGGGCCGGTGGCGCTGCGGCCGTCAATCGCAGGCTACCACGAAAAGCTCAGTAGCTGCCCTTCTGGAAGAACACCACTCTGAAGGTCAGTATGACGATCCAGATATCCAGCATCATGTTCCGGGTGCGGACGTATTTCAGATCGAGGGCGACCCTGTTCTCGAACGAGACGTCGCTCCGCCCGCTCACTTGCCAGAGCCCCGTAAGGCCGGGGCGGACAGACAGGTAGCCATTGCGTCCGGCACCGTACCGCTCCAGTTCCGGCTCGGTCACGGGGCGCGGCCCGACAACGCTCATGTCGCCCTTGAGGATGTTGATCAGTTGCGGCAGTTCATCGAGGCTGGTCTTTCTCAGCACACGACCGAACGGGAACACCCGCGGATCGGATTTCAGCTTCTGCGTCGCCGCCCACTCGCGCGCAGCGTCCGGATTCCGCGCAAGATGCGTCTGCAGGATCCGATCCGCCTCGACGCACATCGTCCGGAACTTCAGGCATCTGAATCTGCGGCCACCCCTGCCGATCCGCTCATGCGCGAAGACGATCGGGCCGCGCTCGCAAAGCGAAAGATAGGCCACGACCATGGCAATGACCGGCGAGAGCAGGATCAGACCCGCCGATGCGGCGATCACATCGAATGCGCGCTTCAGCGGCAACAAGCCGGGCCGGGCCGTTGCCGCAGGAATCTGTGCATGTTCGTGGCGCGGGCCATCGACCCGCCAAATCGAGTTCATGCGATGCTCCCTCGCCACAAATTAGCCAACAATCAACAGTAGGCTGTAAGCTCGTAAGCATATTCGGTCGCGGGCAAACTCAGCTGATTCCTTACTACAAACTGAACGTTTCGACTAGTTAGGTCTGAAGTAAAACTGAATGGTGGAGTTTTATCGCACTGTAGTTGAGTCAAGATTTGGTTTTACAATTTTGGAGTGTGGCGGTATCTTCATCGGATCGGGCTGAGGTCTTTGGTTTTCCGATGCCCCGGGTTCGCTCTTGAGCGTTCACGTAAGTAGAAAGGCTGGGGGGCCAAATGGAAGTGGTGATCTTTGCGAGCTTCGTGCTGATCGGGGTGGTGTGCGGCTTCTTCCTCTCGATCTTCGGGTTCCTGGCGGTCATTTGCGCCTGGCTGGTGGCAATCGCACTGGCGATCTATGCCGGCGCGATCAGCGCGGATCTGTCGTTCTTCGGATTCGTGATCGCCATAGCTGCGGCTCAGGCCGGCTTCCTGGCAAGCGCCGTGATCTCGAGCAAACTGCGCGCATTGAACCTGAAGCTGCCGAGTTCCGACGGCGCTCGCGGCGCTGAGCCGAACGGAAACGAACTGTAGTGATGCCGGGCCGAACAATCGGCGGGAGGACTTGAAGATCCTCCTGATGCTCACATCTGATTTTCGGTGACACCGGACAGTCCACCACAGATCGCCTATCTCGTTCACGACCTGAACGACCCGGCCGTTGCGCGCCGCATCGCCCTCTTCCGGGCCGGCGGGGCGTCCGTCGCGCTCGCAGGCTTTCATCGCGGCGCCGAGGCCCCTGCCGTGATCCACGGCGCGCGGGCGCTCGATCTCGGCATCACCTACGACGCGCGGCTGGGACACAGGGCAGCGGCGGTCCTGAATGCGGCACTGATGAATGCCAGCCGGCTGCGGCGGCATTTCGGTCGTCCGCACGTCCTTGTCGCACGCAACCTCGAGATGCTCGCGCTCGGCGCCCGGATCGTCTCGGGAATGCAGCCGCGCCCGCGGCTGGTCTATGAGTGCCTCGACATCCACCGGCTGCTGGCCGGCTCCGGACTTGCCGGATCAGCGGTGCAATCCCTCGAACGCCGGCTCGGAGCGACGGTCGATCTGATCGTGACCAGTTCGCCCGCCTTCATCAGCAACCACATCGCTAGGCAGTTTCCGGCACATCCGACATTGCTGATCGAGAACAAGGTCTTTGCCGGCCATGACCTCGTACGGGCGCCGCCGACCGCGATCGGGGCGCCCTGGCGGATCGGCTGGTTCGGCGCGCTGCGCTGCCGGCGCTCGCTCGACGTGCTTGGCGCCTTCGCCGCGAAACATGCGGGCGCGTTCGAGATCATCCTGCGCGGCAATCCCACGGTGGCCGTTTTTCCCGATCTCGCTGCCGAGGTGAGCAGACTCCCGCATGTTACGTTTCACGGCCGCTACGCCTATCCGGACGATCTCGCCGCCATCTACGGCGAGGTGCATTTTTCCTGGTGCATCGATCTCTACGAGGAAGGCCTGAATTCGAAGTGGCTCTTGCCGAACCGCCTCTACGAGGGCGGATTTCATCGGACCGTTCCCCTCGCACTGGCCGACGTCGAAACCGGCGCCTTCCTGCGCCGCCACGGCGTCGGGATCGTCCTGGCGCAGCCGACGGTCGAGGCGCTGGACGCGGCGTTGGCATCCATGACCGGGGAGGCCTATGTCGAGGCGGCGCGCAGGATCGACGAGACGCCCGCGGGACTTTGGCGGTTGCGGGGCGAGGATTGCCGGGAGATAGTTGATGTGATCGCGGGGCGGCGACCGGTTCCATAGGTGGGGTCCACGAGACGCATGGCGGATGAGCCGATCGATCGAGCGCGCGTGCTCATCGTCGTTCCGACGCTGAACGAAGCGCGCACCATCGAGGCTGTGGTGACACGGCTCCTCGATGGCACCGAGGCGCTGCGGACCGATCTCGTCGTCGTCGATGGCAACAGCGTCGATGGCACCCGGGACATCGTGCGTCGGATCGCCGAAACCGACCCGCGGGTCCGTCTGGTCGCCAACCCGGCCCGGATCCAGAGCGCCGGCATCAATCTCGCGGTTTCAGTTGCCGGGTCCGACGCCGACTATCTGATCCGGGCAGACGCGCACGCGACATATCCGGTCGGGTTTTGCGCGTCCCTGATCGAGGAGGCCCGCCGGACCGGCGCCAGTTCGGTCACAGTTCCGATGGTCGCCGAGGCGGGCCTGAGCAACTTTCAGGCCGGTGTCGCCGTCGCCCAGAACAGCGTCCTCGGCACCGGCGGATCAGCCCACAGGACCGGCGGCGGCGGCCGTTTCGTGGACCACGGGCATCACGCGTTGTTCCGCGCCTCGGCATTCCGGGAAGTCGGCGGCTACGATCCGGAGTTCTCGCACAACGAGGACGCAGAGCTGGACCGCAGGCTGACCCTGGCAGGCCATCGCATATGGCTGAGCGACCGGATCGAGATCGTCTACTACCCCCGGCCCTCCGCATCCGCGCTGTTCCGGCAATACCAGGGCTTCGGACGCGGCCGCGCACGCATGCTCCTCAAGCACCGCCTGATCCCGAAGCTCCGCCAGACCCTCCCGTTGCTCGTGCCAGTCGCGGCCGTGCTGGGCCTGGCCGGACTCGCGCTCGCAGCTGCAACCGGTAATTGGATCTGGCTTTACCTGCTGGCGCCCTTGGCACTTTGGGCCGCAATCTGTATGATCTACGGCGTCATCCTCGCGATCAGGGATCGCTCGTTCTGCGCCGCATGGGCCGGGCCCGCGGCGATTGTGATGCATCTGGCTTGGGGTATCGGCTTTTTCCGGGAGCTAACTCACAGGCTTGAATGGCACTCGCCAATCTCCAAGACCCCGCCGTCAGCGTCGTAGTCGCGGCCTGGAACGCCGAGCGGTTCGTCGCCGACGCCGTGCGGAGCGCCCTTTCACAGGAAAATGTGGCACTTGAAGTCATCGTCGTCGATGACGGCTCCACAGATGCCACCGCAGCGCTGGTGGAATTGATCGGGGACGGCCGGTGTTCCTGTATCAGGCTTGCGAGCAACCAGGGCCCCAGCGCCGCACGAAACCGGGGTTTTCAGGCGGCGAAGGGCGACTGGATCGCGGTACTCGATGCCGACGACATGATCTTCGCGGGGCGGCTGGAACGGATGCTCCGGCTCGCCGTGCGGACGTCCGCCGATATCGTCGTCGATGATCTGGCGCAGGTGTCCGAAGAGGGCGAAGACCTCGGCCTGTTCTATGGCCAGGCCCTGGCGGGAATCGACCGGCTGACATTGGCGGACTTCATCCTGGCGAACACGGAGTTCTTATCGGCCGCACCGAGTTTCGGCTATCTGAAGCCTCTGTTCCGGAAGCGTTTTCTTGTCGACGCCGGGATCTCCTATGATCCGGCGGTCCAGCTTGGCGAAGACTATTATCTGCTGGCCGATTGTCTGGCTGCCGGTGCGGTCGTCCAGGTCGACCACCATGCCGGTTATCGCTATACGCGGCGGCGCGGATCTGTGTCGCATCGCCTGGAGGTCGAACATCTCAGGGGGCTTCGAGAAGCAGACCGGAAGTTCAGCCGCCGCTGGCAGCTCGATGATGCGGCCGAGGAAGCATTGCGGCGTCGCCGCCGCGCACTTGATGACGCGCTCGCGTTCTCGATCGCGGTCGAGGCAATCAGGCAGAAGAGCTGGGCCGAGGCAGGCGCCGCGCTGCTCCGCCGGCCGGCGGCGACGCTGCTGTTCCGGCACCCGATCCACGCGCGGCTGGGAAGGCTCACGGAAGCATGGCGATGAGGCGCGCGGCCGGCGGGCGGATGCCGGCTCCCGACCGGTACCGGGCCGGCGGTGGGACGGCTATGCGGCGGATCCACCCTCGTCGGGGCCGGTGATGCGTATCGACCGGCGCATCTTACTCGATTCCGAAAGCAATCAGATCTTCGGAACCGCCGCAATTTCGCTTACGACGTTCATATTCGCTTACTCGATCATATTCGGCCAGATTTCGATCCTGATTTTCTATGCGCTCTGGCTCCCGTTTCTGGTGCTCAAACCCGCTCTCCTGTTGAAAGGCTTGGGTCATGTGAGCCTACTGCTGCTGCTCCCGGCCGTGGCCGTGCTGTCGACGCTTTGGTCCGACTATCCGGCGGTCACCCTGCGCGGCAGCCTCCAGTATGCCTCGACCGTCGTCTGCGGCGTGATCGCCGCCCGGATGATCTCCGCGGAAACGCTTGCCCGGGGCGGCCTGATCGGATCGGCTGCCGTCATCCTCTATTCGCTGGCCTACGGCGAATACGGCTACGACGCGATTGACGGAACCTATTCCTTCGCCGGCGCCTTCGGTTCGAAAAACTCGTTCGGATTCTTCGGCTCGACCGGACTGATCTTCGCCGTCGCAATCATCTGGCTATTCCGGAGCGGCTGGCGCTGGACGCTGCTGTCACTCGGTGTCGCGGGCCTTTCGGCCTACGCGCTCTCCATCGCCGCGTCGGCGACATCGACGATCACTGCTGTGGCCTCGCTTGCGGTCATGGCGGTCGCGAAGTTCAGCCTAGCGTTCGCGCCGGTCCAGCGGCGTGTCCTGCTGGCGGGCGGGCTGGTCGTCATTGCCGGGATCGTCGCCTGGGCCTCCGCGACCGGAGCCGTCGCGCAGATCTTCGAGATATTCGGCAAGGACGCGACCCTGACGGGCAGAACTTTCCTTTGGCGCGAAGGCCTGAAGGTCGTGTACGAGCATCCGATCCTCGGGGTCGGGTACTATGCCTTCTGGGTTCCCGGGCGCCCGCTGGCCGAAGAGCTTTGGGAAAGTTTCTATATCTCGGCCCGAAGTGGATTCCACTTTCACAACACCCTGATCGAGAGCGGCGTCGAACTCGGCATGGTCGGCATCGCGATGGCGGGGGCGATCCTGATCGGGCTCGTCGTCGAGCCATTGCGCTCCCTGATCGGCAGCCGGCACGCGGCTAGCGCCATCCTGTGCACGGTTCTCGCGATCCTGTTCGCCGTCCGCTCGGCGGTCGAGGTCGAATTCCTCACGCCCTACAAGATGGGCTCGTTCATGGTGCCGTTCCTGCTGATTGCGATGTGGGATGCGAGACACGTCGAATGCCGCGGGCGGCAGACGCCGCTCCATCACGCTGGATCGTCGCGCGGCTCGGATGCCGCGGGCTGAGCAACAGGCTCCGCCCCCCCATACGCCACGATCGTCCGGAGCCCGAAAAGCTTCACGACGACACCCAAATGCAGCGCGCCGCGCAGCAGCCAGAACGCGCGCCGCCGGGGCGGAAACGGGTTGATCATAAGCCCGCCGAGGCAGGCGAGCGCCTTCGCCCCTGCCCGCGCGGCTTCCCGCGCCCGCCCGGCAAGTTCCGGATGCCGCCGGGCGATCATCGCGCCATGGGTCTGCCCGTACCGGAACCGCCGCCTGACGAGCCAGGCCATCGTTGCCCGGTCGGACGGCACGGACTCGCGAGCCACCGCGTTCGGGGCGTAGTGCATCGTGGCTCCCCGCCTGATCAGACGGTCGAAGAAATCGGTGTCCTCGCCGCCCGTCCGGCCGAACTTCACATCGAACCGTGCGCCGGTCCTCGCGATCAGGCGGCGCGAGATCAGCACGTTCCCCGCATGTCCGCCGGCGATCTCGCCATTCCTGAAGATCGGCTCGACGGTGTGAAAGCTGCCGTCCGACATCCAGGCGGGCGCCGGGGCATGGAAGACCGGCACGACCGGCCCGAAGACCACATCGGCGCCGGTCGCCGAGGCGGCCGCGAGCAGCTCCGAAAGCCAGTCGGCATCCGCCGCCTCGTCGTCGTCGATGAAGGCGATCCAGTCGCCTCCGGCCGCATCGAGGGCGGCGTTCCGGGCAATCGAGATGTTTCCCGCCGGCGCGTGGACATATGCCAGGTCCAGCCCAAGCGCCGCCGCGGCCTCCCGGACGCGATCGCCGGCGCTCGGGACGGCGTCGTTGTCAGCGACGACGACGCGCATCACGACCGAATCGGGCAGTTCCTGCCCCGCCAGCGAAACGAGTGTCTCGCGGATCGCTTCGCGGCGAAACGTGCAGACGCAGACGTCGACCTTTGTCGCTGCCCGGCTCATCGGAGCGGCTTGCTCCAGTAGAGCCGCCCGGTCGCCGCGCGGGCAAGGGCCTCGGGCCACGACCGCCACGAGGCCATCCGGCCCGCATCCCGATAACGCCCCAGGCGCATCATCCTGGCCGACGTTGCCGCTAGGACCTTGCCAAGTTCCTGCCGGTTGGGCTCGGTAATGCCGGTCAGGTCAGCCAGTTCGGCCGCGATGAATTCGCAGTCGGCCTCGTCCGGCTCGACCGGCCGGTACCCGGTCAGTTCGATCATTTTCGCCGCGACCGCACGCCGGAACCAATGCCTCTCGCTCTCGTCCAGGGGCGCTCCGACGAGCCCGACCAACTCGCCGAGCCTGGACGCCGCCGCCTGCGCCTCGTCCCTGCCAAGCGGGAATCCGATGTCGGGCCGGCCCGAGCGCCGCCGCCGCGCCGAGACCGCCCAGAATTGCGAGCAAGCGGACAGGATGCGGACATTGGCGATCGAGCTCGACGAGAGGCTGTCGCCGTGCATCCGGTAGGAGCCGAAGATACCCTCCATGTTTTCGACCAGCCCGATCTCCATCAGCCGCCAGTACAGGTCCGTGTCTTCCGACATGACCCCCGGCCGATATCCGCCGGCGCGCCGAAAGGCATCACTCCTGACCATCAGGAAGGAATGGACGATCTGCGGCTCCCGCGCCGGGATCCAGCCCGGATCGGAGCATTCGAGCGGCCGCGGGCGCGACACCCGCCCCGTGGGCCGGCCCTGGCCATCGATCTCGGCATGTCCGCCGGAGACCGCAACCAGCTCCGGGCGCTCCCCGAAGCGCGCCAGTTGCCGTGCGAACCGGTCCGGCGCACTCAGGTCGTCCGCGTCCAGGCGCGCCATGAATGGCGCACGGATTCGCCGCGCACCCGCCGCGAGGGCCGATACGACGCCGCCGTTCGGCTGGCTCACAAGCTCGATTCGCGGATCCGCGCCGGCCATCGCGCGTAGAATCGCTGGCGTGCGATCCTGGCTCCCGTCGTCCACGACGATCACCCTGAGCCGCTCCTCGGTCTGCGAAAGTATTGAATCGACCGCGGACTCGATTGTCCGCTCCGCATTGAACACCGGAATTATAGCATCGACTAGTGCCATGACTTAGTTTAGATGATAAGGTGACGCAGTCAAAGACATAACAAAAATGCGCCAAACTATACTATAGGTTGTCACACTATACTATAGGTTGTAAAGTCAAGTTGAGTCCGAGCGGTTCGCCTAGTGTCTTCGAATCAGACGAGATGACCATGGTCACGCCTGAATGGGACCAATGGAGGATCGGTCGACTTTGGACAACAGGAACCTGCGCGCCCCCGTCCGCGGAGCTTCCGCTTCGGCAGGCGACAGCGACGGCTACATCGACGCGACCCGCATTGCCAAGGCGATCCGCCGGCAAACGCGGCTGATCTTGGGCTGTGCGGCGATCGGTCTGGCCGCCGCGGTTGTCTACGTGGTGCTGGCGGTGCCGCGCTATCAGGCGATCGAGACGATCCTCTTCGATGAGGACCGGGCCCAGATGCTCGACCAGGTATCCCTGGTTCCACGCACCGCGGTCTCCGACACCGCGATCCAGGGCGAGATCGAGATCATCAAGTCGCAGGCGCTCGCCCTGCGCGTGGTCGACGCGCTTAAGCTCGATCAGGACGCCGACTTCATGAATCCGCCCGCCTCGCCGGTCGGCGCAACGAAACAGGCGGTCCAGTCTCTGGTACGTCCGGTTCTCGGTCTCATCACGCCCGCGCCGCCGTCGCCTTCGGCCGCAGAAGACGGTGACGACGGGCTCCGGGAGACCCCCAAGACCCGGGCGGCACAGCTGCTGCGAAACAATCTTGAGGTCGAGCGGATCGGCCGGAGCTTCGTTCTGGACATCAAGTATCTCGGATATGACCCGGTCCGCGCCACACGCATCGCCCGCGAGATCGGCAGCGCCTACAAGAGGTTCCGGCTCGAGTCGAATTTCGAGGTCGCGCGCGGCGCCGGCGACTGGCTGACAGAACGGCTCGGCGAGCTCGAGCGGAAAGGCCTGAGCGTCGCGCAGGATCTGGAAAGATTCCGGCTCGAGCACAAGCTTGTCTCCGTCAAGGGCTCCCTGCTCTCGGAACAGCAGCTCTCCGAAACACTGACCAAGCTGATCGACGCCGAGGCCGACACCGCCCAGACGCAGGCGCGGCTCCGCCAGTTCGAGGGCCTTGTCGAATCGGCGGCCGGCGAGGTCATCGCGACAGCCACCTTCGCCACGGAAACGCCGAGCGACGAGGTCATCGCGAAGCTCAGGCTCGACTACTTCGAGGCTACTTCGCGCTTCCGCGATGTGACGGGCCGCTGGGGCGAGGACCATCCCGAGGCGGTTCGCCTGGCCGGCCGCATGTCGGAGATCGAACAGGACCTGCTTAGGGAGATGCGACACGTGACCGAGGCGCTCCGGGCCGAACACCAGATCGCCCTGAGCCGCGAGGCGTCGCTGCAGTCGAACCTCGACGAGATCAACCTGGCAAGCACCAGGGCGGCCGGCCTGGTCGGCAAGCTGCATCAGCTCGAGGAGGAGGCGACGATTTATCGCGAGATGTACCAGGAATTTCTCAAACGCTACGAGACCACACGCCAGCAGCAGGCCTTCCCCGTCGCGTCGGTCGAGACCATTTCCTCCGCGATGGTGCCAAAGGGTCCCGCGCGGCCCAGAATCGGCGCGAGCCTCGCGCTCGGTATCGTGCTCGGCGGGCTCCTCGGTGCGGGCATGGGAGCGCTGCGCGAACTGCGCGAGCGGCCTATGCGCACGCGGGCGGATCTGCGCGAGGCGCTGGGTCTGCCCCTGATCGGCTCGATCGCCCTCGGCGCCACGGAAAGGGAGCGGCTCAAGGCCGATCGGCTCTTCATGCGGGCCGCCCATTCCATGCGCTCCCTGTTCGCCTCACCCCCGGGCGCGAACTGCGCGTCCTCGATCGGGTTTGCGCAGGTCCTGCCCGGCAGCAGGCAGGTGCTGCCCCGCAAGTTCGCCGAGTTCCTGGCAACCGACGGCGCCCGGGTCATGTACATCGAGACCGCCCCGGGCGAGGCCGGCCGGCTCGAGACCGAACACCCGGATTCCGTGCGCTGGAGCCTCGGGGTCCGGGGCACGGCAATCTATCGGCGCGAGGTCGAGGCGACCGGAGCCTCGATCGATGTGCTGTTCCTCGGCCCCGCGAAACCCCTGCCCGACGGAGTGCCCGCCGATGCCTTGCCGGCAAAGCTGGTCCGAGAGGTCATGGCGGACGCCAGGTCGCGCTACGATCACATCGTGGTCAGTCTGCCGCCGCTATCGGCCAACCTGACCGCCAACACCTTCGCCCGACACGTCGATGGCGTGGTGCTCGCGCTCGCCTGGGGCCAGATCGTTCCAAGCGTCGCCAGGGCCGCGCTCGACGAGAACTCGGCGTTCGAAGACAATCTGGTTGGTGCGGTCTTCATCGACACGGACCTCCATGCGTTGAGGCAGTGCGTCGGTTCCGGCAGCTTCGAGGCAAGCCTGCTCGAGGCCCGCTGATCGCGTTTCAAGGTTCGGCTGCGAACTCGGGAAAGATCATCGAGATGAAACGACTGACGAAGTTTGGTGTCCTCCTCTGGGCTGCCCTCGCCGCGGCCGGCGCGGTGTCCGTGACGGCGCAAGGGCAGCCGGCACCGGCCGGCCCGGCATCGGAGACCCGGAGTTTCCCGCTCGGCCCGCGCGACCAACTCCGCCTCCGGGTCGGGCAGTGGGAGCCGACACAAGGCGTCTACATGCCCTGGCCGGACTTCGGCGGCGACTACCTGGTCGGGTCCGACGGCACGCTTTCCCTGCCGATGATCGGCACGATCATGGCGGCCGGCCGGTCTCCCGAGGAGGTGGCCGGCGAGATCTCGGTCGAGCTCTACACCAAGGCGGGCCTGGTCGAGCCGCCGACTGTGTCGATCGAAGTGACCGAGTACCGGCCGGTCTACGTGATCGGCGCGGCCAGGCAGCCGGGCGCATTCCCGTTCGTACCGGGGCTGACCGTGCTGAAGGCCGTCGGATTGGCCGGAGGCGTCGATTCGGGAGAGGGATGGCATCCGGACCAGCAGCGCAATGCGGTGAGCGCACTCGGCGAGTACGAAGTCCTGCGGATGGACCTCTGGCGCTATCTCGCTCAGAGCGCGCGGGTCGAGGCGGAACTCGCCGGCAGCGAAACGATCGAGATGCCGCGGCGGTTGGAGGAATCACCCGTCGCCGCCACGCTGCTCGAGCTTCAGTACGAGATCAAGTCGGCCAACGACAGCGCCATGGAGTCGAGCCTCGCACAGATCAGGAGCCTCGAGGAACTGCTCAACCGCCAGATCGTGCAGCTCGACGCCCGGATCGCGTTGCGCGACGAGCAGGTCGACCTCGCCCGGAAGGATCTCGCCAGTGTCGATCAGTTGCTCGACAAGGGCCTGTCCGTCGCGTCTCGCCAGATCCTGGCCGCCCGTACCGTTGCCGATCTGGAGTTGGGGCGGCTGGAGCTCGAGACCGCCAGGCTGCAGGCCGAGCAGCAACTGAATGAGGCGCGCCGCGACCAGCTCGATCTGGTGAACGACCGGCGCCGTGACTTGCTGCGCCTGCTCGAGGAGACCCGCGCGCAGGTGACGTCGATCGAGAAGCGGATGGAAACGGCAAAATCCCTGTTCGCCACCGCCAGCCGCTCCGAGCGCCTTGAAAACATGACCAGCGTCGGCAAGCCGGTCTTCACCATCACCCGCCGCACGGCCGACGGCTATGAGTCGATTTCGGCCGAAGGCATCACCGAGCTTCTTCCCGACGATGTGCTGGAGATCGAGGTTCCGTTGCTGGATGGCCTGCTCGCCTCCGCCCGGGCCCGCCGAGCGACCGGGAGCGCCGCCAACGCGCCGGGCAACAACTAGCGGAGCCCCGATGGACCGACGTGGCGCGACGACCAGCCCATGGCTCTGCGCTCCGCTTCGGCTCTGATCGACCACTGAGAACGACCGCACAAGACCGGAAAAGCTGACCATGACACCCCCCGCCGAGCCCAGCGCCGAAAAGATCCCGAGCATTGCCGCGGGCATTGCGGTCACCGGGCTCGGCCAGGCGCTGAAGGTGATCATCAGCTTTGTCTCGGCAATCGTGCTGGCGCATTTCCTTCGGCCGCAGGATTTCGGGCTGATGGCAATGCTCGCACCGTCGATCGCGCTGATCGGCCTGTTCCAGGATCTGGGCCTTCACCATACGATCATCCAGCGCGAGACGCTGAGCCACGGCCAGAAAAGCGGCCTGTTCTGGATCTCGCTCGCCGCGAGTGCGCTCCTCGCGACGATGCTGGCATTGTCCGCGTCGTTCCAGGTCGAATTCTACAGCGAGCCGAGGCTGTTTAATCTGACCGTGGCATCGTCCTTTCTGGTCGTGATCTGGAACATCCAGTCGATAAACACGGCGCTCCTGACCCGGTCGATGCAGTTTCGCAGGTTGGTGGTCATCGACCTCACCGCGACGATCGCGGGATTCTGCATTGGCGCGGCCATCGCCTACGAGACCGGCAGCTACTGGGCGATCTATGCCGGCATGCTGGCTGCCGGCCTGACCGCCACGGCAATGAGCTGGTCCGCGAGCGGATTCAGGCCGCGCGCGCCGGCGTTCGAGGGCGAGGTCGCGAACATGCTCGCCTTCGGCTCCAGCGTGTCGGTGTTCCAGTTCCTGAATTTCATCTCCCGCAATGCGGACCTGCTGATGATCGGTCGCTTCCACGGCGCCTCCGAACTTGGCCTCTACGAGCGCGCCTACAAGCTGCTGCTGTTTCCGCTCCAGCAGGTGACCTTCCCGGTCGGGCGGGTGATGATCCCGTTCCTCTCGCGCACGCGCAACGAACCCGGACGGTACCGCCACGGATTCGTGAAATGCATCACCGGCATCATGATCCTGACCCAGCCGGCGATCCTGTTCGCGGTGATCTATTCCGACGATCTCCTGCGGGCGCTGCTCGGACCGAAATGGCTGGCCGCGGCGCCGATCTTCTTCTGGCTCGGCTTGGCCGGGCTGCACCAGGTCGCGACCTCGACACTGGGATGGCTGCTGATCAGCCAGACCAGAAACCGCGACCTGCTGATCACCGGGGCGGTCGGCTGCCTGATTTCAGTTGCGGCGTTCGTGGTCGGGTTGCCGGACGGCGCACTGGGGGTGGCGCGCGCCTACGCGATCGCCGACATCGTCATCAAGATGCCCTTCGTCTGGTGGGTGATTTCACGCTCCGGCCCCGTTCGCCTTCCTGATCTGCTGACCGCGGTCTGGCCCCACTGCCTGGCGATCGCGACTGCCGGGTCCGGCCTTGTCCTGGCGCGGGGTCTGATCGAAGGCAGTTCGCTGACCGGCCTGATCGCGCTGATCCTGTCGAGTTATCTGATCTATGTCGGTACCCTGATGTGCATCGGCTCAAAATCGAAGGTCATCGTCGCCGAAGTCTCGAAGCGGCTCAAGCGCCGCCCCGATCCGACGCCTGTCTGAGCGGCCGCTCGAGGTTCCCTGCTGGGATATTCGCCGCGGCCTCCAGGATCGCCTCGATCCGCGCGATCTGGAGTTTCGGGTCCAGCTCCGGCCGGGTCGAATGGCGGCGTGCCTCGGCACCGAGAGACGCGCTCAGCGACTCGTCGAACCAGACCGACCGGACCGCGTCCGCCCATTCCTCGACCGGAGCGTCGGAGGCGAGCAGAATGCCGCCACCCCCAACCGCCTCGGGCAGTCCGCCGATCCGGGACGCGATCACCGGTATCGCGCTCAGTTGCGCCTCCGTCGCGACCCGCCCATAGGCTTCCTCCCATTGGCTCGGCACCAGCACCAGCCGGGCCCTGCCATAGATCTGGCGCATGTCGCTCGTACTGGGGACCAGGGTGACGTTGCCGATGCCCTCGATCCGTCGCGTCAGTTCGGCTCTCTCCACACCTGCCAAAGTCCAGGCTTCGACGAACAGGAACGGAATGTCGGGGCAGGCTCTCGCCACCTCGATGGCGATGTCGCGCCCCTTCAGCGGATGCGGATTGATGAAGACCACATGGGTCCGTGCGGACTCGGTCCGGTAGCGCTCGGACCGAACCAGCGGATAAACCACGCTCGACTGAAGCCCGTACTGCTCGGCGTGCCATCCGGCGGTAAACTCGGAGTTCGCGATGAGGGTGCAGTTGCGAAGATCCGATGGCGGCCCGCCAAACTGGTCCGCCTCGACGTTGCGCAGATAGACGGCCGCCGGAATGCCGCACTCCAGGAAAGCATTGGCCATCGTGACCGGAAATCCCGACTGCACGAACGCGACATCCGGCTTCATGCGCGCCGCCAGCTCGGCAACGGCTGTCTCGGGATGCCACGCCCGGTACACGTCATATCCGACTGCCCGATCGGGCACCGCGCGCGCACGGCCGAACTTCAGCCGCAACCGACCCCGCAAGCCGAGCCAGCCCTTGCCCGTCAGGCCGGCGAGAACGCTGACCGAATGGTTCCTGGCGGCGAGTTCGAGGGCGAGTTCATGCATGCTCGACTGTGCGCCCCCGGCAATCTGCGGCAGATAGGGGTGCCTGGTCGCGAAGACGATCTTCATCGGCGGCCCTCTGAGGGGAACCCGTTCGGTTGATCGATGGCACGCAAATCGCCGGGGAAGCGGATCAAATGACTACAATGATGGATCCACCGGCTCGCTTTGGCGGCGCATCATGACAGATGGAACAACACGTTACCGGGTTTGGTTCAGAATTGCATTGAAAATAGGCGGGCAGATGTGGTCAACCAAACCGAACAGCCGCCCGCACAACGGCCTCACGCGCCCGCCTCCCATCGTCAGGCTGAAGCTGGCAGATCGGCGACGTGCTGGTCTGGTCAAGCACCCATTCGGCCAAGTCTATGGCGCGCGTTACCTGGCTCCGGCAGCGGGGTCGCCAATCCTTCTACTGCCGGATCGCCGCCCGCTGCGCCAGCGAGAACTGCGCGCCGGTGTCGATCCACTCCTCGAGGGCGGAAATCACGCCCATGCGGTGGGCGATGAGAAACTCGCCGGCCGAGGAAACGCGCGGGAAGGCCACAAAATTGGTGCGGGACGCCGCGCTGGTGTCATTCTGCGGGGAGTGACTCTCGAACCGGCGCTCGACCGTGAGCGAGACGATCACATTGTGCAGGCCGTCGAGGCGCGCCAGAAAGGTCTCCGCGGCGGCGCGTTCCCCGGTGCGTGATCGGGAAAGCGACAGGATCGCCGCACGGCAGGACTCCGCCAGGTAGGTCACGAACTCGATCTCGCCCGAGCGCGGTTTGAACCGGGCACGGTTCTCATAGTGCTCGCAGGCGGCCAACTGTTCGACGGTCGGTTCAGCGAATTCCGCCTTGGCCGGAGACGCGGCCAGTATGGAAAGGGACACCGCCACGACAGATGCCGCAACAATTCTGAGCATTTTCACCACCCCCGGCGAAAAATTCTGAACGCTCTTTATATCATAACTTAAAGAAAATGACACAAAAGTGTTATGAACGTTCGCCTCTGCGCAGGCGGGTCGACTAGCCGGAGCCATACTTTTGAACGTGATGAATGTCCGGCCGGACAATTGGGACGGGCAATGATGCGTGCGCGATCCTTGGAAGCGCGGAGGCGGCGCCGGCTTGCCGGCGCAGTCGCATCAACCGGAAGGCGGTGGTACCGCCGGGCAGGTTCCCGGCGGCACCGGTGGCTTCTCCCGGCCGATGCCCGGACACTCAATGCGCGTCAGGTCAACCTTCGGGTGCCGGCGGATCACCGGCACCCTGCGGTCACTCTCCGAAGGACCCGCCGAGGGACCGTTCCAGCGCGCCATCGGTGATGCGCTCGATCATCCGGCCGCCGGCATCGAAGCTGTAGAACGCGAACAGGCCCGCCAGCCCGACGAAGGCGGCCACCGCGACCGGCTTGTCGACAGCCGTCGCCGCAGCCATGCACAGACCCGAGGCGAACGGCGCCACATAGCGGTTCAGCACCAAGAGCACGGTAGACATCGGCAACTCCCCCACAGGAAATCCTCGCATCTTCAGGTAACCCGCTCCGCATGGCGCAATCGTGACAAATTGGAGGTGATTGCGAGGAGACCGGCCGCTTGCGCGTCGCGGGCCGCACGACAGTCCCGAACTCCGTCGGTCCCGTGTTGCCTCACCGCAGACAGGGCCGGTTCAACGCCCTTTCCCGTCAAAGGAATCGCACCCGCTCCGCCGCCCCGCTCGCAGGCACCCCGGCGCCGGTCTGGCCCGGGCGCCGTCAGCCCTGCAATTTATAGACGATCACCGCGATCAGCACGACCACGCCAAGCAGGAAATAGAAGTACCGACCATCGTCCTGCATCGTCCGTCTCCATCCATCCGACGAAATCGATCAGATGACCGGCGCTGAGCCATGGCAGTCAATGATTGAATTTCGGAGTGACTAATTTTCTGCTCGGCTCGCGCCCCAGTTTGCCTCAGCCCCTCATCACAAGGCCGGCTCCCCGCCATCCCACCATCATGGCGGCCGCATTGATGTTTCCTGCGACAATATTCGGAAACACCGAAGCATCGATGACGCGGACCCCATCCACCCCTCGCACGCGCAACTTGTCGTCAACAGCACCGTCGTTACCCATGCGCGCAGTACAGCACGGATGAAAAACGGAATAGCTCCGAGCTCTTATGTCGGCGACCATCTCGGCATCCCGTTCGACCGAGGGCCCCGGTTTCAATTCCTCAGATATAATCGCGGCCATTGAGGGGGTCGCTGCAAGTCTGCGAAGGAACTGCGCCCCATCCAGCATTTCGTCAATGTCGTGGTCAGTCCCGAGAAGATTGGGCTGTATCGCGGGAGGATCGTGCGGCGAGGCCGATCTGATTTCGACCGATCCCAAGCTAGTGGGTCGGCAGTTCGACAGACCCATCATCATGCCGGGAAATGGGTCGGGCTCGGGTGGTTTCCGCATTTTGGATGCCGCGAGTTCAAAGGAAGACGGGGTGAAATAGAGCTGCAGATTAGGGCGATTGAGGCCGGGGCACGAAAAGAAAAATCCACCTGCGTGTGTCATGCCACAGGCCAATGGACCGCTGCGAACTCCAGAAGTACGTCAAGGCAATCCATAACCTGCGATGCAGGGGCCCGAGCTCCTGGTTGAGTGTCGGCACTCGGGTCCTGTAAACGTGATCGTAGCAAGCATGATCTTGCAGATGGCGGCCGACTGCGGCGTTGGCGGCGACAACTGCAATTCCGTGGCGCGCCAACAATTCTGGCGGCCCGATGCCTGAGAGCTGCAGAAGCTGCGGCGTATTGATAGCGCCACCTGAGACGATCACCTCCCGGCTGGCACGCGCCTCCTGCCTCTTCCCGCCCCGCAGGTATGCAACGCCGATCGCCCTGCGACCTTCGAACCGAATGGACTCGACCAACGCATCGGTTTCGATATTCAAATTGGGCCTTTTCGCAGCCGGCCTCAAGAATGCCGCTGCAGACGACATGCGCCGACCCTGGTGAATGCTCACCGGGTTGAAGCCAACACCAATCTGGTTCGGACCATTGAAATCGCGATTGACCGGCAAACCAAGGTGTTGGGCAGCGGACAGATATTTTTCGGCCAAGGGATGAGCCTGGTCTTTCATGCTGCCAATTCTGAGCCGTGCCTCGATCGTTTCAAAATCCTGTCGGACGTCATCCCAACCCCATTCGGTGCATCCAGCGGCCTTCCAATCCTCGAAATCGTCGGCGGCGCCGCGGATGTAGATCATGCCGTTGATTGAGCCCGAGCCGCCGAGCACTTTGCCACGTGGTACGTAGGTGCGCCGTCCTCCCAAGCCGGAGATCGGTTCAAACTCGTACATCCAATTTACCTTCGGATTGCGGAAATTCCTTGCATAGCCAAGCGGAACAGTAATCGAAGGGCTGCGGTCGGGCGGGCCGGCCTCAAGGAGCAGAACCTTGGTGGCAGCACTTTCGGTAAGCCGGCTGGCGACAATGGAGCCAGCCGACCCGGCACCCACGACAATGTAGTCGAAATCCGTGGCCATCGACTGACAAGATATCACATTCGGAAGCAGCCCGCACGAGATCCAGGCGATCACCGGCCACAGGACGCTCAAGGAGGTCGAGCGCTACACCCGGGCCGCGGATCAGAAGCGCCTCGCAGGCCGGGCCATGGAGCGCCTGGCGCAGGGGTGAAACGGGCAAAAATGTCTCCCACTTCGAGTGGGGATGCAGAAAAGTGGGAAACTTTTGGCCGCTAAGTATTTGAATTCTTTGAGCGTCTGGGAGGGGGTGGTGCCCAGGGGCGGATTTGAACCACCGACACGCGGATTTTCAGTCCGCTGCTCTACCAACTGAGCTACCTGGGCGCCGGCGCGCGGGGCGGCTTCCCGGGGGAAGGGCTCCGGCCGTGCGCCGCGGTTTTTAGGCGAAAGGCCGGAGCCTGTCCAGACGCAAAATCCGCCGCGCCACGCCGCGGCCCGCCTGCGTACCGGCCGTCCGGCAGCCCATCCTCCGCCGCAACCCCCGCTCTGCTATGAGCCCGCCGCCCGGGCCGCGATCGCAGCGAAGATAATGTCGAGTTCCCGGCCGAGCGCCGCGAGTTCCTCTCCGCCCTCGTCCAGATAGGGCGCGAAGACCATGCTCGGCGTCTTGTAGCTGAGCGTCGCGGTGCCGTCCGGGTTCTCGGTCACGTAGAAGCGGATCGGCGCCTCGATCATCGCCGCCGTGCTGGCGGCCAGAGCCCGCACCGCGAAGTCGTTGCGGTAGACCCCGACAACCCGGTTGCCGGGGATGGTGATGCCACGGCTCTTCGCCGCCTCGGTCGGGCCGGCCTCGGTCACCAGGAACATGCCCTCCGCCTTCACCGCCTCCCTCAGCCGAGCCAGCAGGTCGGCATAGTCGAAACCGGTGTCCTGCACCGCCCAGCCGGGCCTCGGCGTCACCTCGCCCGCATGGGCCGGGGCCGCTGCCAGCAGCGCGGCCAGCACGATCGCAGAGTATCTCATCTCGGGTTCTCCCTTCCTCTTCAGGCCGTCGCTCCCTGGCGGGAGAGCGGCGGATCCATCTCCAGGGCCGTTCGCAGCCGCACCCCCAGCAGACTGCCGGCAAAGCCCCAGACCAGCCACCACCAGCCATGCAGCGAGCCGGAGACGATGCCACCCAGGAACGCCCCGATGTTGCAGCCATAGGCAAGCCGGGCGCCGTAGCCCATCAGCAGTCCGCCCAGCGCCGCGGTGGCAAGGTCGCGCCCCGACAGCCGCCAGACCGGCTCGAAGCGCCCGGCGGCACCGGCGGCGGCCATGGCGCCGAGCACGATGCCGAAATTCATCACCGAGGTGCGGTCGGCGAAGACGCTGGCGGCAAGCTGCTCGCCGCGCCAGCCCTGCCAGTAGGGCCAGTCCGCCACCCCCGCCCCGGCCGCATCAAGGATCTTCGCGCCCCAAAGCGCAAAACCCGCGGTGATGCCCCAGGGCCGCTGGAACAGCAGGAAGCAGCCGATCCCGACCAGCGCCAGCACCAAGTGCCCCGAGCGCGTGCGACCAGGGCCCCCGCAGCAGCGAGCCGGTGGCCCGCCCGGGCTCGAGCCCGCCATGGGCGTGGCGCTCCAGCGCCGCCGAGCCGAGCCAGATCGCCGCCGCCAGCCCCAGCATCAGCGCCAGCGCGCCGAGCGGCCCGAACACCGCGATCAGCGAGGTGCCCGGCAGGTTCGGGATCCCGGTCAGCTCCGGCAACCGCTCCCAGAGGCCCGGCATATGCGCCGTCGCCCAGACCGAGCCGAGGATGAAGAAGGCCAGCGTCACCACCATCCGGGTCGAGCCACCACCGACCGTGAACAGCGTGCCCGAGCCGCAACCGCCGCCGAGCTGCATCCCGATCCCGAAGGCGAAGGCGCCGAGCGCGGTCGCCAGGCCCATCGGCAGGATCACCGGATACATCCGCCAGCCGGTCGCGTCCTGGTAGCCGATCAGCAGATAGGTCACCGCGCAGGTCAGCCCGATCAGCAGCATCTGCGCCCTGAGGCCGGCGCCGCGCCGCTCGCGCACCATCCGCCGCCAGGCGAAGGTGAAACCGAAGGCCGCATGGTAGAGCCCCCAGCCCGCCAGCCCGCCCAGCAACGCGCCCAGGAAATATCTGAACCCGTCGCCGCCGAAGCCGCCCCGCGCGGCGAATGCGGCCCCGCCGACGCCCAGAAGCGCGGCCATCGCGGCGGCAAGCGGGATCGGCTGCATGAAACACTCCGTGTCGTCCTGCCGCCTTCTCGGGCCGGAATCGCCCGGCCGGGGCTCAGGTTTCGTAATAATCACGGTTTTCCGCCCGGCCTTTCATCTCGGCCGGTCACAACTGGGTGAAGGGCCATCGGCAGAGCGAATTCCCGGCCGCATCTTATGGCCGCAACAGGGCCGCACCGCAAACGCCCGCGCCTCAACAGGGTAGTCCACATGCCGACGACCGACGCCTCCGGCCTGTCCGTCACGCTTGCCGATCCCGCGGCAGGCGCCGCCTGGGCGCGCACCGTCAGCGCCTTTCTCGCCCATTCCGCCGAGACGCCCCGGCATCTCGGCGAGACCTTGACCCGCGCCCCGGACTTCGCTCTCGGCTGGGCGGCGAGGGGTCTCTTCTACCTGCTGCTCGGCCGCCCGGAGCTGAGGCCGGCCGCGGCCGCGGCGCTGGCGGAGGCGCGGGCGGCCGCCGCCGGCGCGACCGCGCGCGAGCGGAGCTATGCGGATGCGCTCGCCGCCTATCTCGGCGGCCGGCTCCGGCAGGCGGCGGCAACGCTCGATGCGGTGCTGGAGCGGCACCCGGAGGATGCGCTGGCGATGAAGCTGGTGCAGGCGATCCGCTTCGTGCTCGGCGACCGGCGGGGGATGCTGCGCTCGGTGGCCACCGTCATCGACCGTTACGGACCGGACCATCCCCATCGTGGCTATGCCCTCGGTTGCCTCGCCTTCGCGCTGGAGGAGAACCGGGCCTATGGCGAGGCCGATCGCTGCGGGCGCGAGGGCCTCGAACTGGCGCCCGACGACGCCTGGGGTCTCCATGCCGTCGCCCATGTCTACGACATGACCGGGCGCGCCGGACCCGGCATCGCGTGGCTCGCGCCGCAGGAGCACCGCTGGGCGCATTGCAACAATTTCGGCACCCATGTCTGGTGGCACCTGGCGCTGTTCCACCTCGACCGCGGCGATCATGCGCGCGTGCTCGAGCTCTATGACGGCAAGATCCGGGCCGAGCACACCGACGACTACCGCGACATATCGAACGGCGCCGCGATGCTGGTGCGCCTCGAGCTCGAGGGCGTCGATGTGGGGGGGCGCTGGGACGAGCTGGCGGCGCTGGCCGCGGGCCGCGTCGAGGACGGGGCGGTCGTCTTCGCCGACCTCCACTACCTGCTGTCGCTCCACGGCGGCGAGCGCGACGCCGAGGCCGCCGCGCTGGTCGAGCGCATCGCCCGCGACGCCCGGCGCCGCGATCACGACATGCACGAGGTGGCGGCGGTCGCCGGCCTGCCCGCCGCCCAGGGCCTTGCGGCCTTCAGGGCCGGGAACTATGACCTCGCCTTCGAGCGGCTGAGCCAGTCGCGCCCGCATCTGCAACGCATCGGTGGCAGCCATGCCCAGCGCGATGTATTCTCGCGCCTGCTGATCGAGGCGGCGATCCGGGCCGGGCGCTGGTGCGAGGCCGAGGACGAGCTCTGCTCCCGCGCCCGCCGCCGCGGCGCCGAGGACGGCTTCACCGCACGCCGGCGCGCGGCCATTGCGAGACTGCGTTGTGCCGGGCTGGCGGCGGAATGACCGGCCCGATGCGTTGGATGGTGTAGGATGACCGCCATGATCCCTGCCCAGCCCCACAGCGGGGCCAGTCATACGCCCGCTCACACGGTCCCGCGGCAGCGAGACCCGCGGCTGGATTTCTTCCGCGGAATTGCGATGTTCATCATCCTGCTGGCGCATACGCCGGGGAACCCCTGGACCCTCTGGATCCCGGCCAGGTTCGGTTTTTCGGACGCGACCGAGATCTTCGTCTTCTGCTCGGGCATGGCCTCCGCAATCGCTTTCGGCGCCGTGTTTGCCAAGCGCGGCTGGCTGCTCGGCGCGGCGCGCATAGCGTTCCGTGTCTGGCAGGTCTACTGGGCTCATATCGGCGTCTTTCTGACGACCGCGATGCTGAGCTTTGCGATCGACCATTACGGCATCGGCCTGCCCGGCACGACCTATGTGCACGATCCTTATGTGGTGCCGTTCTTCGAAGACACCGGCAAGGCGATGCTGGGCCTGCTGACGCTGACCTACGTGCCCGGCATGTTCGACATCCTGCCGATGTATCTGGTGATCCTGGCCATGGTGCCCGTGGTCATGGCGCTGCACCGGGCCGGCGGGATCTGGGCGGTCCTCGGCTTCGTCGGACTCGTCTGGGCGGCGGCGAACCTCGCCGGCTATGCCTATATGGGCTATCCGGACAGCGATGCGCCCGGCTGGCTGATCGACCTCGGCAGCCGCCTTTCCTGGATGATGCTGCCTTCGAACCCGTTCGGCGAGGGAACCTGGTTCTTCAACCCCTTCGCCTGGCAGCTGGTGTTCTTCACCGGCTTCATCTTCGGCATGCGCTGGCTCCCCGCCCCGCCGGGCAGCCGCCGGCTGGTGATCGCCGCGGCGGTGTATGTGCTGCTGGTGGTGCCCTTTGCCTGGTTCAAGATCCACCAGGGCTTCTACATACCCGAGAACTCGGCCCTGCATCTCTGGATCGTCGACACCCGGATGGCATACGAGCCGGTCTGGTGGAAAAGCTGGATCGGCGCCTTCCGCTTCCTGCATTTCCTCGCGCTGGCATACCTCGCCTGGGTCGCGGTCGGCCCCAGGGGAGTGCGGCTGAGCGAGGGATTCACCCCACCCCGGGCGGCGGGCGCATGGGTGCTCGCGCTGGCGGCTGCGGTGGCGCTGGTCACCATTCCCTACAGCTACATCGACCAGATCAAGGCGCTGAGCCCGGCGCTCGACCGTTGGTTCTACGAGAACATCCCGCTGGTGCACGGCAACCGGATCGGGCTGATCCAGATCGTGCACGGCATCGCCCTGATCGTGATCGCCTGGAGCCTTGTCGGGCCTCGCGCGCGCGAGTGGATCTCGCACGACCTGGTGCGCAGGGCGGTGCCGGTGATCCGCAAGGTCGGCACCCAGTCCCTGGCGGTGTTCATGGTCTCGGTCGTGCTCGCCCGGTTCAACGGCTGGGTGCTCGACGTGATCGGCCGCGACGTCTGGACCGTGGCGGCAGTCAACCTGTGCGGTTTTGGCGTTCTGATTGCCGTGGCCTACATGGTCTCCTGGTTCAAGAGCCAGCCCTGGCGCGGAGCGGCCCCCGCCCGCGCGGCGGCCGAGGTTCCGGCGCAGGCCGGTGCTGCCGACGGGCGCGGCAGGCCGCGCCTCGCGGCGATGCGGGCCTGAGAGACGGGGAGCGAGGGAGAGAGCCGTGTTCGTTCAGGCAAGCCCCAGCGCGGCGAAGTCCCGCGCCATGGAGTACGACCCGGAGACGGCGCTGACGCGGCTGCGGCGGCACCGTGGTAAGGGATCCTACGTCATCGGCCAGCTCGGCCAGTCGCTCGACGGGCGCATTGCCACGCCGACCGGAGCCTCGAAATACATCAACGGCCACGAGGCGCTGCGCCACCTGCACCGGATCCGCGCCCGGGTCGACGCGGTGCTGATCGGGGTCGGCACCGCCATCGCCGACGACCCGCAGCTTACCACCCGCCATGTGGAGGGCCCGAGCCCCGTCCGGGTGGTGATCGACCCGCACGGCCGGCTGCCCGCATCCACCGCGATGCTGCATGACGGCGCAACACCGGTGCTGGTGATCACCTGCGAGGGCCGGAGCGTGCCCGGGGGGGCCGAGCGGCTCGTCCTGCCCTGCGACGGCACCGGCCATATCCCGCCCGCGACCATCATCGATGCCCTCGCCCATCGCAGCCTGCGCCGGCTCCTGATCGAGGGCGGCGCCGAGACTCTGGCGCGCTTCCTCAATGCCGCGGCGATCGACGAGCTGCACCTGATGGTGGCCCCGATCGTGCTCGGCTCCGGCAAGACCGGGCTGAACCTTGCGCCGATCAGAGAGGTCGACGAGGCGATGCGGCCGCTCGTCAGGACCATGCGATTCCCCGACGGCGATATGCTATGCATGTGTGACCTGCAGATGTCCGACGCGGCCTGAGCCGCGTCCGGCCAAAGGAACGCGCGATGTATGGCTATCCCCGCTATTCCCTGATCCAGCGCATCATCCACTGGCTCGTCGCCGTACTCGCGATCGGCGCGGTCGCCCTGGGTCTGACGCTCGGTTTCCTCGGCTACGAGGGCGCGGTCGCCCGCTTCGGCAACGAGACCACCAACCTGATCTACAAGTACCACAAGACCTGCGGCGTGCTTCTGCTGGGGCTGATGACGCTCCGGCTGTTCCTGAAGCTGGTGCTGGTGCAGCCCGAATACGACCCGCCGCTGCCGCCGGCGCAGCGGATCGTCTCGCAGGCGGTGCACGGCATGCTCTACATCCTGGTTCTGGCCCAGGCTGCGCTCGGCTGGGCTGCCACCGCGGCAGGCGGCTATCCGGTCGAGTTCTTCAAGTCGGTCATGCCGCCGGTCCTCGGCAAGGACCCGGCACTGTCCGAGCGGCTCTACGCCCTGCACGGCCTGGTCGGCTTCGCCCTGACGGCGCTGATCCTCCTGCACATCTCGGCCGCACTGATGCACTGGCTGGTGAAGCGCGACACGGTGATGTACCGCATCAGCCTGTTCTGAGACGGCTCAGCCCCGTTGCAGGGCCAGCAGGTCGCGGTGGCCGATGATCACCCGCCGCGCCGCGATGCGTGCCGCGTGCCATTCCGCCGCCGGCCCCGTCCCGAGCACCTTCGCGACCGCCGCGGAACTGCCCTCCGCCAGCGCTGCGATCAGGGCGCCGTCGCGGGGCTGCTCCAGCATCCAGTCGCTGGCCGCTTCGGCCACCTCCAGCCCCTGCCCAGCCAGCGCCGCCGCAAGATGCCGGTGCGCCTCCGGCCCCAGCGACGCCCCCAGTCCCTTGTCGCGCCGCTGGTCGGCATGGAAGGCCGCCAGCACCGCCGCGTCGAGCGGGTGCGCCGGCACCCACTCCTCGCGCCCGTCATAGCTCAGCACGGTGTAGAGCGCCGCCCCCGAGGCCGCCACCAGCCCTGCCAGCCGGTCGAGCCAGTCCGCCCCGCAGAGGTCGAGGAAGGCCGAGGCGGTCACCAGATCCGGCGCCGGATCGAACAACGCCTCAAGCCCGCCGGCCAGATCGGCGGTCCGCCACTCTACCGACACCCCGACAGGCGCCTCGGCGCGGTCCAGCAGCGCCAAGTCGTTGTCGGCCAGGATCCAGTGCTGGCCTGCCGCGATCAGCGGCACGGTCGCCCGCATGTTGGCCCCGGTCCCGGCGCCAAGGTCCAGAACCCGCACCTCCCCCCGCCCGGCGAAATGCGCCGACAGCCGCGCCACCAGCCCCCGGTCGCGGGCGCGGGCGTCAGCCCCGGCGCGCAGCGCCAGCCAGCCGGCCGAGAACCCGCTCATGCGGCTGCCCTCAGAGCCACGGCCACCAGCCGCGCCGTATCCGGCCAGCGCGCGAAACCCCGCGCCGCCCGCCAACACTCCTCCGCCAGCCGCTGCCGCTCGCCCGCATCTCCGATCAACCGTTCCAGCGCCGCCCGCAACGCCGATGCATCCCCCGGCGGCACCAGCAGCGCCGCGTCCCGCGTCGCCTCGGCGACCGCTCCCGCCGCGCAGCCGATCACCGGCAGGCCGCGGGCCATCGCTTCCGTGTAGACCATGCCAAAGCCCTCGTAGCGCGAGGCGAGCACGAACAGGTCGGCCGCCGCATAGGCCCGGTCAAGTTCCGGCGCGGTCAGCGCGCCCGCGAACCGGATCCGCTCCGCCAGACCCGCCGCGGCCGTCCTCCGCTCCAGCTCCGCCGCATGGCCGGGATCGAGATGCCGGGGCCCGGCGACGGTCAGCCGCCAGTCGAGATCCATCAGCCCCGCCAGCGCCGCGATCAGCACGTCATGCCCCTTGCGCCGGGTCAGCGAGCCGACCGAGAGCACCGCCACCCCCGGCCCGCCCGACCCCGTCGCGCGCGCCGCCGGATCGGTGCCCGGCGCGGCGACGGTCAGCCGCGCGCGCGGCACGCCATAGTCCGCCACCAGGATCTCGCCCGTGGTCGCGCTGGTCACCACCACCTGCGCGCACACGGCCAGCGCCGCCCGCTCGGTCTCCCGGAACCGCGCCGCGTCCTCCGGCGAGACACCCGTCTCCAGCGCCAGCGGATGATGGCAGAGCGCCACCAGCGGCCCCGGCAGCCCCTCCAGCATCGCCGCCGGCATCGCCCCCAGCGCCAGCCCGTCGACCAGGATCGGCGCGCCCGCAGGCAGCGCCCTGAGCCGCCGCGCGGCCTCGGCCCGCTCGGCCTCCGAGGGATGCGGCCAGCCGCCCGGCAGCGCCACATGGGTCAGCGCGGCCCCGGCCTCCGGCGCCGCTTCCAGCAGGCGGCGCGCATAGGCATAGCCCCCGGTCGGGCTGCCGAGGTCGCCCGGCACCGCGAAGCTGGCCCGGAAGCTCGCCTCGATCAAGGCGCTCCCTCGTACCAGGCCCGGGCGACATGGCTCTCGTTCAACAGTACCCGGATCTTCTGGATACCCTCCGAACCCGGCCCCAGGGCGCCCGACCGCGCTGCCGCCGCAAGCTGGTCGAAGATGTGCCGGCACAGGAACTCGGTGGTAGTGACGATGCCCTCGAACTGCGGCAGGTCGTCCAGATTGGCGAAGTTCAGCGGCTTCAGCGCCGCCTTCAGGGCATCGTGCGCCCGGCCGATATCGACCACGATCCCGTCCTGGCTCAGGTTCTCGCGGTAGAAGGCAACGTCGACCACATAGGTCGCCCCGTGCAGCTTCTGGGCCGGGCCGAACACCTCGCCCGGCAGCGAATGGGCCATCATGATGTGGTCCCGGACCTCGACGGCATACATGGGCGCTCTCCTCAGTCGTAGCGGATGCGGGTTGCGATACCGGGGGCGTCCGGCGCCAGCAAGCGCGGAATCGCCGCGGCGAGATCGCCGAAGGCAATCTCCTGCGTGACAAACCGGTCCAGCCTCGGGTCCGCCAGCATCCCCAGCGCCGCCTCCAGGCGCTGGCGGTGGGTGGTCGACGCCCGCCTCGGCCGGGCCACCTGCCCGACCTGGCTCGACCGGATCGCCAGCCGGCGCGAGTGGAACGCGCCGCCCAGCGCCAGCGGCACCGGCCGGGCGCCGAACCAGCTCAGCTCGATCACCTCGCCCTCGAAGCCCAGCGCGTCAATTGCCGCCTGCAGCCCCGAGGCCGAGGCCGTGGAATGGAACACCACGTCGTAATCGTCGCGGCTCGCGCCCGTTGACAGGAAGGTCACGGGAAATTCAGCCAGTGCAACGCCCGGTTCCGCTAGCTTGTCCGTTACATCCACGGAACCGGAGCCGTGGAGACGGGAGAGGAACGCCGCGATGAGGCAGCCGAGGAGGCCGGCCCCCAAAACCAGCAGGCGCGCGCCGGGCGCAGGCTCCGCGTCCCAGATGGCGTTCAGCGCCGTCTCGGCGTTGGCGGCCAGCACCGCGCGCGCAGGCGGCACGCCCTCGGGCAGCGGCACCACCGCCTCGACGGCAACCCGGAAACGGTCCTGATGCGGGTAGAGGCAGAACACATGGCGACCCTGCAGCGCCTCCGGCCCGGCCTCGACCAGGCCGACGGCGGCATAGCCGTATTTCACCGGGAACGGGAAGTCGCCCTCCTGGAACGGCGCCCGCATCCGGGCGTATTCCGCCGGCGGCACATGGCCGGCGGCGACCAGCCGCTCGGTGCCCCGGCTGAGACCGGTGAACAGCGTCCGGACCTCCACCATACCCTCTTCCAGGGGCGGCAGGGCGACCTCGCGCAGCTCGGCCCGGCCGGGCGCCGCACCGGGCGCCACGTAGAAAAGCGCCTGCGCTGTTTTTCCCACTTGCGTATCGCCCTTGATTCCCATCTGAAGCGCTGCACATTACGCGCGTTGTCGCTGCGGTCCAGAAGGGGCGCACCCACATGACCATCACATCGCCGGGAGAATTCTCCGCGGCGGTCCCGCTGGCAGGGCCGGAACCCTTGCGCCACCCGCGCGAGGAAGGCGTCCTCACTCCCGCCACGCTGCAGGACAAGCGCGACTTGGCGATGCGCCGGTCGGTCTTCGTCGCCCTCAACCTCGCCAGCCTCGCCGCCCTGGCCTGGGGCGTCGCCCAGGTGTTCGGCGAGGGTGGCTGGTCCGCGACCGACGTGATCATCGTGGTCTGCTTCCTGTTTGGCGCCCCCTGGACCGTGATGGGGCTCTGGAACTCGCTGATCGGCGTCTGGCTGCTGCATGGCCGGCGGAACGGTGTGGCAGTCGCGGCCCCCCACCTCGCCGCGGGCGACACCGACGCCCCCGTCGCCGGGCGCATCGCCGTAGCCATGACCGTGCGCAACGAGGCGCCGCTGCGCTCCTACCAGCGCCTCGCGGTGATCCGCGAGAGCCTCGACGCCACCGGCCAGGGCAAGCATTTCGACGTCTTCATCCTCTCCGACACCACCGAGCCCGACATTGCCGCCGAGGAGGAGCGCCTGTTCCTTGCCATGCGCGACATGCTTGGCGGGCCGCAGGCACACTATCGGCGCCGGGTCTCGAACGCCGGTTTCAAGGCCGGCAATGTCCGCGACTTCCTGTCCAGGCAGGGCCGCGACTACGACCTCTATCTGCCGCTCGACAGCGACAGCCTGATGTCCGGCGACGCGATCCTGCGCATGGTCCGGATCATGGAGGCCCACCCGAAGCTCGGCATCCTGCAAAGCCTGGTGGTCGGCACGCCCGCCACGTCGGGCTTCGCCCGCATCTTCCAGTTCGGTATGCGCCACGGCATGCGCAGCCACACCATAGGCGCCGCCTGGTGGCAGGCCGACTGCGGCCCCTACTGGGGCCACAACGCGCTGCTGCGGGTGCGCCCCTTCCGCCGCCACTGCCGCCTGCCGGTGCTGCCCGGCAAGCCGCCGCTCGGCGGCCACATCCTCAGCCACGACCAGGTCGAGGCGGTGCTGATGCGCCGCGCCGCCTACGAGGTCCGGGTGATCCCGGTCGAGGGCGAGAGCTGGGAGGCGAATCCCCCCACCCTGATGGACTTCACCAAGCGTGATCTCCGCTGGTGCCAGGGCAACATGCAGTACTGGCGGCTGCTGGGGATGCGCGGCCTGCTGCCGGTGTCGCGTTTCCAGATCTTCGCCGCCATCATGATGTATTCGGGCGCGCCCGCCTGGATGCTGATGACCATGACCGCCGCGGCGAAGCTCGCCGAGGGTGATGTCGGCGACGTCAATATTGCGCTCGGCGTCGCCATGTTCTTCATCATGTTCGCGGTCAGCCTGGTGCCGAAGCTGCTCGGGGTGCTCGACATCGCCCTGATCCCCGGGGGTGCGTCCGGCTATGGCGGCCGGCTCCGCTTCGCCCTTGGCGCCTTGGCCGAGACCTTGTTCTCGATCCTGCTGGCCCCCGTTGTAGCGCTGCGGGTCACTCTTTTCCTGATCGGCCTCGCCTTCGGCAGGTCGGTGATCTGGGGCGGCCAGAACCGCGACGCCTACCGGCTGACCTGGGCCGATGCGGCGCGAGGCCTCTGGCCGCAGACCCTGTTCGGGCTCACCCTTCTCGCCGCCATCGTCGCCAGCGCGGGCTTCGCCTCTGCCGCCTGGGCCGGACCGATGATCGCGGGTCTCACCCTCGCCATCCCCTATGCGGTTCTGACCGCCGATCCCCGCTTCGGCGCTTGGGCGGCCAGGGTCGGGCTCTGCGCCGTGCCCGACGAGATCCGGCTCCCCCCGGCGCTGGCCAGGCTCGAGCAACTCGCCGCCTCCGCCGAGCGTCCGGACACGCCGAAAAAGGCCGCCTGAACCCGGACTTGACGGCCGCGCTGGTTCCCTGAATTGTCGCATCTGGCGCCACCGCCCCGGCGCCGGATGCCTATCAATCCCGGACGCCAAACCCGTCCACCCTCGGGAGTAATGCCCATGTCTCTCGCGCAGCCCTATCTGCTGTTCCTCGGCGATGCGCCAGACGCACTCGCCGCCAAGGTCGCCCGGGGTGTCCGCGACTGGCGGCCCGAAGCCAGCGTCGGCCAGTTCCGCCTGCCCGGCTGCAACGCCGACATGGGCCTCCCGGACATGACCGTCGCCGAGGCCGCCGCCGCAGGGGCCAAGACCCTGGTGATCGGCGTCGCCAACCGGGGCGGGGTGATCTCGGACACCTGGAAGGCGGTGCTGGTCGAGGCGCTGCAGTCCGGCATGGACGTGGCCGCCGGGCTTCATACGCTCTTGCGCGACCAGACCGAACTCGGCGCCGCCGCGGCGGCCAGTGGTCAGTCGCTCCACGACGTGCGCATGCCGACCGTCCACTACCCGATCGCCGACGGCAAGCGGCGCAGCGGCAAGCGCCTGCTCGCGGTCGGCACCGACTGCTCCTGCGGCAAGATGTACACCACGCTTGCAATGGAGAAGGCGATGCATGCCCGCGGCATGAAGGCCAGCTTCCGGGCGACGGGCCAGACGGGCATCCTGATCACCGGCGGCGGCGTGCCGCTCGACGCGGTCGTCGCCGACTTCATGGCCGGCGCGGTCGAGTTCCTCACGCCCGCCAACGACGACGACCACTGGGACCTGATCGAGGGTCAGGGCTCGCTGTTCCACGCCTCCTATTCCGGCGTCACCATGGCGCTGATCCATGGCGGCAGCCCCGACGCGCTGGTGCTCTGCCACGAGCCGACCCGCAAGCACATGCGCGGCCTGCCGCACTACCCAGTCCCCTCCCTCGACGAGCTCCGCCCGCTCGCCCTCCAGCTCGCCCGCATCGTCAACCCGGACTGCCGGGTGATCGGCTGCGCCATCAACACCGCGGCGCTGGCCCTCGCCGACGCCGAGGCCTATCTCGCCGAAACCGAAGCGCGCATGGGCCTGCCCTGCGTCGACCCCTACCGCCAGGGCGCCGACCGGCTGGTGGACGCGCTGTGATGCCGGCGCGCGCGCCCCGCCCATGACCCGCATCGCCCTCACCGCCAAGATCGAGCGCTTCCCGACCGCCGGCGCCTGGACAATCTCGCGCGGCTCGGTCACCGAGGTCGTCGTCGTCACCGCCGAGGCCCGCCTGAACGGCCATGCCGGACGCGGCGAGTGCCGCCCCTATCCCCGCTACGACGAGTTCCCCGAGGGCGTGGTCGCCGACATCGAGGCCGCGGCCCCCGGCCTCGGCGGCGACCCGGCCGTCGACCTCGGCCCGCTCATGCCTCCCGGCGCCGCCCGCAACGCGGTCGACTGCGCCCTCTGGGACCTCCGCGCCAAGATCGCCGACCGCCCGGTCTGGCAACTCGCCGGCCTGCCCGCCCCGAAGCCCGTCGTCACCGCCTACTCCCTCTCCCTCGACACCCCCGGCAATATGCGCGCGAGGGCGGCCGAGAACGCCCACCGCCCGCTGCTCAAGGTCAAGCTCGGCGGCGAGGGCGACCTCGAGCGCATCCGGGCCGTCCGCGAAGGCGCGCCGAACGCGAAGATCATCGTCGATGCCAACGAGGGCTGGACCGCCGAGAGCTACGAGAAGCTCGCCCCCGAGTTCCTGCGCCTCGGGGTCGCCCTCGTCGAACAGCCCCTGCCCGCCTGGGACGATGGCGACCTCCTGGCACGTCAAGCGCAGCCTGCCGGTCTGCGCCGACGAGGCCTGCCACGACACCGAGTCGCTGGCCAGGCTCCTCGGCAAGTACGACATGGTCAACATCAAGCTCGACAAGACCGGCGGCCTGACCGAGGCGATCCGTCTCAAGGCCACCGCCGAGCGCATGAACTTCCGCGTCATGGTCGGCTGCATGCTGGCCTCCTCGCTCGCCATGGCGCCGGCGGTGCTGCTGGCCCAGGGCTGCGAGATCGCCGATCTCGACGGGCCGCTGCTGCTGGCGGCCGATCGCGACCACCCGCTGACCTATGACGCCGAGGGGGTGCATCCCCCGGCGCCCGAACTCTGGGGATAGAGCCATGAGCCGCATCGTCTACGTGAACGGAGACTACCTGCCCGAGGAAGACGCCAGGATCTCTGTGTTCGATCGCGGCTTCCTGATGGCCGACGCGGTCTACGAGGTCAGTGCGGTGATGGGCGGCAAGCTGGTCGACTATCCGGGCCACGTGGCCAGGCTCCACCGCTCGCTCGACGCGCTGAAGATCGCCGCGCCGGTCAGCGACGACGAACTCCTCGAGATCCACCGCGAGCTCCTGCGCCTGAACCATCTCGACGAGGGGCTGGTCTATCTCCAGATCACCCGCGGCGCCGCCGACCGCGACTTCGTCTGGCCGAAGAACGCACGCCCCTCGCTGGTGCTCTTCACCCAGGCGAAGCATTTCGAGGACGCGGAAGGCCCGAAGCACGGCATCAAGGTCGCCTCGGTTCCCGACCTCCGCTGGGGCCGGCGCGACATCAAGACGGTGCAGCTCCTCTACCCCTCCTTCGCCAAGATGGAAGCCAGGGCGAAGGGCGCCGACGACGCCTGGCTGGTCGAGGACGGCTTCGTCACCGAGGGCACCTCGAACAACGCCTATATCGTGACCCGGGACGGCACCATCGTCACCCGCAACCTATCCCACGACATCCTGCACGGCATCACGCGGGCAAGCGTGCTGAGGCTCGCCGCCGAGTCCCAGATGAAGATCGAGGAGCGCCCCTTCACCATTGCCGAGGCGCAGGCCGCCGCCGAGGCCTTCATCACCGCCGCCTCCACCTTCGTCTGCCCGGTGGTCGAGATAGACGGGGTGAAGGTCGGCAGCGGCAAGCCGGGACCGGTGGCGAAGCGGCTCAGGGAGATCTACCTCGCGAATGCGAGGGCGACGGCGGTGTGAGGGGGCGCATTACAGGACCAGGTCGGATCCCTGCTTCCGCCATTGATGGATGCCGGATCCGCGCTGACCTCCGGACGCGGTTTCGGACCGCCGGGATGCGATGTTGACCCTACTCGGACATTTTCTCCAGGTGGCGTTTCATTCAATCAGCGACTTCCGGCGCCCGCGCGGCGATCCGCCCAGCCTGCCGCAATGCTACAGCGCCGAGAAGGGTGACTGCGCCCGCCAGCAGGATCACTGCGTTGTAGCCGCCGAGGCTCCAGATCAACCCGGCAATCGACGGAGCCGTCGCGAATGCAACCAAGAAAGGCACCGCCAGGATACCGGCGATCACTCCGAACTGGCGTCGGCCAAGAAACTCTGCCACCAGCACAGGCCGCAGGATGCTGGTAACCCCATAGCCGGCCCCCTGCAGAATGACGAAAATGACCAGGAACAGCGTCCCGCTTCCGGCGAACCAAAGCGCCAGTGCAGCGACCGACATTGCCAGACAGCTAAAGACCGCCAGCAGCGGTGCCTTGACGGCCCCATCCGTCGCCATCATCGCGAGCCGGCCGGTTACCTGCATCGGCCCGATCATCGAGGCGGCCAGCACCGCTACATCGGGCCTGACCCCACGCTCGGCCAACAATGTCAGCAGGTGGGCAATCAGCGCTCCGTGATTGATCGCTATCGACGCAAAGGCAAACCCGAGCAGCCAGAGAACCGGATTGCCAAAGAGGTTGATGTCCCGGCCTGTGTTCGCTGCGACTGGTTCGGGCGGAGCCGGATTGGCGGCATAGGCTTGCGTCACTGCATAGTAGTTCAAGGGCGCCGCAACCAGCACGATCAGGCCTGCAAACACCAGTGCAACGCCCTGCCAGCCGATCTCCCCGAGGAGCGCATGTGAGGTCGGGAAGGCAATTGTGCCGGCGAAGCCCGCAAGCAGGGTCACGAGGGTGATCGCTTCCCTGGTCCGCGCGCCCATGTAGCGGGTCAGGATTGCGAAGCAGCACTCGTAG
Source organism: uncultured Pseudomonadota bacterium (assembly GCA_963700775.1). Classification (GTDB taxonomy): domain Bacteria; phylum Pseudomonadota; class Alphaproteobacteria; order Rhodobacterales; family Rhodobacteraceae; genus Thermohalobaculum. The sequence continues at coordinate 146,002 of CAVOYU010000003.1, forward strand.
AGAGAACCTGCCATGGCGATTCCGAGCATCCCCCAGACCAGGTAGAACTGCCAAAGCGCTGTGATCTGGGTCAGCGCCGCGAGCAGCACACCCGAGGCCATCGTCGAAACCAGGAAGACGATGTCGCTGCGCCCTTTGTCGATCTGACGCCCCACTTCTGGCGCGATCAGCGCAGACAGCAGCAGCGCAACGGTGAAGGCTCCCAGTAGCTCTGTTCGCGACCAGCCGAGATCTTGCTCCCAGGCGCGCAGTAGCGCCGGGAACAGGTAGTAGACGCCCGCCCAAAGCAGGGTCTGCGCGATCGCCATGGGCCAGACGATCCGCTTGAACCTGTCGCTTGTCTCGGTTCGCATCGCACCCTTGGATTCTCTTTCCGCCAAGCCAACTAGGCGCACAACTCATATGTCGCGCAAGGCCGCACCGCCGAAGGTTCATATTCAATCTTGGTCCGGACCACGTCCGATCGACCCGCGAACGCACCACTCTTGACACGAGTCCGACATGGAATTGACTTTGGGTGATGCCCGCATTCGCGGGGTGAGGCGACAGCAATCAAGTCCAGTGGCGATCGCGCGTCATCGCCCCATTCTGAACGAATTCAGACGCTATCAACGAGCCGAACTTGGGGCGTCTGGGGATCTCCAATGTCGACAAGCACTGCCGGACACCGCCCTGTCTGGGGGCTGGCCGCCTTCTTTGTCGGCGTCATCGCAATCGTTGTCGTTACGCTTCACGTCTCTGGGACCTTTGTCGAGCCCGAAAAGAGCGCGGCCACGACGATCGGAGAAATTGCCGCTGAGATTCGGAGCAGTGCCAGGCGCGCGCTCTCCAGCGATTCATCGCCTGCGCCAGAGCTTGCCGCGAGCGGATGGGACGCCCAGCGCACCCTTCTGTTTGCGGTCCCGCTTCTTGCCGGAATTGCGGCCGTTCTGGGCGCGATCGGGCTTTTCCGTCGGGAAGCTCCGACTCTGCCAGCCATAGCGATTGCGATGGGCTGCAGCGCTTTTGTGATGCAGTACGTCTTCTGGCTCGCGCTGGTGATCGGCGGCATCTGCCTCCTGGTCGCGATCGTGAACAACCTTGACAGCATTCTAGGCGGATAGCGCCGCTCCGCTGGCCTCGAAGGCCGGACATCTTCACCGCCGGATACGTCTATTCGCCGTCTGGCAGCAGGAGCGACGAATACCGAACAAGCCTTGAGTCAAGTCGCGCTATGAGAAGCCGCGTGAAAATTTGCAGGTTTGCCATCAGGACACAGGCGCCGCACAGCGTGACGGACCACGTTTGGGCTGTCGTTGCGACCGCGCTTGCCCCCACCGCGACGGCGGCAATCCTGATTTGGCTTTTTCCGGCAGGATGCGACATTCGGGGGAGCGCCACGGTCTACCGTTGGACCTGCCTGCTCCCCGGCCTCTTGATAACCGTCACTCCGGCAGTGGCGCTTCTTCTGCCCATCGCGTATTCGCTCAACAACCGGTTGACGCGCCCGTTTCCCGATGGCTGGCTCGTGATTGCCCTTGCCGTCGGAATTCTCACTCAGGCTGTTCTTTCTGGAGCGTATCTCTTCGCGCTTGACGCAGCCTATCGTGAGCTGTTTCTCGCGGAAGTGATCTTCATCCCACAGCCATTCGTCGCAGGCGCAATCGCCGGCGCAGTTTACTGGGCGGCTCTTCATTGGTCAGCCCGCGGCCGATAGCCTCGTTCGACGGCGCTCTCTGGCAGATTTTGTTGATTTAGTCAGCGAGGCTGACGGTGTGGGTGTCCGCTTCTGACAGAAGCCGACGTTAGGTGCCCGGCTGTTGGCCGGGTGTTGATGTCGTTTCGACTTGAAATCGGTGTCTGGCGGTCAATCCTCCTGCTTTGTCACGCGGGTTGGGCTGTGGGCGGCAGTTTCGGCCTGAGCTTGGCGAGCTTTCTGAGGTTCTGGGCGGTTGCAGCGAGCAGGAACTCGTCACGCGCGCCACAGGGACCGCGCAGGCGTAGCCGGCCGAGCTTCAGGATGCGCTTGAGATGCGCGAACAGCATCTCGACCTTCTTGCGATCACGGCGAGACTGATCGAAGGCCGACGTGTCGTAGAGCGCCCGGGCAACGTCGCGTGCATCTTCATGGAGGTGTCGCGGGATCGTTCGGGCAGGCCTGTTCGGGCAGCAGCGGGGTTTGATGATGGCACCTCTCGCAGTCCAGCTTGCTGGCCCGGTAGAGCCGGGCCCCGTCCTTGGTGATGCCTGAGCGGGGGATCGTGTAGTTGCGGCGATGCTGCATGAGGAGCTTGCCGCCCGGGCAGGTGTACTGGTCGCGCTCGGGATCGAATGCGAAGTCGGTGCGGCGCAAGGCGCCCTCCACCCGCTTGGAGGTGTCGTAGACGGGGATATGCGGCGCGATCTGGCGCTCCTTGACCAGCCAGGCCAGCATCGGTGCCGAACCATCGGCACTATCGCCGGCGACGCCGCTGGGGCTTCAACCCGAAGCGCTCCTCGGTCCTGTCGATCATGGTCCGCGCCGCCCCGACCTCGGCCGTGCGGATCGCGCGGCTCGCCTCGACATCGACAATGATCGCGTTCTCGGTGTCGATCAGGTAGTTGGTGGCATAGGCGAAGAAGGCCGGGCCGCGCAGCGCCCCGGTCCATTGCGCCGCCGGGTCCGAGGGCGAGACGAACTTCGGCGTGACCTCGGTGGCGGCCCCGAAGGCCGCGTCGTCCAGGGTCGCCAGATAGTCCTTCACTGCCTGGGTGGCATCAGCCGGGATGTCCTCGATACGCCATTCATGTCCCGGCACCGAACGCTGCTTGTTGGCATCGGCCTGAATGAGGCTTGCATCGACCGCGAAGCCCTCCCCGCCCACCAGCCCCTCGGCAATTGAGCGCGCGACCGTCGCCTCGAACACATGGCGGAGCACGTCGCTCTGACGGAACCGGCCATTGCGGTTAAGCGAGAAGGTCGAGTGGTCCGGCACGCGGCCATCAAGGCCAAGGCCACAGAACCAGCGATAGGCAAGGTTCAGGTCGACCTCTTCGCAGAGCCGGCGCTCGGAGCGGATCGCGAAGCGGTAACCCACGATCAGCATCCGGATCATCAGCTCCGGATCGATCGAGGGCCGCCCGATCCTGCTGTAGAAAGACCTGAACGTCGCCCGCAACTCAGACAGGTCAAGAAACCCATCGATCCGGCGCAACAGGTGACCGGCCGGAACCCGGTCCTCAAGGCAGAAATCGTAGAACAGCCGCTCCGGCGCTGCCTGCATCCCCATCATCATCCCGTCCCCCGAGCCAATCCCTCGGAAAACGGAATCACGGCCCGCAGCCCAGATCAACCCCGATTAAATCAACAAAATCGGCACAGAGTACGCGCTCGGGTTGCCCACGCTCCCGTCCACACCGTCCCAAAATGGCACATCTTCCAAAAACCCGGCCGATTCCAGCCACTTGACCTCCCGTCCGCACGCGGACGGGAGCAGCGGGCCGGTTTCCGCTTCGCCTGCCCAGCCGCCAAGCGGGCCCGCCGGGCTCCCGGTCCCGGTCGCGGTCATGCTACGGAATGAAGAGGGGTTCAGCCGCATCAGGTGATTGGCTCCGGCGGTAGGACTCGAACCTACGACCCGCGGATTAACAGTCCGATGCTCTACCAACTGAGCTACGCCGGAACAGCCGATCATCGCTGAAGTGAGTGGGCATATAACAAAGGCGCTCCGGGGCGTCCAGCGCCTTTCTGACCGCCCGACCGGTCCTGTCGCCGGGCGGCAACGGCCGCGCCGCTACTCGGCCACCACCGGGGCCTCGCCGCCGTAGTCGCGGGTCGCCTCCAGCGCCGCCTGGGCGACCATGCGGCCGAGGGTCGGCAGCCGCTCGACCGGGATCCGGGCGCTCGGCCCCGAGACCGAGATCGCAGCCACCGCCCGGCCGAACTCGTCGAACACCGGCGCCGCGACGCATCGCAGCCCCAGCGCGTGCTCCTCGTCGTCGACCGCATAGCCGAGGTTGCGAGCCTCCTGAAGCGCCGTTTCGAACTGGTCGCGGTCGGTGATCGTGCGCTGGGTCTCGCGCGGCAGGGTCAGGGTGGCCATGATCCGCTGGCGGCGCACCGCATCCATATGCGCCATCAGCGCCTTGCCCGAGCCCGAAGAGTGCAGCAGCACCCGACCGCCGACCCCGGTGATCGCCCGCATGGCGTGGCGCGACTCGATCTGGCCGATGCAGATTGCCTCGCCGTCGCTCTCGACGAAGAGGTTGGCGGTTTCGCCGGTCAGCTCCATCAGCCGACGCAAGTAGGGCCGGGCCAGGCTCAGCTTGTCACGGCTGCGGGCGAAGGCGGTGCCGACGAAGAACGCGGCGACGCCGATCCGCCACACTCCGCCCTGGGGATCCGGGCGCACGAAGCGCTCGGATTCCAGAGTGGTCAGAAGCCGGTGGGTGGTCGAGGGCGGCAGCCCCGCGGCCTCCGAGAGCTCGGTCAGCGACATCCCGTCGCCACTGGCCGCGAGATGACGCATGAGCGTCAGCGCCCGCGTGAGCGAACGCACTTGGCCGGCGGATTTGGACTTTTCTTGGTTCATGTCGCGCTGCCCATACAGTGAAAGCCGTTTCCACTGATAGAAAATATCCTGATCTCGGGCGGTTGAAAGTGAAATCGTCGTGTGGAATCGCGATTTCCGCATCCGGTGCCGCTTGAAGGATGCCACGGAATGCCGTTGAGCGCCTGTGGAGCCCCGGGGGGGTCTCGTGACACGAACTGGCTCGGACCAGGGCCGTCCCATGCACCGGCGCTTTTTCGATGCTTTGCCACGGCGGCGCTATCGTCTCCACATTCCCGGCCAGCGCTCAGGCGCGACATGCACTTCGCCAGTTCTCCTGCCGTCGCGCCGCTGATCCGGGCCGGGAGCGGGCCCGGACATTCGGCCGGGCCTCCATCCGCCCCGGTTCCGACCGGGGCGGAAGCGCGGCTTGAATGGCGTGACAGGCGGAGCGCCAGCGGTGCGAATTCGAAGGGCGCGTCCGTAACACCAGCCGGGCTTACACCCGAGGCCGTGAAAGAACCTCCATGATGAAGACCAAATGCCGAGACGCTCTCGATCAGCAAAGCCTCAATCGGCGCGGCGTTGGCAAAGATGGGCGATGGTGGGCACAGCGATCCTGACGGGCACGCGAGGGGTCCGGGATGTGGGGTCGCACCGGGAACACCGGGCATCGGCGGGCGGCACACGCCAGCGCTTCGGTGTCGGCCTTTGTCACAGCCCCGAACCGCCTTCCCCTCTACGCCGCGCAACGCCTTTCCGCCGTACCCCGGCCCATGATGCATTGCTCGCGAGCATCGCGCGTCGCCGCCGCGGTCCGGTCCGCTCCTTGCAGCCGACGGTCCAATCAGGTCCGGGCAGTTGCGTAGTCAGACCGGGACGGCGCCAGGATGCCGTGCGTCGAGAAATGCGAGCGCCGCCTCAATTTCAGTGATCAGATTCGTGCCGGCGGCGACAATCCCGGCCTGGCCGCCCATGTCTGCCGGGCCGCCTTGATGTGCGGCCGCGTTCAGTTCCCGGGCCATGCCCTGTACCCGCATGGCCCCGATGGCGCCCGCGACCGAGATTAGGATGTGGGTCGCGGCCCGGATCTCCGCCTTGTCGGCGCCGGCGAGCGCCCGCTCGAGCCGGGAGCGGGTCGCCAGCAGGTCCGCCGCCACCTTTTCGAGAAGCTCGGCCATCGCCTCCGGCCCGATCGCTTCGGCCAGCCCATCGAAGATATCCTGGTCGATTGCCCCACCATCTCCTCCAGCCGTCGCCATGGCGCCGCCCCTGGCACTTCCGGCATCCGGTCCCGGTCGCGTCCGGCCGCGACGGCGCATGAAGCGGCGGATCTCGGTGCCGAACTGCTCGATCGACAGGATCGGCTTGGCGATCACCCCGTCGGCACCGGCGGCATCGATCGCGGCCCGGTGCTCGCGCATCACATAAGCGGTGAGCGCGATCATCGGCAGGCGGGCCAGCGGGCCGGGGTCGCACCGCAGTGTGCGGATCACCTCGATTCCATTCACCCGCGGCATCTCGATATCGACCAAGAGCACATCGAAGGGCTGGCGCCGGACCATCTCCAGCGCCTCCGCCCCGTCGACCGCCAGGCTGACGCTGGCGCCGAGGCACTCCAGCATCTGAGTCGCGACCATCTGATTGGTCGGGTTGTCCTCGGCCAACAGGATACGCAGACCGGAAAGTGTCACTCGCTCGCCCCCCATGCTGTCGGCCTGTTCGGGATGTTCGTAGGCGAACGGACCGCATCGGGGTGTTGCGCCAGCGATCCGCTTCCCGCAGGTCCCGCGCCACCCGGCGCCGCCGCGGCGCTCATGACGCGTCCCGCGTGGCCAGCGCCCCGCCCGGCGAAATCGCGTCGGCGAGGCTATCAGCGCTCATCGGCTGGGCGGCGATCGTATCGAACAGCTCGGGCCGCTGCGGCCGGCCCACCGCCACCAGCCGCGCCGATGGGTGGTCTGAGCGCAGCCGCGCCGCACGGGTGGTCTCGTCCTCTCCGCCCGCCTCCATCAACACCGCAGTCACCTGCTGTGCCGTTTTGCCGACGTCCCATACGACGCATGGCATCCTGCGCAGCAGTGCCGTCAGCATCGTCTGCATGGTCACGGATTCGGCGTCGATTCGGACGCAGTCGCGAGTCGCCTCGATCCGGTGCAGCGGCACTGTGACCGCGAGCATCGCCCGGCCCGCCACGGGCCGCGTGAGCGCGATCGTTCCGCCCATCAGCGAAACCAGACCGCGGGCGATCATCGGCCCGAGCGCGTCGGAAGCGAAGTTGCCGTATTCCGCGGCGCCACGTCCGAACATCGCTTCCGGCTGCCAGCCTGCCCGGTCGCCAGAACCGACCGCCGCGTCCAGATCGAAGCGCAGCCCCTGCTCGGTCGGCGCAATTCGCAGCACCACATCGTCCGAACCCACCGTGTCGACCAGATAGGTGACGAAATGCCCCAGAACCTGGCGTAGCCGCGCCATGTCACCCGCAACCCAGCGCGGGGTCCCGGGCTCTATCGCGAAGGAGAACTCGACCCCGGACCGCCTGACCACTGGTCCAAAGCCCTCCTCGACCGCGCGCGCAAGACTCTGAGGCTCGAACATGTCCTGGGCGATTTCAAGCGACTCGCTCTGGAGGTCGGAATAGTCGAGAATATCGCCCAGAAGCCCGCTCATCAGCCGGCCAGACCGCTCGGCCTGGTCGATAAGTCTTACTTGCCGCTCGTTCAGCGAGGTTTGCCGAACGAGCGCCAACAGCCCCAGCACGCCGGTCATCGGCGTGCGCAGTTCGTGGCTCATCATCGTCAGGAAGCGTGATTTCGCCTGGCTCGCAGCCTCGGCCCGGGCGGCATGCTCGGCGCTTTCCTCGGCCATGCGGCGGTAGCGCCGGGTCTCGGCCAGCATGATTCCGACCAGCAGCAGCGACAGAAGCAGGGCAGCCATGCCGAGCGACCAGGTCAGCCGCGCACTGACCCGGACCTCGTCGCGGGCGCTCGCCAAACGGGTCTCCTCGCCCTCGAGCGACCGGATCGAGAGCACACGCAGCCGCTCGCCGGCGGCGGTGAACTCCGCCAGAATCTGCTGATGCAGCGACTGCGGGTCGTCATGGGAGATGTTGACGATCGCATTCTCGTGGCGGAGCAGCAGCGACCTCAATTCGTCGATTGCTCCCTCTCCCCGGTCGTACTCTTGGATTCGGCGTCCGACATCGCCCTGCCGGAACAGCTCTACCCGGCTCCAGAAGATATCGAATCTCTGGTTCACATCGCGGGCGGTGACTTCCGGATCCCTGCTCGCAAACCGGCCAAGGGTGGCCAGAAACCGGCCCAGCTCTGCCTCGCCCTGCGAGGTACTCCAGTAGATGATCTCCTGGCTCGACTTCCGCAGGCTCTGAAGGTCCTTTTCCTGAGCGCGAAAGCCAAGCATGGCGAGTGCCATCAAGCCAAGCAACGCAGCCAAAGAGAGGCCGCGCGTAAATCCGATCGATGCTCTCACCGAAGCTCCACTTTCGTGAGCTGCCAAATTAGCCGGATGTTGTAGAGCGGGTCCTGCAGTTCCTTGTGGTCATCGAGCGGGTACATTACCCAAAGTGGCCCCTTGTCGCGCAGCGACAGCCGCTCGCCGTTGGCATGCATGGCGAGGATCACGTCGTAAGCCGCAAAATCGCTGATCGGGATATCGACCGCGTATTCGTTGGCTGCGACCATGTGGGCGGTAGTCGCTGTCCCCGCGGCAATCAGAGCCAGCACGTCGCGGACACGCGGCCCGACGAACTCGACCACTCCGTCGGTGAATTCTGTCCGGGTGCGAATGCTGACCTGCGGCAACGCGAGCAACTCGGCCTCGGTCAGCGCGACCTCCGGATGGTTCGGCGCGGTGTCATTGGTGAGCACCAGCATGACCTCGCCCGCAGCGGCGGGCTGCTCTGCGAGTAGCGACGTCATCAGCACGGCTGCTGCAAGCATCGCGGCGGCGCACCCGGATAGCGCCTTCCAGCAATGGGTCTGAGCGGAAGGCAGAGTGTCC